>NZ_CDRMUA020000005.1:0-576588 GCF_977007025.2 Azospirillum largimobile
ACTGAACTATCTTGAACAAGATAATCTCTCCTGACTATCTAGCCTCAGCTTGGCGGTAGTAATCCAAAACATAGTTACGAATTGCGCTGGTCAGTGGCGTATTCGATGGTCTCAGCGCATCGACTTCCCGGCACAACTCCTGAATTGGACGACGCTCTTTGCGAGCGATGTCGTCCAGCCCATGCCAGACCGCTGCCTCCAACCGAACGCGGGCACTCCGCCCAGGCAGCGGGATAGTGCGCGAAGTCACCGTCGGCCAAGTCATCAGGGCATCGAGAACAATGATGCCGGACATGCGACCAGTGGCCTTCTTCTGAATGAACATGACTCCACTCCCCTAGGCGCTGTACGGCGGCGGCCCGCGCAGACACGACGCTGCCTGCACATCTGTCTACCCGCCGGGGCCAAATCGGCACTGTGAAATTCTTCACAGCGGAACATCCCTTCGAATGTGAAGAGTTCAGTGTCACCACACACTGAAGGAATGGCTTCATGAACGTTTCGATCTCCCAGGCTTCAATGATCCGTGGCGCCGATGGCCGTCTGTATGCCGTGACCGCCCATGGCGTGTCCGAGGTCGCCGACAGCGCCATCGCCACCGCCCGCACCCATGTCCGTTCGGGCGACCGCGCCGGCTTCCAATCCGCCGACCATGAAGCCGGCCGCATCCTGATCACTCCGGGCGCCTGATCGGGTTCCCGGTTCCGGTTCTTCGGACCGTGGCCACCAGCACCGCTTCAGGCGCTGATCGGCCACGGACCCGGGAACGGGACGCGCCCTCTCGATGTTCTTCCGCCCCGGACAAGCCGCGATGCCCTTCGATCTGCTCGATGTCAAAGCCTCCGTTTCGGATGCGGTGAAGGCCCACACGGTCGGCACCCACCGGGTCATGGCGCCCGAACAGACCCTGGCACGGGTCGCCCCGTTCCTGCCGATCATGGGGATCACCCGGGTCGCCAACGTCACCGGACTGGATGCCGTCGGCATCCCAGTGGTGATGGTGACGCGGCCGAACTCGCGCTCCATCTCGGTGTCGCAGGGCAAGGGGGTGACGCTCGCCGCCGCCAAGGCATCGGGGGTCATGGAGTCGATCGAGAGCTATCACGCCGAACGCATCACCCTGCCGCTGAAGTTCGCCAGCTTCGAAGAGCTGCGCTGGACCCACCCGGTGGTTGACGTCGACCGCCTGCCACGGCTGTCGACCGGCAGCTTCAATCCCAACAGCCCCATCCTGTGGATCGAGGGGCAGGACCTGTTGAACGGCGGCCCGAAATGGGTTCCGTTCGAGATGGTCCACCTGAATTTCACCGTGCCGATGGCCCCCGGCCACGGCGCCTTCCTGGCCGGCTCGAACGGGCTGGCGTCGGGCAACCACAAGGTGGAGGCGATCAGCCACGCCGTCACCGAACTGGTGGAGCGCGACGCGACCACCCTGTGGCGCCTGCAGGACCCGGTCGCCCAGGCGACGACCCGCATCGACCTGGACAGCATCGACGATCCGGTCTGCCGCTCGCTGATCGACCGGTTCGAGGCGGCGGGCGTCGCCGTCGGCGTGTGGGAGACCACCAGCGACGTCGGCCTGCCCGCCTTCCTCTGCCGCATCGTCGAGCGCGAGGAGCTGCCCCAGCACTCCATCCGCCCGGCCACCGGCATGGGCTGCCATGTGGCGCGCGAGATCGCCCTGTCCCGCGCCCTGACCGAGGCGGCGCAGAGCCGCCTGACCTTCATCGCCGGCGCCCGCGACGACATGCCCCGCGCCGAATACGAGCGCCACCTCGACCCCGCCCACCATGCCCGCTGGAAGGCGATGATCGTCGATGGCACCGGCCGGCGCCCTTTCCATCACTGCCCGACCAGCACCGCCCCCACCATCGAGGCCGACCTCGCCCACCAGCTCGACCGGCTGCGCGCCGTCGGCATCGAGGAGGCGGTGGCGGTCGACCTGACCAAGCCCGAATTCGGCATCCCCGTCGTGCGCGTCGTCGTGCCGGGGCTGGAGGGTGCCGACGAATCCCCCGATTACCTGCTGGGCGAACGCGGCCTGCGCGTGCTCGGCACCCAAGCCATGGAGAAGGCGGCATGAGCGGCGTCTATGTCTTCCTCGGCCCCACCCTGCCGCGCGAGGATGCGGCACGGGAGCTGGACGCCACCTTCCTGCCGCCGGTCGCCCAGGGCGACGTGCTGCGCCTGTGCGCGGAGAAGCCGGCGGCGATCGGCATCATCGACGGCTTCTTCGAAAGCGTGCCGTCGGTCTGGCACAAGGAAATCCTCTACGCCATCCATGCCGGGATCCCGGTGTTCGGCGCCTCCAGCATGGGGGCGCTGCGCGCGGCGGAGCTGTATCCCTTCGGCATGGTCGGCGTCGGCGCCATCTTCGAGGCGTTCCGCGACGGCCGGTTGGAGGACGACGACGAGGTCGCGGTGATCCACGGCCCGGCCGAACTCGGCTACACCGCACTGTCGGAGGCGATGGTCAACATCCGCCGCACCCTGTCCGACGCGGTGGCCGACCGGGTGCTGACCGCCGGAACCTCCCTGCGCCTGGAGTCCATCGCCAAGGAGCTGCCTTACCGCGAGCGCGGCTATGGCCGGATGCTGCGGCTGGGTGGCGACATCGGCCTTCCGGCGGACGAACTGGCGGCGTTCCGCGGCTGGCTGCCGCAAGGCCGCTTCGACCAGAAGCGCGACGATGCCAAGGCGATGCTGCGCAGCATGGCACGGCGCCTCGGCCGTCCCGCCGGCAACGATGCGGTGCCGGAAGCCCGTTTCCATTTCGAACGAACCGTCCTGTGGGAACGTGCCCTGCGCGACGCCGCCCCCCTCGCGATGTAGGTGCGTTTTCGGTAGACTGATCGCGCCGGGGTGGCGATTGTCGCCGCCGCGGCGTGAAACGGTGCCGGGACGGATGGATGAACGCGCCCATGGATGTGGCGGCGGTGCTGAGGCGCAACCGCTTGCTCGGAGAACTCGACGCCGGGCAAATGGCGGAAATGCTGGGGCTGGGCCGTATCGTCCGCTTCGATGCCGACCGGATCATCTTCGACAAGGGCGATCCCGGCGACAGCCTGTTCGCCGTGCTGAAGGGCCAGATCGCCATCCGGACCTCCTCGGCGGATGGCAAGACCATGCTGCTGAACATCCTGGAGGCCGGCGATGTCCTGGGAGAGATCGGCCTGATCGACGGCCGGGAACGCACGGCCGCCGCCGTCGCCCTGCGCCCGGTCGAGCTTTACCGTATCGACCGGGTCGATTTCATTCCCTTCCTGGAACGCCATCCGCGCCTGTGCACCAGCATGATGGTGGTCCTGTGCGACCGGCTGCGCTGGGTGTCGGAGAACATCGAGGATGCCGTCTTCCACGACGTCCCGCGCCGGCTCGCCCGCAGGTTGCTGCTGCTGTCGGACAGCTACGGACAGCCGACCCCGGCCGGCTTGCGCCTGACCTTGCCGCTGTCGCAGGAAGCACTCGCCAACATGCTGGGCGTCACCCGCGAAATGGTGAACAAGTGTCTGGGCGCCCTGCGCAAAACCGGCGCAGTGACATATGCCAAAGGTTTTATCGTCATCAACGATCTGGCCTTGCTCAAGGACATGGCCGGGGATCCGGAACGGGCTCCCTAGGGAGAATCCTTACCTGCCGAAAGTTTTGTTCCCAAAGCCGGTTGTAGTCGCGTTATAGTGAGCGCGCGTTGGGGGCAATCGCACGGGCAGGACGAGGAATTAAGAGCATGTCGAGCGATGGGAACAATAGGTCTCGCACTGGTCAATTTGCGGGTGTCGCCTCCCTGGTCACCCGCACGCTGAAATTGTCCGGGCGCGATGTCTCCATCCGGTTGGAGCCGTCCTACTGGGAAGGGCTCGAGGAGATCTCCCAGCGGGAAGACCTGACGGTGGAAGAGCTGTGCGGGGATGTCCGCGACCGCATGGAACAGCAGGGCCGCCGCTCCTCCCAGGCCGGCGTATCGCTCGCGAACGCACTGCGCGTGTTCGTGGTCGGCTATTTCCGGCAGGCTGCGACCGAACGCGGCCATGCCCGCGCCGGCCACGGCCAGGGCCGTCCGTTCATCGCCACCCCCTTCGATACGGTTCCCGCCACCAGCGAAAGCTGAGAAGGGCCGGGATTCCGGGAAGGGGCGAGCACTTCGGCCCACCCCCCCTTACGGCATTGGAAGGGCCGCCTTACTGGGCGGTCCAGCCGCCATCCATGGTCAGCGCGGCTCCCCGCATGTTGCCGGCCGCTTCCGAGCACAGGAACACCGCCAGTTCGCCCAGCTGCTCCGGGGTGACGAAGGATTTCGACGGCTGCTTCTCGCTCAGCAACTCGCGCCCGGCCTCCTCTACCGACAGGCTGCGCGAGGCGGCCAGCGCGTCGATCTGCTTCTGCACCAGCGGCGTCAGCACCCAGCCCGGGCAGATGGCGTTGCAGGTGATGTCGGTCTCCGCCAGTTCCAGTGCCGTCACCTTGGTCAGGCCGATCACGCCATGCTTGGCGGCGACGTAGGCCGACTTGTTGACCGATGCCACCAGGCCATGCACCGACGCGATGTTGATGACCCGGCCCCAGCCGCGCGCCTTCATGCCCGGCAATGCCGCGCGGGTGCCGTGGAAGACGGCCGACAGGTTGATGGCGATCACCGCGTCCCAACGCTCCACCGGGAAGGCGTCGACCGGCGCCACATGCTGGATGCCGGCATTGTTGACCAGCACGTCCAGCCGGCCATAGGCCGCCTCGGTGGCGGCGACCATCGCCTCGATCTCCTCGGGCTTCGACATGTCGGCGCCGTTGTGGGCGACGCGCACGCCGAACTCCGCCGACAGCGACTGGCACAGCTCGGCGATGTAGGCGGCGTCGCCGAAGCCGTTCAGCATCAGGTCGGCGCCCTGCCCTGCGAGCTGCCGTGCGATTCCAAGGCCGATCCCGCTGGTGGACCCAGTGACGAGCGCGGCCTTCCCCTTCAGATTGGTCATTGTTCTTTACCTTTAGAGCGGCATGGGACGGAGATCCGGGGCGACGATCAGTTCGCACCCGGTGTTGGCGATCACCTGCTCCACCGTGACACCGGGGGCGGTTTCCTTCAAGACGAGGCCGGCGTCGGTCGGCTCGATGACGGCGAGGTCGGTCACCACCAGGTCGACCCGGCGGACCGAGGTCAGCGGCAGGGCGCAACGCTCGACGATCTTCGGTTCGCCCTTGGCGCTGTGCTGCATGGCGACGATCACCCGGCGGGCGCCGGTGACGAGATCCATCGCACCGCCCATGCCCGGCACCATCTTGCCCGGCACCATCCAGTTGGCGAGCCGCCCTTCGCGATCCACCTGCAGGCCGCCCAGCACGGTGACGTCCAGATGGCCGCCGCGGATCAGACCGAAGGAGAAGGCGCTGTCGAAGGACGCCGCCCCCGGCAGGGCCGAGATGGGCGAGCCGCCGGCATCGGTCAGGTCGTGGTTCTCCGCCCCGGTGATCGGGCCGGACATGCCGAGGATACCGTTCTCCGACTGGAAGAACACGTGCCGTCCGGCGGGGACGTAGCGGGCGACCAGGGTCGGCAGGCCGATGCCCAGGTTGACGAGGTCGCCGTCCATCAGCTCCAGCGCGACGCGCTTGGCGATCAGGGTCTTTTCATCCATGGCTCAATACTCCCCGATCAGCGCGGCGTCGCGGTGACGATGTGGTCGACCAGAACCGACGGCGTCATCACCGCATCGGGCGGGATGCAGCCGACCGGCAGGATGTCCTCGGCCTCGGCGATCACGGTGGCACCGGCCATCGCCATCAGCGGGTTGAAGTTGCGCGCGGTCAGCGCGTAGGTCAGGTTGCCGTACAGGTCGGCCTGCTTGGCGGCGACCAGAGCGAAGTCGGCCTTGATCGGCATTTCCAGCAGGTAGGTGACGCCGTCGATCTCGACCGTGCGCTTGCCCTCCTCCACCGTGGTGCCGACGCCGGTGGGGGTCAGCACGCCGCCCAGGCCGACGCCGCCGGCGCGGATGCGCTCGGCCAGCGTGCCCTGCGGCACCAGTTCCACCTCGATGTCGCCGGCGATCATCTGCTTCTGCGTCTCGGGGTTCAGGCCGATGTGGCTGGTGACGACGCGGCGCACCAGCTTTTCCACCACCAGCTTGCCCAGGCCGTTGTTGGGCCGGGCGGTGTCGTTGGCGATGATGGTCAGCTCGCGCTTGCCCTGGCGGATCAGTTCGTCCACCAGCCGGTTGGGGCCGCCGACGGCCATGAAGCCGCCGATCAGCAGGGAAGCGCCGTCGGGAATGCGCGCGACGGCCTCTTCCAGGGAAACGAGTTTGTTCTTCATGATCAGACGATCCCGGTCAGGTAATAGACGGCGATCACGAAGAAGACCGCCAGCGTCTTGATGCAGGTGACGGCGAAGATATCGCCGTAGGACTGCCGGTGCGTCAGCCCGGTGACGCCCAGCAAGGTGATGACGGCGCCGTTGTGCGGCAAGGTGTCCATGCCGCCGCTGGCCATCGAGGCGACGCGGTGCAGCACCTCCATCGGGATGCCGGCGGCGTTGGCGGCGGCGATGAACTGGTCGGCCATGGCCGCCAGCGCGATGCTCATGCCGCCCGACGCGGAACCGGTGATGCCGGCCAGCGCCGTGACGGTCACCGCCTCGTTCACCAGCGGGTTGGGGATGGCGGCCAGCGCGTCGCGGATGATCAGGAAGCCCGGCAGCGCCGCGATGACCGCGCCGAAGCCGTATTCCGAGGCCGTGTTCATGGCGGCCAGCAGCGACCCGCCGATGGCGGCCTTGGTTCCGTCGGCGAAGCGCTGGGACACCGGCTTCCAGGCGAAGGCCAGCACCATCAGGATGCCGCAGAGCAGGGCCCCTTCCACCGCCCAGATGCCGGCGACGGAGGAGACCTGCGTCACCAGCGGCTTGGCGCCCGGGGTCAGCGCCACTTCGCTGGTGGTGCCGTAGATGCCGGGGATCGCCATGGTGAACAGCTTGTTGAGCACGCCGACGGCGACCAGAGGCGACAGGGCCAGGATCGGGTTCGGCAGCGCTTCCGAGGCGACCGGCTCCGGTTCGTTGCTGTGTCCGCTGCCATAGCCCTCGCCCCGCGCGATGGCCGAGCGCACCCGCCATTCCAGATAGAGCAGTCCCAGCGCCAGGATGAAGATCGAGCCAATCACACCCAGCCAGGGGGCGGCATAGGCATCGGTCTTGAAGAAGGTGGTGGGGATGATGTTCTGGATTTGCGGCGTGCCCGGCAGCGCGTCCATGGTGACGGTGAAGGCGCCGAGCGCGATCACGCCGGGGATCAGGCGCTTGGGGATGTCGCTCTGCCGGAACATCTCCGCCGCGAAGGGATAGACGGCGAAGACCACGACGAACAGCGACACGCCGCCATAGGTCAGCAGCAGGCAGACCAGCACGATGGAGGTCACCGCACGCTCGCGCCCGACCAGCTTGATGACGGCCGAGACGATCGACTTGGAGAAGCCGGACAACTCGATCACCTTGCCGAACACCGCGCCCAGCAGGAAGACCGGGAAGTACAGCTTCACGAAGCCGACCATCTTGTCCATGAACAGGCCGGTGAAGATCGGCGGGACGGCGGACGGGTCGGTCAGCAGCACGGCCCCCATCGCCGCGATGGGCGCGAAGAGGATGACGCTGAAGCCCCGGTAGGCGACCAGCATCAGGAACGCGAGCGCTCCCACGCAGATCAGGAAACTCATTTGGACGATGCTCCCTCGGTTATTCTTTTCGGACGGTGACCGTCACGGGTGTGTTTTCGGGATTTACGGCTGAAGCAGACTGCGGAGCCGGGCCATGCCGGCGTCGTAGAAGTCGCGGACGAAACGCTCCGCCTCCGCCTCCGCGCCCTGGTTCGGGTGTGAGGTAATCGGACGGAAGGTGGCGGTCCAATCCAGGGCGGCCTGCCGTTCCCCATCGGCGCGCAGACGGATCTGCGCCAGAAGGTCGGCGACCGGGTACGGTCCTTCGACCACCGCATAGGTGTAGGCATCGTCGATGCGGCTGACATGCTCCAGCCGGTGGACGACCGGTGCCCCGTCATAAAGCCGCAGACGCCGAAGAGCGCCCTTCCCCACCCCCTCCACGACCATGGAGACCGCACCGGGATACCAGTCGCCCAACGCCCCGTTCCACCGAACCAGCGGCCACACGCGGCGTGCCGGAACGGGCAGATGAGAGGTTGCGGTGACCAGCGGCATCGGGGTGCGCTTTCTCATGGCGGCAGTCCCCTGAGGGCGGGGTGAAACCATGACAGCAAGGGTCATGCCAGAATTGCATGGACCGATAGTGACAGCCGAAACCTTTGATAAGGCTGATTTTGTGCATTGCACACAAAACTCACCGACCGACCACCTGTCTCACAATCGAGATTGTGTGGGGGAAAATCGTCTATTTTTAGAGACGGCGTCTCGAATTATAGACATCCACAACAGAGCGAAACGATCGTCCCGGAAGGCGGTTGAGCCGAGTTGTGAAATGCCGCTTGACCTTCCAGCCGCTGGAAGGCTCAGCCTGTGGAAATCGGGTGCGCCGTCGCACCGCCAAGGGAGAATCCCCATGCTGACATTGAAGGTATCTGGAATGTCCTGCGGCCACTGCGCCCAGACGGTGACCAAGGCGGTGGAAGCGCTTCCGTCGGTCGAGCGGGCTCTTGTCGACCTGAAGGAAGGCCAGGTGACCGTCGAGGGCAACGCCGAAGAATCGACCATCCGCCAAGCCATCGAGGACGCCGGGTACGAGGTGCAGGGCCGGGCCTGAGGCACCATCCACAAAAAGAATGGGCGCCGGCCATATGGCCGGCGCCCATTCCCGATGGCGTTTTCCCGGAAGGTTCTTTTGACGGTCTTTACTTGGTGAGGATCAGCTTGTTGGCGCGGGTCACGCGCAGGCGATAGCTCTGCCCGGCGTGCTGGATCACGATCTCGCGGCTGCCCGACATCAAACGGGCGGATTCGACCACCGGCAGGGATGCGGCGATGAAGGAGGCGGGAGCGGAGACGGCGCTGTCGTGCATGGCGTGTCTTTCTTGCTGGACGGACGTTGCGGTCGGCGATGCCCGGGCGTGAACCCTGAACCGGACACTACCCCCGTCCGAATCTAATTGCAAGTCATTCTCATTCTCTTTTGGGGATAGACCGTCAGCCCTTGACCGTCCGGTGCACCATCCAGCGCAGGCCGACCACCAGCAGCTTGTTGTACTCGTTGATCAGCAGGTTCGCGGTGCCGGGCCATACCCACCATTCGTCCAGATGGACGGTGGGGGCGACGACGGGATGGGGCACCAGATCCACGTCGGGCATCGCCATCGACAGCTCCAGCAGGCTGCGGCGCATGTGATAGTTGGCGGTCACCAGCCGCAGCGACCGGAACCCCTGGTCGCGCATCCAGTCCGCCGTCTCATAGGCGTTGCCGATGGTGCTGTCCGCCGAATAGCCCAGCGTGATGCAGCATTCCATCTCGGTCGGGGAACGGCGGGACAGCTTCAGCAGTTCCTGCACTTCCACCCCGTCATAGACGCCGGAGACGAACAGTTTCTTCGCCCGTCCGGCGGCCAGCAGCTCCAGCCCGGTGCCCAGCCGGTTGCTGCCGCCGGTCAGCACGACGATGGCATCGGTCGGCCGTTCGGCATCGGCGCCGGCGGGGGATGCACGCGGCACGTCGGCGGCGTACCAGACCAGGCCGCCAAGCCAGAGGACGGCCGCCACCAGCAAGCCGGCCAGCAGATGCGCCACCGCCCGCGCCACCGCGCCGCCGTGCCGCCGGTGCGCGGTTCTCATCGCGCCCCCCGGCTCACGGCATGGACTCCAGCGTGCGCAGCACGGTCCAGCGTGCGGTCGCCAACGCCAGCAGGGCCAGCATCCCCGGCACCAGAAGCAGCACCGCCCACTGCCAGGGCTGCAGCGACAGGTCGGCCAGCAGGCTGGCCCGCAGCCCCTGGGACGCCCGGTACAGCCCATACAGGGTGCCGCCGGCCAGCAGCAGGCCGATGGCGCCGCCGCGCAGGCTCAAGGACACCACATGCCGTTCGAACTGGCGGGACACATAGCGGTCGGTCGCACCCATCAGGTGCAGCAGCTCCACCACCGGACGGTGGATGGCCAAGCCGGTGCGCACGGCGAAAACCACCGTCATCACCGCCGCCGCCCCGATCAGCAGCACCACGCCCAGCGCCGCCAGCCGCACCGCCCCGGCGAAGGAGCGCAGGTCGGCCAGCCACACCGCATGATCGTCCAGCGTCGCCCCCGGCGCCGCCGACGTCAGGCGAAGCCGCAAGGCCGCGACGTCGACCGGCCCGTCGGCGGCGACGTCGATCAGCCGCGGCATCGGCAGCAGCGGGTCCGACGCCCCCGACCCCAGCCAGGGCTCCAGCAGCCGGGCGATCTCGCCCCCGCCCAGCACGGTGGCCGAGCGGATCCCGGGGAAGGCGCGCAGGACGGTCACCGCCGCCTCCACCCGCTCGTCCAGCGGCGCGACCGGAGCCCCCGGCATCGGCGCCACCTGGACGGTCAGCCCGCCGGCAAGGCCGCTGTCCCAGCGTTGCGCCATGTCCGACACCAGCATGGCGCCGGCCAGCGCCAATGCTGCCAGGAAAGCCATCAGCGCGGTGATCCAGCCAAGGAAGCGCGAGGAGGGATCGACCGCCAGCGGCAGGTCGGAGCGGGGACGGACCGGACGAAGCGCCATGCCGCTACTCCCACCGCGACTCTTGCGGGCGCGCGTCGCCGGCACGGCCGTCGGACGCACGGCCATCATGAACCCGGCTTCCGCGCGCGGGCAGCACCATCAACCGGCCATTGTCGAGATGCAGTCGCGGGTGGTCGAAACGGCGGATCAGCGCCTCGTTGTGGGTGGCGATCACCACGGTGGTTCCCAGCTTGTACAGTTCCTCGAACAGATAGAGCAGGCGCATGCCGATGCCGTCGTCGACGTTGCCGGTCGGCTCGTCCGCCAGCAGAAGCCGCGGCCGGTTAATGACGGAGCGCGCGATGGCCACCCGCTGCTTTTGCCCGCCCGACAGGGTGGACGGTTTGGCGTGCAGGTGGTTGCCCAGCCCCACCCAGCGCAGGATTTCGGTACAGTGGGCGACCACGTCGACCTCCGGCGTGCCGGCCATGCGCAGCGGCAGCGCCACATTGTCCAGCGCCGACAGATGGTCGAGCAGCGCGAAGTCCTGGAACACGACGCCGATCTGGCGGCGCAGCTCCGGCAGTTCGCGGCGGGTCACCATCGCCATGTCGCGGCCGAACAGGGTGACCAGCCCGCGCGACGGCCGGTGGGCCAGATACATCAGCTTCAGCAGCGACGATTTGCCCGCCCCGCTGGCACCGGTCAGGAAATGGAAGGACCCCGGCAGCAGGGTGAAGCTGATGTCGCGCAGCACCTCCGCCTCCGTGCCGTACCGCAAGCCGACATTTTCGAAACGAATCACGGTCCCACCACAGCCACGACACCCCTCCACGCCGGGGACAATGCACCCGGCGCGGGACGGAGTCCACCCCGCCCCGCGCTGCGGAACCATCTCCGCAACAGCGCGGAATACTTGAGAAGTCGGTGAAGACCTGACAAGTTGCCGGCCATGATCTGGATCCGGTCCCTTGCCTTCAACATCGCGTTCCACCTCTGGACCGCGCTGATGTGTTTCGCCCTGCTGTGGATGCTGCTGCTGCCGCGTCCGCAGATGGTCGCGGTCGTGAAATGGTATCTGAGCACCGTCGGCTGGCTGGAGCGCACGCTCGTCGGCATCCGCTACGAGGTGCGCGGGCGCGAGAACCTGCCCGACGGCCCCTTCCTGTTGGCGGCCAAGCACCAGTCGGCCTGGGAGACGATGAAGCTCCACCTTCTGGTGAAGGACCCGGCGATCATCCTGAAGCGGGAGCTGATGTGGATCCCGATCTGGGGCTGGTACGCCGCCAAGGCGAAGATGATCCCGGTCGACCGCGGCGCCGGCGGGGCGGCGATCAAGTCCCTGATCCGCAATTCCCGACCGGTGCGCGACGAAGGCCGTCCCATCGTGATCTTCCCGCAGGGCACCCGTGTCGCCCCCGGCACCTACCGCCCCTACCGGATCGGCGTGGGCGTGCTCTATGAAAGCCTGAAGATCCCCATCGTGCCGATGGCGCTGAACGCCGGCCTCTATTGGCCGCGCCACAGCTTCCTGAAGCGCCCGGGCACCGTGGTGGTGGAGTTCCTGCCGCCGATCCTCCCCGGCCGTCCGCGTGCGGAGGCGATGCGCGAGTTGGAGGAGGAGCTGGAGGCCGCCAGCGACCGCCTCGTCACCGCAGCCGGCGGCCCGCCCACCATCCGCCCGCCGCTGGCCGAGCCGGAGCAGAGCAAGCAGACGGCGACCGCAGTGTCGTGACGCTTCGTCCGGCCACCGGCCAGCTCACAACTGCTTGACTGCGACTGATAAATCCTTGAGCACCGTCGCGTATCTGCCTACGCTCGCGCAACGAATCGCCGGGAGGGCCGGTTGAACCGGCTCCCGATGACGCGCGAGAGGACGGATGACGCAGACCGCGAAGCCCCGGTGTCCCACCCGGCATCGAGAGCGCTGGAAAGATCGATGGCGTGCCGCCGCCGTCGCCCTTCTGATGACGGCGCAGCCGCTGGCGGTCCCCGTCGGCGCCATCCTGACCGTGCCGGCGGCACCCGCTCCGCTCGCCATCGCCGCCACCGCGGCGGTCTCCGTGGCACTCGCACCGGACGAGGCGCAGGCCCGCGCCGGTTCCCGCAGCAGCCGGTCCTCGTCCTCGGGCGGGTATTCCCGGCCTTCGCGCACCCCGTCCGTCGGCAGCGGCAGCAGCGGCGGCTATGCCCGCCCCTCCGCCCCGCGCACGCCCTCGACCGGAAGCAGCGGCGGCGGATGGTTCTCCGGCGGTTCCTCCAGTTCCAGCGGCGGCTACGCCCGGCCGGGCAACAGCGCCCCCTCGGTCGCCGCCCCGCCCACTTCCGCCCCCTCGATCTCAGCCGGTGACCGGACCTTCAGCCAGCAGGGCTCGGCCGACGCGCTGAACCGCTACCGCACCCGCCAGGAGGCCGACCGCACACCGCCGGCCGCACCGCCGCCCGCCGCCTCCACCCAGGGGCGCACCGGCAGTTCCAGCAGCTCCAGTGGATCGGGTTGGGGCTGGGGATCGGGCGGCTCCTCCTACCGCACCCCGTCCACCCGTCCGGCGCCCGTCAATCCCTATGGCCGCTACGGCTGGAACCCGCCGCCCTACGCCTACAGCGCGCCGCGCCGCTTCGGCATCTGGGACGGGCTGTTCCTGTGGTTCATGCTCGACACGCTGACCCGGCCGGGCCACGCTGCCTTCTTCCACAACAACGCCGACGACCCCGGCTATCGCGAATGGCGGCAGGAGGCCGACCGGCTGGCCCGCGACAATGCGGAACTGCGCGGCAAGCTGGACCAGCTCGACCAGTCGGTCGCCGCCCAGTCCGGCACCCCGCGTGAGGCGGGACAGCTGCCGCCCGACGTGCCGGCGGAGCTTGCCCGCGCCGACTCCTCCAGTTCGGTGGACAGCGCCAACGCCGCGCAGGCGTCCCAACCTTCCCAGGGCTCCGGCCACGGTTTCTGGTGGTGGGGCATCCTGCTGCTCGGCGTGGCGGTGCTGTTCCTGCTGTGGCGGGCACGGCGGCGGATGGATGCCCCGGCAGCGAAACCAAGCCCAGTCTCCAATGGCCCAGTCTCCAAGGGAGGATCGGACGTGCCCCTGTTCGGAACGCTCGGCAACTACGTGAACCAGAAGCTCGGCGGCAAGGCCTACAGCCCGTCGCTGTTCCGGCTGGGCATGGCGGTCACCATCGACCCCACCCCCTTCCTGCTGGCGGAGAGCGCCACCAAGGTGAAGGCACCGGACACCGGCAGCGACCGGCTGGTGTCGATCGAGGCGGTCGGCACCGTCACCTCGGGCCCGGCCACCGTCTATCGGCTGCATCTGCCGGGCGGCCCCGGAAAGACCGGGGGGTTCTTCCAGATTCATCTCGGCCCCGACGGGCAGCCGGACGAATGCCGCTATTTCACGCCCATCGACAGCGTGACGCCGTCAGACGAGGGCGAATGGGGCTTTTGGCTGGACGATGCCGAGGGGATGATCGGCTGGCCGGAGTTCCAGACCAAGGACGGCAAGCTCTATCCCCGCATTTGGCAGCCAGGCGCCAGCCGCATCCAGCCCTTCACGCTCAGCGAGGCGCGCCAGACCGAGCGCGGGACCGAGACGGTGGTCAGCCGGGCCATGCTGTATGGCGCGCCCACCGGTGCCGCGGCCCCCGCCCCCACCACGGAATACATCCTGGTGGAAGCGGTGGAGCGCTCCGGCCGCGCCTCGGTCGAGATCGCCGCCGGCATCGACGTGAATCCCGCCTCCCTCTCCCTGTCCTAACCCACACGACAAGAGTGCCGGCCCCATGGAAAGCACCTTCGGTTCCATCCTGACCGCGCTCGGCACCGGGCTTCCGGTGCTGCTGGTCCAGCTCGCCGTCACGCTGGCGCTGCTGGCGGTCGGCGTTGCCGTCTACACCCGCATCACCCCCTTCAACGAACGCCGGCTGGTGTCGGAAGGGAACACCGCCGGCGGGCTGACGCTTGCCGGCTCCATCGTGGCGCTCGCCATCCCGCTGGCGGCGACGCTGGCAACCAGCGCCTTCCTGCTGGACATCCTGCTCTGGGGCGTGGTGGCGGTGATCCTGCAGCTGGTCGCCTTCGCGGTCGCGACCCTGCTGATCCGCGACCTGCGCGGCCAGATCGAATCCGGCAACGTCGCGTCGGCGGCGACGCTGGTCGGGGTCCAGTTGGGGGTGGCGTTGATCAACGCGGCGGCCATGGCCGGTTAAGCCGGCCCCCCGAGAGGTAAGGATAAGGGGTCTGGTCGCCGGATCGTCCCCTCCCCATCTGTGCAGGCGAGGCGCCTTCCGGGGCGCTTCCAACAACCCTCATCGACAGGATTCACGCCATGCTTGCCTTCATCCGCAACCTTATGGGTGTCAAGACCGACCAAGCCGTCCAGGGCGCCATGGAGGCGCTGGTGCGCTGGGATCCCAAGTCCGCGACCGAGGCGGAACTGCGGACCATGGAGCAGCATTTGGACGGCCTGGGCCGGCAGGTGGCGGAAGCCCGCGCCATCTACGACCGCGAGCAGCGCGAAGCCGACGAGATCAAGGCCCTGTCGACCCAGCGCATGGCGGCGGCCGAGCATCTGCAGCGCCAGATCGACGCCGAGACCGATCCCGCCCGCAAGGCCGGCCTGGAAAAGAGCCTGGAGACCATCGTTGCCATGCTGGAGGAGATGGCCCCGGAGATCGAGCGCGAGGCCCGCGACGCGGTGGATGCCCGCGAGTTCCTGGAGATGCTGGAAAAGAACTATGCCGAGGCTGGCGGCAAGCTGAAGGCTGCCCGCGCCGAGCTGAGCCGCGCCCAGCGCGACATGGGTCGCGCCGACCAGCAGCGCGCCATGGCCGAGCGTCAGGCGGAAGCGGCCCGTCAGGCCGCCGGCCTCGCCGGCGCCACCAGCGGCCTCTCGGTCGCGCTGAAGGCGATGCAGGACACGGCAGCCAAGGATCTGGCCGCCGCCGAGGCCGCGAACGCCAAGGCCAAGCTGCTGCGCCCGTCGGCCCCCGAGAAGGAAGATCCCAACATCGCCGCCGCCCTGGCTGCCGCGTCGGGCAAGGCCACCGCCACCAGCCTGTCGGACCGTCTGGCGGCGCTGAAGGCCAAGCAGGGCTGAGGATTGGAGGGGATCGGTGGGGGAGACTCCGCCGATCCTTACCTCCTGGGGGAGTCCGCAGGCTTGACGTAATAACGCGAGTTATTACATTGTCCGGTGTTCCTGGGCTGAGGTCGCCATGCACACTGCCAAGCTGACGAAAATTGGAAACTCCACTGGATTGACTCTGCCGCGCGATGTTCTGGCAGCTGCCAATCTGGAACGTGGCGACGAGGTGGCGGTCGAGGTCAAGGACGGCCATATCGAGATATCCAAGGCCGATGATACCTATAATCGCGCACTGAATATCGGCCGGAGATTTTCCGCACGGTACCGCCGTACAATGGAAATTCTTTCAAAGTAGGCGGATGTGGACCAACCGACTGTCCGTGGGCGCCCCTATGTAAATCTTCCCTTGCAGGCTGTACTCGACCTGCATGGTGAATTGCTTGCCGAACATGGCGGTGCTCCCGGCATTCGTGACCTGGGAGCACTTGAGGCCTCGCTGGCACGCCCCTATCAGCTGATCGCTTACGGCGATGAACTGCTGACTATCTTTGATTTGGCTGCGGCCGCCTGCGCCAGCGTTTGCCGCAACCATCCTTTCGTAGATGGCAACAAACGAGCCGCTTTCGTCACGCTCGGCCTCATCCTGGGGCTCAACGGTTTTGAGCTCGACGCATCGGAACGTGAAGCCGCGGACGTCATCCTGGCGCTTGCTGCCGGCCAAATGGAAGAAGCAGCCTTTCGAAACTGGGTTGCCGATCACTCCTATGACATCAGTGACTTGGAATAGAATGGTTTTCAAGTTCGATTGAGCGCAATCCTTACGCCTCGGGGGAAGCCACCCTCGCCTTGCGTGCCGCCACCTCGAACGCCACGTCCTCGATCATCCCGGCGGTGAGCGAGGACAGGGCCGACTTCAGGCTCGGCCAGTGGTTCATGCGGGCGGTGTCGGCGACGGCGGCGTTCTTGGCCTTCAGGACGAGGCGGCGGCCGCCCTGGGGGGCCTCCTCCACCCGCTCCGGCTCCAGTTCGGCCAGCAGCGGGGCGGGGACCTTGCCCTTCAGGGCGTGCAGGACGGCGGCCCACAGCGCCGTCACGTCATCGGCGTCGGGCAGCGGGCCGAGATCGGCGAGGCCGGCTTCCACCGGATCGGCGGGGGCGATGGTGTCGACCTTGCCGATTCGACGGGCGCGGCGGCCGGCGCTGTGGCGTTCGCGCTCCAGATAGGTCTCGGCCGCCTCTTCCTCGTCCTTGGCGAGGAAATCGAGGGTCACAGCCTCGATCTTGCGGCCTTTCCGCTTCATCTTGTCTTCCGGCATGCTGACGCGGAAGGGGGCGAGCTGGTTCACCTCGGAGATGGCGCGGTCGATGGTGCGGGTGCGCAGGATTCCGAAATCCTTGTAGGCGCCCTCCGGCACGTTCATCAGCTTGCGCAGCGTGTCGATGTCCAGCTCCAGCGACGGGTAATCCATCTGGTAGCGCTGCATGCCGATCTCGTACAGCTTCAGCGCGTAGGTGCTGGTGACCTTGACCATCGCCGGACCGGACAGCTTTGCCCACAGCTGGGACGAGCGCTGGATTTCCAGGAAGGCGTCGGTGAACTGGAAATGGATGTCGGCGGCGTCGCTGTCCTCCTCCTCCTCCGGCCGGACATAGCTGGAGAGGATGCGCAGCTCGGCGCGCGACCGGCGGCCGCGGAAGGGGCCGATGACCACGAGGCTGGAGTCGAAGATCTCCTTCAGGGCGTCGAAGATCCGCTCGTTGCCCTTGTGGTTGCCGCGCACCACGCGCTTGGGCATGCGGTAGAGCTTGTTGGCGAAGTTTTGGCTGCCGGCCAGATGGATCATGAAGTTCAGCATCTTCTGCGCCGGCAGCGACAGGCGCGTGCCGTTGGCCGGATAGCTGTAGACCGCCTCCGCCGCCTTGATCAGATGCTTGTAGCCGTCGCGCTCGAAGGTGGCGCTGGCAACGCGGGCGGTCAGGCCGGCGACCGGAGCCGCGGATTCGGCGGCAACAGACGGCAGGGTGGCGGCGGCGCCGTCACCGTCGATCACCGCGCCGCCGGCCAGATCTTCCGGACCCAGCACGACGAGGTTGGAGGCGACCTTTGCCGAACCGGCCATGACGGGCGCAGCCGCGTCCGACGGGACGGACTCCTCCGCCACCGCACCGCGCGCCTTCCTGCGCCCCGTCCCCGCCATCGCAATCCTCCGCCAGAATCGCGCGAGGCTAAATCAATCCTTACCCCAAAAACAAGTAAGGAAAGGGTGGCGCCGAAGAATCCTGTTCATCCTTACATCCTGGGGGCAGAACCCTTACGCCCCGGGGGGTGTGCGACTCGCCCCCACCCGGTAAGGCTGTTTCCCCCACCCTGTAAGGAAGATTCGATGCGACTCGCGGACTCCTCTGGCTTTTCGCGCCGACGAATCCTCTTGAAAGGGAAAGGGAGAGCCAAGCGCCCGCTAAGTGTAGGATTTGCCAACGCTTCCCAAGTGCGAATCTCACCCGAAGTCGCCCTCCGGCATCCTTACACGACCCGAATCGGTCCGACTCGAGTCCGGGAAGCCTCCCCATGGAACATGCTCTATCCTTACTCCCTGGGGGCGTTCGGCCATTTTTGCTGTCCGGGGATCCATGGACAAGCGCCATCCTTACGGCTTGGGGGCACTCACGGCCAGATCCGGGCCCCCAAGAGGTAAGGATCGGCGGATTCTGGAGATCTGCAGGGTCTTCTTCAGAGCGATGTAAGGACTCTCAAGGGCTTAAGTGCCCCCAGGATGTAAGGAAGCCCGCCCCCAAGCCGTAAGGATCGGGAGGCGGGCCGGTCGGTCGCGGGAGGCCGGGATCCAGCCCCCAAGCAGTAAGGATAGCGGACGGAAGTTAAGCTAAACAGCTGATATAAAATGGCTTTTTAGTGGGCAGCCAGCAGGAACAGCCCCTGCCCCAGATAGACGCTGGCAGTGCCCATCACCAGATAACGGCTCCACAGGCGGAACTGCACATCGCTCATGCGGTCCAGCACGCGGCGGGAGAGATTCGTGCCGAGCAGGGCCATGGCGACCGACATCAGGATCACCGTCGATTCCACCGTCCCATCCACGCCGCCGGCGACCAGCGGAGCGAAGTAAGCGATCTTCACCAGATGGCCGACCGACTGAATCGCGGCCTTGGTGGCGACCACGCTCTGGCGGGTCATGGCGCTGCGGACGAAGAACACGTCCAGCAGCGGGCCGGAGATGCCGGCGACCAGCTGCACCCCCATGCACAGGAAGCCGCCCACGAGGCCATGCAGCGGCTTCCGGGCGTCCAGGGCCCAGCGCGTGGGCACCGCCAGGGCAAGGAAGGGCGTCAGCCCAAGAATCAGCAGCGACACCGCCCGGTCCGGAATGGCGCCGACCAGGGCGAACAGCAACCCGGCCCCGGATCCGCCCAGCGCGAATCGCAGGATGATCGGCCAGACCACATGGCGCCGCCACAGCCATGCCCGCCAGCCGTTGGAGGCGAACTGCGTCACGCCATGCAGCAGCATCGCCGACGGCACCGGCAGCAGGATCAGCAGCAGGCCCATCAGCACCATGCCACCGGCCATGCCGAACAGGCCCGACAGAAACGAGGTCACGAGAACGGTAAGGCCAAGCCCCACCATCAGCGGAAGCGTCAGCATGAATCGGTCCAAATGTCGGAGATCAGGCTGAAAATCTCGCATGCGCGCGGTTGCGCCGCAAACGGCATTGTTCGATGCTCAGCCTCAGGAAAAATTGGGGTCAAGTAAGGATGGACCGATGCGCCGCCTTCCTTCGCTGAACGGCCTGCGCGCGTTCGAGGCGGCGGCCCGCCATGGCAGCTTCACCGCCGCCGCGGCGGAACTGCACGTCTCCCAGGCCGCCGTCAGCCGGATGGTCAAGCTGCTGGAGGAACGGTTGGGTTTTCCCCTGTTCGACCGAAGGGCGAACACGCTGGTGCTGACCGAACGCGGCCGGGCGCTTCAGCCGACGCTGACCGAGGCGTTCGACGGCATCGCCCGGCGGGTGGAGCAGGTATCTTCGATGCGGGCCGGGCCGGTGCTGACGGTGGGCATGGGGGCGACGGTGGCGGTGCGCTGGCTGATCCCGCGCCTGTCCAGCTTCCACATCGACCACCCGGAGATCGAGGTGCGGATCGCCACCGGCGGGGCCGGCGCGCCGATGAACGACGACTGGACCTGCGCCGTCCTGTTGGGTGACGGCCAATGGCCGGGCTACGAGACGGAGCGGCTGTTCTCCTCCAGCCTGCAGCCGGTCTGCGCGCCGCGGTTGGCGGCGGGACTGCGCAGGCCGGCGGATCTGGCTGCCGCCACCCTGCTGCACGTCTCCCATTGGGCGGAGGACTGGCCGCGCTGGCTCGCCGCCGCCGGGGTGGCGGATCCGGGGGCGGCTTCCGGAACAAGGGGGCTGTCCTTCGGCAGCTATGCCATGACGCTGCAGGCGGCCATCGACGGCGTCGGGGTGGCGCTGGCACCGCGGCTCTACATCCTGGACGACATCGCCGCCGGGCGCCTTGCCACGCCCTTCGGACTGGCGGTGCCGATGGTCCATTCCTGGTATCTGGTCTATCGCGCATCCCGGCGCGAGGATGCGGGGCTGGCGCCCTTCCGCGACTGGCTCTATGCGCTGTGCGGCGAGGTGGAGTAGGCCCCTTTGTCCCTTCGGCGCATGGCCGGGCGGCGCAATTCGCCGATGCGCCGGCTGCGGGTGCCGACATAGGGTGGCCGCTGTTTCCGTGTCCATTCCCAGCAGTCACGACCCTACAGGACCGCGCGATGCCGCCCACCGCTGTTCCCCGTCCGGCTGAAGACGCCGCCCATCCGGCCCTGTCGCGGTCGCTCGTCATGCTGATGGCGCTGGCCTGCGGGGTGGTGGTCGCGAACATCTACTATGCCCAGCCGCTGGTCGGACTGATCGGCCCGGCGGTCGGGCTGTCGCCGGAGACCGCGAGCCTCGTCGTCACCCTGACCCAGGTCGGCTATGGCGCCGGGCTGGTGCTGCTGGTCCCGCTGGGCGATCTGCTGGAGAACCGCCGGCTGGTGGTGGTGACACTGTCCAGCACGGTGGCGGCGCTGCTGGTGGCGGCCGTCGCCCCCACCGCATCGCTGTTCCTGGCGGCGGCCTTCCTGATCGGCGTCACCTCCGTCGCCGTGCAGATGCTGGTGCCGCTCGCCGCCCACATGGCGCCGGAGGCCTCGCGCGGGCAGGTGGTGGGCAATGTGATGAGCGGGCTGCTGCTGGGCATCCTGCTGGCTCGCCCGGTGTCGAGCCTGATCGCCGACAGCCTCGGCTGGCGGGCCGTGTTCGGCCTGTCGGCGGTGGCGATGGTGGGGTTCGCCATCCTGCTGTGGCGGGTGCTGCCGCAACGGCGGCCGACGGGCCAATCCAGCTATGGCGCGCTGATCGGCTCGCTCGGGCGGCTGCTGGTGCGCACGCCGGTGCTGCAGCGCCGGACCGTCTATCAGACCATGATGTTCGCCGCCTTCAGCCTCTACTGGACCTCCGTGCCGCTGCTGCTGGCGGGGGCGCCCTTCCATCTCAGCCAGCGGGGGATCGCGCTGTTCGCCCTGTCGGGAGCGGCGGGCGCCCTGGTGGCGCCCATCGCCGGGCGGATCGCCGACCGCGGCTGGACCCGGCCGGCCACCGGCTTCGCGCTGGCGATGGCGGCCTTGTCCTTCTTCGTCGCAAGAGCGGGAGAGGGCTCCATCGCGCTGCTGGTGCTGGCCGGGCTGCTGCTGGACATGGGCGTGCAGATGAACATGGTGCTGGGGCAGCGCGCGATCTATTCGCTGGGGGCGGAGACTCGCAGCCGGATGAACGCCATCTATATGGCGATCTTCTTCCTGGGCGGAGCCGCGGGATCGGCGCTAGCCGGCTATGCCTTCGCCGTCGGCGGGTGGGAGCCGGTGACCTGGATCGGTTTCGTCTTTCCCGCATTGGGCCTGCTGTTCTACCTGACCGAATTCCGCGGGCGGCCTGCCGCCTGACCCGATATCCAAGGAGACGATGCAATGGATCAACGCCCGCTTGGCCATAGCGGCCTGACGGTGTCCCCGCTCTGCTTCGGCGGCAACGTGTTCGGCTGGACCGCCGACGAGGCGACCTCCTTCCGGCTGCTCGACGCCTTCGTCGATGCCGGCTTCAACTTCGTCGACACCGCCGACGTCTATTCGGCCTGGGCGCCCGGCAACGCGGGGGGTGAGTCCGAGACCGTCATCGGCAACTGGATGAAGAGCCGTGGCAACCGCGACCGCATCGTCCTGGCGACCAAGGTCGGATCGGAGATGGGGCCGGGCAAGAAGGGCCTGTCCCCGGCCTGGATCCGCACCGCGGTGGAGGATTCGCTGCGCCGTCTCCAGACCGACCGCATCGACCTCTACCAGTCCCACTGGGACGACCCGTCGACGCCGTTCGAGGACACGCTGGGCGCCTACAAGGACCTGATCGACCAGGGCAAGGTCCGCGCGATCGGCGCCTCCAACCTGACGGCATCCCGCCTGCGCGAGGCGCTGGAGGACAGCGCCCGCACCGGCTTGCCCCGCTATGAGACCCTGCAGCCGGAATACAACCTCTACAGCCGCGAGGGCTACGAGGCGGAACTGGAGGGGATTTGCCGGGAGAACGGCCTGGGCGTCATCAACTACTACTCGCTGGCCGCCGGCTTCCTGACCGGCAAGTACCGCTCCACTGAAGATGCCGGCAAGAGCGCGCGCGGCAACGGTGCGGTGTCGAAATACCTGAACGAGCGCGGCCGGGCGATTCTGGCGGCGCTGGACGAGGTTGCCGGCCGGCATGGGGCGACCCCGGCACAGGTGGCGCTCGCCTGGCTGATCGCGCGCCCCGGCCTGACGGCGCCCATCGTGAGCGCATCGAAGCCCGAACAGATGGGCGACCTGATCGCCGCGGCCAATCTGCGGCTGGATGCCGACGACATCGGGCGGTTGGACCGCGCAAGCGCCTGGTAGGATGGACCAGCCGGCGCGGCGGCGGATCCGTCACTGCGCCGCGCTCCGTTCCCCACCGGAGTGGAACGAATGGAACAGTGTGGAACGGTTTCCCGGCGATGTTCCATTGTTCAACATGCGCCGCTCGACAAGCGCGCAGGCGTCCGGCAGGCCGGAGGCGTGGTGTCGCAGTGGTGTGGGGGCATCGGCGCGGCGGGATGCAGTGGCTGAGCATCGGCACGCCTCCACGGTCGGGAACGGACGGTTCCGTCATACCATGGCGGCAGGGCGAGGCTAAGCGCGGAGCGAAAAATCCCGTGCAGGGAGACCGTCAGCGGCGGACGACGCTGACCGAATGGGTCTTGGGAGCGGACTGGGAGGCGGAGCGGCCGGTGCGGGCGGCGATGGTGGCGCCCTGCAGGTTGCGCTGACCGCGGCGCTGCTGCGCCAGTTCCACCTCGCGGCGGAAATTCGGGCCGAGCGCCTCGTAGGCGGCCTTCAGCTCCGGGTCCTTCATCCAGGATTCACGTCGTTCCATGGTTTCCTCTTGAATTGGCTGGCCCTCGGCGGAACGCCGACCAAGCCTGCGGCATGCCGCCCGTGTCGAAGACGGTTCGGTGACGAGACATCCGATGTGTTTCACAGGATGACTCCCGGCGTCCTTATTTCAAGGCGGGGGCGGCATGACGAAGTGACAGGTTGGGGTGGTGAGTCTTGACTTCAAGATCCCTCCGGCGTCAGGCCGGGTGACTTTTCGAAAGCCTTAACGTCCTGCCTACCCCAAGGTTCCAGCCTAACCCTTTCCCGGCCGCGGGTTCTAGAACCGGCGGCCGGGGAAGGATCGAGAGGATCAGCCCAGCAGTCCGATGTCGCCGTAGGCGATGTGGTCGAAGCCCAGCCCGTAGACCGGCGAGGTCGCCGACAGGCTGAAGTCGTCCGCACCCGGATTGACGAAGCCCGGATTCAGCGTCACCGAGCCCTTGTCGTAGCCGGCAGCCTGCCAGTTCGACAGGGTGCCCCAGGCGCCGCTCGACATCACCTGCGGCCAGGCGTCGAACTCCTTCTCGGCAGTGTTCAGGCTGCTGTAGAAGTTGTTGTGGAGGTTGCCGACGCCGGCCGGGCCGTAGATGTGGACGGCGGTGCCTTCGCGCACGTCGATGACGTTGCCGGAGATGTCGTTCCCGCTCATCACCTTGCCCTTCCAACCGCCCCAGGCGACGTCCTGCTGCAGGCCGATCTGGGCGCCGCTGTTGCCGGCGATGACGTTCTCGGTGACCGTGTTGTTCCAGCCGCCATGCAGGAACACGCCGCCGATGTTGTCGTGGACGACGTTGCCCTTCACCGTGGCGCCGCTGGTCCAGTCGTCCAGATAGATGCCCCAGCTCGCCACGTCGCCCGACGGGTTGGTCGCCGTGGTGCCGGACACGTCGTTGTTGACGATGGTGTGACCGGTCAGGTCCTGCTGGCGGTTGATCAGGTAGATGCCGCCGCCGTCGTTCGATTCCAGGTTGGCGTCGATCACCTTGTTGAAGGCGATGGTCGCCCGGTAGGTGGCGTCGCTGCCGTCCGTCTGGACCGAGCCGACCGCGATGGCCTTCTCCGGCGAGTCCTCGATCTGGTTGTGGGTGATCTTGACGTCGGAGCTGCCGTTGACCCAGATGCCGGCGTCGCCGCGGTCGGCGGCGTTCGGATTCCTGATCAGGTTGTCGGACACCACCGTGGCGTTGGAGCCGGCCTTGACGAAGACCGCCTCGGCGCCGGTGCGATCGAACTGGTTGCCGATGACCTTGCTGTTGGCGCTGTTCTGCACCGTGATGCCGTAACCGCCGCCGGTCACGGTGTTGTTGGCGAAGGTCAGGCCGGCAGCGTTGTCGGCGTAGACATAATGGCCGCTCGCGACGCCGTCGGTGAAGGTCAGGCCTTCGATGGTCACGTTCTTGGCGCCGCCGAGGCCGAACGACACGGACGCCTGCGCGCTGCCGTGGATCACCGCCTTCTCGTTGCCGTAGCCGGAGAAGGTCACGCCGGAATCCTGGCCGTCCAGCCAGACCACGTTCTTCAGGTAATAGTCGCCGCCGCGCACATAGGTGGTGTCGATGGTGGCGTCGGCACGCATGGCGGCCTGCGCCTTCTGCAGCGAGGCGAAGGGGCCATCGGTGCCGGCGGCATTGGGAGCGGCGAGCTTGCCGGACCAGCTGTCGTTGCCGTTCCTGGCGACGTAGAAGCCGGGTTCGGTCGGCGCCGGCACCGTGGGGGCGGGCGTCGGAGTCGGTGTGGGGGTGGGCGTCGGCGTGGGGGTCGGCGTGGTCGTGCCGGCCGGGAAGTCGGAGGCTGGGGCGTTCACCACCAGCGTGCCGTTCCACCACATGCCCTTCTGGCCGGCGATCACGTCCTTGCCGTCGAGCGCGCCCTTGTCATAGGAGACGGCGCTGCTGGTCGGGGCATAGCTGTGGCCGTTGATGGAGATGCTGTTGACGTTCAGGCTGCGGTCCTGGCCGTTGACCATCGCGTCGTTGTCGTACTGGATCTGCACCTTGTGCGCCACGCGATCGGCGGCGTCGGTGGTGAAGGTGAAATTCTTGGCGGTGGTGCCGGCGGTCCCCTCGCCGATCTGCTTGCCGTCGACCAGCACCTTGAAATGGGCGTTCACGCCGCCCGCCGGGGTACCGGACGCGTTCACCACGATGGTGTCCTTGCCCCCGGTGCCCGCCACGGGTGCCGCGGAAACAGGGAAATAGCTCTTGTCGGCATTGACGACCAGCGTGCCGTTCCACCACAGGTTCGACTGGCCGGCGACGATGTCCTTGCCGTCGAGCGCGCCCTTGTCGTAGCTGACGATGCCGGCGGTCGGGGCGATCGCCTTGCCGCCGATGCTGATGCTGTTGACGGTCAGGCTGCGGTCCTGGCCGTTGATGACGGCGTCGTTGTCGTACCGGATCTGCACCTTGTGCGCGGCATCGGCCGTCAGCACGGGGGTGAAGACGAAATCCTTCGCCGTCGTGCCGGCGGTGCCCTCACCCACCTTCTGGCCGTCGACCAGCAGGGTGAAATGGGCGTTCACGCCGCCTGCGGCCTTGCCCAGGGCGTTCACGACGATCTTGGAAGCGGATGTGGCCATCGGTTCGGTGTCCTCGCCTGATGGGCCCGACGGCTCCTTCGCGGATCTGTCGGGCCTGATGTCCGTTTTGGGCCTGAACCCGGGATGTGCGCGGAGGATGGCGAGGTGCCGGGGGATCTTTGTGTGATGTTTGCGCTAAAAGCCGCGGAATCTGCGACAAATTGTGGGCAGTGATATTGGGCGCGGATTCCCGGCATCGTAGTGATTGCACTGCAGCATTTCCGCAACAGCAAGCGGAGCGAATATTGCGGCTTTCCCCTATTCCTGCAGGAAGCCATTGAACGAAAGGTGCTTTTCCCGGATTGTTTGGAATAGCTACAACTGTTCGCCGCCGGAAGAGACGCGGCTACCGCAACGGCCCGGCCACCCCATATGTCCGAAGCCTGTGCGGAACAAGGATTGATCGAGAGATGCACGAGTACAGCGAGCGGTCGCGCCGCCCTGAACAGAACCCCAACCACCGGCCTCTGCCGCCGGGCTGTTTCCGGATGCAGCGGCCCATTCGCTTTTCCCACTGCGATCCCGCCGGAATCGTCTATTTCCCGGTCTATTTCGACATGTTCAACGGGACGGTGGAGGACTGGTTCACCCAGGGCCTGGACATCGACTATGCGACGATGATCCTGCAGCGGCGGCTGGGGCTGCCGATCGTGCATGCCGAATGCGATTTCGTGATCCCCAGCCGCATGGGCGACACCCTGACGCTGGGCGTCCTGCTGGAGCGGCTGGGCCGCAGCTCCGTCAAGCTGCGCATCAACGGCGAGCATGAGGGGCAGGTCCGGCTGTCGGGCAGCCTGACGCTGGTCACCACCTCGCTGGACGACTTCGCCGCAGTGCCGATCCCCGACGACATCCGGGCGGCGATGGAGCGCTATCAGGCGGGCTGCGAGGGGTAAGAGGGGTTGGTTGGCGCCGGTCCCCCTCTCCCCCCCGGGAGAGGGTCGGGGTGAGGGGGACACATTTCGGGATTTCCGCGAAGGTCCTGCCGCGCTACCCCCTCACCCTAACCCTCTCCCCGGGGGGGGAGAGGGGATTATGCCCTCCCTGTGACGGACCTCCATGGACGACCTCGACCGCCGGCTGATCGACCTGTTGACGGTGAATGCGCGCACCAGCACGGCGGCGCTCGGCCGGGCGCTGGGGCTGTCGCGCTCCACCGTTCAGGACCGCATCGCCCGGCTGGAACGGCAGGGGGTGATCGCCGGCTATACGGTCAAGTTGGGCGACCCGGCGCCGCGCCGCGGCGTGTCGGCCCTGGTGATGATCAGCGTGAACGCCAAGCTGGCCGACCGCGCCGTCCACGCCCTGCGCAAGATGCCGGAGGTGATCCGGCTGCACAGCATCAGCGGCCAGTACGACCTGTGCGCCACCATCGGTACCGAGACCCATGACGCGATGGACGCGGCGCTCGACACCATCGGCCGCCTGCCGGGGGTGGAGCGGACGATGTCGTCGATCGTGCTGTCGACGAAGATGGAGCGGTAGAAGACGGCGGAGCGGCGGCAGTGCCACCGCTCCGTTCCGCCCCTGGCAGACTGCCCTCAGGCCTTTCCTTCCATCTGGATGACGCGCAGGTTGTTGGTGGTGCCGGCCTGGGCGAAGGGGATGCCGGCGACGACCACCATGGTGCCGGTCTTGCCGGCGAACTCTTCCGCCCGCGCGGTGGCGATGGCGCGGTCGACCATCTCCTCGTAGGTGCGGATGTCGTCCGACAGGATGCTGTGGGCCCCCCACAGCAGGCAGAGCCGGCGCGACACCGCCGTGTCGGGGGTGATCGCCAGGATCGGCACCTCCGGCCGCTTGCGGGCGATGCGCGCCGCGGTGGTGCCGCTGGAGGTGAAGGCGACGATGGCCGAGGAATGGAGAGCATCGGCCAGATCGGCGGCGGCGGCGGCCACGGCGTGGGGAGGGCTGTGCTCCTCGCCCGGATGGGTCGCCTGGATCAGCGAATGGTAGAGCTTGTGCTGCTCGGTGGAGCGGATGATGCGGTCCATCATCGTCACCGCTTCGACCGGATACTGGCCGGACGCCGATTCGGCCGACAGCATCACCGCGTCGGCGCCGTCATAGATGGCGGTCGCCACGTCCGAGGCCTCGGCCCGCGTCGGGGTCGGGGCGGAGACCATCGAATCGAGCATCTGCGTCGCGACGATCACCGGCTTCACCGCCAGACGGCAGGCGCGCACCAGCTCCTTCTGGCGGCCGGGCACATCCTCGTGCGGAATTTCGACGCCGAGGTCGCCGCGCGCCACCATCACCGCGTCGGACAGGCGGATGATGTCGTCGATCCGCTCCAGCGCCTGTGGCTTCTCGATCTTCGCCATGATGCCGGCGCGGTCGCCGATCAGTCCGCGTCCCTCGATGATGTCGCCCGGCTTCTGCACGAAGGACATGGCGACCCAGTCCATCCCCAGCTCCAGCCCAAAGGCGAGGTCGGCGCGGTCCTTGGCAGTCAGCGGCGACAGATCCAGGATGGTGCCCGGCAGGTTGACGCCCTTGCGGTTGGAGATGGTGCCGCCGACGACCACCCGGGCCTCGATCCAGTCGTCGCCCAGCTCGGTCACCTCGACGCGGACCCGGCCGTCGTCGATCAGCAGGTGGTGGCCCGGCATGATAGCGGCGAAGATTTCCGGGTGCGGCAGCGGAATGGACCGCTTGTCGCCATCGCTGCCCTGAAGCACGAAGCGGATCGACTCGCCGGTGGCGACGGCAATCTTGCCGTCGCGGATGGTGCCGACGCGGATCTTCGGCCCCTGCAGGTCCTGCAGGATGCCGATGGGACGGCCGACCTCCGCCTCCAGCTCGCGGATGGCGCGGTGGACCTTGGCGTGGTCGTCGTGGGTGCCATGGCTGAAATTCAGCCGGAAGGTGTCGACGCCGGCCAGGAACAGGGTCTTCAGCATCTCGGGCGAGTTGCTGGCCGGTCCGACGGTGGCGACGATCTTGGCGCGGCGATGACGGCGCATATGGTTCCGGCCGCGGGGGCCGTCCTCTGTTGGCTGGGCCGTCCGGTGCGCCGGCACAAGCGGCTGCCACCTTGGGAGGACGGCGGGGTGACTGGTCCGCAATGCAACAGCCGGGGCGGGCAACCGTTCGGGTGGCGCCTTACGACCGTTCGCGTGCCATACCAAGGTGTCGTCATTGCCGCCGAAAAGCAAGGCGGCTCACGGAGTTAGAGTTCTTCCAATCGTTCGTGGAGGTCTTCGATTGCGCCGATGCGGGCGCGTCCGGCCTCTCCGGTCAGCGGAATCAACTCGGCGGCGAGCGCGTGGATCACCGCCATCGCCGCGACATGGGTGTCGAGCGCCGCCAAGCTGCGCGTCTCGCAGCGGAAGGTCAGCGGCGGCGGCGGGGCCTCCAGGGCGGAGTGGCTGTCGGCGATCAGGATGGTGGGGATGGCGCGGTCCCGCACGGTGCGCAGCAGCCGGACGATGGCGGGCGGGCGGCGGCGGATGCCGACCAGGAACAGCAGGTCTTCGGGACCGAGATCGGCCAGCGTCTCCGCCATCGTCTCGCCCGCCGCCGTCATCTGATGCACCTCTCCGCGCACCTGGATGAACTGCCAGCGGGCATAGCCGGCCAGGAAGGCGCTGTTGCGGGCGCCGCAGACCCAGATCCGCCGGGCGTCGGCAAGCGCGCGGGCGGCCTGGGCCAGCATCGCCGGATCGGTCTGGCGGGCGGTGGCGGCGAGTGCTTCCGCGCTGCGCTGGAAATGCGCCTCCAAGGGCGCGGGATCGGCGACGGAGACCGAAGCCGGACCGCCGGGAGGCAGCAGGAACAGCGGCGAGCCCCAGTCGCCACCCCGCCGGGCGGCGAGCCGCGCCTCCTCGAAGCCGGGATAGCCGAGGCGGCGGACCAGCCGCGACACCGTCATCTTCGACACGCCGGCCCGGTTCGCCAGTTCCGTCGCCGAATAGCCCGACAGCTCCCCCGGGCAGGCGAGGATGACGTCGGCCAGCTGCCGCTCCGTCCGGCTGAGGTCGCCGTAGCGGTCGCGGATGCGCACGGTCAGGGAGGGATCCGTGGTGGTGGACTGGCTTGCCTGTTTCATGGGCTGAACGCCTCGCAAGATCGGCACATGCGCAAAAAATAAGCGGGGGTGACTGCAACCAGAGCGACGTTACGAATGTAACGGAATTTGCCGGAAGCGGGATAACCGTAACATTTCCGCCCTTTGGCGCACACCCGAATTCGTATGGCGAAAGTGGCACATGCTTTGAAAAGGGGACGCACATCGTCCTTCGCTCTGGAGATCAGGTGCCATGCGGTTTGCAAAGATTCTGGGTGCTCTCGGCCTTGCCACGGCGGTTCTGGCCGGTGGTCTCACAGCAACCGCGAACGCCGATGCGCTGGAACGCATCGCCAAGGAGAAGGTGCTGCGCGTCGCCGTCCCGCAGGACTTCCCACCCTTCGGGTCGGTCGGCACCGACCTGAAGCCGGTCGGCTACGACATCGACACCGCCACCCTGATCGCCAAGGAAATGGGCGCCAAGGTGGAGCTGGTGCCGGTGACCAGCACCAACCGCATTCCCTACCTGACCACCGGCAAGGTCGATCTGGTGATCTCCAGCCTGGGCAAGAATGCGGAGCGCGAGAAGGTCATCGACTTCACCGCCGCCTACGCCCCCTTCTACAACGGCATCTTCGGTCCCGACGACATCAAGGCCGAGAAGCCGGAGGACCTGGAGGGCAAGACCGTCGGCGTCACCCGCGGCTCGGTCGAGGACATCGAACTGTCGAAGATCGTGACCGACAAGGTCACCGTCCGCCGTTACGAGGACAACAACGGCACCATCTCCGCCTTCCTGTCGGGGCAGGTGCAACTGGTCGCCACCGGCAACGTGGTGGCCGCCGCCATCTTCGAGCGCAACCCGCCGCGCCAGCCGATCCTGAAGTTCCTGATCAAGAACTCCCCCTGCTTCGTCGGGCTGAACAAGAACGAGGGGCCGCTGCTGGAGAAGGTCAACGCCATCATCGCCAAGGCGAAGGATGACGGGTCGCTGAACGACATCGCCAAGAAGTGGCTCCACGCGCCGCTGCCGAAGGATCTGTGATCGGCATTTTGCCCCCTCCCTAACCCTCCCCCGCCTCCGGCGGTGGAGGGGACTGCCGCCGCTCTCCCGTAAGGCCCCCTCTCCCGCGATCGGACCGGCCTTCGGCCGGCCGAGAGCGGGGGAGGGATGGGGAGGGGGCAAACCACCGACGGACACTGCTTCATGGCCTACAGTTTCGATTTCTCGTCCCTGTTGGACCACACGCCCGTGCTGGTGGACGGGGTGGTGACCACCATCGGGCTGACCGCGGTCAGCACGGTGCTAGGGGTGGCGCTCGGCATCGGCGGGGCGGCGGCGCGGACCTCCACGGTGAAGCCGCTGGCGGTTCTGGTCGGCGCCTATGTCGAGCTGATCCGCAATACGCCCTTCCTGGTGCAGCTGTTCTTCATCTTCTTCGGGCTGCCGTCGCTGGGCATCCGGCTGGCCGAATGGCAGGCGGCGGTGCTGGCGATGGTCATCAATCTCGGCGCCTATTCGACCGAGATCATCCGCGCCGGCATCGAGGCGACGCCGAAGGGCCAGATCGAGGCCGGGGCCAGCCTGGGCATGACCGGGCCGCAGATCTTCCGCTACGTCGTGCTGGGGCCGGCGATGGCGAAGATCTGGCCGGCGCTGACCAGCCAGGTGGTGATCGTCATGCTGGGCTCGTCCGTCTGCTCGCAGATCGCGGCGGAGGAGCTGAGCTTCGCCGCCAACTTCATCCAGTCGCGCAATTTCCGGCCCTTCGAGGTCTATTTCCTGGCGACCGCGCTGTATCTGGCGCTGGCGGTGGGGCTGCGCTGGATCTTCAGCCTGATGGGCCGGCGGATGTTCGCCAAGGGGGTGTCGCGTGCTTGAGTTCACGCTGTGGGACATCCTGTCCAACCTGCTGCTGGCGGCGCGCTGGACGGTGCTGCTGTCGCTGATCGCCTTCGTCTCGGGCGGGGTGGCGGGGCTGCTGCTGCTGCTGGCGCGGGTGTCGCCGGTGCCGCCGCTGCGCGTCGCGGCGAGGCTGTTCATCGAGGTTTTCCAGGGCACGCCGCTGCTGATGCAGCTGTTCATCGTCTTCTTTGCATTGCCGCTGATCGGCATCGAGACGACGGCCTGGACCGCCGCGGCCGTCGGGCTGACGCTGTTCACCGCCGCCTATCTCGCCGAGATCTGGCGCGGCTGCGTCGAGGCGGTGCCGAAGGGCCAGTGGGAGGCCTCTGCCAGCCTCGCCTTGACCTTCGGGGAGCAGATGCGCCACGTCATCCTGCCCCAGGCGCTGCGCATCGCCGTGCCGCCGACCGTCGGATTCTCGGTGCAGGTGGTGAAGGGCACGGCGGTGACCTCCATCATCGGATTCGTCGAGGTGACGAAGGCCGGCACCATGATCACCAACGCCACCTTCCAGCCCTTCCTGGTCTATGGGCTGGTCGGGCTGATCTATTTCGCCCTGTGCTACCCGCTGTCGCTGTCGGCCAAGGCGCTGGAAAGGAAGCTCAATGTCGCCCGTTAACACGCCCGTCGCCGGTGGGCCCGCCACCGGCAGGCCCCTGGTGAAGCTGTCCGCCATCCGGAAGTCCTTCGGCCCGGTGGAGGTGCTGAAGGGCGTCGACATGGCGGTGCAGGAGGGGCAGGTCGTCGCCATGATCGGCCGCAGCGGATCGGGCAAGAGCACCCTGCTGCGCAGCATCAACGGGCTGGAGCGCATCGACGGCGGCGTCATCGAGGTAGATGGCGAATGCGTCGATCCCGGCCAGATCGACCTGCGGGCGCTGCGCCAGAAGGTCGGCATGGTGTTCCAGCAGTTCAACCTGTTCCCCCACCTGACCGCCGGCCACAACGTCATGCTGGCGCTGAAGGTGGTGAAGAAGCAGGACAAGGCCGCCACACGCGCCGCGGCGGAAGCCGCGCTGGCCAAGGTCGGGCTGGGCAACAAGTTCGACGCCTATCCGTCCCAGCTGTCGGGCGGCCAGCAGCAGCGCGTCGCCATCGCGCGGTCGCTGGCGATGGCGCCCAAGGTTCTGCTGTGCGACGAGATCACGTCGGCGCTGGACCCCGAACTGGTTGCCGAGGTTCTGTCCGTCGTCCGCCGGCTGGCGGAAGAGGGCATGACGCTGATCCTGGTGACGCACGAGATGCGCTTCGCCCGCGAGGTCTGCGACCGGCTGGTCTTCATGCATGGCGGCCGCATCATCGAACAGGGGCCGCCGGCCGAGCTGTTCGACCGGCCATCCACGCCCGAACTCGCCCAGTTCATCGGCATGGTCGAGGCGCGCTGAGCGGCGCGCCCGCACTCCATCGCTGCCCTTGCCTGTCCCGCCCCGTACGCCCATGCGTGCGGGGCGCTCTCGTGCGTGCGGATGATAGGAATATTATCTGTTAAAAAATCCATTAACACTGCTGCCAAGCCGCCTTGATTGATCACGACTTTTAACCTTTTTGCGTACGCATAAGGTCTGTCGCGACTTCGAATTACCTCTATGGCCGTACCTCAGCGCGTCGGAACGATGACCAATAGTGCATCCCAAAGAATAAGTATTTTCGACAAGGATCGGTCGTTATCCGGCGGATATGCGAAACTATAATTCCGGATGCGTGCGAAGCTTCCTAGTAGATGGATCTATGTCTTTCGAGATCATCTTGCCTGAATTTCACTTTCTAAAGCTGATATTGTAACGACGAAGGGAAGACTGGCTATAGAACGGTTATCCCTGTGACCATGATGGGATATAGTTGCCGAACATAGCCCCTCCCCCTTGACCGCCCCTGTGACCGGCTGAGCCAAATTTGCCACAAGCTTCGAGAAAACTTAACCGGATTTGGAAAGGTTTCGTTAACCATTGGAACGCCAGCATGGCTTCAACGAAACGGACATAGGATCGAAGTCATGAGCACGACCACCACGCCGAGCAAGATCGTCGTCAACGCCTACGGCCAGTCCGCGGACGGTATCGCGCCGAATTTCAAGCTGCTGGTGGATGGTCAGGAGGTCGGGACGGCCAATGCGGCGACCGCCTCGTCGAAGGCCTACAGCTTCACCGCCGACCTTGCGGCCAACACGGCGCACACCGTCCAGGTCGTTTACGACAACGACACGGCCAACAGTGCCAATCGCGACCTCTACGTCCAGTCGATCGAGGTGAACGGCCACACGCTGCAGCCGACCGACGCCATCTACGAACGCTATGACGATGCCGCCCCGGCGCCGACCCAGGCCGGCCAGGAAGCCATGTGGTGGGACGGCGCGCTGACCTTCAGCACCCCTGCCAGCTACTACGCCGGTGCCCAGACCGCCGCCCCGGCCGCTCCGATCACCGCCCCGGCCGCCGTCACTGCGCAGAACGTCATCGCCGTGAATGCGGCCGCCAGTTCGGCCGGCGGCGAAGGCGCCCATTTCACCGTGATGGTGGATGGCAAGGAGATCGGCAAGGCCGTCGCCGACAGCGCCGAAGCCAAGGAATTCAAGTTCACCGCCGATCTGGCCCAGGGCGCGGCCCATTCGGTGCAGGTGAAGTACGAGAACGACGGCATCGTCGACGGTGCCGACCGCAACCTGTACGTCCACAGCGTCAGCGTCGACGGCAAGGCCGTCGCGGCGACCGACGATGCGGTGTCGGTCCAGCGTGAGGCCGACGGTGCCGACCTCGGCGCCACCGCCGATCTTTATTGGAACTCCACGCTGACCGCGAAGCTGGATGCCAGCCACTTCGGCGCCTCCACCGGCGACAACGGCGGCGACGCCGGCGGCGATACCGGCAGCAGCGACGGCGGCAGCACCGACAGCGGCAAGGGCGGCAGCGCGGGGGGCTCCACGGGGGGCAACACGGGCGGCTCCACCGGCAACGGCAGCACGCCGTCGGTCAAGATGGGCAACGTCACCGTCGCCGATCCGGGCATGGTGGAGAGCCAGAGCAGCGGGTCGATCAACGGCTTCCTGAGCACCAAGGGCAACCAGATCGTCGACGAAAGCGGCAACAACGTCCGCCTGACCGGCGTCAACTGGTTCGGCGGCGAGGGCTACAACTACGTGCCCGCCGGCCTGTGGGCCGACAGCTACCAGGGCCACGTCGACAGCATGAGGGACCTGGGCTTCAACGTCATTCGCCTGACCTGGGCGGACGACATGTTCGACAGCGAGGCCGTCACCAACGGCATCGACTATTCGAAGAACCCGGACCTGAAGGGCCTGACCCGGCTGGAGGTCTATGACAAGGTCATCGATTATGCCGGCAAGGTCGGCATGAAGGTGATCCTCGACCACCACCGCAACGACGGCGGCGCCGGCACCAACGAACACGGGCTGTGGTACACCGACAAGAACCCGGAATCGAAGGTGATCGAGAACTGGAAGATGCTGGCCAAGCATTATGCCGGCAACGAGGCGGTGGTCGGCGCCGATCTGCACAACGAGCCGAGCGTGTCCGCGACCTGGGGCGGCAATCCCGCCACCGACTGGGCCTCGGCCGCCGAGCGCATCGGCAATGCCATCCAGTCCGTGAACAAGGACTGGCTGATGCTGGTCGAAGGCACCGAGTGGAGCAGCACGCTGGCCGGCGTGAAGGACCGTCCGATCGAGTTCGACGTGCCCAACAAGCTGGTCTACTCCCCGCACGCCTACGGCCACAGCGTCGGCAACTTCAGCTGGCTGCAGGACTCCAACTTCCCCAACAACCTGCCGGCCCAGTACGACAGCATGTGGGGCTACATCTACAAGAACAACATCGCGCCCGTGCTGATCGGCGAGTTCGGCGGCCAGATGAACAGCGGCGCCGAGCAGACCTGGGCCAACGCCTTCGTCAAGTATCTGAACGGCGACTGGGATCTGGACGGCAAGAGCGACCTGCCGGCCGGCCAGCAGGGCATGAACTGGACCTACTGGGCCTGGACGCCGGAATCGGGTGACGTCGGCGGCCTGCTGCAGGACGACTACAAGACCATCGACTCGAACAAGATGAACATCATCAAGGCGGGTCTGGCGTCCGGCACCGGCAGCTCCGGCACCGTGGCGGGCAGCGACGAGGCGGTCTTCACCGTGCAGCTGGCCAACGCGGTCACCACCGCCACCACCATCGACTATTCGACCGAGGACGGCACGGCCAAGGCCGGGTCCGACTACACCGCCACCAGCGGCAGCCTGACCTTCCAGCCGGGCGAGACCACCAAGACGGTCACCGTCCACATCAACGGCGACAACGCCGGCAATGAAGGAACGGAGAACTTCCTGCTGAACCTGACCCACGGCAACACCAGCATCGGTGCCGCCACGGGCTACATCACCGACCTCGCGGCGTAAGCTCTCCCGCAAGGACAGCACTGCAACACGGGGCCGATCCGCGTCGCCAAAGGCGCGGGTCGGCCCCGTCTGCGTTTTCCAGAGAATGCATTTTCAGGACCGGCACAGTGTGCCGACAGCCGGCCAGTCCAGCGCCGGATGGCCGGCCAGCCGGTCGAGCAGGCGGTCCAGCAGGCCCCAGATCGCCTCGTCATGGACCCGGTGATGCGTCAGCAGGCCGATGGGCTCATGCGGGTCGCGTCGGCCCTCCCGCCGTTCGCGCAACTCGCGGCACAGCGTGTCGAGCAGGGCGTCGAGCGGCACGGCGGATCGGCTGCCGCGCCAGTCGATCAGGTCCAGATGGGTGTTGATCCAGGCAAGGCCGCCCCTCTCCCGCGGTGGGGCACCGAAGGCGGAGACGGCGCGGTAGCCGGCGGCGGACAGCCGGCCGGGCATGTCGGCGGCCATCCGGTTCCAGGGCGGGACGAACAGCGGGAAAAGCCGGTCGCCGAACAGGCCGCGCAGTACGGATAGTCCGCGTTCGGCCTCCGCCTGCCGGATGTCGGCGGGGCGCTCCGGGCCGAATTCGCATTTCTTGGCGCCGGGGGCGGCATGGTCGGCGTGGGCCCAGCCATGGACCAGCACGGTCGCATGGGGCTGCTCCGCCAGCGCGTCGGCGAGCGAGCGCTCGGCATCCGCCGGGATGACGGCGAGGCCGAGCGGGATGCCGAACCGTGCGCAGCGGCTCAGCAGCCGGTCGAGCTGCGGGCCGGCCGCCACCGCGTCGTCGTCGCGCAGCCAGACGGCGCAGCGGCGGCCGAGGCCGGTCCAGCGCGACAACTCCTCTTCCACCGCGCTCCAGTTCGTGACGCTCCAGCCGCTCATGATCTCTTCTCCGCCAGCATGGCCCCGACGATCTCGACGCTGCGCGCTGCCCCGGCCAGCGATGCCGGGTCGAGCGGCGGGATGCGCACGCCCAGGACGGAATGGAGCGCGCCTGCGAGGCTGTCGGGGGTCAGGTCTGCCTCGCGCAGCATGGCGATGCCGGGGCGGCGGGCCAGTATGGCGGCGCGGATGGTCTGCTCGACCTCCTTGCCGTCCTCGAACGGGCAGAAGACGCTGGGCACCCCCACCGTCAGGCAGTCGAGCGCGGTGTTGTAGCCGCAGCGCCCGACCGAGGCTGCGGCACGGCCCAGCAGGGCGCGGAAATCGGGGCGGACAGGCTCCACCACGAGGCGTTCGGCCGGGGCCATCGCGCGCAGCCGGTCGGCCAGCGCGGCGTCGCCCTTTGCCACCAGCAGGCGCCATCGCTGCGGCAAGGCGGTGGACGCGGCGCAAAGGGCGGCGGCCTCGAAGACGGGACGCCCGACCGGGCCGCCGCCTGCCGTGACCAGGATCTCGCCCTGCCCGTCCGTGCCGCTGTCGGAAGCGGCCGGCGGCGGGACGACGAAGCCGGTGTAGCGCAGCAGCGGACGCATCGCCGGGGTCAGCGGCCAGCTGTCCTCCAGCGGCACCACGGCGGGGTCGGAATGGACCAGCACGCCGTCATAGAAGCCGAGCAACCGGCGCTCCGTCTCCGCCACCCGCGCCGACTTGGAGGGCGGGGCGAGGATGTCGCGGACGGAGGCGAGCGTCAGCGGCGGGTCCGGCAGGCTGCGGGCGCGCTCCAGCAGGGCGTCGAACTCGGCGGCGAGCGCGCGGCGGCCGAAGGGGAAGAGTTCGGTGACAAGAACGTCGGGGCGGAGACCGTCGAGCAGGCCGGTCAGCATCGCCCGCCTTGCGGCGAAGGTCTGGGCATCGGCGGGACGCCCGTCGGCGGTCAGCAGCGTGGCGAAATCGGCGCCGTCGCTCGCCAGCGGCGGCAATTGGTGCAGGGTGGCGCCGCCGTTGCCGAGATGGGGGGCCGGGCGCCCGCCGCTGACCACATCGACGCTCCAGCCGCGGGCGGCGAAGGCCTCCGCCAGGGCGAGGGCGCGGCTGAGATGGCCGGTGCCCAGCAGGTGGGTGACGACGATCATGAGCTTCACGACAGGCGCTCCCCCTCGCGGTTGCCGGCCGGGCGCAGGGTGCCGTCATTGGCGAGCGTCATGGTGTAGAGGCGGTCGCGCTTCACCGCCACCGGCGGCGGTCCGCGGAAGTCCCAGCCCCAGGCGAGCGCCAGGGCGACGCGGATCACGCCGATGTGGGTGATGACGAGGTGGTTCCCCCTCTCCCCCCCGCTCACGCGCAAACTTTGTTTGCGCTGACGCGACAGGCGGACCTTTGGTCCGCCGAAAGCGGGGAGAGGGTCGGGGTGAGGGGGATGCATTGCGTGGATTCTCGGTGGAGGGCCGCCGCGCGACCCCCTCACCCTAACCCTCTCCCCGGGGGGGAGAGGGGATTCTTGCCGTATTGAGAGGGAGTCTAGCCAGCCGGTCAGGCGGTTGCGGACGTCGGCCGGGCTTTCGCCGCCGGGGGGGCGGAAGTCCCAGCCCCAGTCTTCGATGTCGCGGTAGCCGCTGGCGGGATCGGCGCGCAGGTCGATGCCGCGCAGCCCCTCCCAGGCGCCCCAGTCCATCTCGATCAGGCGGGCGTCGGTGCGGACGGGGCGGCCGTTGCCCAGCAGGCGGGCGGTCTCCACGGCGCGGGACAGCGGGCTGGCGTGCAGGGCGGCGTCGCGCCAGTCCTCAGGCAGGGTCAGGCGGGACAGGCGCTCGCGCCCCTCCGCGTCGAGCGGGATGTCGGTGCGGCCCTGGATGCGCCCCTCGCGGTTCCAGCCGGTGATGCCGTGGCGCAGGAAGGCCAGCCGGATCATGCCGCCACCCGTCCGGTCAGGCCGGTCAGCAGGCTGCGCAGACGCTCCGCCGCGGCGGTCAGGCCGTGATGCGCCTCGACATGGGCACGGGCGCTTCGGCCGAGAGACGCTAGGGCCTCCGGGTCGGCGAGCAGCGCGGACAGCACCGTTGCGAAGTCCTGCGGCGTCGGGCCGGTCAGGCGGCCGCCGACGCCGTCGCGGATGACGGTTCCGGTGCCGGCATTGTCGACGGCGAGCACGGGGAGCCCATGGGCCTGCGCCTCCAGATAGACCATGCCGAAGGCCTCGTTCAGGCCGGGCCAGACCAGAAGGTCGGCGGCGCGGTAATGGCCGGCGAGATCCGCGGGAGCGCAGGCGCCGAGGAGCCGCACGCGCGGACCGAAGGGGGCGAACAGGGCCGACACCTCTGCCGCCGCCGGGCCGTCGCCGACGATGTCGAGCGTCCAGGGATGGGCGGCCAGGAGATGGAGGGACTCGGCCAGCAGGCGGTAGGAGGCGAGCTTGTCGCCCGGCCGCATCATGGCGACGGTCAGCAGGCGGGGCGGCGAACCCGGCGCCCTGCGGTCGGCGGTGTTTGATTCCGGGGCGGGCGGCAGGTCGAGGAAGGGAGCCAGCATCGCCACGCGCTGGCCGGGCGGGCCGTAGGCTTCCACCGCCTGCCGGTCGCGGGCGCTGACGCAGAGCACGAGGTCGGCCGCTTCGATGGCCGCTTCGGCGGCGGCGGCGAAGGCGGACCAGGGGCCGGTCAGGCGCTTGCGGGCGCGGGTCGCCTCCACGACGACATAGGGGACGCCAAGGCTGCGGGCGATGTGCGGCCCGATCAGGTCGGGCGCCTTGTAATAGACATGGTAGCTCAGCCACAGCGACGGACGCCGTTCCGGTGCAACGGCGTAGAGGGACAGCAGGCGCTCGCGCTCGGCGCCGGCGGCGGCCAGAAGATGTGCCTGGAGCGCGGCATCGCCGCTGCCGTCATAGACGCGCAGGCTGCTCGCCACCTCGACCGGGCCGGTCGCCTCCAGCGCGCGCAGGATCAGCCGCGCCATCTGGCGGTCGCCGGAGGGGATGGGGTGGTCCACCGGCTTCAGCGGGGCATGGAAGGCAATCCGCGGCAGGGATGGGGCGCTCACGCCGCGGCCTCCTCCAGTCGGCGGACGAGGCGGTCGATGCCGGCGGTCATGCCGAACTCGGCGCGCAGGCGGGCATGGGCGGCCTCGCCCAGCCGCAGGCGCAGCGCAGGGTCGGTGGCGAGCCGTTCCAGCGCGGCGGCGATGGCGGGCGGGGTGCCGTCGGTCAGCAGGCCGTGGGTGCCGTCGGTGATGAATTCGGGGATGGCCGACACTGCGGTGGACAGGATGGCGAGGCGCTGGCTCGCCGCCTCCATCAGCACGTTGGGCAGGCCGTCGCGGTCGCCGTCGCCCGCCACCACGCTGGTCAGCACGAACAGGTCGGCGCGGCGCAACGCCTCGATCACCGTCGCCTGGTCCTGCGCGCCGCGCCAGTCGATGCGGCCGGTCAGCCCCAGCCGGTCGGCCTGGGCGCGCAGAGACTGCTTCAGGTCGCCGGAGCCGATATGGACCAGCCGCCAGTGCAGATCGTCCGGCAGCGTCGCCAGGGCGTCGAGCAGCCGGTCATAGCCCTTCTTCTCCACCAGCCGGCCGACCGACAGGATCTCCACCGCACGGCCGGGGGCGGAGCCGTCGCGGTCCAGCGCGTCCGCGCGGTCCGGCGGGGCGGGAAAGCGGGAGAGGTCGAGGCCGTGATAGACGAGATCGATGCGGCTGGGGGCGGTGGCAAGGCCGCGCAGATGGGCGGCGCCGACGGCGGTGCAGGTGACGCCGAAGCGGGCGTCGGACAGCTTTTCGCGCTTCTCCCATTCCGGCGTGGTCCAGATGTCCTTGGCATGCGCGGAAAAGCCCCAGCCGATGCCGCGGATCGCCGCGGCATAGCGCCCGACCGAGGCCGGGGTGTGCAGGAAATGGACGTAGACGAAGGGGACATCCGCCGGCAGCTCCGCCGCCAGCACCAGAGCCTGCCCGAAGCGGCGGCCCCGGTTGGCGGTGCGGTCGCGCCTCAGGTCGCGCAGCCAGCCGAGCGCGGTGCGGGCCAGCCCGCCCGGATGGCGGACCAGCAGCCGGCCGAGCGCGCGCAGCACGCGTTGCGGCTCGTCGCGCAGATATTCCGGCAGGTAATGGACGGGTGCGGTGATGCGGTCGTGCAGGGCGTGGCGGCGGCTGTCGGTGGGGTGGCGCAGCGACCAGATCGCCAGATCGACACCGCGCTCCTGCAGGGCGAGGATTTCCTGGGCGATGAAGGTTTCCGACAGGCGGGGGTATCCCTTCACCACCACGGCGATCTTCAACGGCGAACGGGTCGGCACGGCATTCGGAAGCACGCCGGACGGCGCGTGGCCGTCCTTCTCCACTCCATTGGTCATGCGCGCTTGCCCATCGCCGCGCGGGACAGGCGTTGCGCCGCCCGGCGGATCGGGGTGACGGGGGTGGCGCGGGCCGCCACCGAGTCCGCCTCCAGCACCTCGCGCGTCAGCTCGACGATGCGGTCCAGCCCGCCGAGCAGGCCCGGCAGCGGGCTGGCGGAGGGCGGCGGCTGGGCGGGCAGCGCGCGGATGGCGTCGGCCATCGCCCGCGGGTCGCCGCAGTCGCGGTCGCTGTCCAGCGTGCGCAGCAGGCCCAGCGCCTCCGCCGCCTCGGCCCGGATGCGCTGTTCCAGCCGCGGCCGGGTGCGCGGGGCCAGGACCGACGGCTTGTCGAAGGACAGGATCTCGCAGAAGGTGTTGTAGCCGCCCATCGCCACCACGCCGACGGCGCCGGCATAGAGGTCTTCCATGCGGGAATGGAAGTTGATGGTCTGCACCCTGCCCTTCAGCCGGCGGATGCGGGCGGCGAACTCCTGGCGGCGGGCATCCTCCAGGAAGGGGCCGTAGACGATCAGGGCGTTGGGGGCGAGATCCGGATCGCTCTCGTAGGCGGCGATGGTCCAGTCGACCAGGGCCGCCCCGTCGCCGCCGCCGCCGGGCGTCACCAGCACATAGGGCGCCGCCATCAGGCTGTCCCCGGCCTGGGCGGCACCGCCGCCCTCCGACGGCTCCCGCCGCAGGTAGCCGGTGTAGCGCACCCGCGCCGCCACCTCCGGCGGCAGGTCGAGGCCGTCGAGCGGACGGTAGACCTGCGGCAGGCCGTAGACCCAGAGCTGGTCGTAATAGCGCTCCACGGCGGCCACCGCCTCCTTGCGCTCCCACTCCGGCTGCAGCGCCTCGGGCGCGTCCAGCACGTCGCGCAGGCCCAGCACCACGCGGGTGTTGCCGCCGGCCCGCATCTCCTCCAGCGCCGGCAGGAATTCGCCGTGCAGGCCGGTCGGCTCCTTGTCGACGATGGCCAGCGTCGGGCGGAAGGCACGGGCGGTGGCGCGGATGATCTCCGCCCGGATGGCGGTGGTCTCCTCGATCGGCAGGCCCAGGTTGCGGGCGGTGTAGCCGCCGTCCGGCTGCTTCACCACGCCCGGCAGGCGCACATGGTCGACCCGCTCCGGGAAATCGAAGCGGCCGGCGACGGGCGAACCGGTGAGGATCAGCGCGGAGGCGTCGGGAAAGGCCGACACCAGGGCTTGGGCAATCGTCCGCGATCGCCGCAGATGCCCCAGCCCGAAGGTGTCGTGGCTGTACAGCAGGATGCGCGGCGGTGTCCGGTCGGGGTGGATGGACCGAAAGGGGGCCAGGGGCTGGTGCATGCTCGGACACTCCGCTTCAGCAAGGAGTCGGAACCGAAAAGCCGTAGCAGATCAAATCATTATGCTCGTCTGAGGACCGGCTTGGCCCCGTTGGTTGCGCGTCTGGTCCAGGTGCCGGCGGCAGCGCTCCAGCCTGGATAGAACCCCTCACATGGATCGTGCCGCGCATCAAGCCGACTTCCGGCCGAGCGACGACAACCCACCTATGCAGTATGGCATAGGAATAACGGCGGCGCCTGAGGTGTCCCGCGGCCGCCAGGGAAAGGGCTCAATCGCCATGATACGGATCCAGGGCGTCACGCAGTCCGTCGCCGAAGAAGTTGAAGGACAAGACTACCAGGATCACGGGCAGCATCGGCAATGACACCCATGGATAGGTTTCCACGGCCATCAAATTCTGGGCGTCGTTCAGCATCACCCCCCAACTGGTGGCCGGCGGGCGCAGCCCCAGCCCCAGGAAGGACAGCGCCGTCTCGCCCAGGATCATCGCCGGGATCGACAGGGTGGCGCTGGCCAGAAGATGGCTGGCGAAGTTGGGCAGCAGGTGGCGGCGGATGATCCGCGCCGGACTCGCCCCCATCAGCTCCGCCGCCATGACGAAATCCTCCTCGCGCAACGCCAGGAAGCGGGAGCGCACGGCGCGGGCAAGCGACGGCCAGTCGAGCAGGCCGAGGATGATGGAGATGCAGAGGAATACCGTCACCGGGCTCCATTGCGCCGGCACCGCGGCGGAGAGCGCCAGCCACAGCGGCAGCTCCGGCAGGGATTTCAGGATTTCCGACAGGCGCTGCACCCCGGCATCGATCCAGCCGCCGAAATACCCCGCCATGCCGCCCAGCGTGACTCCGATGGCGAAGGACACGGCGATGCCCAGCAGGCCGACGGTCAGCGACAGCTGCGCCCCGATGGCCAGCCGCGACAGCATGTCCCGGCCCAGCCGGTCGGTGCCCAGCAGATGCAGCGTCGCCCCCGGCGGCGGGCAGACCAGCCGCATCTGCATCTCCACCAGCCCCAGGAAGCGGTATGGCTTGCCGGGGCAGAAGAACGCCAGCGGCATCGGCCGGCTTTCGTCCGCCTCGTAGCGCCAGCGATAGTCCTTCAGGTCGGGCTGTCCGGTGGTCGGGTAGACGAAGGGGCCGATGAAGCGGCCCTCGTGGAACAGGTGGATGCCCTGCGGGGGGGCATAGAGATGCTCCACGTCGCGTTCGTTGGCGCCGTAGGGAACCAGGAAATCGACGAAGGGCAGGCTGAGATAGGACAGCCCGAGGAAGAGCGCGCCCAGCACCGCCAGCCGGTGGCGCAGGAACCGCCGCAGCATCAGCCGCCCGGTCGATGCGCCCGGATCGAAGCGGGTCGCCGGTCCGTCCGGTGCCGCCGGATCGGGATAGGGCCGGCTGTCGACGTAATGGTCCCAGCCGCCTTTCACACGGTGGCCATCCATGCCCCCGCCTTCCATGCCCCCGCCTTCCATGCCCTGGTCCTTCATGACTGGGCCTTCCTTGCCTTGCCCAGCCTGATGCGGGGATCGAGCAGGGCCAGCGCGATGTCGGAGATCAGCATGCCGACCAGCACCAGCAGCGAGATGAACATCAGGATGAAGCCCGACAGGAAGATGTCCTGCGCCCGCAACGCCTCCAGCAGGGCCGGCCCGATGGTGGGCAGGCTCAGCACGACGGAGATCAGCACCGACCCCGACACCAGCGACGGCAGGAGCGAGCCGATGTCGGAGACGAAGGGGTTCAACGCCATGCGCAGCGGATAGCGGGTCAGCCGGCGCAGCGGCGGCACGCCCTTGGCCTTGGCGGTGACGACATAGGGCTTGCCCAGCTCGTCCAGCAGGTTGGCGCGCAGGCGCCGCACCATGGCGGCGGTGCCGGACAGGCCGATGACGACGGTGGGAACGATCAGGTGCTGCAGGACCGAGCCGGCCTTGGCCCAACTCATCGGCTGGTTCTCGTACTGGGCGTCCACCAGCCCGCCGATCGGCAGGCCCAGCCATTTTTGGCCGTAATAGAGCAGGATCAGCGCCAGCAGGAAGTTGGGCGTCGCCAGCCCGATATAGCCGATGGTGGCGGCGAGGTAATCGACCCAGCTGTTGGCCCGGATCGCCGCCAGCGCCCCCAGCGGGAAGGAGACCAGATAGACGAACAGCACGGCGGCGACGTTGAGGATGACGGTGAACCACAGGGTCTCGCCCACCACCTCCGCCACCGGCTTGTTGAACTCGAACGACCAGCCGAGGTCGCCCTGCAGCAGGCCGTTGAAGCCGTTCGGTCCCGGCCACAGGCCGATCCAGACCAGATATTGCTCGGGCAGCGGCCGGTCCAGCGCATATTCGCGGCGCAGGAACTCCGCCTTCGCCAGACCGGCTTCCTGGCCGGTGGCGCGCAGCTCCGCGATCTGGTTGGACAGATAGTCGCCGGGCGGCAGGTTGATGACGATGAAGATCACGATCGACACCACGATCAGCGTCGGGATCATCACCAGCAGCCGGTGCAGGATGAAACGCAGCATAGGCGGTCATTCCCCCCTGCGGTGGATGCCGGCCGGCTCCGGATCGGCCGGGCGGGCGTCGGCGAAATAGAACTCGTCGGGCCGGTAGATGCCGAGATAGGCGCCGGGATCCCACAGCCACAGCCCCTTGTCCGGCACGTTGCGCAGGCGGTTGGCCACGGCGATCGGCTGCGGCGTCTTCGACACCACGCCGATGGCGAAGATCTGGTCGGCATGGATGTCGAGCATCGCCGACCACAGGGCGCGCCGTTCGGTCTCGTCGGTGGTGTGGCGCCAGCGGCGGGCGAAGTCCATCAACTCCTGCGCGACCGGCATGTCGATGGGTTCGCCCGCACTGCCGGAGGTCTGGTAATGCTGCCCCCATTTCGGCCAGCTGAAATTCTCCTGCGTCATCGGGGCCAGTTCCTCCGGACTGCTGTCGGGATCGGGCACGCCGTTATCCCAGCCGCCCCACACCGCCATCATGGTCTGTCCGGCATAGACGCGGTTTCGCAGCACGTCGCGGTCCACCGTGCGCACCAGCAGGCGGACGCCGATGTCGCGCCAGGTCTCCGCGACGATCTGCAGGGCATCGGCGACTTCCGACTTCTCTCCGGCCGATTCCACGATCACCTCCAGCGGGCGGCCGTCGGGCAATTCGCGGTACAGCTCGCCGCGCTGGCGCTTCAGCCCGATCTCGTCGAGCAGCCCCGCGGCCCGCTTGGGGTCGTAGCCGGTCCAGACGCCGGTGCGTTCCGGCTTGTAGAGCGGGCTTCCCGGCAGCACGTCGACGCCGCTTTCGCGCGCCAGCCCGAAGAAGAGCGAGCGGTTGATGATCCGCCGGTCGATGCCCATCGACAGGGCGCGGCGGAAGCGGGGATCGCGCAGCAGGCCGCGCCAGACCGGGTCGTTGTAGTTCAGGTTGGGATAGAGCGCGATCTCTGCCGCCTTGCCCTCCGGCCACAGCAGGGTGCGGTATTTGCCGCCCCCCTCCCCCGCCACCAGCACCGGGACCTGGGAGAAGGTCAGCCCTTCGGCCTGGAGGTCGGCCTTGCCGGTGGCGACCTGCGCCGGGATCAGCCCGCCGGCCATCACCGTCACGTCCAGCCCGTCGGTGTAGGGCAGCTGCATGCCGCGCGTGTCGAAGCGGTGGTAATAGGGGTTGCGCTGGAACAGCAGGTGGCTGCCGGTGCCCTTCGACATCGCCATCCAGGGCTGGAGGGTCGGTTCGTCCGGGTTCTCCATGCGGAACATGTCGTCGCGGGCGTTGTGCAGGGCCGCCCAGTTGCGGACCTTGTACTTGGCGATCAGCGGCGCCAACTCCGCCTCGCCGGTGTAGCGGGAGTGGAAGCGCTTCAGGTAATGGGCCGGCCGGTAGATGAAGGGCGGCCGGGCGGCGGCGAGCGTCGGCAGGAAATAGGGGTTCGGCTCCTCCCAGCGGAAGCGGGCGGTGACCGCGTCGGGGAAGCTGACCTGCGGCGGCTTGCCGTCCACCAGCATGAAGCGCGGCGGGCCGGACGGCGACAGCATCGGATCGTTGGCGATGTCCTCCCACCAGTAGCGGATGTCGTCGCTGGTGAAGGGGGCGCCGTCGGACCAGCGGTGGCCGGCCCGCAGGGTCAGGGTGAAGTCGCGGCCGTCGACGACGGTCACGTCCTTCAGGATGTCCGGCACCAGCTCCCGCTTCTCGTTGTAGCCGACCAGCCGGGCATAGCCGTAGAGCACGGCGATGCGGCTGTTGCGCCGCTGGGTGATGAAGGTGCGGATCCAGCCGCCGGAACGGCCGAGGTCGCGGCCCTTCGCCGTCGGATCGACGATCAGCGGCTCTTCCGGCATGCGCTGGCGCACGGGGGGAAGCAGGCCGTAGGTGACCTCGTCGCGCAGGAGAGCGGGTTCCTGCGGGGTGAAGGCGGCGGCGGCCGCGGGGGTGGTGAGGAGGAGGGTGAGGAGGAGGAGACCTGCGAACCCCACGGGCTTGTTCCCTCTCCCCCCCGGGAAGAGGGTCAGGGTGAGGGGGATGCGCGGCAGGATTTTCGCGAGCATCCCGCCGCGCGTCCCCCTCACCCACCCCGCCGCAAAGCGGCGGGGCCCCCCCCTCTCCCCGGGGGGGAGAGGATGAGAGTCTCCGGTGATGGGAAAGCGCTTGATCATGCCGCCCACCTCGCGGGATGGCCCCTCACGAAATGGCCGGGCGCGGCTTCCACCAGGGGGGGCGGGGCGCCGTCGGGGGTGGGGCGGAAGGGTTCGGGCCACAGGTCGGGGGCGCCGGCGCCGAGAGCCACGGTGGCGACGTCGATCGGGCGGCTGACGTCCGGTTCGGGCGAGGCGGCGATCAGCGCGCGGGTGTAGGGATGCAGCGGGGCGGAGAACAGGACGGCGGGCGGCGCCTGCTCCATCACCCGGCCGGCGCGCATCACCGCGACCCGGTCGGCCAGCCGCGCCACCACCGCCAGATCGTGCGAGATGAACATCAGGCTGAGGCCGAGCCGTCGCTTGATCGATTCCAGCAGGTCGAGAACCTGCGCCTGCACCGAGACATCGAGCGCCGAGGTCGGCTCGTCGCAGATCAGCAGCTGCGGATCGAGGGCGAGCGCGCGGGCGATGCCGATGCGCTGGCGCTGGCCGCCGGAGAAGGCGTGGGGATAGCGGCAGGCCCAGGCGGGGTCGAGCCCGACCTGCGCCATTAGCGCCCGCACCCGCTCGCGACCTTCGCCGCGGCCGCAGACGCCGTGGATCGCCAGCGGCTCGGCGATGATCTCGCCGACGCTCATGCGGGGGCTGAGGGAGGCATAGGGGTCCTGGAACACCATCTGGGCACGGCGGCGGTAGGCGGTCAGCTCCGGCCCCGCGGCGGAAAGGAGGTCGAGCGGCGGCTCCCCGGCGGACGGCCGGAACAGCAGGCGACCGCCGGGGTCCGGCCGCTCCGCCAACATTGCAAGCCGCGCCATCGTCGTCTTGCCTGATCCTGACTCGCCGACGATGGCCAGCGTCTCCCCGCGGCGGACCGACAGGTCGATGCCGGCCAGCGCCCGCACGCGGGTGGATCCTCGCTCGTAGGTCTTGGCAACGCCGTGGAACTCCAGGATGGCGTCCTCCGCGCCAGAGGCGGGAAGCGCGCAGGTCATCTCGGGAATGGAGGGGGCGGCGGCCATCAGCTTGCGGGTGTAGCCGTGCAGCGGCCGGCCCAGCACGTCGGCGCAAGCCCCCGATTCCATCACCCGGCCGGCGCGCATCACCACCACGGCGTCGGCCATGTTGGCGACCACGCCCAGGTCGTGGGTGACCAGCAGAACCGCCATGCCGGTCTCGGCCTGCAGCTCCTTGATCAGAGCCAGCACCTGGGCCTGCAGCGTGACGTCCAGCGCCGTGGTGGGCTCGTCGGCGATCAGCAGCTGCGGGCGCGCGACCATCGCCATGGCGATCATCGCCCGCTGGCGCAGGCCGCCCGACAGCTGGAACGGGTAGGAGCGGAAGGCGCGCAGCGGATCGGGGAATCCCACCCGCTCGAACATGGCGAGGCACTGGTCGCGGGCGCTCTGGCGGTTGCAGTGGCCGTGCAGCCGCAGCACCTCCATGGTCTGGTCGCCGATGCTGTGGAGCGGCGACAGTGCGCTCATCGGTTCCTGGAAGATCATGGAGATGCGGCTGCCGCGGATGTCACGCAGGCCCGACCGCGGCAGCCGCAGCAGATCGACCGCCTCCGGCCCCCGGCCGAACAGGATGGAGCCGCCAGCCACCTCCGCCCCGCGCGGCAGGATGTGCAGGATGCTGCGGCAGGTCAGCGTCTTGCCGGACCCCGATTCGCCGACCAGCGCCACGCTCTGCCCCGCCCCGACCGAGAAGCCGACGCCGTCGACGACCGGACGGTCGACCGGCGCATTGCGGAAACGGATCGTCAGGCCGTCGACCTTCAGCATAGTTGCGTCTCCTGGCCTATTCTCCAATGCGATCCGTAATTCGCCGCTATCCCCTTCTCCCCCCTGGGGAGAGGGCCGGGGTGAGGGGGATGCAATGCGTGGCTATCCCGAGAATCCCCGTTGTGCGTCCCCCTCACCCTAACCCTCTCCCCGGGGGGGAGAGGGGATGCCTGGCGTCCCTGCCCCATGGCGTTCATTTCGTCATGCTTCTGTTTCAGAACGGCTGTCGGCCTTGGTTTCGATTGGCGTCGGCGCCGAGCCGGCCGGTCCCTCGCTGGTCAGGCGCTTGCCGATCTGCTGGATCACCCGCATCGGCAGGTCCGGCACCGACGGCAGCAGCCGCAGCATCGCCGCCCCATCCAGCCGCAGCAGCCGCAGGTCGGTGCGCGCCCGGATGGTGGAGAAGCGGCGGACGCCGGCCAGCAACTCCACCTCGCCGATCACCTCCGGCGGCTTGATGTAGGCGATGTGCAGCGGCGGCTGGTTGTCGGGCATCAGCCGCACCAGCTCCGCCTCCCCTTCCGCCAGGACGAAGACGAACTCCGACTGCTCGCCGCTGCGGTAGATGAAGTCGCCGGCCGACACCGCCCGCCATTCCGACGCCGCCAGCATGCGGCGCAGCACCGTTTCCGGCAGGTCGGAGAAGACGGGGGAGCGCGACAGCAGGCGCAGGGCCGGTTCGTCGGTGCCCTCCCCTTCCCCGGGGATCGTGTCCTCCTGCTGGTCGGCGCCGTTCTGGCCGCGCCGGACCAGCCGGCCGTCCTCCAGGTCGTAGATCGCGTCGAAGGCCGGGTTGTCGGTGATCCGCTCCTCCAGCACGATCATCGTCATCGTCGGCAGGAGTTCCTTCATGCGCAGGAAGATGCGCAGCCTCTCATCCGGGTCGTAGCTGTTGAGCGCCTGATAGATCACGAAGATGTCGGGCTTCTTCATCAGGCCGCGGATCAGCTGCACCCGCTGGCGCACGCTGATCGGCAGCAGGGAGCCACCGATGCCGACCTCGCCCAGCGCCACCAGGATCAGCACGAAGGCCCGCGCGTCGGTCCGCTCCAGCGCCTCGTCCACCAATGCCCGCAGCTGGGTGATCGCGCGGGGATCCTCCGTGGTGATGCGGCCGAACAACAGGTTGTCCATCACGTTCAGGCGCGGGTGGTAGAGGTCCGGGTCGAAGATGGCGACCTTGTCGCGCAGGTCTTGCGGCATGTCGTCCAGCAGGCGGCGGCGGATCGCCATGATCGCCTCGCGTTCCGGCTGCGGGGCGAAATCCATGCCGTCGCGCTTGGGCACGATCATCAGGAACATGGTGGCGAACAGCAGCGTGTCCGCCTCCTGGTGGCGGCGCTGGGGCCGCTCGGACCGGCGCTTCAGGCGGGTGACCGCCTCCACCAGCTCCTCGAACAGGGAGTCGTCGATGTGCGGGTAGCGCATGATCATGACGTCGCCGTCGTCGCTGTCGCGGTAGACGCTCACCACCCGCATGGCGAAGCGGCGGCCGAGACGCACCGCGGAGTCCCACAGACCGTGCGCCTCCATCAGGGCGCGGATGGTGGGGTCGCTGACCATGCGGGCGACGGTCAGCCGCTTGCCGTCCGGCAGGCCGAACAGCAGGTTCTCCGCCAGGCTGGCATAGGGGTTGAAGCGGTCGCGGTCGAAGCGGGCCAGCAGCTTGTCCATCCCGCGTTCGCCGATGGCGTCGCGCAGCCAGTGGCGGGCGCGCAGAAGCGGTTGGGCCACGAAGGGATAGTCGTCGGGGTCGAACACCTCGCGCAGGCCGCGCTGGTAGACGGCGCTCTCGCCGCCGGTGGCCGCCAGACACTGCATGAACCAGGGCCGCAGGCTGGCCCAGTCGGTCGCGCCGATCATGCCGAAGTCGGTCCAGATGCCCTCCATGCTGTCGGCGGAGTTGCCGGACGCCTGGGCCTCCACGATCTCGCGCCGGCGGGCGGGGCTCATCGTCTCCGGATCGTCGGGCGGCGGGCGATGTCGCAGGCCATAGGTGATGTTCTGCATCATGCTGCCGGTGAACATGCGCGGTTCCGGGCTGGCATAGGCCATGCGGCGCCCCAGCAGGTCGAGCGGCAGTTGGTCCAGCGTCTGGTCGCCGATGGTGATCCGGCCGGAGGTCGGCGGGGACAGGCGCACCAGCACCTCGGCCAGACGGCGCAGCGCCAGCGCGTTGGTGCCGGCGATGCCGACCAGCGCGCCCGGCGGCACTTCCAGCGACAGCCGCTGCAGCATGCGGTCGCCGTACTCGTTGGCCCAGGTCACCGCCTCCAGCCGCATCGGGGCCTTCAGGTCGGCAGGCGTGGCGGGCGTCGACGGGGTCCAGTTGAACAGGAAGGGCGGGGAGAACTGGTCGGCGATCTGCTCGTACTTGATCTGGGCGTCGATCATGTTCTGGTAATAGTCGAGCAGCTCCTTCCAGGGGGCGGTCAGGTCCTTGAAGGCCGACAATGCCGCCACCAGCGCGCCGATGGTCAGGTCGCCCTGCAGGACCAGATACCCGCCGATCGAAAACAGGAAGAAGGGCGTGATCTGGTTGATGAAGTTGTTCAGGAACTTGACGAAATACTTGCGCTTGTAGATCTCAAGCCTGATCCAGTAGATGCTGCCGAGATACTGGGAGAATTCGGCCAGGACGTAGCGGATGGTGCCGTTGACACGGACCTCGCGGACATTCTCCACGCTTTCGCCGATGCGTTCCGACAGCTGCCGGACCTTGCGCACCCGCTCCTTCCCAAGCAGCTTCACCTTGATCTGCAATTTGGGGATGATGTAGGCCTGCACCGGGATCAGCGCGATCGACACCAGCCCGATGGTCGGCTGCTGGATGAACAGGAACAGCAGGATCGTCAGCATCGTGCCGCCCTGGTAGAGCGGCTGGGCGAAGGAATCGCCGATGAAGCCGGCCAGCGGTTCGGTTTCCGACGCGACGGTGGAGATCAGCTCTCCCTGGCTGACCTTGGAGAAATGCGGCAGCGGGAAGCGCAGCATGCGGTCCAGCAGCATGAAGCGCAGCCGCCGCACCTGCCGTTCGCCGACCACCCCCTTGAAGGTGTTGATGCGCATCTTGAAGGCGCCGTTGGCGAGCACCAGCGCCAGGAAGGTGAAGCACAGCACCAGCAGATAGGTCACCGGCCCCATGGCGATGCCCAGGATCTCGCGAACCGGCTGGGGGTCGGACAAGGCCCGGTTGATGATGATCTTCGGCAGTTCCAGCGATGCGTAGAGCACCGGGAAGGACGCGATCGTCAACAGGGCGAGCAGGATCTGCTGTCGGCCGCTGTGCTTCCAAATGAACTGAAAAATGTTGCGGTCCATCAAAGGCCTTCAGCGTCGCGACCGTCGTCCGTCCCTGAGAAGCCCGGCATGGATGCCGGGGCCGTTTCGGGCGGAGGGGACTGAAGATTGGCGTGAACCGGGCTGTTTTCCACTGCCGGCCTTGCGTCTGCCCCCTTCATTGACGTCACGGGCATGGGCGCCACTCCGCTCAGCTTTCCACCCGCCATGCATGATAGGGCCAGCGTTCGTCCGCCGGCAGGGGAAGCGGGGTCCAGTTGGGACGCTCCAGCGGCCGGTCGGACAGCACGACGCCGCCCGGCAGCATCAGCGCGTCGATCAGCGGCGCCAGCCAAGCCGCCTGGCGGGCGTCGTGGCTGCGGTCGGTGCTGCCGAAATCGGCATGGGCCAGCCGGGCGCAGCGGCCGAACCGCTCCGCGGCCGCCGGCATGGTTTCCTTGAAATCGCCGAGGAACAGGCGATCCTCGTCCGGCGTCAGCTCCGCGGGAACGCGGACCCACATGTCGAAGACAAGGATGTCGCGCGGCGGGAACAGGTGGCGCAGATGGTCGAAGGTGCGGCCCTTGCCCAGCCCCACCTCCAGCACCATGCCGTCGCGCCCGGCGACCGCGCGTTCGGCCCAGGCCAGCGCGTCGCGCTGCACCGTCATCCGGTCGATCATGCGGTCGAGCAGCGACCGGGATTCCATCTCTTTGCCCATAGCGGCCCCCATCGGCCCCTCCCCTGCGCTTCACGGATCGGCAAGGCGCAGTGTGAAAGGCCGCGCGCGTGCCGTCGAGACAAATTGTCGCATGGTCGGGGCCGGCGGGTGCTGCCGCCCTGCCCGCTTACGGACGGTCCGGGTCGAAGCGCTTCGCCAGCCCCTGCCAGCAGCGGTAATAATCGTGCTGAAGCTCGGCAGTTTCCAGTGCGTGCCGCGTCGGACGGATGACGGCGCGCGTTTCGAACATGAAGGCCATGGTGTCGCCGACCCGCTGCGGCCGGGTGGTGTCGGCGGCGGTTGCCTTGGCGAAGGTCTCCGCATCCGGCCCGTGGCCGCTCATGCAGTTGTGCAAAGACGCGCCGCCCGGAAGGAACCCTTCCTCCTTGGCATCGTAGACGCCATGGATCAGGCCCATGAACTCGCTGGCGATGTTGCGGTGGAACCAGGGCGGGCGGAAGGTGTCCTCCTGCACCAGCCAGCGCGGCGGGAAGATGACGAAGTCGATGCTGTCGACGCCGGGGGTGTCGCTGGGCGATTGCAGCACCAGGAAGATCGACGGGTCGGGATGGTCGAAGCTGATCGAGCCGATGGTGTTGAAGCGGCGCAGGTCGTATTTGCAGGGCGCGTGGTTGCCGTGCCAGGCGACGACGTCCAGCGGCGAGTGGCCGATGGGCGCGCTCCACAGTGCGCCGTCGAACTTCGCCACCAGTTCGAAGGCGCCCTCGACATCCTCGTACCAGGCATCGGGGGTCAGGAAGTCGCGCGGGTTGGCCAGCCCGTTGGAGCCGATGGGGCCGAGGTCCGGCAGGCGGAAGGGCGCGCCGAAATTCTCGCAGACATAGCCGCGCGCCGTGCCGTCAAGCAACTCCACCCGGAAGCGCAAGCCGCGGGGGATGAGGGCGATCTCCTGCGGTTCGACCTCCAGCACGCCCAGTTCGGTGAACAGGCGCAGGCGGCCCTGCTGCGGCACGATCAGCAACTCGCCGTCGGCATCGTAGAAGAAGCGTCCCTCCATCGACCGGTTGGCGGCGTAGAGATGGATGCCGCAGCCGGCCTGCGCCTGCGGTCCGCCGTTCCCGCCCATGGTGACGAGCCCGCCGACAAAGTCGGTCGGCGCGTCCGGCATCGGCGGCGGGTTCCAGCGCAACTGCGTCGGCGGAGCCGGCACCTCGTCGAAGCGGCTGGTCAGCCGGCCGGACTCCATCGGCCGGAACGGCTCGTGCACCACCGCCGGGCGGATGCGGTACAGCCAGGAGCGGCGGTTGTGTGCGCGCGGCGCGGTGAAGGCGGTTCCGCTGATCTGCTCGGCGTAAAGGCCATAGGGCGGGCGCTGCGGCGAGTTGCGGCCGACGGGCAGCGCGCCCGGCAGCGCCTCCGTCGCGAACTCGTTGCCGAAGCCGGATCGGTAGGTGAAGGCGGAGGACGTCATGCGGGCTGCTCCCTTGTCCGGGGGATGCGGCCGGCGTGGGGCCGGGCGCGACCATTTGTCGCTCATATAGTTTCTTTTGAAACTATGCGCCAGTGGAAATTGGGGGGAATTCCCTCTCCCCCCTGGGGAGAGGGTTAGGGTGAGGGGGACGCGTGGCGAGGATCTTCAAGAACCGCGCACTCTCCGCTCCCTACCGAATCCACACTATGCATCCCCCTCACCCCGACCCTCTCCCCGGGGGGGAGAGGGGGAGAATCCCCCTCAGTTCATCGCGCGGTCGGGCAGGTCCAGCAGGAAGTCGCCGCCTTCGTCGTAGCCGGCGGTGCGGATCACGCCGTATTGCGGGGTCTGCGGGGCGTCGCGGGTCACGTCCTCGCGGACCTCCTGGTAGAGCGCGTAGCCGTTGCTGTCCTTCGGCAGCGCCATCACCCGCTTCTTCAGCGCGGCGGCGAAGGGGGAGTTCACCTCGCCGTCGGCCACCGGCTCGTCGCCGCCCGACGACAGCGCCATCACCGACCGGCGCTGACGGATCTCCTGCTCGTTGGCGAGGCGGGCGGCATCGACCTTCTGTTCCTTGGTGAAGGCGCCGGAATAGCAGCTGTCCGACACCAGCATCACATGCTTGGCCGGCATGCGGCTGAGGAAGCGGCCGATGTCGTTGTTCGACACCCAGTTGCGGGCGCTGGTCGTCTCCGCGTCGGCCGGCAGCCAATAGCCGGCTCCGGTTTCCGCCAACTCATAACCGTGGCCGGCGTAATAGACCATCACCTGGTCCTGTTCGCCCACCTCGCGGCCGAGCTTGCGCAGTGCCTCGCCGATCTGTGCCTTGGTCGGGTTGCGCAGCACCCGCGTCTCGAAGCCGAGATGGTCGTTCAGCGCCTTGCCGACCGCCTTGACGTCGGCGTCCGGCGTGGCCAGGGCGGGAATGCCGGTGTCGCGGTAGCTGTCGACCGCGATCATCAGGGCGATCTTGCGCGGCTTCGGCGGAGCGGCCGGGTCGGGTGTGGCGGCGGCGGCATCGATGGCGATGCGCTGCTCGGTCGTCTTGCCCCCCTCGTCGGTCATGGTCAGCGTGGCTTCGGTCGCGCCCGGCTCCACCGGGATGCTGGTGCGGAACTGCCCCTGCTCGTCGATGAAGACCCAGCGGCCATTCACCCGCGCTTCGGCCAGGTTGGCGCTGTCGGCGACGATGCCGCGCAGGGTCATGCTGCCGCCGCGGGTGCGCCCGCCGCGTGCCTGTTGCAGGCTGGGCGGAGCCGAGGAGGCGTTCGGCCGGCTGAACATGTCCGCCGCCGCCGGGTTCGCCGCCAGTTGGCGGAGCGCGCCGGAGAAGGCCTGGGTGCGCTGTTCGCGCTCCACCCGCTGCACCATGGCGAGATAGGTGCGGGCGACCTGGGGCGGCAGGTTGGCCTGGGTCACCGTGGCACGCACCTGGGCATAGCCGCCGGGCTGGCCGGCCGCGCTGTTCTGCAGGATGCCGCCGACGCGCACCGCCACCGGATCGCTGCTGGCGGTCAGGCCGCCGATCAGGGTGGGGACGGGAACGCTGGCCAGCACGGCGCGCTGTTCCGGCAGCGACAGCGTGCCGGTGGCCAGCGTCGTCACCGCCTGCGCCATGCCGCCGCCGCCGGCAGCCTGGATGATGGAGCCGGCCGCCGCCTGGATGATGGAGCCGGCCGCCGCCTGGACCTGGGGCGAGGCGAGCAGCTGCGGACCGGGTTGCGACAGGGTGGCGCCGGAGGCGTAGGACTGCGTCGCCTCCGCCGTGAAGGTGACGGAGCGGCCGGACGGCAGCACCACCGTCGACGGACCGGGCGGCGGTGGCGGTGGCGGAGAGGTCGGACTGCTGCCGGAGGACGAACTGCCGCCCGCCGCCTGGGTGCCCTGCCCTTCCCCGGTCTGGGGGGCGGTGTTTTGGCTGGCGGTGTCTTGGCTGGCGGTGTCTTGGGCAGCCGTGTTTCGGGCAGCCGTGCCCTGTTCCAGCGCCGACAGGAAGGTCTGCGGGGTGGTTGCGGCGGTCGAGGCCCCGGTTGACGGAGTGGTCGTGCCGGCGGTCGCGGTGCCGGTGGTGGTGGCCGTGCTGGTCGTCGTGGTCGTGGTTGTGCCCGTCACCGTGTTTGCTGCGATCTGAGCAACCGTCTGCAGCACCGTCTGTACGGAGCTGTTGCCGGCCGCGGCGGATTGGCTGCTGGAAGGCGATGTGTCCGAGGGGGAGCTTCCCGTCGATCCGTTCCCGGTTCCTTCCGGGGTGGTGCCGGACGTATCCGTTCCGGACGTGCCGGTGGACGGCGTGCCGGTTCCGCCCCCGTCTCCACTGTCGGTTCCCGGCGTGGTGGGGGTGGTCGGTGTCGTGGGGGTGGTCGGTGTCGTAGGGGTGGGCGGGGTGGGCGGCGTGGGCGGCGTGGTCGGAACCTCCGGCACCGTCGGCATCACCGGCGGCAGTACCGGTGGCGGCACCACCGGCGGCGGTGGTGGCGGGGGCGGGGGAGGTGGCGGCGGAGGCGGTGGTGCCGGCGTGCTGCTGATCACCACATCGCCGTTCCTGTACACGTCCAATGCCTTTTCGCCGGTTCCGGCGGTGCCCCGCAGGGTCACCTCGCCGGCGGCGGCCACGATCCGGATGTTTCCGTCGCTTTCGGCATCCAGGCCGATGCCGGCGACCTCATAGGTGACTGCGGATGCGCCGGCCTTGCCGGTGATGGCAACCCCGCCTGCCGACGTGATCTCCGCCGAGCCCCGGATTTTGACGCCCCAGGCCTCCTCTGCATCCGCTTCGGAGGCGTCGCCGTCGATCAGAATGGCGTCGGCGGCCGTGGAGGCGGATTGGAGGATCGGCCTACCGGTGGCATCGGAGGCGATCATTACGCCGGCACCCCAGCCGTAATAGGGCACGGCCTTGCCACGAATGGCGATCTTCCCGGTGCCGGAGTCGATCCTGCTTTGCCCGGTGATGGCCACGCCATGGCCGTCGTCGCCATAGTGCGATCCCTGCCCGGTGATGGCGATCGTGCCCCCATCGGAATGCAACTCGCTCGAGTCGATGGTGACGCCGACGGCACTCTCGTCGTTGCCTGTCGCCGGCAAACTCCTGGGATCGTTCCCGCCGCCCAAGGTGATGGCGCCGCCACGGGTGTGGATCGTGCTGCCGGCAATCAGGATCGAACCGTCGGAGTCCGCGCCGCTGTTTACGACCACCGGAGTTCCGGAGGAACGGATGGTGGTGGACATCAGCGAGACGCTGTTCCCGGCCTTGAGCGTCGTCGCGCCGCCGCCGGTCAGGGCCAGGTTCGACACTTTCAGGTCACGCGCCGCGTCGACATGGATGGCTCCCGATTGGGTTGACACGGTCGATGCGTTCAGCACGATGTCGTCGTTCCACCCACCGCCGCTTGTCAGGGTGATCGACGTGCTGCCCAGCCCGATCAATCGAGAGGACGCCTCGACCAGGATGGCCTCGTTACCGGAGCCAAACTCGTCGCGGTCGGTTCCTCCTGAACCAGAGACGATGATTGCGCCATTGTCGCTCTCAAGCGTCGAATCCCTCAGCCGAACGCCGAAGGAGTTTCCCGAAGAACAGCCATAGTAGCATTCCTGATCGTTGTGTCCGGCGGCGCCCGTTACCGTGACGATCCCGCTCAGGCTGTGCACGGTCGCCCCGTCGAGCAGGACACCAAGGTTGTCTCCGGTGTAAAGGTCGGGATCGCATCCCGGTTCTGAGCAGGAACTGGTTCCACCTGCGCCGGTAAGCGTGATGGCCCCGCTGCTGGTCAGCAGCTGGCTGTTGCGCAGTGCGATGCCGTGGTTTCCGCCGCCGTCATAGCGCCCACCTTTCCCATTGATGGTGATGGAGCCGGCGCCGGTATCGACCGTGGCGTTGAGGAGAGTGACGCCTGATGCGTAGCCGGCGATCGACAGTCCTGTTGCCGGATGGGGGAACGGAACGATACCGCCTCCGATCAGAAATGCGCCGCCCCGGGTGGTGATCGAAACGTCCCCGCCTTCTTTGCCGATCTGAACAGCACCTTCGGACTTGTCCGGGTTTCCGGTATATCCGGCGTTCAGGATGAGGGTAAGCGCCCCGGCGTCCGACCCGATATCTTCGTTGACGATAATGTTCCGGTAGGCATTCAACGTCAGCGAAGCGTCCCCGCCGAACGACTTCAGGATCGCTTCGTCGATGGTGATGTCACCGTTTCCATTGACGGCACTGTCGGTCTGCAGCGTGACAGCGGTGCCGGTATTCAGCGACGCTTCGATCGTACCAGCGCTGATGGTCCCGCCGGACGAAGATACCGTGATGTCGGTGGGGTCGAGCAGCCAGGACCCGCCCTTCCCTGCCGTCGCCCCGGCATCGACCGGGCCGCGGACCTGCAGCGACAGCTTGCCGGACGTCTCGACGAAGCCGCCGTTGCCGCCGGCCGCACCGCCGCGGGCGGAGACGGCGCCGTCGAAGCGGGTACTGCCGTCGGCCCACACCACGACCTTGCCGCCCTTGCCGTTCCCGGCGGCGTCGGCGGCGATGCTTGCCCCTTGCGCCACCACCGTTTCGGTCGACGGCGGCACCGGCTTGCGCGCCGGGCGGATGTCGTAGCCGGCCAGCGTGGCGGCGGATGCCTTGCCGCCCTGCACGTCACCGCCGATCAGCACCTCCCCTCCCCCGGCGGCGCCGGAGGCTGTGATGCGCGCCGATGCTGCCAACGCCGTGCGGTTGCCCGACACGGTGACGGAGCCGCCGGTCTGGCCGGCACCGCTGCCGCTGGCGTCGAGCGTGCCGGACACCTCCACATCGCCGCCGTCGCCCAGCAGGACGATGTCGCCGCCCTGCTGCTCCACCCGCCGGGCCTGGACGGTGCCGGACATGTTGACGACGCGGTCGACCAGCCCCTTGGCGGCCGATGCCGTCATCTGCACCCGCCCGCCGTCGGCGAAGATCTTGCCGCTGTTGCTGACGAGGGAGTCCGCCGGCTTGCCGTCGGCGCCGACGGGCCGCGCGTCGGTTTTGGCATCCACCGCGATGTTGATCTTCTGGTCGCCGAAGAGGTCGACGACGAAGCGGCGGCCGGAGGACAGCGTCACCTCGCCCATGCGGGCCTGGATGGTGCCGCGGTTGGCGACGCCGGGGGCGACCAGCGCCGCCAGCCCGGCCTGTGCCACCGTGATGGTGCCCTCATTCTCCACCATCGCGGTGGAGCCGGCCCGCCCCTCGAAGCTGTGGCGGCCGGCCATGAAGTCTTCGTTGCGGATGTCGTGGGTGGTGGCGACCAGCCCGCCGACATCGACGTTGGCGTTCGGGCCGAACAGGATGCCGTTCGGGTTGACGAGCCAGACCTGCCCGTTGGCGGTCAGCCGCCCCATGATGGCGGAGGGGTCGGGGCCGGTGACGCGGTTCAGCGTGATGGAGCTGGCGTCGGGCTGCCGGAAGTTGGTGTGCTCGCCCTCCCTGATGCCGAAGCGTTGCCAGTCGATCACCGCCTTCGAGGTGGATTGGATGATGTCGAGCCGGCCGGGCCCTGTGGACTGGATGGTGGCGCTGCCGTCGGTGACCACGCCGCCTTCGGGGTTGGCGAAGGCGGGCAGGGCCGGCAGGCTGAGAGCGGCCACGGCGGTGATGACCGCCAGACGCGCCGCCCCCGCCAATGCGGTGGTGCGGCACAAGGCTTGCCTCAATCCGGTTACGACGCGTCCCTTTCGGGCGTCCACAGCCTGTCCCACCGATCCGTCCTTCACACCCGATCCCCGCATCACCGATCCACTCCCCAGCCCAAGCCCCCGATGCTCGCGGGAAGGCGATACCCTGTCCGGTTTCTTGGAATGCGAAACATTTTAGCGACGTGAGGCCAAGGCGGAAATGCCGAAAGTGGTGACGGAATGTTTCGTTGCCGCAATGAGGGAGGGTGCGTATGTCGCGCCGGAAGCGTTACCGGTAACGGAACTGCTGCGGAAAGCGTTACCAGTAACGACTTTCCGGTACAGAAACTCTCTATTTCAATGGTTCAGGTCCCGCCTTTGCCCTTTCGACCCGACTGCCGATCCGCTAATAAGAAGGCCATCCAGAAGACGGGCACGCGATGCAGGGGGAACAGATGGCCGATCCGACCGCCGTCGCCACACGGAAATCTTCAGGCAAACCGGCAGGTAAATCAACCGGCAAGCAGGCCGACCGGAATGCCGCTGAGCCGGTACAGATGGCTGCGCAGAAGCCTGCCCGCTGGGTGGTTTACAGCGCGCCCAAGGGCGGAACCGGAAAGACCACCAGCTGCAAGAACACCGCGGTGGCGGCCGCCAAGGACGGCATGCGCGTCGCGACGCTGGATTTCGATCCGCAGCGCACCCTGGGCCAGTGGCATGAACTGCGCCGCCCGCACGACGTCGCCGCCATCGACCATTATGAAGGCACGCTGGAGGAGATCGACGCGGCGCTTTCCCAGATCGACCCTACTCGCTACGACGTGATCTTCATCGACACGCCGCCGTCGGTGGAACTCTATCCCGAAGCGACCAAGATCCTGCTGCGCCGCGCCGACCTCGTTCTGGTGCCGACCGGGGTCGGACGTTTCGACAAGATGAGCGTCATCCCCTGGATGGAGTTCCTGCGCGATTATGGCCGCCCCGCCGCCTTCCTGCTGAACCGGGTCAAGCGCCGGTCGGTCAGCCTGCGGGAAGCGAAGCTGGAGCTTGGCCGGGTCGGCCGGCTGGTCCCGCACGAGGTGCCGGACATCGAGGACATGCACCGCGTCGACGACATCGGCTGCTCCATCGTCGATGTCGGCGCGGTGAACGGCGCCGACGAATGCCTGGGCGCCTGGTACTTCATCCGGCACGAGTTGGGGATCTGACCATGGCCAACGTGAAATCCTTCATGAAGAAGGTGGCGGAACAGGGCAAGGCCGCTCCCCAGCCGGCTGCCCAGCCCGCGTCGCCCGCCCAGGCGCCCACCGTGCCCTCTCGGACCACCGCGGCCGTGGCGCCATCCAAGGCCGACCGGCGGGCATCGGACATCAGCGACGCCATCGTGCCCTGCCACACCCGGCAGGAATTCGCCCAGGAAATCCGCTATCACTGGAACCGCAGCCGCAAGGAATTCCTGTCGATCGGCCGGTATCTGAACCGTGCCAAGGAAATCCTGCCGCATGGCGACTTCGAGGCGATGATCGAAAGCGACATGCCGTTTTCGGTCGAGACCGCCTTTCGCTTCCGCGCGGTGGCGGAGGCGGTGGACACCGGGCGGCTGTCGCTGGACGTGCTGCCGGGTGCGGAGAGCGTCGCCTACCAGATCGTCACCATGACCCCGGACGAGCTGGAGCGGGCGAAGGCACAGGGGCTGATCCGTCCCGACGTGACCCGCCGCCAGTTGATCGACTTCAAGCGCTCGCTGCGCCCGCCGAAGGACGTGACGCCGAACGACAGGCGCCGCCAGCTTCTGGCCGAGTATGCCCGGTTGCGCGCCCGCATGGCGGAGGTTCGCGACGAACTGCGGCGCGACCACGGCATCGACCCGGAGCATGACCACGGCCGGCCGGGGCGAACCGGCGTCACCATCGATGTAGAGGCGGAGGATGTCGGCACGGAACCGGGCGGCGCGTCGTAAGGTTGGCTCAGTTCCGGTTGGACATGTGGGAACCGGGCGCACCACCGCCATCGCCCCGGCGTGGCGACGATCCGCCGCCCAGTAGGTCGGTCAGCGCCCGGAAATCGCGCTGGAAGTTGCTGAAGAAGTCGCCATTGCCGCTGCCGCCGCCGCTGGTTCGGGAAGCCCGCGCGGGCGATGCTTCCATCGCATGGGTTTCGCTGTGGCTGGAGCCGCGGTTGGATGCACGGATCCGCCGCTCCGGGACCTTCGGCTTTCGTGGCGGCGTCAATGCGGGTAGGGGAGGGGCGTCGGGCAGGGCGGCGATCTCCGGCGCGCGGGCGAAGGCATCGCCGCACAGGCCCTGGTCGGCTGCCTGCTCCAGCCGGTTAGGGTCCAGAAGCCAGCAGTCGAAGGCGCCGGTCTGGGGCTTTGCCGGCGCCTGAACCGCCACCGGCACGGGGGGCTGCGGAGCGGGGGAGGGCAGGGGGGCCTCAGCCTCCGGCGCGGACAGCAGCGGTTCCGCGGCAGCCGGCAGCGCCGCAGCCGCGACAAGGACGGCGAGCATCGCCGCCGCAGCCGCTTCCATCGCCGCCTCGCTCCAGTTCCCCGTCCGGCCCTCGCCCGGCATCGCCCGTCCTTTCGTTCTTCGCAGTCGTCAGGAACGCCGCATCCCTCAACAGATAAACGCAACAGGCGGTAGCTTCGTCCACGCGAAATGGGGGCGGTAGCCGGAAGATGCGGTACCCCTTCGGGGCATGCTCTTTCGGTGCACCCACTCGCGCCGGGTGCGGCGTTGTCGCAGGGACGGCTTGGCGCTCTTGTCAGGTGGGCGGGTTGATGGGACAGTTCGGCCCCAGCTTCACCAGCGAGAACGGACGGCGGCGCCGGCGGATATGGCCGATTTCAACTGGAACGACCTGCGATTCTTCCTGGCGGTGGCCCGCGCCGGCACACTGACCACGGCGGCCCAGCGCCTGCGTGCCGACCACACCACGGTCAGCCGCCGCATTTCGGCGCTGGAGGATGCGCTGCGCGTCACCCTGTTCGAGCGGCGTCCCAGCGGCTTCACGCTGACCCCGCAGGGCGAGCGGCTGAAACAGACCGCCGAGGTGATGGAGAGCGCGGCCTTCCTCGCCCAGGGCATGGTGGCGGACGGCGATCTGGCGCTTGCCGGGGCGGTGCGCATCGGGGCGCCGGACGGGTTCGGCAGCTGTTTCCTGGCGCCGCGTATCGGCGCTTTGTGCGAACTCCATCCGGAGCTGGAGGTGCAGCTGGTCGCCATGCCGCGCGTCTTTAGCCTGTCGAAGCGCGAGGCCGACATCGCCATCAGCCTGTCGCGCCCGCAGGAAGGGCGGCTCTATGCCCGCAAGCTGACCGATTACCGGCTGGGGCTGTACGGCACCGCCGCCTATCTGGAGGCACGGCCACCGATCCGCAGCCGCGCCGACCTGCGCGGCCATTCCTTCATCGGCTATATCGACGACCTGATCTTCGCGCCCGAACTGGACTATGTCGAGACGATCGGGGAGGTGGCGCCGCGCATCAAGAGCAGCAGCCTGGTCGCCCAGCTGAAGGCGACGCAGGCCGGCGCCGGGCTGTGCATGCTGCCGGCCTTCATCGCCGGCGGAGAGCCCGATCTGGTGCCGGTCCTGCCGGAGGAGCTGACGATCACCCGGTCTTTCTGGCTGATCGTGCATGAGGATCTGCGGTCGCTGGCCCGCATCGCCATGACCGCGGACTACATCGCCGATCTGGTCCGGCGGGAGCAGGCGCTGTTCCTGCCCCCACCGGCCATTTGATTTTCTGGGTGTGGCTCAGCCTTCGCCGCGCAGCATGCGGATGATGCCGGAGAAGTCGGTGCCGCCTTCGCCTTGCGCGTTCATCATGGCGTAGAGCTGCGCCGCCGCCGCACCCAGCGGGGTGGGGGCGCCGGCGCTCTGCGCCGCTTCCTGGGCCAGCTTCAGGTCCTTCAGCATCAGCGCCGCCGCGAAACCGGGCTGGTAATCGCGGTTGGCCGGGCTGGTGGGGACCGGGCCGGGGACCGGGCAATAACTGGTCAGCGACCAGCACTGGCCTGACGAGGTCGACGACACGTCGAACAGCGCCTGATGCGACAGCCCCAGCTTCTCCGCCAGGACGAAGGCCTCGCAGACGCCGATCATCGAGATGCCGAGGATCATGTTGTTGCAGATCTTCGCCGCCTGACCGGCACCGGCGCCGCCGCAATGGACGATCTTCTTGCCCATCGCCTCCAGGATCGGGCGGGCGCGTTCGAAGGCTTCCGCCTCGCCGCCGGCCATGAAGGTCAGCGTGCCGGCCGCCGCACCGCCGACGCCGCCCGACACCGGCGCGTCGAGCGAGGCCGCGCCCTTGGCGGCGGCCAGCGCATGGGCCTTGCGGGCGGAGTCCACGTCGATGGTGGAGCAGTCGATCAGCAGCGTGCCCGGCTTCACCACCGCGACGATGCCCTTGTCGCCGTCATAGACGCCCAGCACATGCTTGCCGCCCGGCAGCATGGTGACGACCACCTCCGACGCGGCGGCGATGGCCGCAGGGGACTCGCCGATGGTGACGCCCGCCGCCTTGGCCGCGTCGATCGCGGCGGTGGACAGGTCGAACCCCACCACCTGATGCCCCGCCTTCACGAGGTTCGCGGCCATCGGGCCGCCCATGTTGCCCAATCCGATGAAACCGATCACCGCCATCGTCGCGTCTCCCGTTGGTTTGGTTTTTTGGGTGCTTCCCCCTCTCCCCCCCGGGGAGAGGGTCGGGGTGAGGGGGATGCACATGCTGGATTTGGTGAGGAATGGAAGGTGCGCGGTTCTTGAAGATCCACGCCGCGCGACCCCCTCACCCTAACCCTCTCCCCAGGGGGGAGAGGGGATTGGGTGTCGTGTCGTGTTGGTCAGGCCATCCGCCCGATCTCGCTGCGCGAGACGATCAGGCGCATGATCTCGTTGGTGCCTTCCAGGATTTGATGCACCCGCAGGTCGCGGACGATCTTCTCCACGCCGTAATCGGCCAGATAGCCGTAGCCGCCGAACAGCTGCAGGGCGTTGTTCGCCACCTCGAAGCCGGTGTCGGTGGCGAAGCGCTTCGCCATGGCGCAGAGGCGGGTCGCGTCCTTGCTCTTGGCGTCCAGCGCCGAGGCGGCGCGGTGGACGAAGGTGCGGGCGGCCTCCAACTCCGTCGCCATGTCGGCGATGCGGAACTGCAGCGCCTGGAAGCGGTCGAGCGACTGGCCGAAGGCCTTGCGCTCGCTCATATAGGTCAGCGCCTTGTCGAGCGCGGCCTGGGCGCCGCCGATGGAGCAGGCGGCGATGTTGATGCGGCCGCCGTCCAGCCCCTTCATGGCGAACTTGAAGCCCATCCCTTCCTGCCCCAGCAGGGATGATGCGGGGACACGGGCGTCCTCCAGGATGACGGCGCGGGTCGGCTGGGCGTTCCAGCCCATCTTGTGCTCGTTGGCGCCGAAGGAGAGGCCGGGGGTGTCCTTGGGGACCAGGAAGGCGCTGATGCCGCCGGGGCCGTCCTCGCCGGTGCGGGCCATGACGAGGTAAAGGTCGGAGCTGCCGGCGCCGGAAATGAACTGCTTGGCGCCGTTCAGGACGTAGCTGTCGCCGTCGCGCACCGCCCTGGTGCGCAAGGCCGCGGCGTCGGAACCGGCATTGGCCTCGGTCAGGCAATAGCTGGCGAGCCATTCCATGGTGCAGAGCTTCGGCAGCCAATGGGCCTTCTGCTCGTCATTGCCGAAATTATCCACCATCCCCGCCACCATGTTGTGGATGGAGATGTAGGAGGCGATGGTCGGGCAGCCTTGGCTCAGCGCCTCGAAGATCACCACGGCGTCGAAGCGGCTCAAGGCCGAGCCGCCATGGTCCTCCGACACATAGATGCCGCCCATGCCGAGTTCGCCGGCGGCGCGCAGCGTGTCGACGGGGAAATGCTTCTTCTGGTCCCACTCGACGGCATTCGGCGCCAATTCGTCGCGGGCGAAGGACAGCGCCATGTCGCGGATGGCGACCTGGTCTTCGGTCAGTTCAAAGGACATGCGTCACCTTCCTCCAAATCACCCCCACCCCCGGGCGCGAGCGAAGCTCGCGCCCGGGGGTGGGGGGATATGTTAACCCATCACTCCATGGTCGGAATGACGAAGCTGGCGCCTTCCTTGACGCCCGAGGGCCAGCGGGAGGTGACGGTCTTGGTCTTGGTGTAGAAGCGCACCGCATCGGGGCCGTGCTGGTTCAGATCGCCGAAGCCCGAACGCTTCCAGCCGCCGAAGGTGTAGTAGGCCAGCGGAACCGGGATCGGAACGTTGATGCCGACCATGCCGACATCGACACGGGATGCGAAGTCGCGGGCGGCGTCGCCGTCGCGGGTGAAGATGGCGACGCCGTTGCCGTACTCGTGATCGTTCGGCAGGGCCAGCGCCTCTTCGTAGGAGTCGGCGCGGACGACGGAGAGCACCGGGCCGAAGATCTCCTCCTTGTAGATGCGCATGTCCGGCTTGACCTCGTCGAACAGGCAGCCGCCCATGTAGAAGCCGTTCTCGTAGCCCTGCATGCTGAACTCGCGGCCGTCGACCGCCAGCTTCGCGCCTTCCTTGACGCCGATATCGACGTAGGACTTCACGCGCTCCAGATGTTCGCGCGTCACAAGCGGGCCGAAATCGGCGCTGCTGTCGGTGGAGGGGCCGACCTTCAGGCCTTCCACCCGCGGGATCAGCCGCTCCATCAGGGCGTCAGCGGTCTTCTTGCCGACCGGCACGACGACGGAGATCGCCATGCAGCGCTCGCCCGCCGCGCCATAGCCGGCGCCGATCAGCGCGTCGGTCGCCTGGTCGAGGTCGGCGTCCGGCATCACCAGCGCGTGGTTCTTGGCGCCGCCGAAGCACTGGACGCGCTTACCGTTGGCACAGCCGCGGTTGTAGATGTATTCGGCGATCGGGGTGGAGCCGACGAAGCCCACCGCCTTGATGTCGCGGTCGTCGAGGATGGCGTCCACCGCCACCTTGTCGCCGTGGACGACGTTCAGGATGCCCGCCGGCAGGCCGGCCTCCAGCATCAGCTCGGCCAGCTTGACCGGCACGCCCGGCGTACGCTCCGACGGCTTCAGGATGAAGGCGTTGCCGCAGGCGATGGCCGGGGCGAACTTCCACATCGGGATCATGGCCGGGAAGTTGAACGGCGTGATGCCGGCGACCACGCCCAGCGGCTGGCGCATCGAATAGATGTCGATGCCGGGGCCGGCGCCGTCGGTGAACTCGCCCTTCAGCAGGTGCGGGATGCCGCAGGCGAACTCCACCACCTCAAGACCGCGCTGGATGTCGCCCTTGGCGTCGACGATGGTTTTGCCATGCTCCAGCGACAGCAGCAGCGCCAGTTCGTCGTAATCGCGCTGGACGAGGTCGAGGAAGCGCATCAGCACGCGGGCGCGGCGCTGCGGGTTGGTGGCGGCCCAGCCGCGCTGCGCCTCCTTGGCGTTCTCCACCGCGGCGCGCATCTCTTCCACGCTCGCCAGCGGCACGCGGGCGCGCACCTCGCCGGTCATCGGGGAGTAGACGTCGGCGAACCGCCCCGACTTTCCGGAAACCAGCTTGCCGCCGATCAGGTGCTGAAGTTCGGTGGTCATCCTATTGTCCTCCCATGGGATTGTTTGTCACCATGTGGACCTGACCGGCTCTGCGGATCGACCCGAAACTTTGCGCAACGGTTGTGCAGGAATGCGGCAAGGGTCCCGGCGGCGGCGGGCCGGGACCCTTGCCCTGGCATCAGTCGGCCTTTCCCCCGCTGGACCTCTGCCCGCTCATGGCGGCAGCGGCGAGGGCCTGCGCCTCGCTCGCCTCCTTCAGTCCGGCCTCGCGGCGTTCGCTGTAGCGGCTGGTCAGATAGTCGCTGCGGTCGCGCACCAGCAGGGTGAACTTGACCAGCTCCTCCATCACGTCCACCACGCGGTCGTAATAGGGAGAGGGCTTCATCCGCCCGGCCTCGTCGAACTCCTGATAGGCCTTGGCGACGGAGGACTGGTTGGGGATGGTCACCATCCGCATCCAGCGCCCCAGCACGCGCATGGCGTTGACCGCGTTGAAGGACTGCGAGCCGCCGGACACCTGCATCACCGCCAGCGTCCGCCCCTGCGTCGGCCGGACGCCGCCGCTTTCCAGCGGCAGCCAGTCGATCTGGCATTTCAAGATGCCGGTGATGGTGCCGTGGCGTTCCGGGCTGACCCACACCTGGCCTTCCGACCATTGCGACAGGGCGCGCAGCTCCGCCACCTTGGGATGGTCGGCCGGCACGCTGTCGGGCAGCGGCAGGCCGTGGGGGTCGAAGATGCGGGTTTCGGCCCCCATGCGGCGGAGCAGGCGGGCCGATTCCTCGGCCAGGAAGCGGCTGTAGGACCGCTCCCGCAGCGAACCGTAGAGCAGCAGGATGCGCGGCGGGTGGGTCGACGGCCGCGCCGGCGTCAGCCTGTCGAGGTCCGGCGTGTCGAGATAGGGCTCGTCCAGGCTGGGGAAGGAATCGTGTTCGCCGTGATGGACATCATGCATGGGTGCGTCCCTCGTACCAGGGCTTGGTCGCCTTGACGATCTTCACCACAGACAGCATCACCGGCACCTCGACCAGCACGCCGACCACGGTGGCGAGCGCGGCGCCGGAGCCGAGGCCGAACAGGCTGATGGCGGCGGCGACCGCCAGCTCGAAGAAGTTGGAGGCGCCGATCAGCGCCGCCGGTGCCGCCACGCACCATGCCACCCCGAACCGACGCGACAGCCAATAGGCGAGGCCGGCGTTGAAATAGACCTGGATCAGGATCGGCACCGCCAGCAGGACGATGACCAGCGGCTGCGCCAGGATCTGCTCCCCCTGGAAGCCGAACAGCAGCACCAGCGTGGTCAGCAGCGCCACCAGCGAGACCGGCTGGATGAGGTCCAGGGTACGCTTCAGAGCGGCCTCGCCGCCGGTCGCCAGCAGGCTGCGGCGCCACAGCTGGGCGGCCACCACGGGGATGACGATGTAGAGCAGCACCGACAGCAGCAGCGTGTCCCACGGCACGGTGATCGACGCGACGCCCAGAAGCAGGCCGACCAGCGGCGCGAAGGCGAAGACCATGATGATGTCGTTCAGCGCCACCTGGCTCAGCGTGTAGTGCGGCTCGCCCTCGCACAGGTTCGACCAGACGAAGACCATGGCGGTGCAGGGGGCGGCGGCCAGCAGGATCAGGCCGGCGATATAGGAGGAAATCTGGTCCTGCGGCAGCAGCGGGGCGAACAGGTTGCCGATGAACAGCGTGCCCAGCAGAGCCATCGAGAAGGGCTTGACCGCCCAGTTGATGAACAGCGTCACGCCGACGCCGCGCCAATGCTCGCTGACCCGCCCCAGCGCGCCGAGGTCGATCTTCAGCAGCATCGGCACGATCATCAGCCAGATCAGCACCGCAACCGGCAGGTTGACCTTGGCGACCTCAGCCGCGGCGATGGCCTGGAAGACGCCGGGCACCAGATGGCCGAGCGCGATGCCGGCGACGATGCAGAGCGCGACCCAGACGCTGAGATAGCGCTCGAAAAGCCCCATGGCGGGGCGGGCCGCCGGGGCGGCGTGGATGTCGGTGGTCATGATCGGTTGTCCGTCAGGAGGCTTTGCCGATGCGCTGTCCGGCGGCGTCGACGACCTGCTCGCCGTCTTCCTTGGCGAAGGCGCCGCGCTGGGCATCGGGGAGGATGTCGAGAACCGCTTCGGACGGGCGGCACAGCCGCACGCCGAGCGGCGTCACCACGATCGGCCGGTTGATCAGGATCGGGTGGGCCATCATGGCGTCGAGCAGTTGGTCGTCGCTCAACGACGGGTCGCCGAGCCCGAGCTCGGCAAAGGGCGTGCCCTTCTCGCGCAGCACGGCGCGCACCGGCACGCCCATGCGGCGGATCAGGTCGGCCAGCTCGTCACGCGTCGGCGGCGTCTTCAGATACTCGATCACCGTCGGCTCGACGCCGCTGTTGCGGATCAGCGCCAGCGTGTTGCGCGAGGTGCCGCAGGCTGGGTTGTGGTAGATGGTCACGGGCGTCATCGCGCGGCCTCCGCGGCGGCGGACGCCTGCCCCATGTCGTCCAGCTTGCGCTTCAGCGCCAGACGGTCGAGCGAGGCGATGGGCAGGCTGACGAAGGCCTGGATGCGGCGCTGGATCTGCCCGAACACCGTGGCGGTGAAGGCGGCCTTCTCCGCATCGGTGCCCTGGGCGCCGGACGGGTCGGGGAAGCCCCAATGGGCGGTCATCGGCTGGCCGGGCCACACTGGGCAGACCTCGCCCGCCGCGTTGTCGCAGACGGTGAAGACGAAATCCATGTGCGGGGCGTCGGGGGCGGCGAACTCGTCCCAGGTCTTGGAGCGCAACTCCGCGGTCGGGAAGCCCAGCCGTTCCAGCAGGTCGCGGACATAGGGGTTGATGCGCCCGGACGGCTGGCTGCCGGCGCTGAAGCCGCGGAAGCGGCCCTTGCCCTCGCGGTTCAGCAGGCATTCCGCCATGACGCTGCGGGCGCTGTTGTGGGTGCACAGGAACAGGACGTTGTAGACGCGGTCGGTCATCGCGGGGTCGCCTTTCCGGGCTGTGGAGATGCGCGGCGGTTGGGGGCGGGGTGTCAGGCGTCGTGGTCGCATCCGCCGGGACCGCACGAAACCGCCTGGGTCAGGTCGGTGGAGCAGAGTTCCGGGCGGCCCTGGCAGCAGTCCTCCATCAGGAAGGCGATCAGCCGGCGGGTGCCCTCATAGTCGGACGCGTAGAAGATCTGACGCTGCACCCGCCGGGAGCGGAGCAGGCCGGCGCGTTCCAGCGTCGCCAGATGGTGGGACAGGGTGGAGGCGGGGACCCCCACCTGCTGGGCGAGATCGCCGGCCGTCAGCCCGTTCGGCCCCACCGTGATCAGCAGGCGGAACACGGCCAGTCGGGTTTCCTGGGCGAGAGCGGCGAAGGCGCTGGTGGCTGCTTTCATTTCCATTATTCGACGATAGTCGAAATGATGAGGCCCTGCAAGTGACGGTCCTGTGAAGGCCGTGGAGGCGCCTTGGGGGCGCCTGGGGAATACCCTAACGTGCGGGAAGACTTGCGGCGCCGCGGCGCTTATAGTGCGCCCTCGCTTCCGGGCCGGGCCATCCGGTGCGGGAGGCGGGGATTGCCGAAGAACGGCGAAGCGGAACAGACATGACCAGCCACGAAGACGTCTTCGACACGCCGCAGGCACGGCAGCCGACCATCCTGTCGGTCTACAACCAGAAGGGCGGCGTCGGCAAAACGACCACCTCGGTCAACCTCGCCCTGACGCTGGCCGCGCTGGGCAAGAGCGTCGTCCTGATCGATTTCGACCCGCAGAGCAGCGCCACCAGCAACTTCCTGCTGCGCGACAAGGCGAAGGTCGGCATCAACGACCTGCTGCGGCAGGAGACCTTCGTCGAGGATGCCATCACCCCGACCGCCTTCGACGGGCTGTCGATGATCGTCGGCGCGCGCAAGCTCTATTCGCTGGAACATGCGCTGGACAGCCGCGGCGGGTCGCAGCGCGGCCTGCGCAAGGCGCTGCATTTCTCGCGCAACCCGCCGGATTACGTCGTCATCGACTGCCCGCCGGCTCTCGGCCATCTGGCAGCCGGCGCGCTGGCGGCGTCGGACCGGCTGGTGGTGCCGGTGTTCCCCGGCCGCTATGCGCTGGACGGGCTGCGCCGCACCCTGCAGGTGGTGGAGCACATCCAGAACGGGCTGAACCCCAACCTGTCGCTGGCCGGCATCCTGATGCTGTCGATCACCAACGACGAGGTGGGACGCGAGTCGCTGACCCAGCTGCGCAACGAGTTCCCCGAGCTGATGTTCCGCACGGCCTTCCCCTATGACGTGGACGTGGTGAAGGCCACCTACCGCCGCATGCCGGCGGCGATCTTCACGCCGGAGGGGCGGACCACCGCCCGTTTCGTTGCCCTGGCCTGGGAGATCATCCACGGCCGCGGCAAGACGCCCGACGACGCCCAGCTGAAGCCGGCGCTGGAGCGCATCCAGTCATGGCACGAGGCGACCGACACCTCCTACAGCGCGCGGCGCGCCTCCTCTATCGACGAGGCGGACGAGCCGTCGGGCAGCGGGGGCAACGGCGCCCGTCAGGCGGAGCGCGCGCAGTCCGGCCGCGGCGGGATGGGGGCCGGCATCGTCGGGCTGGTGATCGGGCTGATCGCCGGCTTCGCGCTCGGCGCCGTGGTGGGGCAGCCGGTTCTCGGCAAGCTGCTGGCGGGCCTGGGGGGATAGGAATCCCCTCTCCCCCCGGGGAGAGGGTTAGGGTGAGGGGGAGGCGCTGCGGGGATTTTCAAGCATTGCGCACTCCCCGATCCCCACATAATCCAGCATGTGCATCCCCCTCACCCCGACCCTCTCCCCGGGGGGAGAGGTGGATCCCACGTTCAAGAAGAGGCCATCATGCTTCCTGTCGATGCCGTGCTGCGCAAGGTGGACGAGTCCTTCGAGGAGTCGGTCGGCCGGCTTTGCGAGCTTCTGCGCATTCCCTCGGTCAGCACCGACCCCGCCTATGCCGGCGATGTCCGCCGTGCCGCCCAATGGTGTGCCGACAGGCTGGCGGCGATGGGCTTCACCGTCACCCTGCACGACACTCCCGGCCATCCCATCCTGGTCGCCCATCATCCGGGGCCGGGGGCGGAGACGCCCCATGTGCTCTATTACGGCCATTACGACGTCCAGCCCGCCGATCCGGTCGAGCTGTGGAACAGCCCGCCCTTCGAGCCGGTGATCGTCGAGGCCGAGCGGGGACGCCGCGTCGTCGCGCGTGGGGCCGCCGACGACAAGGGCCAGACCATGACCTTCATGGAAGCCTTCGAGGCCTGGCACGCCGTCCACGGTTCCATCCCCATCCGCGCCACCGTACTGCTGGAGGGCGAGGAGGAGACGGGCAGCCCGTCGCTGCCGCGCTTCCTGAAGGAGCATGCGGATGAGCTGCAGGCCGACTTCTGCCTCGTCACCGACACCAACGCCTGGGATGTCGACACCCCGGCGATCACCACGCGGCTGCGCGGCCTGCTCTATCTGGAGGCCACCGTCACGGGTCCCAGCCACGACCTGCATTCCGGCCTGTTCGGCGGCGCCGTGCCAAACCCGCTGAATGTGCTGAGCGGCATCCTGGGCCAGATCCACGATGCCGACGGGCGGGTGCGCTTCGACGGCTTCTATGACGGCGTGCGCGAGCTGCCCGACGACCTGCTGGCCCAGATCCGCGGCCTGCCGCTGGACGAGGCGCAGTTCCTGGGCGCGCTCGGCCTGACCCGCAGCCATGGCGAGGCGGGGCGGACCCTGCTGGAACGCATCTGGACCCGGCCGACCTGCGACATCAACGGCATCTGGGGCGGCTACACCGGCGAGGGATCGAAGACGGTCATCCCGGCCAAGGCGTCCTGCAAGCTCAGCTGCCGTCTGGTGCCCGGCCAGGATCCGGCGGCGATCGAGGCATCGGTCCAGCGCTTCTTCGAGGAACGGTTGCCGGCCGACTGCACGGTCAGCTTCCGCCGCTTCAGCTCCTCGCCCGGCATCGAGGTGCCGACCGACACGCCGTGGATGCAGGCGGTGCGCGGCGGGCTGAAGGAGGCGACGGAGCGCGACGGCGTGCTGATCGGCGGCGGCGGCTCGATCCCCATCGTCGGCTGGTTCCGCGAGTATCTGGGGCTCGACACCATCCTGGTCGGCTTCGGGCTGGACGACGACCGCATCCATTCGCCGAACGAGAAGTTCGAACTGAAATGCCTGCGTAACGGTATCCGCAGCCATGCGGCAATATTGGGGCGTTTGGCGGCCGGGCGGGTTGGCTGAAGCCTGGGCGGGACATAAATCACCCGGACCGGCGGCAGGGGAGGGGCCAAGGCCCAATCCCTGCCGCCATCGATTTGATCGAGACGGGAATTCGCATGTCCGCCCTGTTCACGCCCTTCACGCTGAAGGACGTCACCCTGCGCAACCGCATCGCGGTTCCGCCGATGTGCCAGTACAGCGCCGTCGACGGCGTCATCAACGACTGGCATCTCGTCCATTATCCCGGCCTCGCCCGCGGCGGCGCCGGTCTGGTGATCGTCGAGGCGACGGCGGTGTCGCCGGAAGGCCGCATCACGCCGGGCTGCACCGGCCTGTGGAACGACACCCAGGCCGAGGGCATGGCGCGCATCGCTGCCTCCATCGCCGCGGCCGGCGCCGTTCCCGGCATCCAGATCGGCCATGCCGGACGCAAGGCCAGCGCCAACCGCCCGTGGGAGGGCGACGACCACATCGCCGACGGCGATCCGCGCGGCTGGGACACCATCTCTCCGTCGGCCCTGCCCTTCGGTGCCAATCTGCCGAAGGTGCCGAAGGCAATGACGCTGGACGACATCGCCCGCGTCCGCGCCGACTTCGTGGCCGCCGCGGTGCGCGCCCGCGATGCCGGCTTCAAATGGCTGGAGCTGCATTTCGCCCACGGCTATCTCGGCCAGAGCTTCTTCTCGCTGCACGCCAACACGCGCACCGACCGCTACGGCGGCGATCTTGCCGGGCGCAGCCTCTTCCTGCTGGAGACGCTGGCGGCGGTGCGCGAGGTATGGCCGGAGAACCTGCCGCTGACCGCGCGCTTCGGCATGATCGAGTATGACGGGCGCGACGAGGAGACGCTGGCGGAGTCGATCGAACTTGTCCGCAACTTCCGTGCCGGCGGCCTTGACCTGCTCAACGTCAGCGTCGGCTTCTCCACCCCCGACGCCAACATCCCCTGGGGATCGCCGTTCCTGGCGCCGGTCGCCCAACGGGTGCGGCGAGAGGCGGAGCTGCCGGTGGCGGCGGCCTGGGGCATCGACGCGCCGAAGGTCGCCAACCGCACCGTCGCCGACGGGCAGCTGGATCTGGTGATGGTCGGCCGCGCCCATCTGGCCGACCCGCACTACCCCTACCGCGCCGCCAAGGAACTGGGCGAGGACCGTCCGTCCTGGGTGCTGCCGGCGCCCTACGCCCACTGGCTGGAGCGCTACCGCGCCACCGACGCGGCCGAGTGAGGTTCTAGGTTGGAGGATCCCCCCTCTCCCCCCCCCGGGGAGAGGGTCGGGGTGAGGGGGATGCATAGCGTGGAGTTGGTGGGGATCGGGGGGCGCGATGCTTGAAGATCCTCGTCTTGCGTCCCCCTCACCCTAACCCTCTCCCCAGGGGGAGAGGGGATTGGGAGTCGCTCAACCGGCCTCCGCGGCGGAGGAGGCGCTCCACAAATTGATGCCGGCGTCGGCGACGGCGTGGGTGTCGATCTCCGCCAGTTCCTCCGGCGAGAAGGACAGGTTGTTCAGCGCGTCGAGCGAGTTGTCGAGCTGCTCCACGTTGCGGGCGCCGATCAGGGCGGAGGTCACGCGCGGGTCGCGCAGCACCCAGGCGACGGCCATCTGCGCCAGCGTCTGGCCGCGCCGCTGGGCGATGGCGTCCAGCGCCCGGATGCGCTCCAGATTCTCCGGCGACAGGAAATGCGCCCGCAGGGTGCCGCCCTTGGCGGCGCGGGCGTCTGACGGCTGCCCGCCGAGATACTTGTTGGTCAGCATGCCCTGGGCCATCGGCGAGAAGGCGATGCAGCCCATGCCGAGATCCTCCAGCGTCTCCAGCAAGCCGCCTTCAACCCAGCGGTTCAGCATGGAGTAGGAGGGCTGGTGGATCAGGCAGGGGGTGCCCAGTTCCTTCAGGATCCCGGCTGCCCGCCGCGTCATCTCCGGCGAGTAGGAGGAGATGCCGACATACAGCGCCTTGCCCTGGCGGACGATGTGGTCCAGCGCGCCCATCGTCTCCTCCAGCGGGGTGCGGGGATCGACGCGGTGCGAATAGAAGATATCGACATAGTCGAGGCCCATCCGCTTCAGGCTCTGGTCCAGGCTGGAGACCAGATACTTGCGGGAACCCCAGTTGCCGTAGGGGCCGGGCCACATCTCGTAACCGGCCTTGGTCGAGATCACCATCTGGTCGCGGTAGGGGCGGAAATCGGTGGCGAGGATGCGGCCGAAATTCTCCTCCGCCGAGCCCGGCGGCGGGCCGTAGTTGTTGGCGAGGTCGAAATGGGTGACGCCGCGGTCGAAGGCCCGGCGCAGCACGGCGCGCCCGGTCGCGAACACGTCGGTGCCGCCGAAATTCTGCCACAGCCCCAGCGAAATGGCCGGCAGGTCGAGCCCGCTGCGGCCGGTACGGCGATAGCTCATGCCCTCGTAGCGCTGCTCGGCGGCAAGGTAGGGCGGCTGCATGGCGTTCTCCCGATGTGAGTCGAAGTGATATATCAGGATAGGGCGCTGGTGGGACCCTGCGCAATGGCGCGGCGGGTCATATCACTCCCGGTCTTGCCGACCAGACGGCGTGGCGCAGACCTTGCGCACGCAGCCGCGCAGCCAGCGATGGGCCGCGTCGGCGTCCAGCCGCGGGTGCCACAGTAGGGAGACGGTGACCTCCGGGGCGGGAAAGGGCAGGGCGAAGCTGTGGAGCCCGGCGCGCAGGCCCGCTGTGTGCCGTTCGGGAACGCTGACGATCAGGTCGGTGCCGCGCACCAGCGCCAGCGCCGCGGCGAAGCCGCCGACCGTCGCGACCACGGTGCGCTGCAGGCCCAGCCGGTCCAGCGCCTCGTCCACAAGCCCACGGTCGTCGCCGCGCCGGGACACCAGCACATGCCGGCCGGCGGCATAGCGGGCGGCGGTGATCTCGCCCGTGGTCAGCGGATGGCCGGGGCGGACGACGCCGATGAATCGGTCGTGGAACAGCGCCTGGGCGCGCAACTCCGGTCCGCTGTCCTTGACGACGACCCCGGTTTCCAGATCGACCGAGCCGTCGCGCAAGGGGCCGCTGTCCTTGTCCGGCTTCGACAGGAAGCGGATGCGGACGCTGGGAGCCTCGCGCGCGACGCGGGTGAGCAGGGCGGCGCCGTAGCTCTCCACGAAGCCGTCGCTGGTCCGCAGGGTGAAGGTCCGGGAGAGTTGCCCCAGGTCGAGGTTCTCGGCTGGGCGCAGAGCCGCCTCCGCCTCCTGCACCAGTTGGCGCACGCGGTCGCGCAGGTCGAGCGCGCGGGGCGTGGGGACGAGGCCGCGCCCGGCCCTGACCAGCAGCGGGTCTCCGGTCGCCGCGCGCAGCCGCGCCAGCGCCCGGCTCATCGCCGACGGGCTGAGCCGCAGCCGCCGCGCGGCACCGGCGACGCTGCCCTCCGCCAGCAGGGCGTCCAGGGTGATCAGCATGTTCAGGTCGGGTGCGGTCATGCGCCGGATCGTATCACGACTCGCCCCGATCGCCGCTGCCGGGATATGGCGTCGGATGCACGAATACAATGCGGATGCTGCGCGTTCCGCCATGTCACCCCGCGTCCTAGCCTTGGCGCCTGTCCTGGATGAAGGAGGGTGTCATGAGACAAGCGCTTGCACAGGGAGATGAGGTCGCCGCAACAGGCGGGACGATCCGCTGGGGGCTGGCCGGTCTGGCGCTGGCGACGCTGTTGTCCTCGCTCGGCACCAGCATCGCCAATGTCGGCCTGCCGGCGCTGGCGCTGGCGTTCGAGGTGCCGTTCCGCGAGGTGCAGTGGGTGGTGCTGGCCTATCTGCTGTCGATCACCACGCTGATCGTCGGGGTGGGGCGGCTGGGGGACATGGTTGGGCGGCGGCGCCTGCTGCTGGTGGGGATTGCGCTGTTCACGGCGGCGTCCGTCGTGGCCGGTGCGGCATCCGGCCTGTGGATGCTGGTCGCCGCAAGGGCGGTGCAGGGGCTGGGGGCGGCGGTGATGATGGCGCTCGCCACCGCCTTCGTCGGCGACACGGTGCCCAAGGCGCGGATCGGCCGGGCGATGGGGCTGATGGGAACCATGTCGGCGCTCGGCACCGCGCTCGGCCCTTCGCTGGGCGGCGTGCTGATCGCGGGGTTCGGCTGGCCGGCGATCTTCCTCGTCACCGTGCCGCCGGGTGTGGCGGCCTTCCTGCTGGTGAGGCGGCACCTGCCGGCCGACCGGGTGGAGACGGGACGCGGGCAGGGGACATTCGACATCGCCGGCACGCTGATCCTCGCGCTGACGCTCGCGGCCTATGCGCTGGCGATGACCGGCGGGCGCGGCTGGCTCGACTCCGTGCTGTTGCTGGCGGCGGCCGGTGGGGTGGGGCTGTTCCTGGCGGTGGAGAGGGTGGTGGAGGCACGGACGGCGTCGCCGCTGCTGCGGATCGGCATGCTGCGCGACCGGGCGCTGTGCGGCCGTCTGTCGATGAGCATGCTGGTGGCGACCGTGCTGATGGCGACGCTGGTGGTGGGGCCGTTCCACCTCGCCCGCGCCTTGGGGCTGGGAGCGGCGGCGGTGGGGATCGTCATGTCGGCGGGACCGCTGGTGGCGGCGCTGACCGGCGTGCCGGCCGGCCGGCTGGTCGACCGGTTCGGCGCGGAGAGGATGACGATCCTGGGACTGAGTGCGGTGGCGGCCGGCTGCGTCCTGTTGGCGCTGCTGCCGGCGACGCTCGGCGTGGCCGGGTATGGTGTACCGATCGCCGTAGTCACCGCCGGCTATGCGCTGTTCCAGACCGCCAACAACACGGCGGTGATGGCGGATGTGGAGAAGGACCGGCGCGGCGTGGTGTCGGGGCTGCTCAATCTCTCGCGCAACCTGGGGCTGATCACCGGCGCCTCGGCGATGGGTGCGGTGTTCACGTTGGGAGTGGGGGCGGGGGTGGGGGCGGAGGTGGCCACCGCGGCGCCGGACGCCGTCGCGGCCGGAACCCGGACGACCTTCGCCGTCGCGGACGGGCTGATCGCCGTGGCGCTCGCCATCGCCGTCGGGATGGTTCGGCGGCGGTAGGCGCCGGTTCGGAGGCCCGATGATCGCGACAATGCCACCATGACAATCCCGCTGGTTGCCTGTGGCTTGTCATGCAGACCATCCGCAGACGCGAACCAATCCCGGACGGGCCGATGAAATCCTTCGTATCTCAAGGGTTTCTTCGGCCCGGTGGGAGTCCGATTCCCTCCTGTGGCCGAAAAGATACATCCGACATCGGAAATGTAATGGTGACAATGTTCCGTTTGACCCCGCCGATTACGTCTCCATAATCCTGATTGTCTCGATTGTTCGAGCAATGTGCGCCAGATTATGGAGGATCCGATGCGCCATACCGACGTGACCCGCAGTTCCGGCACTTTCACGGCAGCCCCGGGCGCCGTCCCGGCCGCCGACCGCGTCACCCGTGTCGCCTCGCGCCCCCTCTGGCGGTTGCTCGACGTGTTGTTTTCCGCGTTGGAACGGCGCAAACAACGCCATGCATTGATGGGCCTCGACGACCATCTGCTGAAGGACATCGGCGTCAGCCGGTCCGAGGTGGAGCAGGAGGTGTCGAAGCCGTTCTGGCGGGGATGAGACGATGGCCAATGAATCCATTCACGGCGACGCCATCCGGATCGACTACGCGGTCGAACCGGACCTGACTGCGGACGATTTCATCGACGTTCTGGAACGCTCCGGGCTGGCCGAACGCCGGCCCGTGGGCGACCGCCCGCGGGTGGAGGCGATGCTGCGCAATGCCGGCCTGATCGTCACCGCAAGGGCCGACGGACGGCTGGTTGGCGTCGCCCGGTCGATCACCGACTTCGTCTATTGCTGCTACCTGTCCGATCTTGCCGTGGACCGCGCCCTGCAGGGGCGCGGCATCGGCAAGGAGCTGATGCGCCGCACCCGCGACGCGATGGGGCCGGGCACCATGTGCCTGCTGCTGTCGGCGCCCAAGGCCATCAGCTTCTACGAGCAGGCCGGGCTGAAGCGGCACGAGCAGGCCTTCCTGTTCACCGATCTGGAATAAGACCTTGGAATAAGACAAGGGGGGAGCATCGCCGCCATGCCCGACATCATGAGCAACAGCGTGGCCGACACCACGGGCCTCGCCATCTCCTACGCCGACGTGGCGGCTGCGGCGGAGCGGATCGCCGGCGTCGCCCACCGCACGCCGGTGCTGACCAGCCGCACCGCCGACACGCTGACCGGCGGCGAGCTGCTGTTCAAGTGCGAGAATTTCCAGCGCACCGGCGCCTTCAAAATCCGCGGCGCCTACAACGCCATCGCCCGCTTCACGCCGCTGCAGCGCGCGGTCGGCGTCGTCGCCTATTCGTCCGGCAACCACGCCCAGGCAATCGCGCTGGCGGCGTCGATGCTGCGGGTGAAGGCCACCATCGTCATGCCGATGGACGCCCCGGCGGCCAAGCTGGCGGCGACCCGCGGCTATGGCGCCGAGGTGGTGCTGTACGACCGTTATGCCGAGCCGCCCGACGCCGCCGTCGCCCGCGTGCTGGAAGAGCGGGGCGGCACCTACATCCCGCCCTTCGACCACCCGCATGTGATGGCCGGCCAGGGCACCGTCGCCAAGGAACTGATCGAGGAGGTTCTGGCGAGTGGCGGCGCGCCGCTGGACCTGCTGGTGGTGCCGACCAGCGGCGGCGGGCTGCTGGCCGGCTGCGCGGTGGCGGCGAAGACGCTGAACTCCGGCTGCCGCGTGATCGGCATCGAGCCGGAGGCCGGCAACGACGCCCAGCAGAGCCTGCGCAGCGGCGGCATCGTCCGCATCGAACCGCCGAAGACCATCGCCGACGGCGCCCAGAGCCGTGCGGTCGGCCAATTGACCTTCCCGGTGATGCAGCGGCTGGTCGACGACATCGACACGGTCACCGACGACCAGCTGGTCGATGCCATGCGTTTCTTCGCCAGCCGGATGAAGATGCTGGTGGAGCCGACCGGCTGCCTCGCCGCCGCCGCGGTGCTGTCCGGCAAGCTGGATGTGCGCGGCAAGCGCGTCGGCATCGTCGTCACCGGCGGCAACGTCGACCTCTCCCGCTTCGCCGCGCTGGTTCAGGCGGGCTGACTCGCCTCTCCCCCAAGACGTAAGGAACGCTCGCCATGACCGGGAAAGCCATGCGCCTGCCCATCTATCAGGTCGATGCCTTCACCGACCGCGTCTTCGCCGGCAACCCGGCGGCGGTCGTGCCGCTGGAGTCCTGGCTGCCCGACGCGCAGATGCTGGCCATCGCGGCGGAGAACAATCTGGCGGAAACCGCCTTCTTCATCCGCAGCGGGGATGATTACGAACTGCGCTGGTTCACCCCGGCGGTGGAGGTCGATCTGTGCGGCCACGCCACGCTGGCGACCGCCTTCGTCATCTCCACCATCCTGGAGCCCGGCCGCGAGCGCATGGACTTCGCCACCCGGCAGGCCGGCACGCTGACGGTCACCCGCGACGGCGACCGCTACACGCTGGACTTCCCCAACCGTCCCGCCAGCCCGGCGGAACGCCCCGACCCCAACCTGCTGGCGGCGCTGGGCTGTCCGGCTCCGGTCGAGATCCTGAGCGGGCGCGACTATCTGGTGGTGTACGAGACGGCCGACGCGGTGCGGGCGCTGGCGCCGGACATGGCGCTGTTGTCGAAGCTCGACCTGTTCGCGGTCTGCGTCACCGCGCCGGGGGACGGCGGCGTCGACTTCGTGTCGCGCCTGTTCGCACCGGCCCAGGGCATCCCGGAGGATCCGGTCACCGGCTCCACCCACTGCATGCTGACCCCCTATTGGGCGGAGCGGCTGGGCAAGACCGTGCTGACGGCGCGTCAGGTCTCGGCCCGCGGCGGCGACCTGCTGTGCGAACTGGCCGGCGACCGCGTGAAGATCGGCGGGCAGGCGGTGCTGTATCTGGAAGGCTCCATCCTGGTGTGAGGCTGCGATGACCGTTCGGTTCGAGCGCGTAGCACCCATTTTGCCGGTCCGGGACGTGGGTGCGGCGCTCGCCCACTATCAGCGTCTTGGCTTCGCCGTTACCGCTTATGACGATGCCTCGGCGGCTCCCGTCTATGGGTTTCTCGATCGGGATGGCGTGAGCCTGCATCTGGCACTGGTTCCGGACCTCGATCCGGAACGCTCGGTCGTCGCCTGCTATCTCTATGTCAGCGACGCCGACGCGCTTCATGCGGCGTGGCAGGCGGCTGGCGTTCGTGGACGCCTGACCGCGGTGACCGACACGCCCTATGGCCTGCGCGAGTTCGCCCACATCGACCCGGACGGCAACCTGCTGCGCGTCGGGGCAGAGGCACGGAGGGATGGCGATGGCTGAGGACACGGTCCTTCTGTTTTCTTACGGCACCTTGCAGCAGGAGAACGTGCAGATGGCGTCCTTCGGCCGGCTGTTGGCCGGGCGGGCGGACTCCATGCCGGGATACCGCAGCGACATGCTGGAGATCACCGACCCGGAGGTGATCCGCACCAGCGGCAAGCGCTTCCACCCCGTGGTCAGCGAGAGCGGCGACCCGGCGGACGAGGTCGCCGGCACCCTGTTCGAGATCACCGCGGAGGAATTGGAGGCTGCTGATTCCTACGAAGTCTCGGATTACAGGCGCGTCATGGTCCGGCTGACGTCGGGGGCGGAGGCCTGGGTCTACGTCAAGGCGTGAGGGAAGGGAGGCGCCTTACGCCTCCGTCTCCATCTTCTGTTCCACCGCGGCGGCCTTGATCGCCTTCTGCAGCTTTTCGAAGGCGCGGACCTCGATCTGGCGGACGCGTTCGCGGCTGATGCCGTATTTCTGCGACAGATCCTCCAGCGTCGTCGGCGCCTCGCGCAGGCGGCGTTCGGTCAGGATGTCGCGCTCGCGGTCGTTCAGCGCGGTCATGGCATTGGCCAGCAGCTTGCGGCGCTTGCCCAGTTCCTCGCGGTCGGCCAGCGTGATTTCCTGGCTGGCGGTCTCGTCGACCAGGAAATCCTGCCATTCGCCCTCGCTCTCCGCCCGCAGCGGCGCGTTCAGCGAATGGTCGGGGCTGGCGAGGCGCCGGTTCATGTTGACGACGTCCTGTTCCGGCACGTCCAGCTTGGTGGCGATGGCGTGGACCTGTTCGGGCGACAGGTCGCCTTCCTCGATCGCCTGCATCTGGCCCTTCAGCCGGCGCAGGTTGAAGAACAGCTTCTTCTGGGCCGCCGTCGTGCCCATCTTCACCAGCGACCAGCTGTGCAGGATGTATTCCTGGATCGCCGCGCGAATCCACCACATGGCGTAGGTCGCCAGCCGGAAGCCGCGGTCGGGATCGAAGCGCTTGACCGCCTGCATCATGCCGACATTGCCTTCGGAGATCAGTTCCGACAGAGGCAGGCCGTAGCCGCGGTAGCCCATCGCGATCTTGGCGACCAGCCGCAGGTGGCTGGTGACGAGCTGGTGGGCGGCGCCGGAATCCTCATGCTGCTGCCACCGCTTGGCCAGCATGTATTCCCGCTGCGGCTCCAGCATCGGGAACTTGCGGATTTCCTGGAGATAGCGGGACAGATTGCTCTCGGACCCGATCGCCGGAAGGTTGGACGCCGTCGCCATAGTTCTAAAACCCCCTTTATGACGGCCGGTGGGCGCAGACATGAATTCATGCGCACACTGCCGTTCTTCAGCGCGGGTTCCATAGGCCCCTCTCAATGAGCGGGCGGCGGAACCTCGCCATTGACCGGGAGTCTAACCAAGAAAGATTTCCCGGTGTACCGTTTTAAACCGTCTCCAAGGTGACAATTAGTTCATGAATATCCGCCGGGATTGGAGAGCGGAAGCTCACGATCTCGCCACTGACCGGATGACGGAAGGTCAGGGCCGCGGCATGCAGCGCCTGTCGCGGAAACCCAACAAAACTACTCCGCACCGGTTCCGGCAGCAGCGAGGCGAATTTGCCTCCCGGCCGCCCCGACCGCCCGCGGCCATAGAGCGGGTCGCCGACCAGCGGATGGCCGATGTGGGTCAGGTGGACGCGGATCTGGTGGGTGCGCCCGGTCTCCAGCACGCATTCGACCAGCGAGGCCGCCATGCCGAAGCTCTTCAGCACGCGGTACTTGGTGGCGGCGTGTTTTCCGCCGCCGGTCACCACGGCCATCTTCTTGCGGTCGGCGCTGCTGCGGCCGATGTTGCCCTCGATCCGGCCCTGCGTCGGGTTGGGCACGCCCCAGACCAGCGCCAGATAGGTGCGGCTCAGCGTGCGGTCGGAGAATTGCTCCGACAGGCCATGGTGGGCGCGGTCGTTCTTGGCGACCACCATCAGGCCGCTGGTGTCCTTGTCCAGCCGGTGGACGATGCCCGGCCGCTTCACCCCGCCGATGCCGGACAGGCTGTCGCCGCAATGGGCGAGCAGGGCGTTGACCAGCGTGCCGTCCGGGTTGCCGGCGGCGGGATGCACGACGAGGCCGGCCGGCTTGTCGATCACCAGGACGTCGGCATCCTCGTAGACCACGTCGATCGGGATGTCCTGCGGCACCGGTTCGGCGGTCTCCGCCCCCGGCACCTCGACCTGGAAAGTCTGGCCGGGTTTGACCCTAAGGGATGGGTCCGTTATCGTCCGCCCGTCGCCGCGCACGCAGCCCTGTTCCAGCAGGGCCTGGACGCGCGACCGCGACAGGTCCGGCAGACCGGCGGCCAGCGCCTTGTCCAGCCGTTGGCCGGCCGCCTCGTCGGGAATCGTATAGGCCAGCGGCCCGGCGGTTCCGGCGGGCGAACCGCCGTCCTCCGGATCGAAGAAGTCGTCCGACATGTCGTCAGGCATTTCGGCGGGTGTTTTGGCGGCCATCGGGCGTGCGTGTCGCGTCCTGTTTCAATCGTCCGGGAGTGGACCCCAAACCGTGCAGATCCTCAAGGCACTCATCGTCATCATGGGCGTTCTGATCGTCGCCGGCTTCACCTTTTTGGGGGTGGAGCTGTACAAGCGGATGTCGGACCCCAACCGCGCCTCCCTGACCGCCATCGCCCCCGCTCCGGCAGAGACCGCCGTCGACGTGACGCTGGACGTCCCGGCCGGTTCCCGCATCGGCGAGGTCGTGGTCGTCGGCAACCGCGTCCTGTTCAAGGTGAGCCTGCCGCAGGGGCCGGACCGCCTGTACATGATGGACCCGCGCACCGGCGCCGTCACCGCCACCATCACCGCCGGCCCCGTTTCCAGCAGGGCGGCTCCTTGAAGAACGGGGTTCCCGATCATGCATGACTTCCGCAGCGACAACGTCGCCGGTGCCGCCCCGCAGGTGATGACGGCGCTGGCCGCCGCTTCCTGCGGCACCGCCGCCCCCTACGGCAACGATCCCTGGACCGCGCGGGTGACGGAGCGGCTGTGCGCGATCTTCGAGACCGAGGTCGCGGTCTTCCCGGTCGCCACCGGAACCGCGGCCAATTCGCTGGCCCTGTCGGCGCTGGTGCCGCCCTATGGCGCGGTGCTGTGCCATGACGAGGCGCACATCACCATCGACGAGTGCGGCGCGCCAGAGTTCTTCACCGGGGGCGCCAAGCTGGTCCCGCTGGCCGGCGAGCATGGCAAGCTGACGCCCGACGCGGTGTCCCGCCACATCGCCAAGGCGGGCGTCGGCGTCGTCCACCGCGTCCAGCCCGCCGCCCTCAGCCTGACCCAGGCGACGGAGGCCGGCACCGTCTATACCCCGGCAGAGGTCGAGGCGCTGGTCGAGACCGCCCATTCCAACGGCATGGCCGTGCATATGGACGGCGCCCGCTTTGCCAACGCCATCGCCCGGCTGGGCTGCGCGCCGGCCGACGTGACGTGGCGGGCCGGGGTCGACGTGCTGACGCTGGGCGGCACCAAGGGCGGCTGCCTCGCCGCCGAGGCGGTGGTGTTCTTCAACCCGGCGATGGCCGAGGATTTCGGCTTCGGCCGCAAGCGCGGCGGCCATCTGGTGTCGAAGATGCGCTTCCTGTCGGCGCAGCTCGACGCCTGGCTGGCCGACGGCCTGTGGCTGACCCTCGCCGCCCATGCCAACGCCATGGCCGACCGCCTGGCCGCCGGCCTGACGGCGTTTCCCGGCGTCGAACTGGCTCATCCGGTGGAGGCCAACGAGCTGTTCGTCCGCCTGCCCACGGCCTATGCCGAGGCGCTGGAGGCGGCCGGTTACGGCTTCTACCGCTGGGACGACGGCACTGCGCGCTTCGTGACGGCGTTCGACACGCCGGCGGCGGCGGTGGACGGTTTGCTGGGTATTTTGCGCAGCCTGCAAGAAAAGGCTTGATCGGCGGGGCGGGCTTGGTTAGAAACCCGCCCACGCCGATGACGTCCCCTTCGTCTAGAGGCCTAGGACACCGCCCTCTCACGGCGGTAACAGGGGTTCGACTCCCCTAGGGGACGCCAACCTTCCAAGGTTGGGTCGAGCGGCCGGTGGCAGCCTCCACCGCCGCTACACACATCGGGACCAGACGTCCCCTTCGTCTAGAGGCCTAGGACACCGCCCTCTCACGGCGGTAACAGGGGTTCGACTCCCCTAGGGGACGCCATCCACGCGCTGGATGCGTTATTGAGCGCGGGCTTGAAGGTACAACGTCCCCGTCGTCTAGAGGCCTAGGACACCGCCCTTTCACGGCGGCGACACGGGTTCGACTCCCGTCGGGGACGCCACTTCGGCCTGTTTTACTTCGGAATGCCATAGCCTCGCAGATTTGCGGGGCTTTTTTATTGCGTTTCTATAGGCCCCCCTCACACCCACACCCGGTAAAGCCAGAACGCCTCGTCCTCCGCATACCGCCGGGCGAAATCCGTCGGTGAAAAGCCGGTGATGCGCTTGGTGGCGCGGCACATGTGGGCTTGGTCGGCGAAGCCCTCCTCCTGGGCCAGGGCGGCCCAGTCCAGCGGCTGGCCGGCCTCGTGGCGTTCGCGGGCGGTGAAGAAGACGCCTTCGGTTCGGACCAGGGTCTGCCAGTGCCGCAGGGACCGGCCGCTGTGCGCCATGATGCGGCGTTCGACCTGACGGGAGCCGTGGGTGCGCCGCCACTGGTGCGCCTGCCACGCAAGCCGCTCCACCCAATGACGGCCGAAGCGGCGCAGCGCGGGGACCGGCGAACGTCCCTCCTGAATCGTTCGCCAGCGCTCGGCCAGATGGCATTCCAACGCCGAAAGGGTGGCCGCGTCGCTGTCGGCGTCGAGCAGCGCGTCCAGCAGCGGGTGCCAGCCGGCGTCCAGTACCCCGCGTGCGTCGACGAAGCGGTCGTGCACCATGGCCGGATCAATGCCGAACAGGGTGCGCGCCACGTCGGCCGGGAAGCACAGCATTCCGGCGCGGCCGGTCGTCGGCGACCAGCTGGCGAACGGGTGCGACTGGCTGCCGGACAGCACGGTTGCCGTTCCGAACGGACGCCAGCGTGGGCTGCCGGCCGCGCGTTCGACGATGCCCGATTCCATGCCCCGGAACCAGGACAGGCAGAGCAGCGGCGAAGCGGGGAAATGCGACAGCCGCTGCCGGTCGTCCAATCCGATCCCGCGGGTATCCCGGCAGACGATCGCCGTCGCCGCCCCCTGCAGCGACAGTGGCGCAAGATACAGCCGCGCGCGGTCCGAGCCTGCGCAAACACGGGGGGAGCGCGCCAGCGGATCGGGGCAGGGGACAGTCGGCGGCGCTGGTGAGGGCGACAGCGAAAGCATGGCGGGATCATAGCCGCAGGAACTCTGCGGCGTCGATGTCGGTTGCGTTCAATACGGGTGGCTCGCCTGTGTGGACACTGGCGGCCATGACCACATCATCGTCCTCGACCTGCCCGTTCCACGGGGATGCGCCGTCCCCCGTGCCGGCATCGCAACTGCCCGAAACCCCGTCCGCTGGAGGCTGGCCGCCCGGTCCGCCGTCCCGCCTGACCGGCTGGAGCCATCTGGCGCGCATGCGCCGCGACCTGCCCGCCGCGCTCGACGCGTGGCATCGCGAGTATGGCGATCTGGTGCACCTGCGCATCTGGCCGGAGCATCAGGTCATCGTCGGCCATCCGGACCTCGCCCGCGAGCTTCTGGTCGCCCACCATGACGCGCTGATCCGCTGGGAGCGCGGCATCGGCGTGTTCAGGCGCCTGCAAGGCCGCAGCCTCTTCGTCGCGGAAGGGGAGGAGTGGCGCGCCCGGCGTCAGGCCCTGCAGCCGGCTTTCCAGCACAGGGCGGTACAAGGCTTCGTTCCCGCCATCGTCGAGGCGACCGGCCGGCTGCTCTCCCGCTGGTCTTCCGGCGACGGGGAGGAGGGCGAGCTTCGCGGGATCGGGAGCGATCTCACCGCCCTTGCCATGGACGTGATCGTCCGGATGCTGTTCTCGCACCCGATCAGCGGGGACGCCCGCGTGGCGGAGGAGGCGGTGCACACCGTCCTTCGCGCCGCCAATGCCGAACTGTACTGGCCGGCGAGCTGGCCGGACTGGGTGCCCTGGAAAAGGTCCAAGCGGCGTGGCTTGGCCGCGCTCCGCAGCCTGATCGACCGCCATGTGCAGGCGCGGCTGGAATTGCCGCCCGAAGGCTGGCCCGACGATCTGCTGACCCGCCTGCTGCACGCGCATCGGGGGGACGGGGCGGAGTGGCGCTCGGACCGCGTGCGCCTGGACGGTGTGCGGGATGAGTGCATGACGATCTTCTTGGCCGGTCACGAAACCACGGCGGCCACGCTGATCTGGTGGGCGTGGTGCATGGCCGCGAACCCCTCGGCGCAGACCACGGCGCGGGACGAGGTGCGCCGCGTGCTGACGGGTCAGGAGCCGACGGCCGAACGGCTGGCGGAGCTGCCGTACCTGACGCAGACGATTCAGGAGACCATGCGCCTCTTTCCGGCGGCTCCGGTGCTCAGCACCCGCCGCTCAACCCGGCCGATCACGCTGGGCGGCTGGCAATTTCCGGCCCGCACCCTGTTCCTGCTGCCGGTGCAGGCAATTCAGCACGATCCGCGCTGGTTCCCCGATCCGCTCGCCTTTCGGCCGGAGCGTTTCGCGCCCGGTTCATTGCCGGGTTCACCGCCGATCCCGCGCGGGGCCTATCTGCCCTTCGGGGCCGGTCCGCGCGTGTGCCTGGGGCTGCATCTGGCGATGACCGAGATGACGGTGATGGCAGCGATGATGCTGCAACGCTTCGCCTTCTCGGTCCCCTCAGGCACGACGCCGCCGCGGCCGGTCATGCAGGTGTCGCTGCGGCCGGACAAGCCGTTGCGCCTTCGGGTGTCGGCGGTGACCGGCGGGTGAGCGGTCAGGGCAGGGGATCGGTCTGGTACAGCGTGACCCGGATGCCGCCGTTCGACACCGACACGCCGCCCTCCTTGAAGGGCAGTTCCGTCGCCTTTGCCAGGGCGGCTTCGTTGGTGACGATGCCCACCCGCCAGCCGGCAAAGCGCGTCTTCAGCGTCTGCCCCATGGCGTGGTAGAGCGGGATCAGGGACTTGCCCTCGCCGATGCGGGCGCCGTAGGGCGGATTGACGATGACGAGGCCGGGCGGACCCTCCGGCGGGGTCAGGTCGCTGATGGCATGGTGGGCGAACTCGGTCCAGGCGGAGACGCCGGCGCGTTCGGCGTTGGCCCGGCTCATGGTGACGGCGCCGGCATCGCGGTCGCTGCCGTAAAAGCGGACGGCGGGCGCGGTGGCCGTGCCGCCGGCGCGCAGGCTTTCCCAGACGGCAGGGTCGAAGTTGGCAAGCTGCTCGAAGGCGAAAGAACGGGAGCGGCCGGGCTTCAGGCCGGCGGCGATCTCGGCGGCCTCGATGACGAAGGTGCCGGAGCCGCACATGGGATCCACCACGGGAACCGGCTCGCGCCCGTCATAGCCGCACTGGCGCAGGAACAGGGCGGCCAGCGTTTCGCGCATCGGCGCCTTGTTGACCGCTTCCTTGTGGCCGCGCTTATGCAGGGATTCGCCGGAGCTGTCGACGCTGATGGTGCAGAGGTCGTCGTCGATGCGCGCCTTGATCTGGACGGCGCTCTGGACGGCGCGGGTGTCCTCCTCCTCCGGCGCGTCCCTATCGGCGGACTTCCCGGTCTTCTTGGGCGCGGCCTTGACGATGGGGGCGCCCAGTTCCTCGGCGATGGCGCGTTCGATGCGCTGGGCGGCGGCGCCGGCATGGTAGATGCGCGAGCCCTTGCAGGAGGCCTCGACCCGCACCGGCACGTCGGCGCGCAGGATTTGCGCCCAGGGAACGCGGCGCGCCCGCTTGTCCAGCTGCGCCAGATGGAAGGCGCGGAAGGAGGCGATGCGCGCCAGCACGCGGGTGGCGCCGCGCAGTTCCATGTTCGCCCGCCAGACCTCCGGCCAGCCGCCGGTGACCGTCACGCCGCCCTTCACCGCGGTGGGGTTCGCGAAGCCGCGGTCGGCGGCCTCCGCGCACAGCACGGATTCCAGGCCGGGGGCGGCCACCAGGAAAATCTCGAAATCTTGGCCGGCGTGATCTTGGCCGGTGTGGTCTGGCTCGGTGTTCATCCCGCCTACATAGCCCGAAGGCAGGCGGTCTACGACAGGATTCTCGCAAAACGGCGGGAAGGCGGGAGGTGGTCCCGTTCGCCGCGCGGCGCCGCCGCTCATGTCGGTCGGCGGACGTCCGCGGCAGGATCAGGAACGGGTGCTGCAGGCTTGGGCACGCGTTACCGGTAAAAGGTTACCGGTAGGAGCTGTGCGAGGCGATGGCGTTGCCGCGGACGGCATCGGTGCGGATGGTGGAGTCACCCGAGGCGGACAGGCCGACGACGCTGTCCTGAGCCGTGCCGGCGAGGCCGAGCTTGGCGCGGGCGAAGTTCAGGTAGGCGCTGGCACCCTTGGTGTCGCCCTGGGCGGCGAGCGAGCGGGCGACCGACAGGGCGGTGCGGGCGGCGTCGCGCTCGGTGCGCTCGGCGGTCAGGGCATCGGCCTGCACGACGGCGGCGGAGGTGGAGGCCAGCAGGCTGTCGAAGCCGGCATCCTGAGCGGCATTGGCGCTGCCGGCGGCAAAGGTCAGGGCCGACAGCGACAGGGTGGCGGCAACGGCGGCGGTCGCGAACTTCTGCGTGAACATGATGATGTCCTTATTCGAAGACTGCCCTGCCGGGGGATGCGCCCGGCGACGGGGGATTCGTCACCGGGCGCGGGGCGGGGCTGGAGGTTGACGTCCGGTCGGCGCCGGGGAGCGTCGGCCGTGAACACAGAGTTAACCGTCTGCCCCCGCCGGATAAATCCAGCAGTTCCGACAACACTATTCGCCTGGAAACAACAATCGTGCCCTTGCCGTCCGGACCTGGATTGACGGGGGGAAGCGCCGCCCCCTATGATCGGATTGGAACACAAACAATCAGACCGCCTTTCGATTCCGAACATATGCCTGGGCATACGCTGGGGCGGCCTGCCATCAGGGGAGCACGCGTTGATGACCACGACCGATTTTGCCGATTGGCCCGCCGACCTGCTGGCGCAGGAGTTCCGCGGCAAGCGGGTTCTGGTGACCGGCAGCAGCCGCGGCATCGGCGCCGCGGTGGCGGCGGCGTTCGCCCAGTTCGGCGCCCGTGTCGTCATCCATGGCCGCGACGCGGCGGCGCTAGAGGCCGCGGCTGCGGCGATGGGTGCCGGGGTGGTCCCGCTGGCCGGCGACTTCGCCGACAAGGCGGAGGTCCGCCGGGTGGTGGAAAGCGCGGTGGACCGGCTCGGCGGGCTGGACGTGCTGATCAACAATGCCGGCACCATGCTGGGCCGGGTGGCGCTGGGCGACATCGACGACGACTTCCTGCAGCAGCAGTTCGACCTGAACGCCGCCTCCGCCGTCATCGCCAGCCGGACGGCGCTGCCGGCGCTGGTCGCGTCGAAGGGGGCCATTGTCAACACCGGCTCCATCTCCGGCCGGACCGGGGGCAGCGCGGGGTCGTCGCTCTACAGCGCCGCCAAGGCCTTCCAGGCCAGCCTCGCCCGCTCGCTGGCGACGGAACTGGCGCCGCACGGCATCCGCGTGAACGCCGTGTCCCCCGGCACCATCGACACCGATTTCCACCAGCGCTACTCGACCCCGGACAAATTGACGCAGACCGCGGCGCGCATACCGCTGAAGCGGCTGGGTACAGCGCAGGATTGTGTCGGCGCCTACCTGTTCCTCGCCTCCCAACGGCTTGCCGGCTACATCACCGGGCAGGTGATTGAGGTGAATGGAGGACAGTTCTATAACTAATGGCTAGGACTTGGCAGTTGAGAGCTGCGGAAATTGGCAAATTGCAAAGCATTATCAGGAGTTTTGGCAAATTGCGAAAGTCTGCCGACGGAGGCGTAGACAACCAATGGCATTTTCGTAGGGTAGAAAAGCGACCCGGCCGTTAATGGTCCTTTGGCATTGTTCTTGTAACGTGACTGACCAATCAGCGGCCTAACCAAAGACCGCTCCATCGCCAGTGGACGCCGGGGTCACCATCATGAACGCCACCAGCCAGAGCCAGCCCGCCAGAGCCGGAACCTTCGCCAACCTGCGGACGGCGACCAAGATCTACACCGGCTTCGGCGTCACGCTGGCGCTTCTGGTCGGGCTGGGGGCGGTGTCCTGGACGGGCTTGCGGTCGAGCGACGATGCGCTCCGCCAATATGCGGGGCAGTCGCACGTCGCCATGACGGTGGCGGAGGCGGACACCAACATGGCCGACGCCCTGGGCTCGGCGGAGGAGTTCGTGTCCAGCGGCTCCCCCGCGGTGGCCGACCGGTTCCGCAGCGACGTGGAGAAGTTTCGCCAGAAGCTGGACGCCGCCACCGCGCGGATGACCCGTTCGACCGACCTCCAGGCGGCGCAGGAGATCGCCACGCTGCGCCAGACGCTGACCGGCGGCTTCGACCGTCTCGTCGCCGCGCGGACGGAGCGCGACCAGATCGTCGCGTCGGTGGTGAACACGCTGGGCGCCGACATCCGCCGCACGCTGAGCGATACCGTCAAGGCGGAGAAGGACGGCGGCAACCTGGACCGCACCGTGCGCGCCGCCGAGGTCAGCGAACAGTTCCTGCTGGTCCGCGTGCTGGTCGCCCGCTTCGTGGCGGAAACCAAGGCGGAGGATCTGGAGCGCATCCGCAAGGACCTGACCGACCTGACCGCGAAGGCGGAGGCGCTGCGCGGCGGGATGGAGGAGGGGCCGGTCAAGGCCAAGCTGGCCGAGGCCGTCGCCAAGCTGCCCGCCTACCGCACGGGAATCGAGCGCATCGCGGTGCTGAGCGCCGATCTGAAATCTCTGAACAGCCAGACGCTGGGCAAGGCCGGCAAGGAGATCGGCGACAAAATCGGCCTGATCCGCTCCAATTCCGCCGAATTCTTGGCGCAGCTGGAGCGCACCGCCGCCGCCGAGGTCGCCGCGGCCGAATCGCGCGGCACGGCGGTGACCGTGGTCGCCGTGCTGGCCGGCCTGCTGCTGGCCTGGGCGATCTCGCGCGCCATCACCCGGCCGCTCGGCGCCATCACCGGGGCGATGGGGCGTCTGGCCCAGGGCGACCTGGGCGTGGCGGTCACCAACGACGAGCGCCGGGACGAGATCGGCGCGCTCGCCCGCTCGCTCCAGGTCTTCAAGACCAATGCGCTGGAGATGGAGCACATGCGCAAGGCGCAGGAGGAGAGCGAGCGCAAGGCCGCCGAACACCGCCGCGAGACCATGATGCAGATGGCCGACACCTTCGAAAGCACGGTGAAGGGCATCGTCGACACCGTCGCCAATGCCGCCACCGGGATGCGCGACGCCGCCACCGCGCTGACCGCCACCGCGCAGGAGGCGAGCGAGCGCTCGCTGCTGGTCGCCAGCGCCTCGGAACAGGCGTCGGCCAACGTGCAGACCGTCGCCACCGCGACGGAGGAACTGTCGGCCTCCATCTCCGAGATCGGCCAGCAGGTGGAGAACTCCACCCGCATCGCCACCCAGGCGGTGGCCGACGCCGACGGCGCCGACCGCACCATGCGCGAACTGGTGACCGCCGCCGAACAGATCGGCGCGGTGGTGGAACTGATCAGCGGCATCGCCGCCCAGACCAACCTGCTGGCGCTGAACGCCACCATCGAGGCGGCGCGGGCGGGAGAGGCCGGCAAGGGCTTCGCCGTCGTGGCGAGCGAGGTGAAGGCGCTGGCCACCCAGACCGCCAAGGCGACGGACGAGATCCAGGCCAAGGTGCAGGAAATCCAGCAGACGACCGGCGGCGCCCAGAAGGCGATCGGCGGCATCGGCCGGACCATCGGCCGCATGAGCGAGATCACCACCGCCATCGCCGCCGCCATCGAGGAGCAGGCCGCCGCCACGCGGGAAATCGCCAGCAGCGTCACCCAGGCCGCCCAGGGCACCGAGGAGGTGTCGAGCAACATCGCCGGCGTCAGCAGTGCCGTTCACGAGACCGGCGACGCCGCCGGCCGCGTCCGCGGCACCTCGCAGGAACTGGCCGCCGAGGCGGAACGGCTGCGCCGGGAGGTCGGGACCTTCATCGCCACGGTGCGCGCGGCGTAAGGCGCCCGCCGCGGCGGGTGCGCAGAGCAATCGCGCATCGAATTCGTGCGACGACGCTACGTTTCGGATGCCCTTCTCCCCTTGCGGGAGAAGGGTTGGGATGAGGGGTATTCCGCCGAAGGCGGAAGCTTGCGCCCCCCTCACCCCAACCCCTCTCCCGCAAGGGGAGAAGGGCTTCGTCTGCTGCTGGAATCCAAATGCGATTGCCCTATGGGCTGTGAAGAGCCTAGGCGAGCTTCGCTCAGGTGCTCTCCCGCGCGATGAAGGTCAGCCCCAGGTCGACGCGCCGCCGCGGCGGCTCCTTGCCGTCCATCAGGTCGAGCAGCATGGCGGCGGCATGCCGGCCGATGGCATAGCGGGGCGTGGCGATGGTGGTCAGGGTGGGGGTGGTCCAGGCGGATGCCGGCAGGTCGTTGAAGCCGGCGATGGCAAGCTGGTCCGGCACCCGGATGCCGCGGCGCTGGCATTGGAACAGGGCGCCCTGCGCCAGATCGTCGTTGCAGAAGAAGACGGCGTCGCAGTCGGTGTTCTCGGCCATCAGCCGGTCGATCATCGCCGCGCCCAGATGGATGGAGGACGGGTCGGGCAGGCGCCACACCCGCTTCTCGTCATACAGCCCGGCTTCCTCCAGCGCATGGCGGTAGCCGTCCAGGCGGGACAGCGTGCGCGGGTCCAGCTGCACGGCGACGAAGCCGATGCGGCGGTAGCCGCGCTCCAGCAGATGGGTGGTCATCAGTCGCCCGCCTTCCTCCTGCGAGCAGCCGACGCTGAGGCTTTCGGGTTCGTCCAGCAGCTCCATCATGTGGACGGTCGGGCTGCTCATCGCCGACAGGTAGGTGCGGGTGACGTCGGTGTGATCGGTGCCGGTCAGCAGGATGCCGTCGGGCTGGAACTGCAGGTAGGTGCGGATCAGCCGCTCCTCCTCCTCCGGGGAATAGTGGGTGACGCCGATCAGGGCGCGGTAGCCGCGCGGCAGCAGCATGTCGTGGATGCCGGCCAGCGTCTCCACGAAGACCATGTTGGTCATCGACGGGATCAGCACGGCCACCGTCATCGACCGCGCCGACGCCAGCGCGCTGGCCGCCTGGTTCGGCACGTAGCCCATTGACTGGGCGGTGTCGAGGATGCGCTGGCGAAGCTCCGGCCCGACCAGCTCCGGCCGCTTGAAGGCGCGGGACACGGTGATGGCGCTGACGCCGACCCGCTCCGCCACGTCCGCCATCGTCGCCCGCCCGGTGCGCGAGGAGCGCGGCTTGCGCGTCTTGACCGTCGGGGATGCAGGCCGATCACCGCCACGCGTCGTCACAGGGCTCCGTCCTTCCGATAATGGCCCGATAATGGCCGATGAGAGGCCGGCGCGACGAAGCGCCGCGCGGGATTGCTGATTACCGTTGTGTAGCATGGCGGGCAAGAGCCGCATGCCCATCGCCTGCAACCGCTAGGCCACGGCTGCAACCTGCAGCACCGCGTCAACCTGTTCGTGCGCAACTCAAACAAAACTCTTTACGCCTCTCAAGGTTAGCGCTAACAGTATCGTCATCTCGTGTCGGCGTCATCCGTGCATTCGGGCCATAAGGCCGCGGATGTACCCTTGGTCCGCACATGATAGCGCTAACACGTTTTTGTAGTGCGTGGCCGCCGTGACCCGAGAGGACGCGGATGCCGCCCTGCACCGGGAATCGGGAACACGAGCCTCATGAACGGTCCCTCCATCGCGCCGTCTCCCGCCGCCAGCCCCCGCCCGCCGGACAGCCTGTCCGCGGCACCGCCGATCGTCGTGGTGATGGGCGTCGCCGGCTGCGGCAAGTCCAGCGTCGGCCAGAGCCTTGCCGCGGCGCTGGGCCATGCCTTCATCGAAGGCGATGCGCACCATCCGCCCGCCAACATCGCGAAGATGTCGGCCGGCATCCCGCTGACCGACGACGACCGCGACGGCTGGCTGGCCACTCTGGCCGGCTTCATCGCCGATGCGCATCGCGAAGGGCGCGGGCTGGTGGTCGCCTGTTCGGCGCTGAAGCGGCGCTACCGCGACCGGCTGCGCGGCGATTGCGAGCGGGTCGTCTTCCTGCATCTGCACGGCGACAAGGCGCTGATCGCCTCTCGCATGGGGGCGCGGACGGCCCATTTCATGCCCACCGCCCTGGTCGACAGCCAGTTCGCCGACCTTGAGATGCCTGCCGCCGACGAGGCCGTGCTGTCCTATGAGGTGACGCTGCCGGCGGACGCCATCGTCGCCGACGCCTACGCCCGCCTGACCGGCGGGGAGAATATTGGGAGGACCGCATGAAACGCGTGGCGGATCTGCTGGAGCGGATCACCGAATGGATCATGGCGCTGATGCTGGCGGTCATGGTCGGTCTCGTCTTCGGCAACGTCGTCCTGCGCTACATCTTCAACAGCGGCATCGTCGCGGCGGAGGAGATCGCGCGGCTGATGTTCGTGTGGCTGGTGTTCCTGGGCGCCACCGTGGCGTTGCGGCACCAGCGGCACCTGGGCCTGGAGATCGTGCAGAGCCGCCTGCCGGCCAAGGTCCGCCGGGCTTGCGCGGTGATCGCGCACCTGATGATGCTCTACGCCCTGTGGCTGTTCGTGCAGGGCAGCTGGATCCAGCTGCTGATCGGCATGGAGACCTTCTCCACCGTCCTGCGCTTCCCCATGGCCTTCTACGCCGCGGCGGGCTTCTTCCCGGCCATCGCCATGGCGCTGATCGTGCTGGCGAACTTGGTGCGGATCGTCACCAACCAGCCGGGCGCCCGCGTCCCCGGCGATCCCGACACGATGATGGACCATCCGGAATCGCACGGCCCCGCCGTGCCGCCCCCGGCCCCGCACGGCAGCGCCGCCGTCGTCAAGCACTGAGCCCAGAAGACCTCCTGCGGACGGAGTTTCCGCCATGACCCTCACCATTTTCCTGGGCTCGCTGTTCGGCTTGATGCTGCTCGGCATGCCCATCGCCTTCGCGCTGATGCTGACCGGCGTCGCGCTGATGGTCCACCTGGACTTCTTCGACGCCCAGTTGGTCGCCCAGAACATGCTGAGCGGCGCCGACAACTACCCGCTGATGGCGGTGCCCTTCTTCATCCTGGCCGGCGAGCTGATGAACGCGGGCGGCATTTCCCAGCGCATCATCAATCTCGCGGTCAGCCTTGTCGGCCACATCAAGGGCGGGCTGGGCTACGTCACCATCGGCGCCTCGGTGATGCTGGCCAGCCTGTCGGGCTCGGCCATCGCCGACACCGCGGCGCTCGCCACGCTGCTGATCCCGATGATGCGCGACCATGGCTACCCGGTGCCGCGTTCGGCCGGCCTGATCGCATCCGGCGGCATCATCGCCCCGATCATCCCGCCCAGCATGCCCTTCATCATCTTCGGCGTGACCACCAACACCTCGATCAGCGCGCTGTTCATGGCCGGCATCGTGCCCGGCCTGCTGATGGGCATCGGCCTGGTCTGCGCCTGGACCTTCGTCGTCCGCGACATGACGGTGAAGCTGCAGCCGAAGGCGAGCGGGCGGGAGCGGCTGAAGGCGCTGGGGGACGGCATCTGGGCGCTGGCCCTGCCGGTCATCATCATCGGCGGCCTGCGCGGCGGCATCTTCACGCCGACCGAGGCCGCGGTGGTCGCCGCCGTCTATTCGCTGTTCGTCGCGCTGTTCGTCTACCGTCAGGTCACGCTGGCGCAGCTGGTCCCGCTGCTGGTCCAGGCGGCGCGCACCACCAGCACCGTGATGTTCCTGTGCGCCGCGGCGCTGGTGTCGTCCTACATGGTGACGCTGGCCGACCTGCCGCAGCAGATGACGGAGCTGCTGGCCCCGCTGATGGACAATCCGAAGCTGCTGATGCTGGCCATCGCCTGCCTGCTGCTGGCCGTCGGCACGGTGATGGACCTGACGCCGACCATCCTGGTGCTGGGCCCGGTGCTGACCCCGCTGGCGATCAAGGCCGGCATCGACCCCGCCTATTTCGGCGTGATGTTCGTCCTGGTCGGAACGCTGGGCCTGATCCATCCGCCGGTCTGCACGGTGCTGAACGTGGTGTGCGGCGTCGCCCGCATCTCGCTGGAAAGCGCCACCAAGGGCATCTGGCCCTTCCTGCTGACCTACATCGTGCTGCTGGGCCTGCTGATCGCCGTGCCGGAGATCGTCACCGCGCCGCTGCATTTCTTCCACTGACGCCCGAACACCAAACGCCCGAACACCAAACACAACGAAACGCCCAAGGAAGGAAGACCGACACCATGTTCCGCAAACTGCTTCTCGCCACCGGCATCGCCGCCGCCCTGCTCGCTCCGGTCGCCGCCGTCACCAGCGCCTCCGCCCAGGAGGTGAAGACCCGCATCATCCGCTTCGGCTACGGCCTGTCGGAAAGCAGCAACCAGGGCCGCGCGGTGAAGTATTTCGCCGAGGAACTGTCCAAGCGCAGCGGCGGCAAGTTCAAGATGAAGGGCTTCGGCGACGCCAGCCTGGGCAACGACATCCAGATGCAGAACGCCCTGATCGGCGGTGCGCAGGAGATGATGGTGGGCTCCACCGCCACGCTCGTCGGCATCGTCAAGGATTTCGGCGTCTACGACCTGCCCTTCCTGTTCAACAACGAGAAGGAAGCCGACGCCGTGCTGGACGGCCCGTTCGGCGAGAAGCTGCTGAAGGCGCTGAACGACAAGGGGCTGGTCGGGCTGGTCTATTGGGAGAACGGCTTCCGCAACCTGACCAACAGCAAGCGGCCGATCACCAAGCTGGAAGACATGGGCGGCATCAAGCTGCGCGTGATGCAGAACCCGGTCTACATCGACATGTTCAACCGCTTCGGCGCCAACGCGGTGCCGCTGGCCTTCTCCGAGCTGTTCACCGCGCTGGAGACCGGCACGGTCGACGGCCAGGAGAACCCGGTCACGACCATCCAGTCGTCCAAGTTCTACGAGGTGCAGAAGTACCTGACCATTTCCCGCCACGTCTACAGCCCGTGGATCGTGCTGGCCAGCAAGCGCTGGTACGAAGGCCTGTCGGCGGACGAGAAGAAGATCGTTCACGAGGCCGCCGTCGCCTCGCGCGAGTTCGAGCGCAAGGACAGCCGCGAGGCCTCGGCCCAGAGCGTGGCCTACCTGAAGGAAAAGGGCATGCAGATCAACGAGCTGAGCCCGGCCGAGCTGGACCGCATGCGCGAGATGGTCAAGCCCGCCTTCGACAAGTATGCCGCCGACGGCGGTGCGGAGGTCCTGAAGGAGATCCAGGCCGCCATCGTCGCCGCCCGGAAGTAACGCTGCAATGCGTACACGCCTTGTGACGGGGCGAAGAGGATGAATGGGGGTGGATCGGGGAAGCCGGTCCGCCCCCTTCGTCTTTTGTGGCGACGGAACGGAGAGTCTATCGGATAGAGGTTGTTCGCGTTCGAACAAACTGTGGCATTGGTCCCAAAGTGTGGTTTGAAGATGCGAGTTTATTGGTCTTTGTTCTATTTATGCGAACGACTCTCAATGTATTTCGGACCAACAAATATATTAGACGGCAATTTACGCGAATTTAACCGAACGGCGGGACAGTCGGCGTGGGGTGTCGTGCCTTCATTCGGATGTGTCGCGGGGAAAGTCGATGTTCAAGAAGTTGCCGTTGGTGACAAAGCTGGTGTTGGCGATCGGGTTGGTCCTGGTCATCGGGCTGGGGGGCGGGTCGGTCGTGATCTCCGTCAAGAGCGGGGCGGACACCGACGAGCTGTCCTTCCAGGTCGGGGAGGAATTGGGCAAGTACCATGCGGCGGCCGTCGAGCGGCGGCTGAACGACGCCATGGACGTCAGCCGCCTGATGGGCACCACCCTGCTCAGCCTGAAGCGGAGCGGCATCGTCGACCGCGACAAGCTGAACGACTGGCTGAAAAGCCTGCTGGAGGCCAACACCGGGCTGATCGGCGTCTGGGTCGGCATGGAGCCCAACGCGCTGGACGGCAAGGACGCCGCCTTCGCCAAGGGCCCCGGCACGGACGCCAGCGGCCGCTTCATCCCTTATTGGAACCGCGGCGGCGGCAAGGTCCAGCTGGAATCGCTGGTCGGCTATGACGATCCCGGACCGGACGGCGTCTACTACCAGCAGGCCAAGCGCACCGGCAAGGAGGTGATCGTCGAGCCCTACAGCTACACGGTCGCCGGCAAGAACGTGCTGATGGTGTCGCTGGTGGTTCCGATCATGGACGGCGGCAAGTTCATCGGCGTCGCCGGCGTGGACATCGCCACCGACGACATCTGGAACGAGTTGAAGACGGTCAAGCCGTTCGAGACGGGATCGGTCTTCCTGATCTCCAACGGCGGGGCATGGGCCGCCTACAGCAACCCCGATCATCTGGGCAAGCCGATCCTGCAGACCAACGAGCGGCTGAAGGACGCCATGCCCGCCATCCGCGAGGGCAAACCCTTCTCCCATTTCTCGGTGTCGGCCAGCCTGAAGACCGACGTCAAGCAGCTGTTCCGGCCGGTCGTCATCGGCGGCACCGGCACGCCCTGGTCGATCCTGGTCAACCTGCCGATCAACAAGATCGAGGTGCCGAAGCAGGAGCTGCGGGCCTTCATCGCCGTGGGTGCGGTGCTGCTGACCGCCGGGCTACTGCTGGCGCTGTGGCTGACGAGCCGCATGGTCGTCGGCCAGCCGCTGCGCCGGATCATCGCCACCATCCAGGCGCTGACCGCTGGCCGGCGCGACGTGGAGGTCACCGACCGCGACCGCGCCGACGAGATCGGCGCCATCAACAAGGCGCTCCAGCTGTTCAAGGAGAACGCCGGCCGCGTCGCCGAGATGGAGGAGCAGCGCCGCCTGGACGAGCAGCGCGCCGCCGAACAGCGCAAGCAGGAGCTGGCCCGGATGGCCGACCGGTTCGAGAGCACGGTCGGCGGCGTGGTCGCCAACGTGGCCCAGCAGGCCGAACTGATCCGCACCGACTCCGAAGGGCTGTCGGCCATCGCCGAGCAGACCAACGCCCAGGCCGCGGCCGTCGCCAGCGCCGCCGACGTCGCCAGCAGCAACGTGCAGACGGTGGCCGCCGCCGCGGAGGAGCTGGCCCACTCCATCGAGGAAATCAACCAGCGCATCGCCGCCTCGTCCCGCATGGCGAACGACGCGGTGGGGGAGGTCGAGAAGACCAACGGCACCGTCGCCGGTCTAGCCCAGGCGGCGCAGAAGATCGGCGACGTGGTGAACCTGATCCAGTCCATCGCCGGCCAGACCAACCTGCTGGCGCTGAACGCCACCATCGAGGCGGCGCGGGCGGGGGAGGCCGGCAAGGGCTTCGCCGTCGTGGCGCAGGAGGTGAAGAACCTCGCCAGCCAGACCGCCAAGGCGACGGAGGAGATCGCCGCCCAGATCGCCGAAATCCAGTCGGTCAGCGGCAGCGCCGTCGGCGCCATCCAGGCCATCGGCCACACCATCCTCGGCATCAGCGAGACGGTCACCGCCGTCGCCGCCGCGGCGGAGGAGCAGGGGGCGGCGACCCGCGAGATCAGCCGCAACGTCCAGCAGGCCGCCGCCGGCACCCGCGAGGTGTCGACCAACATCGACGGCGTCACCCGCGCCGCCAGCGAGACCGGCAGCATGGCCGCCCAGGCGCGGTCGGCCGCCGACACGCTGTCGCACCAGTCGGCCCAGCTGCGCACCGAGGTGCAGCGCTTCGTGGCGACGATCCGCGAGGGGTGAGTGTGGGGTGGTGTGTCGGCTGACGATGCCCCCACCCTAACCCTCCCCCGCTGGGCGGGGGAGGGGATTAAGTGCTTGATCGGGAAAGTAGCGGCAGTCCCTCCCCCGCCCAGCTCTCGCACAAAGCTATGCTTTGTGCTGACGCGACAGGCGGACCTTAGGTCCGCTGAGAGCGGGGGAGGTTAGGTGGGGGCAATCGAAGCCGACACCCCCACCCTCAACAGTCGAAGAACACCGTCTCCCCCTCGCCCTGCACGCGGATATCGAAACGGTAGACCACCCCGCCCGGCACCTCGGCGCGCCGTGCGATCAGGGTGTCGCGGCGGTCGGCCGGGACGCTCGCCAAAACCGGGTCGGCCTCGTTCGCCGCGGCCTCGTCGGAGAAGTGCAGGCGGGTGAAGGCGTGGCTCAGCATGCCGCGGGCGAACACCGTCACCGCGATGTGCGGGGCGTGGCCGGGATCGCAGGCGCCGGGCTTCACCGTGTCGAAGAAATAATAGCCTTCGTCGTTGGTGCCGCAGCGGCCGAAGCCGGCCGCACCGGGAGCGTGGCGGCCGTCGGCGCCGGCCTGCCAGATCTCCACCACGCAATCGCGGATCGGCGCACCTTCGCCGTCATAGACCACGCCTTCGATGCGGATGTGCTCGCCGGCCATGTCGCGGGTCGCCAGCCGGTTGGTCGCCAGCGGGCGGCGGCCGTAGAGTTCCGGCGTCCAGGCATAGGCGAAATAGGGGCCGACGGTCTGCGACGGCGTCTGTTTCAGCGTCTGGCTCATGGCGGTCAGCCCTCCATCGGCGTGGCTTGGCGTCCGCGCAGGACGATGTCGAACTCATAGCCGAGCGCCCACACCGGCTCGGTCACATCGATGGAGAAGCGCGAGATCAGCAGATCGCGCGCGCCCTCCGGCACCCCGTTGTAGATGGGGTCGAGCGGCAGCAGCGGATCGCCCGGGAAATACATCTGGGTGACCAGCCGGGTCAGGAAGGACGGCCCGAACAGCGAGAAATGGATGTGCGCCGGGCGCCAGGCATTGTGGTGGTTGCCCCAGGGATAGGCGCCGGGCTTGATCGTGGTGAAGCGGTAGCGGCCTTCCGCGTCGGTGATGCAGCGGCCGGCCCCGAAGAAGTTGGGATCGAGCGGCGCGTCATGCTGGTCCCAGCGGTGGACGTAGCGGCCGCAGGCGTTGGCCTGCCAGATCTCCAGCAACGTGTGCGGCACCGGCCGGCCGCTCTCGTCCAGCACGCGGCCGGTGACGATGATGCGCTCGCCGATCGGCTCGCCGTTGACGCGGCCGTTCTTCGTCAGGTCGTTGTCCAGCGGATCGACGCTGTCATGGCCGAAGACCGGGCCGCTGCGGACCGACAGGCACTGCTTCATCGGGATCAGCGGCTTGGACGGCGAGCGCAGTACCGTCGATTTGTAGAGTGGCGACAGGTAGGGCGGGTGTTGTGCCCAATCACGGGGGGCAAAATCGCCCTCGGTCTCCTGAACGGCTGTGTCCATCTCGGTCGTCCCTCCTTGGGAGCGGTCAGCTTTGCCGACCTTTTGCTTGCCTATGGGTATCCAGCACGCGGTCGATGAAATGGGATGCTGCGCCGGTGTAGCGCAGCGGATCGAACAGGCGGTCGAGCGCGTCGGCGCCCAGCGCCTCCACCACGTCGGTATCATCGGCCAGCACGTCGCGTAGGGGGCGGCCGGTGGAGGATGCGAGGCGGCTGGCGTCGGCCACGCGGGAATGGGCGGCCATGCGGCCCATGCGGTCGCCCAGCGCCATGGTCACCGCCTCCGCCAGGATCAGGCCGCGGGTGAGGTCGAGGTTGGCGCGCATGCGCTCCGCATCGACGGTCAGGCCGGCGACGGTCTCGCGGGCGTGGCGGGCGGCGCCGGCGACGAGGCGGCAGAGGTCGGGCAAAGCCTGCCATTCGGCATGCCAGCCGCCGAGGCCGCGTTCGTGTTCCTGCACCTGGGCCGCCAGCAGTCCGCCGACCAGGGCGGGAGCGCGGATGGCGGTGGAGAGCAGGACGGCGCAGGACACCGGGTTGCGCTTGTGCGGCATGGTGGAGGAGCCGCCGCGGCCGGGGCCGGCGGGCTCGAAGGCTTCGGCGACCTCCATCTGCATCATCAGCGAGATGTCGCGGCCGAGCGTGCCCAGCGTGCCGGCGAGGATGCCGAGGGATGATGCCAGTTCGGTGATGCGGTCGCGGCTGGCGTGCCAGGGCAGGGCGGGCAGGGGGAGGTCCAACTCCTTCGCCAACGCCTCCGCCACCGCCGGGCCGGCGTCGCCCAATGCTGCCAGCGTGCCGGCCGCGCCGCCGAATTGCAGGGCGAGGCGGCCTCTAGCCGTGGCGATCCGCTGACGGTCGCGGCCCAGCGCGTCGAGCCAGCCGGCGGCCTTCAGCCCGAATGTCGTCGGCAGGGCGTGCTGCAGCCAGGTGCGGGCGACCATCGGCGTGGCGCGGTGGCGGTCGCCGAGATCGGCGAGGCCGTCGGCGAGAGCCGCCAGATCGGCGTCGAGGCTGTCGAGTAAGCGGCGCAGCTGCAGCATCAGGCCGCTGTCCATGGCGTCCTGGCTGGTGGCGCCCCAATGGACGTAGCGCGACGCTTCCTCGTCGGCTGCCTGCACGGCACGGGTCAGGTGCTTGACCATCGGGATGGCGGTGTTGCCGGCCAGCGCCGCCTCCGCCCCCAGCGCGGTCAGATCGTAGAGCTCGGCCTTGCACGCCGCCTCGATGGCCGGGACAGCGCGGGAAGGGATGACGCCGACCGCCGCCTCGGCCCGCGCCAGCGCCGCCTCGAACGCCAACATGCCCTGCAGCCTTGCGGTGGGCGAGAAGGCGTCGGCCGCCGCGTCGCTGGTGAAGAGCGGGTCGAGCAGCGGGTCGGAATAGCGGTCGGCGGTCATGCGGCTCACCCCTTCCTTTCAGCCCTTTTGGGCGTCTTCCTCGTCCATCTCCGCGTAGACGGCGCGGGCCAGCGCGATGGCGTGGTTTCCGGCGGGGACGCCGGCATAGACGGCGGCCTGCATCAGGATCTCCTTCACCTCGTCGCGGGTCACGCCGGTGTTGCGGGTGGCGCGGATGTGCAGCTTCAGCTCCCCGTCCTTGCCCAGTGCCGCCAGCATGCCGATGGTCAGCATGCTGCGCGTCCGGATGTCCAGGCCCGGCCGAGTCCAGATCTGGCCCCAGGCGGTCTTGGTGATGAACTCCTGGAAATCGGCGTCGAACTCGGTGGCGCGCTCCAGCGAGCGGTCGACATGGGCGTCGCCCAGGACCGAGCGGCGCACCGCCATGCCGCGGTCGTACAGATCCTTGTCCATTATTTCACGGTCGGCCATCACAGGTCCCTCAGGAAGCCGTCGATCAGGGCGGCCAGTTCCGCCGGCTTCTCGACACCGGGGATATGGGCGGCGCCGGGCAGCAGTTCGAACCGCGCGCCGGGGATGCCGGCCGCCAGTTCGCGGGCGGCGTCGGGCGGGGTGGCAACATCGTCCTCGCCGCAGATCACCAGGGTCGGGGCTTTGATGGCGGCGTTGGCGGTGCGCAGGTCGGCGTCGCGGATCGCCATGGCGCAGCCGACATAGCCGTCTTCCGTGGTGCGGGCGACCATGGCGGTGTAGCCGCGGATCTGGTCGGGCCGGCCGTCGCGGAAGGCCTGCGTGAACCAGCGGGCCATCACCCCGTCGGAGATCGCGGCCATGCCGCGGGCGCGGATTGCGGCGATGCGGTCGGTCCAGACCGAGGCCGGGCCGATCACGCCGGCGGTGTCGCACAGGATCAGGCCCTGGATGCGGCCGGGTGCCTTGACGGCGAGGCGCTGCGCCATCATGCCGCCGATGGACAGGCCGCAGACATGGGCACGCGCGATGCCGAGCGCGTCGAGCAGGCCAGCGGCGTCGTCGGCCAGCAGGTCCATGCTGTAACCGGCATCGTCGCTGACCGGCGTCACCTGGGTCAGGCCGTGGCCGCGCATGTCATAGCGCAGGATGCGGTAGCGGTCCGACAGGTGCGGCACCACGGCGTCCCAGATGTGAAGGCTGGTGCCGATGGAGTTGGCGAACAGCAGCACCGGCGCGTCGGCCGGGCCGGTCAGGTCGTAGTGCTGGGTGATGCCGGCGGCTTCGATGAAGGGCATGGGTGTGGTCCTATCGCCTCTTGGGAAGCTAGACCCCCACCCTAACCCTCCCCCGCTGGGCGGGGGAGGGGACAAGCGCTTGTTCGGGAGGGCGGCGGCAGTCCCTCCCCCACCCAGTGGGGGAGGTTAGGTGGGGGTCTAACTTTCGGGATTACACCCGCTCGATCATCACCGCGATGCCCTGGCCGACGCCGATGCACATGGTGCAGAGCGCCGTCCGGCCGCCGGACTGCTCGAGCTGGTACACCGCGGTGGTCGCCAGACGGGCGCCGCTCATGCCGAGCGGATGGCCGAGCGCGATGCCGCCGCCGTTGGGGTTCACATGCGCGGCATCGTCGGGCAGGCCCAGCTCGCGCAGGACGGCCAGAGCCTGGGCGGCGAAGGCCTCGTTCAGCTCGATCAGGTCGATGTCGGCGATGGTCCGGCCCAGCCGTTCCAGCAGCTTGCGGGTGGCGGGCACCGGGCCGATGCCCATGACGCGCGGCGGGACGCCGGCGGTCGCACCGCCGAGGATGCGGGCGCGCGGGGTCAGGCCATGGCGCTTCACCGCGGCCTCCGACGCCACCAGCAGGGCGGCGGCGCCGTCGTTGACGCCGGACGCGTTGCCGGCGGTGATCGTGCCGCCGGGGCGGACGATCGGCTTCAGGGCCGACAGCGCTTCCAGCGTCGTGGCGCGGGGATGCTCGTCGGTGGTCACCACCGTCTCGCCCTTGCGGGTCTTGATGGTGACGGGGGCGATCTCGCGGGCCATGCTGCCGTTGGCGATGGCGCGGGCGGCGCGCTCCTGGCTGCGGAGCGCGAAGGCGTCTTGGTCGGCGCGGGCGATCTTCCAGTCGTCGGCGACGTTCTCCGCCGTCTCCGGCATCGAATCGGTGCCGTAGGCCGCTTTCATCGCCGGGTTGACGAAGCGCCAGCCGATGGTGGTGTCGAAGATCTCGGCTTGGCGGGAGAAGGGGGCGTCGGCCTTGCCCATGACGAAGGGGGCGCGGCTCATGCTCTCCACCCCGCCGGCGATCATCAGATCGGCCTCGCCCGTCCTGATGGCGCGGGCCGCGGTGGCGAGCGCGTCGAGGCCGGAGCCGCAGAGCCGGTTCATCGTCGTGCCCGGCACCGCCTCGGGCAATCCTGCCAGCAGGGCGGCCATGCGGGCGACGTTGCGGTTGTCCTCGCCGGCCTGGTTGGCGCAGCCATAGATCACATCATCCACCGCGGCCCAGTCGACCGACGGGTTGCGCTGCATCAGGGCGCGGATCGGCACGGCGCCGAGATCATCGGCGCGCACCGACGACAGGGATCCTGCATAGCGGCCGATGGGGGTGCGGATGGCGTCGCAGATATAGGCGTCACGCATGGTCTTATCCTTCTCCGCCAACTTGCCCATGGGCTGCCGCAGTGCGGGCCTGGAGGTCGCGCAGTGCGGCCAGCGCGCCGGCGTCCGGGATTTCGGTGGTCTTCAGGTCGGGCGCGATCTTCAGGTCCCAGCCGGTGGCCGCCTTCACCTGCTCCACCGTCACGCCGGGATGGATGCTGGTCAGGGTCAGTTCCTTCGTCACCGGATCGGGGGTGAGGATGCCGAGGTCGGTGATGACCGCTGTCGGCCCGGCGCCGGGAATGCCGGCCTTGGCCCGCGCGTCACCGCCGTCGAGATAGCCGGCCGAGGTGACGAAGGGCAGCTTGGCGACGAAGGCCTTTGGGCTTTGCTTCAGCACGATGAACACCTCCTTGGCCTGGGAGGCGATCTCCGGCGCGCCGCCGGCACCGGGCAGCCGCACCTTGGGCGCGTCATAGGGGCCGATGACGGTGGTGTTGATGTTGGCGAAGCGGTCGACCTGGGCCGCGCCGAGGAAGCCGACGTCGATCCGTCCGCCCTGCAGCCAGTAGCGGAAGATCTCCGGCGTGCCGACCACGGTGTCGGCGGTCAGCGCGAGGTCGCCGTCGCCTATCGACAGCGGCAGCACGGTCGGCTTGGCGCCGATGGGGCCGGATTCATAGATCAGCACCACGTCCGGCGCATGGGTCAGCCGGGCGAGGTTGGCGGCGGTGGAGGGCAGGCCGATGCCGACGAAGCAGACGGTGCCGTCCTTCAGCAGCCGGCTGGCCGCCACCGTCATGATCTCGGTCGCGGTGAAGTCGAGAGTTTCGCCAATGGTCTTAGGGCTGCTCATCACGCGGCCTCCTTCATGCTTTCGGCCAGCACGCGGCGGAAGCCGGCGAAATCGTCGGTGTCCAGGACATGGCGCTGCATCCAGGCGCGGAACTCCTCGCGCGAGCGGGCGATTGGGTCCCAGGCCTTGTAGAAACGGTTGTCGCGCTCCGAATAGCCCTGCGCGTAGGACGGATAGGCGCCGCCGGGGACATGGCAGACGGCGGAGAGCGCCCAGCTCGGCAGCACGCAGGCGTTCGGCGGCGCTTCCAGATCGTCGACGATCTCTTCCACCGTGATGATGGAACGCTTGGCGGCCAGAACGGCTTCCTTTTGGACGCCGAGGATGCCCCACAGCAGGACGTTGCCGCGGCGGTCGGCCTTCTGGGCGTGGATCACCGTCACGTCGGGACGGACGGAGGGGATGGCGGCCAGCTTCTCCCCCGTGAAGGGGCACTCGACGAAGCGGATGTTGGGGTTGACCTTCGGCAGGTCGGAGCCGGTGTAGCCGCGCAGTAGGGCGAAGGGCAGGTTTGAGGCGCCGGCGACATAGGCGTTCGCCATGCCGGCGTGGCTGTGCTCCTCGATCTCCAGCCGGTGCGGCCAGCCCTGTTCGACGGCGTCGCGGAAGCGGTGGAGCGAGCCGACGCCGGGGTTGCCGCCCCAGGAGAAGATCAGCTTGGCAGCACAGCCCATGCCGATCATCTGGTCGTAGATCAGGTCCGGCGTCATGCGGACCAGGATCAGGCCACGCCGGCCCTGCCGGATGATCTCGTGCCCGGCGGCATGGGGAATCAGGTGGGTGAATCCTTCCAGGGCGACCGTGTCGCCGTCGCGCACGAGGCTCGCCACCGCCTCGCGCAGGGGCGTGATCTTGGCCATATGACCTCCCGGATGTGCGAAAATCGCACGAACATTCATCTTTACGCACAGATTGGCCGTCGAGCATTTCGGCTGTCAAGGTCGAATATAGGCATATATGTACGGTAAACGCACATATTGCGTCGCAGCATGAGGGAATTGCGGTGAAATGGTTCTGATGACTTTGCTTTTGCGATATAAAACAAGAGCTTAGATGAAAACCGCGTTATGGGCGTTTATCGCACTTAATGTCAAATATCGCACTTGACGGTTCGGTTGCCCCTCAGTACGCTGAGCGGAACAGTCAACGATCGGGGCCGCGAGTTCCGGCGCCGGCATATGGTCACATGTGGGAGGGACGATGACGAGGACTCTGCGCAACGCGCTGCTGGGTGCGGCGTTCGGTCTGGCGCTGACGGCCGGTTCGGCCGGGGCCGCCACCATCAAGGTCGGCGTCGTCGCGCCTTTCTCCGGACCCTACGGCGTGGTCGGCAAGACCTTCCGGGAAGCGATCGAGATCTATCAGGCCGAACATGGCAAGACCGTCGGCAACGACACGGTGGAGTTCATCTACAAGGACCTCGACCAAGCCAACCCGGCACAAAGCAAGGCGCTGTCGCAGGAGCTGATCGTCAAGGAAAAGGTCTCCTTCCTCGCCGGCTATTTCTTCACGCCCGATGCGCTGGCCGTCGCCCCGCTGATCGACGAGGCGAACATTCCCTGCGTGATCTTCAACGCCGCGACCTCCGCCATCACGGAAAAGTCGCCGCGCTATGTCCGCACCTCCTTCACCCTGTGGCAGAACACGGTGCCCCTGGCCGAATACATGGCCAAGCAGGGGATCAAGAAGGCGGTGTCGGCGGTCAGCGACTATGGCCCCGGCATCGACGGCGAGACCGCCTTCAAGACCACCTTCGAAAAGCATGGCGGCTCGGTGGTCGACACCATCCGCATGCCGATGAAGTCCAACGACTTCGCCCCCTTCATGCAGCGCATCAAGGATTCGGGCGCGGAGGCGGTCTATGCCTTCCTGCCCGCCGGGCCATCGACGCTGGCCTTCGCCAAGGCCTTCAACGACACTGGGCTGAAGGCGGCGGGCATCAAGTTCTTCGGTCCCGGCGACCTGACCCAGGAACCGGACCTGCCGGCCCTGGGCGACGCCGCGCTGGGCATCACCACCAGCTTCAACTACAGCCGCGCGCATGATTCGGCGAAGAACAAGGCCTTCGTCGCCAAGCACAAGGAGATGTTCGGGTCCTACGACACCGTCACCTTCAGTTCGGTCGGCGCCTATGACGGCGTGCATGTCATCTACCAGATGATCAAGAACGGCGGCGGCGGCAGGATCGACGGCGCGAAGGCGGTGGACTCGGTGAAGGGCATGAGCTGGGAAAGCCCGCGCGGACCCCTGACCATCGATCCCGACAGCCGCCACGTAACCCAGACGATCTATCTGCGCACTGTCGAGAAGGTCGACGGCAAATTTGAGAACGTCGAGAAGGAGGCGTTCCCGAAGCAGCCGGACTATGGGTACAAGTTGGCGAAGTGAGGGGGGATTGTCCCTCTCCCGAACCAGAAAGAATCCCCTCTCCCCCCTGGGGAGAGGGTCAGGGTGAGGGGGATGCACAGGGTGGATTAACAACAAGCGGACAGTCCGGCTCCACTACCAACTTCACGCCACGCATCCCCCTCACCCCGACCCTCTCCCCGGGGGGGAGAGGGAGAGGGGCAGACGGACGCACATCATGGAAACCATGTTCGGGATCGCCGTCGACGGGGTCGCCTACGGCATGATCCTCTTCATCATCTCCGTCGGCCTGTCGGTGACGTTGGGGCTGATGCGGGTGGTCAATCTGGCGCATGGCGCCTTCGCCATGGTCGGCGGCTATGTCGCGTCCTATGCGGCGCAGGGCGCCGGGCTGCCCTATGGGGTGGCGCTGGTGGTGGCCGTGGCGCTGACGGTGCTGGCGACGCTGCCGCTGGAACGGCTGCTGTACCGCCGCATCTACGGCTCGGCGAACGAGCTGGCGCAGGTGCTGCTGACCATCGGCCTGACCTTCGTCATCGTCGCCGGCATCAACTATCTGTTCGGCCCGACGCTGAAGCGCATCCCGTTGCCGGAACTGCTGACCGGCACGGTGGAGCTGGGGCCGAAGGCTATCCCGACCCACCGCGCCTTCGTGATCGGCGCCGGGGCGGCGACGCTGCTGGGGCTGTGGTGGCTGCTGGAACGCACGGACTTCGGCATCCGGCTGCGCGCCGCGGTGGATGATCCGGCCATGGCGGCGGCGCTGGGCATCCGGACCGAGCGGCTCTATCTGGCGACCTTCGCGCTCGGCACCGGGCTGGCGGCGCTGGGCGGCGTGCTGGGGGCCGAACTGCTGCCGCTGGAGCCCTATTACGCCATCCGCTACATCGTGCTGTTCCTGGCGGTGGTGGCGGTCGGCGGTGCCGGCAGCATCTTCGGCTCGGCCGCGGCGGCGCTGGCGCTGGGCATCGTCGACACCGCCGGCAAATACCTGATCCCGAATTTCGGCGAGTTCTTCTTCTACGCCGCCCTGATCCTGATCCTGTTCCGCTGGCCCCACGGCTTCTTCAAAGGGAGGACGGCATGACGAGCGTCGCCGAGCGAGACGGCAAGGCCGGCACCATGACGCGATCCATCCCGCTCGGCAGGCGCCGCGACCTCGACTGGATCGGCATCCCGCTGATCGCGGCGGTGGGGCTGGCCGCCTATTGGCTGCTGCCGGACGATCTGGCGCTGCTGACCCGCATCGCCGCCTCGGCGCTGTTCGTGCTGTCGCTCGACCTCGTGCTCGGCTATGGCGGGATCGCCACGCTGGGGCAGGCGGCGATGTTCGGCACCGGCGCCTATGCCGCCGGCATCGTCGCGGTCAACTGGAACAACGACCCCTTCGCGATGCTGGCGGTCGGCGGGCTGGCCGGCGGTCTGCTGGCGCTGGTCACCGGCGCCCTGATCCTGCATGCCCGCGGCCTGACCCTGCTGATGCTGACCATCGCGGTCGGGCAGATCGTGCAGGAGGTCGCCAACAAGGCGCGCGACTGGACCGGCGGCAGCGACGGCCTGTCGGGCATCGATCCGGCGCCGGTGCTGGGAATGTTCCGCTTCGACATGTTCGGCCACACCTCCTACCTGTTCGCGCTGGCGGTTCTGGTGGTCGGGCTGGTGGTGGCGCGGCGGATCGTGCGCTCGCCCTTCGGGCTGGCCTGCCGCGGGGTAAAGGAGGACCCGTTGCGGGTCTCCGCAATCGGCGGTTCGCCCAAGGCCTATCTGGTGGTGCTCTATGCGGTGGCCGGCATGTTCGCCGGGGTGGCCGGCGCCCTGACCGCGGTGACCAGCGGCATCGTCGGGCTGGACAGCGCCGGCTTCTCCTGGTCGGCGGAGGCGCTGGTCATGCTGGTGCTGGGCGGCACCGGGCGCCTCTATGGCGCGGTGATCGGCACCGCCGCCTTCATGGGCGTCCACCACATCCTGGCCGCCAACGATCCCTATCACTGGATGGCCTTCATCGGCCTGTTCCTGATCGGCATCGTCCTGTTCCTGCCCGGCGGCATCGTGTCGGCGGTGGAGCGGCTGGGCGGGCTGCGGCGCGGAAAGGAGGGCGGGGCATGACGGCGCTGCTGGACGTCGAGGGGTTGAGCAAGAATTTCGGCGGCCTCCAGGTGGCGTCCGACATCTCCATGACGCTGAAGGCGGGCGACCGCTGCGCCCTGATCGGGCCGAACGGCGCCGGGAAGACCACCTTCGTCAACCTCGTCACCGGGGTGATCCCGCCCAGCGCCGGCACCATCCGGCTGGACGGACGCGACGTGACCAAGCTTCCGCCGGCGGAGCGGGTGCGGCTGGGGTTGATCCGCAGCTTCCAGGTGGCGCGGCTGTTCAAGTCGATGACGGTGCGCGAGCATCTGGAACTGGCGGTGCTGCAGCGCGACCGCCGCACCTTCCGCCTGTTCGCCAACGTCGCCAAATTGGCCGGTCTGGCCGACGAGGTGGCGGAGCTGCTGGGCATCATGGGGCTGACCCATGTGGCGCACACTGCGGTCGGCTCGCTCGCCTACGGGCAGCAGCGGCTGCTGGAGATCGCGCTGGCGCTCGCCATGAAGCCGAAGGTGCTGATCCTGGACGAGCCGGCGGCCGGCGTGCCCCATTCCGAAAGCCAGCGCATCCTCGACGCCATCGACCAGTTGCCGAAGGATCTGGCGGTGCTGATGATCGAGCACGACATGGATCTCGTTTTCCGCTTCGCCAGAACCATCGTCGTGCTGGCGCAGGGGCGGCTGCTGTGCAGCGGCACCGCCAAGGAGATCGTCGCCGACCCGCGCGTGCGCGAGGTCTATCTGGGGAGCCGGACCAATGCCCACTGAACCGGTAGGATCTTTGGAGGTTGCGGATCTGCGCGCCGGCTACGGCAAGACGCTGATCCTCGATGGCATCTCCTTCAGCGTGCCGGCCGGCGGGCGGCTGGCCCTGCTCGGCCGCAACGGGGTGGGCAAGACGACCACGCTGGCGACGCTGGTCGGCCAGACCACCCGCCATGGCGGCGGCATCCGGCTGGACGGCGTGGAACTCGGCGGGCTGAGCAGTTCGGCGCGGGCGGCGGCGGGGCTGGGCTATGTCCCGCAGACGCGCGACATCTTCAAGTCGCTGACGGTGGAGGAGAACCTCGTCACCGGGCTGAAGGGCCGTCCGCGCTCGGCGCTGGAGGAGGCGTACACGCTGTTCCCGCGGCTGGGCGAACGGCGCCGCAACGGCGGCGGCGAGCTGTCGGGCGGCGAGCAGCAGATGCTGTCGGTCGCCCGCGCGCTTCTCGGCAAGCCGACGGTGCTTTTGCTGGACGAGCCGCTGGAGGGGCTGGCCCCGGTCATCTGCGACACGCTGATGGCGGCGCTGTCGAAGCTCGACATGACCATCGTTCTGGTGGAGCAGCAGGTCGACCGCGCGCTGGAGTTCGCCGACCGCGTGGTCTTCCTCGACCGCGGCCGGGTGGTGCATGCCGGACCGGCCGCACAGGCAAGGACCGATGCGGCGCTGCTGGAACGGCATCTGGGCGTGGCGCTGGCGGCGTAGGGGGATGGTAAAATCCCCCTCTCCCCCCTGGGGAGAGGGTTGGGGTGAGGGGGATGCACCGCATGGCTATCCCGAGAATCCTCGCTTTGCTCCCCCCTCACCCTAACCCTCTCCCCGGGGGGGAGAGGGAATCTTGGGGGGGTCGAGGTTTTTCACCGGAACGGCGGCGCATACAGCAGCCCGCCCTGGGTCCAGGGCTTGTTCTGCCCGCGGTCCATGCCGTAGGGGATGCCCAGGTTGCGGTCGAAGATCTCGCCGTAATTCCCGACCTGCGCCAGCACCTGCAGGGCCCAGTCGTCGGGCAGGCCCAGCGTGCGGGCGGCGGTGCCGGCATGGCCCAGCATGCGGTGCAGTTCGGGGTCGTCGGGGATGCGGCCGGCCTGCACGTCGGCGGCGGTGACGCCCTTGGCGTCGGCCAGCACGATGGCGTGGAGGACCCAGCGGGCGATGTCGTACCAATTGCGGTCGCCCCGCGCGACATAGGGGGTCAGCGGCTCGCGCGAGATCACGTCCGGGTAGATGTGGATGGCCATCCCCGCCTTGCGGTAGCCGGCCAGCGAGGTGACCAACACCGTGCGGTCGGTGGTCAGCAGGTCGCATTCATGGGCGAGGAAGGCCTGCAGCGCCTCGTCCAGCGTCTGGAAGGTGCGGATCGACCAGGGCAGGTCGGACTTGCGGATATGGTCGTCCAGATTGCGGACGGTGGTGGTCGCGGTCTTGACGCAGACCGTGCGCGGCCCCAGCCGGTCGAGCGGCGGCGCGGTGCCGTCGCCGTGGATGGCGAAGCCCTGGCCATCATGCAGCAGCGGCATCAGGAACTCGATGTCGTGCGACAGCTCGCGGCTGAAGGTCCAGGTCGTGGTGGTCAGCGCGATGTCGACGTCATGCTTCTCCACCGCCTGGAATTCCTGCGGCTTCTCCGGAAGGCGGACGACGCGGATCGCCTGGGCGTTGCCGAGCGTCGCCGCGGCGAAGACGCGGCAGACATCGACCAGGAAGCCGTCCAGATGCCCCTGCGGGTCGGAGAAGGAAATCCCGCTGACCCCGCTGCGCAGCCCACAGACCAGGAAGCCGCGGCCGTGGATGCGCTCCAGCGTTTCGCCGTCGCCGGCGAGAGCCTGTGCCGGCGGCAGTACCGCGCCCAATGCCAGCAGCATCCCGGCAGCGAAACGCCGGAGGGTTCCGACCAGCCTCATCGCGAAATCCATCTCCCGAACCGTCCCGGCGCCGCCGCCGGGCGGGCCAGGGTCAGGCCGCCTGCTGGGCGCGCAGCGTGCCGAGCAGACTATGCAGCGACGCGGCTTCCTCGGCCAGCGTGTTCGCCGTGACGGTCAGGGAGCCGGCGATGTCGCCGGTGCGCGCGGCCTGGGCGCTGACCCCGTCGATCAGCGCCGCCACCTCGCCGGTGTTGCCGGCGATCACGCCGACCCGGTTGCGGATGTCGGTGGAGGAGTCGGTCTGGCGCGCCACCGCCTCGCCGATCAGCTCCTGCACCTCGTTGATGCGCTCGACCGAGCCGGAGATGCGGGCGAAGGTGCCGACGGTGTTCTGGATGCTGCCGTTGATGGCGTTGACCGAGCCGGCGATCTGCACGGTGGCGTCGGCGGTCTCCTCCGCCAGCTTCTTCACCTCCGCCGCGACCACGGCGAAGCCGCGCCCCGCGGCGCCGGCCGCCGCCGCTTCGATGGTGGCGTTCAGCGCCAGCAGCTTGGTCTGGTGGGCGATGCCGGTGATCACGTCGACGATGCGGCGGATCTGCTCGGTGTTCTCGCCCAGCTGGCCGACCACGCCGCGGGCGGCGGTCAGCTCGCCCAGTGTGGCGCCGACCATCCCCGCCGCCTCGGTCGCGAGGCTGGAGACGCTGCCGATGGTGTCCATCAGCACTTCCGCGCTGTCGTTGCAGGTGCTGGCGTTGCGGTTGCTCTCGGCGACGAAGCTGCCGGCGCTGACCGTGCTGTCGATGGTGCCGGCCGACTCCCGGCGCAGCGCGTCGGCCAGCTCGCGCAGCTGGCCCGACTGGGTGGCGACGCCCGACGCCACCTGATGCACGTCTTCCATCAGCTGGCGGGCGAGGGCGGCGGAGCGCATCTGCTCCGTCACGTCGGTCCAGGACAGCGTCTTGCCCAGCACATTGCCCTGGTCGTCGAACACGGTATCGACATGCGCCTCCACCGTGGTCTCGTCGACGGTCAGGGTGCGGCGCGGGATCGGCGGGCGGGCCGGATCGGTGCAGTCGGCGGTGAAGTCCGGCCCCTGGGCCAGCAGGTCGGGACCGGTCGGGTCGATGCCGTGCGCCTCGCAGAAGGCGCGGGCGGCCGGGTTGACGAACCCTACCTGACCGTCCGTTCGCAGCAGCGCGGTCGGCACCGGGCTGCTGTCGACCATACGCTTCATCAGTAGCACCTGCTCCACGCTGCCGCGCAGGCCGCGCAGCGCCGTTCCCATCACCGCCAGCTCGTCGCGGCCGGTGCGGGGGACCTCGATGGAGAGGTCGCCGGCGGCGATCTGCTCCATGGCGCGGGCGAACTTGCGCAGGTTGGCGAAGACGGCGACGCGCAGAAGCAGGGCGGCTGCGATGGCGACGGCCAGCGCGAAGGCGGCGACCATCTTGAGGGCGTCGTTGCGCAACTCCTCCGTGGCGCCGACGAACTCGGCGACGTCACGCGAGATCTCCGCAGTCGCCCAGGGCAACCCGCCGTCGCCACTGAGCGCCACGGTTGTGCTGGACAGCTGCGCATGGTCCGACGGCGCGCTGCCCTTGGATTCGAACAGAACGGCGCCCTTGGCGTCGGTGAAGCGGATGTCGGCATCCAGCACCGCACCCAGGCTGGACAGGGCCGGCAGCGGATCGGTCACCACCTCCAGGAAGCCGAGGACGCGGAAGCCGCCGATGGGGACGATCATGCTGTAGAGCGGCCGGCCCTGGCCGTCGCGCCACAGCAGGCTGGCCGGGCGGCGCTTGTCGGCGAGGTCGCGCGTCTTCAGCGTCTCGAACAACGGGGCGACGGTGGCGACGCTGTCCTGCTCTCCACCGGTAGCGGCGATGCGGTTCATGTCGGGATCGAACACCGCGACCGAGACCAGCCGGACCTCGCGGTCGACCACCACCGGGCGGGAATTGATGTTCTTCAGCGCCAGCGTCGTCTTGGCCGGGTCCTTCTGGCTGATGCTGTCGACAAGGAAGGAATCGCGGCTCCATTCATTGGCGTGGCCCTGCAGCCATTCCGTGTAGTTCTTGCGGATGCGGTCGTTGGACAGCACCCGCAGGGTCGCCGCCGCACTGCTGTTGAAGGTGGTGAGCGCGAAGTCGGTGTAGCGTTGCGACACCCAGGCCTGGCTGGCGATCAGCGCCGCCACCAGTACGCCGACCACCGACACCATGGCACGGCGCAGCGTCCAGAACCGGTAACGGGCGCCGGTGTCGTCCAGGGTGCCGCCCGCTTTCGCCCGGCCTGCTTTCGTCGAGACTGCCTTCATGCCCAAACCCCCGCCGCCACAGAATGGTTTCACGGATTGCTACACGGACATCGTCGCAGGGCCCTTTGAACGATTTAGCGTCTAATTGTGAACAGCTCGTGTCTTTTCGTTTGCATTTGAGACAAGCGGAGGATCCGGCAATAAAGGATCGAGCGACTTTTTCGCCGAGCTGACGGACTATGACTTTCCATGTGGAGAGCGATGTAAGATAAGGCACAACCACCCATGGCGGTTTGATTTCAAAACAGGCTGGCTGCCTCGGGAAATGCATAAAAATAGGGCCACGGGACCGTGCGAATTTTTTCGCATGTCCCGTGGCCCAGGTTGCCGAGCGCGTGGCCGCCGCGAGACTGCTGCGACGGGGGAGTTTGCTCGGGGTACGGTGAGACTCTTGCCCTCTCCCGGCCCTTCTCTCCCTCTCCCCCCGCTCACGCGCAAACTTCGTTTGCGCTGACGCGACAGGCGGACCTCCGGTCCGCCGAAAGCGGGGAGAGGGTCGGGGTGAGGGGGATGCAGGGGGTGGATACCGTGGGGGCCGGGGAGTGCGCGATCCTTGAGGATCCTCGCGGCGCGCCCCCTCACCCTAACCCTCTCCCCGGGGGGGAGAGGGGAACCAGGGCGGGAGAGGGAGCGTTACCCCTCCTGCGTGACGTCGCCGGCGAACAGGTAGCCCGTGCCGTGGACGGTCACGATCAGCCGCGGGTCGGCGGGGTCGGTCTCGATCAGGCGGCGCAGGCGGCGGACCAGGCTATCGATGGTGCGGTCGGTCGCGTCCGTCTTCCTCCGGGTCGTCGCGGTCAGCAGATAGTCGCGGTTCATCACACGGCCGGGGTTGCAGACGAAGGTCGACAGCAGTTCGAACTCCGCCCCCGTCAGCCGCACCGGCTGCCCCTGCGGATCGGTCAGGCGCATGCGGTCCAGCCATAGGGTCCAGCCGGCGAAGCTGCGCTTGCGGTCGTCGCGCTGGTCGCCCGGCGCCTTCAGCCGGCGCAGCAGGTTCCGCACCCGGGCCAGGATCTCGCGCGGCTCGAAGGGCTTCGCGATGTAATCGTCCGCCCCCATCTCCAGCCCGATGATGCGGTCTAGCTTCTCCGCCCGGCTGCTGACCAGGATGATGCCGATCTCCGACACCGCGCGAAGCTCGCGGGTCAGGGTCAGACCGTCCTGGCGCGGCAGCCGGATGTCGAGCAGCACGACGTCCACCGCGGCGGTCGTCAGCAGCTCCTTCAGCTCCTCCGCGCTTCGGGCCAGCAGGACGTCGAAGCCCTCGTCCGTCAGGTAGGACTTCAGCGTCTCGCGCGTCACCGCGTCGTCGTCGGTGATGGCAATGGTCGCCGGCATGGCCGTCTCGTCCGCCTTTTCCTCGCCCCACCGTGCCGGTGGGTCCGCCTCAATGTTCCAGGATCTGGCCCAGGAACTGGCGGGTGCGCTCGCTTTTCGGGTTCTCGAAGAATTCGGCCGGCGACCCGCTCTCGATGATCGAGCCTTCGGCCATGAAGACAATAGAGTCCGCGACCTGCCGGGCGAAGCCCATTTCGTGGGTGACGCAGACCATGGTCATGCCCTCGCCCGCCAGCTCGGTCATGACGTCCAGAACCTCCTTGACCATTTCGGGGTCGAGCGCCGAGGTCGGCTCGTCGAACAGCATGATCTCGGGGCGCATGCACAGGGCGCGGGCGATGGCGACGCGCTGCTGCTGGCCGCCGGACAGCTGGCCGGGGAACTTGTGCGCCTGGTCGGGGATGCGCACCCGCTTCAGGTACATCATGGCGATTTCCTCGATCTCGGACTTCGCCATGCCGCGGACCCAGATCGGGGCCAGCGTCAGGTTCTGCAGCACGGTCAGGTGCGGGAACAGGTTGAAGTTCTGGAACACCATGCCGACCTTGCGGCGGATCTTCTCCACCGCCTTCACGTCGTCGGTCAGCTCGATGCCGTCGACGACGATGTGGCCGGTCTGGTGCGCCTCGAGCCGGTTGATGCAGCGGATCATCGTCGACTTGCCCGAGCCCGAGGGGCCGCAGACGACGACCTTCTCGCCCTTGCCGATGCTGAGGCTGACGTCGCGCAGCGCGTGGTAGCTGTTGTACCACTTGCCGACCTTGCGGAGTTCGATGATGGCGTTCTCGGTCATGACGTGTCTCCAGAAGGCCGGTCAGCGGCGGGTGTAGCGGTTGGCCAGACGCTCCAGCCACTGGCTGTAGCGGGACATGCTGAAGCAGAAGAGCCAGAAGATCATGCCGGCGAAGACATAGACCTCGGCGAAGTAGGGGCGCCATTCGGGGTCGGTCGTCGCCACGGTGGCGGCGGTCAGCAGGTCGTACAGGCCGACGATGGTGACCAGCGAGGTGTCCTTGAAGCAGCTGATGAACTGGTTGACGATCGGCGGGATGACGATGCGTAGCGCCTGCGGCAGGATGATCAGCCGCGTCTTCTGCCAGTAGGACAGGCCGAGCGCGTCGGCGGCCTCGTACTGGCCCTTGGGGATCGCCTGCAGGCCGCCTCGCACGGCTTCCGCCAGATAGGCCGCGGTGAACAGGGTCAGGCCGGCAAGGGCGCGCAGCAGCTTGTCCACCGTCACGCCTTCCGGCAGGAACAGCGGGAACATCACCGACGCCATGAACAGGACGCTGACCAGCGGCACGCCGCGCATCAGCTCGATGAAGCCGATGCAGAAGGTGCGGATGGCCGGCAGCGAGGACTGGCGGCCGAGAGCCAGCAGAATCGACAGCGGGAAGGCGAGGGCGATGGCGAAGACCGACAGCATCAGCGTGATCGGCAGGCCACCCCAGCGGTCGTTGGCGACATAGGTCAGGCCGAGGATGCCGCCCCACATCAGCACGCCCATGCCGACCAGAACCAGCGCCCAGGCGACGGCAAGCCCGGGCCGCCAGAAGGCGCGTACGCCGCTGACGCCCAGCATCGCCACGAACAGGCCGCAGGCCAGGAACGGGCGCCACTGCTCCTCGTAGGGGTAGGTGCCGAAGAAGATCAGCCGGTGCTTGACCGCGATGATCGACCAGCAGGCGCCGGCCGCCTCGCGGCAGGCTTCCGACGACCCGCTCCACACCGCGTTCAGCAGCAGCCAGTTCACCATCGGCGGCACGGTGAACCACAGGATGGCGAGGCAGAGGACGGTCAGGCCCGTGTTCAGCGGCGTGTCGAACAGGTTGGCCTTCGCCCAGTTGACGGGCGCCCATCCCAGCGGCTTCAGCGCGGTGACGCCATTGGGCTGCGGCGGGACGGAGGCCTGCGACGGCTCCTCTTCATAAGAGGCGGCCCAGGCGGTGGTGTTGGTCGGGACTTCCTTGCTCATCGCGTCACCAGGGCCACTCGGCGGTTGTACCAGTTCATGAAGCCGGCGATGCACAGGCTGATGACGAGATAGACCGCCATCATCATCGCCACCGCCTCCACCACCTGGCCGGTCTGGTTGGCCGAGGTGTTGGTGACGCTGACCAGATCGGGATAGCCGATGGCGACGGCCAGCGAGCTGTTCTTGGTCAGGTTCAGGTATTGGCTGGTCAGCGGCGGCACGATCACCCGCAGCGCCTGCGGCAGGATGACGAGGCGCAGGATCTGCACCGGCGACAGGCCCAGCGCCAGCCCGGCCTCGGTCTGGCCATGCGGCACGGCGAGGATGCCGGAGCGCACGATCTCGGCGATGAAGCCGGCGGTGTAGACCGACAGGCCGATCAGCAGCGCGGTGAATTCCGGGGTGACCGACCCGCCGCCCTCGAAGTTGAAGCCGGCCAGCGCCGGCACGTCGAAGGCCAGCGGCGCACCGGTGGCGACGAACACCGCGACCGGCGGCAGCACCACCGCGGCGATGGCCGCCGGCAGGGTGGGGAAGGGCTTGCCGGTCGCCTCGCGGTGGCGGCGGGCGTAGCGGACGATGGCGATCGCGGCGGCGATGCCCGCCAGCAGGGCCAGGAAGGCCCAGCCATGGCCGGGATGCTCGGCCAGCACCGGGAACTTCATGCCGCGGTTGCTGAGGAAGACGTGGGGGACCACCTCCAGCGCCTCGCGCGGGCTCGGCAGCCGGTTCATGATGGTGTACCAGACCACCAGCTGCAGCAGCAGCGGAACGTTGCGCACCGTCTCGACGAAGACGGCGGCGAAGCGGCCGACCATCCAGTTCGACGACAGCCGCGCCACGCCGATGGCCACGCCCAGCACGGTCGCCAGCACCACGGCGGCGGCCGACACCGACAGGGTGTTCAGCAGGCCGACGACCAGGGCGCGCAGATAGGTGTCCGACGCGGCGTAGTTCATCAGGCTTTCGCCGATCTCGAATCCGGCCTCGCGCTCGAGGAAGCCGAAGCCGGTGGCGACGCCGCGGTTGGCGAGATTGGTCAGCGTGTTGGAGACGAGGTACCAGGCGACGGCGAGGGCGCCGGCCAGGAACAGCCCCTGGTACAGCCACCCCCGCACGCGCGCGGAGTTCAGCGCCTGGATCAGGTTGGTCATGGTGATGCTCCGTGCGGGGGGATCTCCCTCTCCCCCCTGGGGAGAGGGGCGGGGTGAGGGGGATGCATTGCGTGGCTTTCCCGAAGGTCCTGCCGCGCATCCCCCTCACCCTAACCCTCTCCCCGCTTTCGGCGGACCGGAGGTCCGCCTGTCGCGTCAGCGCAAACAAAGTTTGCGCGTGAGCGGGGGGGAGAGGGGACTCCGCCTTACTTCATCGGCGGGGCGTACATCATGCCGCCGTCGGTGTAGAGGGCGTTCTGGCCGCGCGGCATCTTCAGCTTGGAGCCGGCGCCGACGTTGCGCTCATAGCTCTGGGCGTAGTTGCCGACCTGCTTGATGATGTTGAAGGCCCAGTTCTCTTCCACGCCCAGGGCCTTGCCGTTGCCGGCGGTGACGCCCAGCAGGCGCTTCACGTCCGGATCGGGGGAGGTCATGGCGGCGTCGACGGTCTCCGACGTGATGCCCTTTTCCTCGGCCTGGACCATGGCGTAGAAGGCCCAGGTCACCAGGTTGGCCCATTCCTCGTCGCCCTGGCGGATGGCCGGGGACAGCGGCTCCTTGGAGATCAGCTCCGGCAGGATGACGTAGTCGGCCGGGTTCGGCGTCTCGGCGGCGCGGATGGCGGCCAGCTGCGAGGCGTCGGAGGTCAGGGCGTCGCAACGGCCGCTGAAGAAGGCCTTGTGCAGCTCCTCGTTCTTCTCGATGACGACCGGCTTGAAGGTCATCTTGTTGGCGCGGAAGAAGTCGGCGACGTTCTGCTCGGTCGTGGTGCCGGGCAGGACGCAGACGGTGGCGCCGTTCAGCTGCTTGGCGCTCTTCAGACCCAGCTTGGCCGACACCATGAAGCCCTGGCCGTCATAGTAGTTGGTCGGCGCGAAGTTCAGGCCGTTGGCGGTGTCGCGGGTCAGGGTGCGGGTGGTGTTACGGGCGAGGATGTCGATCTCGCCGGACTGCAGGGCCGGCAGGCGCTGCTGCGCCGACAGCGGCGTGTACTTAACCTTTTCGGCATCGCCGAACATGGCGGCGGCGACGGCGCGGCAGACGTCGACGTCCAGCCCCGACCACTTGCCCTTGTCGTCCGGCGACGAGAAGCCGTAGAGGCCCAGATTGACGCCGCACTGGACATAGCCCTTCTGCTTCACGCCGTCGAAGGTGGCGCCGGCCTGGGCGGTGCCGGACAGGGCGAGAGCGGAGACGGACAGGGTGGCCGCGATGGCGAGCGCGTTCAGACGGGTCTTCACGGGGCGTGGCTCCTTCAGCCTTGTTCATTTTAAGGGCGCCGGGGCGGGGCATGGTCCCGGCCGCCGCGCAAGGCCGACAATCGCTCAGCGGATTGAACAAAGTGCCCCGCGTCCTTGAACGGATGTGGCGGATATGTGAACAGCTTTGGACAATTCCCTTCCCCCGCGGCGAGGCCGGCGGTTGCGCTTCACCCCATACTGGTCACGGTTGGAACCTCGTGAATTTTCGTGCGTCATCGGCAGAGTGCCCCTACAAGCGCTGGCTGCCGGTGATATGCTGGTGCCGGGTTTTGCTGGAACGGGATGTCGATGGGGTCGGTTCGGACGGTCTGGCAGCGGGTGGCGCGCTTTTCGCTGCTGCGGCGCGGTCCCGCCCTGCGCTACGGCGCGGGGCTGCTGACCTTTGTCATCGCCCTGCTGCTGCGCTGGGCCGTCGACGGCATCCTTCCGTCCGGTTTTCCCTATCTCACCTTCTTCCCGGCGGTGATCCTGACCACCTTCGTCGTCGGGCTGGGGCCGGGGGTGGTGACGGCGGTGCTCTCCGGGCTGGCCGCCTGGTACTTCTTCATTCCGCCTTACGACACCTTCACGCTGAATGCCTCCAGCGGGCTGGCGCTGGCCTTCTACGCGGTAATCGTCACGGTCGACATCGCGCTGATCCACGGCATGCAGGTGACGCTGGCCCGCCTGCACGAGGAGCGCGGCCGCACCGCGTCCCTACTGGCCGCGCAGACCACCATGTTCCACGAGTTGCAGCACCGCGTAGCAAACAACATGCAGTTCGTCTCGTCGGTCCTCGACCTGCAGAGACGGTCCGTCGGCCGGTCGCCGGAAGGGGCGATGGCGGCGCTGGAGGAGGCGGGGCGGCGGCTGGACACCATGGCGCGGGTGCACCGGCGCCTGCACGATCCCCGGTCCGGCGACGATTTCGGCCGCCACATCGAAGCGCTGTGCCAGGATATGCTGGAGGCCGCCGGCAAGCCCGACGTCACCTGCCGTGTCTCGGTCGGAGCGGCGCCGCAGTCGCCCGAACGGCTGCTGGCCCTGGCCCTGCTGATCGTGGAGGCGTTGACCAACGCCCTGAAGCACGCCTTCGTCGGCCGGGAGGGCGGGATCGTCGCCATCGAACTGCATGCCGTGCCGGACCATCCCGGCCATCTGCACCTGCGGGTGACCGACGACGGCGTCGGTTTGCCGGAGGGAGTCGACGTATTGCGCCTGCCCAGCCTGGGCTGGAAGATCATCCAGAGCCTGGCCGCCCAGCTTTCCGGCCAGCTGAGCTACGGCCCCGCCGACGGCGCCGGTACGCGGATCGACCTGCGCTTTCCCACCTGAGCCGATGCTTGTCCCGCCCACGCTTGTCTAGATGTCCATTGCGGCTTTTCCGTCGCCATGGGACGAACTATCTGTGATCCTGCCGGTTGCAGCGGGGACCGGCCGGCGACAGGGGCCGGCGACAGGGGGAGGAAAGCTGATGGCGACGCTGAAGGAATTCGAGGACGCGCTGAAGGCGGCGGGCAACACGGCGGCCCTGGAGATCCTGGAATCCCTGAGGGCGCGCGACCGTAGCCAGCGCTCCATCCGCCCGGCGCGGCGCCTGACCGGACGCAAGATGACGTCGGAACTGGCCGCCGAGATCCTGCATCTGCACGAAACCACCAACATGACCCAGCAGGAGATCGCCTTCCAACTGGGCGTGAACCAGGGCCGGGTGAACGAGGTCATCAAGCGCCGCAAATGGCTGACCGACGACCCCGAGGCGCCGGAAGCCCAGGCGCGCGACATGGGCAAGCAGCGCGCCAAGGAAGGTGTCGGCATCGCGCCGCGCCGCCCGTCCAGGAAGAAGTCCGCGAAACCGGAAGCGGAGGCCGCGCCGGAAGTTGCGTCCGAAGTCGCCCCGGAAGTGGCGCCGGTGGCCGCGCCGCCTGTGGAATCGATGGCGGAGGCGGCGCCGGAGATTGCCGCCGCGCCGGAGCCTGAGCCCGCTCCGCCGCAGGAGGCGCCGGAACCGGCGGCCGAACTGCCGATGCCGATGGCAGCGCCGGAACTGCCGGTGGAGCAGCCCGCCAACGCCGAGGACAAGCCGAAACGGAAGTCCGCCCCGCGCAAGCAGGGCAAGACTCCGAAAGCGCCGGAAATGCCGCTGTTCAAGGATCTGCTGTAGGATTTTTGAGGGGCGCGTGAATGCCCTCTCTCCCCCGGGGAGAGGGAGGGGACCCGCGCCGCAGGCGTGGGGAGGGTGAGGGGGATGCACCGCGTGCCTTTGCGGGAATCCTCGCCACGCATCCCCCTCACCCTAACCCTCTCCCCGCTTTTGGCGGACCGTAGGTCCGCCTGTCGCGTCAGCGCAAACGAAGTTTGCGCGTGAGCGGGGGAGAGGGGATTGTCCCCCACTCCCCGAGCCATGTCCGTCGCTCATCTCGCATCTGCGAAATTGGCGGCCTGCGGCGGATTGCCTCAGCATGGGTGGGGCAAATATCCTGCCCCTGTCCCGGTCGTTTTCCGTCCCCCGACCGCCGGGTTCCAGAATTCCTTCATCAAGCGGCGACAGCGGAGAAACGACCATGGCTTCTGCCGGCCATCACGGCGACATGCGTGCCGAGGCACAGGCGGCCCCGGCCCATCCCGGGCTGGTGCTTCTGGCGCTCGCCATGGGCGGTTTCGCCATCGGAACGACCGAATTCGCGACGATGAGCCTGCTGCCCTATTTCGCCCGGGGGCTTGGCATCGACGAGCCGACCGCCGGGCACGTCATCAGCGCCTATGCGCTGGGCGTGGTGGTGGGCGCGCCGGTGATCGCGGTGCTGGCGGCGCGGCTGTCGCGCCGGACCCTGCTGATCGGGCTGATGGCGGTCTTCGCCGCCGCCAATGTGGCCAGCGCCTTTTCGCCCTCCTATGGCTGGATGCTGGTCTTCCGCTTCATGAGCGGCCTGCCGCACGGCGCCTATTTCGGCGTGGCCGCCCTGGTCGCGGCGTCGCTGGTGCCGCCGCAGCGCCGGGCGCAGGCGGTGTCGCGGACCATGCTGGGGCTGACGGTGGCGACCATCGTCGGCGTGCCGATGGCGAACTGGATCGGGCAGGCGCTGGGCTGGCGCTGGGGCTTCGGCGTCGTCGGGCTGCTGGCCCTGCTGACCGTGCTTCTGGTCTGGATCTTCGCCCCCAACGACCGCCCGCACCCGGACGCCAGCCCGTTGCGTGAACTGGGCGCGCTGAAGCGGCGGCAGGTCTGGCTGACGCTGGGCATCGGCGCCATCGGCTTCGGCGGCATGTTCGCCGTCTATACCTATGTCGCCTCGACCCTGATGGAGGTGACGCAGGTCTCGCCGTCGGCGGTGCCCGTGGTGCTGGCGGTGTTCGGCGCCGGCATGACCGTCGGCACGCTGGTCAGCGCCTGGGCCGCCGACCGCGCCCTGATGCCGACCGTCGCCTTCCTCCTGCTGTGGAGCGCCGGCTCGCTGGCGCTCTATCCCTTTGCCGCCGGCAATGTCTGGCTGGTGTCGGTCGTGGTGTTCATGATCGGCTGCGGCGGCGGGCTCGGCACCCCGCTGCAGGCCCGGCTGATGGATGTGGCGGAGGACGCGCAGACGCTGGCCGCCGCGCTGAACCACAGCGCCTTCAACGCCGCCAACGCGCTCGGCCCCTGGCTGGGCGGCATGGCGATCGCCGCCGGCTGGGGCTGGACCTCCACCGGCTGGGTCGGTTCGGCGCTGGCACTGGGCGGTCTGGCCGTGTGGGCGGTGGCGATGCTGGACGACCGCGTCACCGGCCGTGCCGCCAGCCGTGCCGCCGATGCCCGGCTGGCCGAGGCCTGCGCCGGCGACTGATCCCTCAACGGGCGGACACGTCCCAGGCGATCCGTGCCGGATGTTCGCCGAGGTCGAGGGAGCCGATGACGATCTCCCCCCGGCCGGACAGCGGCACCACGTCGCCCAGCTTCAGCAGCCGCTGTTCGCCGTTCTGCCGCACCAGGCGGGTGCCGTTGCGGCTGAGATCCTCCAGCGTGAAGGTGCCGTCGCGCAGCCGCACCACCGCATGGCGGCGCGAGGCGGAGGCATGGTCCAGCACGATGCCGCATTCGGCGGCGCGGCCGATCACGACGTCGCCGCCGGCATCGGGCAGGGCGACCGTCCGGCCCTGGAAGCTCAGCGTCAGGCGCGGCGCGGGCGGCGCCTGCAGGTCGACCGTCACCTCCGGTATCCGGGGCGCGATGCGCGATCCGGCCAGGATGCCGCTGCCGGTCACCGACATCCGCTGCTCGTCGGGAATGGCGGCGATCTTGGCGATCAGCCCGTCGGCCAGGGCCCGCGGGATGCCGGCGGCACGCAGGCGGCGGCCCAGCCCTTCGCGCACCTCCTGAAGGGAGGCGCCGGGGGCGGCAAGCTCGGCGGCCGATTTCACCCGGCCGAACTCGTCGGCGACATGCTGGATGACGGTGCTGATCTTGCGGTGGCCGTAGGCGCTGGTGCCGAGGTCCAGCAGGTAGCCCAGCCGCCCGGCCGCGGTGTTGAAGCGTCCGGCCAGCCGCATCATCGTTTCCTCGAAGGGCAGGTCGCTGCCGCCGGCCGCCCACACCGTCTTGCCGCGGCGGGTCAGCGATTCCGCCATGGCCGGACCGCCCATGAAGCCGTCGAAGGCGATCATCCCGTCGACGATGGCGCCGAAGGCGCGGGCGTCGCTGGACAAGCCGGTGCGGGTCAGCGGCGTCAGCCCGTCCAGCCCGCCGCGGATGCGGTTGAGCAGAGCCTCCCGTGTCCGGGGAAAGGCGCCTCCCGCCGCGCCCGAGCCCGCCGCGCCCGAGCCCGGCGCGTCGGACCCCAGCACATCGGACAGCGCCAGCAGGGGCTCGGTATGCGGCAGGCGGTCGTCCAGATCGCCGCGCAGGGTGGCCAGCAGCGCCAGGATGGCGGAGCCCAGGTCGGGCGCGTAGCCGATCAGCGCGCGGATCGGCTCCCGCCCGTCGACGATCTCCGCCGTGAATTCGTCCACCAGCCGGCTGTTCTCGCCGTCGCCTTCCCGGTGCAGGTGCAGGACGGCCGCCAGCTTGGCCCCCCACTCGCGCTGCGGTTCCAGCAGCGTGCCGAAGGCGTGGGTGACGATGCGGTCGCGTTCCTCCACCGGGCGGTCGACGGCGGCCAGCAGCAGCCCGGATATCCCGCCGCGCATCAGCGCCTGATCGAAGGGGGCCAGCGTGTCGGACGCCTGGGCGAGTTCCTTCAGCCCGGCGAACAGGCGGATGATCTGGTCGTAGCGTTCATGCGGCTTCAGCCCCAGCATCGGTGCCTGGATGGCGGCGAGCCGGCTGACCGCCGGGTTGAACAGCAGCGCCTCCCGCTCGAAGTAGCGCAACGGATAGTAGCGGTGAAGCTGTTCCGACGGAATGACGCCCTGGTCGTCCCAATACCCGCGCAGCAGCCGCAGCAGGGTCATCCGGCTGTCGAAGGAAAAGACCTGCAGCACGCTCGTGCAGATGCTGGCCTCTTCGATCGGAGAGATGGTGGTCAGCTTGGCGCCGCCGGAGGAGGATTTCTGGAAGATCGTCTCTTCCCGGCCGGTGCCGGTGACCTTCACCACCCGCACCACCGGGAACTTGGCAAGGCGCAGCAGGAAGTTCGCGCGCTCCGTCGCCGACTTCTCGTCATCGAAGACGCCGTCGATGTTGGGTTTGCCGCCCTGTTCGACCACCACCTCGAAGCGCGCCTCGCGCCGCTTGGACATCGCCATACCGTCCCCCTTCGGCCTGCCCCTGTCGGACTGCTGCCCGGCTACGTCCCTGTTCGCGATTTCCGGCGATTTTTCCCCAAAATACTTTATGAAACCCTGCATCAGAAGCGGAAAGACCCGACCCTTGACAGTCCTTCCAGATTCCGAGCGTCCCGATTCGAAGCGCCGCCCGTTCGCGATGCCGCTGGGTCGCCGTCCGTTCCTCGGCCTGCTCGGCTGCCTCTCTCTGCCCGCGGTGGCGCGGCCTTCCTGTGCTGCAACCATTGATTTCGAGGGTCGGGGACCCGAAGGCACTGCGGTCGGCTATATCCTGTTCGACCCCGACAGCGGCCGGGCGGTGGAGGCGCGGGCGGCCGACACCCCCTTCATCCCGGCCTCGGTGGCGAAACTGCCGACCGCCTCTGCGGCGCTGGCCCTGCTGGGACCGGACCACCGATTCGCCACCCGGCTGCTCGGCAACGAACCGTCTTCTGATGGGGTGCTGCGCGGCGACCTGATCCTGCAGGGCGGCGGCGATCCGGCCCTGGCGACGGAGGGGCTGCTGCAACTGCTCGACCAGGCGCGGGCGGCCGGGCTTCGCCGGGTGGAACGGCGCTTCCTCTACGACGCCCCGCTGCTGCCCGAACTGGCGGAAATCGATTCCGGCCAGCCCTGGGCCGCTCCCTACAACACGGGCGTCGGGGCGCTGTCGCTGAACTACAACCGCGCCCTGCTGAGCTGGGGGCGCGGCGGCCGGGGCGGGCCGGAGGCGCTGACCGTCGCCGACGCCGGACGGCTGCCGCTGGACAGCGTCACCGTGTTGCCGATGGCGGCGGGCGGCCGCTTTCCGCTGCTGCCGGACGGGGCGGACCGCTGGCGCATGACGCCGCCGGCAGCGGGGGAGGCCGGGGCGGCCTGGGTGCCGGTGGCCCGGCCGGGGCTGGCCGCCGCCACGCTGTTCCGCCGGTTGGCCGCCGATGCCGGCATCGCCCTGCCGCCGCCCCTGCCGGGGCCGGCACCGGCCGGGACGATCCCGATCGCGACCCTGGACAGCCTGCCGCTGGCGGAACTGGTCCGCGGCCTTCTGCGCCATTCCAACAACCTGTCGGCGGAGGTGATCGGGCTGGCCGCCGCGCGCCGGCTGGATCCGGCCGTCGCGACGCTCGGGCGTTCCGCGGCGCTGCTGCAGGGGCTGCTGGCGCGGCAACCGCTGGACGGCGCCGGGTGGGGCGGGTTGCGGCTGGCCAACCATTCGGGGCTGGGCACCGGGTCGCGCGCCACGCCACGGCAGATGGCGGGGCTGCTGCGGGCCGGCGGGCCGGCGCTGTGGGACCTGCTGCCGGGGGAGGAGGACGGCAAGTCGCTGCCGCCCGGCGTCCGGGCCAAATCCGGGACCCTGGCCTATGTCAAGGGGTTGGCCGGGCTGCTGACGGCAACAAGCGGCCAGCGGCTGGGCTTCGTTCTGTTCATCGCCGATGCCCGACGCCGGGCGGCCATGGACGCCGCGCTGGACCGCCGGGTGACCGCCATCCCGCCCGACGCTCGTGCCTGGGCCGCGGACGCCCGTGCGTTGCAGAGCGGGCTATTGGAGCGGTGGGTTTTAACCTATTGACTGACATAGGTCATACGTCGGACTATGACGCGTCCGTTAAAATGCAAGGCAAAGTCGATCCGATACAAACTGGTCCGCAGGCGGATTGAATGCCCATCCATCCGAACCATATCCGTCCCCATTCGGCAGCGGGAGTGCCAGCCCCGATGATGACAGCCAGTTCCAGCACCTCTACCGCGCGCAGCGCCCTGCGCCGCAGGCTGGAACGGCAGGACGTCGCCGCCAACCGTTACCACGACCGGCGGCTGGGGGCGGAGGTCGTCAACATCGTCGTTGGCGGCTGCGTCGTCACCGACGATCCGAACGTCGTCATCACCACCACGCTGGGCTCCTGCGTCGCCGCCTGCCTGTACGATCCGGTGGCGGAGATCGGCGGCATGAACCATTTCCTGCTGCCCGATGCCGGCACTGACGCGCTGTCGCTGTCGTCCCGCTACGGCGCCACGGCGATGGAACAGCTGATCAACCGTCTGCTGGCCGTCACCGGCCGGCGCGACCGGCTGCGCGCCAAGGTGTTCGGCGGCGCCAACGTGAACCTGACCACGCTGCGCACCGCCAACATCGGCCAGCGCAACGTCGAATTCGTGATGGAGTATCTGGCGACGGAAGGCATTCCCACCGTCAGCTGGGATGTCGGTGGCGCCAGCCCACGCGGCGTGCGCTTCTTCCCCACCAGCGGGCGTAGCCAGCGCCGGCTGATCGGCGACGAGACTCTGCACGACATCGCCCGCAACGAGTCGTCCTACATGGAACATCTACGCAAGACGCGGATCGAAGGCGACGTCGAGCTGTTCTGATAAGCTCGACCGGCGGCGCTCCCGTCCACAGCTCTCGTCCACGGGCGCGCCGTCGATACCCGCTGTTCCTCCGCGGAGTCCTTCATGGCCGACACGCTGTTCCGGATCGCCACCTTCAACCTGGAAAACCTGGACGACGATGCCGACGAGCCGCCCTTCGAGGCGCGGATCGCCACGCTCCGCCCGCAGCTGGAGCGGCTGGAGGCCGACATCCTCTGCCTGCAGGAGGTCGATGCCCAGCACCCGGTGAAGAGCGAGCCGCGGACCTTGCGTGCGCTCACCCGCCTTCTGGAGGGCACGCGCTATGCCGATTACCACGTCACCGCGGGCGACGCCGAGTCGCCGGCCGACCGCCACAACCCGGTGATCGTCAGCCGCTGGCCGATCAGGGCGACGCGGCTGCTGCGCCACCATCTTGTGCCGCCGGCCCGCGTGCGCCTCGCCACCGCCGACCCGGTGGCGGACACGGAGATCGAGGTCGGGTGGGACCGGCCGGTGCTGCATGCCGAGGTGGAGTTGCCGGACGGCCGCATCCTGCATGTCTTCGACCTGCATCTGCGCGCCCCAATCGCCGCCCCGGTGCCGGGGCAGAAGGCCGATGCCCAGACATGGAAGACGGCGTCCGGCTGGGCGGAGGGCTTTTACCTCGCCTCGATCAAGCGGACGGGGCAGGCGCTGGAAACGCGCATGGCGGTCGACCGGCTGTTCGACGCCGATCCCGACGCGCTGATCGTGGTGGCCGGCGACTGCAACGCCGAGCTGGAGCAGACCGCCGTCCGCATCATCCGCGCCGCCCCCGACTTCACCGGCAACCCGGAGCTGGCGAACCGCGTGCTGGAGCCGCTGGAGCAGGCGATCCCGGACGAGCGGCGCTACACCGTCCTGCATGCCGGCACGCCGGTGCTGCTGGACCATCTGATGACCTCGCCCCGGCTGACCGAACGGCTGCAGGAGGTCGCCATCCACAACGAGGATCTGACCGACGAGGTCGATCATGCCGACGAGCCGTCGCCCGTCAGCTACCATGCGCCTGTGGTGGCGAGTTTCGCGCTGTAGGACTGGATTTGCCGGGGCAACTGGTGGAAAACAGCGCCTTCGGAATTTTTGCGGTGCTCCGGCCCGGTTGAGAGGGCGAGCGCCATTTGGGGAGACAACATGTTCACTGCCGCCAGCTTCCGCGTCGGCGACCGCGTGACGATCCGCAGCGGCCAGTCCATTCCGCAATCCACCGCAACGGTGGAGCGCTATACCGAAGGGGGGCGCTGCATGGTGCTGTCCGACGGCAGCGAATGGCGCGCCGACGGGCGCCGCCAGTGGGGCTTCCGCGGCGGCTACTACAAGGGTCCGGTGGTCGAGCCGTTCGAGCCGGGCGACGACGACTTCATCGCCCGCCGCCGCGCCATCGGCGCGCTGCGGAAGTTCGGGGATGGGCTGACGATGGACTCGGCCCTGAGCACCGAGGCGCTGCAGCGGATTTTGGACGTGGTGGACAAGGAGAAGGCGGCGGTGAAGAAGGGGTGAGCAATCGCCCTCTCTCCCCCGGGGAGAGGGAGGGGACCCGCCGCAACGCGGTGGGGAGGGTGAGGGGGCCGGCGCGCTTTGCGCGCCGCCAAGGGGCATACTGCCCCTTGGCAATCCCCTGGCACAGGCTGGCGCCTGTGCTGCCCCCTCACCCTGACCCTCTCCCCGGGGGAGAGAGGGGAGTTTCCTCACTCCGCCGCGACGGTCTCCCGCACGGCTTCCTCGGCCGGCACCGTGCGGATCAGGTGGTCGAAGGCGGCCAGCGCGGCCTTGGCACCTTCGCCCATGGCGATGACGATCTGCTTGAACGGAACCGTCGTCACGTCGCCAGCGGCGAACACGCCGGGCAGCGAGGTCTGGCCGCGGTTGTCCACCTCGATCTCGCCGCGCGGGGTCAGCGCCAGCGTGCCCTTCAGCCATTCGGTGTTGGGCACCAGGCCGATCTGCACGAAGATGCCTTCCAGATCCACCCGCTTCAGGTCGCCGCTGTTGCGGTCCTTGTAGGACAGGCCGACGACCTTGTTGCCGTCGCCATGCACCTCGGTGGTCTGGGCCGAGACGATGACGGTGACGTTGGGCAGGCTGTGCAGCTTGCGCTGCAGCACCGCATCGGCGCGCAACTGGCTGTCGAACTCGATCAGCGTGACGTGCGACACGATGCCGGCGAGGTCGATGGCCGCCTCGACGCCGGAGTTGCCGCCGCCGATCACCGCCACGCGCTTGCCCTTGAACAGCGGGCCGTCGCAGTGCGGGCAATAGGCCACACCCTTATTGCGGTATTCCGCCTCGCCCGGGACATTCATCGAGCGCCAGCGGGCGCCGGTCGACAGCACCACCGTGCGGGACTTCAGCGAGGCGCCGCTGGCCAGCTTCACCTCGATCAGGCCGCCTTCCTGCGTGGCCGGCACCAGGGCGGTGGCGGTCTGCAGGTTCATCACGTCGACCTCATAGTCCTTGACGTGCTGCTCCAGCGCCGCGGCCAGCTTCGGCCCCTCGGTGTGGGAGACGGAGATGAAGTTCTCGATCGCCATGGTGTCGAGCACCTGACCGCCGAACCGCTCGGCCGCCACGCCGGTGCGGATGCCCTTGCGGGCGGCGTAGATGGCGGCCGCGGCGCCGGCCGGGCCGCCGCCGATCACCAGCACCTCGAAGGGAGCCTTGGCCTTGATCTTCTCGGCGGCGCGGGCGACGGCGCCGGTGTCGAGCTTGGCGACGATCTGCGCCACGTCCATGCGGCCCTGGGCGAACGGCTCGCCGTTCAGGAAGACGGTGGGGACAGCCATCACCCGACGCTGCTCGACCTCCTGCTGGAACAGCGCGCCGTCGATGGCGACATGCTTGATCCGCGGGTTCAGCGCGCTCATCAGGTTCAGGGCCTGGACCACGTCCGGGCAGTTCTGGCAGGACAGCGAGAAGTAGGTCTCGAAGCGGAAATCGCCGTCGAGGTTGCGGATCTGCTCCAGCAGCTCCTCGGACTCCTTCGACGGGTGGCCGCCGACCTGCAGCAGCGCCAGCACCAGCGAGTTGAACTCGTGGCCCATCGGAAGGCCGGCGAAGGTGACGCCGATGTCGGTGCCGTCGCGGTTGATCGCGAAGGAGGGGCGGCGGGCGTCGGCGCCGTTGCGGTCCAGCGTAATCTTGCCGGACAGCGAGGCGATGTCTTCCAGCAGGCCCAGCATCTCCTGCGACTTCGCCCCGCCGTCCAGCGACGCGACCAGCGTGATCGGATGGGTGATGCGCTCCAGATAGGCCTTCAACTGCGTCTTCAGATTGGCGTCCAGCATGGCTCTCTTTCCCAACGTCTCGTGTCCGGGGCGGATCGCCTGCGTTTTATGGCGGCGTTCCGGGCGGAGAATAAGGAGGCCCGAATCGGGAGATCGAGTCGGGCAGGCGGTATCGGTTCCGGCGAGTGGTCCGGTTTTGAAACAGTGAAGAGTTCGAAACGTCATCGTCCTCCCCGCGCAGGCGGGGATCCAGACTTTGAAAGGACTGCGACAAAAAGCGCGGCGTCTGGGTGCCCGCCTTCGCGGGGATGGGGAAACCGACGACGAAACCCGTCACGGGAGGGCTATGGCAGCCGGCCCGTGGAAACCGCCTTGCGGCCTTGTCGGCCCGTCCAAGGGTACTGCAATCAACACCCGCCGTGGCGGCGGTGTGGGGGCCGGCCGGAACCGGCCCCCGATCCTTAAGGTTCCCGAAGGACCCTTAGATCTTGCCGACGAGGTCGAGCGACGGGGCGAGGGTCTTCTCGCCTTCCTGCCACTTGGCCGGGCAGACCTCGCCCGGGTGGGCGGCGACGTACTGCACGGCCTTGATCTTGCGCAGCAGCTCCTTGGCGTCGCGGCCGACGCCGCCAGCGGTGATCTCGACGATCTGGATCTTGCCGTCCGGGTCGACGACGAAGGTGCCGCGGTCGGCCAGGCCGACTTCCTCGATCAGGACCTCGAAGTTGCGGCTGATGGCCAGCGTCGGGTCACCGATCATGGTGTAGCCGATCTTGCCGATGGCCGGCGAGGTGTCGTGCCAGGCCTTGTGGCAGAAGTGGGTGTCGGTCGAGACGCTGTAGATCTCGACGCCCAGCTTCTGGAATTCGGCGTAGTTGTCGGCCAGATCTTCCAGCTCCGTCGGGCAGACGAAGGTGAAGTCGGCCGGATAGAAGAACACGACCGACCACTTGCCCTTCAGGTCGGCGTCGGTCACGTCGATGAACTTGCCGTTCTTGTACGCGGTCGCCTTGAAGGGCTTAATCTCGCTGTTGATCAAGGACATTAGTGTTCTCCGATGGGGTGCGATGAATGATTGTCGCCTCGATCCCCGGCCGGTGGCCGTGACATGCCCGACTTAGTGCGGCGCACCGGGTCGAACAAGGGGGCTGTTTCAGGTGGCGGGGGCGAGGCGTCGTTCCGTTGTCCCGTTGACCCGAGGAGGAATACGGGAAATCTGTGATCAAGAGAAGTAGAAAATACCAATTGAACTGATCGATAAATCCGATTACATATCCCGGCATGAAGCCGCTCCCCACCCTGCGCCAGCTCCGCTATCTCGTCGCCGTCGTCGACCGCTGCCATTTCGGGCAGGCGGCGGAGGCCTGCCTCGTCAGCCAATCGACGCTCAGCGCCGGCCTGCAGGAATTGGAAGACCTGCTGGGCGCCACGCTGGTGGAGCGCACGCGCCGTTCGGTTCTGCCGACCCCGCTCGGCCGCGAGATCGCCGAACGGGCCCGCCAACTGCTGAAGGGGGCGGAGGAGTTGGTGGACATCACCCGGTCCGCCGCCGACCCGATGTCGGGCGCCCTGCATCTGGGGGTGATCCCGACCATCGGCCCCTTCCTGATCCCCCGCGTGATGCCGGCCCTGCGCGAAACCTTCCCGCGCCTGCGCCTGTACCTGCGCGAGGATCAGACGGCCCGCCTGCTCGGCCAGCTGAATGCCGGCAAGCTCGACGCGGCCCTGCTGGCCTTGCCCTATCCGATGGGCGATCTGGAGACGGAGGACATCGCGGAGGACCGTTTCTCCTTCGTCTGCCCCACCGGCCACCGGCTGAGCGGCAGCGACCCGGCGCAGCCCGTGGCGGTTCCGTCGGAGGATCTGCTGCTGCTGGAGGACGGGCACTGCCTGCGCGACCACGCCATGGCCGCCTGCGCGCTGGACAGCACGCCGCACAACACCGCCTTCCAGGGCACCAGCCTGCACACGCTGGTGCAGATGGTGGCGAACGGGCTGGGGGTGACGCTGCTGCCGCAGATGGCTGTCGATTCGGGCATCCTGCGCGGGCTGGATCTGGCGGTGCGCCCGCTGGCCGGCGACCGCCCCGGCCGCCGCATCGCGCTGGCCTGGCGCCGCACCTCCGGCCGGAAGGAGACCTTCCAGCGGCTGGCCGAAGCGCTGCGGGCGGAGATGACGCGCAACGACGGTTGAGCGGCCGTGCCGCAAAGAAACGCTTGGTCCGACGGATGCGAGGTGGTTTAAACGGGACGGTTTCTCGCCCGTTCAATCCGCCTTCCAATCCGCTTTCGGGACACCCCGCGTCATGGTCACCACCGACACCGCCCCCCTGTTCGACCGCGTCGCCATCGTCGGCATCGGTCTGATCGGCTCCTCCCTGGCGCGGGCGCTGGCGGAGTATGGGATCGCGCGGCAGGTCGTCTGCGCCGACCGCAATCCGGAGGCCTGCGCCAAGGCGCTGGAACTGGGCATCGTGGCGGAGGCCACCACCGATCTGGCGGCGGCGCTGGCCGGTGCGGAACTGGTGGTTCTGGCGACCCCGGTCGGCAGCTTCGCCACGGTGGGCGAGGCCATCGGGCCGCTGCTTAAACGCGGGACCATCGTCACCGACGTGGGTTCGGTCAAGCAGGCGACGCTGCGCGACATCGGGCCGCATCTGCCCGACGGCGTCCACCTGATCCCGGGCCATCCGGTGGCGGGCACCGAGCATTCCGGCCCCGAGGCCGGCTTCGCCACGCTGTTCCAGGGCCGCTGGTGCATCCTGACCCCGGCGACCGGCGCCGACCGCCATGCGCTGGCGCGGGTGACGGAGATGTGGCGCCGCGTCGGCTCCACCGTGGAGATCATGGAGGCCAGCCACCACGACCGCGTTCTGGCCATCACCTCGCACCTGCCGCACTTGATCGCCTACACCATCGTCGGCACCGCGTCCGACCTGGAGGAGGACACCAAGTCCGAGGTCATCAAGTTCTCCGCCGGCGGCTTCCGCGACTTCACCCGCATCGCCGCCAGCGATCCGGTGATGTGGCGCGACATCTTCCTGAACAACCGCGAGGCGGTTCTGGAGATCCTGCAGCGGTTTACGGAAGATTTGACGGCGCTGCAGCGCTCCATCCGCTGGGGCGAGGGCGAGCAGTTGCAGGACCACTTCACGAAGACGCGGGCGGTGCGTCGGGGGATCATCGACGCCAAGCAGGCGTAGTTTGGGGATGGAGGGTCGGCTTCGATTGCCCCCACCCTGACCCTCCCCCGCTGGGCAGGGGAGGGGACAAGTGCTTGTTTGGAAAGGCGGCGGCAGTCCCTCCCCCGCCCAGCGGGGGAGGATAGGTGGGGGTCTAACTCTTACGACGCCCGCAGCGCCCCCAGGAACCCGTCCACCTCCTGCCGCATCCGTCCGGCATCGCCGGTGACCGTATCCACCGAGCGCACCATCACGCCGCTCGCCTGTTCGGCGGATGCGGCGGCGGCGGTGACGGCGGCGATGTTGTCGGAGACGGTGCGGGTGCCGTCGGCGGCATCCTGGATGTTGGCGGCGATCTCGCCAACGGCGGCGGACTGCTGCTCCACCGCGGCGGCGACCTCGGCGGCGATCTCGTTGATGCGGGCGATGGTGCGGGTGACGGCGCCGATGGTGTCGACCGCGGTGCCGGACGCGGTCTGGATCTCGGCGATGCGCGCCTGGATCTCGGCGGTGGCCTTGGCGGTCTGGCCGGCGAGCTGCTTGACCTCGCTGGCGACGACGGCGAAGCCCTTGCCGGCCTCCCCGGCGCGGGCCGCTTCGATGGTGGCGTTCAGCGCCAGCAGGTTGGTCTGGCCGGCGATACCGGAAATCATGTCCACGACCTTGCCGATCTCCTCCGCCGCTTCGGCGAGGCTGCCCATCACGGCGGTGCTGCGTTCGGCGTCGCGGGTGGCGTCGGCGGCGATGCCGGCGGAATCGGCGACCAGACTGGCGATGCCGGCGAAGCTGGCCGACAGCTCGGCGGTGGCGGCGGCGACGCTGTCGACATTGGCCGAGGCGCGGCCGGCGGCGGATGACACGGCGTCGGAATGGCGCGCGGTCTCGGCCGCACCTTGCGCCATCGCGGTGGAGGCGGCGGCCATTTCGGCGGTGGAGGCCGACAGCGCTTCGACCAGCCGCTTCACCGTCGCCTCGAAGCCGTCGGCGAGAGTGCGCAGTTCGCGGCGGCGTTCCTCGGCGGCCACGGTCTTCAGCCGCTCCTGCTCCTGCTGGAGGCGTTCGGTTTCGAGCATGGTGTCGCGGAAGACGCGGGCTGCGGTCGCCATGCGGCCGATCTCGTCGTGGCGGCCATCCTCGAAACTGGCGGAGAAGTCGCGGGCGGCCAGCCGTTCCAGCGAACTCGCCACGTCGAGGATCGGGCGGGAGATGCCGCGCACCAGCACGACGCCGAAGCCCAGCGCCAGCAGGGTGCAGAGCGTCACCCCGCCCAGAACCATGCCGTGGGCGTTGTTGTAGACCTCCGCTCCCTGGTCGGCGACGGCACCGGCATCGGCCATCGTGCCGTCGACCAGCGCGTCCAATGCCTCCTGCACGCGGGCGAAGGCGACGGCGCTGGGCCGCTTGAAGACGCTGACGGCGGATTGGGCGTTGCCGTCGCGGGCCTGGCCCCGCACCCGGTCGGCGGCGGCGGCATAGGCGGTCCAGGCCTCGTCGAACGCTGCCAGCCGCGCCGCCCCTTCGCCGGCGGTGAAGCGGGTGCCGGCGTCCTGCCGGCGGGCCGTGACCTCGGCCACCGCGTCGGCCCAGCCCTTTTCCGCCTGGTTCACCTGCATCTCGTTGGTGGCGAGCGCATAGGCGGCTTCGGCGATGCGATGACTCTGCGCGGCGGAGGTCAGTTGACCGGCCAACTGGGTCGCCGGCAGCGAGCGGCTGCGCATGGTTTCCGCAGCATTGTTTAGGATTTCCAGCCGGCTGAGCGTGAACAGGCCGAAGGCACCAGCCATCACCACGGTGCCCAGCACGGCGACGATGATCTTGGCGCGGATGGTGAGGCGCCCGAATGCACGAATTTTAGCCATTTTGCCTGCATCCCCGCCAAGGCATCGGCAAGAGAAACCCTCAACCGATGGAATTATTCGACCCTCAACCTTACTAATCCGAACGTTTAAAATTATCAACGCGGAAGGTGAGCGAATTGGTCGGAGATTGCAGGCGAACGCAAATGATCACGGCGCTGATGCTCAGGGTGCCAAAACGAAACGGCCGCCGCACCCGGTTGGTGCGGCGGCCGTTTCGGGACCGGCTGAGGATGGAGGTCAGGCGGCCTTGCGAACGGAACCCAACTCGGTGAACAGCTTCACCACCGCTTCGACGAACTCGTTCAGCTGGTCCTGGCCAAGCGCCGAGACCGTGATGTCGTCGACGACCAGAGCCTCGTCGCTGATCCGGCCGCCGGCGGCGGTCAGGTCGGCGCGGTAGGCTTCCGGGGCGGCCAGCAGACGGCCGCGCAGCTTGCCGGGAATGGCGAGCAGCTGGATGCCCTGGTCGATGGCGGCGATCGGCTTGCCGGCATCCAGGAAATGGCCGACGATGCGGCGGGTGTGGGCCGACTGCTGCAGCTTCGCCACGCTGCGCTCACCACCCGGCAGCAGCAGCATGTCGAAGTCGGCGCCCAGCGCCTCGCTCAGATGCTTGTCCACCGGGAAGTAATGGCCCCAGGACTTGCCGTGCCAGCCGTTGACCAGACCCGTCTCGGTGGAGATGGTACGCAGCGTCGCGCCGGTCTTGATCAGGGCGCGTTGCGGCTCGGTCATCTCCGCTTCTTCAAAGCCGTTGGAGACGAGGATGGCGATGGACTTTCCTGCGAGCGATTGATCCATACTGTCTTGTCCTTTCATCGTTTCACCAAAGAACGCCGGACATCTCCGATGGCATGTCGACCAGGGGAGAACCCGCCGGGGCCCTGCCGGAGCAGGGGGGCGGTCGGGAAACGGTCATCGCCGCGCAAGGGGATGCGCGGCGGCCAGTTCCGCCCGCCGGTGGCCCGAGATCGGGGTGCCGGCGTGTGGGACCTTTACGTCCCGGATCGGTTTGTTTTCAGCATGCGGACTTAATTGGTCCCGATACGGTGCCAAGTCAACAACGGATTCCGCGCCGCACCCAAGGCTGCCGGCCTGCTGTTCCGCGCTCCGCCAAGGGATTTGGCGGTATTTTCCAGCCCCGTTCAAGACTTTCGGCCCAACCGGGCCGTACCACCGGTTGATGCGGCGCAGGTCTGCCATACCATAGGGGCGTGGCTTCGCCGACGGCTTATCCCGAATGAACGGCTTCAAAACCGTTCGGGCACAAAAAAGCGGCCGGGGGGAAGGCCCCCGGCCGTCGGCAAGTCAAAGCATCAGCCGTTCGAAAAGATCCGGCTCGCACACCGGATCACGGACCAATCCCGATGATCGGAACCTGCGATCAATGGAACTGGTCAGCCTCGGTGGAGTCCTTGTACGCGGTGGTCGAGGAGGTGCCGCCGGAGATCGCCGTGGCGACCGCGTCGAAGTAGCCGGTGCCGACTTCCCGCTGGTGCTTGGTGGCGGTGTAGCCGTCCTTCTCGGCCGCGAACTCGGCCTGCTGCAGTTCGGAGTAGGCGGCCATGCCGCGCTCGGCGTAACCCTTGGCGAGCGTGAAGGCCGAGTAGTTCAGGCTGTGGAAGCCGGCCAGCGTGACGAACTGGAACTTGTAGCCCATGGCGCCCAGCTCGCGCTGGTACTTGGCGATGGTGGCGTCGTCCAGGTTGGCCTTCCAGTTGAAGGACGGCGAGCAGTTGTAGGCCAGCATCTTGCCCGGGAACTGCTTGTGCACGGCCTCGGCGAAGCGGCGCGCCTCGTCCAGGTTCGGCTTGGAGGTCTCCCACCACATCAGGTCCGAATACGGCGCGTAGGACAGGCCGCGGGCGATGCAGTGATCGACGCCCATGCCCTTCTTCAGGCGGAAGAAGCCTTCGGTGGTGCGGCCGCTGTCGAAGTCGATGAAGGGATGGTCACGCTCGTCGATGTCCGAGGTGATGAGCTGCGCCGACTCCGCGTCGGTGCGGGCGATCACCAGGGTCGAGGTGCCGCAGACGTCGGCGGCCAGACGGGCGGCGTTCAGCGTGCGGATGTGCTGCTGCGTCGGGATCAGAACCTTGCCGCCGAGATGGCCGCACTTCTTTTCCGACGCCAGCTGGTCTTCCCAGTGCACGCCGGCGGCACCGGCCTTGATCATCGACTTCATCAGCTCGAAGGCGTTCAGCGGGCCGCCGAAGCCGGCCTCGGCGTCCGCGATGATCGGCGCGAACCAGTAGGTGTCGCCCTTGCCCTCGGAGGTCTGGATCTCGTCGGCGCGCTTGAAGGCGTTGTTGATGCGCTCGACCACCGCCGGGACCGAGTTGACCGGATACAGGCTCTGGTCCGGGTACATCTGGCCGGCCGTGTTGGCGTCGCCGGCAACCTGCCAGCCCGACAGGTAGATGGCCTTCAGGCCGGCCTTGACCGCCTGCATCGCCTGGTTGCCGGTCAGCGCGCCCAGCGTGTTGATGTAGGGCTCGGTGTTCAGCAGTTCCCACATGCGCCGCGCGCCCAGCTCGGCCAGCGTGTACTCGATCTTGACCGAGCCGCTCAGACGCTTGACGTCGTCCATGGTGTAGTCGCGGCGGATGCCCTCGTAACGGGCGGCGTGGATGGCGGCCTTGGTCTTTTCATCGAGCGACATGGGTCAGGTTCCTTGTTGTCCGGTGCGCCCGGTCGATCGGGGCGGAACTGGGGTCTCGGGGCGGGCCTTCTGTCGGTCCCTGCGGCTGATGTGCAGCGGCGTTTCCTCCCGCCGTAATCGACTGCACCTTGCCGTCTTCGGGGCCGCTTGCGCTTTACAGCGCGGCCGTGGATCAAGAGTTAAACCGCCCCCGAGTGCGTTGCAATAAGCCCTTGTTTGTAAAAAGGTCCGTTTGTAAACTGCCGTTTTCACAATCCTGTAAATCCGTAAATCTTGTAAAGTCAGAGAAAGCCGGAGGACCTGTCGTGGCGACCATGGAAAAGAAGGCGATGCTGGGTCCGAAGGTCCGCCGCCTGCGCCGCGACCACGGCCTGACCCAGGCCCAGATGGCGGAGCAGCTGGGCATCTCCCCCAGCTATCTGAACCTGATCGAGCACAACCAGCGCCCCGTCACGGTGCCGCTGCTGCTGAAGCTGGGCCACCAGTTCGGCGTCGATCTGCAGGCTTTCGCCGAGGACGAGGAAAGCCGGCTGGTGGCGGGCTTGCGCGAGGTGTTCGCCGATCCGCTGTTCGACGGCTCCGACATCAAGAACCAGGATTTCCGCGAACTGGCGGCGGTGGCGCCGACGCTGGGGCAGGCGGTGGTGGCGCTCTATCGCGGCTTCCGCGGCGCGCGCGACGACCTGCAGGCGCTGGCGGAGCGGGTAGCCGACCGCGAGAAGCTGCATCTGGTGCAGAGCGCCGGCTTCCCGCAGGACGAGGTGCGCGACCTGTTCCAGACCCATTCCAACCATTTCCCCGACCTGGAGGCGGCGGCCGAAAGCCTGTGGCAGGACGGCAAGCTGGAACGCGGCGACCTCTATCGCGGGCTGGTCGACTGGCTGAACACCCAGCACAGCGTGCGCGTCCGCCTGCTGCCGTCGGAGGTGATGGGCTATGCCGTGCGCCGTTTCGACCGCCACAGCCGGCGCATCCTGCTGTCGGAAATGCTGGCGCCGTCGGGCCGCACCTTCCAACTGGCCTGCCAGATCGCCCTGCTGCGCCACCGCGACCTGCTGAACGGCATCGTCGACGCCGCCAACCTGTCGGGCGACGAGGCGCGGCGTCTGGCCCGCATCGGGCTGGCCAACTATTTCGCCGCGGCGGTGCTGATGCCCTACGCCCGCTTCCACGAGGCGGCGACCCAGGTCCGCTACGACATCGAGATCCTGCGGCGGCGCTTCGACGCGTCGTTCGAGCAGGTCTGCCATCGCCTGACCACCCTGCACCGCTCGGGGGCCAAGGGCGTGCCCTTCTTCTTCATGCGGGTGGACAGCGCCGGCAACGTGTCCAAGCGCTTTTCCGGCGCCGGATTTCATTTCGCCCGCTTCGGCGGCGGCTGCCCGCGCTGGATCGTCTACGACGCCTTCCGCACGCCGGGCAAGATCCACAGCCAGATGGCGGAGATGCCGGACGGCACCGCCTATTTCTCGATCGCGCGCACGGTGGTGAAGGCCGGCGGCGGCCACCGCAGCCCGCCGCAGCAATTCGCCGTCGCTCTCGGTTGCGATGTCCAGCATGCGGCTCAGGTCACCTATGCGGACGGGTTCGACCTGTCCAACACCAGTGCTGCGACGCCGATCGGCGTGAACTGCCGGCTCTGTCCGCGCTTGGACTGTTCGCAGCGGGCGTTTCCGCCGCTGAATCATCGGCTTATCGTGGACGAGAACCTGCGCGGCCTGTCGCCCTACCTGTTCGCTCCGCCCAGCGCCGAATAGGGTGCCGAATGAAACGGCGATTGACCGGGATCAATGTTGTACGGCGCAGTTTGTGTTGTTTGCCGGAAAGCCCGTCATTTGACTGGTATAAATCCGTGGCCTTCGACCGGGTTTGTTGATAGGTTTCGGCCGTTGCGTCGCGGCAGCTCCGCTTGCGTCATCGCGCACCGGCCACCTGATGCAGCGTCCCGGATGATGGTTTGAACAGTGCGGCTTGAACACCGCCAACCGAGCTTTGCCTCGACAGGTTTTGGAACGCCCCCATGAGCAATCTGATCAAAGAGCGCGTGCTGACCGTTCACCACTGGACCGACACGCTGTTCAGCTTCACCACCACGCGCGATCCGTCCTTCCGCTTCCTGCCGGGGCAGTTCACCATGATCGGGCTGGAGGTCGAAGGCCGGCCCCTGCTGCGCGCCTACAGCCTCGTCAGCGCGCATTACGAGGAGACGCTGGAGTTCTTCAGCATCAAGGTGCAGGACGGCCCGCTGACCTCGCGCCTGCAGCACCTGAAGGAAGGCGACACGCTGCTGGTGAACCGCAAGGCGACCGGCACGCTGATCACCGACAACCTGCTTCCCGGGCGGAACCTGTATCTGCTGAGCACCGGCACCGGCCTGGCGCCATTCCTCAGCATCATCAAGGACCCGGAGATGTACGAGAAGTTCGACCGGGTGATCCTGACCCACGGCACCCGCACCGTGGCGGAGCTGGCCTATGACGACCTGATCCACCACAGCCTGCCGGAAAACGAGTTCTTCGGCGAGCAGGTGAAGGAAAAGCTGCTGTATTACCCCACCGTGACGCGCGAGCCCTTCCGCAACCAGGGCCGCCTGACCACGCTGATGGAGACCGGCAAGCTGTACAGCGACCTTGGCCTGCCGGAACTGGACGCCGAGAAGGACCGCGTGATGATCTGCGGCAGCCCGGCGATGCTGGCCGAGACCACCGCGATGATGGAAAAGCGCGGCTTCGTCATGGGCACCAACGGCGAGCCGGGCGGGTTCGTGATCGAGAAGGCGTTCGTCGAGCGGTGAGATTAAGGGCCTTTTATGCCGCGTTAGTCCCCCACCCTAACCCTCCCCCGCTGGGCGGGGGAGGGGATTAAGCGCTTGTTCGAAAAGGCGGCGGCAGTCCCTCCCCCGCCCAGCGGGGGAGGATAGGTGGGGGTCTGACGTCCCCACAAAATCACACCACCCGGCGGAATAAACTCCCCCTCCCGTCCGTTTACCAATTCGTGACGAAGGCACGTCACTCAATCCTTGACCGACTGGGCGCGCCTCCTTTTGGGGGGCGCGCCCATTTTCTGTCCGCATCCGTGAATAAAATCACCGTCCGGCCTGTTGGTGCGACGGTCCCCGTTCAAACCGTCAAGCCTTTGGTGTAGACATCCCGCCCATGCGCCTGATCCTCATCCTCGCCGCGATCCTCGTCGCCGGCCTCGCGAATCTCGCCGTCTGGTCCCTGCCGAACCGCCCGGTGCCGCTCGATCCGCCGCCGGGGGGCAAGCTGCGCAGCGTGTCCTTCGCCCCCTTCCGCGACGGCCAAAGCCCCCTGACCCAGGTCTTCCCGACCAATGCCCAGATCGAGGAAGACCTCGCGGCATTGGCGCCGCAGGTGGCCGGCATCCGCACCTACACCTCGCTGGAAGGGCTCCAGGTGGTGCCGGAGATGGCGCGCAGGCACGGGATCCAGGTCACCATGGGGGCATGGCTGTCCTCCAAGATCGAGAAGAACGAGGCGGAGATCGCCTCGCTGATCGACCTCGCCAACCGCTATCCCGACGTCATCACCCGCGTCATCGTCGGCAACGAGGTGCTGCTGCGGCGCGAACTGACGCCGGAGCAGGTCACCGGCTACATCGACCGGGTCAAGGCGGCGGTGAAGCAGCCGGTGTCCTATGCCGATGTCTGGGAATGGTGGCTGAAATACCCGCAGATCGCGGACCATGTCGATTACCTGACCATCCACCTGCTGCCCTACTGGGAAGACGTGCCGGCCGGTGTGGAGGGTGCGACCGAGCGCATCCGCCACAGCTACCGCACCATCGCCCAGCGCTTCCCCGGCAAGCCGATCCTGGTCGGCGAGACCGGCTGGCCAACGGAAGGCCGCTCGCGCGGCGCCGCCGTGCCGGGGCTGGTCAACAAGGCGAAATTCGTCAACGCCTTCGTCCGCATGGCCGAGCAGGAGGGCTTCGACTACAACGTGATCGAGGCCTTCGACCAGGAATGGAAGGCGAAGCTGGAGGGCACCGTCGGCGGCCATTGGGGCCTCTACAACGCCGACCGCACGCCGAAATTCTCGCTGGCCGGGCCGGTGGTCGGCAATGTCGCCTGGCCGCGTCTGTTCGCGATCTCCAGCGGGTTGGCGCTGGTGCTGCTGGGCGGGCTGGCCCTGCTGCGCCGCCATGTGCCGGGCACCGGCTGGGTGGTGCTGATCCTGCTGGCCCAGGCGCTGTCCACCCTCTATGTCCGCGCCGGCTTCGTGGCGGCGCATGGCAAGCATTACTGGCAGGACACCACTTTGGCCGTTGGCATGCTGGCGCTGGCCGCCGCCCTGGTGCTGGCGGTGCTGCTGACCGCCCACCGCGCGCTGGCAAGCGGCGGTCTGGCGCGCGAGCCGCTGGTCGGCCTGCGCCACGCCCGTCCGGCCTTGACCCGCACCGAGCGGGTGGGGCGGTGGAGCGCGGTGGCGCTGGGCGTCGCGGCGCTGGTCTGGTCGCTGCTCATCATCTATGACGGCCGGTATCGCGACTTCCCCAACCCCTATCTGCTGATCCCGGCGGTGGCGCTGCCGGCATTGGGGCTGATCCGCGCCGCCCGCCGCCCGGTGGGGACGGAAACGCGCGATGCGCTTGGCATCGCCAGCCTGTTCCGCCCGGCGGTCCCCGTGGATGATGGCGAGCCGCGCGGCCTGTTCGGCGCCGTCCGCCGCATGCCGGTGGAGTCGCTGCTGGGCTTCGGTCTGCTGCTGGGCGCCCTGCTGACCGTGGTGGCCGAGGGCTTCGTCCCGCTCGAATCGCTGATCTACGGCCAGCTTCCCTTCATGGAGGCGCTGCACGAGGTCGATTGGACCCTGCCAAACTGGGAAGCGCTGGGCTGGGCGGCCTTGCAGGTCCTGCTGGCGCTGCCCTTCCTGGCCGGGGTGTGGAGTGCAAGGCGTCCGCTGCGGCGGATCTGAGATCGCAGAGACCCATTGCGCGGGCCGTAGCACTGTGGATTGATGGACGGATTCCTGGCCTTGACCGGAGACCCGTTCGATGTCCCCCGACCTTTGGCTCGCCTTCGCCGCCGCATCCGCCGTCATGTTGATGATCCCCGGTCCGACGGTGCTGATCGTCGTTTCCTACGCGCTGGGCCACGGGCGCAAGTCGGCCATGGCGACCGTGGCGGGGGTGGCGCTGGGCGACTTCACCGCGATGACCGCCTCGATGCTGGGGCTGGGGGTGCTGCTGTCGACCTCGGCGGCGCTGTTCACGCTGCTGAAATGGGCCGGCGCCGCCTATCTGGTCTATCTGGGCATCAAGCTGTGGCGGGCCCCGGTCCGGGGTGCCGAAACGGTGGCCGACGACTCGGCCGTCCGCCCCTGGCGCATGATGCTGCACACCTATGCCGTCACCGCGCTGAATCCTAAGAGCATCGTCTTTTTCGTCGCCTTCCTGCCGCAGTTCCTCGATCCCGGCCGGCCGCTGGCCGAGCAGATGGTGGTGATGGAGGCGACCTTCCTGGTGCTGGCGACGCTGAACGCCGCCGGTTACGCCCTGCTGGCCTCGGCGGCACGGCGCGCGGTGCGGACGCCGTCGGTGCAGCGCACGGTCAACCGGGTCGGAGGGTCGCTGCTGATGGGGGCCGGGCTGCTGACCGTCGCCTGGAAGCGGACCGCCTGACGCGCTCGCGGCCCGGGGAAATGCGACGCGCGACACACGCACGCACCCGGCGATTTATTGACAAAGCAAGATAACTTCACTGAAAATTGTCGACAACCAGGGGGATGCACGCGCCGGTAACTTTCAAGGAGCCGGCGGAAGCGAATCGATCCGCGGGGGCGGTGATGGCCGACGGCTGCAACAGGGGCGAAATGGCGGAAGAGGCCCGGCGGGAGTCCGCCGGGGATGTGTTGGAGTTCGCCGCCGAGACCGTCGATGCGGCCGGCGTTCGGCAGAACCCGCCCTGGCAGATCCTGATCGTCGACGACGACCACGAGGTCCATGCCATCACCCGCGTCGTCCTCGGCGAAATGACGTTCGAGGAGCGGCCGGTCCGCTTCCTGTCCGCCTACACCGCGCGGCAGGCGCGGTCGCTGCTGGCCGAGAATCCGGGGATTGCCGCCATCCTGCTGGACGTGGTGATGGAGACCGACGATGCCGGGCTGAAGCTGGTCCGCCACATCCGCGAGGAGATGGGCAACCGGCAAATCCGCATCATCCTGCGCACCGGCCAGCCGGGGCAGGCGCCGGAGCGGCAGGTGATCGCGGCCTATGACATCAACGACTACAAGGCCAAGAGCGAGCTGACGGCGCAGAAGCTCTACACCGCCACCGTCGCGGCCCTGCGCTCCTACCAGCATATCGCCGCCATCGAACGCGGCCGGCAGGGATTGGAGCGGGTGATGGAGGCGGCCGTCCATCTGGCCGGCCTGAGGTCGCGGTCCCAGTTCCTGGCCGGTTTGGTGGGACGGGCGTCCGCCCTGGTGACTAACGCCACCACCGCCCTGCTGTGCGGGGCCGGGGAGGACGGAGGCGTGACGATCCTCGCCGAAGCCGGGTTGCCGGCCGATCCGCCGGCGGAGGCCGTGGCCGACATCGCCGCCGCGCTGGCCGCCGCACCGGGCGATGGGCAGGTGCGATGGGGCGCGCGGCACGGCGTGGCCGTCCTGCGCGGCCGTGATTCGGCGCCGCTGGCTCTCTGCCTGCTCGGCGGGCCGTTTGCGGAGGGCGACCGGCCGCTGCTGGAACTGCTTTGCACCAAGGCGGCGGTCGGGTTGGACAATCTGCGGCTCTACGAGCGGCTGAACGAGGCGCAGGTCGCCACCGTCCATGCGCTCGGCAAGCTGGCGGAGTACAAGGACGAGGTCACCGGCGACCATGTGAAGCGGCTGGGCCGCTGGGCCACGGCGATCGCGCGCGAACTGCACGCCCGCGGCGACTTTCCGCAAGAGCTGGACGACTGGTTCTGCGACACCATCGGGCTGGCCAGCGTGCTGCACGACGTGGGCAAGGTCGGCATCCCGGATGCCATCCTGCGCAAGCCCGGCCGGCTGGACGAGGCGGAGATGGCCGTCATGCGCGACCACGCCTCCATCGGCGGCAGCATCCTGCGCGACGCCTGCGGCGGCGACCGGCGCGGCTACCTGTCGATGGGGGCGGAGATCGCCGAGAGCCACCACGAGAAATTCGACGGCAGCGGCTATCCGCATGGGCTGGCGGGCGACGCCATTCCGCTCTCCGGCCGCATCGTCGCCGTCGCCGACGTCTTCGATGCGTTGCTGCACCGCCGCCCCTACAAGAAGGCGTGGGACATCGCCGAGGTGCTGGATCTGCTGCGTGCCGAATCGGGCCGCCATTTCGACCCGCGCGTCGTCGACGCCTTCCTGGCGGTGCTGACGCGGGAAGGGGCGGGGGTGTAGCCGCCCCCCTGCGGAGGGTCAGAGACCCAGCACGTTCCGCATGTTGTAGAGGCCCGGCGTCTTGTCCTGCGCCCACAGGGCGGCGCGGACGGCGCCCCTGGCGTAGATTTGGCGGCCGGAGGCCTTGTGGGTCAGCTCGATCCGCTCACCCTCGCTGGCGAAGATCACGGTGTGGTCGCCGATCACGTCGCCGCCGCGCAGCGTGGCGAAGCCGATCTCGCCGCGCGGACGGGCGCCGGTGTGGCCGTCGCGGACCTTCTGCCAGACATCCTCCAGCTTGACCCCGCGCCCGGCCGCCGCGGCATGGCCGAGGCCCAGCGCGGTGCCCGACGGCGCGTCCACCTTGCGGCGGTGGTGCATCTCCAGGATGTCGATGTCGAAGTCGTCGTCCAGCGTGTGGGCGACCTGCTCCACCAGCGCCAGCAGCAGGTTGACGCCCAGCGACATGTTCGGCGACTGGATGATCGCCGTGTGGGTGGCCGCGGTGGCGATGGCCGCCTGCTGCGACGGGTTCAGGCCCGTGGTGCCGACGACCAGCACGGTTTCGGACTGGGCGGCCAGGGCGGCGTGACGCTCCGTCGACTCCGGGCTGGTGAAGTCGATCACCGCATCGGCCTCCGCGAACAGGGTGACCGGGTCGTCGATGGCGGTCACGCCCAGCGGGTCGAGCCCGGCCAGCACGCCCAGGTCCTTGCCCAGCGCCGGGCCGCCCACCCGCTCGGTTCCGCCGGCCAGCGTGCAGCCCGCGGTCGCCGCGATCTCGCGCACCAGCATCTGCCCCATGCGCCCCGCGCACCCGACGACACCGATCTTCATGACGCCCATCCCCTGTTCAGCGTTCCGGTCGGACTTTTCCGCCCTCTCAGCGGTTTAGCACAGGCCCGGCCTGGGCTTAAGCGCCAAGGCAACCGCGCAGCGATGCGGCGAGGTTGCGCAGCAGGGTGGGGTAGAGCGCCTCGCCCTCCGGCAATTCGGCACCTTCGGGGTCGAGCACGCCGGTCCTGGCCTTGGTGCCCTCCACCACCGTCTGGACCAGCGCGGGTTCGAACTGCGGTTCGGCGAAGACGCAGGCCGCACCCAGCCCGCCGATCTTGGCGCGGATCGCCGACAGCCGCTTGGCGGACGGGCGGCGGTCCGGGCTGACGGTGATGGAGCCGACCGCCGACAGGTCGTAGCGTGCCTCGAAATACTGGTAGGCGTCATGGAAGACGACGAAGGGCTTGTCCTTCATCGGCGCCAGCGCGGCCTTCAGCTCCGCGTCCAGCGCGTCGAGCTGCTGCAGCGTGCGGTCGGCGTTGGTGCGATAGGTCTCGGCGCCGGCGGGGTCCTTGGTTGCAAGCGCCTCCGCCGTAGCGGTCACGATGGCGCGGGCATTGGCGGGATCGAGCCAGATGTGGCTGTTCAGTTCCTCGTGCTCTTCGGCATGATCGTGGCCCTTATGGTCGTGTTTATGATCATGACCTCCCTTGTGGCCATGATCATGCGCCTCCCAGGCACCGCCCTCGCGGGTTTCCAGCAGGGTCAGGCCCTTCAGGTCCATCAGCGTCAGCCGCGTCGCCTTGGGCGCATTGGCCTTCAGCGGCTTTTCCAGGAAGCTCTCAAGCTCCGGTCCGACCCAGACCACCAGATCGGCGGCCGACAGCGCCTTCGCGTCGGACGGCTTCATCGTGTAGCTGTGCGGCGATGCGCCGCCGCGCACCAGCAGCGTCGGCTCGCCCACCCCGTGCATGACCGACGCGACCAGGGAGTGGATCGGCTTGATCGACACCACCACCTTCGGCACCTCGGCATGGGCCGGCAACGCGGCGGCTGCGGTCAGGGCTGCGGTCAGGGTGGTGAACAGCGCGAATCGGCGCATGGGAGGGATCCTCTCGACTTGCTGGACAGGCTGCTGGTTTCAGCGCATAGGGAAGCGACGTTCACTTTGGTGTCACGTTATAACATAACATGTCAACACCCCACCCAAGCCGCGATACCTCCGCGCTCTTCGCCGGCCCGCTCGCCTGGACCGAGGATCTGACCGTCCGCTTCGGCCGCCGCACCGTACTGGACCGCGTCAACGTCGCCGTCCAGCCGGGGGAGGTGGTGACGCTGATCGGCCCCAACGGCGCCGGCAAGACGACGTTGGTGCGCGCCGTGCTGGGGCTGGTGGCGCCCGACGGCGGACGGGTGCTGCGGCGCCCGAACCTGCGCATCGGCTACATGCCGCAGAAGCTGTCGGTGGATCAGACGCTGCCGCTGACCGTGCGCCGGTTCCTGAAGCTCTGGCGGCCGGTGACCGCCGACCGGGTGGAAGCGGCGCTGGAGGAGGCCGGGGTGGCGCGGCTGGCCGACTCGGCGGTGCAGACCATTTCCGGCGGCGAGATGCAGCGGGTCCTGCTGGCCCGCGCCCTGTTGGGCGACCCGGACCTGCTGGTACTGGACGAGCCGGACCAGGCGGTGGACGTCCATGGGCAGGCGGAGCTGTTCCACCGCATCGCCCAGGTGCGGCAGCGGCGCGGCTGCGGCGTGCTGCTGGTCAGCCACGACCTGCACACGGTGATGGCGCGCACCGACCGGGTGGTGTGCCTGAACGGCCATGTCTGCTGTTCCGGACGGCCGGAGGATGTCAGCCGGCATCCGGAATATCATGCGCTGTTCGGCGGCCATGCCGGCGACCTCGCCGTCTATGTCCATCATCACGACCACGCCCATGCCGAGGACGGCAAGGTCGTGCCCGATCATGACGGGGGCTGCTGCCATGGATGATTTCGTGATCCGCGCCCTGATCGCCGGCGGCGGCATCGCCCTGCTGGCGGGGCCGCTGGGATCCTTCGTGGTGTGGCGGCGCATGGCCTATTTCGGCGACACGCTGGCCCATTCGGCTCTGCTGGGCGTGACGCTGGGCTTCCTGCTGGGCGTCAACCCGATGGTCGGCGTGATGGCGGTTTGCGTGGCGCTGGCGCTGGCGCTGGTGGCCTTGCAGCGGCGGCGCAACCTTGCGGCGGACACGCTTCTGGGCATCCTGTCGCATGGCTCGCTGTCGCTGGGGCTGGTGGCTTTGGCCTTCCTGGAGACGCTGCGCGTCGACCTGATGGCCTATCTGTTCGGCGACATCCTGTCGGTGACCGACGGCGACCTGATGGCGATCTATGGCGGCGGCGCGGTGGCGCTGACCGGGCTGGCGCTGCTGTGGCGCCGGCTGCTGGCGGTGACGGTGGACGAGGATCTGGCGCGGGTGGAGGGCATGCCGGTCGACGCACTGCGGTTGGCCTTCATGCTGCTGATCGCGCTGGTGATCGCCATCGCCATGAAGATCGTCGGCATCTTGCTGATCACCTCGCTGCTGATCATCCCGGCAGCCGCCGCCCGCCGCTTCGCCCGCACGCCGGAAGGCATGGCGGCGCTGGCATCGGTCCTGGGCGTCCTGGCGGTGGTCGCCGGACTGCTGGCGTCGCTGAACTGGGATTTGCCGGGTGGCCCAAGCGTGGTTGTCGCCGCCGCCGCCCTGTTCCTGCTGGGATCGCTGGTGCCGTTGCGGCGCTGACCGCAATCGGGGAAAGAATACGACTGCGTGAGTTTCCCGTTTGCGGACGTGCCCGCCTGCGCCATAGTCCGCGGGCGGACGCGATGGCGGAAGGGCCGCCATCGCCGCCGCACGAACGGAGGGCTTGAGGATGGAACGCTTCCTCACTCTCCTGATCCTGGTGCTGGAGATCGTCAAGCGGCTGCTTGACCTTCTGATGCACTAAGATCGGGCGGGCGGGCCGGGGAGTACCAGTCCTCGGCCTGCCTACCCCCGATATTGGTGTTGCACCCGCCCGCTGTCAACGGGGTGCCCAAAAACACTCATTCGTCGATGTTGCGCGCCAGCACTTCGCGTTTGCCGGAGTGGTTGGGCTTGCTGACCACCCCTTCGGTCTCCATCCGCTCGATCAGGCGGGCGGCGGAGTTGTAGCCGATGCGCAGCTGGCGCTGGATGAAGCTGGTCGACGCCTTGCGCTCGCGGCAGACCACCGCCACCGCCTTGTCGTAGAGGTCGTCGCCCGACCCGCCGCCGGTGCCGGGCAGGCTGCCGTCATCGAAGGACTCCTCGCCCTCCTCGTCCTCCAGGATGGCGTCGACATAATTCGGCTCGCCCTGCGCCTTGAGGAACCTGACGATCTGCTCGACCTCGTGGTCGGAGACGAAGGGGCCGTGGACGCGGGTGATGCGACCGCCGCCGGCCATGTAGAGCATGTCGCCCTGGCCCAGCAGCTGTTCGGCGCCCTGTTCGCCCAGGATGGTGCGGCTGTCGATCTTGCTGGTGACCTGGAAGCTGATGCGGGTCGGGAAATTGGCCTTGATGGTGCCGGTGATGACGTCCACCGACGGGCGCTGCGTCGCCATGATGAGATGGATGCCGGCAGCGCGCGCCATCTGGGCCAGACGCTGGATTGCCGCCTCGATGTCCTTGCCGGCGACCAGCATCAGGTCGGCCATTTCGTCGACGATGACCACGATGTAGGGCAGTTCGGTGAGGTCGAGCGGCTGTTCCTCGAACAGCGGCTTGCCGGTGTCGGGGTCGAAGCCGGTCTGGACGCGGCGGGTCAGCGACTCGCCGCCCTCGCGCGCCTCGCGCAGGCGGGCGTTGTAGCCCTCGATGTTGCGCACGCCCAGCTTGGACATGTTGCGGTAGCGGTCCTCCATCTCCCGCACCGTCCATTTCAGGGCGACCACCGCCTTCTTGGGGTCGGTGACGACGGGCGTCAGCAGATGGGGGATGCCCTCATAGACCGACAGCTCCAGCATCTTGGGGTCGATCATGATGAAGCGGCAACGCTCCGGCGGCAGCCGGTAGAGCAGCGACAGGATCATCGTGTTGATCGCCACCGACTTGCCCGAGCCGGTGGTGCCGGCGACCAGCAGGTGGGGGAAGCGGGCGAGGTCGGCGACCACCGGCTGGCCGCCGATGTCCTTGCCGAGCGCCAGCGCCAGCTTGCCGCCATGCTTGTCGAAGCCTTCCGCCGCCATCAACTCGCGCAGCAGCACGGTCTCGCGCTTGGCGTTCGGCAGCTCGACGCCGATGACGTTGCGGCCGGGCACCACGGCGACACGCACCGACACGGCGCTCATGGAACGGGCGATGTCGTCGGCAAGGCCGATGACGCGGGACGATTTGGTGCCGGGAGCCGGTTCCAGCTCGTACAGGGTGACGACCGGGCCAGGATGGACCTTCTGGATCTCGCCGCGCACGCCGAAATCGCCCAGCACGCCTTCCAACTGGCCGGCGTTGCGCTGAAGCGCCGCCTCGTCCAGCTGTTCGCCGCGGATGCCGGTGGGCGGCACCTGCAGCAGGTCGAGCGGCGGCAGCTCGTAGCCCGGCGGCCCGTCTTCCTCGCCCAGCGGCAGGCGGTGCTGGAAGGTGCCGGCCTTGTCGCCCCTGCTCTCCGGCGCGGTGGTTTTCGGTGGGGTGACGATGGGGACCGGGCGCAGCGGCTTGTCGGCGGCGGACGGCGTGGCCGGCAGCGGCACCGGCCCGGCGTCCAGGCCGGCGGGGGGAAGCGGATCGACGCGCACGGCATCGTCGAAGCGGGGGCCTTTGCGCTTGGAAGCCTCATCGCCGCGCAAGGCGTCGTCCACGGCGATAGAGGCGGTCTGCACCGCGGCCTGCGCCGCGTTGCGGCCATGGCGGCGCAGCGCGTCGACGCTGTTGCGGGCGCCGTGGCGGATCAGATGAACGCCGTTCACCGTGCCGCGGCCAAGCGCGCGGAAGCTGGCGATCCATTCGCCGATCGTCAGGCCGGCCGCCAGGAACAGCACCAGCCCGCCGCCGACCGCGGCGACGGTCGCCACCATCGGCTCGGCCCCGAACAGGTTGCCGACGCCGCGCAGCAGGATCTGGCCGATGCTGCCACCGGGCAGCGGGGCGAGCGGATCGCTGGAGGCGTGGGTCAGGCCGGCCAGCGCCATCGACACCAGGATCACCCCCCACAGGGCCAGCACGGTGCGGAACAGCGGGTTCCCCAGCTTGCGCTGGGCGCCGAGCCGCCAGCCCCAGAACATCGGCACCAGCGCGATGACGAAGGCGGCCCAGCCCAGCGACTGGATCAGAAGGTCGGCGACATAGGCGCCGGGGGGGCCGAACAGGTTGTGGGTGTCCCCCGCCGTGGCGGGAACCGAGTTCAGCGAAGCGTCGCGCGGGTCGTAGCTGCCCAGCAGCACCATCAGCAGCAGCCCGAACAGCCCCAGCACGAAGCCCATCGCCTCGCGCGCGCGGGCGACGACGAAGGCGCGCATGGCCGGGGAGAAGAAGGGCGGCTTTTCCTGCCGGCTGCGGCCGGCACGCAGGCGGTCCTTCCCCGGATCCTTGGCGCCCAACTCCTTGCCGCCGTCGCGGGGCGACCCCTTGCGCGGGCTGGGGGCGGTCCGTCCCAGGCTGGGCCGGGGGCGCGCGGAGGTGGGGCCGGCGGGTCGGGCCATGGGGCGGAAACCTCGTGCTGTAGAAACCGAAAAGACGGGCTGGTCGGAGCAGGGACTGGCCGGAACCGGTCAGCCGAGAATGCGGACGATGGCGGCGCAGGCCTGGGCGACGGTGTCGGTGTCCTGCACCAGGGCCACGCGGATGAAGGCCTCGCCGGGGTTCGGCTCGCCGGGGTTGCTGCGCGACAGATAGGCGCCGGGCAGCACGCGGACGGCGCCCTCCGCCCACAGCCGCTTGGCCGCCTCCTCGCCGTCGCCGACCTCCAGCCACAGGAAGAAGCCGCCGGCCGGCCGGTGATAGCCGTAGCGCCCGCCAAGCTCCGCCTCCGCCGCCGCGAACTTGGCGCGGTAGGCGGCGCGATTCTCCTCGACATGCGCCTCGTCGCGCCACAGCGCGGTGCTGGCGGCCAGGATCGGCAGCGGCATGCCGGCACAGCCGTAGCTGCGCAGGCGGGAGAAGCGCCCGATCAGCGCCGGGTCGCCGGCGACGAAGCCGGAGCGCAGGCCGGCGGCGCTCGACCGCTTGGAGAGGGAATGGAAGACCAGCAGGTTGGCCCAGGGCTTCCCGTCCTCGTGCGGCAGGGCGGTTGCGACCTGGAGGGCGCCGACCGGCGGCGCGTCCAGCCAGATCTCGGCATAGCACTCGTCGACCGCCAGCACGAAACCGTATTGCCGCGCCAGCCCGATGGCCTTGGCCAGATAGGCCGGCGAGGCCGCGGCGCCCTGCGGGTTGGCGGGGGTGCAGAGATAGAAGAGGGCGGTGCGTTCCAGCAACTCCGGAGTCAGCGCGTCGAGGTCGGGCAGGAAGCCGGTCTCGCGCGTGGCCGACAGGAACACCGGCTCCGCCCCCGCCATCACCGCCGCCCCTTCGTAAGGAGCGTAGAACGGGTTCGGCATCAGGACCGCCGGCTGGCGCCCGGCCTTGCGAGTCGGCACCGCCAGCAGGGCCAGCATGAACAGCGCCTCGCGCGTGCCGGACAGCGGCAGGATCGAGCTGTCGGCATGCAGCAGCCCGGCCGGCAGATCGTAGCGGCGGTTCAGCCAGTCGCCGGCGGCGGCGCGGAATTCCGGCGTGCCGCCGACCGGCGGATACTTGTTCCAGCCGGCGGCGTTGGCGCGCAGCGTCTCTTCGATGATGGCGGGCGGGGTGTGCTGCGGCTCGCCCACCGTCAGCAGGATGGGGGCGACATTGGCGCGCGGGGTGATCGGCGCCAGCAGGTTGGCCAGCCGGGTGAAGGGATAGTCGGTCAGCAGGTCGAGCCGATCGTTGCCGATCGCCTCGGTGAAGACGGCACCGCTGTTCACGCTGAAATCGGCAGAGACCATGACGACCGGAACCCTCTTCCCACCCCGGGTGCCGCACCCCGGCCAGGGGCGACGGCCACGCCTTACGAGCGACCGATCCTATCGGCGGGGCACGGGGGGCACAAGCGCCCAAAGCCCTTGATTGCGGCTGAGCGCGGCAGGTGGCCGAACGGTCACAGGGGAGTCATTCCCTTTCCTGTGCCAGCATTATACCCGGATAATAGTGACTCCCATATTCCATCCGGGTAAAACACCGTTCTCACAACCGGAGTCCATCCATGTCCGTCACCGCCGAGACCCTCTGCACCGCCTTCCGGGGCGAGCGACGCCTTTCCGCCGGAGATGCGCTGAGCGTCGCACGGGCGTTGCGGGCGGTATTGGACGCGGAACCGGACGGACCGCCGGTGCTGGTGTTCGACGATGCCACCGGAAAGGCGGTCGACCTCGATCTGCGGGGAAGCGATGAGGAGGTCGCGTGGCGTCTTGCTCCCCCGCCGAGGGGGCCGGGCCGGCCGAAGCTGGGGGTAGTCGCGCGGGAGGTGACGCTGCTGCCGCGTCATTGGGAATGGCTGAACGCCCAGCCGGGCGGGGCGTCGGTGGCGCTGCGCAAGCTGGTGGACGAGGCGTGCAAGGGGAACGAGGCGAAGGACCGCGTGCGCCGTGCGCAGGAGGCCGCCTATCGCGTCATGCTGGAACTGGCCGGCGACCGGCCGGGCTATGAGGAGGCGGTTCGGGCGCTCTATGCCGCGGACCGCACGCGGTTCGACGCGTTGACGGCGGACTGGCCGGCGGACCAGCTGGACTATGTCCGGAGGCTGGCGGCGGATGCGTTTTCCGGCTGAGAATTTTGCCGGCTGAGAAAGCGGACAGGCGCGCAGACGCGCGCCCGTCATTGCCAGCAGCTTTGGGGCCGGCAGCTTGGGGCCGGAGCCTTACAGCGCCTCGGAGTTGGTCTCGCCGGTGCGGATGCGCACGGCCTGGGCGATCTCCAGCACGAAGATCTTGCCGTCGCCGATGCGGCCGGTGTTGGCGGCCTTCTGGATCGCCTCGACCACCTGCTCGTACTGGTCGTCGGACACCGCGACCTCGACCTTCACCTTGGGCAGGAAGCTCACGGAATATTCGGCGCCGCGGTAGATTTCCGTCTGGCCCTTCTGGCGGCCGAAGCCCTTGACCTCGCTGACGGTCAGGCCCTGGATCCCGAGCGACGTCAGCGCCTCGCGCACTTCGTCGAGCTTGAACGGCTTGATGATGGCCATAACCAGTTTCATGTGGCTTCCCCTTAAAGCGTTGTTCCGGCCGCGGATAAAGGCTGTGGCCGCCAGTTGCGGTTCCAGTCCGGCCCGACAGCCGTCCCGTCCTTCCGCTGATATGGCCCAAGCCTGTTCGCGTCGACCGCAAAAAGCAACGATTACAAGAATCGTGCCGGTTGAAATGCGCCGCAACAATGGGAATATGCCTGTTGATTGGGCGCTCAAAAGGGCGGCATCTGCTCAAAAATTGCTCAGCGTCAATCTGTCCGGTGCATGGCGACCGCCGGCCGGGGACAGGAGACTGGACAGGACGCCCCCGTGCGACAATTGTTTCACCGCGCGTGGCGCCGGCAAGGTTCAAGCCCGGCCGGCCGGCCGCAGCGCAGGCACAAGAAGGCGAGAGGGCAGCGAGCATCATGGCCGTACCGGGCACCGAATCGGGCAACGCGACCGTCCCCCCCCAGGGAGGTGTCGGCGGCGACATCACCACCGAGGTCGTGGTGCTGGGCGGCGGTCTGGCCGGGCTGACCATGGCGGCGGCGCTGGCCAGCGCCGGCGTGCCGGTGGTCTGCATCGACCAGGACAGCCCGGAACGCAAGGGCGGCGGGGATTTCGACATCCGCACCACCGCCATCTCCTATGCCTCGAAGATGGTGCTGGAGGCGGCGGGGGTCTGGCGCCACATGGCCGATCAGGCCGGTCCGATGCTGGACATCCGCATCGCCGACCAGTTCTCGCCCCTGTTCATCCATTACGACCACACCGAACTGGCGATGGAGGGCAAGCACCAGCCCTTCGGCTGGATCCTGGACAACAAGGACATCCGCCGCGCCTTGTTCACCCGCGCGGCCGAGCTGCCGGGGCTGGTCCATCTGGCGCCGGCCAAGGCGACGGCGGTGGAGCGCACGCGGTCCGGTGTTTCCGTCACGCTGGCCGACGGGCGGACGGTGCGCGGCCGGCTGCTGGTCGGCGCCGACGGGCGTCGGTCGCTGGCGCGCGAGAGCGCCGGGATCAGGGTGCGGCGCTGGTCCTACGACCAGAGCGCCATCATCTGCACCATCCGCCACACCGAGCCGAACAAGGGCGTCGCGGTCGAGCATTTCCTGCCCAACGGCCCCTTCGCCGTCCTGCCGATGACGGACAACCGCTGTTCCATCGTGTGGAGCGAGAAGACCTCGCTGGTCGACACCTACCTCGCTCTGCCCGACGACCAGTTCATCGACGAACTGCAACGGCGGTCCGGCGGTTACCTGGGCGAGATCACGCTGCTGACCAAGCGCGAGGCCTGGCCGCTGTCGGTGCTGCTGGCCGACCGCTTCGTCGCCGACCGGCTGGCCCTGGTGGGGGAGGCGGCGCACGCCATCCACCCCATCGCCGGGCAGGGGCTGAACCTGGGCATGCGCGACGTCGCGGCATTGGCTGAGGTGGTGGTCGACGCCTATCGCCTCGGCCTCGACGTCGGCGGGCCGGAGGTGCTGGCCCGCTTCCAGCGCTGGCGCCGCTTCGACACCGTGCTTCTGGCGGCGGTGTGCGACGGGCTGGTCCACCTGTTCTCCAACAGCATCCCGCCGTTGAAGCTGGCGCGCAACCTGGGCATGGCGGCGATCAACCGCCTGCCGCCGGTCAAGCGCTTCTTCATGAAGCACGCCATGGGCGTGGTCGGCGACCTGCCCCGGATGATCCGGGGCCAGCCGCTTTGAAGCAGCCACTTTGAAGCAGCCACTTTGAAGCAGCCACTCTGCCGGCACCGGTAATCCTTGGCAGCCAGGGGCGGACGCCTTATGTCCGCCACACTGCCCGGCCAAGCAATACGGGCCACTACGACCAAGGATGAAGATCGTGCTTCGCCGCCTCTTCCGCTCTCTGTTTCCTGGCGCTCTCCTGTCCGCCGCCCTTCTGGCTCCGCTGCCGGCCGTGCTCGCTCCGTCCGCCGCCGTCGCCGCGCCGGCCTCGCCCGTGTCGCTGTCGGCGCAGGACCAGGCCATCGTCGCCAAGGTGGAGGAGTATCTGAACGACATCACCACCCTGCAGTCGAAGTTCCTGCAGGTGGCGCCCAACGGGCGGCAGGCGACCGGCACCTTCTATCTGTGGCGGCCCGGACGGATGCGGCTGGAGTACGACCGGCCGCTGAAGGATTTCATCGTCGCCGACGGCAGCTTCGTCTTCTATTGGGACGGCGAGATGCGCCAGCAGTCGAGCGCCCCGATCGGATCGACGCTGGCCGACTTCATCCTGCGCAAGAACATCCGCCTGTCGGGCGACGTGACCGTCACCGAGGTGTTCCAGGCCCCCGGCGTGATCGAGGTCAGCCTGCTGGAGACCAAGGACCCCGGCAAGGGCACCCTGACCCTGGTGTTCGAGGACCGCCCCTTCCAGCTGCGCAAGTGGCGCGTGCTGGACGCCCAGGGCATGACCACCGAGGTCGCCCTGCTGAACCCGCGCACCGATGTCACCTTCGACCGCGAGATGTTCTATTTCAAGGAGCCGGCGCGCGGATCGGACTTCGGCCGCGGCAACTGAGCGGGCCGATATCGTCCCCGCCGAGCGCGGCAACAAAACCCTTCGCCTCCTGTTGTCATTTCGCAAGACGGGCAGCAGGAGGCGTTTCATGTCCTACGATCCGGCACGGCGGGCGACGCTTGAGCCCGCAAGCCGCCTGCACAGCATGAACATGCTGCTGGCGCGCAACTGGTGGGCGCTGGCGCTGCGCGGGGCGGCGGCCGTCCTGCTTGGGATATTGGCGTTGATGATGCCCGGCGTGACGGTGGCGACCCTGGCGCTGACCTTCGCCGCCTATCTGCTGCTGGACGGCGTCTTCGCCATCCTGGCCGGCATCCGCGCCTCCCGCCACCATGAACGCTCGCTGCCCTTCATCCTGGAGGGCGTCGTCAGCCTGGTCGCCGGCATCGTCGCCGCGCTGTGGCCGGCCGCCAGCCTGTTCGCCCTGGTCTTCCTGATCGCCGCCTGGTCGGTCATCACCGGCTTCGCCGAGGTGATGAGCGCCTGGCGCATGGACCGCACCCACGGCAAATGGGCCTGGGGCGTGGCCGGCGTGCTGTCGATCCTGTTCGGCCTCAGCATGTGGGTGCTGCCGGCGCTGGGTCTGCTGGCGCTCGCCTGGGGTGTGGCGGCCTATTTGATCGCGTTCGGGATGCTGGCGCTGGTGACCGCCTTCCGGCTGCGGCGCTGCCATCAGGAAAACAGCGGCTCCGGCGGTGGGATGGCGACGGCGGCGTAAGGGGGGCGGGAACCGTCTGACCCAGCCGGCCGTTTTCCTGGTGCGGGTCATATCGACCGGTGGGGGAGGACGGAACGGAATGGATGGCGGATTGACGGACTGGCTGGTGCACACCATGCACCACCTCCACTATATCGGGATCTTCCTGCTGGTGGCGCTCGCGCGGATCTTCCCGCCGCTGCCGGCCGAGTCGGTGATCCCGCTGGCCGGGATCGGGGCGGCGACCGGAGAGTTCACGCTGGTCGGGGTCGCCATCGCCGGCGGGCTCGGCTCGCTGGCCGGGCAGTTGGTGTGGTTCCTGCCCAGCCGGCTGATGGGCCGCGACCGGCTTGAGGCCTTCCTGAAGAAATACGGTCCCTGGCTGACCATCAACCCGAAGAAGGTGCGGCAGAGCACCGACTGGTTTGCCAAGCACGGCGGTATCGCCGTGCTGTTCTCGCAGCCGGTGCCGGGGGTGCGGACCCTGATCTCGATCCCGGCCGGGGCATGCAGGATGTCGATCCTGAACTATTCGCTGGCCTCGGGGATCGGCTCGATCCTTTGGACGGCGCTGCTGGCCTGGACCGGCTACATGCTGTCCACCTGGCCCTTCGCGCATCGGCTGATCGGCTATTTCACCGTCGGGCTGCTGGTGGTGCTGGTCGGGCTCTATCTGTGGCGGCTGACCAAGCACCTGCATCTGCTGCGCAAGGGAACCGCGGCGCCGGACGCCCCTTCCGCCACGCCGACCGCAGGCTGCTGACGGTCAGGCCCCCAAATATCAGGCCCAGGCCATGCCGACGATGCCGGTCGCGGCCATGCCCAGCGCCCACAGGCCGAAAACGCCGAGCGCCACGCCGGTGCAGTGGTTCAGCATGGTCAGCCCGCGGTCGGAGATGCGGTGGCGGACGGCGGCGACGCCCATCGACAGCGTCATCCACCAAAGCGACGATCCGATGAAGACGCCCAGCACCAGGGTCGAGGCCTCCAGCCGGTCCAGCGTGCCGCCCAACCCGAACCCGGCGAAGATGGCGATGAAGGCCATGATGGTCGCCGGGTTGGTCAGGGTCAGCGACAGCCCGGTCATGAAGCCGGTGAACCAGGATTTGGTGTCGGGGGCGGAGGCCGCCTCCCGCTCTTCCGCGTCGGGCTGCTGGCGGAAGGTGCGGATCGCCACCACCAGCAGGAAGATGCCGCCGATCAGCTGGAAGGCCGTCTCGTGCCCGCGCAGGAAGCTGAGTGCCGCCGACACGCCGAAGGCGGCGATGGCGCCATAGATGGTGTCGGCCACCGCGGCGCCGAATCCGGTGAAGAAGCCCATCAGGGGGCCGTGCTGCAGGGTGCGGCGGATGCACAGAAGACCGATCGGCCCCACGGGTGCGGCGATGGCGAATCCGAGAACGATTCCCTGCAAAAGCACCCAGACTTCATCCACCGAGCGTCGCCCCCGAATTCTTCGCCAATTCCTGTCGCCAATTCCTGTGGCCGTTCCCATGGCCGGCCGGCTGCGGCAATGCGCCACCGGTTCGACGCAACGACTATCGGCGGGGGTGATAAACGCCCCCGTTCCCGTCGTCAACCGGGGGCGCCGCGATTTGCTGCACCCTGTCGTCCGCTTTCCCTGTTGTGCGGAATGATGGCGGGGTTATCCTTTGGGTCAAGTTTCGGCTTTCCGGAGTGGGTGGGACATGAAGACGCGTATCCTTGCCGCCATGCTGGCGATGACGGCGATCACGGCGGTCGGCCCCCAGGCGCTGGCGCAGGACTTCACGCCGGCCGTGGTGTTCGACCAGGGCGGCAAGTTCGACAAGTCCTTCAACGAGGCCGCCTACAACGGCGCCGAGCGCTTCAAAAGGGAGACCGGCACCGCCTATCGCGAGTTCGAGATCACGAACGAGGGGCAGCGCGAACAGGCCATGCGCACGCTGGTCCGCCGCGGCGCCTCGGTGATCGTCGCCGTCGGCTTCTCGCAGACCGCGGCGGTGGAGAAGGTGGCGAAGGAGTCGCCCAACACCAAGTTCTGCCTGATCGACGACAAGCTGGAGGCACCCAACGTCCAGTCCGTGACCTTCAAGGAGGAGGAGGGATCCTTCCTGGTCGGCATGGCGGCGGCGCTGGCGTCGAAGACCGGCAAGGTCGGCTTCATCGGCGGCATGGACATCCCGCTGATCCGCAACTTCCTGACCGGCTACGAGCAGGGCGTGAAGCATGTCGCGGCCAGCGACGAGGTGTTCGTCAACATGACCGGCACCACGCCGGCTGCCTGGAACGATCCCGGCCGCGGTGCCGAGCTGGCCAAGAGCCAGTTCGCGCGCGGCGCCGACGTGGTCTTCGCCGCGGCGGGCGCCACCGGCCTCGGCGTGATGCAGGCGGCGTCGGATGCCGGCAAGCTCGCCATCGGCGTCGACAGCAACCAGAACCACGTCCATCCCGGCAAGGTGCTGACCTCCATGGTCAAGCGGGTCGACGTCGTCGTCCATGACTGCATGAAGTCGGCGAAGGACGGCAGCTGGAAGGCCGGACACCGCGTCGTCGGCCTGAAGGAGGACGGCGTCGGCTATGCGTTGGACGAGCATAACCGCAAGCTGATCACGCCGGAGATGGAAGCCAAGCTGGAGGAGGCCGAGAAGCAGATCATCGCGGGCTCGCTGGCGGTCAAGCCCTACAAGCCCTGATACGATCTCTGGGACCGGTCCAGCCGATGATGCAGGAAAGCCCGCCGCCCGCCCGCTCCGGCATCGCTCTGGAAACGGTGGCGATCAACAAGTGGTTCGGCACCAACCATGCCAACCGCGACGTGTCGCTGTCCGTGCCGGCCGGAACCATCCATGGGGTGATCGGCGAGAACGGCGCCGGGAAGTCGACGATCATGAGCATCGTCTACGGCTATCTGCGCGCCGATGGCGGGGAGATCCGGGTGAACGGCAATCCTGCCGCCATCCGGACGCCGCGCGACGCGCTGGCTGCCGGCATCGGCATGGTCCACCAGCACTTCATGCTGGTCGACCCCTTCAGCGTGCTGGAGAATGTCCTGTTGGGGGCGGAAGGCGGGGTGACCCTGTCGGGCGGCCTCGCCCGCGCCAGGGCAGAGCTGACGCGGCTGGCCCGCGACTATGGGCTGGAGGTCGATCTCGACAGCCCGGTCGGCGACCTGCCGGTCGGTGCCCAGCAGCGGGTGGAGATCCTGAAGGCGCTCTACCGCGGCGCCGACATCCTGATCCTGGACGAGCCCACCGGCGTGCTGACCCCGCAGGAGGCCGACCATCTGTTCCGCATCCTGCGGGCGTTGCGCCAGCAGGGCAAGACGGTGATCATCATCACCCACAAGCTCCGCGAGATCATGGAGCTGACCGACAACGTCACGGTGATGCGGCGCGGGCAGGTGGTCGCCAACGTCGCCACCCGCGACACCAGCCGGGAGCAGTTGGCCGAGCTGATGGTCGGCCGCAAGGTTCTGCTGCGCGTCGACAAGGCGCCGGCCAAGCCGGGGGCGGAGGTGCTGCGGGTCGAGGGGTTGCGGGTGCGCGATCCGTCGGGCGTGGAGCGGGTGAAGGGCGTCGGCCTGTCGGTGCGGGCGGGCGAGATCGTCGGCATTGCCGGGGTGTCCGGCAACGGCCAGTCCGAACTGCTGGAGGCGCTGGCCGGCATGCGGCCCATCGCCGGCGGCTCGATCCGGCTGCGGGGGGAGGAACTGGCCGGCCATGCGAACCGCTTCAACGCCCGCGCGCTGCGCGGGCTCGGTGTCGGCCATGTGCCGGAGGACCGGCAGAAGGTCGGACTCGTCACCGGGTTTTCGGCGGAGGAGTGTTCGATCCTGGGGTTCCAGGACGATCCGGCCTGGAACGGGCGGGTGCTGCTGGACCGCGACTCCATCGCCGCCAACTGCGCCCGCCAGATGGAGGATTACGACACCAGGCCGCGCGACGGCACGCTGGCGGCGGCCAATTTCTCCGGCGGCAACCAGCAGAAGATCGTGCTGGCGCGCGAGATCGAACGGAATCCCGACCTGCTTCTGGTCGGGCAGCCGACCCGCGGCGTCGATATCGGCGCCATCGAGTTCATCCACCGCCGGCTGGTGGCCCTGCGCGACCAGGGCAAGGCCATCCTGCTGGTCTCGGTGGAACTGGATGAGATCCGCGCCCTGGCCGACCGCATCGTCGTGATGTTCGACGGCCACATCGTCGGCGAGGTTCTGCCGGACGAGGCGGACGAAAAGACGCTGGGGCTGATGATGGCCGGCTGCAACTGACGGCCGTCACCTCCCAGGGCGATCGCATATGGGGATTCGAGCAACGACTTTGCGTGTCGGATGCCCTTCTCCCCTTGTGGGAGAAGGGTTGGGATGAGGGGTGCGGAGGCCGTAGGCCGTTGGGAACATTGGATTTGCTACCCCTCACCCCAACCCCTCTCCCACAAGGGGAGAGGGGCTTTCCCCTCCAAAGAACTCCAAATGCGATAGCCCAGCGTCATCTCCCAGGTGGTTACTCCACCATCCCCAGCGCTTCCTTGTACAGCTCCAGGATGGCTTCCTGCTCCTGGCGGTCGGCCTTGTCCATCTTCCGCAGGCGGATGATCTGACGGATGATCTTGGTGTCGAAACCGGTGCCCTTCGCCTCGGCGTAGACTTCCTTGATGTCTTCCTGCAGGCCGCGCTTTTCCTCTTCGAGACGCTCGATGCGCTCGACGAAGGACTTCAGGCGATCAGCCGCGATGCCGCCGACGTCGGACATGGCAAAACCTCAAACGATGGGGGTGTTCTGGAACAGGGGCGGGACAATATCGGCGGGCGGGGGGATTGGCAAGCCGACGATGTGCCCCGGCCGGACGGGGCGGGACTGCGCCTGCGTCATCACGTCGCGCTGGTTCCTTCGTATACCCGGTGCCGCCGCGCGGATTTGAACAGCCCGTGGCTGGTTTGTCTTATTATCTGAAACAATCGTACGATAGGCTCACGCAGCCATTCCCTTTGTTGCGATGCACTGTATAGGCTGGTATTACCATCGAGGGGTTCGGCTTCACAAAGTCACACGGATGCGGCATGTATGCCCGTCGTCTGGGCCGATGACCCATGGGGGATGCCGGGATCGGCGTATCTGAGGCAGGGGAGTCTTATCAAATGAAAGTCGCCATTCCAAAGGAGCGACGTGCGGGCGAACTTCGCGTGGCCGCCTCACCGGAAACGGTGAAGAAATTGAAGGGTTTGGGACTGGACGTGGTGGTGGAGAGCGGGGCCGGTCTCGGTTCCAGCCTTCCCGACGCGGCCTATGAGGCGGCGGGGGCCGCCATCGCCGCCGATGCCGCGTCCGCGCTGGCCGATGCCGACATCGTGCTGAAGGTCCAGCGGCCGCTGATCGCCGCCGAAGGGGACGTGGACGAGCTGGCGCTGATGCGCCGGGGCACGCTGCTGTTCGCCATCCTCAACCCCTACAACAGCCGCGACCATGTGAAGGCCTACGCCGATGCCGGCGTGAACGCCTTCGCCATGGAGTTCATGCCGCGCATCACCCGCGCCCAGGTCATGGACGTGCTATCCTCCCAGGCCAACCTCGCCGGCTACAAGGCCGTCGTCGATGCCGCCTCGGAATACGGCCGCGCCTTCCCGATGATGATGACCGCCGCCGGCACCGTTCCGCCAGCGCGCGCCTTCATCATGGGCGTTGGCGTCGCCGGCCTGCAGGCCATCGCCACCGCCAAGCGCCTCGGCGCCATCGTCTCGGCGACCGACGTGCGCCCGGCGGTGAAGGAGCAGGTCCAGTCTCTGGGCGGCAGCTTCGTCGCCGTCGAGAACGAGGAGTTCCGCCAAGCGGAGACCGCCGGCGGCTACGCCAAGGAGATGTCCGACGACTACAAGCGCCAGCAGGCCGCACTCGTCGCCGAGCACATCAAGAAGCAGGACCTCGTCATCACCACCGCGCTGATCCCCGGCCGCAAGGCGCCGATCCTGGTGACGGCGGAGCATGTGGCGTCGATGAAGCCGGGCTCGGTCATCATCGATCTGGCGGTGGAGCAGGGCGGCAACGTCGAGGGCGCCAAGCTGGGCGAGGTGGTGACCACGGCCAACGGCGTGAAGATCGTCGGCCATGCCAACTACGCCAGCCGCATCGCCGAGTCTGCCTCGCTGCTCTACGCCAAGAACCTGCTGGCGCTGCTGACCTCGCTGCACGGCAAGGAGACGGGCGTGGCCGTCAACTGGGACGACGAGATCGTCAAGGCCATCGCGCTGACCCGCGACGGCGCCGTCGTCCACCCCGCCTTCGCCGGCTGACCGGGCGCCTGAGGAGACTTACCGCAATGGACCAGACCCAACTGTCCGCCCGTATTGCCGAGCTCAAGGCAAACCTCGCGGCGCTGAGCCAGCAGGCCGACCAGCTGGCTGCCCAGGTCGCACACTCGGCGCAGCCCGCCGTGGAGGCCGCCGGCGGCCATGGCGACTTCTTCGTCACCGGCCTGACGGTGCTCGTGCTGGCCTGCTTCGTCGGCTACTACGTCGTCTGGCGCGTCACCCCGGCCCTGCACTCGCCGCTGATGGCCGTCACCAACGCCGTGTCCTCGGTCATCATCGTCGGCGCGCTGATCGCCGCCGGACCGGCCGGTTTCGGCTTCTCGAAAGTCCTGGGCTTCCTCGCCGTCATCCTGGCGTCCGTCAACATCTTCGGCGGCTTCCTCGTGACCCAGCGCATGCTCTCCATGTTCAAGAAGAAGGGCAAGTAAGACCATGGAAACCTTGTCGGCCCTTCTCTATCTCGTCGCCTCCATCTGCTTCGTCATGGCGTTGCGCGGGCTCTCCAGCCCGGAGACCTCGCGCCAGGGCAACATCTACGGCATGGTCGGCATGACCATCGCCATCCTGACCACGCTGGCCTCGCCCATCGTCCAGTCCTACTGGATGATCGTGCTCGGCATCGCCATCGGCGGCGCCATCGGCTATGTGGTGGCCAAGAAAATCGAGATGACGGCGCTGCCGCAGCTGGTCGCCGCCTTCCACTCGCTGGTCGGCCTCGCCGCCGTCTTCGTGGCGCTCGCCGCCTTCTACTCGCCGGAGGCCTACGGCATCGGCGTGGCCGGCGCCATCGCCAAGGGCTCGCTGGTCGAAATGGCGCTCGGCACCGCCATCGGCGCCATCACCTTCACCGGTTCGCTGGTCGCCTTCGCCAAGCTGCAGGGTCTCGTCACCGGCAAGCCGCTGGTCTTCCCGATGCAGCACCCGCTGAACGCGGCGCTGGGCGTGCTGACCGTCATCCTCATCATCTGGCTGGTGCAGTCGAACTCGACCGCCGCGATGTGGCTGATCGTGCTGGTGGCGCTGGCTCTCGGCTTCCTGCTGATCCTGCCGATCGGCGGCGCCGACATGCCGGTGGTCATCTCGATGCTGAACAGCTATTCCGGCTGGGCGGCCTGCGGCATCGGCTTCACCCTGCAGAACAACCTGCTGATCATCACCGGTGCGCTGGTGGGCTCCTCGGGCGCGATCCTGTCCTATATCATGTGCAAGGGCATGAACCGCTCGATCTTCAACGTCATCCTCGGCGGCTTCGGCGGCGAGAGTGCCGCTGCCGGCGGTCCCGCCAAGGGTCCGCAGGGCTCGGTCAAGGCCGGTTCGGCCGAGGACGCCGCCTACATCATGAAGAACGCCCAGTCGGTCATCATCGTCCCCGGCTACGGCATGGCGGTGGCGCAGGCGCAGCATGCCCTGCGTGAAATGGCCGACGTGCTGAAGCATGAAGGCGTGGACGTGAAGTACGCCATCCACCCGGTGGCGGGCCGCATGCCCGGTCACATGAACGTGTTGCTGGCCGAGGCCAACGTGCCCTATGACGAGGTGTTCGAGCTGGAGGACATCAACCGCGACTTCGGCACCGCCGACGTGGCCTTCGTCATCGGCGCCAACGACGTGACCAACCCCGCGGCCAAGACTGATCCGACATCGCCGATCTACGGCATGCCGATCCTGGATGTGGAGAAGGCCAAGACGGTGTTCTTCATCAAGCGCGGCATGGCCGCCGGCTATGCCGGCGTCGAAAACGAGCTGTTCTTCCGCCCCAACACCATGATGCTGTTCGGTGACGCCAAGAAGGTCACCGAAGAGGTGGTGAAGGCGATGGAAGCCTGATCGGCATCCATCTGCGGTTGACCGGAACCAGTTGACCATGAAGGGCGCGGGGGCGAAGCTTTCCGCGCCCTTTTCTTTGGGCCGAAAAAAGACAAGAGAGGATGCGGAAGCCATGGCCGCCTACATCATCGCCGACGTGCGTGTGACCGACCCGGTCGCCTATGAGGTCTACAAGTCGCTGACCCCCGATGCGATCGCCAAAAACGGCGGGCGTTTCCTCAGCCGCGGCGGCGAGACGGCGGTTCTGGAAGGCGATTGGCAGCCCAACCGCATCGTCATCCTGGAATTCCCGGACTTGGGCAGCGCCAAGGCCTTCTACGACAGCCCGGAATACCGCAAGGCGCGAGAGGCCCGGCGCGATGCCGCCGACTTCAAGATGATCGTGGTGGAGGGGCTGTAACGCGCCGGGCGCGCCGTTACCATCGGTTACACAACGCCGCCCGCGGGACACACGGCGGCAACACGGTCCCGCTATCGCTTGCCGTCACCGAGAGCCGGTGGGGTCCGCCCCGCCGTCTCCCCCACTGTGACGGAAGTCCGGATATGGACGAAGACGACTTTGCCGAACCGCTCGATTCGCACATCGCGCTGTGGACCCGCATCGCGGTGGCGATCCTAATGGTGGGTGTCTCGCTCTGCGGCGTCTCGATCTACCTGCTGACGGAGATCTGAGTCCGGACCGCCGGTCCCGCGCCGAACCCGCAATTCCCGCGGTTTCCCGGCTATTCCGAACCCATGAATAACACTGTATGTGTGTGTTATTGCGAATTCCCGTGCGCAATTGTGTGAAAATCTCTCTTCCCCAAACGCGCAACCGTGCTAAATAGCGTCGGAACCCCAGTCGAGGATGATCCGATGCTCCGCCTGACCCGCCGCTCCACCCTTGCCGCCCTGGTCGCCCTCGCGTCGGCTGCCGCATCGGCCGTCGCCGTCATGCCCGGCACCGCGCGCGCCGCCGACCCGGTGAAGCTGGAGATCGGCTACATCCCGATCCTGGCCGCGTCGCCTCTGTTCATCGTCGACGGGCAGGGCTGGGCCAAGGAGGGGGGAATCGAGCTGAAGCTGACCCGTTTCGAATCCGGCCCGCACGCCATCCAGGCGATGGCCGCCGGTCAGATCGACCTGCTCTATGCCGGCGTCGCCCCGGTTCTGGTCGCCCGCACCAAGGGCGCCGACATCTCCGTCATCGCCAACTCGGCGGTGGAGGAGATGGTGGTGGCCGCCCGCGGTCCCTTCGCCAAGGCGATCGGCGCCACCCCGACCGCCGAGTCCTTCAAGAAATTCGCCGCCGATACCGGCCGCAAGCCGAAGATCGGCACCCAGCCGCCGGGCTCGGTTCCCGACACCGTGCTGAAGCACTGGCTGTTCAAGGTGGTGAAGGTCGATCCGGCCGATGTGGAACTGGTGCCGATGGGCATCGAGAAGACGCAGCAGGCCCTGCTGGCCGGCGCGCTCGACGCCGCCACCATCCGCGAGCCGACGGTGACCGTCACCCAGCAGATGGACCCGAACGTCGTCCTGGTCGCCACCGGCGCCCAGATGTTCCCCGACCAGCCCGGCACCGTCGTCTCCGCCCGCGCGGAAGTGCTGAAGAAGAGCCCCGAAGCCATCAAGGCGCTGGTCAAGGCCCACATCCGCGCCGTCGACATGATCGCCAAGGACCCGGCCGCGTCGGCGAAGCTGGTGAACAACTATCTCGGCAAGGGCCTGATGGAACCGGCGACGCTGGAGGCCGCTTTCAAGGGGCCGGGGTCCAAGTTCGTCGCCGATCCGCATTCGGTCGTGCCGGCGGTGGAGAAGATGATGGCCTTCACCAAGGAGATCGGGTCGGCCAGCGAGACCATCCCGGTGGCCGAGGCCTTCGACTTCAGCTTCTACGACGCCGTCGCCAAGTAAGCCGGCGCGCCCGGGGATATCGGAAAGCCGATGAAGACCACCAACAAGATCGCCCTGTCGGCGCTGGGCGTCGTCGTCTTCCTGCTGGCGTGGGAAGCGGTGGCGCGCAGCGGCGTGGTGCCGGCCCGGCTGCTGCCGTCGCCGAGCGCCGTGCCCGCCGCCTTCCTGACCGAGTTCAAGAGCGGCATCTGGCAGGCGATGGTGATGGCCAGCCTGTCGCATTATCTGGTCGGGCTGTCGCTGGGCACCTTCCTCGGCGTGTCCTTCGGCACGGCGGCAGCGCTGTGGGGCAAGTGGGACGCCCTCCAGGCCTGGGTCGTGCGCATGCTGCGCCCGATCCCGGCCATCGCCTGGATCCCCTTCGCCATCATCTGGTTCGGCGTCAGCGAGGCGGCGGCGTCCTTCCTGATCGCGCTGACGGTGTTCTGGATCAACTACTATGCCAGCTACGCCGCGGTGCGCGGGGTGGACAAGGATCTGATCGAGCTGGGCTATGCCTTCGGCCAGGGCGGGCTGATCCCGCGCCTGTTCAAGATCGTCCTGCCCGGCGCCCTGCCGGGCATCCTGTCCGGCCTGCGCGCCGGGCTGGGCCAGGGCTGGATGACCGTGGTCGCGGCCGAACTGTTCGGCATCTCGGGCCTCGGCATGCGGATGATGGAAGCGTCGGGCCTGCTGGCGACCCACATCGTCGTGCTCTACATGGTCACCATCGCGCTGCTCTACGGCGTGTCGGATTTCCTGTTCATGCAAGTTCAGTCGCGGGTGCTCTCATGGCAGCGGTGACCCTCTCGAAGACCGCCGCCGCGTCGGTGATCGACCTGGAAGACGTGTCGATCGGCTACGGCAAGGACGCGCCGCCGGTTCTGGTCGACGTCAACCTGTCGGTCGAGCGCGGCAGCTTCGTCGCCATCGTCGGTCCGTCGGGCGTCGGCAAGTCGACGCTGCTGCGCGTCGTCGCCGGGCTGCACACCGCCCGCAGCGGCGGCGTCACCATTCATCAGGACAAGCGTCCCGGCCATCGCCCGGTCGGGCTGGTGTTCCAGGATTCCCGCCTGCTGCCCTGGCGCCGGGTGATCCGCAACGTGGAGTTCGGGCTGGAGGGCCTGCCGGTCAGCCGCGACGAGCGCCGCCAACGGGCGGAGGCCGCGCTGAAGCTGGTCCGGCTCGACGGCTATGCCCGCCGCTGGCCCTACGAGCTGTCGGGCGGCCAGCGCCAGCGCATCGGCATCGCCCGCGCCATGGCGGTGGACCCGGACATCCTGCTGATGGACGAGCCCTTCGGCGCGCTGGACGCCATCACCCGCCACAACCTTCAGGACGAGCTGCGCCGCATCCACCAGGAGACCGGCAAGACCGTGCTGTTCGTCACCCACGACCTGGAAGAGGCGGTGCATCTGGCCGACCGCATCATCGTGCTGGGCGGCACCCCGGCGCGGGTGGTGCGCGACGTGCGCAACAGCGCCGGCCGCGACGGCTCGGTGTTTCGCGATCAGGTGGAGCAGCTGCGGTCGGAAATCGCCGACAATTACAGCATCTGATCGGAAAAGGCCGGAGAGTGCTCCTGCTCGTGCCTTGCAGGGGCATTCCCGGCTTCCTGAATTTCCCATCATAGCTCCATCGTACAATTTCCTACACGAACAGTCTCTGGCAGCCTGAACTTCGGCATGATGTTTGCTGCGTTGCGGCAAACCGGCTGCGAGAGGCTGTGTCATGGGGCCGCACCGACCGACAATTGGGCACACCGCCGACCAGCTTGGCGGGGAGCGCCCAGGAACTGTGCAACACAACATCCTGGCCGCCGCGGCTTGCGGGGTGTCCAGCTTCATCGCCGCGCAGGGCGGCTGTCCCGACCGGGTGTTCCACCGCGCCGGCGTGGAGGAGCGGGCGCTCGGCCAGCCGACGGTGGCGCTCGACCTCCGCGCCTATGTGGCGATGATGGAGGTGGCGGCGGCGGAGACCGGCAACGACAATTTCGGCCTGATGTTCGGCCGCCAGTTCCAGCCGGAGATGCTGGGACTGATCGGCTCCATCGCGCTGGCCGCCCCGACGCTGGGCGCGGCGCTGGACCATCTCGCCCGGCTGTTCCCCTTCCACCAGCAGGCGACCGAAACCCGCTTCGTCCGCGAGGGCGAGTTGCTGCGGCTGGAATACCGCATCCTCGACGGCTGCATCGTCGAGCGGCGCCAGGATGCCGAGCTGACCATGGGCATGTTCGCCAATGTGGTGCGCGCCTGCCTGGGGCCGCAGTGGATGCCGGAGGAGGTGCATTTCGAGCATCCCAAGCCGGAGGGCTGGCGCCAGCATCAGGCGCTGTTCGACGCGCCCGCCCATTTCGGGCAGCGTACCAACGCAATATTGCTGCGCGACCGCCATCTCGACCGCCGCATGCCCGGCGGCGACATGGCCCGGCTGACCGGGCTCTGCGGCACGCTGATCGACATCGCCCGCGGCACCGGCACGCCGCCGCTGCTCGACCGCGTGAAGGCGGAGGTGCGGGCGCGGCTGCCGGAAGGACCGCCCTATGTCGAGGACATCGCCGACCGGCTCGGCATCGCCCGCTGGACCCTGCAGCGCCGGCTGGCCGACGAGGGGCTGAGCTTCTCCGATCTGGTGGAGGGGGTGCGGCGCGATCTGGCCGCCGTGTACATCCGCCAGCGCCATGTGCCCATCGCCGACATCGGCGCGCTGCTGGGCTATTCGGAGGTCAGCGCCTTCAGCCGGGCCTTCCGCCGCTGGTTCGGCGTGTCGCCGGCGAGGATGCGCGAAGGGCAGGGCTGACCGTACCCGCCGGCGTCGGCATCCTGGCCCGTGCCGATGGCGGACGCGATCCGGCTGTCATAAGATCGGCATCAGGACATTTCCCAAGCGGAACAGACCCTGGGCGGGACAGGCCGGATATGGCGCGCGCATCGACGAACCTTCACCGTTTCTGGCGGGATCCCGCCCTTCCGCATCTGGAGGCGCGGAGCATCGAGGATGGGCACGGGGTCTGTTATGGCTGGCACAGCCATCCGACCTTCTCCATCGGGCTGGTGACCGGCGGGGTCAGCGAATTCCGCATCGGCAGCGACTGCCACCGCGTTTCCGCCGGCACCATCGTGCTGATGAACCCGGAGGAGGCGCATGTCTGCAACCCGCTCGGCGGACAGCCCTGGTCCTACTGCATGCTATATGCCGACGCGGCATGGCTGGCGGCGGTGGAGGGGGAGGAGCGGTTCCGGTCCTTCGCCCCGGCGGTGAGCCGCGACCCGGATTTGGCCGACCGGCTGGGACGTCTGTTCGGGCTGCTGTTCGACCCGACCACCGGCAGCGCCGGAACTGAGGAGGCGGTGCGGTCCTTCTTCACCAGTCTGCGGCGGGCGCTTGGCGGAACGCCTGTCGATGGGGCGGACGGCGGGGAACATGGGGCGCTGGAACGGGCGGCCGACTTCATCTCCGCCCATTGCACGCAGCCCTTGCGGCTGGCCGACATCGCCGTGGTTTGCGGGTTGTCGCCGTCCTATCTGGTGCGGTCCTTCAAGGCGCGCTACGGGCTGACCCCGCACGCCTACCAGATCAACCGCCGTATCCAGTTCGGCAAGCGTGAGCTGCAGCGCGGCCGGCCGATCGTGGAGGTCGCGCTGGACGCCGGCTTCGCCGACCAAGCCCATTTCCAGCGCGCTTTCAAGCGACATGTCGCCGCCACTCCGGGCCAGTACATGCGCCGAGGCTGACGGGGTCAGGCGGCGATGCCGATATGGAGCGCACTCGCCGCGAGCAGGGCGGCCATGGCGCGGTTGAACAAGCGTATCCGCCGCTCGTCCGCCAGCAGATGGCGCAGCCGGGCGCCAGCGTAGGCCCAGCTGCCGACGGACAGATAGCAGATGAGGAAATACAACGCGGCGAAGACCCAGAGCCGGGCCGGATCGTCTCCGGCATAGGCGCCGACCCCGGCAAGCGCGGCAACCCAGGCTTTGGGGTTCAGCCACTGCATGGCGGCCCCCTGCAGCAGGGTGGGGGCGGGCGGCTGTTCTCCCGCCGCCACCTTGCCGTCGCTCCGCCACAGCGCCCACCCCATCCACAGCAGGAAGGCCATGCCTGCCCAGCGGGTGAGCGTGACGGCGGCGGGCCAGCCGTGCAGCAGCTCCGCAAGCCCAAGCCCGGCCAACAGCAGCAGCAGGACGAAACCCAGGGTGGCCCCGGCGACATGAGGCAGGGTGGCGCGCAGGCCGTGGGCCACCCCGCTGGACAGAGCCACCACGTTGACCGGCCCGGGAGAGATCGACGCGGCCAGCGCAAAGCCGGCCATCGACAAGTAGAGCGACATCATCGTCCCGCCCTATTTCAGCAGTGGCAGGGAGCCGGTCAGCGACCGGACCAGAGCCGCCGGTCCGTGCAGGCAGAGGCCGAGATAGCGCAATTCCTCCTGCCGGGTGGCGGCGAGGCGCCGGCTGTAGTCGTCGTAGCTTTTGGCACGCTGGGCGACGTCGGTCATGCCGATCACGCGGAGCCCGTCCGCTTCCCGTTCCGCCGCCTGCCCGCGCAGGGCGCGCAGCCCGTCGGCATCGGAAACCAGGATCGGCATCACGATGGTGGTGATGCCGGGATGGCCGATGCCGTCGGCATCGTTCAGGTCGCAACCCACCAGTTCGGGCCGCTCTTTCCCCAGCGTCATCGACAGGGCGGCGGCGGTGTTGGCGATCAGCCCCGGTGGCAGGGCGCGGTCGATGATGAAGGCGCAGCGTGTCACGTCCGGCTTTCCTCTGTTGGACGAAGGTCAGGCCGGTGGACTGTCGCGGGTGGGGCGGGGGCCGGTATTGAAGGAAATTACCCCGGGCCGGGAAGTGTCCTGCCGTTCAGAGGCCGACCTCCACCGCCGCGTTGACGACGTAGATCTGCTCGTTGCGGTCGTTCTTGTCCGCCAGGAAGATGCCGCTGGGCGCCAGCATGCCGCCGCTGGTGACATGGATGGTGACGGCGCCATAGGGGAAGACGGCCTTCACCGCCTCGTGGTCCAGCCGGTCAGCATCGGCCGGGACGGCAAGGTGGACCCTCACCTGCATCCTGCCGGTGTCGCCATCCACCAGGGCGCGCATGCCGGGCATGGAGTTGCGCTCTATGGCGTTGCGCACGGCGCGGACGGCGGCCTTGGTTACGTCCTGGCCGTGCAGGTCCACCCCCATGCCGAGTTCCACGAACATCACCTGCTTCATCGCGTCGGGCTTTCCTGTCGGTGTCGGGTGGTGGGGATGATGGCGCGCAGGCGTGGGGAGGACCAGGGGGCAGGGGTGGGATTTTCGGGGGGTGGAAGCGGTGGATTTGCCCCCTCCCCAACCCTCCCCCGCTTCGCGGGAGAGGGTGCCTTATGCGAAGTGGCGCCAGTCCCCTCTCCCACCGAAGGTGGGGGAGGGCTAGGGAGGGGGCCAGCCGCATCCCCTCACTCCATCGGCAGCCCCACGTAATTCTCCGCCAGTGCCGTCATCGCGGCGCGGGAGTGGACGAGATAGTCCAGTTCCGCCAGATGCACGCGCTGCTCGAAGGGCGACTCGCGTTCGTTCCGGTGCAGCATGGTGGTCATGGACCAGGAGAAGCGCTCCGCCTTCCAGATGCGGCGCAGGCAGGTGGCGCTGTAGCGTTCCAGCCCCTCGGTGCTGCCGGACTTGTAGTAGGCCGTCATGGCGCGGGACAGGACGAGCACGTCGGCGACCGCCAAGTTCAGGCCCTTGGCGCCGGTCGGCGGCACGATGTGGGCGGCGTCGCCGGCAATGAACAGGCGGCCGTGCTGCATGGGATCGCAGACGAAGCTGCGCATGGCGATGATGCCCTTCTGGAAGATCGGGCCCTCCGTCAGGGTCCAGCCGCTGTCGTCCTCCAGCCGGCGGTGCAGTTCGGACCAGATGCGGTCGTCCGACCAGTTGGCGATGTCGTCCTTGGGATCGACCTGGATGTAGAGCCGCTGCACCTCCGGCGACCGGGTGCTGAGCAGGGCGAAGCCGCGCTCGTGGTTGGCGTAGATCAGCTCACCGTGCGACGGCGGCGCCTCGGTCAGGATGCCGAGCCAGCCGAAGGGATAGATCATCTGGTATTCGGTGCGCGCGGCGGCGGGAATCTCCTGCCGGCTCGGCCCGTGGAAGCCGTCGCAGCCGGCGACGAAATCGCAGCGCAGTTCCTCCACCGGGCCGTCGGGGCCGCGGCGGAACCGGACGCGCGGCGCCTTGCCGTCGAGATCGTGGAACTGCACGTCCGACACGCCGAACAGGATGCTGCCGCCATCCTCCAGCCGTGCGGAGACGAGGTCGCGGATCACCTCGTGCTGGGCATAGACAGTGACGCGCTTGCCGCCGGTCAGCTCGGCCATGTCGATATGATGGCTCCGGCGGTCGAAGCGCAGCGTGATGCCGGAGTGGAAATGGCCCTCGCGCATCATGCGGCCGCCCAGGCCCATCTCGTTCATCAGGTCCACCACCCACTGCTCCAGCACGCCGGCGCGGATGGTGCCCTCGATCTCCTCGCGGCTGCGATGCTCCAGGATCACCGACTCGATGCCCTGGCGGTGCAGCAGATGGGACAGGAACAGGCCGGCCGGGCCGGCGCCGACGATGGCGACCTGTGTGCGGGTCGATCCGGTGGTTTGCATGTCTCTCGCCCTCTTCGGGAAACCGGGTTCGGCGCGTTTTTGCTGATTGTTATAAGCGCCAATCATTCGTGCTCATGCTATTCCCGCAGGCGGATGGCCGGACATAGACGAACCGGTGAAAGGCTTGTACTTTTCATCGTCAGGCCGCCGGAGCCCGTGCGATGTCCGCCCAGCATGCCCACAGCGCCGAACCCATTCCCCGCTATTGGCTCTACGGAGAGCCGCCGGCCGTCCCGGAGCTGCGCTTCGTCCATATCGAGACGATCCCGGAACGGATGCGCTTGTACAATTGGGAGGTCCGCCCCCACCGCCACGACGGGCTGAGTCACGCGCTGCTGGTCACCGGCGGCGGCGGGCGGCTCACTGCCGATGGGGTGGACACCGCCTTTCGCGCCCCCGCCCTCATCGTCGTGCCGGCGCAGGTGGTGCATGGTTTCAGGTTCTATCCCGGAACCGACGGCCATGTGTTGACCATGTCGGAGGGCTTCCTGGCCGGCGTGCTCGCCGCCGCGCCGGAGGCGGAACTGCGCGACGCCCCGCCCCTGCCCCTGGCCTGGGATTTGGGCGAGGGATCGGACGAGGCGACGGCGTTGTCCCATGCCTTCGCCGCCATCCGGCGGGAGTTCCGCGCCCATCATGTCGGCCGGGCCAGCGCGATTGCCGCCCATGTGATGCTGCTGCTGGTCGCCGTGGCGCGGCTGAGGGCCGACCGGCGCGACGATGGGGCCCGCGACGGGCAGGGGCAGTCCCCCGATGTCCGGCTGCTCGCCCGGCTGCGGCCGATGATCGACGAGCGGTTCAGCCGGCATTGGCCGGTGGAGCGCTATGCCGCGGCGCTGGGCGTCACGCCCGGCCGGCTGAATGCCGCCTGCCGCCGCGTCACCGGCCTGTCGACCCTGCAGTTGGTCCATGCCCGGCTGATGCTGGAGGCCCGGCGGTCGCTGATCTACACCAGCCACGGCATGGCGGAGATCGGCTACGCCCTGGGCTTCGAGGATCCGGCCTATTTCTCCCGCTTCTTCACCAAGCGCGAGGGGCGGTCGCCGCAGGCCTTCCGGCGGGCACACGCCAAGGACGCGCAGGAGGCCGACGGCGCAGCGGGAGGCAGCCTTGACGGCAACGGTCTTGACCGGACCGGGGGCGTCTCACCACAGTAGCATCCTGCGGATTTGGTGGGGCGGCCGGGCACGCCCTGCGGGAAGGGGTGATGGCGATGGACAGCCTAGACGTGACGATGCGGGATACGGCGGAGTCGGTCGAACAGTCGCTGTGGCGCCGCCTGCGCGCCGATGCCGTTCGCGTTGCGGAGGAGGAAAGCGGCCTCGCCCCCTTCCTGTATGACGCGGTGCTGGCGCGCGACGGCTTCGGGCCGGCGCTGGCGGCGCTCCTGGTGCGCAAGCTGGCCGACCGCGCCATGCCGGAGGACCGGTTGGCCGCCGTGGTGCGCGACGCCATGGAGTCCGATCCGGCCATCGTCGATGCCGCCGCCGCCGACCTCGCCGCCATCCTGGCGCGCGACCCGGCCGCCGACGGCTGCCTGACGCCCTTCCTCTACTTCAAGGGCTTCCATGCCCTGCAATGGCACCGCGTCGCCAACTGGCTGTGGAAGCGGCAGCGCCACGACCTTGCCCATTTCCTGCAGAGCCGCGTGTCGGAGGCGTTCGCCGTCGACATCCACCCCGCGGTTCCGGTCGGGCGCGGCGTCTTCATCGACCACGGCACCGGCGTGGTGATCGGCGAGACCGCGGTGATCGGCAACGACGTGTCGATTCTGCAGAACGTCACGCTGGGCGGCACCGGCAAGGAGCATGGCGACCGTCACCCCAAGGTCCGCGACGGCGTGCTGCTGTCGGCCGGGGCCAAGGTGTTGGGCAACATCACCATCGGCGCCCACGCCAAGGTGGGCGCCGGCAGCGTCGTGCTGAAGGACGTCCCCGGCTGCGCCACCGTGGCCGGCGTGCCCGCCAAGGTCGTCGGCTGGTGCCGCGACGAGCCGGCCCCGGCGCTCACCATGGACCAGAGCCTGCAGCAGGGCGACTACAGCATCTGACCGCCTTGCGGCCTGAATTGGCCGTGTCCCTCATGCCGTCCCTTGCGCTGTCTCTCCGCTGTCACCGGAAATCCGCTGTCGGGGTGCCTACATAGAAGACGGGCGTGGAGTCCGCGCGGGGGCAGGGCGTGAGGGTTTTGAAGGTGCTGCTGGCATTTCTGTTGACGCTGGTCCTGCTGCTCGCCGGGCCGGCCTTTCTCATCGCGTCCGGAGCCGTACCGACGGCCGTCGACTGGAGCCGCATCGACCGCAGCCCGGTGGGCCTCGCCCCCGACGCGGCGACGACGCCGGAGGCGGTGGTGCAGGTCTATGCCGCGCGCGTGCTGTCCTGGCGCGGCGCCTTCGGCGTGCATCCCTGGTTCGCCGTGAAGCCGGCCGGCGCCCGCAGCTACACCGTCTACGAGGTGATCGGCTGGCGCGCCTACCGTGGCCTGCCGGTGGTGGCCGTCAGCAACCGTGATCCCGACGGCCGCTGGTTCGGTGCCCAGCCCGCCCTGCTGGGGGAACTGCGCGGTGCCGCCGCCGAGGCCGCGATCCCCAAGATCGCTGCGGCCGCCGCCAGCTACCCCTTTGCCGGCGAGTACCGGGTCTGGCCCGGCCCCAACAGCAACACCTTCGCCGCCTGGGTCGCCCGCGCCGTACCGGAACTGCGGCTCGACCTGCCGTCCACCGCGCTGGGCAAGGATTATCTGGGCCGCGGCCTGTTCGCGCGGGCGCCGAGCGGCACCGGCTGGCAGGTCAGCCTGTTCGGCGTCGCCGGCCTGCTGCTGGCGCTGGAGGAGGGGCTGGAGATCAACCTGCTGGGCCTGACCATCGGCATCGACCCGCTGGACCTTGCAGTGAAACTGCCGGGACTTGGGCGTATCGGATGGTTCGATTCCGGATCGGCTTGAAGGAACCAAAGACGCAGATTGTAAGGGGAAAGAAGACGGTCAGTTGGTTTGACCGAAGCACACCATCCTGACCTTGAACTTTGAAGGGAGGATGGTGCCCAGGGACGGAGTCGAACCGCCGACACGGGGATTTTCAGTCCCCTGCTCTACCAACTGAGCTACCTGGGCATCTCTGCGCCGCTTGGTGGGTGACCGTTTCGGTCGGTGCGGCGCGTCGTGTGGGGCGCTTTTTAGAGAGGTTCGGACGGGCTGTCCAGAGAAAAATTCAGAAAATTTTCGACCCCCTTACAGCCCATCGTCAGGGTCGGAATCGCGGGTCGGAACCGGGGCTTCCGAGCCCGGAATGCGGTAGCCTTCGCCCAGCCAGCGCGACAGGTCGATGTCGGCACAGCGCTTGGAACAGAAGGGGCGGGTGGCCGGTTCGGTCGGGCGGCCGCAGATCGGGCACTGGGTGCCTTTCTCGCCGATGGAGCCCGCCTTGGCGCCGGCGTGGGAATGCTCATGGGAATGGGGGCGCTGCTCGGCGCCGGGGGATTGGGGATCGGACAAGGGACGGTCTCCGTAACGAACTACTGCTGTAAGCGGCTAGGGACGCAGCAGGGCGGCCAGCGGCGTGCCGCGGCGGGCGCGGGTCAGCTCGACCAGGCCAAGCTTCGACATGCCATAAACTTGGGTCTGCACCGGGTCGCTTTCCACCGCATGCGACAGGGCGGCCAGCACGCGCTCGGCATCGCCGCGGCCGCGCATGTTGACGAAATCCACCACCACGATGCCGCCGACATTGCGCAGGCGAAGCTGGCGGGCGATCTCTGCCGCGGCGTCGATGTTGACGTCCACCGGGTTGCCGCGCTCCCCGGCATTGACGTCCACCACCGTCAGCGCCTCCGTCCGCTCGATCACCAGCGAACCGCCGAGCGGCAGCGGCACTCGGACGTCGAGAAGCTCCGCAATCGCAGAGTCGAGGTCGCGCAGGTCGAACAGGCGCTGGGAGGCCCTGTGGGCGGTCAGCCGTGGCAGCAGGTCGGGGGCGTGGCGGTCGCACCAGCCGCGCAAGGCCGACAGCAGCGGACCCTCTCCGACGGCGATGCCGCCGGCTGGGGCCGGGTCGTCGACGATGATGGACTCGGGTGCCACGGCGCCCTGCTCGATCAGGGCGCGGGTGGGGGCGTCGGGGCCGGGGTGAAGCAGGCGGGGGGCGGAACCGGCGCGGGCATCGTCGCGGATGGCGCGCCATTGCAGGTGCAGCGCTTCCGATTCGGCGGCCAGAAGATCGTCGGACACCTGGCCGGCCCCGGCGCGGACGATCCAGCCGGCGCCGGTGACAAGCTCTTCGATGCGGCGGCCGAGCGCCGCGCGCTCCGGGCCGGTACCCAGGCGCTTCGACACCGCGATGTCGCGGCCGAGCGGCGCATGCACCAGGAAGCGGCCGGGAAGGGTGATGTCCATCGTCAGCGACGGCCCCTTGGCCCCCGCGGCATCGGCCTTCACCTGCACCACCACCGGCTGGCCGGCGCGCAGCAGCGCGCCGATGGCGGCCGGCTTCGACCCCGGACGGGGATGGGAGCGCGATTGGGGGGAGTCGTCGTCGAGAACGGGGCGGCGCACGTCGGCGGCCGGCAGCAGGCCGGACAGGCCGCCGCCAAGATCGATGAAGGCACCGTTCAGGCCGGTGGCGATTCGCTCCACCCGGCCGAGCATGACGGCGCCCAGCAGCGACGGGCGGTCGGCATGGTCGATGTGCAGGTCGGTCAGGCGGCCGTCGGCCAGCACCGCCGCCCGCGTCAGCGGACCGTCGCGGTCGACCAGCAGCTCAAGCCTGTTCATTGCTCAGGCGGGGCAGGGGGAGAAGGCGGGAAGCCGGCGCCGTGCAGCATGCCGGCGACCTCGTGGAGCGACAGCCCGACGACATTGCTGTAGGAGCCGCCGATCCAGCGCACCAGCGCACCCGCCCGGCCCTGGATGGCATAGCCGCCGGCCTTGCCCTTCCATTCGCCGGACGCGATGTAGGCATCGGTTTCCGACCGGTCGAGCACCTTGAAGGTGACGTCGGTGCGGACCAGCCGGTCGATCCTGCGGTGGCCCTCTCTGCCAGCGTCGGGCACCAGCAGGACGATGCCGCCCAGCACCCGGTGCCGCCGGCCGGACAGCAGGGACAGGCAGCGTCGCGCCTCCTCCTCCCGCTCGGCCTTGGGCAGGATGCGGCGGCCGCAGGCGACAACGGTGTCGGCGGCGAGAATCCACGAATCGGGATGGCGCGCAGCGACGCACGACGCCTTCTCCGCCGCCAGACGCAAGGCGTGCTGGGGCGGGAGTTCGTCGCGCAACGGCGCTTCGTCGAGATCGGCGGGATCGACCGCGTCGGGCACGATGCCGATCTGGCGCAACAGGTCGAGCCGGCGGGGCGAGGCCGAAGCCAGCACCAGCCGGGGCGCCTTGGACGGGAACGTCACGGGGAACCGCGATGCAGCAAGGATGCTACTTGAACCGGAAGGTGATGCGGCCCTTGGTCAGGTCGTACGGCGTCATTTCCACATTGACGCGGTCGCCAGCCAGGACGCGAATCCGATTCTTACGCATCTTGCCCGAGGTGTGCGCGAGAACCTCGTGATCGTTGTCGAGCTTCACCCGGAACATCGCGTTCGGAAGCAATTCGACGACGGTCCCGGAAAACTCGATCAGATCTTCCTTTGCCATAGGCCCTTATGTCCGTCCTAATAGTTTCGCGGCAATAACTGACCTTCCAAAGCCGCCGGGTCAAGTGGGATTCCCATCGCCGATGCGTTCGGCCGCAGCCCAGCCGCGCGGGGCAGCCCCGCGTTGCGGGTCGGACAACCCTCCGGCACCGCTTCCGCTGGCCCTTCGGTCAGACCGACTGATGGGGGTTGAGCGGCGATGCGCTGCCCTCGTCCAGGCGGCGCGGCCGTTCCAGCGCTTGGCCGATGGCCGCGAACATCTCGCGCTGGTCGATCTCCATGCGCCGCGTCAGGCGGCTCACGGTTTCCGCCGCGCTCAGGGCGCGGCCGCTGGACCGGTCGTGAAACAGGCTGTGATTCGACTTCGCGGCGCTGGGCAGCAGGTCTGCGGCGACGGCGCCCGGCGTCGATTCGGCGGCGCGAATCAGCTTCGCCGCCCCGCCGGAGCCCAGAACATAGGCCATGCGGCTCTCCGATTCGCTGGCCTGGCGGCCCAGCCGCTTCTCCAGCGCGTCCCGTCCCTCGGCCAGATAGCGGGCGGCCATGCCGGCCGACAGGTCGACATCGTGGCGCAGTTCCAGGATCTGGCGGCGGATCGCCGGATCCTTGACGCTGGACACGCCGTTGCGGACCTGGATGTGCGAGGCGAGTTCACCTTGCCCATAGGCGGCGCCATGGCGGCGGAACAGGTCGAGCCAGGTGGATTCCAGGAACTGGAACGGCCCGGCGGCGGAGCTGCGGCTGTTCTTCGCCGCGCTGTCCAGCCCGCTTTCCTGCGTCGCCTGGGCCAGGATGGCCGTGAAGCTGTGGCCGGACAGGCCGGCGACCTGCTGCGAGGCGACCAGCACCCGCGCTGCGGTCGGATTGTCGGAGGTCACCGCCTCCACGGCGTCCGCGACCCTGGCGGAGCTTGGCACCGGGGCCGGAACCACCGGCTTCAGTCCGGGCAGTGGCGCGCGCGGCGCCCCCGCGGTCGCCGGGCCGGCCTCGGCAGCCAGCAGGACGGGTGCCGCGGGCTTGGCGGCGGGCACCGGCACGGTCGTGCCGTCGGCCAGCCTGATGGGTGTCACCGGCTTCGCCGCAGGAAGGGGAACCTGGGTGCCGTCGTCCAGCAGGACCGGGGCCGCCGGCTTGCCCAAGGGCAGAGGTGGTGCCTTCTGGCCGTTGACGAGCCGGCCGACCGGAACGCTCGCCGAACGGCCTTGCGAGGTCTGGGCCAGCGAGTCGCGAAAGGACGGCTCGGCGCCGGCACCATTGGCCGGCGGCGGAAGGATTTCGGGCTTGCGCTCCGGAACAGGGGCGAGAGGGGGCTGCGCAACCTTCATGGCACACACTTCGCTGCAGGCCGGCAGAGCCTGCCGGGGTCGAGGCCCGCCCGGCCGCGCATCGGGAGCGTGAGCGCGGCCGGGACGGTGCAGGCACTATAACACCGACTCGTCAGCTGTGTGCGATCAACTGCGGGCGCTGGGCATCGGGACCATCCCCATCCCGGGCCCCATCCCGGGCCCCATCCCGGGCCCCATCCCGGGCCCCATCGCGCCCCCCATCACGCTCATGGCCGAACTCGCCGCCGCCGGACCGGTCGCCGGACCGGTCCCCGGACCTGTCGTTGTGGCCGTCATCGGGGCGGGCCCAGCGGCCGACGGCGGCCAGAAGCTTCGACTTTTCGAGCGGCTTTGCCAGATGCGCGTTCATGCCCGCCTGCAGGCAGCGCTCGACCTCCACCTGCATCACGCCGGCGGTCAGGGCCAGGATCGGGATCCTGCCGATCGGAGCGGGCAGGGCGCGGATGCGGCGGGTGGCCTCCAACCCGTCCATCACCGGCATCTGCACGTCCATCAGCACGATGTCGTAGGTCTGTTCCTGCACGGCGGCGACGGCGGCGGCGCCGTCGACCACGGCGTCGACATGATGCCCCGCCTTGGTCAGCATGGTCATCGCCAGATCGCGGTTCATCGCCAGATCCTCGGCCAGCAGGATGCGCACGCCGGGGCTGCCCGGCTCGATGCTGGAGACGGCGGTGCTGTCGGGCTGGACCGCGGCGCTGCCGGCTGACAGCAGCGGCAGCGAGAACCAGAAGGTGCTGCCGGCGCCCACCTTGCTGTCCATGCCGATCTCGCCGCCCATCAGCTCCACCAGACGGCGGCAGATGGCAAGGCCCAGCCCGGTACCGCCGCGCCCGCGCTCCAGCTGGGTGAAGCGCTGGAACAGGTCGCGCTGCCGGTCGGCGGCGATGCCGATTCCGGTATCCGTGACGGTGAAGGTGCAGATGCGGTTCCCGCCCGGCCGGCCCCCGGACTTGCCGCCTCCCAGACTGCTGCCGTCGTCCTCCACCGCCTTCACGGTCAGCCGGACGGACCCGCGGTCGGTGAATTTCACCGCATTGCCCAGCAGGTTCAGCAGGATCTGGCGCAGCCGGTCGGGATCGCCCATGACGAAGCCGCGGGCGGTGGCGGAGATGGTGGTCTGGATCTCCAGCCCCTTCTGTTCGGCGGCAAGCCGGACGATGGCGACGCAGCGGTCGGCCAGATCGTCAAGCCGGAACGGCACGCTGACCAGATCGAGCCGCCCGGCCTCCAGCTTCGACAGGTCGAGCACGTCGTTGATGACGGTCAGCAGCGACCGGCCGGCATCGCGCACCTGCGAGGCATAGCGGCGCTGTTCGGTCGTCAGCGGCGTTTCCAGCAGCATTTCCGCGAATCCGATCACGCCGTTCATCGGCGTGCGGATCTCGTGGCTCATGGTGGCGAGGAATTCCTCCTTGGCGCGGCTGCCGGCCCGCGCCTCCTCCATGGCGGAGCGCAGTTCCTGTTCGCGCTGCTTCAGGCGGCGCGACATGTTGTTGAAGGCGTGGGAGACGACGCGGAATTCGTGGGGCGCGCGATCGGCCTCGATCATGGTGCCGCCGCCGCCGTCGCCGATGCGGGTGGCGGCACTTCCCAGCTCCCACACCCAGCGCAGGACGGAGGCGCGCAGCAGCACCCACAGCGCGATGACGCTGACCAGCCCGGCGATGGCGAGCAGGCCCAGGCTTTGCCACAGGTCGCGCCGGGCCTCCGCGATGATCGGGGCGGTCGGCATGCCGACGGCGAAGACGGTGTCGGTCTCGCTGGAATGGCGGAAGGCCCACAGCCGGCCGCGGCCGTCGGCGCTTTCGGAATCGAAGGCGCCGTTGCGCTCGCGCAGCATGTGCTGGACATGCTGCATGTGGAAGACGTTGCGGTTCAGCCAGCCTTCCGGGTCCGGCTGGCGGGCCACGATCACGCCGTGACGGTCCAGAACCATGACGCGGGCGTCCGGCTGCTTCAGCACCTTCACCAGATCGGTCAGCCAGGTGAGGTCCACCGCCACGCCGATCACGCGGACGATCCGTCCATTCTCCATGATGGGGCCGGCGACGATGATCAGCGGCTTCAGCGAGCGCTTGCCGATGATGAAGTCGCTGACCACCCAGTTCTTCGTGTCGAGGACGCGCTGGAAATACTCGCGTTCCCTGAGCGAGATGCCGGCGCCGGGGCCGGTGGTGTCGCAGATGATGTTGCCTTCGGCGTCGGTCAGCCAGACGCCGGTGGTCCAGCGGTGCTGGCGCGGCATCGGCGACAGGGTGGCGACGCAGGAATCGGTGTCGATGGGCGTCGCATCACGGATCGCCGGAACCAGCGACAGCACGCCGAGCAGGTTGCGCGCCTCCCCGATCAGGTCGCGCTGGCGCTCCACCCCGTCGTCGGCGAGGTGCAGGGCCAGTTCGCGTGCCGCATCGATGCGGTCGTCGAGCTGCTGGTCGGCCAGATAGAGCGCACCCGCCAGCGGAAGGGCCAGCGATGCCAGCACGACGCCCATCAGGCGTGCACGCAGGCTGCGCGGACTGAAGGCGCGGAGAAGGCGGGGCAGCAGACCGGCGGGCATGGATCAGGGGCTCTCCGCGGGAACGGGCGTCGACACACCCGAGCCTAGGCCGGCACGCAGTGGTTTGCGATGACACAGCTCAATAGCATTGCGCGGGACGCCATGGGAACAGGCTGCAGCGCAAAAAGTTGCAAAATGCCAAAATTATTACCGACCATGCCGTGTGCCGTGCGGCGGCATTTGACGGCCGTCAAGGCCGGCCGGCCGGGCTTCCAGGATGGTTCGCCCACTGCACCGATCATCCTTGCACCGATCCATCCGTCAGGAGGCCCGCCCGATGCAAACCCACAGCGACTGCGTCATGACCCCGGCGAGACCGTCCGGCCGGGGCGCCGGCATGGCAAGGCAGCGCATCCGGCGGATCGTGCTGACCCTGCATCTGACGCTGGGGCTCGTGGTTGGAGGACTGCTGGCCCTGACCGCGCTGACGGGCAGTCTGCTGGTCTTCTACGTCGACATCGACCGCATGCTGACGCCGGAACTGGTGGTCCCGGCCGGACAAAGGGATGGGCGGACGGCCCCGGCGCCGCTCGACCGGGTGGTTCAGGCGTTGCGCGAGGCCCATCCGCATCGGACCGGCGGCTGGCGCCTGGAACTTCCCCATGGCCCCGACCATCCGATCATGGCGCGCTACATGAAGCCGGAGGAGACGGCGGGGAAATCCTTCGCCCCCCTGATGGTGGCGGTGAACCCGTATAGCGGGGAGGTGCTGTCCTCCCGCTTCTGGGGGCGGACCGCCATGACCTGGACCTATGATCTGCATTACCTGCTGCTGGCCGGCGACACCGGCCGGATGGTGCTGGCGGCGGGCGGCATCGCCAGCCTGCTGATCCTGGCCAGCGGGGTCTATCTGTGGTGGCCGGCCGCCGGGAAATGGGGACGGGCGCTGATGCCCCGCATCCGCTCCGGCTTCGTCCGGCAGGTGTTCGACATCCATGTGCTGGCGGGCGTCTACGGCCTCGTCGTCCTGCTGCCGCTGATCGTCACCGGGGTGGTCATGGAACAGCCGGACTGGGTGAAGCCGATGGTCGAGAGGCTGTCGCCGCTGACCCCGGCGCCCGCCGTCGCGTCGGCCAAAGCGGGGATGGAGGTGGGGGCGGACGCCGCCCTGGCCGCGGCGCTCGCCCGCTTTCCGCAGGCCGAGCCGCGCTGGGTCGAGGTGCCGGCGCAAGCGGGCGGCGCCTACCACATCCGCCTGTTCCAGGCCGGCGAGCCCGGCTGGCGCTTTCCGAAGACCAGCGTCTGGGTGGACGGCGGCGACGGCACGATCCTGGACCTGCGCGACCCCACCCGCTGGACCTTCGGCGACGCCTTCTTCGGCTGGCAGCATCCGCTGCACAACGGCGAGTGCTTCGGCCTGTGCTGCCGCATCCTGGTGGCGGTGGCCGGCCTGCTGCCGGCATTGCTTCTGGTCACCGGCGTGGTGCGCTGGCGGCAGAAGAAACGGCCGCGGCCGGTGGCGGCGCGGGCCGGAGGGTAATGCTTGCCTTGTTTCTTTTGGCTGCCCGCTTTTCTTTCCATTCGCGCCATGGTAGTTCGCGGATAGCTTTCTATCTCCAGGGCAGGCTGTGGCAGACGACCATGATCTGGAAAGTGGCAGGGGGCGTGGTGTCCTGCCTCGGCATATTGCGGCAGCGCTTCATCACCATGCCGATGATTGCCATCTGAAATTGGATGGCGACGCCAGGAGCTATGTCGTCGGACACGGGAAAGCAACGGGATACGAGCATCTGTTCGCGTATGACCTCGATGCGGAAAAGGAGATCTGCCGTCACAGCGATGGCGAGCCCGAGCGGGTCGGTATTCCGGAGACCCTCGCCTGTGCCGGTGCGGACGCTCACCGCCGCATCGTCATCCACCACAATCATCCCAACGGCTCCTCCCTGAGCGCGGCCGACCTCCGACTTTTCGAGTATTTCCCAGGAATTGCCACGATTTTTGCTCATGGTCATGATGGCATCGCATACAGAGCGACCATTCTGCAGCGGGGAAATATCGGCAGGGCCATGCGGCAGGTGCAGGGTGTCGTCACCGACTGGCATCGCTCCAACGCGCTGGTGGCGCCGGCAAGCCGACTTGACGGTGCATGGATCACAACCCACGTGCTGTGCCTGATCTTGCAGGCTGCCGACATGATCGACTATCGTTTCCGCAAGGTTGCGGAGCGGCGCAAGGGGTACGAGTTCGCAACCCTCGCGGCGGACTTGCTGATATCGAGGTCGGCAGCGGAGTTGCGGAATTCACTGGGGAGCAGAAGATGAGCCTGGGCGTCCCATCACCTCCCGACGATTTCTTCCATGTTGAACCCTGGCAGCAGTGGCGGGAGACGCTCGTCCGACTGCATGATGGAGCCGACGGCATTCAGAAGCGCCTGCTCTCCGATGCGATCGCCGACGCCGATGCCGAAATCGGTCGGATCGAACGATATCGAGCAGGGATCGGGCCGTATAGGGCTGTTGCCGCCGGCTGACCGCCGTTACACCGTTGGCCCGCGCGTCAACGGGAAGCGCTGCTTGACCTTGGCCAACAGTCCGTCGCGCACCTGCCGGTAGGCTTCCAGCATGGTATCGCGGGTGCCGTCGACCAGGGTGGGGTCGAAGGTGTTCCAGAACTCCACGTCGCAGGCCATGGTGCGCGTCATCTCGATGGCGCGGTGCTGTGCCTCGGGCGACAGCGAGACGATCAGGTCGAAGTTGGTGTCTTCCAGGTCCTCGAAGGTGCGGCAGCGGTGCTTGGACAGGTCGATGCCGATCTCCTCCATCACCGCGACGGCGAAGGGATCGACCTCGTCGCCCTCGCGGACGCCGACCGAATCCACATAGACGCGCGTGCCGTGGTAATGGCGCATCATCGCCGCCGCCATCGGCGAACGGATCATGTTGTAGGTGCAGGCGAACAAGACGCTCGTCGCCGGCAGGGGGGTGAGGACCGGGGTCGCCGCCATGGCCTTGCGCCGCCCGTGTCCGTCAACCGCGGATATGCAGGACGCAGATCAGCGTGAACAGCCGGCGCGCGGTCTGCAGGTCCATCTCCACCTTGCCGGCCAGCCGTTCGCGCAGCATCTCGGACCCCTCGTTGTGCAGGCCGCGGCGGCCCATGTCGATGGCCTCGATCTGCGAGGGCGTCGACCGCTTGATGGCGGCGTAATAGCTCTCGCAGATCAGGAAGTAATCGCGGACGATCGACCGGAAGCCGGTGATCGGAAGCATCAGCCTGTCGAGTTCGCTGTTGTCCTCGCGCCGGATGTCGAAGACCAGCCGGTTGTCCTCGATCGACAGGTGCAGGTGGTACGGCCCGTCCTCCGCGAAGTCGCAGGGGCAGAACTCGTTGTCTTCCAGCAGGTCGAAGATGGCGACGGCGCGCTCATGCTCCACCTCGGGCTTGTGGCGGACGACACTCCGCTCGTCGAGCGTCACATGGGTGATGCGCCGCTTGCTTTTCGCCGTCGTCACGCCCCGTCTCCCCTGCTTCTTACGCTTTATAACCCGGCAGCCGCTGGGCGACGGAGCGCGCATGCGCCTCCAGCCCCTCGGCCATCGCCAGCGTCACCGCCGCCGGGCCGATGGCCCGCAGGCTTTCGGCGTCGCAGGCGACGAAGGTCGTCCGCTTCATGAAGTCCAGCACGTTGAGGCCGGAGGAGAAGCGGGCGCTGCGCGCCGTCGGCAGCACATGGTTCGGCCCGGCCACATAGTCGCCAATGGCTTCCGGCGTGTAGCGGCCGAGGAAGATGGCACCGGCATTGCGGATCCGGGCCGCCAGCGCGTCCGGATCCTCGACCGCCAGTTCCAGATGCTCCGGCGCCAGACGGTCGACCAGGGCCGGCGCATCGGCCGTCAGGTCGCCGACCAGGACGATGGCGCCATGCTCGCGCCAGCTCTCGCCGGCGATTGCCGTGCGTGGCAGCGTTTCCAGATGCTTGTCGACCGCCGCCGCGACCGCGTCGGCGAAGACGGCGTCGTCGGTGATCAGGATCGACTGGGCCGAGGTGTCGTGTTCGGCCTGCGACAGCAGGTCCATGGCGATCCAGGCCGGATCGTTGTGGCCGTCCGCCACCACCAGGATTTCCGACGGGCCGGCGATGCTGTCGATGCCGACAAGGCCGTAGACCTGCCGCTTGGCGGCGGCGACGAAGGCGTTGCCGGGGCCGACGATCTTGTCCACCGGCCGGATCGTCGCCGTGCCGTGGGCCAGCGCCGCGACCGCCTGGGCGCCGCCGATGCGGTAGATCTCGTCGATGCCGCAGCGCTTGGCGGCGGCCAGCACCAGCGGGTTGATCGCCCCGTCCGGCGTCGGCACCACCATGACGACACGCTCGACGCCCGCCACCTTGGCCGGCAGGGCGTTCATCAGCACCGACGACGGGTAGGAGGCGGTGCCGCCCGGCACATAGAGGCCGACGGCGCCGACCGGCGTCCAGCGCGCGCCCAGCCGCACGCCGGCGGCGTCGCGGTAGTCGGTGACCTCCGGGATCTGGCGGCGGTGGAACTCCTCGATCCGCGCGGCGGCGAGGTCGAGCGCCTCCAGCGTCTCGGCGGAGCATTTGGTCGTGGCGGCGTCGATTTCGTCCCGGCCGATGCGCAGGGTGTCGGCCGTCAGGGTCAGGCGGTCCCAGCGGGCGGTGTAGTCGATCAGGGCATCGTCGCCGCGCGTGCGCACCTGTTCGATCACCCCGGCGACCAGCGTCTGGACATCCTCGCTGGCCTCGCGCTTGGCGTGCAGCAGGGCCTCGAAGCCGGCGGCGAAGTCCGCGTCGCGAATATCAAGCCTGACGGGCATTCACCGCCTCCCGGAACTTGTCGATCCACTGAGAAATCTCGGCCGTCCGCGTCTTGAAGGCGGCGCGGTTGACGATCAGGCGCGAGGTGACGTCGGCGATATGCTCCACCTCCACCAGCCCGTTGGCCTTCAGCGTCGATCCGGTGGAGACCAGATCGACGATGCGGCGGCACAGGCCCAGCGTCGGCGCCAATTCCATCGCGCCGTTCAGCTTGACGCACTCGGCCTGGACGCCGCGGGCGGCGAAGTGGCGCTTCGTCACCTCCGGATATTTGGTGGCGACGCGCACATGGCTCCACCGCGACGGATCGTCGCTCTCCATCATCTCCACCGGCTCGGCGACCGACAGGCGGCAGGCGCCGATGCCGAGGTCGAGCGGCGCGTAGATCTCCGGATAGTCGAACTCCATCAGCACATCGTTGCCCGCCACGCCCAGATGGGCGGCGCCGAAGGCGACGAAGGTCGCCACGTCGAAGGAGCGGACGCGGATGATGCTGAGGTTCGGCACATTGGTGGCGAAGCGCAGGAGCCGGCTCTTGTCGTCGTCGAAGGCCGGCTCCGGATGGATGCCGGCATGGGACAGCAGCGGGCGCAGCTCCTTCAGGATGCGGCCCTTGGGCAGGGCCAGCACCAGTTGGTCATCGACCGGTGCGGCCGTCATCGCTGCGGCAGTCACCCCTTGGGCGCTGGGATCGGCGGACAAAACACTCTCCTCGCATCGCTCGCCGGGGCGGTGTGCAGGCCCCGGATGAACCATCGACGCGATAGATAGCACATTCCGCGCGCCCGTCACCTGTCGGTGTCGCGCCCCGCATCGTCCGCGTGGCCCGTTGGTCGCCGGCGGCTGCGGCACGACGGCGGCAGGTTGCCGGGATATGGTTACAATTTGATTCAGAAAATCCATCAGTAGGCGCATTGACAGGATTTATACAATTTTCGTCCATTCACTTTAAGGAACATCAAAGCAATGATTGCGTCGCTCCATCCCATTTCCCAAGGCGCCGTCCGGCCGGCTATTCTGACGGCCTTGGCCCTGGCGCTCTCCGCCGCCCCCATGGCTGGCGCCCTTGCCGCCTCTTCCACCTCCTCCGGCAATTGCGCCTATCCGCAGAGCGGTTCGGTGTCGCTGGCGCTCAGCTCGGGCGCATCGTCGGTTCTGAACGGGTACATGATCGACGTCGCGGTGCTCGACGCGAACAACGCGGCATCGGCCGGCGTCCAGCCGGTGATGGTCGACACCGGCTCCACCGGCCTCGCCCTGCCGTCCGGCAAGGTTCCGGCCAGCGTCTGGAACGCCTCCACCCAGACGACCCAGATCGCCTATTCCAGCTCCGGCAATTACTACGCCGGCAAGAACGTCAAGGCGGCGATCGCCCTGCCGCTGAGCGGCGGCGGCTATACCAACACCACGCCGGTCGACATCATCGCCACCAGCTGCCATTGCCAGGTGACCTCCAACCCGCCGACCAGCACCGCCACGGTGGATCCGAACAACTGCGCCAGCTATGAGGGCACCGCCCCGGTGAACGGCAAGACCGGCACCAGCTTGGCGAACTGCGCCAAGGTCAGCGACGGCTTCGGCATGATCGGCGTCGGCTTCGACCGCGGAACATCCCCGACCACCACCAACAATCCTTTCCTGAACGTGCCGGCCGCGGCACATGCCGGCTATGTCTTCACCCAGCAGGGCATCGACATCGGCCTGACCCAGGCGAACGCCAGCGGGTTCCAGACGGTTCAGCTGACCCAGGTGTCGCCGCAGCCGACGACCGGCGGCACGGTGTGGAACGGGGCAACCGCCTGTATCACGCTGAAGGATTCGAAGGGGACCGCGCTGGGCGCCCCGCTCTGCGGCAGCACGCTGGTGGATACCGGCCTGGACTACATGTTCATGGCTTTCAGCGACAGCGCCCGCCCGGCCGGTTCCGTGGACACCGTCACCGTGAACGTGCCCCAGCCCGGCGGCGGAACCAAGCCGGTGAAAGAGACGATCGTCACCCCCGGCCTGACCATGGAACTGACCGTGGCGGGCACCACGCTGAACCCGACCCTGACCGCACAGCTGAATCCGCCGAAGGTGGTGCTGCCGCTCGACCAGTCCCAGGCGACCTGGATCGAGCCGAGCAATGGCAACTTCATCAACACCGGCCGGCATTGGCTGAGCAAGGTCGACTACCTGTTCGACCAGTCCTGCGGCCAGATCGGCTTCAAGCAGCTGTCGCAGTAACCGGCACCATTCGTGCGCGGCGGTTTCCGCAGACCGCCGCGCATTTACCATCAGAAAAATGTATAAACGTGGAAAGTACACTTATTTGCGAAAAAGCCGGTTGACTGAATACCGATATCGGCAGTAGACATTATCCATCGGACGCCCCGCCGGGGCATCCCGCGGCAATTTGACTTCTGCAGCTTGCGCCGCGTCACCAAACGCTAAAGCGCCACGATACCGGTCGTGGACCTCTTCAAGAAGGAGAGACCGGAATGACATCGCGAGTTTCCGCTCCCCCATCCGTGCTTCGGACCGCTTTCCCGGCCTGCATGATGCGCCCGGGCCTGTGTTGCCGCTGACCTCGCGGCCCCAAGACACAGCGCCCATTCCGCACATCCGCCAGTCCTGAACGCATTTGCGCCGCCGTCCCGCCCCGCCCCAGTGTGCCGAGGGCCCGGCCGCGCCAGGGGGAGTCCTTCGCCATGTCCCACGCCAGCGCCTACGCCATCGAAGTCCAGGGCCGCTCCGCCGGCATCGTCGTCGCCGAGCGCGGCGGCTTCACCTTCTTCGTGTCCGATTGGGCTTTCCGTGATCTCGACCGCCGCGTCTTCCGCAATGTCGGACAGGCCCAGCGCGCCGCCCACCAGCATTACAGCCGGCTGCCGGACACCCGCCGCCGCTGACCCCCGATAAATGCCCGCTGCCAAGAAACCCTGAGGAAAGACCCGATGAAGCGCATCCTGATGTCGGTGGCCGTCGCCGCCGGCCTGCTGACCGCCGCGACCTCTGCCTTCGCCGCTCCGCTGAAGCTGGGCGTGTCGGCCGGCCCCTATGGCGAGATCCTGGAATTCACCGCCAAGCTGGCCGCCAAGGAGGGCATCGAGGCGCAGGTGATCGAGTTCACGGATTGGAACATGCCGAACGCGGCGCTCCAGGCCGGCGACATCGACGCCAACAATTTCCAGCACCAGCCCTTCCTGGACAATCAGGTGAAGCAGCGCGGCTACGACATCGTCTCCGTCGCCAAGAGCGTCGTGGTGCCGATGGGCGTCTACAGTGCCAAGGTGAAGGCGCTGGCCGACCTGAAGCCCGGCGCTTCGGTGTCGATCCCCAACGACCCCACCAATGGCGCCCGCGCCCTGTTCCTGCTGGCCAAGGCCGGCGTGATCGGGCTGAAGGACGGGGCGGGGCTGAACACCACCATCGCCGACGTGGTGAACCCGAAGGGCATCAAGCTGGTGGAACTGGACGCCGCCCAGCTTCCCCGCTCGCTCGACGACGTGGATGCGTCGGTCATCACCCTCAACTATGCCGTGCTGGCCGGGCTGGAGCCGAAGAAGGCGCTGGTGCTGGAGGATGACCAGTCCAAATGGAACCTGGTCTGGGCGGTCCGCAAGGATCGCATGGAAGACCCGACGATCAAGCGCTTCATTGCGCTGTATCGTTCGCCCGAAGTGCGGCAGTTTATCGAAACGCGCTTCAACGGTTCCATCATTCCGACTTGGTGAGGGGGCTGGGGGGACGCTGGACGTCCCCTTTTGCCGAATAAAAGATGATAACGCTAACAAACATTCGCAAGACTTACGCCGCCCGCGGCGGCGGGTCACCGGTCCACGCGCTGGCCGACATCGACCTCTCCATCGAACGCGGCGAGGTCTTCGGGATCATCGGCCGGTCGGGTGCCGGCAAGTCCACCCTGCTGCGCACGGTCAACCTGCTGGAAAGCCCGACGGCGGGCAGCGTCACGGTGGATGGGGTGGAGATGACCACCCTGTCGGCGGCGGAACTGCGGCAGGCCCGCCATTCCATCGGCATGATCTTCCAGCACTTCAATCTGCTGTCCTCGCGCACCGTCTTCGACAATGTGGCGCTGCCGCTGGAACTGGCGGGCATGGCCAAGGCGGAGATCGGCCGGACGGTGGAGCCGCTGCTCGACCTCGTCGGGCTGGCCGACAAGCGCAACCGTTATCCGGCAGAGCTGTCGGGCGGGCAGAAGCAGCGCGTCGGCATCGCCCGCGCCCTTGCCAGCAAGCCGAAGGTGCTGCTGTCGGACGAGGCGACCTCGGCGCTCGACCCGGAGACGACGACGCAGATCCTGCATCTGCTGGGCGACATCAACCGGCGGCTCGGCCTGACCATCGTGCTGATCACCCACGAGATCGCCGTCATCAAGGAGATCTGCCACAAGGTGGCGGTGATGGAAGGCGGCCGGGTGATCGAGCAGGGGCCGGTCTTCGACATCTTCGCCCATCCCAGGCACCCCACCACCCGCAGCTTCGTCGATCCCGTCATCAACCGCGGGATTCCCGACAGCCTGCGCGACCGGCTGTCGCCCCAGCCCGGCTTGGGGAGCAACCCGGTGCTGCGCATCACCTTCACCGGCGAGAAGGCGACCACCCCGGTCATCAGCGCCATCAGCCGCCACCTGAACCTGGACCTGAACATCTGGCACGGCCAGATCGACGAGATCCAGGGCGCCCCCTTCGGCACGCTGGTGGTGGAGGCGCTGGGCGACACGGCCAAGGTCGATGCCGCCATCGCACTGGTGAAAGAGAACAATCTGGGCGTCGAGGTGTTGGGCCATGCTCTCCCCGCAAATCATTGACCTGCTGATCAAGGGGCTGATCGACACGCTGCACATGGTGGCGGTGTCGGGCGCCATCGGGACGCTGATCGGGCTGCCCATCGGCGTGATGCTGGCCGTCACCGGCCGGGGCGAGCTGCTGCAGAACTTCGCCTTCAACAAGGTGATGGGGGCGGTGGTGAACATGACCCGCTCCACCCCCTTCATCATCCTGGTGGTGGCGATCATCCCCTTCACCCGGCTGATCGCCGGCACCTCCATCGGCACCAACGCCGCCATCGTGCCGCTGACCGTCGCCGCCGCCCCCTTCATCGCCCGCGTGGTGGAGAATGCGGTGCGCGAGGTCGACCGCGGTCTGGTCGAGGCGGCGCAGGCGATGGGCGCCACGCCCTTCCAGATCATCCGCAAGGTCCTGCTGCCGGAAGCCCTGCCGGGCATCGTCGCCGGCCTGACCCTGTCGGCGGTCAGCCTGATCGGCTATTCCGCCATGGTCGGCGCGGTCGGCGGCGGCGGCCTGGGCGACCTCGGCATCCGCTATGGCTACCAGCGCTTCCTGCCGGAGGTGATGCTGGCGGTGGTGATCGTGCTGATCGTGCTGGTGCAGATCGTCCAGTCGACGGGCGACCTGATCGCCCGCCGCGTCAACAAGCGTAATCTGAAATCCTGATTCAAAATACCCGAGGAGTGTTCGAGATGCTGCGCTTCCGTTCGCTGGCTTCCCTGCTGGCCGGCGCCGCCACCATGGCCATCGCCTTCGGTGCTTCTGCCGAGACCATCAAGGTCGGCGTCACCGCCGGCCCGCATGCCCAGATCCTGGAAGCGGTGAAGCCCATCGCCGCCAAGGACGGGCTGGACATCCAGATCCTGGAATTCACCGACTACGTCATCCCGAACCAGGCGCTGGCCGGTGGCGACCTGGACGCCAACAGCTTCCAGCACCAGCCCTATCTGGACAACCAGGTGAAGGACCGCGGCTTCGATCTGGTCAGCGTCGGCAAGACGGTGGTCTATCCGATCGGCATCTATTCCAAGAAGGTGAAGAGCCTGGAGGAACTGCCGGCCGGGTCCAAGTTCGCCATCCCCAACGACCCGACCAACGGCGGTCGCGTCCTGCTGCTTCTGCAGGCCAAGGGCCTGATCAAGCTGAAGGACGGCGGCAACCTGAAGGCCTCGCCGATCGACATCGTCGAGAACCCGAAGAAGCTGGAGATCGTCGAACTGGACGCCGCCCAGCTGCCGCGCTCGCTGGACGACGTGACCGCCGCCGCCATCAACACCAACTTCGCGCTGGAAGCCGGCATCGACCCGGTCAAGGATGCCATCGCCCGCGAAGCGGCCGACAGCCCCTATGCCAACGTCATCGTCGTGCGCAAGGCCGACAAGGACAAGCCCTGGGTCGCCAAGCTGGTGAAGTCCTACAACAGCCCCGAGGTGAAGGAATTCATCCTCACCAAGTTCAAGAACGCCGTGGTTCCCGCGTTCTGAGATTGCTGAGAGCACGCCCGGCGGCGCCCAGCGCGTCGCCGAGCGTCTCGCCCGGTTTCGGGCAGACCAGCCGCATCGACGGATACCAGGGCCGGCACGCGGTGCCGAGCGCCGTCCAGTCCCCCGCCGGCCCGACCCGCCAGACCGGCACCCCGAGCGCGCCGGCCATCTCCGCCACCGACGTTCCGGCGGAGATCACCAGGTCCAGCGCCGCCGTCAGGGCCGCCGCGCCGTCGAGGTCGTTCTTCAAGTCGAGCGGCGGGCGGTGGATGGTGATGTCGAAGCGCGCTTCCGCCTCGGCGAGTTCGGCCTCGCAGTCGTCGTATTGAAGAGTGATCAGGCGCAGGCCGGGCAGGGTGAGGATCGGCGCCCAGTCGGTCAGCGGCACGTAGTTGGCGTCGCGCAAGGCGTTGCGCAGGCCGCTACGCCAGCAGAGGCCTATGGTGAGGGCGTCGCTTTCTGCGGCGTTAGACCCCCACCTAACCTCCCCCGCTGGGCGGGGGAGGGACTGCCGCCGCTCTCCCGAACAAGCACTTGATCCCCCTCCCCCGCCCAGCGGGGGAGGGTTGGGGTGGGGGCAAGTGTTTCCGGAAAATTCACCCAACCACCCCCGCCACCGCTCCATCGCCGCCTCGTCCGCGCGCAGCCATCCCCCGCGTTCCGGAAAGCCGCCCAACCCCCAGCCCAGCCGCAGCGGCAGCGACCCCGCCGGGACGTGGCAGTCGGCATCCACCGGATCCGCCGTCGCCGCCCGCACCAGCGCCTGCGGGAAGGAGCGCGCGAAGAGCGCGACCAGCCGCGGCTCGCACTCCACGATCACCCGGCCGCCCGCCTGTTCCGCGCGCCCGATCAGGTCGGCATAGCAGGCACTGTACATCAGTTCGTCGCCCACCCCCTGTTCGCGCCAGACCAGCACGGTCTTCCTCGTCAGGTCGCCGCCGTCCCAGGCCGGGATGCGGAGGCGGCGGTCCGGCAGAGCCCGTCCGGCGGCGAAGCGGGCTTCCAGCCCGGTCCATCCGGTGGCGAGTTCGCCGCGCGCCAGCGCCGCATAGCCGCGGTTGAAGGCGGCGAGCGTCAGGCTCGGGTCGTCCTCCACCGCCTGCCGATAGGCCGCATCGGCCTGCTCCGGCCGCCCAGCGGCGTGCAGGGCGTTGCCCAGATTGTAGCGCCATTCCGCCCGCGTGGGCTCCAGCGCCAGCGCCCGGCTCCAGCCCTTCAGCGCGGCATCCAACCGGCCTTGGCGCTGCCGCAGGTCGGCCAGACCGGCCCAGCCGGCGCCGATGCCGGGAGCCAGCAGGATCACCCGCCACCATGCCAGTCCCGCCGCGGCGCCGTCGCCCGCCCGCTCCAGCGCCAGGGCGAGGTTGCCGATCGTACCGAGGTCGCCCGGACGGCCCTGGAGCGCCAGACGCAGATTTCCCACCGCCTCCGCCGGGCGGTCGAGCGCCAGCGCCGCCAGCCCGAGATTGCCGACCGCAGACGGATCGCCGGGCCGCAGGCGCAAGGCCCGCTCCGCCGCGCGTTCCGCCTCGGCGGCACGCGCCGCGTCGCGGAGCGCCTCGGCCGACAGGGCGGTCCAGGCCTCCGCCAAAGCGGGATCAAGGACGAGCGCCCGCCGGAAGAACGGCACGCCGTCGCGGCCCATCGCCTGCCGGGCGAGTCCAGCATTGGCCCACAGCCCGGCATGGAAGGGGGCGAGGCGCAGCGCCGCCTCGGTCGCCTCCGCCGCTTCCTGTCCCGCCCCGCGGGTCACGCGGAGGGCGCCGAGATTGCCGAGCGCCTCCACATCCTCGGGGTCGAGGGACGCGGCGGCCTGCCAGTCGGCCTCAGCCTCGCCCATCGCGCCCATCTCCTGGTGGGCCAGTGCGCGGCGCTTGTGGCGGCCGGCACTCGGCTCCGCAGTGATGGCGCGGGTCAGCAGGGTGACGGCGATGTCGGGACGGCCGGCCTGATGGCCGAGCAGGCCGTAGCCCTCCAGCGCCGCGGGCACCTCACCGCCCTGGTCGAGGATGCGCTGATAGGCTTTCTCCGCCTCCGGCCAGCGGCCGGACTCGTGCAGGTCCCGCGCCTCCGCCAGCCAGTCGGCGATGGGCAAGGCGGGAACCAGCCGGCGCAGCTCCGCCGCCATGCGCAGCAGCACGTCCGCCAGCCCTTCGCCGGGCCGCGCGCTCCACAGCCGCATCGACGGGAACCAGGGCCGCACCGCGCTGCCCAGCGCCGTCCAGTCGCCGGCAGGGCCGAAGCGCCAGACCGGCACGCCGAGCGCGCCGGCCATCTCGCCGACCGAACTCGCCACCGTCACCACGAGGTCGAGCCCGGCGATCAGCGCCGCCACCCCTTCCAGGTCGTTCTTCAGATCGGTGTTCGGCCAGCGGTGGATGCGCCCGCCGAGTTGTGCTTCGGTCGCGGCGATCTCCGCCTCGCGTCCGTCATATTGAAGGGTGATTGGGATCAGGCCGGGCAGGGTCAGCAGCGGCGCCCAGTCGGCGAGCGTCGTGTAGGCGGCCTTGCGCTCCCCCAGAATGTTCTGGCTGCCCCAGCAGATGCCGACGCGCAGGCCCGGCCCCAGCGCCGCCAGCCGGTCGCGCCAGTCCGCCAGCCGGGCCGGATCGGGCGCCAGCCAGGACCGCCGGTCGGGAAAGGCGGACAGCGTCGGCCGCAGCAGCCGGGGCAACGATCCCATCGCCAGATGGGCGTCGGCGTCCTTGGGGTCGGTCGTCTCCGCCCGCACCGTGACGCCGGGCAGGGCGCGGCCGACCAGCCCGGTCAGCCGGGCATCGACCTCCACCACCAGATTTCCCGGCCCGATCCTGGCGGCGAGGTCGGGCAGGGCGGTGCCGAACATCAGCTCGTCGCCCAACCCCTGTTCGCGCCAGACCAGCAGGCGCCCGCCCGCAACACCGCCCGCGGCACCGTCCCGGGGCGGCAGCGTGAAGCTGCGTCCGGCCGAGACGCGGCGGGAGGCGAAGCGCGCCTCATACTCGTCCCATCCCTCCGCCAATCGTCCGTGGCCGAGCAGGCGCAGGGCGAGGTTCCAGCGTGCCAGCGCGAAGCCGGGAGACAGCGCGAGCGCCTGCCGGTACAGCGCCTCCGCCTCCCCGCCGCGGCCTTGTGCCTCGCGCAGCAGGGCGAGATTCACCATGGTTTCGGCATCGCCGGGGGCAAGGCGCAGCGCCTCCCGATGCGCGGTCTCCGCCTCCCCGATGCGACCCCTCTCCTTCAGCACGACGCCGAGATTGGTCAGGGCGGTGGCATGGCCGGGGTCGAGCCGCAGGGCGTGGCGCAGTGCCGTCTCCGCCTCGCCATACTCGTCCCGCGCCCGCAGCAGCGTGCCGAGATTGGCCCAGGCCTCGGCATAACCGGCGTCGAGGTCGAGCGCGCGGCGGTAATGGACGGCGGCATCATCCAGCCGGTCCTGCTCCTGCAACGCGCTGCCCAAGCTGTTGTGCGCCTGCGGATAGGCCTCGCGCAGGGCGAGAGCCCGGCGGTATTCCGCCTCCGCTTCACCCAGCCGGCCGAGCGCGTGGAGGGCGAGGCCGAGGTTGGCGTGCTGCTCCGCCATCCGGGGGCGCCGCGCGATGGCTTGGCCGATCAGCCGGACCGCCTCGGCATCTTCCCTGCGCTGGTGGTGCAGCACGCCCAGCAGGTGCAGCGCATCGGGGTTGCCGCGGTCGGTCGCCAGCATCGCGCGGTAGGCCCGTTCCGCCCCATCCAGGTCGCCGGCGCGGTGATGGCCCAGCGCTTGGCCCAACAGGGCGGCCAGTTCGGCGGCGGATGATGATGACGGCATGGAACGGGGGCCGGATCGAAGGAAGCGGTCCGTCTCGATAGCATGAGTCGGCCGGCCGCCGCGCCCGCAAAATCCCCACGCCTATTCCCGGCTGCGATCAAGGGGACTGGCGTGACGACATTCATTCTGTATACTTGCGCACAATTCGGCTCTGCCGGTCGAGCTCTATCCAAAAGGCCTATATCTTGGGTAAGACTGTAATCATTGTCGACGATAGCAAGCTTTCGCGCATGCATGTGCGGGCGATGGTCTTGCGCAACAAGCCGGACTGGTCGGTCGTCGAGGCGGCGAACGGCGATGAACTCTTCAAGACGCTTCAGGACACGCCTGTGGATGTTGCGATCATCGATTACAACATGCCCGGCGACAATGGCGTGGAGAGCGCGGCCAAGCTGCGCCAGAGCCATCCGAACGTCCATGTCGCCATCATCACCGCCAACGCGCAGGACGCGGTGGTGTCCGGCATCCGGGCGGTCGGCGCCGCCTTCATGCCCAAGCCGCTGGAGGAGGAGCAGGTCGCCCGCTTCCTGAACTCCACCGCCCTGCCGCCCCGCCGCCCCTCCCAGGCCGCACCGGAGTGACCGCCGCCCCCATGCTGAGCGAGCTGGAGCGCGATGCCCTGGCCGAACTGGGCAACATCGGGATCGGCAAGGCATCGACCGCGCTCGGCCGCATGCTGGGCGGTCTGGTGACGCTGTCGGTGCCGTCGGTCGAGATGGTGCCGCCGGACGAGGTGGCCGGGCTGCTGGACCGGGCGCTGACGCCGCCGCTGGTGGGCGTTTCGGAAAGGCTGGACGGCCTGTTCGCCGGCTGCGCCCTGCTGGTCTTCCCCCAGGCCGGCAGCCTGCCGCTGGTGCGCGCGGCCCTGCCCCCGGGCGTTCCGCCGGACGACGTTCCCGAACTTGAGGACGAAGTCCTGGCGGAACTGGGCAACGTCGTTCTGAACAGCGCGCTGGCGCTGGTCGCCAACCTGCTGGGCGAGCCGGTGGACACCGGCCTGCCCGTGGTGATCCGCGGCAGCGGGGCGGAAATCCTGCGCAGCTGCGCCGTGGTGGCGCCGGCCATCGTGGCGGAGGCCGGTGCGGCCCAGTCCGGTTTGGGGGCTGCTGCGGTGCTCTTCCACATCGATCTGCACACCAGCCTTCCGGACGGCGATGGGGACGGGGCCTCAGTCGGGGTCGGGGTCGGGGCCTCGGTCGGGGTCGGGGGGCGGGTGGTCCTGCTGCTCGATTCTGGCTCGGCGGGCACGCTGCAGGCCACGCTCGGCCGCTATATCGGGCGGATGGTGACGTAAGAGCATCAAGAAGAACCGGCGCAGAAGAATCGGCCAACAAGAACCGGCCAAGAAGAACCGACTGGAAAGGCGGGGAAGGACGATGGCACTCATCAAGAAGACCAGGATCGACACGGCACGCACGGCCCGGAACAAGGACGGCGGTGCCGATGCCGGTCCGGATGGGGGCGCAGTCGAAGCCGCCGAAGCGGCCGCCGTCCCGACCATGAAAGCCGCTTCGCCGGAAGGTGCCGGTCCGAACGCTCCGCAGCGCCGCCGGGCGCGTGCCGACTCGCGCCGCCGGCAGGCCGCCAGCGGCATCGCCGCCGCCTCGACCGAACTGGCGAGCGGCGTCACCCAGGCGGCCTCCGCCGCCGAGGAACTGCGCCGGGCGATGGAGCAGATCGCCGCCGGGGCCGAGGAGTCGGCCGGCGCCACCCAGCAGTCGCAGCGCATGATCGGCCGCGCGTCGGAACTGCTGGCCCGCTCGCGCGCCACCGCCGAGCAGGCGGTGCTGCGGGTCGAGGCGCTGCAGGGCACGCTGAAGGACGTCAGCGGCCAGATCCTGTCCTCCATCGACGGCATCGTCCGCGCCGCCGAACGGCAGGAGGCCTCGGTCCGGCTGGTGCGCGACCTGGAGGCCCAGGCGCGCGAGATCGGCGCCATCGTGCAGAGCGTGGCCGCCATCGCCGACCAGACCAACCTGCTGGCCCTGAACGCCGCCATCGAGGCCGCGCGGGCGGGGGAGGCCGGCAAGGGCTTCGCCGTCGTCGCCGACGAGGTCCAGGCGCTGGCCGAACGGTCCGAACGCAGCGCCAACGACATCCAGGGGATGGTCGGCGAAATCCAGGAGGCGGTGGCCGCCATCGCCGCCGGCATCGTCGCCTCGTCCGATGCCGCCAAGGCCGAGGTGGAGCGCGGGCGCACCATCGTTAAGCAGCTGGAAGGCGTGCGGTCGGACATGACCGCGCTGGTGCAGGGCGCGCAGGAGACGATCCGCGCCGCCGTGGAGGCCGATCAGGCCGCGCGCGAAGCCCTGCGCGGGGCGGAAACCATCGCCGCCAGCGCCGAGGAGCAGTCCGCCGCCGCCGAGGAGGCCCTGAAGACCGCGGGCGAGCAGGCCGTCGCCCTGAACCAGAGCCAGCGCGCCGCAGGCCAGCTGTCGGAACTGGCCGAGGATCTGGAGGGCACCGCCGACCTTGCCGCCACCGCCGACGAGCTGGCCTCGGCCGCGGAGGAGCTGTCGGCCGCCATCGAGGAGATCAACCGCGCCGCCGCCCAGATCATGACGGCGATCGGTCAGATTTCCGGCGGCGCCCAGTCGCAGAGCGCCGCCACCCACCAGCTCGCCTCCGCCATCGCGGAGATCGACGCGGCGGCGACGCTCGCCGCCAACCGGGCGCAGGATTCGGTCGAGCGCTGCACGTCGATGGAAGCCCTGCTGGGCGAGACCCGCGACACCATCGGCCGGCTGGCCGACGGCATGCTGGAGGCGGTGGACTCGTCCCGCCGGGCCGGCGAGCGGCTGGACGCGCTGGAGCGGATCGGCCGGCGCATCGACAAGGTGGTCGACGCCATCGCCACCGTCGCCATCCAGACCGGCATGCTGGCGGTCAGCGGCTCCATCGAGGCGGCGCGGGCGGGCGAGTTCGGCCGCGGTTTCACCGTGGTCAGCGGCGACATCCGCAAGCTGGCCGGCGACAGCGCGGAGAGCGCCGAGCGGGTCAAGGACATCGTCCGCAACATCCAGGATCAGATGCTGCGGGTGCGCCGCGACATCGACGACGTCTCGGCAACCGCGCTGGCGGAAACCGCGCGCCACCGCGCCTTCGGCGTCACCCTGACCGCCGGCGCGCAGGAGCTGCGGGTGGTCACCGCCGGCAGCCGCGAGATCCTGGACGCCGCCGCGGAGACCACCGTCGCCCTGCGGGAGACCCGCACCGGGGTGGAGCAGGTGGCCACCGCCGCCGCCGCCGCCAACCTTTCCGCGACCGAGGCGGCCAAGGCCGCCCGCGAGCAGGCCAAGGGGGCCGAGGAGCTGGCGTCGGCGATCGAGGAGATCGCGGCGATGGCCGACAGCCTGCTCGGCGCGGTTTGACCGCCGTGGCGACGGAAGCCGCAGCCGGCGGGGCATCCGGCGGGGCGTCCGACGATGGCGGGGCGGGCAGCCTCGCCTTCGTCACCATGACGGTCGGCGACTTGCGCCTCGCCCTGCCGATGTCGTCCGTGCAAGCGGTTATCCGTCCGCCGGAGCTGGTGCGCATCCCGCTGGGCCCGCCGGGGCTGGAGGGGCTGGCGCATTGGCATGGCGACGCGGTGCCGGTGCTGGACCTCGCGATAGCGCTTGGACGGGATGGCGGGACGCCCGACACGCGCGAGACCCGCGTGGTTCTGGTCGGGCATCGCGGCCAGCCGGTCGGCCTGCGGGTGGACGCCATGGCCGGCATCCTGCGCAGCGAGCCCGACCGCATCGACCCGGTGACCGCCGAGGATGGCGGGCTCGACCCCGCCATGTTGGACGGCCTGCTGCGCGACGGCCCGGCCACCATCCTGAAGCCGGCCGTCCTGATCGACCGGCAGTTCGGCGATTCGGGCGAGAGCGACCGAACGGCGAGCGCGGGCGGGCTGGTCGGCAGCCTCGGGCAGGCCGCAGGCCCGGGCAATGACCGGAGCGCCGGCGGCAAGGCCGCGGGCGGAATCGACCGGCTGGCGCTGCTGGTCTTCGAGGTCGCCGGGCAGGAATTCGCCCTGCCGGTGGAGCGCGTGCGCGAAGTGCTGCCAGCCCCGCGCGAGATCGCCCGCATGGCGCGGTCCAGGGCGCATCTGCTGGGGGTGATGTCGGTGCGCGACCGGCTGCTGCCGCTGGTGGGCCTGCGCGCGCTGTTCGGGCTGGACGGCGTTCGGGAACAGGAGGCCGGGGAACAGGCGGCCGGGGGACAAGCGCTCGGACGACGGGTGGTCGTGGTGCGGCCCGGCCAGGGGCAGGCCCCGGTCGGCGTCCTGGTGGACGAGGTGCGGGAGATCCTGCGGCTCGACCCCGCGCAGATCGACCCGGTTCCGCCCTTTCTCGCCCGCGAACCGGAGTTCGAGGATTTGGACGGCATCGCGCGGGCGGATGGCGGGCGGCGGCTGGTCTCCGTGCTGTCGGCCGGGCGGCTGTTCCGGCATGGCGCGGCGATCGGCGCGGATGGGGAGAGGGAGGGCATGGAACCGGCAAGGCCCGCGGATGCGGGCAGCACGGGCGGCACAGGCGGCGTGACGGAGCGTTTCGTCGTCTTCAGCCTCGCCGGGGCGGAATACGGCCTGCCCGTCGCCGCCGTGCGCGAGGTGCTGCGCCGGCCCGACAGCATCACGCCCCTGCCCAACGCCCCCGATTTCGTCAGCGGCGTGCTGACGCTGCGCGGCGAGGTGCTGCCGCTGATCGACCAGCGCCGGTTGCTGCATCTGCCGGCCGTGAGCGGTGAAGCTGCCACCGGAATCGCGCGTGGCCGGGTGGTGGTGGTTGGCCGTGATGGGGCCGATGCCGCGCGGGTCGGGCTGCTGGTCGACGGGCTGTCCGGGCTGGTGACGATCCCGGCGGAGCGGATCGGTCCGGCTCCGGCGGTGTCGGCGGCGCAACGCCGGCTGATCCGCCGGGTCGCGACCCTGGTGCCCCGCGAACCGGAATTGGCGGGGCAGGGTGCCGGCGGCGCCGCGCGCCTGATCCTGCTGATGGATGCGGAAAGCCTGCTCGACATGGACCGGTTGGCCGGCCTGCTCGTTACCCAGCAGTGACGGTTCGATGGGGGACGGCGTGCTGACGGTGCTGGTGGTGGACGATTCCGCGTTGATGCGCCGGCGCATCGCGGAGCTGCTGAGCGAGGCCGGCTTCCGGGTGGAGACCGCCGCGACGGGGGAGGAAGCCCTGGCGCGCCTGCCGGTCGTCGATCCGGACGTGGTGACGCTCGACGTGACCATGCCCGGCATGGACGGGCTGGCCTGCCTCGCCCGCATCATGGTGGAACACCCGAAGCCGGTGGTCATGGTCTCCGCCCTCACCGGTGCCGGCGCGGAGGAAACGCTGGAGGCGTTGCGGCTGGGGGCGGTGGAGGCGGTGCAGAAGCCGGCCGCCGGTGCCATCGGCCGCATCGGCGAGGAACTGGTGGAGACGGTGCGCGCCGCCGCATCGTCGCGCCCGCGCCGGGTGCATGGCCTGCGCGAGCGGCTGCGGCTGGCCCGCGCCCGCATCGCCGGGGAGGATTTCGTCGCGCCCCCATCACTTCCCGCTCCGCTGCCGGCTCCGCCCGCGGGAAAGACCACTGCGGGCGCGGAGGGAGACGGGGTGGTGCTGGTGGGCGTGTCCACCGGTGGACCCAGCACGCTGGAGGACATCCTGCCCCTGCTGCCGGCCGATTTCCCCTGGCCGGTGGTGGTGGCCCAGCATATGCCGGTCGCCTTCACCGCGACGCTGGCGCGTCGGCTGGACGAGCTGTGCGCCTTGCGCGTGCTGGAGGTGGAGCGGGCGACGGTGCTGGAGCCGGGCATGGTCTGCATCGCTCGCGGCGGCGCCGATGTGGAGCTGGCGCGGCGGGGCGGGCGGCTGCAGGCGGTTTGCGTGCCCGCGGCGGCCGACCGGCCCTGGCATCCCAATGCCGACAGGCTGGTGACCAGCGCCATGCGGCTGCTGCCGCCGGACCGGCTGGTCGGGGTGCTGCTGACCGGCATGGGCAACGACGGCGCCGCCTCGATGGCGGAGCTGCACGCCCGGGGCGGACGGACCATCGCGGAGTCGGAGGACAGCGCCGTCGTCTTCGGCATGCCGCAGGATTTGATCCGGCGGGGCGGTGCCGGCATCGTGCTGCCGTCGGACCGCATCGCCGGCCAGCTGATCCGCTGGCTGGCGCCCGCCCAGCGGCGGGCCGGCGGGCATTAGGGAGGACGCCATGGGACTGGTGAAGAAGAAGGCCGGCGCGACGCCATCCGGTCCTGCGGCGTCCGACGCGCAAGCCGATCGGATGGCCGATCCGCTGGCGGCGCTGGAGGATGCCGACGCATCGGTCCGCCGCGACGCTGCCCACGGACTCGGCCATACGGCCACTCCGGGGGCCGTCGCGGCGCTCGCCCGCCGGCTGGAGGCGGAGGGCGATGCCGGCGTGCGGGAGGCGATCCTCACGTCGCTCGCCCGCATCGCGACGGACGAGGCGGCGGCGGCGCTGCTCCCCTTCCTCGACCGCGAGGACGCGGCCCTGCGCAACGGCGTGCTGGAAAGCCTGCAGCAGATGCCGGCGGATGTCGCCGCTCCGGCCCTGCTGCCGCTGCTCGGCCATGCCGACCCGGACCTGCGCATCTTCGCGGTGCAGGGGCTGGGCGGCCTTGCCCATCCCGGCCGGGCGGACTGGCTGGCGGCGGTGATGGAGCGGGACGCCGACGTCAATGTCGGCCTTGCCGCGGTGGAGGCGCTGGCCGAGGCCGGCAGTCCGGAGGCGCTGTCCAGTCTGGAAACCCTGGCCCGGCGCTTCCCCGACGATCCCTTCGTCGCCTTCGCCGTCGACGCCACCCGCTCCAGCTTCCGGGGTGGGTGAGCGCGTGAGGGAGAGCGAACCGGACGGCCTGTCGCCGGAGGATTATGCGACCCTGTGCGATTTCCTGCGGGATCGCACCGGCCTGTCCTTCACCGAGGCCAAGCGCTATTTCGTCGACCGCCGCGTCGCCGCCCGCATGCAGGCGGTCGGCGCGACGGGCCTGCGCGCCTACCTGAACCTGCTGCGCTTCCAGGCGTCAGGAGAGGAGCTGCAGCGGCTCGTCAACCTGATGACGGTCAACGAGACCTATTTCTTCCGCGAGAAGTACCAGTTCGACTGCCTGGTGAACTCCGTCTTGGACGAGCTGGTGCGGGACAAGCCGAAGGGATCGCGGCTGCGCATCTGGTCGGCCGGCTGCGCCACGGGGGAGGAGCCCTATTCCATCGCCATCATGCTGCTGGAGAGCTGGGGCCGCGTGGACGATTACGAGATCGAGCTGCTGGCGTCGGACATCGACAGCGCGGTGCTGGAACGGGCGCGCGAAGGCATCTATGACGAGCGCGCCCTGCAGGGGCTGCCGGCCCATCTGCGCGCCAAGTATTTCCAGCCCATGCGCGGGACGGCCGAGGCCGGGGGGCCGCGCTGGCGGATCATCGAGGACTTGCGGGAGTCCGTCGACTTCTCGCTGGTCAACATCGCCGACCCGCAGCAGGTGCGTGGATTCCGCGGGATCGACGTGATCTTCTGCCGCAACCTGCTGATCTATTTCGACGACCTTGGCCGACGGGAGGCGGCGAGCATGTTCCACGATGCCCTGGCGCCGGGCGGCTTCATCTGCCTCGGCCATTCGGAAAGCATGAGCCGCATGTCCTCGCTGTTCGTCCCGCGCCGCTTCCCCGATGCGATCCTCTACCAGAAGCCAGTGGGCGGAGGTGCGCCATGACGGCCGGGCCGCGCATCCTGGTGGTGGACGACGCCGTGACCGTCCGCGCCTTCAGCCGCCGCGTGCTGGAGGCCGGCGGCTTCGTGGTGGACGAGGCGGTGAACGGCATCGAGGGGTTGGAACGGGCGATGGCCGTGCCGCCCGATCTGGTGATCGTCGACGTCAACATGCGCAAGATGGACGGCTACACCATGCTGCGCGTCCTGCGCCGCGACCCGGCGCTGCGCGACGTGCCCGCCATTATGATCAGCACCGAATCCAAGGACAGCGACCGCGAACAGGCGCTGCTGGCCGGGGCCAACTGGTACATCGTGAAGCCGCCGCGGCCGGAGGTTTTGGTGGAGGCGGCACGCCTGCTGACGGGCCGTCCCACGGGACCGGAGGGGGCGCCATGAGCGAGCTGTTCGACCAGTTCATCGTCGAGGCGCAGGACCTGCTGGAGACCGCGGGCGGCGCGCTGCTGGCGCTGGAGCGCGACCCGGCCGACCGCGCGTCGGTGGACGAGCTGTTCCGCGCCTTCCACACGCTGAAGGGGGCGAGCGCCCTGTTCGAGATGGCGCCCTTCACCCGGCTGGTCCATGCCGGGGAGGACACGCTGTCGCTTCTGCGCGACGGCCGGCGCGCCATGACGCCGGACTTGGCCGACCCGCTGTTCCGCGTGCTCGACCAGTGCGCCCGCTGGGTGGCGGCGCTGGAGACTGCCGGCGCGCTGCCCGACGACGCACCGTCCGCAGCCGAAGCGCTGGTCCGCGGGCTTGCGGGGGAGGGGGCAGCGGAGAATACGGCCGCCGTCGGTGGGGAGACCGGGACATTCCCCTGGCTGATGGAACTGACCGGAGAAGAGAGGGCGGCGGCGGGCGAGGGGCGGCTGACCGCCATCGACTACCGGCCCGATCCGGAGTGCTTCTTCATCGGCGACGACCCGCTGGCGCTGTTCCGCCGGGTGCCCGACCTGCGGCTGCTGCGCATCGAGCCGGCCGAACCGCTGCCGGCACCGGCGGAGATGGACCCTTACCGTTGCGTCCTGCGCTTCCACGCGCTGAGCGGTGCCGAGCCGGAGGCGGTGCGGTCGGCCTTCCGCAGCGTGCCGGATCAGGTGCACATCGCCGCCGTCACGCTGAAGCCGGCCGAAAAGCCGGCCGTGACTCCCATTGCCGTGGCCCCACCGGAGTCGCTGGCAGCGCGCATGCTGGAGGAGCAGGGGCGGATTCTGGAGTTGCCCGGCAGCGTCGTGGAGCGCGACTCCCGGCGCGCCGCGGTGGCGCGGGCGGTCGCCGCGATCCTGGCATCGCTCGGGCGTCCGGCTGACCGGCGCATGATCGAGGCGGCCTGTGCCGATGCCGGCACGCTGCACCGCTTCCTCGCCGAAGGGCCGGCCCGTCCGGCCGCAGCCGAAGCGCCGCCGGCAACCATACCCGCCGCCCGCCGCGCCCTGCGGGTCGAACCGGAACGGATGGACGCGCTGATGGCCCTGGTCGGCGAGCTGTCGGTGGTGAAGGGGCAACTCGGGCCGCTGCTGCGCCGTGCCGAGGATGGTGAGTTGGCGACGGAGTTGCGGCGCGACCTGAAGGGCTTTTCCGCCCGGCTGGACACGCTGGTCGGCGATTTGCGCCATGCGGCGCTGCGCCTGCGGCTGCTGCCGCTGGCCCGCGTCTTCGATCCGCTGCCGCGGCTGGTGCGGGACACCGCCCGCCGGCTGGACAAGACGGTGGAGCTGGTGCTGGAAGGGGCCGAGACGGAGGCCGACAAGGACATCCTCGACGTGCTGGGCGAGCCGCTGCTGCATCTGGTGCGCAACGCCCTGGACCACGGTATCGAGCCGCCGGACCGCCGCACGGCCGCCGGCAAGCCGCCCGGCGGCACCCTGCGGGTCCGCGCGCTGCAGGACAAGGGTGGGGTGGTGGTGGAGGTGTCGGACGACGGCGCCGGCATCGATCCTGCGGCGATGCGCCGTGCCGCCGTCGCCAAGGGGCTGCTGGTGCCCGACGCTGCCGCGGCGCTGTCGGACGCCGACGCGGTGCGGCTGGTCTTCGCCCCCGGCTTCAGCACCGCGGGCGCCGTGTCCGACCTGTCGGGCCGCGGGGTCGGCATGGATGCGGTGCGGGCGGCGGTCGAACGGGCCGGTGGCCGGGTGGAGATCGCGTCCACCCCCGGTGCCGGAACGCGGGTGCGGCTGTCCCTGCCGCTGACGCTCAGCATCACCCGCGTGGTGGTGGTGGAGGCGGCGGGCGCCCTCTACGGCATTCCCGTGGCACTGGTCGGCGGTATCCAGCGGGTGCCGCGCACCGCCATCCGCGCGGTCAAGCGGGCGGAGAGCGTGGTGCTGCGCGACCGGGTGGTGCCGCTGGTCCGGCTGCGCCGCCTGCTGGGCCAGTCGGAGGACGACCGTGTCCGCGAGGCGGATTGCGTGGTTCTGGCCGAACTGGGCGACGGCCCGGTCGCGGTGGCGGTCGACGATGTCGGCGAGCGTGCCGACGTGGTGCTGCGCCCGATGACCGGCGTGCTGCGCAGCCTGCGCGGCTATGCCGGCACCGCCGTGCTGGGCGACGGCCGCCTGATCCTGGTGCTCGATTTGCGGGAGCTGCTGTGATGCCGGTCCGGTTCGACTCCGACCTCGCTTGGTTCGAGGCCGCCTGCACGGCGGAAGAGGCGCTGCCGCTCGCCGAATGGCTGGAAACGGCGGCAGCGCCGCGGGTGGATTTGTCCGCCTGTACCGAGCTGCACACCGCCCTGCTGCAATTGCTGCTGGCGGCAAGGCCAGCGCTGGCGGCAGCGCCGGAGGATGCCTTCCTGGCCCGCTGGGTCGGGCCGCTCCTGGCGAAGGCCGGGTGAAGCCGACCTTCGCCCGCCGGCTTACCGCTCCACCGCCACTGGGACGTTCAGGGCGTTGCGCTTCGACACCGCCTCGTAGACCGGCGGGAAGGCAGGGCGGTTGACGTAGCGGCCGGCACCGCGCACCGCACGGCTTTCGCCCAGCGCGTGGACGATGCGGCCCTGGCTCAGCGTGTAGGCCGGGGTGCCGGTGACGGTCATGCCTTCGAAGATGTTCAGGCCGACCTTCTGCATCTGGGTCTTGGCCGAGATGGTCTTGGTCGCCTTCGGGTCCCACACCACCAGATCGGCGTCGGCCCCGACGCTGACCGAGCCCTTGCGCGGGTAGAGATTGAAGATCTTGGCGGCATTGGCGGAGGTGACGGCGACGAACTCGTTCATCGTCAGCCGCCCGCTGTTGACGCCGTGCGTCCACAGCGCAGTCATGCGGTCCTCGATGCCCGCCGTGCCGTTCGGGATCCTGGTGAAGTCGTTGCGGCCCATCGCCTTCTGCTCCGCGCAGAAGCAGCAATGGTCGGTGGCGGTGGTGTGCAGATGCCCCGCCTGCAGGCCGCGCCACAGCGCGTCCTGATGCTCCCTGGGGCGGAAGGGCGGGCTCATGACATGGCCGGCGGCGAAGTCCCAATCGGGGTTGCGGTAGACGCTGTCGTCGATCAGCAGATGGCCGGCCAGCACCTCGCCGAACACGCGCTGGCCGCCGGTCTGGCCGCGCTCGATCGCCTCCAGCGCCTCCTTGGCGGAGACATGGACGATGTAGACCGGCACGCCGAAGACCTTCGCCACCTGGATGGCGCGGTTGGCGGCCTCGCCCTCCACCTCCGGCGGGCGGGACAGCGGGTGCGCCTCCGGACCGGTCAGCCCCTGGGCCAGCAGTTTCTTCTGCAGCTGGAAGACCAACTCGCCGTTCTCGGCATGGACGGTGGGGATGGCGCCCAGTTCCAGGCAGCGCTGGAAGCTGTTCACCAGCGTCTCGTCGTCGGCCATGATGGCGTTCTTGTAGGCCATGAAGTGCTTGAAGCTGTTCACCCCATGGTCGGCGACCAGCGTGCCCATGTCCTGCCGCACGCTCTCGTCCCACCACGTCACCGCGACGTGGAAGCTGTAGTCGCCGGCCGCCTTCTCCGCCCAGCCGCGCCAGGTGTGATAGGCCTCCATCAGGCTCTGCTTCGGGTTGGGGATGACGAAGTCGATGATCATCGTCGTGCCCCCGGCAAAACCGGCGGCGGTGCCGCTGAAGAAATCCTCGGTCGTCACCGTGCCCATGAAGGGGAGTTCCATGTGGGTGTGCGGGTCGATGCCGCCGGGCATGACGTAGCAGCCGCCGGCATCGACCACCTCCGCCCCCGCCGGCACGTCGAGAGTGTCGCCCACAGCGGTGATGATGCCGTCCTGGCAGAGGACGTCGGCACGGCGGGTGTGCTCGGCGGTGACGACGGTGCCGCCGCGGATCAGGATGGTGGACATGCTCGGGCGCTCCCTCAGAGGATTGGTTGGGCGGAGTCGATGGGCGTTTCGGTTGTCTGTGGTTCGGATATCTGCGGTTCCGGCAGGCCGGCAGCGCGCAGGACCAGCCGAAGCACCTCCGCCGTCATGGCGGCGAAGTCCTGGCGGGTCAGGCTGCGGCGGCCCAGCACCTTGCGGATCTGGACGTCGAAGTCGGCGTAATGCTGGGTCACCGCCCAGATCATGAACAGGAATTGGCGGGCGTCCACCGGGGCCATGCGGCCGGCGGCGACCCAGCCGTCGATCACCGCCGCCTTGGCGTCGACCAGCGCTTTCAGGTCCTCCGCCAGGAAGCGTTCGACCTGGGTCCCGCCATGCAGGATCTCGTTGGCGAAGACCTTGGAGGCATGGGGACGGGTGCGCGACGCCTCCATCTTGGCGGTGACGTAGGCGGTCAGCGTCGCCGCCGGATCGGCATCGGGGGTGAAGGAGGCGATCGGCGCCAGCCACATCCGCAGGATGTTGTCGAGCACGGCGCGGTAGAGGTCCTCCTTGGTGCCGAAATAATAATGCAGGTTGGCCTTGGGCAGGCCGGCCCGCTCGGCGATGTCGGCCATGGTGGCGCCGGCGCAGCCGGCCTCGGCGAAGACGCGCTCGGCCGCCTTCAGGATGCGCTCGACGTTCTCACGCCGGATGCGGCCCTGGGGCGACGTGGTGTCGGTGGTGTCGGCAGCCGTTCGCGCCATCGCTTTCGCCATTGCTGTTGCTAAGTGCCCTCTCCCGCCCCGGGAGAGGGAGGGGACCCACGAAGTGGGGAGGGTGAGGGGTTAGGCACAAAGCCATGCGGTTCGGGATTCTTGCAATCCCCCTCACCCTTCCCACCGCTTCGCGGCGGGCCCCTTCCCTCTCCCGAGACGGGAGAGGGAGCGTATCACGCTGGGGCTTTTGCCTGCTCGGCCATGGCGTTGGCTCGGTCGAGCACGGCGTGCAGCAGCACCTCGCAGCCGGCGGTCGACCATTCCGGCGTCGTTTCCTCGACCTCGTTGTGGCTGATGCCGTCGATGCAGGGGATGAAGACCATGGCCGTCGGCGCGACCTTCGACAAATAGCAGGCGTCGTGGCCGGCGCCCGAGACGATGTCGCGGAAGCTGTGGCCGGTGCGCTCCACCCCCTTGCGGACGGCGGCGACGCAGGTCTCGTCGAACTTGATCGGGGCGTAGTACCAGATCTGCTGGAAATCGCTCTCCAGCCCGATCTCCCCGGCGATTCGCTCCACCTCGGCGCGCAGTTCGCCGTCCATGGCGGCGAGGATGGCGTCGTCGGGGTGGCGGAAATCGACGGTGAAGAAGACGCGGCCGGGGATGACGTTGCGGCTGTTGGGGTGGATCTGCATCAGCCCCACCGTGGCGCAGGCCAGCGGGCCGTATTTCAGGCCGATGCGATTGACCGCATCGACGACGCGGGCGGCCCCCAGCAGCGCGTCCTTGCGGCGGACCATCGGGGTCGGGCCGGCATGGGCCTCCTGGCCGGTGAAGGTGATCTCGTACCAGCGCTGGCCCTGGCAATCGGTGACGACGCCGATGGTCTTGCCCTCGATCTCCAGGATCGGACCCTGTTCGATGTGGGCCTCGAAATAGGCGCCGACCTTGCGGCCGCCCACCTCCCTATCGCCGGCATAACCGATGCGGGCCAGTTCCTCGCCCATCGTCTTGCCGTCCAGGTCGGCGCGCGACAGGCCGTAGTCGAGGTCGAACACCCCGGCGAAGACGCCGGACGACACCATGGCCGGGGCGAAGCGCGAGCCTTCCTCGTTGGTCCAGACCGCGACCTCCACCGGAGCCTCGGTGACGTAGTTCATGTCGTTCAGGCTGCGCACCACCTCCAGCCCGGCCAGCACGCCATAGACGCCGTCATATTTGCCGCCGGTCGGCTGGCTGTCGAGATGGCTGCCCATGATGACCGGGGGCAGGCTGTCGTCGCGGCCGGGGCGGCGGGCGAAGATGTTGCCCATCTTGTCGACCGACACCGTGCAGCCGGCCTCCTCGCACCAGCGAACGAACAGGTCGCGGCCCTGTTTGTCGAGGTCGGTCAGCGCCAGCCGGCACACGCCGCCCTTGGGCGTGGCGCCGATCTGCGCCATGTCCATCAGGCTCTGCCACAGGCGCGAGCCGTTCACGGCGACATTCTGCGGGGTGGACATGTTGCTCTCTCCTGAACGTCGTTCTTATGAGACGGCTTATTATTCAGCGGCTTCGGGAACGCGCATCGGGTTGCGGGCGTCGTTGGGCCAGGTGACGTAGGGCAGGTCAGTCTGCTCCGGCACCATGGTGATGCAGTCCGGCACCGGGCAGATGTGGCTGCACAGGTTGCAGCCCACGCACTCCTCGTTGACCACGGTGAAGACGCGGCGGCCTTCGCCTGCGTCGATGCGGATCGCCTGGTGCGAGGTGTCCTCGCAGACGATGTGGCAGCGGCCGCAATCGATGCACAAGGCGGGGTCGATCACCGCCTTGGTCGAGAAGTTCATGTTCAGGTCGTTCCAGTTGACGACGTTGCGCACCGCGCGGCCGCTCAGCTCGTCCAGGGTCCGGTATCCCTTCTCGTCCATCCAGTTGGACAGGCCGCCGATCATGTCCTCGACGATCTTGAAGCCGTAGGTCATGGCGGCGGTGCAGACCTGGACGTTGGTGGCGCCCAGCGCCAGGAACTCCGCCGCGTCGCGCCATGTGGTGATGCCGCCGATGCCGCTGACCGGCATTCCACGCGTCTCCGGATTGCGGGCGATCTCCGCCACCATGTTCAGCGCGATCGGCTTCACCGCCGGGCCGCAATAGCCGCCATGGCTGCCCTTGCCGTCGACAACCGGGGTCGGCGCCATGGCGTCGAGATCCACCGCGACGATGGAGTTCACCGTGTTGATCAGCGAGATCGCATCGGCGCCGCCGCGCTTGGCCGCTTCCGCCGACCACAGGATGTTGGTGATGTTGGGGGTCAGCTTGACGATCACCGGCAGGTTGACGGCGTTCTTCACCCAACGGGTGACCTGCTCCACCATCTCCGGCACCTGCCCGATGGCGGAGCCCATGCCGCGCTCGCACATGCCGTGCGGGCAGCCGAGGTTGAGTTCGAGGCCGTCGGCGGCCCCCGTCTCGGCGATGCGGCGGGCGAGGCCGGCCCAGGCCGTCTCCGTCATGGTCGCCATCAGCGAGACGACCATGGCGCGGTCGGGGAAGTCGCGCTTGACCTGGATGATTTCCTGCAAATTCACGTCGAGCGGCCGGTCGGAGATCAGCTCGATGTTGTTGAAGCCGATCATCCGGCGGTCGGTGTCGAGATGCGCGCCGTAGCGGCTGGAGACGTTGACCACCGGGGGGTCCTCGCCCAGTGTCTTCCACACCACGCCGCCCCAGCCCGCCTTGAAGGCGCGGACGACGTTGTAGGCCTTGTCGGTCGGCGGGGCCGACGCCAGCCAGAAGGGGTTGGGGGAGCGGATGCCGGCGATGGTGCTGCGAAGATCGGCCATGATGTGGCTCCCTTTCCTCAGGCGGTCAGGTGGCTGTGGATGGCGAGTGCGGCCAGTTTGCCGTCCTGCACCGACTGGACCGTCAGATCCTCGCCCGTCGCGACGCAATCGCCGCCGGCCCAGACCTTGGCCAACGTGGTGCGGTAGGCATCGTCGATGGCGATCTTGCCGCCGGTGACCTCCAGGCCGTCGAGCGCGTCGGCCGACAGCTTCTGCCCCACCGCCTTCAGCACCATGTCGGCCTGGAGGGTGAAGGTCTCGCCGGTGCCGATCAGCTTGCCGTCGGTCAGGCGGGTGCGCTCGAAGGTGATGGTGGTGTCGCCGATATCCTTCGGGGCGGCGAAGGTCTTCAGCACGACGCCCTCGGTCTGGGCCAACTCCTGCTCCCAGGCGGTGGCGCCCATTTGGGCCCGGCCGCGTCGGTAGACCAGGGTGACGTCCTCCGCGCCCAGGCGCTTGGCCTGGATGGCGGCGTCCACCGCGGTGTTGCCGCCGCCGATCACCACGACGCTGCGGCCGACGGCCGGCGGCTGGCCGGGGGGCGCCTGACGCACGCGCTCGATGAATGCGGTGGCGTCCTCCACACCCGCACGCTCCTCGCCGGGGATGCCGAGCCGGTTGTTGGTGCCGAGGCCGAGCCCAAGGAATACCGCGTCGTAATCGGCGCGCAGGCTGTCCAGCGACAGGTCGGCGCCAAGCTTGCGGCCATGTTCCACGCTGATGCCGCCGACGCCGAGGATGAAGGCGACCTCGCGCTGGGCGAAATCGTCGGCCATCTTGTAGGGGGCGAGGCCGTATTCGTTGAGGCCGCCGGACTTTGCCTTGGCCTCGAACACCGTCACCTCATGGCCGAGCGTGGCGAGGCGGTGGGCGCAGGACAGGCCGGCCGGGCCGGCGCCCACCACGGCCACGCGCTTGCCGGTGGCGGCGGCGCGGGCGAAGGGGTGGGCCGGCTCGCCGTCGATCAGGCGGTCGGTGGCGTGGCGCTGCAGCCGGCCGATGGCGACGGGGCGGTCCTCCGCCCGGTTGCGCACGCAGGACTGTTCGCACAGCGTCTCGGTCGGGCAGACGCGGCCGCAGGTGCCGCCCATGATGTTCTCCGACAGGATCGTCGTCGCGGCACCCTTGAGGTTGCCGGTGGCGATGGAGCGGATGAAGGCCGGGATGTCGATCCCGGTCGGGCAGGCCTTGATGCAGGGGGCGTCGTAACAGAACAGGCAGCGGTTGGACTCGGCCAGCGCCTGCACCGGCGTCATCGCCGGCGTCAGGTCGGCGTAGGGCGAGGGCGGACGGTCCGCGTCGGGTTTTGGGCTGTCGGCAAGCGTAGCGATCAGGGTCATGGCGGATGGCTTCCCTTCGGTCGCAGAGCGGCGTGTCTACCGAAGCGTCAGCAACCCGCGTGCCAACAGAACCAACCAGCACTGCCAAGGCACGGAGGCGGCGGAAAAGCTGACTGTTCGGTCAAGAATTGACGGTATGGACAGGCATGGTTCGATCATGCCAGCCATGCGGATTGCACGCAACTCAGCCTTTTGGAGCCTCTTTTGGCGGCGATGCGCAAGAAAACCCGTTGAACGGCGCAGGCAGGGGATAGGAAATTGCGCCGTATCAAAGAGTTGCGCCGCAAAGGCGATGCCTTCATTTTCGGCAGCGCGCCTATGCATCAGGGATAGGGGTGTCGCCATGTCCGCTGTCTCCAGCCTGCTGATCGACCGCACCGCCACGCCCATCGGCGAGTTGATCGTCGTCGCGGATGAAGAGGGCGCCTTGCGGGCCATCGACTGGACCGACCATGAGGATCGGCTGCACCGGCTGCTGCGCCTGCATCATCCCGGCGGCTATGAGTTGCGGCAGGCAGCCGATCCGGGCGGACTGACGCGGGCGATGAATGCCTATTTCGCGGGCGAGCTTGCGGTGATCGACCGGTTGCCGGTACGCACCGGCGGGACGCCGTTCCAGCGCGCGGTGTGGGCGGCGCTGCGCGCCATCCCCTGCGGCGGCACCGTCAGCTACCGCGAACTGGCGGCGCTGGCCGGACGTCCGGCGGCGGTGCGGGCGGCGGGGCATGCCAACGGCGCCAACCCGATCAGCATCGTGGTGCCCTGCCACCGGGTGATTGGCTCCGCCGGGGCGCTGACCGGCTATGGCGGCGGGGTGGAGCGCAAGCGCTGGCTGCTGGCCCATGAAGGTGCGGCCGTGCGGTAGGGGAGTGGTCCATACCGCTTCTGCACAGCACACTTTGCGGCTCCGGCCCGGTTGTTGAGGGAGGAGTGCCGCGGCCGGCCCATTTTCTGACCAGTCTGCGGTGCCGTCACCCCAGGGAAGGAAGCGTCGATGGACAACCGGAACGACCAGAACCAAGCCGGTGGGCAGGATCAGGCCCAGGGTGGAAAGGGACGCGACGATGATCGCATGAGGGACGCTATCGATCAGGCAAAGGACAAGGCCGCAGGCGATCTGTCCGGTCACGAGCAGGAGGCGCGCGAGGGCGGCGAGCGGATCAAGCGTGCCGTCGACGCCATGTCGCCCGGCAACACGCCGCAGGCCGGCGACGACCCGCAGCACCGCACCGGCAATACCGGCCACACGCCGCTGCCGGACGCCACCGGCGGCATGGGCGCCTCGCGCAAGGATCAGCAGAAATAAAAAATCGGGGGACGAGCACCGTCCCCCAATTTTTTTTGAGTGCCGACGGTCAGGCGCCGAAGCCGCCATCAATGGTCTGGAACGAGCCGGTGATCATCGCCGCATGCGGACCGGCGACGTAGGCGGTCAGTTCGGCGACCTCGTCGGCGTGGATGTGGCGCTTGATGGCCATGAACTCGCGCATGGCCGGCGCCATCGGCCCGTCGGCCGGATTCATGTCGCTGTCGGTCGGACCCGGCTGGATGGCGTTCACGGTGATGCCGCGGTGGCCGAAGTCACGTGCGAGACCGCGCACCATGCTCTGCACCGCCGATTTGGTCATGCTGTAGGCGGCACCGCCGGCGAAGGGCACGCGATCGCCGTTGACCGACCCGATGACGATGATGCGCCCACCGTCGTTCATGCGCCGGGCCGCTTCGACCGACGCGTGGTAGGGCGCCCGGACATTGATGTCGATCATCCGGTCGACGGCGTCGGGATCGAAAGTCAGCGGATCGCCGATGATCGCCGTGCCGGCATTGACGACCAGCACGTCGAGCGCGCCGCGGTCGGCCACGGTGGCGATCAGGGCATCGCGGTCGGCGCTGTCGGTGCGGATGGCCTCCGCGCCGGTTTCGGCGGCAAGCGCGTCGGCGGCGTCCTTCGACCCGGCATAGGTGAAGGCAACCTCGGCCCCGGCCTTGGCGAAGCGGCGGACGATGGCCTTGCCGATGCCGCGGCTGCCGCCGAGGACCAGGACTTTGCGGCCGGTGAACTCACCCATGATGCGCTCCTTGAGAAAATGTAGTGAGCGCTATATAAAATTGGGCAGGGGGTTTGCGCAAGGAGAAAATATAGTGGTCGCTACAGAATTATCCCCAAGGGAATCGTCCGGGGCACGCGGACGGCGGCGGTCGTTCGATGTGGACGAGGCGGTCGAGACCGCGATGAAGCTGTTCCATGCGCGCGGCTACGACGCCGTGGGCGTCGCCGAGCTGGGAGCGGAGCTGGGAATCAAGCCGCCGAGCTTCTATGCGGCCTTCGGCAGCAAGGCCGGGCTGTTCGAACGGGCGCTTCAGCGCTATGCGGCGGGGGAGGCGAACATTTTCGCGCGGGCGCAGGCGGAGGGAGGCAGCGTGGCCGAGGTGATCGAGCGCACGCTGCTGCTGGCGGCGCGGCTCTATCCGGAGCGGAACGGGGTGGCGGGCTGTCTCGTGCTCGACGGCGCGCGCAACAGCGCCGATCCGGAGGCCTGCGCGTTGGCCGAGGCACTGAGGAAGGCCGGCGTGTCGGCGATCCGCGACTTCATCGCCGGGGAGGCGCCGGAACGGGCTGGCGAGCTGGCCGACTTCGTGGCGATCGCGATGAAGGGGATGTCGGCGGCGGCGCGCGACGGCGCGGACGAGGCGGCGCTCACCGCCTTCGCAGAAATGGCGGGTAGCGCCTTCCGCCGCGAACTGGCGGCGGAAGGCTGATCCGGCGTGCCGATACCGGCGGTCAGGCCGGCATGGCGTCGCGCGGGATGATGGCGCCGCGGTGCTGGATGACGGCGGCGGCCAGCGTGTGGGCGGCGCGGGCGGCATCGACCGGGCCTTCGCCGCGCAGGCGGGCGGCGAGATAGCCGGCGCTGAAGCTGTCGCCGGCCGCCGTGGTGTCCACCACCGTGGCGACCTTCTGCGCGGGGACCTCGACGGCTTCGCCATTCTCGATCACCACGCAGCCGGGCTGCTCCAGCTTCAGGACGATCTCGGTGACGCCGGCGTTGCGGACGCGGGCCAGCACGGCGTCGGCATCGGCGTCGCCATAGAGGTCGCGCAAGTCGGTGACGCCGGGCAGCGCGATGTCGGTCAGCCGCAGCATGCGGTCGAAGGCGACGCGGGCGGTCTCGATGTCCGGCCACAGGCGCGGGCGCCAGTTGGTGTCGAAGGCGACCTTGCCGCCGCGCGCCCGCACCCGCTGCAGCACCTCGAACAGCCGCTCGCGGCCCTCTTCGCCCAGGATGGCGATGCTGATGCCGGACAGGTAGACGATGCCGTAGCCCTCCAGCGCCTTGGACAGCTCCGGCGTCTGGGGCAGGGCGAACAGCTCGCGCGCCGGGGCCTTGTCGCGCCAATAGAGGAAGCGGCGCTCGCCGCTGGCATCCGTCTCGATCAGGTAGAGGCCGGGCAGGCGGTTCGGCACCCGCAGGACATGGGACGTGCCGACGCCTTCCGCCGCCCAGGCGGCCACCATGCCGTCGCTGATGCTGTCGTCGCCAAGCGCGGTGACATAGTCGACCGGCGTGCCCAGACGCGCCAGATAGACCGCGGTGTTCAGCGTGTCGCCGCCGAAGCCCATGGTCAGCGACCCGTCCGGCCGCCGGAACATCTCGATCATGCATTCGCCGAGCGCGGCGACGCGGTTGGGCGTGTCGGTCATGTTTCTTCTCCACAAGCCGGGGATCGCCCCGGCAAATCAGTCATGACGCCGCTAATCGGCGGACCATTCATCACGCCGCGGAGCGGCGTAGTTGTGCCCGCATCCGTTCGCGGTGCGCGGTGTAGAGGCCGCTGGCGATGATCACGCCGGTGCCGACGAAGGTCCAATGGTCGGGCACGGCGCCGAAGACGAGGAAGCCGAGCGCGGTCGACCAGATCAGCTGGACGTAGGTGAAGGGCGCCAGCACCGATGCCTCGCCCTGGCGGTAGGCCAGGATCAGCAGCCATTGCGACAGGGTGTAGACCAGCCCGATGAAGACCCCGAGCAGCATCTCCCACGGCGTCGGCCATGCCGCATGCAGCGGAAGCAGCGCCGTCAGGACGATCAGGCCGGTGAGCGCGCTCCACACCATGGTGGTCAGCGGGTTCTCCTGCACCGTCATCTTGCGCGTCGCCACCAAGCCCAAAGCCCAGCTGAAGGCGGTCAGGATCGGCAGCAGCGAGGCGGGCTGGAAGCCGTCCGCCCCCGGCCGGATGACGATGATGACGCCGGCAAGCCCGACCAGCAGCGCCACCCAGCGGCGGATGCCGACCGTCTCTTTCAGCAGCAGGATCGACAGCACGGTGACGAAGACGGGCGAGACGAAGCTGATTGCCGCGGCCTCCGCCAGCGGCAGATGCTGCATCGCCATGATGAAGAACAGGGCCGAGCCCAGCATGCCCATGCCGCGCAGCACCTGCAGCCCCGGCCGCGTCGTCTTCAGCACCCGCAGCGAGCCGCCGCGCAGAGCCAGCGGCATCACGAGCGCGGTGAAGACGACATAGCGCATCCAGGCGATCTCGGCCGGCGGCAGGGTCCGGGCGAGATATTTCGCCGTGGCGTCGGAGCAGGACAGGCAGGCCACCGCCAGCACCACCAGCAGGATCGCCCGCATCGGCTCCGTGCCCCTGGCCCCCGATCCAGTTGGCTGGATCGGGGTCTGCGGCGCGTTCACCGGTTCGGGACCGGATTCAACACTGGTGCGCGGGGTGGAACTGTCAGGCATGGCGCCGGCTCGTCATCGGTCATGAAAAAGGGGGCGGACCCCTTACATAACCGCTCCCATCTGCCAAGGAGCGAATTCATCGGCGCCGACGCCGAGTTCCTCGCTCTTGGTCTTGCGGCCCGACGCGGTGTCGAGAACCAGCTGGAAGATCGCGCGGCCGATTTCCTCGATTGAGGCGTCGCCGCTGGCGATGGCGCCGCAGTCGATGTCCATGTCGTCCGGCATCTTGCGGAACAGCTCGCTGTTGGTCGCCAGCTTCAGGCTGGGCGTCGGCTTGCAACCGAAGACCGAACCGCGGCCGGTGGTGAAGCACAGCACATTGGCGCCGCCCGCCACCTGGCCGGTCGCCGACACCGGGTCGTAGCCGGGGGTGTCCATGAAGACGAAGCCCTTGTCGGTGATCGGCTCGGCATAGCGGTAGACGGCGGTCATCGGGGTGGTGCCGCCCTTGGCGACCGCGCCCAGCGACTTTTCCAGGATGGTGGTCAGGCCGCCCTTCTTGTTGCCGGGCGACGGGTTGTTGTTCATCTCGCCGCCGGTGCGGCTGGTGTACTCCTCCCACCAGCCGATGCGCTCGACCAGCGCCTCGCCCACCTCGCGGCGGACGGCGCGGCGGGTCAGCAGATGCTCGGCGCCATAGACCTCCGGCGTCTCGCTCAGCACGGCGGTGCCGCCGTTGCGGACCAGCAGGTCGACGGCATAGCCCAACGCCGGGTTGGCGGTGATGCCCGAATAGCCGTCGGAGCCGCCGCATTGCAGAGCCAGCGTCAGGTGGCTGGCCGGCAGGGTCTGGCGGGTGACGTCGTTGATCTCCGGCAGCAGCGCCTCGATCCGGCGGATGCCCTCGCGGGCGGCGGCGGCGGTGCCGCCCATGTCCTGGATGCCGATGGGGATGACGCGGGATCCTGCCTCAAGCCCGGTGGCCTCCATCAGCTTGTCGATCTGGTTCACCTCGCAGCCGAGGCCCAGCAGGATCACCGCGGCGAAGTTCGGGTGGCGGGCATAGCCGGCGATGGTCCGGCGCAGCGTGTCCATCACTTCGCCGCTGCCGGCCATGCCGCAGCCGTAGCCGTGGGTCAGCGCGACGACGCCGTCGATGTTGGGATAGGCTGCCAGCGCGGAGCCGCGGAAATGGTCGGCGATCATCCGCGCCGCGGTGGCGGAGCAGTTCACCGAGGTCAGCACGCCGATGTAGTTGCGGGTGGCGACGCGGCCGTCCGGGCGAACGATGCCCTGGAAGGTGGCGCGCTCGGCCTCCGTGATCGGCTCGACCGGATGCACGTCGGCGCCGAAGGCGTAATCGCGCTCGAAGTCGCTGCCCATGCCCATGTTGTGGACGTGGACATGGTCGCCCGGCTGGATCGCCGCGGTGGCGAAGCCGATGACCTGATTGTATTTGCGCACCGGTTCACCCAGTGCGATGGCGCGCACCGCGACCTTGTGCCCGGCCGGCACCGGCCCGGTGGTCGCGACGTCAGTGCCGGGCAGGTTCGTGCCGGGCTCCAGGTCGGCGCCGGCGACGACGACGTTGTCGGCGGGGTGCAGGCGGATGGTCAGCGATGCCATGGGAAGATGTCCTTGAGGAGACTTGCAGGCCCCTCTCCCCTTGCGGGAGAGGGGTTGGGGTGAGGGGTGCGGCCCGCCCGACAAGGGCGGGAGCGGGTTTAAGGCCGGCAGTGGCCGGCGCCACCCTCACCCCAACCCCTCTCCCATCAAGGGAGAGGGGCTTCGCTGGTCTTAAAGCTCAACCAATCACAGCTTGTAGGCGTTCTTGGCGAGGCGGTAGGCGAGGTCGACAGCCAGTTCCGCCGCTTCGTCCTCTGCCAGCCGGTGTTCGGCCACAAGGCGGGCGAGGAAGCTGCAGTCGACGCGGCGCGACACGTCGTGGCGGGCCGGGATCGAGCAGAAGGCGCGGGTGTCGTCGTTGAAGCCGACCGTGTTGTAGAAGCCGGCGGTCTCCGTGATCATCTCGCGGTAGCGGCGCATGCCCTCGGGGCTGTCGTGGAACCACCAGGCCGGGCCGACGCGCAGCGCCGGGTAATGGCCGGCCAGCGGAGCCAGCTCGCGGGAATAGCTGTCCTCATCCAGGGTGAACAGGATGATGGTCAGGTCGCGCTCGTTGCCGAAGCGGTCGAGCAGCGGCTTCAGCGCCCGCACATACTCGGTGCCGCTCGGGATGTCGGCGCCCTTGTCGCGGCCGAAACGCTCGAACACCAGGTTGTTGTGGTTGCGGAAGGAACCGGGATGGATCTGCATGACCAGACCGTCTTCCAGGCTCATCCGCGCCATTTCGGTCAGCATCTGGGCGCGGAACAGTTCCGCTTCCTCTGCCGTCGCGCCGCCGCGGCGGACGATGTCGAACAGCTTCTCGGCCTCCGCACGCGGCAGATCGGCAGTCGCCGCCGTCGGGTGGCCGTGGTCGGTCGAGGTGGCGCCGAAGCTCTTGAAATACAGGCGGCGGTCGGCGAGCGCGGCGAGATAGCCGTCCCAGGTCGCCGTGTCCTTGCCGGTGATGCGGGCCAGCTCGGCGAGGTTCTCACGGAAGCCCTCGAACTCCGGATCGACGACCGGGTCGGGACGGAAGGCGGTGATGACCCGGCCCTTCCAGCCGCTCTCGCGGATCGCCTTGTGATGCTCCAGCGTGTCGAGCGGCGATTCGGTGGTCGCCAGCACTTCGAGGTTGAAGCGCTCGAACAGGGCGCGCGGACGGAACTCCGGCTTGCGCAGGCACTCTTCGATCTGGTCATAGATGCGGTCGGCGCTGGCGGCGCTCAGACGCTCGGTGACGCCGAAGACCGTCTCGAAGGCGTGGGTCAGCCACATCGACGTCGGCGTGCCGCGGAACAGGTGCCAGTTGGAGGCCAGCAGGCGCCAGATGGCGCGCGAGTCGGACGAGGTTTCCCCGCCGTCCTTGCGCGGCACGCCCAGCTGCTCCAGCGGAATTCCCTGGCTGTACAGCATGCGGAAGGCATAATGGTCGGGCTTGACGAACAGGCTCGCCGGGTCGGGGAACGCCTCGTCCTTCGCGAACCAGGACGGATCGGTGTGGCCGTGCGGGCTGATGATCGGCAGGGCGCTGACTTCGCCGTAGAGGCGCCGCGCGATGTCGCGCTGCGTCGGGTCGCTCGGGAACAGACGGTCGGGGTGAAGCATCGGAAGCCTCTGCGCTGCAAGAGAGTGACAAGAGCAGGGTGGGGAGAAGGCGGGGTCCGTGCGGGGGACCGTCCCTACCGGCTGGTCGTATAATATTAATATATCAGATATGATTGCAAGCCCAATCATGCTCCCGATCACCTCTTGGGACCCCTATGGCCTGCGCCCAGTCGCCGCACCCGAACCGGGCAAAAGGTCGGGCATGATGCTGGCGATGGGTTTGACCTTGGTAAAGCGGGGCGGGTAGATTGCGGGAAACAAGGAACGCCCCAGGGGCGGAAGACTGCCGCCCCGTTACACGCCTGCCGGAATGGAGTCATCGGTGAAGAAGGTCGCGACGACAGACGATGAAGGCGGCCTGGCCTCTGCAACCGCCCGCCGCGCTGCGGCCCCGGCCGCGACGGTCCGCCCGCCGCGCCGCGCCGCGACGGTGGCGTCGCGCATCTACCGCGACCTGCGGGCGGAGATCGTATCGCTGAAGCGCAAGCCCGGCGATGCCATCGCCGAAAAGCAGATCGCCGAGGCCTACGGCGTCAGCCGCACCCCCGTCCGCGAAGCCGTGCTGAAGCTGGCCGACGAGGGGCTGATCGAGATTTTCCCGCAATCCGGCACCTTCGTGGCGCGCATCCCGCTGGACGTCCTGCCGGAAGCATTCGCCATCCGCAAGGCGCTGGAAGAGGCGACGGTGCGCTATGCCGCGGCGCGTGCCACGCGCAGCCAGATCGCAGCGCTGCGAGCCAATCTCGAGTTGCAGAAGGAGATGCAGGAGGCCGCCAACTTCGTCGGCTTCCATCAGGCCGACGAGGCGTTCCACGCACTGGTCGCGGAGATCGCCGGCTATCCCGGATTCTGGACGCTGATCCAGCAGACCAAGGTGCAGATCGACCGCTACCGCCTGCTGACCCTGCCGGTGCTCGGCCGCGTCGCGGAGGTGATCGCCGAGCACACCGCCATCGTCGATGCCATCGCGGCCAACGATCCGGCCGCCGCCGCCAAGGCGTTGGATGAACATCTGGACGACCTGCAGATCTCGGTCGCCGACATCCGCCGCGACTATCCGCGCTACTTCACCGCACCCGGCGACCTCGCCTGAGCCGAGGACAAGGGGGCCGGCCCGGCCCCCGTTGCCCACTGGCGCTCAAGCCTGGGTGGCGTCGGCCGCGGCGGCGTAGGCCACCGGTTCGCCCAGGAAATCCTCGCGGATGGGCGTGAAGATGTCGAGCAGAACGCCCGGCTCCAGCGCCACCACGCCATGCAGCACATTGGACGGCACCATATAGCCGTCGCCGGTGTTCAGGCGCTTGGTGCGGCCGTCGATGGTGACGTCGAAGGAGCCCTTCTCGACCACGGCGCACTGGACATGCGGGTGGCGGTGCTGCGCGCCGATGGCGCCGGCCTCGAACTCCACCCGCACCATCATCATGGCGTCGTTGTAGCCGAGGATCTTGCGCCGCACCCCGGCGCCGAGATCCTGCCAGGGGATATCGTCCGCGGTCACGAACACGTCGGTGGTCATTGGTTTTCTTCCTTCTTCCCCTGAGATCCCGCCGCCGCCCCGGACAGGGACGGCAGCGAGGGTTGGTTCACGTCAGCGCGCCAGCCAGCCGCCGTCCACCGGCAGGGTGATGCCGTGGACATAGTCCGAGGCGTCGGAGGCCAGGAACACCGCCGGGCCGGCCATGTCGGACGGCAGGCTCCAGCGCCCGGCGGGGATGCGCGCCAGAATCTCGGCATTGCGCGCCTCGTCGGCACGCAGCGCCGTGGTGTTGTTGGTCTCGACATAGCCCGGCGCGATGGCGTTCACGTTGATGCCCTTGCCCGCCCATTCGCAGGCCAGGAGCTTGGTGACGCCGGCGATGCCGCTCTTGGAGGCCGTGTAGGATGGCACCCGGATGCCGCCCTGGAAGGACAGCATCGAGGCGATGTTGATGATCTTGCCCTTGGCGTCCTCACCCGCGGCCCGGCGCGCGAAGACATGGCGGCCGAACGCCTGACAGAGGAAGAACACCGACTTGATGTTGACGTTCATCACGTCGTCCCAGTCGGCTTCGCTGAAGTCGATGGAATCGGCGCGCCGGATGAGGCCGGCATTGTTGACCAGGATGTCGACATGGCCGAGACCTGCGACCGCCTCCTCCATGATCCGAGGGACCGGCTCGATGCTGGTGAAGTCGGCGGAAATGGCGACGAAGCGCCGGCCGGCGCGCTCCACCATCCCTTGAGTTTCCACCGGCGGGGTGCGGCCGGCCACCGCCACGTCGGCGCCGGCCTCGGCCAGCGCCACGGCGATGGCCTGACCGATGCCGGTGTTGGCGCCGGTGACCAGCGCTGTCCGGCCGGACAGATCGAAGGACTTGGTCATGGCTGCGTCGGCCCTCAGCGCAGGCGGTCCATGGCGATGAAGTCCATGTCGGTGAAGTCCTGGTTGTCGCCGCCCATCGCCCAGATGAAGGTGTAGTTGCGGGTGCCGACGCCGGAGTGGATCGACCAGGGCGGGGAGATCACGGCCTGTTCGTTGGCGACGACGATGTGGCGGGTCTGCTCCGGCTCGCCCATCAGGTGGAAGACGCGGGCATCCTCCGGCAGGTCGAAGTAGAAATAGACCTCGCAGCGCCGGTCATGGGTGTGGCACGGCATCGTGTTCCACATGTTGTTCGGCTTCAGCACGGTCATGCCCAGAACCAGCTGCGCCGTGCGCACCACGTCCGGGTGGATCATCTGGTAGATGGTGCGCTCGTTCGACTGGGCCGGGTCGCCCAGATGCACGGCCTTGGCCTGCCCGATGGAGATCTTCATCGTCTCGAACCGCGCATGGGCCGGCGTGCTGTTCAGGTAGAACTTGGCCGGCTCGCGGCGGTCCAGGCTTTCGAAGGTGACGTCCTTGCTGCCCATCGCGACATAGAGCGCATCGCGCGGCGCCAGTTCGAACACGGAACCGTCGACGGTGACACGGCCGGGACCACCGACATTGACCACGCCCAACTCGCGCCGGTCGAGGAAGTTGGGCGAGCCGATCTCCTTGGACGACACCAGCTTGACCGGGCCGGCGACCGGCATGGCGCCGCCGACGACGAAACGGTCGATGTGGCTGTAGGTGAAGACGGTCTCGTCCGCCTCGAACAGGGTCGGAACCAGGAAGTGGTCGCGCAGCGTCTCGGAATCGAAGTTGCGCACCGCATCGGGGTGGGAGGCGTGCCGGACGGAGATTTTCATGTCGATCAGGTCCTTCGATTTCGGGATGGCCGGCAATTCGGCAAGTCTGCCCCGATCATACTAATATACTAGTAAAACGAGCAAGCCCTAATGATGGAAGTCCGGACATTTCAGCGGGCGGAGAATGCGCGACAAAATCGCGGGAATGTTATGCCGAGCCGGCCGGACGGGGCACCTTCGTTGCGCCTGCGGCCAATCTAATATATCAGTATGGAGGCATTCCTCGGAGACCAAATCCATGACCGCCCAGCAGCCCCGCAAGCGCATCGCCCTCGTCGCCCACGACGCCCGCAAGGCGGATCTCATCACCTGGATCGGCGCCAACATCGCGGTGCTGGACGGGAACGCCTTCTGGGCGACCGGCACCACCGGCCAGAAGGTGCGCGCCGCCCACCCCACTCTCGACGTGACCCCGCTGAAGAGCGGCCCGCTCGGCGGCGACCAGCAGATCGGCGCCATGATCGCGGAGGGCCGGATCGACCTGCTGGTCTTCTTCGTCGATCCGATGACGGCCCAGCCGCACGACGTGGACGTGAAGGCGCTGACCCGCCTTGCCACGCTGTACAACATTCCGATGGCCTGCAACGAGGCCACCGCCGACATGATCGTGTCCTCGTCCCATTTCGCCAGCGGTTACATCCCGCGCAGGGCGAGCTTCACCGACTACGAAACCCGGACGGTGTAAGGGGGCGTCGCCCTCTCCTCCGCCGGCTTCAGCTGGTGAAATACTGCGGATTGGTCCGCTGGACGTCGGCGATGCCCAGCTGAAGGTCGGTCAGGTGGCGGCGCAACTCGGCGACGGCGCGGTCCGGATCGCGGGCGGCGATCGCCTCGACGACGGCGCTGTGTTCGGCAAGGGCCTTTTCCATCCGGCCGGTGACCGGAAGCGTCAGGTGGCGGTAGCGGTCGACCTGCCGCTTCACCTGCTGGGTCAGCGTCCAGAAGCCGGGATAGCCCGACATCTCCGCCAGCAGCGCGTGGAAATCCTCGTCGGCATCGTGGAAGCCGTCGAAATTGCCGGCCTCCTGCATTTCCCGCTGCAGTTCCAGATTGGCGCGCAGGCGTGCCACCTGGCTGCCGGTCGCCTGTTCGGCGGCATAGCGCACCGTCGCCTCTTCCAGCGCACGGCGGATGGCGATGGCCTCGGGCAAGGCGCTCAAGGGGATGCGGGCGACGAAGGTGCCGGATTGCGGGAACACCTCCACCAGCCCTTCGTCGGCCAATTTCAGCATCGCCTCGCGCACGGGTGTGCGGCTGACGCCGTAGGTATCGGCCACCTCCTTCTCGATCAGGGGTTCGCCCGGCTTGCGGCGCAATGAGACGATGTCGTCGCGCAGATCGCGGTAGATCGTACCCGACACGGTGGTGCCGCGATGGGCCGGCCGTGCCGTGGCGCTGGCGGGCCGGCGGCGACGGCGGCGCGCCGGTGCGGTCGCATCCGCCAGATTCATATCGCCCGCGTTGGTGTCCATGTTCGATCCGTTCATGTCAGCGGCGTGACGCCGTGCTTACTAATATATCTCTTACGCTCCTCATGCGGAAAGTCTTTTGCCGATAGAAATGCACGCCTGTCTTGTGCGGTGGGGAGATGGGGAGGGGGTCTGTGCGGAGTTAGACCCCACCTAGCCTCCCCCCGCCCATCGGGGGAGGCTAGGTGGGGGTAACGCTTCTTACAGCTTGGCCGCCGCGTCGAACACCGCGTGGCTGTAGGCACCCTCCGGCTTCTTGGAGATCACCGGCGCCGAGGCGCCCGACATCAGGATGTCCACCGTGCGGTTGAAGTCGGCCGGGTCGAGATAGCCGGTTCCCTTGGCGCCGCCGTCGACCAGCTTGGCGACCTCCTGCATCATGGTGGTCTGGTGTTCCTCGGTCTGGGCGCCGGTGGTGTCGTTCTCCAGCACGATCTTCACCGCCTCCGCCTGGTTCTTGGCGGCATATTCCCAGCCCTTGGCCGAGGCCTTCACGAACTTCGCCAGCTTCGCCACCACCTTGGGATCGGCCAGCGACTTCTCCGTGGCGTAGAGGCCGTCCTCCAGCGTCGCCACGCCCTGGTCCTGGTATTTGAAGACGGTCAGCTCGTCGGCCTTCATGCCGGCCTCGATCAGCTGCCAATACTCGTTGTAAGTCATGGTGGAGATGCAGGCCGCCTGCTTCTGCAACAGCGGATCGACGTTGAAGCCCTGCTTCAGCACCTTCACGTCGGGGCTGGACCCGGAGGTGGAATAGCCGAGCTTGCTCATCCAGGACAGGAACGGATATTCGTTGCCGGAGAACCAGACGCCCAGCGTGTTGCCCTTGAAGTCCTTCGGATCCTTGATGTTGGCGTCCTTGCGGCAGGTCAGCATCATGCCCGACTTCTGGAACATCTGGGCGATGTTGACCAGCGGCACGCCCTTTTCCCGGCTGGCGAGCGCCGACGGCATCCAGTCGACGATCACGTCGGCGCCGCCGGCGGCGATGACCTGGGTCGGGTTGATGTCGGGACCGCCGGCCTTGATGGTGACGTCCAGCCCGGCGTCCTTGTAGAAGCCCTTGGCCGCCGCGACGTAATAGCCGGCGAACTGGGCCTGGGTGACCCATTTCAGCTGCAGCGTCAGCGGATCGGCGGCGGCGGCCGGCGCACCCCAGCCGGCGAGGCCGGTGAGCGCGGTGGCGGCGAGCAGGACGGCGGAGGCAAGGGTCTTCATCGCGTTCGATCCTCTTCTGGCTGGAGTTTGGTTTGGCTTGAAGGACGGAAAGTCGGTCAGCGTTTGCGCAAAGACGGGTGCCAGGCGGTGACGCGCCGCTCCGCCAGCGCCAATGCGCCGTAGAGCAGCGATCCGGTGAGCGCGGCGACGGCGATGGTCGCCCACACGACATCCAGATTCATCCGGGCGACCTGGGTGGAGATGCGGAAGCCCATCCCCACCACCGGCGTCCCGAAGAACTCGGCGACGATGGCCCCGATCAGGGCCAAGGTTGAGTTGATCTTCAGTCCGTTGAACAAAAAGGGCAAGGCGCAGGGAAGCCGCAGCATCGCCAGCGTGCGCCAGTAACCGGCGCCGTAGGACCGCATCAGGTCCAGTTGGATGCGCTCGGCGCTCTGCAGCCCGGCCAGCGTGTTGATCAGCATGGGGAAGAAGGTCATCACCACGATGACGGCGGCCTTGGACTGCCAGTCGAAGCCGAACCACATCACCATGATCGGCGCGATGCCCACCACCGGCACCGCGCTGGCGAGATTGCCGAGCGGCAGCAGCCCCCGCGCCAGGAAGGGCACCCGGTCGGCCAGGATCGCCACGAGGAATCCGGCGCCGCAGCCGATCAGATAGCCGCGCAAGACGGAGACCAGCACCGTCTGGCGGAAATCGTCCCACAGGTCGGCGGCATGGACGGCGAAGGCGGACAGCACCGCGCTGGGCGGCGGCAGCAGGATGGTCGGCACTTGGAAGCCGCGGGTCAGGATCTCCCACAGCATCACCAGCGCCAGCCCGAACAGGGCGGGCCCGGCCAGCCGCGCCGGACCGCTGACCTCCGCCAGCAGGGCCAGCACCCGCCACAGCAGCAGCGTGGCGCCTGCCAGCCAGACCCACAGTCCGCCGGCCTGGGCGAGCCCGTAGCCCTGGTTCAGCAGCACCAGCGGTGCGGGATAGGCGGCGGCGACACCTACCAGCAAGAGCAGGGCCTCGCCCAGGGTGGAGCCGGGCAGGCGGCGGGCGAGGATCGTTGTAACGGTCAGCGCGAACAGGGCCAGCGCAATGGGAAGCTGCGGCAGGAACAGGGCGGTGCCGCCCTGTCCGGCGAAGGGCAGCAACGGGGCGGCCAGCATCACCAGCGGCCAAGGGGCCATGGTGGGGCGGGCCATGGTGGGGCGGGTTTGCGGAAGGCTCATCGCGCACCTCCGCGGCCGCCCGGCACCAGCGCCCGCTCGGTGAGGCCCACCGCGGCGACCAGCGTGACGCTCAGCAGCGCGGCCATCACCAGCGCGCTCCAGATCTGCACGGTCTGGCCGTAGTAGGAGCCGGAGAGCAGCCGCGCGCCCAACCCCGCCTGCCCGCCGGTCGGCAGCTCGGCGACGATGGCGCCGACGACGCTGGCGGCGACCGCGATCTTCAGGCTGGTGAACAGGTAGGGCAGCGAGGCCGGCAGGCGCAGCAGGCGGAAGGTCTGGGCCGTCCCGGCGCTGTAGGTCCGCATCAGATCCAGCGTCAGCGGATCGGCGGAGCGCAGCCCCTTCACCATGCCGATGGTGATCGGGAAGAAGCACAGATACATGGCGATGATCGCCTTGGGCAGCAGCCCGGTGAAGCCCATGTTGCCGAGGATCACCACGATCATCGGCGCGATGGCGAGGATCGGCACGGTCTGGGAGGCGATGACCCAGGGCAGAAGGCTCGATTCCAGCGTGCGCGCCTGGACGATCCCCGCCGCCAAAGCCACGCCCAGCACCACCCCCATGCCGAAGCCGGCCAGCGCCGCCCCGGCGGTGACGCCGGTGTGGTAGAGCAGGTTGCGGATGCTGGTCACCGGATGGCCGGTCAGGGAGGTGTAGAGGTCCAGCGCCACCTGATCCGGAGTCGGCAGGATCGGCCGCTTCATCGCCAGCGTGGCGCGGATCAGGTCGGCGGTGGTCCAGCTTTGGCCGGCACGGTTCAGCGCATCGGTCGCCATCGGCGCGTTCAGCCAGACGGCGCCCGCGTACCACAGCACCAGAACCGCCAGCGCCATGACCGTCACCGGCAGGGAGCCCTTAGTCGTCATAGCTGTGGCCCTCCATCAGCCCTTCACGGACGCGGTGGGCGATGCGCTGGAACTCCGGGCTTTCGCGGATGTCCAGAGTGCGCTCGCGCGGCAGGTCGCCGTCGCAGTCGATGATGTCGAGGATGCGGCCGGGCCGCGGGCTCATCACAACGATGCGGGTGGAGAGGAACACGGCTTCGGCGATGGAGTGGGTGACGAAGATGCAGGTCTTGCGCGTCTCCAGCCACAGGCGGGTGAGCTGCAGGTTCAGGTGGTCGCGGGTGATCTCGTCCAGCGCGCCGAACGGCTCGTCCATCAAGAGCAGGTCGGGATTGAAGGCCAGCGCGCGGGCGATGGACACGCGCTGCTGCATGCCGCCGGACAGTTGCCAGGGGAACTTGCGCTCGAAGCCCGACAGGCCGACGAGTGCCAACTGTTCGCGGGCGCGCTGATGCCGCTCGGCCTTGGGCAATCCCATGATCTCCAGCGGCAGCATGACGTTGCGCTCCACACTGCGCCAGGGATAGAGCGCCGGGGCCTGGAAGACGTAGCCGTAGGCGCGCTTCAGCCGTGCCTGTTCCGGCGTCATGCCGTTGACGGTTACCTCGCCGGAGGTCGGCTGCTCCAGGTCGGCGACCACCCGCATCAGCGTGGTCTTGCCGCAGCCGCTGGGGCCGATCAGCGAGATGAAGTCGCCCTTGGCGATGGACAGGCTGACGTCGCTCAGCGCGTAGACCGGATGGTCGGCGGCCTGATAGGTCAGGGTCAGGTTGCGGATGTCGACGATGGTGCGCGGCGCCGGTTCGGCGGTCGGCGGAACCAGAGTGAGCGGTGCGGGCTGGGCGGCTGGCACGGCGTTCGTCCCTTCGCGTTGACGTCTCTCGCGGGGAACGGGAGCAAGAAGCGAGCCAGACGGAACGAGGGGACTGATGTAAAGGAACAGCGCTTTGTTTTCGCTGAGGGAAAACCTGTCTGCCGGGACAGGAACTGACGGGATGGACAATGCGCGGGCCGGGTGCTGTTCCGGCAGACGCACAATTTACGGGCCGAGTCTATCCGGCTGGTCAATTTTCAGGCATTGGAGAAGTGCCAGTACTATCGCACTTCAGATTTGATCAGGTGCCCTTCGTTGCGTAGGCCCTTCTCCCGCAAGGGGAGAGGGGCTTTCTTGCCGAACGGTATTCAAGTGCGACAGTACTGGCCCTCACCCCACCTCGACCATCAGCGTGGTCGGGTAGCCGGCGTCCTTCATGCGGGCGATCAACGCGTCGACATGGGTCTGGTTGCGGGTTTCCAGGACCACGTCGACCTCCGCCATCTTCACCGGCACATTGTGGAACAGCCGCTGGTGGTGGACCTCGACGATGTTGGCGCCGGCCTCGCCCAGCAGGCGGGTGACGCGGGCGAGAGCGCCGGGGGCGTCGGTGATGCCGATGCGCAGGCGGACGATGCGGCCCTCATAGACCAGCCCGCGCATCAGCACCTGCGCCATGATGCGGGAGTCGATGTTGCCGCCCGACAGCACGATGCCGACCTTGCGGCCGCGGTAGCGCTCCGGTTCCTCCAGCACGGCGGCGAGCGCCGCGGCGCCGGCCCCTTCGGCGACCTGCTTCTGCACGGTGGCGAGGCGGTAGACCGCTTCCTCCAGCCGCGCCTCGCCCACCTCCACCACGTCGTCGACCAGGGCGCGGATGATCGGCAGGGTCAGGGCGCCGGGCGCCTTCACCGCGATGCCTTCCGCCACCGTGGCGCCGCCGCAGGTGATCGGCTGTCCGGCAAGCGCCTGCCGCACCGCGGGGTAGAGGCTGCACTGGACGCCGACGATTTCCAGGTCAGGCCGCAGCGCCTTGGCCGCCGTCGCCATGCCGGCGATCAGCCCGCCGCCGCCGATGGGGATCACCAGAACGTCGAGATCCGGCACGTCCTCCAGCAGTTCCAGCGCCGCGGTGCCCTGGCCGGCGGCCACCAGCGGGTCGTCGTAGGGATGGACGAAGGTCAGCCCGTCGCGTGCGGCGAGGTCTTGGGCGAAGGCGGCGGCCTCGCTCAGCGTCTCGCCATGCAGCTCGACGGTGGCGCCCAGATTCTCGGTGCGCTCCACCTTGGTGAAGGGGGTGAAGCCGGGCATGACGATGGTGGAACGGATGCCGAGCCGGGTGGCATGGCAGGCCACCGCCTGGGCGTGGTTTCCGGCGGACATGGCGATGACGCCGGCGCGGCGCTCCGCCTCGCCCAGCGACAAAAGCTTGTTCAGCGCGCCGCGCTCCTTGAAGGAGGAGGTGGCGTGCAGGTTCTCCAGCTTCAGGTGCATCCGGCATCCCGCCATGTCCCCCAGGCGGGGCGCCGGCACCGTGGGCGTTCGGGGCAGATGCCCCGCGATGCGCGCCGCAGCGGCGCGCACGTCCTCCAGAGTTATGGTCATCTGTTGCTTGTCCCGGTGTTGCGTGGTGTGAGTGTCAGCACCTCCGCCCCTGCCGAGACCAGCGTGCCACGGTCGCCGGCCAGACGCAACGCGCCGCCATCGCGCCACATCTCCACCAGATCGCCCCAATGGCGGGACCAGATGTTGCCGGACTGGCCGGTGGCGATCACGAACCGGGAATTGTCCAGGTCGGCCAGATCATAGACCGCGCGGAACCCGGACCCGTGGACATGGCGAAACGGGTTGGCGGAATCGCGGATGGTGGTCGATCCGCGGTTCACGGTGAAGTAATCGCCGTCGGTCTCCACCGACAGGTCCGCGGTCCCGCCGATCAGCGGCAGGCGGCTCAGCATCCGGTGGGCCAGCGCCACCTTGTGGTCATCGCCCCAGCGCCAGCTTTTCGGGCTGGAACCGTGGCGCTCGGCCAGCGCCGCCACCGCGGTCTCCAGCGAGCGGCCAATCATGTCGGCGCAGCTTTCCTTCTGCGGGGTGCTGACGTCGTCGCACCACTCCGGCCGCTCGTGGATGACCCGGCGCAGCGCCTCCGGTCGCAGGTCCCAGTAGGAAGCGAAATCGGCACCGAGTTCGTCGGCGAAGACCGCCCGCACCAACTCTCGCAGCCACATGGTGAAGATCAGCGGTTCCGGCCGCTCGCGGTCCATCCGCCCGTCCCAGCCGCGCAGCAGCGCCGCCGCGTCGCTGGCAAGGCCCGGAGGCGTCGGGTATTTCAGCAGTTCCGGCAGGAAGTCGCGGGCGGGCAGCGAGACGATGTCCATCTGCTGGCGCGCCACGTCCTCGACGGAATGGCGCCCGGCGCCCAGCATCTCGACGATCCGCTTGGCGCGCGACGGGTCCGGCCATTCGGTGGCGAGGCGGTAGGGATAATCGCGCCCGACCACCGCGTTGTTGGCGTTGACGAACTGGCCGGACGGCGGGTTCACCGCCTGCGGCAGCGCGTAATAGGGCAGGAAGCCGGTCCAGTCATACTCCCCGGTCCAGCCGGGAACCGGCACGCGCCCGTCGCCCTTGCGGCGGATCGGCACCCGGCCGGGGGTGATGAAGCCGACCTCCCCGGTCACGTCGGCATAGACGACGTTCTGCTGCGGGGCGACATGCAGGCGCAGCGCGTCGCGCGCGGCTTCCGCCGTCGCGGCATGGTTCAGGCGGTACAGAGCCTCGGCGCTGGTGTCGTCGTCGGCAAGGCCGGGGAAGGACAGCGCCAGCACCGGGCCCGGCGCGTTTCCGCCTGCGCCATCAGCCGGCGCGGTGTCGAGGTCGGAGATGACGGGGCCGTGGCGCGTGCTGCGCACGGTCAGCGTCTGCGACGCCTCGCCGGCGACGGCGATGGTCTCTGCCCGTGTCTCGAAAGGTTCGCTGCCGTCGGGCGTCATATAGCGGGCCGGGTCCTGCGGGTCGGTCTTCTCGACGAACAGGTCCTGGGTGTCGCTGTGGGTGGTGGTGAAGCCCCAGGCGACCTTGCCGTTGTGGCCGAGGATGGTCAGCGGCACGCCCGGCACGGTGGCCCCGGCGCTGGTGAAGCCCGGCGTCACGATGCGGGCGAGATACCAGAGGATCGGCGCCTCCAGACCCAGATGCGGGTCGTTGGCGAGGATCGGCTTGCCGGTGGTGGTGCGCGCACCGGTCAGCACCCATTCGTTCGATGCGGTGTCGAAGCCCATCTGCGGCAGGGCCGCCAGGGTGCGGCGCACCATGTCCCGCATGTCCATGCCGCGCAGCTCGCCGGCCAGCGTGGTGGGCGATCCCGGGGCGTCGGGCGGGAACAGGTCGTCGATCTGCTGCGGCGACAGCCGCTCCAGCACGCGGGAGCGGAACAGCTCGTCCCGGTAGTTGGCGGACAACTGCAGCGCCATCAACTTGGCCCAGACGAGGCTGTCGGCGACGGTCCAGGGCTCCGGCGTGTGGCGCAGAAGCTGGAATTCGAGCGGCAGCGCTTCGGAGCGCGTATCGAGATAGGCGTTCACGCCCTCGGCATAGGCGTCGAAGGCGGCGCGGGCATCGGGCGACAGGGTGGCGGCCATCGCCTCGGCCGAGCGGCGGACCCCCAGCGTGCGCATCAGCCGGTCGGTGCGCAGCGCGAAGTCGCCGTATTTGATGCCGATCAGCTCGGCCAGCCGGCCGGCGCCGGCCCGGCGCATCGTCTCCATCTGCCACAGCCGGTCCTGGGCGTGGGCATAGCCCAGCGCGCGGTAGGCGTCGCGTTCGGTCGCGGCGAAGATGTGGACGACGCCCTGGCCGTCGCGGGCGATCTCCGCCGGGGCGCCGCTGCCGGGAATGGCGACGGTGCCGCTGGTCTGCGGCTGCTGCGCCCGCATCCACAGATAGGTGCCGAGCAGAGCCGCCAGCGGCACCAGCACCAGCACCCCGGCGACCGCCGCGACCTTGCCCCAGCGCCCGCGCGGCAGGCGGAAGCGCGGCAGGCGGACGCGCGGGCGGTTCGGCGGAGGCGGGGCATAGGGAGGCTGCGTGCCGTAGGCCGGCTGGCCGCCATGGGGCGGAACGGGGGGCGGAGCGGGCTGCTGCGGATAGGGGGGCGGGGCGGGCGGATAGCCGCCCGGGGGATAGCCGTTGGACGGATGGACCGGCTGCTGCGGCGCCTGGGGATAGGGGGCGCCGGGATAGGGCGCGCCCGGATATTGGACCGGCCCCTGCTGCGTCTGGTGTGGCGGATAGCCGACGGGAGGAGGCGCGGCAGGCGGAGGAGCGGGGCGGGACAGCGCACGCGCCAGGGCGGCGCGGAGGTGGAAAGCGCAGGTCTCGCCGGCGCGGATCAGGGAACGGCGCAGCATCACAGTCCGTGGGAGAGAATGGGGCGGCGACGGGCGGGGGCCGCCGGGGGCTCGTTCGGGTGGCGGATGCTAGTTCCCGGCCGCCTGTGCGTCCAGGGCTGCATGGGTGGAGGCGAACGCTTTTTCGGACCTGAACCCTCAGGCTGCCCCTCAGGCTGCGGAAGTCAGGATTTCCCGCAGCATGGGGGCGGATACCGGCTTGTGGATCAGGCGGTGGCCGCTGCGCTGGACCTCGGCGATGCGGGCGGGGTCGGTGTCGCCGGTCAGCACCACGGCGGGAACGCGCACGCCGCAGACGCCGTAGATGTCACGGATCGCCTCCACGCCGGTCCGGCCTTCGCGCAGGCGGTAGTCGGCGACGATCATCGCCGGCTGCCGGCCCAGATTAAGCAGCGATTCGATCGCCTCGTCGGCCGACACCGCGGCCACCACGTCGTATCCCCATTCCTCCAGCATCGCGCGCATGCTCAGCAGGATGATGGTGTCGTCGTCGACCACCACGATCAGGCCCTTGGCACGGGCCGGCTCCACCGGCAGACGCACCGGCTTCGGGATCGGGCGCGGCACCGCCGCCGGCAGGTCGAGGAAGAAGCCGCTGCCCCGCTGTGGCGTGGAGCGCACGGCCACCTCGTGTTCCAGCAGCCCGGCCAGCCGCCGCACGATCGCCAGCCCGAGGCCGAGGCCCTTGCGCCGGTCGCGCTCCGGGTTGGCGAGTTGGGTGAACTCCTGGAAGATGTCCTGGGTCTTGTCGGCGGGAATGCCGATGCCCTGGTCCAGCACTGCCAGCCGCAGCCCGCCGCCGCGATGCAGGCAGCCGAGCAGGATGCGGCCGCGCTCGGTGTAACGGATCGCGTTCTCGATCAGGTTGCGCAGGATGCGCTCCAGCAGGGCGGGATCGCTGCTGGTCCAGGCGGAGGTCGGGACGTGGCGCAGCACGAGGCCCGATTCGGCGGCGCGGATGCGATACTCCTCCGCCAGACGGTCCAGCAGGGGGCCGAGCGCGAAGTCGGTGACGCCGGGCTTCACCACCCCGGCATCCAGGCGCGAGACGTCCAGCAGGCTGTCCAGCATCACCCGCAGGCCGGTCAGCGATTCGGTCATGCTGGCCAGAAGCGGGGCGGTCGGGTGGTCCTCCAGCTTGTCCGATAACGCGTGGGCGAAGAAGAACAGCGACTGCAGCGGCTGGCGCAGGTCGTGGCTGGCGGCGGCCAGGAACTTCGTCTTGGCGCGGTCGGCGCGCTGGGCGTCGTCGCGGGCGCGCAACGCCTCGATCCTCGCGGCTTCCGCCTCGTCGCGGGCGCGCAGGATCGCCTCCTCCGCAGCCTTGCGGGCGGTGATGTCGCGCATGATCCCGGTGTACATGCGCCGCTTGCCGACATGCCATTCGCCGACCGACAGGTCGAGCGGGAAGGTGGATCCGTCCTTGCGCAACCCTTCCACCTCGCGGCCGATGCCGACGATCCGCCGCTCTCCCGTGCGGTGGTAGCGGTCGAGATAGCCGTCATGGGCGGTGCGGTAGGGCTCCGGCATCAGCATGTTGACGTTGCGGCCGATCACCTCGTCGGCGCGATAGCCGAAGGTCTTCTCCGCGGCATGGTTGAAGGACTGCACGGTGCCGCGGTCGTCGATCAGGATGATGGGATCGACCGCGGTGTCGACGATGGCGCGGTAGCGCGCCTCCTGCTCCGCCGAGCGGTCCGCCTGCTGCCGGCGGTCGAGCAGGGAGGACAGCAAAGCGAGGCACAGAAGAAGCAGCGTCCCGAGCCCGGTCATGATGGCGAGAAGGGTGGAGGACAACGCGATTCCCTGGCCCGTGGCCGTCATCTCCGGTTGGTGTCCTGCCTGATGGGCGGGCGCCAGGACCTGTCCGGCGGCGCTCAACTCCGTAACCGGCTCCATGCCCGCCGCGGCCATGCCGGTATAATGCATCGTCACCACGCCCAGTCCCAGCAGGACGGCGCCGGCGGCGCGCTGCAGCGGGCGCCGGGTGCGGAAGGCCAGCCACAAGGCCGCGGTCGAGGCGACGATGGCGATGACGACGGAGACGGCGACCAGAAGGAGGTCGTAGGACAGTTCCATGTCCATGCGCATGCCCGCCATTCCCACATAGTGCATGCTGACGATGCCGAGACCGGTGAGTGTTCCGGCAACGCCGAGGGTGAAGCGGCGCGGCCGGTTGCGGGCCACCGCGAACAGCCCGGCACCAGATACGGCGACCGCCAGCAGGAAGGAAAGAGCCGTCAGACCGGCGTCGTAGCCGATCGGCACGTCGCTGCGGTAGGCCAGCATGCCGATGAAGTGCATCGACCAGATCCCGGCGCCCAGCGCCAGCGCAGCACCGGCCAGCCGACGCACGTCGCCGCGGCCGCCACCTTGGAGACTGCCCTCGCTGACGCGGGCGTGATTCGCCAAATCCAGGGCAACGTAACCGCCGAAGACGGCGATGACGTAGGATAAGGCGACGAGCAGTGGGTCGTATTGGCCGGGCACGGGGTTCGTGGTGAGTTGTACGGACTGATCGGGTTTGTAGCGATATCGTTTGCATATGTGCGGAGACAATTGGGGGGACAGTGCCAGTCCCTTCCCACGAACGAAAGGCTCGCCTTGGTGGTAGACTGCGACCTACGCCGTCCGGCGGGATATGACGGATGATCAGGCACTCCTCCTCCGGGCAGCCACATGGCCCCGATTCTCCCGAACGGTCGGCTCCTTCGCGCTCCCGTTCCGGCTCGTCGGCGGGCCGCCTGCTTCGTCCGGTGGGGACGCTGGCGGCACTGGTGTACTTCCTTCTGGATGCGCTGGCCTATTGGGTGGTGCGGCCCATCCTGCGCCGGATCGCGCAACTTCCGGTCTTCGCGCGCATCGGCCGTTGGATCGGCGCCTGGATCGCCGGGCTGGGACCCTACCCGTCGCTGATGCTCGTCCTGGTGCCGCTGGCCCTGCTGGAACCGGCGAAGCCGGCCGGGGCGTGGCTGTTCGCCACCGGGCGGCCGCTGGCCGGCGCCGCCGTGATTGCCGGTGCGGAGCTGGTGAAGATCACCCTGGTGGAGCGGCTGTTCCACATCGCCAAGCCGAAGTTGCTGACCATCGGCTGGTTCGCCCGCGGCTACGGGTGGGTGACCGCATGGCTTGCCTGGCTGAAGGAAACCGCCCCGGTCCGGGCCGCCCGCCGCCTGCTGCGCGGGCTGCGGCGAGTCGCGCGCCGGATTTTCCTGATGGTGCGGCGGGCGGCGGGGCGGTGACGGATCAGCAGCCCAGCGGATCGGCTCAGCGGATCAGCCCAGCAGCGCCAGCACCAGCGCCCCGCCGATCAGCAGACCGCAGGCGCGGCGGTAGAGCGCCAGCGCGCGGCCGATGTCGGACGGTGTCGCGGCGGTGCGGCCGGCGCCGAGCCAGACATCGTCGATGCGGGTGGCGCCATAGACGCGCGGACCGCCCAGCCGCAAATCGAGCGCGCCGGCCATCGCCGCCTCCGGCCAGCCCGCGTTGGGGGAGCGGTGGCGGCGGGCATCCTGCCGCACGGACCGCCACGCCTGCCGCGGGTCGGCCCCCTCCATCATCCGGGCCGCCCCGACCAGCAGCAGGGCGGTCAGGCGGGAGCCCGGCAGATTGACCAGATCGTCCAGCCGGGCCGCCGCCCATCCGAAGGCCTCGTGCCGCGGCGTGCGGTGGCCGATCATGCTGTCGGCGGTGTTGATCGCCTTGTAGAGCGCCAGTCCCGGCAGCCCTCCCACCAGCAGCCAGAAGGCCGGCGCCACCACCCCGTCGGAGAAGTTCTCCGCAAGGCTTTCGATGGCGGCGCGGGCGATGGCCGGCTCGTCCAGCGTGGCGGGGTTGCGGCCGACGATCATCGACACCGCCTTGCGCGCGCCCTCCAGCCCGCCGGTGCGGAAGCCGTCGCCGACCGCCGCCACATGGTCGTGCAGGCTGCGCTGGGCCAGCAGGGTGGAGGCGAGCGCCGCCTCGATCAGCCAGCCGAAGGGCAGCAACCGGCAGGCCCAGGCCACCGCCACCGCCACACCCCCCACCGTCAGCAGCAGCACCGCCAGCGCCAGCACGCCGAATGCCTTGCGCCGGCCAAAACCGTCGTCCTCGCGGTTGAGTGCGCCGTCGAGCTGCGCGATAAGCGCACCGATCCACACCACCGGGTGGCGGATGCGGGTATAGAGTGGGTCCGGATAGCCGGCCACCGCCTCGATCACGAGCGCGGCGGCGAGCAGGAAGGGATGAAGCGGCACGGGCGGGACGTTCCAGCGGATGGGGCGGCCGGCTGGCCGCGCGAGGGTGGGTGTGAAGGAGGCGCGATCATGGCCGAAGACAGCACGGTGACCAAGCCGCGCGTGACGGGTGGGGGCGGGGCGGGCGGAGGCGGCAAGCTGCTGCATGGCGGCGACCTGGACGGCGCCCGCGCCGCCTTCCCGTCGGCGCCCGAACCCTGGGTCGACCTGTCCACCGGCATCAACCCCTGGCCCTACCCGCTGCCGCCGGTGCCGCCGCAGGCCTGGACCCGGCTGCCCGGCCGGGCGGAGGAGGAGGCGTTGCGCGCCGCCGCCGCCGCCTGCTACGGCGCGCCGTCGGCGGAACTGGTGGCTGCCGCGTCCGGTTCGCAGGCGCTGATCCAGCTTCTGCCCCGCCTGCTGCCGCCCGGATTGGTGGCGGTCGTGGAGCCGACCTATGCCGAGCATGCCCGCTGCTGGACGCTGGCCGGCCATGAGGTGCGCGGCGTCGATGGCGTGGATGGGGTGGGCACTTCCGCCGCCGACGTACTGGTCGTGGTCAACCCCAACAACCCGGATGGCCGGCTCCTGCCGCCGGAGCGGCTGCTGGAACTGGTACAGGCGCAGGCGGCGCGCGGCGGCTGGCTGGTGGTGGACGAGGCCTTCGCCGACATGGAACCGGAGCAGAGCGTCGCCCGTTTCGCCGGCCGGCCGGGGCTGGTGGTCCTGCGCTCCTTCGGAAAGTTCTTCGGGCTTGCGGGCTTGCGGCTGGGGATCGCGCTGGCGCCGGCCGGGCTGGCGGCGGCGTTGCGCGACGCCGTCGGCCCCTGGGCGGTGTCCGGCCCCGGCCTGTCCATCGCCACGGCGGCGCTCGGCGACGGCGACTGGATCGCAGGGACGCGCGGCATGCTGGACGATGCGATGGCGCGGCTGCGCCGCCTGCTGTCCGCTGCCGGCCTGAATGTGGTCGGCGGCACCGCGCTGTTCTGCCTCGTCGAGGATCGGCGGGCACCCGATCTCTATCGCGCGCTGGGGGAGGCCGGGATCCTGGTGCGCCGGTTCGAACGGCGGCCGGACTGGCTGCGCTTCGGCCTGCCCGGTCCGGAGGAGGCTTGGCAGCGACTTAGCGTCGCACTCGACCGGCACGGGACCTAAGGCTCTAAGCCAAAATAAGTGCGTTTATCTCTGCTCGGGGAGCGATGTTGTAGTTCCACTCGGGATGGAAGGCGTTTCGGGTGATGGCGAGAGCGTCCATCTCGGCGTCTGCTACCTTGATACCCTTGGCGTAGTCTGCGGTGTCGAGTTCGCAGGCAACCGTCAGGCCCGTTTTGGTGGTGGTGGCGGCGATCAGTTCGACGATGGCGAGCCGGCTGGTCAGTGGGCGAGCGCGCCAATTCTGCGAGATGTGACAGAAGAGGCGATGCTCGATCTTGTTCCACTTCGAGGTGCCCGGCGGGTAATGGCAGACGCTGATGGTCAGGCCGGTTTCGTCAGCCAGCTTCTGCAATTCCACCTTCCACAGCCGGACCCGGCTGCCGTTGGAGCCGCCACCGTCTGCGGTGATCATCAGGGTGCGGGCCTGCAGGTAGCGGGCCTGTCCCATCGTCTGCCACCAGCGACGGATGGACTGGACAGCAAACTGGGCGGTGTCGTGGGTCACCCCGACACTCACCCACCCGGCGTTCTCGGCGACGTCGTAGACGCCGTACGGAATGGCCTTGCCGCGCTCCTTGTCTTCGAAGTCGTGCACGTTCACTCGGCGCGGCTTCCCCTCGGGGCACCAGTCGGTTCCAGCATTCTTGTAGGGGCCGATCAACTCCTTCTTCTTGGTGTCCACCGAGATGACCGGAGCGCCGGCGGCCTGGAAAGTCAGCACCTGGGCATTGATGTGCTCGAACTGTGCGTCGCGGTCGGGATGGCCGCGCCCCTCGTTGGCCTTGCGGTTGCCCTGACGGGAAAAGCCGAGCCGACGCAGCAGGCGGCGCACCGAGTTGGCCGACACCCGATGACCTCTGTCCCGCAAGGCCGCCGCCAGCTTCTCCAGGCTCTTGGACACCCATAGCAACGGCCGCTCCGGACAGCCCAGCGTCATCGGCCCGACCAACTCCAGCAGGGCGCGCTCCAGCAGCGGATCCCTGTCAGTCAACCGCTTGCGCCCACCGCCCGGCTGCCGTAACCGTGGCCCAGACGGCGCTACGCCAGCGGCGATCTCCTTCAAACCGCGCCCAATGGTGCTCGGTGCGATCCCGGTGGCCCGTGCCACCGCGGCGATCCCGCCACGGCCGAGCGCCTGCGCTTGGGTGGCGGCGAACAGACGGCGGCCCCGCTCGTCCAGGCTCGGACGCAAAAGGGCATATTGGCGGCGCAGCACGGCTTCATCAATCATGCCGACGAGTCTACCGACCCCGACGCCCCCTGAGAATCCCCGACCGCACAGCAAGCCCGGTCGATTCATCTATTTTGGCTCAGCTCCTAAGAACAAGGCGGAGACAAGGTTGGGGCGGTGCAACCAAGCAAAAAGTCAGCACCTTGAACAATCGCCGAAAATTTTATACACTCAACTGTTTTTAGAAGTCTGGCCGGAGCACTTCGACCCCTTAGGGTCGCGCCGACGTTGTAGGGAAATAAAATTCTATGGGACACTGTGTGCCATGCTGGTTTCGGATAGCATGGCAATGATCTCCGACCGTGGCGTGCAGGACATGCGGGACTCCGCATGGTCGGCCTACGACCGTTTGCCGGTCGGGGTTTGCATCGTCACGGCCTCGGGGATGATCCGCTACGCCAACCCTACGCTGCATGGGCTGCTCGGCTGCGAGCCGGGCGGGCTGCCGGGGCGGAGCCTGTGCGAGTTCGACTTGGACCGCGGTCTGCCGCAGGCATGGCCGGCGCGGCGGGCCGATGGCGCCGTCCGCTGGGTGACGGTGGCGGAAACACCATTGCCCGCCGACCCGTCCCCTGATCCCGACGCCGACGGTCAGGGTGCGGACGCGCTGCGGATGCTGACGGTGACGGATGTCGACGCCCTGTGCCGTCAGGAGAAGGTGGCCGGCGATGGCGCCCCCTCCCGCCCCGGCCCCGCCGGAATGCCGATGGTCGATGCCCTGCTGGAAGCGGCGCCGGTGCCGCTGTTCGTCAAGGATGCCGACGGCCAGTACATCGCGGTCAACGATGCCTTCACGCGCCTCACCGGCATCAGCAGGGCGGACATGCTGCGACGGACCACCTTCGCGCTGACCGGCCCCGACATGGCGAGGGAGCATGTCGGCCAGGACCGCGCCGTGATGGAGCGGGAGGGCAGCATCCAGTACGAGGCGCCGGTCCGCACGGCGGAGGGCGCGATGCGCATGGTCAACCTGACCAAGGCCGCCTTCCGCGACCAGTCCGGCCATGCGATGGGTATTGTCGGCGCCATTCACGAACTGACGGAAACCCGCCCGAACGAGGAGCGGCTGGAAGCGATCCTGGAGCAGAGCCCGATCGGCGTCTCCGTTTCCCGCCGCGACGACGGGCGGATCATCTTCGTCAACACCCGCTTCGCCGAACTGATCGGCCTGCCGCGGGAGAAGCTGATCGGCAGCCGCGCCCGCGACTATTACCTGGACAGCCACCAGCGCCTGCGCGTCCTGGAACGTCTGCGCGGCGGCGGCGGGGTCACCAACATGGAGGTCCAGTTCAAGCGGGCCGACGGGTCGCCCTTCTGGACGCTGTTCACCGTCAACCAGGCGGTGATCCAGGGCGTGCCGGTCAATCTGGCCTGGATCTACGACTACACCGAACGCCGCAGCATGGAAGAGGCGTTGCGCGACATGGCCTCGCGCGATCCGCTGACCGGCATCTACAACCGCCGCTCCTTCATGGAGCTGGCCCGCTCCCAGCTGGCCCGCGCCCACCGCTTCCACGAGCCGCTGTCGGTCTTCGTGCTGGACGTCGACCATTTCAAGCGGATCAACGACACCTTCGGCCATGCCACCGGCGACGACGCGCTGCGCATGGTCGCCGCCGGCTGTCAGGCGATCCTGCGGGAATACGACCTGCTGGGCCGGCTGGGCGGGGAGGAGTTCGTGGTGGTCCTGCCCGGCGCCACCGCCGACGAAAGCCGCGTGGTGGCCGAGCGGGTGCGCCGTCACCTCGCCCGCATGCCGATCGAGGCGCCGGACGGCACCTTCCGCCTGACCGCCAGCATCGGCATCGCCGGGCTGGAGGGAGCCACCGACACGCTGGAGCGGGCGATCCACCGCGCCGACCTCGCGCTTTACCGCGCCAAGCACCTCGGCCGCAACCGGGTGGCGGTGTTCGAGCCCGGAATGTAGGCTCAGGGTTGGTGCTCCGCGGCTGTTCTGCTAACGTGGCCGTGACGGGCTCCGCCATGCCCGGGTGTGTGGATGGGGCCGGATGCAACGGCGGATCGGGGCATGGACTACACGGTGCATGACAGCGGCGGACTGCGTGAACTGGAGCTTCGCGGCCAGATGACGTTCGAGGCCGATTCCGGGTTCCGCGAGATCATCGCCGGCTGGGAGACGGGCGTCGTGGCGGACTGCGTCCTGAACCTCGCCGCCGTCGATTACATCGACTCCGCCGGGCTCGGGCTGCTCGTGCTGGCGAACAATGCGGCAAGGCGGACGGGCGTCACCTTCCGGTTGAAGCATCCTCGTGGACAGGTGCGCGAGCTGATCGAGAGCTCGGAGTTCCACACCATCATCCCCTGCGAGTTCTAGAGTCCATCAGATGCTTATTGGAGCATCTGATGGACTCTGGCCTTTTGATCTTCCGTGCGATTCACGCTTCAGACGATTCCGTCCGAACCGATCGCATTCCAACCGCTACTCCCCGCCCTGGCTCCGGTCCAGATTGACGATCCCCACCACCCGGTTGCCGGTGCCGACGAAGGTCAGCTGGTCGAACCCGACCATGCGGGCCAGTGCGATGCCGCGGCCGTGGGTGGCGTGCGATTGGGTGGCATCGACCGACAGATAGCGGTTGAAATCGAAACCCGGTCCCATGTCGGTGACGGTGAAGATGACGCGGCTGTCGCTGCGTTCCACATGCAGGGTGGCGTATTTGTCGCGGTGCTCGGACGAGGTCAGCCGGGCTTCGATCTCGCGGGACAGCATGCCGCTGGCCTTCAGCCGGCCCTTCGCCTCGAACCCGATGCCGAGATTGCCGTGCTCCACCGCGTTGACCAGGATTTCCGACAGGCCGAAGGTCAGGCTGTGCCCGGTGGAGGCGACCGACGACAGGGCGATGGCGAGGTTCTGCGCCTCCTGCGGGGTGCGGAAGCGGAAACGCGCATCGCGCAGCAGCGCGATGGCGTCGGAGCGGGAGCGCAGGTCGCCCTGCAGGCTCTTCAGCCGGCCGGTCGTCTCCTCCGCCGCGCGGACGACGGACCGCAGCAGCGCCCCGTCATAGGGCTTGATCAGGTAATAGAACACCCCGGCGCGGATCGCCGCCGCGATCTCCGCACTGCTGTCGGAAATGGTCTGCACGATGACGGGGATGCCGGCCAACTCCGGCACGCCCTTCATCCGTTCGTACAGCTCGAGCCCGTCGCCGTCGGAAAGGCGGCGGTCGAGCAGCACCACATGGATCGCCGCCCCGTTGGCCGACAGGATCTCCCAGGCTTGCGCCACGGTCTCCGCCTCCAGCGTCCGGTAGCCGATGCGGGACAGATACCCGGCGACGATGGCGCGGGTCATTTCCTCGTCATCGACGACCAGAGCGGTGACGGCATCGGCCATGGTCGGCTTGGCTCCAGCGGTTCTCGACAGGGAGAGGATGAAATCCGCTGCATTTTACTGAAACTGCGCCTATCGCACAATCACCGGCGGCATTGCGCCGCAGCATGATTCGCGATCCGGGTAAGGCGCTTTTCAGCCGACGGGTGCCTCCAGCGCCGCCGCCGCCCGGCGGGCGGCCTCCAGCTCCTCCGCGACGCGGGCACCGGCGGCGGGGGTGAGCGCATCCTGGTCGCGGCGGCGGGCGGCGGTGACCAGATGATGGGCGGTGGCGGCCAGCCGATCGAAGCCGACATTGGCGGCGGAGCCCTTCAGGATATGCGCCTCCCGCTCGATGTCGGTGCAGTCGCCGCGGTCGATGGCGCCGCGCAACAGGTCGAGATGCATGGGGCTGTCGCTGAAGAAGGTGTCCAGCAGCAGGGCGAAGCCGTCCTTGCCCAGGGCGTCGCGCAGTTCCTCGATCTTCTCCGCGTTGACGGTGGCCGGTTCCGGTTCGGCCGGCGGAGAGGATGGCGGGCCGGCGGTCTCGCCGCCGGGGCCGCCATCCTCCCCCCCGGCCGGCTTCACGAAGCGGGTGATGGTGTCCAGCAGCTTGCGGGCATTGATCGGCTTCGACAGATAATCGTCCATGCCGGCCTCCAGGCAGATGGCGGCGTCGCCCTGCATGGCGTTGGCGGTCAGCGCCACGATGGGAATGCGCGTGGCCGGGCCGGACAGCCGGCGGATGCGCCGCGTCGCCTCCAGCCCGTCCATCACCGGCATCTGGACGTCCATCAGCACCAGATCGTAGCGGCGGGCCTCCACCGCCTCCACCGCCTCCTCGCCGTTGGACACCGCCTCCGCGCTGTGGCCGGCACGGCGCAGCAGCGCCAGCGTCAGCTGCTGGTTGACGGGATTGTCCTCCGCCACCAGCACCCGGACCCGCGGCTTGCCGTCGGGCTGAGCCGCCGGACCGGCCGGGGTCCGGGTGGGGAGGGGGACGACATTGCCGGTCCGCGCGGGTGCCGGCCAGTCAGGCGCCGGCTCCGCGGCTTTCGCCTCCGGTCCTGATCGGCTTGGCCCCGATTGCGGCTCCAGCAGGCGGGCGAGGCACTGGCAGAGCGTGCTGAAGCGGATCGGCTTCGGCAGATGGGTGTCGACCGGTGCCCGCTCCGGTTCCTGCCCTTCCAGCCTTTGGGAGGAGGCCAGCGCCAGACGGATCCCGGCCAGCGCCGGGATGGAGCGGATGCGTTGCGCCACCTCCGGCCCGGTTAGGCCCGGCATGCGGTGGTCGAGGATCGCGGCGTCGAACGGACGGCCCGCAAGAGCGGCGGCGACCAAACGGTCCAGCGCCTGCTCGCCGTTCTCCGCGGTCTCGGTCACGATGCCGAAGCCGTCCAGCTGCCGGGTCAGCAGGTCGCGGTTGACCGCGATGTCGTCGACCAGCAGCAGGCGGCGCCCGGCCCAGTTGCCGGCGGGAGTCGGGGGATGGGCGCTGCCGGCGCCGCGCTTCAGCGGGATCGACACCCAGAAGGTGCTGCCGGCGCCCGGCTGGCTCTCCACCCCGATGCGGCCGCCCATCAGTTCCACCAGCCGCTTGCAGATCGCCAGCCCCAGGCCGGTGCCGCCATGACGCCGCGCGGGGGACGAATCGACCTGGGTGAACATGGCGAACAGGCGGGGGCGTTCCTCCTCGGGGATGCCGATGCCGGTGTCGCGCACTTCGAAGCGGACGCGGACGCCGTCCCCCGGCGGCTGGCCGGGATCTGCCGGCTCCTCGCCCAGCAGGATGGTGACGCTGCCGCTGTCGGTGAACTTCACCGCGTTGCCGGCGAGGTTCAGCAGGATCTGCCGCAGCCGCCCGGCATCGCCCAGCAGGGTGCCGCGCAGGCCGGGCGGCACGAAGCTGGCCAGGTCCAGGCCCTTGGCCGCCGCGCGCGGCGCCAGGATTTCCGCCACGCTTTCGACCATCGGCACCAGTTCGAATTCGCCGACCTCCAGATCCAGGCGGCCGGCATCGATCTTCGAGAAATCCAGGATGTCGTTGATGATGACCAGCAGCGATTCGGCGGAATCGCGGATGGTCTCGGCGTAGGTGCGCTGCTCCGCCTCCATCGGCGTGTCGAGCAGCAGCCCGGCCATGCCGATCACCCCGTTCATCGGGGTGCGGATCTCGTGACTCATCGTCGCGAGGAATTCCATCTTGATGCGCTGCCCGTCCTCCGCCCGCTCCTTGGCGTCGCGCAGCGTGTGCTCCAGCCGCTTCTCTTCCGTCAGGTCGCGCAGGATGGCGGCGTAGAGCGGCCCGGCCGCGGTCTTCACCAGCGCCATGGAATAGGCCAGCGGGAAGCTCTCTTCGCCCTCCGCCTTCTCCGCTTGCGCCACCGGCCTCATCGCCATGGTCTCTCCGCGGATGGAGGTGTCCATCGGGCGGCCGCCTCGCGCGATCTCCGACAGGGTGCGGGCGGTGGCCTCGCGCTTGTCGGCCGGCAGCAGGCCCGTCACCGGCCGACCGACCAGCCCGCCCGGCGCGCAGCGGAAGATGGCGTGGGCGGCCGGATTGGCGGCTTCGATCACCCCGTCGGGCCGGGCGGTGACGATGCCCTCCGCCGCGGTGTCGACGATGGCGGACAGGCGGGCGTTCGCCTCCTCCAACTCCTCGCCCTGGCGGCGCTGGGCGGCCAGCGACCGCGCCAGCAGCAGGCCGAACAGCCCGAGCAGCAGGATCATGCCGCCCGAAAGCAGGGTCGCCATCCACAGATTGTCGCGCCAGCTCACAAGCACGGCGTCCTGCCGCACGCTGACCGTCAGCACCAGCGGCCAGACCGGTGTCGTCCGGTAAGCGACGATGCGCGTGTCGGGACCGGCGCCGATATCCGTGCCGGAATGGCGGAACACGCCGTACTCGGCCTGCGGCAGGCGCTCGCGGAACAGCGGCGTCGCGGCGAAGGAGCGGCCGATCTCCTCCCCCGCCTGCGGCTGGACGGTCAGCAGAGTGCCGTCATAGCGATAGAGCGCGATGCGGTCGCCCACCCCGGCCGCGTCGCCGCCCTGGACCGCGCGGTACAGCCCCTGGAAATAGTCGGGATTGACGGTGGCGACGACCACCGCCTGCAGCATGCCGTCGGCATCGCGGAGCGCACGGCTCATCGGCAGCAGCCAGCGCCCGGACCGCTCGCCCCCCGCCGCGCGGTCCAGCAGGCCGCGTCCCGGCCGCGGATCGCCGATCACCAGCCCGCTGCCCTGGCCGGCGGCCTGCAGGCGGAAGGCGTCCAACTCCGTCAGGTAGGCGTCGGCGGGATGCGCGCCCTCGGTCGTGGCCAGGATGCGGCCGGTGCGGTCCAGCAGGGTCAGGCCCCGCAGGTGCGGCGACCGCCGCAGCCGGTCGGTCAGAAGCGCCGCCAGATCGGCACCGGGCAGGCCATCCTCGCCCGTCCAGCTGGCGTCGGACAGGGAATCGACGATCGCCGACAATGTGACGTCAACCGACTGCACCGTGCGGGTGGTCGACACCTCCAGCGCCGCGGCGAGGCTGGCGAGATTGATCTCCGCGGTGTCGAGCGCCGCCTTGCGCGCGGCGCTCAGCTGCTGTCCCTGGTTGACCAGCAGGGCGAAGACGGCCAGAAGGGCAAAGGCGATGATGCCGCCGCGCTTCTGGAAAAGACCCATCAGATCCGCTTTTGCTGGGGGCGAGGACAGGGCTTGCGTTCCGGACGGTCAGGTGTGGTCGAACGGTTGGGTCGGGCAGGCGCGGTCATCCGCACACGGCCCGGTGCCTGGCCGACGTTGGTACTCGTGACAATAGCAGGTACGCGGACCATACGCCAAGCATCCACTGCCGCTTGCAACCGGTCGATGCTAAGATGCCGCTCCCGCCGCATGGCATTGCGCGGCGATGATGAAGAACAGGGTCGAGTGGTTAACGAAAGGTGTGACATGGCGACGCGGATCCTTTGGGCTGTCTGCTGCACAATTCTGGTCCTTCTGGCTGTCGGCAACACCGCTCCGGCAATGGCGCAGGATGGGAGACTTCAGAAAATTGCAGCGCAGAAGCAACTTCGTGTCTGCTCTTGGCCTGATTACTACGCGATCTCGTTCCGGAATCCGCGGACCGGCGCGCTGGAGGGGCTGGACGCCGAACTGGCGCAGGCCTTTGCCGACGATCTCGGCGTGCAGCTGGCGGTGGTGGAGAGCAGCTTTCCCCGCTTCATCGACGATCTGCTGGCCGACCGCTGCGACATCGGCATGTTCGCCATCGGCGCCACCCCGGCGCGGGCACAGCGCGTGGCCTTCAGCCAGCCCTATCTGCGCAGCGGCATCTATGCGGTGACCACCCAGACCAACGACACCATCCGCCGCTGGGAGGATTTGGACCGCGGCGGCAATGTCGTGGCGGTTCAGAAGGACACCTATATGGACGGCTACGCCCGCAGCGCGATGAAGGCCGCCCGCATCGTCGCCGTCACCCGCCCGCAGGAGCGCGAGGAGGAGGTGCAGGCCGGCCGCGCCGACGCCTTTCTGACCGATTATCCCTATGGTCAGCGCATGCTGGCCTTCCACCCCTGGGCACGGCTGGTCGTGCCGGACATGCCGGTGCAGCCGACGCCCTATGCCTATGCGGTGGCGCCCGGCGACGCGGCTTGGCTGGAGCGGGTCAACGCCTTCGTCGCCGCCATCAAGGCCGACGGCCGGCTGGAGAGCATCGCCGCCCGTTACAAGCTGACCCCCATCGTGGCGCGGGACTGAACCGCGCCATCAGAATGCGTCCGCGGGAACGATCCGGTTTAGGATATGTGGCGTGGTCCAGCATCACCCTGGGGAACCGTCGATGATCCTGATCGGACAGTATGACTCGCCCTTCGTCCGCCGCGTCGCCGTCGCTCTGCGGCTCTACGGCATGGCCTACGAGCACCGGCCCTGGTCGGTCTTCTCCGACGGGGCGGAGCTCGCGCGCTTCAACCCGTTGAAGCGCGTGCCGACGCTGGTGCTGGACGACGGGGAGGTGCTGATCGAGAGCGGCGCCATCCTCGACCATCTCGACGAGGTCGCGGGGCCGGACCGGGCGCTGATCGCCCGCCAGGGTGCGGAGCGGCGCCGGGCGCTTAAGCTCTGCGCGCTGTCGACCGGGCTGGCGGACAAGGCGGTCAGCCTCGTCTATGAACGGGTCCTGCACAAGGAGCGGTCGGATTTGTGGGTGGAGCGCTGCACCGGCCAGATCGGCGCCGTCCTCGACGTTCTGGAGGCCGACCGTGCCGCTGTGGCGGGACCCTGGTGGTTCGGCGAGCGGATCGGCCATACCGACATCGCCGCCGGCTGTGCCCTGCGCTTCGTCGGCGAAGCGCATCCCGCTGTCTTCGACCGCGCCCGCTGGCCGGCGCTTGCCGCGCATTCCGACGCCTGCGAGGCAATGGCGGAGTTCCAGGCGGTGGTGCAGCCCTTTTCGATCAGCGCCTGAGCCGGTGCCCCGCCCCTCCCATGCGTCAGCATGGGAGGGGAGGGGGCTTGCTTCCCACCGCCGCGCCTTACCGGTGCCCGCTGATCTCCGCGTGCAGCGGCTTGGTGTCCTCGAATTTCTGCTGCTGTTCGGGGGTGGCGTCCTTCTGGTGCTTCTGCTTCCATTCGGAATAGGGCATGCCGTAGACGGCGATGCGGGCGTCCTCGTCGGACAGCGCGACGCCGCGCTCCTTGGCCGCCGCCGCATACCATTTGGACAGGCAGTTGCGGCAGAAGCCGGCGAGATTCATCAGGTCGATGTTCTGCACATCGGTGCGCCTGTGCAGGTGCTCGACCAGGCCACGGAAGGCCGCGGCTTCCAGTTCGATGCGGGTCTGGTGGTCCAGATCGGCCATGGGGTCTCTACTCCTCCGGTTTTCTTGTTCTGTTAAGAGTGGGGTGGCCGGTGCAGCGTGACCATCCGGCCATGGGGATGAAAATCGCGCGAGCCGCCGCCGCCGGCGATGGTGCGGACCACCGCCTCGCGGTCGATGGCGACGAAGCCGGCCAGCACGTCGACGCCGTAGTCGAACAGGCGCGGGGTCAGCGGCGTGCCGGGGCCGATCATCGCCACCCGTGCCCCGGCCGACACCCGCAGCAGGCGGGGCAGGGTGCGGTTGGCGAAGGCCGACGCGGTGACGGCCACCGCCTCCGCGCCCGGCAGAAGCCAGTCGCAGGCGGCCTCCGGATGCTCGCCCTCCTGCGGGGTCATGTCGATCACCTGGGCGCGCGGCATCCGGCGGGCGACCTGCGGGAAACCGCCGACCACCACGACGCGCCCCTCCACCGAAGCGAACAGGTCCAGCCCGTTGCCGGGGACGCCGGCCAGGTCGGGACGGTTGTAATGGGCGTTCAGCGCCGCGACGCCCACCGAAATCTCCAGGGGATCCCAGGACTGTGCGGCCATGGCGGCCAGATCGCGCAAGGACCGGCCGGCCCAGCGCCCTGGGGGGTCCTCTGCCGCCGGTGCCTGCCGGGCGGCGACGCCGAGCCCTTCGCCGGTTTCCACCAGGACCCACTTGTCGCCGGTGACGACGCGGCGGACCTCGGCGTCGGCGACGCCTTGCACCAGATCCGGGTACATCCGCTGCGGCCCCCACCAGCGCCACAGCGCGTCGGCGGTCGGCGACAGCAGGTCGCAGAAGCCGCCGGTGGCGGTCTGCCATTCGTTGAGATAGCGGCTGCCGACGCTGGTCAGCAGCGGGATGCCCTCCGCAATCGCCGTCAGCATCTCGTCCGACAGGCCGTCGCCATGCGATTCCAGCCCGGCGAACTTGTTGACCACCAGCAGGTCGACATTCGAGGCGACCGCATCGCGGATGGCCTGGCTGGCCTCCGCCACGCCGGTCGGATCGACGCGGCAGGACTGCGACTCCCGGCCCAGCCGCTGGGTGATGTCATAGGCGCGGCCGGTCGCGACGTCGACCAGCTCCATCCGCTCCGCGCAGTCGTCGCCCGGCCCGTGGTTGCGCTGCACCAGCCCGCCGACGCGGAAGCCGCGCCGCTTCAACTCCGCCGTGAAGCCGTCCAGCAGCGCGTCGACGCCGTACGAACCGGGGCCGTGGATCACGGCGCCGGGACGCAGGGGCGGCGGGGAGGCGGGGGGAAGCGGCATCGGGGTGGAACCTTTCGCGGATCGGCAGGAAGGGGAAGAACGGATGCCTCAGCCGCCCCGGCGGATGCGGTAGACGAAGACGGTCTTGTGGACCTCGTCCGGCTGGGTCTCGTGCGACAGCAGCGCGTTGTCGGTCGTGTTGCAGAAATGCTTGAAATCGATGACCGAGGCCGGGTCGGTCGCATGGACCACCAGTTCCTCCCCCGGTTCCATGCGGTCCAGCAGAGCCCGGGTGCGCAGGATGGGCAACGGGCAATGCAGCCCCTTCACGTCAAGCTCTCTCGCCGGCACCGGGCCCGCTCCACGATCGTTGAGGACGAAATCCTTACTCCGCCTGTGACTGTAGCCGGTTCGCGCCCGCTTCTCCAGACCCCGAGATTTTCCTCAAGCCGCGCTGTTGTACGGCCCAACGACGGGATTTCGACGAAAGGATTGCGGTCATGGCGAAGCGTCTTGACGACAAGGTGGTGGTCATCACGGGCGCGTCCAGCGGCATCGGGCGGGCAACCGCGCTGGAGTTCGCGCGCCAGGGCGCCGCGGTGATCCTGGCAGCCCGCCGGATGGCGGCCTTGCATGAGGTGGCGGAGGAGTGCGTGGAGGCCGGCGGCCGGGCGATGGTGGTTCCGACCGACGTCACCGACCAGCGCGCCATGCAGCATCTGGCCGACCGCGCCGTCGAGGCTTTCGGCGGCATCGACATCTGGGTGAACAATGCCGGCGTCATCGCCTTCGGCCGGTTCGAGGACATCCCCGACGAGGTGTTCGAGCAGGTGGTGCGCACCGATTTCTTCGGCACCGTCCATGGCTGCCGTGCCGTGCTGCCCCATTTCCTCGACCGCGGGGAAGGCATCATCATCAACACCGCGTCGATGGTGTCCAACATCGGCCAGCGTTATGCCACGCCCTACACCGCGGCGAAGTTCGCGGTGCGCGGCTTCTCCGAATCGCTGCGGCAGGAGCTGGTGGACGAACCCGCCATCCATGTCTGCATGGTCATGCCGGCCTCCATCGACACGCCGCTGTGGCAGCATGCCGCCAACTACACCGGCCGGGCGGTGAAGCCGCTGAACCCCATCCACCCGCCGGAGGAGGTCGCCGCCGCCATCCTGTCGCTGGCCCGCAACCCCCAGCGCGAGCAGTTCGTCGGCACCGAGGCCCGCATCGCCGCGGTCGGCAACGCCATGGCCCCGCAGCTGACCGAGCGGGCGCTCGCCCACACCATCGAGCGGGACATGTTCCAGAACCGCTCCGCTCCCGCCACGTCGGGCGGCGTGATGGCCGCGATGCCGGAATATCAGGGGGCCAGCGGCGGCTGGATCGAACCGAAGCCGCCGCGCCGCCCCTTCTCCTGGACCAACCTGACCCTGTTCCTGCTGCCGGTGGTGCTTGCCAGCCGTCCGCTGGGCAACGGGCGGACGCGGCACGTCTGGTGATGCCGCATCCGGTAGTCCGGCAGGGTGCTTGATCCCGCGGTCGGGAGCCGTTATACGCTCGCCCCTTTTCCGGTGCGGCGGGTGGCCGCAGCGGTCATCCGGGCAGGAGGCGGGACATGACGGCGTGCGGACTCGATTTCGGCACCTCGAACACGACGCTGGGCGTGCAGGACGCCGGCGGCTTCCGGCTTCTGGCGCTGGACGGCGTGCGCACCACCCTGCCGACGGCGGTGTTCTTCGATTTCGAGCATGACCGGACCACCATCGGCCAGGAGGCCATCGACGCCTATGTGTCGGGGGTGGAAGGGCGGCTGATGCGCTCGATCAAGTCGATGCTCGGCACCGACCTGATCGATGCCGACACCGCGCTACGCAAGGGCCGCATCAGCTTCCGCGCGGTTATCGGCACCTTCCTCGATCTGGTGAAGGCGCGGGCCGAACAGGCGCTGGGGGGAGAGCTGGGCGACGTGGTGGTCGGGCGTCCGGTCCATTTCGTCGACGGCGACCCGGCCGGCGACGCCGCTGCGGAGGAGACGCTGGGTCAGATCGCGCGGGCCGCCGGATTCCGCAACGTCTCCTTCCAGTTCGAACCCATCGCCGCGGCGCTCGATTACGAGCAGCAGGTGGCGGGGGAGGAACTGGCGCTGATCGCCGACATCGGCGGCGGCACCTCCGACTTTTCGGTCGTGCGCATCGGGCCGGAGCGGCGCGGCAAGGCCGATCGGGCCGGCGACATCCTGGCCAATGACGGCATCCGTGTCGGCGGCACCGATTTCGACCGCGACCTCAGCCTTGCCACCGCGATGCCGGAACTGGGGCTGGGCAGCGCCATGAAGCGCGCCGGGCTGCTGGCGCCGCGCAGCATCTATTTCGATCTGGCGACCTGGTCGAAGATCAACTTCCTCTACACCGCCAAGGCGATGGCCGAACTGGAGCGCCTGCAGCGCGACTCCGCCGAGCAGGAGAAGATCGAGCGCCTGATCGGCGTGGTCGAGCACCGGCAGGGCCACGCGCTGGCCATGGCGGTGGAGCGCACCAAGATCGCCTTGTCGGACCGCGACGCGGCGGATCTGGCGCTGGACTGGGGCGACGGCGAACTCGCCCTGGCGGTGGACCGGGAGGCGCTGAACCGCGCCACCGGCTCGCTCGCCGCCCGCATCGGTTCGCGCATCCGCGACTGTCTGGCGGATGCGGGCGTGACCGCCGACCGCATCGACGCGGTGTTCCTCACCGGCGGCTCCACGCTGCTGCCGCAGGTGCGCGCCGCGATCCTGGCCGAGGCGCCGGGCGCACGGGTGGTGGAGGGCAACATCTTCGGCTCGGTCGGCCTGGGGCTGACGGTGGAGGCGCTGCGGCGGTATGGGTGAGGGGCGGCTTCGATTGCCCCCACCCTAACCCTCCCCCGCTGGGCGGGGGAGGGGATAAGTGCTTGTTCGGAAAGGCAGCGGCAGTCCCTCCCCCGCCCAGCTCTCGCACAAAGCTCTGCTTTGTGCTGACGCGGCAGGCGGACCGTAGGTCCGCTGAGAGCGGGGGAGGGTTAGGGTGGGGGTCTAACTCCGCCTCGCTGAACTCCGCCTCACTGCACCACGATGCGCGGCGCGGCACGGCCGCCGGTGCCGCCGCCGATCTTCTCCCACAGGCGGGTGGCGATGCGGCGGTAGGACTGGGCGTGCTCGGACTCCGGCTGCGACACCACGATCGGCTGGCCCTGGTCGGAGGTCTCGCGGATCGACAGGTGCAGCGGGATCTCGCCCAGGAACTCCATGCCCAGGGTGTCGGCTTCCTTGCGGGCGCCGCCGTGGCTGAAGATGTCGGTGCGGTGGCCGCAGTTGGGGCAGCAGAAATAGCTCATGTTCTCGATGATGCCCAACACTGGCACATCGACGCGGCGGAACATGTTCAGCCCCTTGCGGGCGTCCAGCAACGCGATGTCCTGCGGGGTGGAGACGATCACCGCACCGGCCAGCGGCACCTGCTGGGCCATCGTCAGCTGGGCGTCGCCGGTGCCCGGCGGCATGTCCACCACCAGGATATCGAGCGTGCCCCAGTTGACGTCGCGCAGCATCTGCTGCAGCGCGCTCATCACCATCGGCCCGCGCCAGATCATCGGCGTGTCCTCGGCCACCAGGAAGCCCATGGACATGACCTTGACGCCGTAATTCTCCATCGGCTCCAGGCGCTTGCCGTCGGGGCTGTTGGGGCGGCCGGCGATGCCCATCATGCGCGGCATCGACGGGCCGTAGATGTCGGCGTCGAGCAGCCCGACCTTCAGCCCGTTGGCGGCCAGCGCCAGCGCGAGGTTGGCCGAGGTGGTCGATTTGCCGACGCCGCCCTTGCCCGAGGCGACGGCGACGATGGCTTTCACGCCGGGGACCAGCGGCTTCTGCGGATCACCCTGCGGCGCACCGCCATGCGAATGCCCGTGCGAGTGCCCGCCATGCGAATGCCCCTGCTGCGGCGCGGCCTGGGGCGCGGCACGATGGGCGGTCAGCACCGCGGTGACCGACAGGACGCCGGGGAGGGCGTCCACGGCCTTTTCGGCGGCGTGGCGCAGCGGCTCCGCCTGGGCGCCGCGCTTGGGGTCGACTTCGATGGAGAAGGCGACATGGCCGTCACGCACCACGAGGCCCGACAACATGCCCAAGCTGACGATGTCGCCGCCCCGGTCCGGGTCGACGACGGTCTTCAGCGCCTGCATGACTTGAGCTTCGCTGATCTGCGCCATGGTTGAAAACTCCGCTATCTTCCCGATATTGGCGGATATCCGTTGGTGGAATCCTTGCCGAAGGGTATGGGGGACTATAGGACCGACGGAGGACATCGGTAAAGGGAGGCGCGGGGCCATGCCATTGCGCTTCCACATCATGGGACGAATCGCAAAGTAAGGGGGACTCACTCGGATGCCGTGGAACAATCAAGGAGGGGGCGGCGGTGGCGGTCCCTGGGGTCCCCCGCCGGGCAACAACGGCCCGGGCAACCCGTGGGGCCGGCCCCAGGGCGGGGGAAATGGCGGCGGTGGCGGCGGCCCGCAGCCTCCCGACCTTGAGGATCTCCTGCGCCGGAGCCAGGACCGGCTGCGCCGCGCCATGCCCGGCGGCTTCGGCAGCGGCCGGGGCGTGGCGCTGGTCGTGGGCGTGCTCGCGCTGATCTGGCTCGCCAGCGGCATCTATCGCGTCGAGGCGGACGAGCAGGGCGTGGTCCTGCGGTTCGGCGAATGGACGCGCACCGAACAGCCGGGCCTGCGGTATCGCCTGCCGTCGCCGATCGAGACGGTGTTGCTGCCGAAGGTCACGCGCGTCAACCGGATCGAGGTCGGCTACCGCTCCTCGGCCGGCGGCGGCCGCAACGACCGCGACGTGCCGGACGAATCGCTGATGCTGACCGGCGACGAGAACATCGTCGACATCGATTTCACGGTGTTCTGGGTCATCAAGGACGCCGGCAACTACCTGTTCAAGATCCGCGATCCGGAATCGACGGTGAAGAAGGCCGCCGAAAGCGCGATGCGCGAGGTCATCGGCCGCACCGACCTGCAGCCGGCCCTGACCGAGGCCCGCCAGCAGATCGAAACCTCGACCCGCCAGCTGCTCCAGGCCATGCTGGACGAATACCAGTCGGGCATCGAGATCACCCAGGTCCAGCTGCAGAAGGCCGATCCGCCGCAGCCGGTCATCGACGCCTTCAACGACGTGCAGCGCGCCCGCGCCGACCGCGAACGCGCCCGCAACGAGGCGGAAGCCTACCGCAACGACATCATCCCGCGCGCCCGCGGCGAGGCGGAACGACTGGTGCAGGAGGCGTCGGCCTATCGCGAGCAGGTGGTCAGCCTGGCGCAGGGTGACGCCGACCGCTTCCGGAAGGTGTACGAGGCCTATGCGCTGAACAAGGACGTCACCGCCCGGCGCATGTATCTGGAGACGATGGAGGAGATCTTCCGCGGCCGGAACAAGATCATTGTGGACGGGTCGGCGCAGAACGTCGTGCCGTACCTGCCGCTGAACCAGCTGGCCCCGAACGCCACCCCGGCCCCGCAGCAGGCGCCGCGCCAGGCTCCGCCGGCCAATTCCGGCGGCAACCAGGGCGGGCCGCGGCCCGGCACGCAGACGCAGCCACAGCCGCTGTCGTCGCTGCCGCAGAACCCGCTGATGTCCGGCCAGTGAGGAGGATCGCATCATGAACCGCACCCTCGCCATCGCCGGCATCGGCATCGTCGCCCTCGGCATCATCGCCTCGTCGTCCCTGTTCACCGTCAATGAGGCCCAGCAGGCGCTGATCCTGCAGTTCGGCGAACCGCGCCGGGTGATCCAGGAGCCGGGCCTGCAGGCCAAGATCCCCTTCATCCAGGAGGTCCGCCTTCTCGACCGCCGCGTGCTCGATCTCGATCCGCCGGTGGAGCAGGTGATCCTGGCCGACCAGAAGCGCCTGGACGTCGACGCCTTCGCCCGCTACCGCATCCAGGACCCGCTGCGCTTCTACCAGACCGCCGGGACCGAGGCGGTGGCCGAAACCCGCCTGAACTCCATCGTCAACTCGGCGCTGCGCCGCGTGCTCGGCAACGTCACGGTGCTGGCCGTCCTGTCGGACGAGCGTGCCCGCATCATGACCGACATCAAGGGACAGGTGAACGACGAGGCCAAGCGCTTCGGCATCGAGATCGTCGACGTGCGCATCCGCCGCGCCGACCTGCCGGAGGAGACCAGCCAGTCGATCTTCGCCCGCATGCGGTCGGAGCGCGAACGCGAGGCGTCCGAGGCGCGAGCCCAGGGCCAGGAGCAGTCGCAGCAGATCAAGTCGCGCGCCGAACGCGAACGCACGGTGATCATCGCCGAGGCCCAGCGCGACGCGCAGATCCTGCGAGGCGAAGGCGACAACAGCGCGTTGAAGCTGATCGCCGAGGCGACGTCGCAGGACCCCGGCTTCTACGGCTTCTACCGCTCGCTGGAGGCGTACCGGAAGTCGCTGAACGGCAACGACACCACCATGGTGCTGTCGCCGAACGGCGAGTTCTTCCGCTACTTCAGCGGTCCGGGTCCGCAGGCGGGGGGCGCTCCGGCCGCCGCGCAATCGGCTCCCCAGGCGGCTCCGCCTGCCGCTGCGGCCGCTCCGGCGCAGTAAGGCCGAAGGTCCGCATACGAACGGCAAGCGGCCGGGTCGGGGTTTCCCCCGATCCGGCCGTTGCTTTGCCGGGCCCAAGGTGCGCGGCAGCTGTGGAAAGAAATCGGCGGGCCTGTGATTTCCGCTGGTGCCGACTGGACCGGCACGCCATCTTGCGGCCATACTCTTGGACCAACACATATATGGCCCAGAACTGGGCGGCCGCTCCCGTCCATGGAACCGGCCGGACGTCTGGTAGGGAGACCACGTTGATTCGCATACCCAAATTCGAACCCGCCGCGCGGGGCGCCGTGGCCGGGGCCCGGCCGCGTAAGGCGGGCGTCCGGCCGCTGGTCGCCGCCATCGTCTGGGGCATGACGTCGGTCATCGGCGGCGGCGCCGTCATCGGCGCCTTCGCCGGTGCCGCACCGGCCCAGGCCCAGGCGGCGACGCCCAACCGCAACGCGCCGGGCAGCTTCGCCGATCTGGCGGAAAAGCTGCTGCCGGCGGTCGTCAACATCTCCACCAGCCAGAGCGCGCCGCAGCGTCCGCAGGGGCCGCGGCCGGAGATCCCGCAATTCCCGCCGGGCTCGCCCTTCGAGGATTTCTTCCGGGACTTCTTCGACCGTCAGCAACAGCAGGACCAGCCGCAGCGCAAGGCGACCTCGCTGGGTTCCGGCTTCGTCATCGACGCCAAGAACGGCTATGTGGTCACCAACAACCACGTCGTTCAGGACGCCGACGAGATCACCGTCATCCTGCAGGACGACACCAACATCAAGGCGGAACTGGTCGGCAAGGACAGCAAGACCGACCTCGCGCTCCTGAAGATCAAGACCAGCCACCCGCTGGTCGCGGTGCCCTTCGGCGACAGCGACGCCATGCGCGTCGGCGACTGGGTCTTGGCGATCGGCAACCCGTTCGGCCTGGGCGGTTCGGTCACCGCCGGCATCATCTCGGCGCGCCAGCGCAACATCGATGCCGGTCCCTATGACGATTTCCTGCAGACCGACGCCTCGATCAACCGCGGCAATTCCGGCGGCCCGATGTTCAACCTGAACGGCGAGGTCATCGGCATCAACACCGCCATCTTCTCGCCGTCGGGCGGGTCGGTCGGCATCGGCTTCGCCATCCCGTCCAACCTGGCCAAGCAGGTGGTGGCGCAGTTGAAGGAATACGGCAAGACCCGCCGCGGCTGGCTGGGCGTGCGCATCCAGGCGGTCACGCCGGAGATCGCCGAAAGCCTCGGCCTGCCCGGCCACAAGGGCGCGCTGGTCGCCTCCGTCACCCCGGACGGCCCGGCCGCCAAGGCCGGCATCCAGGCCGGTGACGTGGTGACGAAGTTCGACGGCAAGGAAATCGACGAGATGCGGCGCCTGCCGCGCGTCGTCGCCGAAACCTCGATCGACCGGGCCGTTCCGGTCGAGGTCTGGCGCAAGGGCAAGGCCCAGACCATGCAGGTCAAGGTCGGCGAACTGGAAGCCGCGGAAGAGCAGGGCCTGCTCGCCGCCAATCCGGACGAGAAGCAGCAGCCGAAGGACAAGGCCCCGGCCCAGAAGCCGACCGAATCGCTCGGCATGAAGCTGACCGGCATCACCCCGGAACTGCGCCAGCAGTTCGAGATCAAGCCCGACCTGAAGGGCGTGGTCGTCACCGAGGTGGCCGGCAACTCCACCGCCGCGGAGAAGGGCCTGCGCGCCGGCGACGTCATCCTGGAAGTCGGGCAGGAAGAGGTCCGCAAGCCGGAGGACGTCACCGCCAAGGTCCAGAAGGCCAAGGAGCAGAGCAAGAAGTCCGTCCTGCTCCTGGTCGACCGCAAGGGCGACCTGCGCTTCGTGGCGATTCCGCTCAGCTGATCGGCGGCGGGCGAAGAACAGGGGCGTCGGCGGGAGACCGCCGGCGCCCTTTTCGTTTGTGCGGGTTCGTATGTGCCTCGAAGGGGCGCGGTGCGCTTCTACGTCCGGTCCAGCATCATCGCCACCGCGACCGTACCGGCCAACAGGGCGCAGAGGACGGCGACGATGGCGAGGCTGCGCAGGAATTGGCGGAACTCCCCCTGCTTCCAGGCGCTCCGCCCCAGCAGCGCCAGATAGCCCGCCACTGCGGCGGCGATGATCTGCCAGCCCATTCCAGTCTCGACCCTGCCCAGCATCGTCTTCGGCCCATCCCCGCCATCGGGGAGGCAGCATGGAAAAGCGCATGCGCGGCCGGTCCTGGTCAAGCCGTACGACCATGGCCGGGTTGTTCCCTATATCGAATGGTGGGGGTCTCCATTCGGGTTATCTGTTGGCATCACCACCGCAGGAGCCGTGACTTCAACTTCGTGTGAGAAAAATGCGGCATGGCTCGCTTATGAGGCGCAGCCATACGCAAATAAGTGGTGGTTAACAAAGCAGTTAACGCTTTCGCACACTGTAATGTTCGCTGCTGTGATATCTTTGGATCCGGAAATCTTGGGGAGGCTTTGCGCATATGCCCAATGCGTTCTTCTTTTAACTCCGGAGAGTGGTACCGTAGGACACGACACGGGGGTAACCTCCCCCTAAATAACGGCCTGCCGAAGCTGTCGAGGGGTAATCGGCCAGTCGCCAATGCGTCGGGATCTTCCTTCGTGCAGCGGCCACCACCGGCCCAACCGTCGGCCATCACCTGATGATGCTCGGTTCAAAATTGCGGGAGCGGACAATGGACACAGTGCGCGCTTTTCTTATCGACTCGAACAAGCTGTTTCGCGAGGGGCTGAAGCGCCTCCTTGACGATTCGCCCTTCCAGATCCTCGCGGAGGCGGGAAATCTGCGCGAGGCGCTGGGTTCGGTCGAAAACGGCCTGAAGCCGCAGCTCCTTCTCCTCGACCTGCAGAATGGCGGCGACGAGGAAGCGGAAGGGATGCGCCGTCTGCGTGCCCTGCTGCCGGACACCCGCATGGTCATCCTGACCAGCGACCTCTGCACCCGCCGCCTCGCCAACGCGCTGGAGGCCGGCGCCGACGGCTATCTGATGAAGGATCTGTCGTCCGACGCGCTCGCCCAGTCGCTGAAGCTGGTGATGATGGGCGAGAAGGTGTTCCCGACCCATCTGGCGGCTCTGCTGATCTCCGGCCGCGTCAACGGCAACGGCACCGAGATGCCGGTGTCGCGCAAGGGCCTGTCCCAGCGCGAGGTGCAGATCCTGCGCTGCCTGCTGAACGGCGACAGCAACAAGATGATCGCCAACCACCTGAACATCACGGAAGCCACCGTGAAGGTTCACCTGAAGAGCCTGCTGCGCAAGATCAACGCATCGAACCGCACCCAGGCCGCCATCTGGGCGCTGAACAACGGCATCGGCGGCGAGTTGGCCGGGGCCGGCGCGGTCGCGGCTGCCGCGAACCAGTAACCCGCCTGTCCATTGCGCTCACCTGACCCTCCCCCGCCATCCCGGGGGAGGGTTCTTCCCGTTTGCTTCTTCCGTCTGCTTTTGCCGCTTACTTGGCGAACAGCTGCGACATGTCGGCGAAGGCCTTGAACTCCAGGGCGTTGCCGGCGGGGTCGAGGAAGAACATGGTGGACTGTTCGCCCACCTGCCCCTTGAAGCGGGTGTAGGGCTCGATCACGAACTTCACCCCGGCGGCCTTCAGCTTTTCGGCCAGTGCGTCCCAATCGGCGGGCTGCAGAACGACGCCGAAATGCGGCACCGGCACGTCGTGGCCGTCCACCGGATTGTGGTGGGCCGGGACGGCGTTGGGGTCGCGCGGCTTCAGATGGGCGACGATCTGGTGTCCGAACAGGTCGAAGTCGATCCACTCGTCGCTGCTGCGCCCCTCCGGGCAACCGAGTACGGTGCCGTAGAAATGACGGGCGGCGGCCAGATCGTCGACCGGAAAAGCGATGTGGAAGGGCGTCAGGGTCGTCATCGGGGGCGTGGCCTTTCGGTACCGGTTGGCACATAGCTGTTGGTGTGCCCAGCAGACCCGATCCCTCCGGACTTGACAAACGAGTTCTCGGGCGGAGACTTATGAGTTCAACTCATGAGTCGGTTCGCCCCATGCCAGACCGCGTCCTGCCGTCGCTCAACGCCGTCCGCAGCTTCGTCGCGGTGGCCCGCCATCTCAGCTTTACCAAGGCGGCCGACGAACTGGCGGTGACCCAGGGCGCCGTCAGCCGCATGATGCAGACCCTGCAGGCCGATCTGGGCGTGGAGCTGATCCGCCGCGTCGGCCGCGGCATCGAACTGACGCCGACCGGCGCCGCCTTCTATGGCGAAGCGTCGGCGGCGCTTGACCGCATCGCGGCGGCGGCGCGGGCGGCCCGCGCGCAAGACGGCGGGGTTCTGCGGGTCAGCGCGCTGCCCACCCTGACCCAGCGCTGGCTGATCCCGCGGCTGAAGCGCTTCCAGGCTGAAAATCCCGACATACAGGTCGAGGTCGGCATCGGCGAGCATCGCGTCGATTTCGCCAAGGAGCGGATCGACGTCGCCATCCGCTATGGCGTGGAGGACTGGCCGGGGGCTGAGATGGCGACGCTGATGCCGGAGACGATGGGTGTCTTCTGCGCGCCCTCGCTGCTGGAACAAGGGCCGCCGCTGCGCCGCCCGGCCGATCTGGCGCATCACCGGCTGTTGCAGCACACCACCCGGCCCGATTCCTGGCGCGTCTATCTCTCCGCCTTCGGTTTGACGCTGCCGGAGGCTGCGCTGTCGCTGGCCTTCGAGCATTTCTTCATGATCATCGAAGCGGCGTCGGCCGGCATGGGAGCGGCGCTGCTGCCGGTCTTCCTGGTGGGCGACGATGTGACATCGGGCCGGCTGGTCCAGCCGATGCCGGAGACCCTGCGCCCGCGCGGCTGCTACCTGATCGCCCACGCGCCGGGTGCGGAGCGGGCGCGCCGCGTCCGCCGCTTCAAGGACTGGCTGCTGACCGAGGTGGAGTAGGCGTTACTCCAGCGTCCCCGCCACCTCATGCCGGTCCTCCGCCGTCGTCAGGATAGTCTCCACCGCGATGCGCAGGCCGGCGACCACCTGTTCGACGGCCATCGACGGGGAACCCGGGTGGCGCACCGCCTGTTCGGGGGCCAGCGGGATGTGCAGGAAGCCGACGCGCAGGGACGGGCGCCGGACCGCCCGCAGATGGCAGGCGCCGTAGAACAGGTGGTTGCAGACGAAGCTGCCGGCGCTGTGCGACAGGCCGGCGGGGATGCCGGCGTCGCGCAGGGCGGCGGCGATGGCCTTCACCGGCAGGCTGGTGAAATAGGCCGCCGGACCGCCCGCCGCCACCGGCGCGTCCACCGGCTGGTTGCCGGCATTGTCGGGAATGCGGGCATCGTCCAGGTTGACGGCCACCCGTTCCAGCGACAGCTCCGCCCGGCTCTGCGCCTGCCCGACGCCGAGCAGGGCCACCGGGTCCGTCTCCGCCACCGCAAGGTCGAGCGCGTCGAGCGACGCGCCGAAGACGCAGGGCATCAGGCGGGCGGCGATGCGGTGGCCGCGGCATTCCCAGCCGTCGAGTTGCCGCACCGCTTCCCAGGACGGGTTGACGGCCTCGCCGCCGAAAGGCTCGAAGCCGGTCAGCAGGATCGTCGGCATCGAGCCCCCTCGGTTATACCAGGTCCGTCCGCTCCCAGGACGGTGTCGGCAGAGTCATGCCGTGGTTGCCGCGATAGGCCGCGACCTCCGGCGACGACCAGCCCTCCAGCAGGGCCGGGTCGAGCCGGTAGACCTCGACGCCCAGCGGGCGGCAGACCTCCAGAGGGTCGCGGGCGTCCGGTCCCCACAGCGGTACGCTGAGATCGCCGCCGGGGCAGGTGGACAGGGCGCACAGCAGGTCGATCTCGGCGAAGAACTCCAGGAAATCGCCCTTCTTGGCCGGGCAGGCCTTCATGAAATACTTGTCCTCGGCATTCAGCCCGGTGACCTGGAAGACGTTCAGCACGTCATGCACGTCGAACTCGGTCAGGCCGTAGGGAGCGATGGCGCGGGTCAGGTTGGAATGGCAGTGGTGGTGGAAATCCTCGCCCGTCAGCATTCGGTTGACATAGGGATCGCAGCGCGTGCCCAGCAGGTCGTGGACCCGGCCGCCATACTCGTCGATGCCGTAATCGGCCAGCGTGTCGTGGGTGATGGTCGCCAGCGGCCGCAGATAGGGCAGGGTCGACCACAGCCGGTCGAAGGTGCTGACATGCGCCTGCTGGAGCTGCCGCGTGCGCGAGGCCCAGAAGCGTTCGCGCGGGTTGTGACGGTTCCAGATGTTCAGGTCCGCGACCTGCGGCCCCTCGACGGTGACGATACGGAAGACATGGCCCGCCGGCACGGTCCAGGCACGGCCGGAGCGGATCGGCACCACGAAGCTGTCCACCAGCTCCCGCCCCTCGGTCTGCGACCCGATGCGCCCGTAGAAGGCGCGGTCGACGTCGAGCGCAGACCCTTTGCTGGCTTGGTAGGCAGCGGGATAGCTGGGCATCGCGGTCTCCTCTGGGGTTGATCGGGCCGGTCGGCGATCATGGCCAGGGAGGAGCACCGCGAGCAACAGCTGTTCGCACAGCCGCTCTTCGGACCGACCCGCTCAGGCCGCGGCGGCGGCCAGGACGCGGGTCTGGCGGGCGACCTTCTCGAAGGCGCGTTCCTCGATCTGGCGGATGCGCTCGCGGCTGACGCCGTAGCGGACCGACAGGTCCTCCAGGGTCAGCGGGCTGTCCGACAGGCGGCGGCTGGTCAGGATGTCGCGCTCGCGGTCGTTCAGCACGCCCATCGCCTCGTGCAGCAGGGCGCTGCGCTGGCGGGCCTCGCCGCGTTCGACCAGCGAATCCTCGACCGACGGACGCTCGTCGGTCAGCAGATCCTGCCATTCGGCCGAATCGCCGTCGGCGCTCATCGGGGCGTTGAGCGAGGCCATGGGCGCCGACAGGCGGCGGTTCATGGCGACGACGTCGTCCTCCGGCACCGACAGGTCGGTGGCGATGCGGGTCACGCTGTCGGGCTGCAAGTCGCCGCTGCCGTATTCGCCCAGCTTCCGCTTCAGGCGGCCCAGGCTGAAGAACAGTTTCTTCTGCGCGGCGGTGGTGCCGATCTTCACGAGGCTCCAGGACCGCAGGATGTAATCCTGGATCGAGGCCTTGATCCACCACATCGCGTAGGTGGACAGGCGGAAGCCGCGTTCCGGCTCGAATTTCTTGACGGCCGTCATCAGGCCGAGATTGCCTTCGGCGATCAGGTCGGACAACGGCAGGCCGTAGCCGCGATAGCCGCCGGCGATCTTGACGACGAGACGGAGGTGGCTGGTAACCAGCTTGTGCGCCGCATCGACGTCGCCATGCTCAGTCCAGGCCTTGGCCAGCATGTACTCGTCCTCGGCCGTCAGGACCGGGTAACGGTGCGTGTCGTTGATGTAGCGGGACAGCGATTCGCCGGAATCTGGCGAACGAAGGGCAACAGCGGTGCTCATGTCACATCCTCGTGCAAAGCGATATGACGGGTGCAGGACCCCCGGAATGGCGAGCCCAGGCCTCTCCGGCGGAGCAGGCAGGCATATAGTACAAAATCGGTGCTGAAAGTCAAGCTTGGCGGTCGGGTATCGCAGCGGGCGCAGCCGCCGATTGACCTTCCTCTGTGCGCGCGAAGCCGGAGCGTGGCAGGACCGAACCGTCGCCGGGCACCATCGCGAAGGAACCGCATGCCATGAAAATCGCTGTCGGCACCAAGGACTTCGAGACCATCGCCACCCATGGCGGCCGCACCCGCCGCTTCCTGGTCTATGAGGCGGAGGCCGGGGGCGACCCGGTCGAGACCGGCCGGATCGAACTGGCGGAGGAGGAGGTCCTCCACCTCTGCGGCGACGGCCGGCCGCACCCGATCGACGCGGTGCGGGTGGTCATCACGGGATCGTCCGGCTCCGGATTCGTCGCGCACATGAAACGCCGCGGCATCGAACCGGTGACGACGACGGAGACCGATCCGGTCCGGGCGATCCGCGGCTGGTTCGCCGGAACGCTGGCCCCCGCCGCCGAACCGGAGCACCCGCATGAGCACCATGACGGCCACCATCACGGCGACGGGTACCGCCACTGAGGGGCTGCGGATCAGACCGGGAAGCTGACGCTGGCGGTCGTGCCGGCGGCGTCGCTGTCGGTGGACAGCGTATCGCCCAGCTGGCCGGCCAGCGCCTCGGCCAGCATCAGGCCGTCCTCGGCGGTGGTGTCGAAGCCGGCGGGCAGGGCGCGGCCGTTGTCCTCCACCGTCAGGCGGGCACGGCCGCTGTCGCCCTGCTGGCGCACGGTGATGCGGATCCAGCCGTCGTCGGGGAAGGCGTGGTGCAGGCAGCTGGTCACCAGCTCCGCGATGATCAGGCCGAGCGGCATCGCCTCGTACAGGCCGATCTGGATCGGGTCGGAATCGACCGTCACGGGCACGCGGGACAGGGCGCCCGGTGTGCCTTCGCGCACCGCCTCGCACAGGGCGGTGACGTAGCGGCCAAGGTCGACATGGGTGCCGGCGCCGCTCTCGTGCAACTGGCGATAGAGGATCGCCAGCGCCTCGATGCGCACCATCGTCTGTTCGTAGGCGGCGCGGGCATCGGGGTCGCGGATGCGGCCGGCCTGCAGCTTCAGCAGGCTGATCACCAACTGCAGGCTGTTCTTGGCGCGATGCTGGAGTTCCCGAAGCTCGGCTTCCAGCTCCTGGATGCGCGCCGTCAGCCGGTCGGCCGGGGACGCCCCCGACGCGACGCCGTCGCCCGGCTGGTCCGGAGGAGAGTAGGCGGCCTGGGACCGCGGAAGCATCGGCATGGGAACGGACTCGGCTCGGTCATCACAGGTAAGCATCGTCGAAAACATTCGTCAATCTAAGCGCTTGTCCGGCAGGCCCCACCGGTTCTGAGGGAGTAACCCGCCGCGCCTAACCGTTAAGTCCGAGGCGCCATGACGGTCGTGCCGCAACCCGCCGGCCCCGGATGGGCATGCGGATGGGAGCGGGCGGGTGCCCGCCGAAAGATAGGTTGTATCCGTCGGTTGCACTGGCAAGAGTGGCCGCATGACGATGCGAAAGATGTTGGTCTGGGGCCTGCTGCTGACGGCCCTGTCGGGCGGCTGCGCCGCCGTGGTCGGGGCCGGCGGCGGCCTTCGCAACCCGGAAATTGTCACCGCCAGGGAGGTGCCGCTCGACCGCGGCCGGCCGGAGAAGGCGGCGGTCGGGCCCTTGCGGTTCCTGGGTGGGCTCGAGATCGCCGGGGGTAACCGGGTCGGCGGGCTGTCCGGCCTGTGGGTCCACCCGGCCGGCGAGCGGTTCGTCGCCGTCGGCGACACCGGGCTGGTGGTCGATGGCCGGCTGCGGACCGACGCCGCAGGGCGCTTGGCCGGGATCGCAGAGGTCCGCGCCCGCCCGTTGCCGGTGGAGGAGGGGGTTTCCCGCCGCAAGCGCCGCACCGATGCGGAGGATCTGGCGCGTCTGGACGACGGCAGCTGGCTGGTCTCGCTGGAGCGCGACCACCGCATCCTGCGCTATTCGGCCGGCGACCACGGACCGGAAGGGACGCCGACGCCGATCCCCTTGCCGCCGGAGGCGGAGGACGGTTCGGAGAATGGCGGGCTGGAGGCGCTGACCCGCCTTCCTGACGGCCGGCTTCTGGTCCTGGAGGAGGGCGAGGACGACGGCCGGCAGGAGCGCCGCGCCTGGATTGCGGGAGTAGGGATTACGGGGGTAGGGATTACGGGAGCAGGGATCACAGGCCGGGACTTGCCGAAGGACGCCGTGCCGCGCAACGCGGCGGACTGGCAGCCCCTTGCCTACCGTGCTGCACCCCGCTACCGGCCGACCGGCGTCGCCCCGCTGCCCGACGGCGGCGTTCTGGTGCTGGAACGGCGGGTATCGCTTCTGGGCGGCTGGTCGTCGCGCTTGGTCCGGGTGGCGCCGCAACAGCTGAGCGCCGGCGCCGTCATCGAGGGGGAGGAACTCGCCCGGCTGGAGTCGCCCCTGCTGAACGATAATTTCGAAGGCATCGCCACGCGCCCCGGACCGGCGGGGGAAACGCTGGTCTACCTGATCTCCGACGACAATTTCAGCTCGCTCCAGCGCACCTACCTGCTGCAGTTCGCCCTGGACGGGCCGTCCTCCTGAAGGCCCCACCGCCTCCGACCAAAGTCGGACGGGGCGAAGCCTGCTGCGGATTTGACAGCACGGCGCCCTTGCGGCTAGCTGCCTCCGGATGCTTGCGGAGGAAACAATCATGGCGGCAAGCGATAAGCTGGGCGCGGCGCGGGCCGCTGCCGCACCGGCGGTTCCGGCGATGATCCCCGGGCTGAGGCAGGCGGCGCTGCTGACCCTGCTGGCGATGCTGGCCTTCGCCGCCAACTCCATCCTGTGCCGGCTGGCCCTGACCCGGACCGCCATCGATCCGGCCGGATTCACCCTGGTGCGGATCGCCTCCGGTGCCGCCAGCCTGTGGCTGATCGCCCGCGCGACCGGGCATGCGAAGCCCGGAGCGGGCAGTTGGCGCGGTGCGGCGGCGCTGCTGGCCTATGCGGCGGCCTTCTCCTTCGCCTACCTGACCATGACCGCGGGGACCGGGGCGCTTCTGCTGTTCGGGGCGGTGCAGGCCACCATGATCCTGGTCGGACTCTACCGTGGTGAACGGCTGGTGGCGCTGCAGTGGGGCGGTCTGGCTCTGGCATTCTGCGGGCTGGCGCTGCTGCTGGCGCCGGGCCTGTCGGCCCCCGATCCGCTGGGGGCGCTGCTGATGGTGGCGGCCGGTGCGGCCTGGGGCGTCTATTCGCTGCTGGGACGGGCCAGCCGCGATCCGATCGCCACCACCGCCGGCAATTTCCTGCGCGCCGTTCCGATGGCAGCGGCGTTGGCCCTGCTGTCGGCGCTGGCCGGGCCGTTCACCGGCGGCGGACTGCGCTGGGATGCAGGCGGGCTGCTCTACGCCGTCCTGTCCGGGGCGTTGGCGTCGGGGGTGGGCTATGCGATCTGGTACGCCGCGTTGCCGGCCCTGACCGCCGCCCGCGCCGCCTCGGTGCAGTTGAGCGTCCCGGTCATCACCGCGCTGGCCGCGGCGCTGGCGCTTGGCGAGCGGATCACGCCGACGCTGGCGGTCTCCTCCGTCGCGGTACTGGGCGGCATCGCGCTGGTGATCGTCGGGAAGCGGCGGGCTTGAGGGGGGTCTTCGCCCCGCGAGGTCACACGGGGACCGTCTGCGTCCGTTCCAGCGCCATGAGGTCGGCGGGACGGCTGCGCAGGCGTCCCGGTGGAAAGAGCACGGTGGCGGTGGTGCCGCGCCCCAGCACGCTGGACAGCACGAATCGCCCGTCCTGCATCTCCACCAGCGACTTGACCAGCGGCAGCCCCAGCCCGGTGCCGGCATAGCGCCGGGTGTGGGAGTTGTCGACCTGATGGAACGGCTCCATCACCTGCTCCAACTCGACCGTGGGGATGCCGATGCCGGTGTCGCTGACCCGCAGGCGCAAGCTGCGCGCCGCCCGATCAGCCTCCACCGCGATCCGGCCGCCGGGCGGCGTGAACTTCACGGCATTGGACAGCAGGTTCAGCAGGATCTGCCGCACCGCGCGGGCGTCGGCGTACAGGATGGGCAGGGGATCGTCCAGCTTCGCAGACAGGGTCACGCCCTTTTCGAGCGCCAGCTGCTCCATCTGGCGCAGGCATTCGCCGATCAGGTCCTCCACCGCCAGTTCCTCCTGGTGCAGGACGTATTTGCCCGATTCGATCTTGGTGGTGTCGAGGATGTCGTTGATCAGGCTCAGCAGATGCTGGCCGGACCGGCGGATGTCGCCGACATACTCGGTCTGCTTGGGCGTCATCGCGCCGAAGATGCCGCTTTCCAGCGCCTCCGCGAAGCCGATCACCGCGTTCAGCGGGGTGCGCAGTTCGTGGCTCATGTTCGCCAGGAACTGCGTCTTGGCCCGGTTGGCGGCGTCGGAGACCTGCTTGGCGGCGATCAGCTCCGCCTCGATCCGGTGGCGGGCGGCGATGTCCTGGATCAGCCTGTGCTGGCTGTCGCGCAGCGCCCGCTCGCTGCCCTGCAGATCGGCCATCGCCCGTTCGCGCCGCCCGGCCTCGCGCAGCAGGGCCAGCATCATCAACCCGATCACCAGCGTGCCGGCGAGGCCGGCGGCGGCCAGCATGACGGCCTTGGACTGCCAGGGGGCGAGCACCGCGTCGCGCGACGACGACACCGTAACCACCAGCGGCATTTCGGCCGAGGCGCGGTAGCTGAGGATGCGTCGCGGCCCGTCGGCCGGGCTGTCCAGCAACTCGGTGCCGGCCGGTGCCTCCTTCAGCAGGCGGGCGAACAGCGGCAGATGGCGGGCCGAGCGGCCGATATAGGTCTCATGGTCGGGAAAGCGGGCCAACACCGGCCCGTCCGCATGATAGAGCGTCACCACGGCATCGCCGGGAAGTGCCAGCGTTCGGTAGAGGCCGCGGAAGGCCGTCGGCTCCATCACCGCGACCACCACCCCGGCGAACCGCCCGTCCGGGGCGTTCAGCCGTCGGCTCATGCCGATGAACCAGTTGCCGGAGGTGCGCCCCCGCGCCGGATTGCCGACGAAGACCCCGTCGGCTCCGCCGGCGACCAGCCCTTCGCGGTGAGCCATCAGGTAGTCACGGTCCGACAGGTCGAGGTTGGCGGGGGTCAGCGTCTGGGTGTCGTGAACCAGCCTGCCGTCGGCGGCGACCACCAGCATGGCGCGGATCAGCGGCGACTGGCTGGCCTGACGGCGCAGCAGGGCATGCACGTCGGCATCGCCCCGTTCCCAACTGTCGCCGCGGACGGCCAGCACTTCCGCCACGCCGGCCAGGATTTTCGATACGCCCGAAAAGCTGTCGGTCGCATGGCGCTCCAGCACCAGCGCCATCGCTCCGTTCTCTTCCCGTGCCCGGGTGACGGTCTCGCTACGCTCATGCAGAAGGTCGTAGCCGATCATGGCGTTGAAGCCGACGATCAACGCCACGCCGAAGGCACCCATTCCCCCTTTGAGACGCGAGATCAACCGACGGTCCGCCGTGTCCGATCATGGATCTACCGATGCTACACCGCGAACACCAATGCCGGAAGTCGCCTTTTCGTGGAAGAGGTGATGAGCTTGTTCTCCTAAAGCCGGACGGTGGAGCTGGAGAAGCGCTCTGCGGTCGAATGGCCGATGGAGTTCAACGCCACCGCCGCACCCAGCGCGATCACCGCCGCGGCGGCAAAGCCGAGGATCATGGCCTTCATCTCTGGTCTCCCTTTTTTGGATTCGGCATGCTTGGATTCGGCGCATAAAAGCAAAGCGGCACCGGCGGCGCAATCCGCGCTTTCCCGGAGTCGGAACATCGAATTCCGGGCCGGCGTCAGACCTCGTCCGGATCCACCACCGAGAGCGAGATGACGTCGCTGTCGATCAGCACCTTGCCCGCATGCTCGAAATTCACGGTGATGCGGTTGCGGATGGCCGACTGCACCTGCCCCAGCCCCCAATCGGGCTGGTCCGGGTGGCGCACCCAGGCGCCGGGCACCAGCGAATCGTCCATGTCGCGTCCCATCCGTCAGTCTATTGTACATAGGAAATGCGACCGCCTGTGCGGCGGCGCCGTGAGAGTATAGAATCGCCGGCACCGCGCCGTCGCCGCTCCTTTTTTCCACCGGAGACCGTCTCGTGACCGAATCGCCTTCCCAACCCGTCAGCGTCGACATCCGCGTCCTGGAATTGCTGGCGTCGAAGCTGTGCCACGATCTGGTCAGCCCGGTCGGCGCCATCCGCAACGGCCTGGAACTGATCGAGGAGATGCAGGAGGACGAGGATGGCGGCGGGGCCGGGGGCGGGTTGGCCGGCGGCTTCCTGGGCGAGGCGGTGAAGCTGATCGACCATTCCTCCGGTCAGGCGGACCGCCGGCTGCGGGTGTTCCGGCTGGCCTACGGGGTGGCCGGGCGCGACCAGAAGGGGTTCGGCGACGCCCGCAACTCCGCCGCCGGCTATCTCGAGGGCGGCCGCACCCGGCTGGACTGGCCGGAACGGGTGCCGCACGACATGACGGCCCAGCGCCGCGGCGTGGTGAAGCTGGTGCTGAACCTCATCCTGCTGGCGGACGAGGCGCTGACCCATGGAGGCCTCGTGTCCGTCGCGGCCGACGGAGACGAGACGGCCGGCCGCATCACCGTGACCGCCGCCGGCCGCCCCGGCACCCTGAATCCGGATGCCGCCGCGGCCCTGGCCGGCACGGCCGCGCCCGATGCGCTGACGCCCCGCACCATCCACGCCTATCTCGCCGGACGGCTGGCGGAGAGCGACGGATTCCGCATCGCCGTCGCCACCGAAAGCAGTGAGCGGCTGGTCTTCACCGCGGAGTGGTGAGGCTCCTTACAGCTGTTTGAAAATCCGCGTTTCCACCACGACCTGCTCCACCCCGCCGGTGGTCTGGTGGGACGTGGTGCGCAGCGTGACGGCCAGATTGTGGCGTGCGGCCTCCGCCAGGGCGGCGTTGAGGTTGTCCACGGCGTCGCGCACGGACTGGGCGAGTTCGGCGTCGGTCATCGATCCTCCCTGTGACAATCGGTCCCTTATCCTGCCGGTGGAAGCGCTCGGAAGACTCCCTATCGGAAGAGGTAAGGTTCTCTTAATCAGTGTTTGACAGGCTCCCGACCTACCTGGACTGGAGCGCAACCGGCGGCCCTTAGATGCTGCCCGTTCGAGCCGCAGGCCGGCGCGGACCATAAACATTGGGCCTGGGGAATGCGACATGGATGATCTGCTGTCCGAATTTCTGACGGAGACCAACGAAAACCTCTCGGTGCTCGACGTCGAGTTGGTGCGGTTGGAGCAGAATCCCAACAATCCGGAACTGCTGTCGAACATCTTCCGCCTCGTTCACACCATCAAGGGAACCTGCGGCTTCCTCGGCCTGCCCCGCCTGGAAAAGGTGGCGCACGCGTCGGAGAACGTGCTGGGCAAGTTCCGTGACGGCGAGCTGACGATCAATCCGGAAGCGGTTTCGCTGATCCTGCAGGCTCTGGACACCATCAAGAGCCTGCTGGCGGTTCTGGAAGCGACCGAGGCGGAACCGCCCGGCGACGACCTGCCGCTGATCGAGCGGCTGAACCTGTGCGCCGAGGGCAAGCTGGGCGGGCCATCTCCGGCCGCCGCCGCTCCGCCGCCGACCGCTCCCGCAGTCGCCGCCGCGGACGATCGTCCGGCGACGCTGGACGAGTTGGAGGCGCTGTGGAACTCCATCCCGGGTCCCAATGACCCGCCGGCCGCGGCTCCCGCCGTTCCGGCGAGCACGGCGGTCGCCACCCGCGCGCCGGAGCCGGCCGAGGAGCCCGCCCCGTCGCAGGACCTCGTCGTTCCCGATGCCGAGCCGGCCGCCGCCAAGGTGCCGGCCCCGGTCGCCCCGATGGCCGGCGGTTCCGCCGGCGGCAATGCGGGCGGTGCCGATGCGGGTGCCGAGGCCGCGACCAAGGAATCGGCGGTCGCCGCGCAGACCATCCGCGTGAACGTCGACCTGCTCGAAAACCTGATGACCATGGTCTCGGAGCTGGTGCTGACCCGCAACCAGCTGCTCCAGATCCTGCGGTCGCAGAAGGAGAGCGAGTTCGCCGCCCCGCTGCAGCGCCTGAACCATGTGACGTCGGAGCTGCAGGAAGGCGTCATGAAGACGCGCATGCAGCCCATCGGCAACGCCTGGGCCAAGCTGCCGCGCCTGGTGCGCGACCTGGCGCATGAACTGAACAAGAAGATCGACCTCCAGATGCTCGGCGCCGACACCGAGCTGGACCGCCAGGTGCTGGAGCTGATCAAGGACCCGCTGACCCACATGGTGCGCAACAGCGCCGACCATGGCCTGGAGATCCCGGCGGAGCGCCTGAAGTCCGGCAAGTCGGAGACCGGCCGCATCACGCTGAACGCCTATCACGAAGGCGGCCACATCATCATCGAGATCCAGGACGACGGTAAGGGACTTGCCATCGACCGGATCAAGCAGAAGGCGATCCAGAACGGGATGGCGTCGGAGATCGAGCTGGCCTCGATGACCGACCAGCAGATCATCCAGTTCATCATGAAGCCGGGATTCTCCACCGCCGCCAAGGTCACCAACGTGTCGGGCCGCGGCGTCGGCATGGACGTGGTGAAGACCAACATCGAGAAGATCGGCGGCACGATCGAGATCAAGTCGGCCCAGGGCAAGGGGTCGACCTTCGTCATCAAGATCCCGCTGACGCTGGCCATCGTCTCCGCCCTGATCGTCGAGTGCGCGGGCGAACGCTTCGCCATCCCGCAGATCAGCGTGGTCGAGCTGGTGCGTGCCGCCGCCGACAGCGAGCATACGATCGAGCGCCTGAAGGGCACGCCGGTGCTGCGCCTGCGCAACCGCCTGCTGCCGCTGGTCTCGCTGCAGCAGCTGCTGCGGCTGGACGACAGCGAGGACGCCAAGAAGCCGGCGGACGAGACCTTCATCGTCGTCACCCAGGTCGGCACCTACACCTTCGGCATCATGGTCGACCGCGTGTTCGACACCGAGGAAATCGTGGTGAAGCCGGTGGCGCCGATCCTGCGCCACATCGAGATGTTCTCGGGCAATACCATCCTGGGCGACGGCTCGGTCATCATGATCCTGGACCCCAACGGCATCGCGTCGGCCACCGGCGAGATGGCGATGGGCGAGGCTGCGGGCAAGGAGACCACCGCGGTCCAGACCCAGCGCCAGGAGGACAAGATGGCGCTCCTGCTGTTCCGCGCCGGCGAGGGCGCGCCCAAGGCGGTGCCGCTGTCGCTGGTCGCCCGCCTGGAGGACGTCGATCTCGCCACGGTCGAGATGTCGAACGGCCTGCCGGTGGTCCAGTACCGCGGCAAGCTGATGCCTCTGGTGCCGATCGACCCGAACTTCGCCCTGGCCAACGAAGGGCGCCAGCCGGTCCTGGTCTTCGCCGACGGCGACCGCTCGATGGGCCTGATCGTCGACGAGATCGTCGACATCGTGGAGGAGAAGCTGAACGTCCAGCTGGCCGCGGAGCGTCCCGGCCTGATGGGGTCGGCCATCATCGCCGGCAAGGCGACCGAGGTGATCGACGCCGGCTTCTTCCTGACCCAGGCCTACAAGGACTGGTTCGGCTCCTCCGCCCAGGAGGGGTTCGAGGAGGAGAAGCTGCAGCGCGTGCTTCTGGTCGACGACAGCCCCTTCTTCCGCAACCTGCTGACGCCGCTGCTGTCGGTCGCCGGCTACGACGTGACGGCGGTGGAGAATGCCGGCGACGCGCTGGCTCTCTGCGAGGCGGGCGAGGACTTCGACGTCATCGTCTCCGACATCGAGATGCCGGGCATGAGCGGCTTCGACTTCGCCGAGGCTGTTCGCCACGGCAGCCGCTGGCAGGGCGTGCCGATGGTGGCGCTGTCCAGCCACGCCAGCGCCCGCGACCTCGACCGCGGCCGGATCGCCGGCTTCAACGACTATGTCGCCAAGTTCGACCGTGACGCGCTGCTCTTCGCGCTGCAGCAGACGCTGACCGACCAGAAAGGTGCCGCATGAGCAACGCCAAGCTGCCGTCCACCGTCCGGAAGTCGAAGGGCGACGACATCGTCGTCTCCGGCAACCAGGACTATGTGACCATGACGATCGCCGACCAGATGTTCGGCATCCCGGTCCTTCAGGTGCAGGACGTGCTGGGCCATCAGCGGATCACCCGTATCCCGCTGGCTCCGCCGGAGGTCGCCGGGTCGCTGAACCTGCGCGGCCGCATCGTCACCGCGATCGACGTCCGCCTGCGGCTCGGCCTGACCGGCCGGCCGAAGGACAAGCCCGGCATGTCGATCGTCGTCGACCTGCGCGGCGAGCTGTACAGCCTAATGGTCGATTCGGTCGGAGAGGTGCTGAGCCTGACCAAGGAGGACTTCGAACGCAACCCGGCGACGCTGGATCCGCGCTGGCGCGAGGTCTCTACCGGAATTTATAGGCTGAACGGCCAGTTGATGGTTGTGCTGGACGTGCCTCGTCTGCTCAACTTCACAACCATCGAGACGGCCTGACGGTCCGCGGCGTCTTCCCGTCGGGGAAAGGCGCCGCTCCTTCCGGCCGGCTTTTCCGCCGACGAACAGATGACCTGAGGCCCTGCCGCAATGAAATCCTGCCTGGTGGTCGACGACAGCCGCGTGGTCCGCAAGGTCGCACGCAAGATCCTTGAAGAGCTGAACTTCACCTGCACCGAGGCGGAGGACGGCAAACAGGCGATGGAGGCCTGCGCGGCACAGATGCCCGATGCCATCCTGCTGGACTGGAACATGCCGGTGATGACCGGCATCGAGTTCCTGCGCCGGCTGCGCAAGATGAGCGGGGGCGAGCAGCCCAAGGTGGTCTTCTGCACCACCGAGAACGACCTCGCCCACATCCAGGAGGCGCTGTCCGCGGGGGCCAACGAGTACATCATGAAGCCCTTCGACAGCGACATCATCCAGACCAAGTTCGCGCAAGTCGGCTTGCTGTGATCTCCTGCCCGTGCCGGACATGACCGTCCAGCACACGGCCGCCGGGGCATGGGTCGGTCGGGACAGGCTCCCTGTCTGAACGCTGGACAAGCCGCGTTGAACCAGTCGAGTTGAAAGGCGAATCGCCGATATGTCGGACAGTTTTGGCAGAGGCCCCCTCACCACCGCGCGACCGGCCAATCCGGATCCCGTCCGGGTCATGGTGGTGGACGACTCGGCCGTCATCCGCGGCCTGCTGACCCGTGCGCTGGAAGGAGACCCGGACATCCGCGTCGTCACCTCCGTGGGCGACGGTCAGATGGCGGTGAATTCGCTGCAGCGCAACTCGATCGACGTCATCGTTCTGGACATCGAGATGCCGGTGATGGACGGGCTGACCGCCATCCCGAAGCTGCTGGCGGTGGCGCCGCAGGTGAAGATCATCATGGCCTCCACGCTGACGCTGCGCGGGGCCGACGTCTCCATCCGCTGCCTGTCGGCGGGTGCGGCCGATTACATTCCGAAGCCGACCTCCACCCGCGAGATCGGCGGGGCGGAGGACTTCAAGCGCGAGCTGGTCGCCAAGGTCAAGGCGCTGGGCGCCGCGGCGAAGCGCGCCGGGTCGCGCACCCGCGGTGAAATCCGCCCGCTGACCCCGGCGGCTCCGGTCGGGCTGCTCAAGCGCGAGGTCGGGCCGATCACCACCCGCCCGGCCCCGGTCGGCGCCATGGCGGTGAAGCCGGACGTGATCGCCATCGGCAGCTCCACCGGCGGCCCGCAGGCCCTGTTCGAGGTCCTGTCGCACCTGAAGGCCGGCATCAGCCAGCCGATCCTGATCACCCAGCATATGCCGGCGACCTTCACCACCATCCTGGCCGAGCATATCACCCGCCAATGCGGGATCGATGCGCGCGAGGCCAAGGACGGCGAGCCGATCGTGCAGAACCGCTGCTACATCGCCCCCGGCGACTTCCACATGCTGGTGGCGCAGCGCGGCGGGGCCAACGTGATCACGCTCAGCAAGGATCCGCCGGAGAATTTCTGCCGCCCGGCCGTCGACCCGATGATGCGCTCTATCCTGAAGGCCTTCGGCGGCCGCAAGATCCTGGCCTGCATCCTGACCGGCATGGGGCAGGACGGGCTGAAGGGCTGCACCGACGTCGTCAACGGCGGCGGCATGCTGATCGCCCAGGACGAGGCGTCGAGCGTGGTCTGGGGCATGCCGGGTGCCGTGGCGCAAGCCGGCATCTGCAGCGCCATCCTGCCGCTCAAGGAAATCGGTCCCCACATCCGCAAGCTCGCTTCGAGGGCAGCATGAGAGTCGAAGATTTCGACATGTTCTCCACGCTGCTCAAGCAGCGTTCCGGCCTGGTCCTCACCCGCGACAAGGCCTACCTGCTCGAATCCCGGCTGATGCCGGTGGCGCGCAAGTGGAACATGAAGGGCCTGGAGGAGCTGGCGACCACCGTCCGCACCCGCAAGGACGAGGCGCTGCTGCGCGACATCACGGAAGCGATGACGACCAACGAGTCGTCCTTCTTTCGCGACCAGAAGCCCTTCGACCAGTTCAAGCAGCTGGTGTTGCCGAAGCTGATGGAGGCGCGGGCGGCCAAGCGCAGTCTGCGCATCTGGTCGGCCGCCTGTTCTTCGGGGCAGGAAGCCTATTCGCTGTCGATGATCCTCAACGACGAGGCGGCGAAGCTGGCCGGCTGGCGCATCGAGATCGTCGGCACCGACATCTCGGCCGAAATGGTGGAGCGGGCGAAGTCCGGCGTCTACACCCAGTTCGAGGTGCAGCGCGGACTTCCCATCACCATGCTGGTCAAGCACTTCAAGCAGAACGGCGACAAGTGGCAGATCAGCCAGCAGCTGCGCCAGATGGTTTCGTTCCGCGAATGGAACCTGCTGGGCGATTTGTCGGCGCTGGGCCAGTTCGACATCGTCTTCTGCCGCAACGTGCTGATCTATTTCGACCAGCCGACGAAGGCGAAGGTTCTGGAGTCCATCTCCCGCCAGATGCCGCAGGACGGCGTTCTGTATCTGGGCGGTGCGGAAACGGTGCTGGGCATCACCGACAAGTTCAAGCCGGTGGAAGGCCAGCGCGGCCTGTACAGCCTGGGCGGCTTTTCCGCCGCCGGCGCCAAGGTGGCGTGAGAGCCTTCTGGAGAGCGACGGGGGCGGGAGAGCCGCCCCCACTCGATCACTGTAGCTTCAGGCCGACGGCGTGATCGACTTGATTGGCCCGCGCGGGTTGCCGGACATCTCGGCGATCTTGCGGTCCTGCGCCTCGATGAAGGCGCGGATGGAATTCTCGCGGTCGAACTGATCGATGTCGGACGTCGGCACCTTGCGGTTCGAGGTGCGCGCACCGTCCTGGTAGATCACATCGAACAGTGCAAAGGCGTTTTCGACGGGTTGTTTCTTCTGACGGGCCATGGCCTGTCCTCCGTATAATCGCGGTCGGCCGTAGGATCGGCCTTGCGGTCAAGCATTGTTGATATCGGTCTTGGTCTCGGTGTCGGTCGAAACGGCGTCATCCTGCACGTCCGTATCGTCCTGCCCGGTCTGTTCGCCGTCGATCTGAGTGCCGGCACGGCGGGCGGCGACCTCTTCCTCGCGGCGCTGAAGCTTTTCCTGCTTCTTCTGTTCCTTGGCCCGGTTACGCTCGGCCCGCTGCTGGTTGTAGTTCGGTTTGAAAGCCATAGCGGTTCTCCTCTGGGCAGGTCCCGGCGGGGCATAGGCCCGGCGTATGGGCGGCACTGAATGCGCAACACGGAAAAAGGGCACCGGTTTCCCGATGCCCCTCTTTCCGCAGGTCGGCGGTCAGGCGGTCAGACCGCCTTCAGATTTTCCGCCGAGGTCTTGCCGCGCTTGGGATCGCGCTGCTCCTCGTAGGAAATCTTCTGGCCATCGACCAGGCTGCGCAGCCCGGCGCGTTCGACAGCGGAGATGTGAACGAACACATCCGGGCCGCCGCTTTCCGGCTGAATGAAACCGAAGCCCTTGGTGCTGTTGAACCATTTGACGGTGCCGACGGGCATGTCTGTCTCCCATAACGCGAAGGGCGCCGCACCACCGGTGCGGCGCATCAGACTGGATGTGGGATTGGCGGCCCCCGAATGCCCGCAAAGGCATGCTCGCAATGGCGAAAAAAGGGGGGCTGAGCGTGGGGGCGTTTGAACGTCCCGCAGTCCGTAGCAGAATGACCCGCTTTACATGGGAACGCCCGGTCCGGCTTTCAAGGTGAAAGACGTCCGGGCGTTCGATTGTGAGAGCGACAGTGCCGCTCCACCTTTTTCAGTTGGTGGTCAGCCGGCTGCCTGCTGCTGAGGCACGCGCGGCGGCGGCGGCGGATTCGCTTCCGAGATTTCCTCGTGCGGGTCGCGCAGCACGTAACCACGGCCCCACACCGTTTCGATGTAGTTGTCGCCCTGGGTGGCGGCGGCCAGCTTCTTGCGCAGCTTGCAGACGAAGACGTCGATGATCTTCAGTTCCGGCTCGTCCATCCCGCCATAGAGATGGTTCAGGAACATCTCCTTGGTCAGCGTCGTGCCCTTGCGCAGGCTCAACAACTCCAGGATGCCGTATTCCTTGCCGGTGAGGTGCAGCGGCGACTGGTCGACCTCCACCGTGCGGGTGTCGAGGTTGACGGTCAGGCGGCCGGTGCGGATGATGCTGTCGGAATGGCCCTTCGACCGGCGGACGATGGCCTGGATGCGGGCGATCAGTTCGCGCTTGTCGAACGGTTTGGTCAGATAATCGTCAGCGCCGAAGCCCAGGCCCTTGATCTTGTTGTCCATCTCGGTCAGGCCCGAGAGGATCAGGATCGGGGTGGTCACGCGCGCGGCGCGCAGGCGGCGAAGAACCTCGTACCCGTCGATGTCCGGCAGCATCAGGTCGAGAATGATGATGTCATAATCATAGAGCTTGCCGATCTCGAGACCGTCCTCACCCAGGTCGGTAGAGTCGACGATGAATCCTTCCGTGTTCAGCATCAGTTCAATGCTTTTGGCGACGGAGGAATCGTCTTCAACCAGCAGAACCCTCATGGCGATATCCCGACGTTTGATGGCGCGCTTTCGCTACCCGACCCCCGACATGGTCCCCGATCCTTGATGACCGATTTCAACCATCCCGTTTACACAAGTTAACAGACGATTCAGCTTAACGCCAGTGCCAAGCGCTTACACAACGTTAATCCTTCCATCGCAAGATGCGATCATGGTGGTTAACGTCGCCTCCGTCCACAGAACTACCACTTAATAGGAGCGCATCCCGTCTTGGGGATGTCGGTATCCGACCCATGCCGTTCGATTTCGACCAGCTGATCCGCGACATCGACCAGATTCCAGACTGCAGCCGCTATGGCCGCGTCACCGCCGTGTCCGGCCTGATGGTCGAGGTCGGCGGGATCGAGAAGGAATTGTCGGTCGGCGGCCGCTGCATCGTGGAGACGCGCGACCGGCGGCAGGTTCCCTGCGAGGTGGTGGGGTTCCGCCAGGGCCGGGCGCTCGCCATGCCCTTCGGTGCGCTCGACGGGGTGGGGCTGGGCTGCCGGGCGCTGGTGGCGGGCGACCAGGCGATGATCTACCCAACCGATGCCTGGCTCGGCCGTGTCGTCAACGCGCTGGGCGAGCCGGTCGACGGCAAGGGACCGCTGCCCAAGGGGCCGCAGGGCACGCCGATCCGCAACAGCCCGCCCAACGCCCATTCCCGCGCGCGGGTGGGAGGGAAGCTGGATCTGGGCATCCGCGCCGTCAACGCCTTCCTCACCTGCTGCCGCGGCCAGCGCATGGGCATCTTCGCCGGCTCCGGCGTCGGCAAATCGTCGGTCATGTCGATGCTGGCGCGCTTTTCCGCCGCCGAGGTGGCGGTGATCGGGCTGATCGGCGAGCGCGGGCGCGAGTTGCAGGAATTCATCACCGAGGATCTGGGCGAGGAGGGGCTGGCCCGCAGCGTCGTCGTCTGCGCCACCTCCGACGAGGCGCCGCTGATGCGCAAGCAGGCGGCCTACATGACGCTGGCGGTGGCCGAGCATTTCCGCGACCAGGGCCGCGACGTGCTGTGCATGATGGACAGCGTCACCCGCTTCGCCATGGCCCAGCGCGAGATCGGCCTGTCCGCCGGCGAGCCGCCGACGACCAAGGGCTATCCGCCGACCGTCTTCGCCGAGCTGCCACGCCTGCTGGAGCGCGCCGGTCCGGGGGTGGTCGGGTCGGGCACAATCACCGGCCTGTTCACCGTGCTGGTGGACGGCGACGACCACAACGAGCCCATCGCCGACGCCGTGCGCGGCATCCTGGACGGCCACATCGTGATGGAACGCCAGATCGGCGAGCGCGGGCGCTATCCCGCCATCAACATCCTGCGCAGCGTGTCGCGCACCATGCCCGGCTGCAACACGCCGAACGAGAACGAGCTGGTCGGCCATGCCCGGCGCCTGCTGTCGTCCTACGACAACATGGCCGAGATGATCCGGCTGGGAGCCTATCGCCGCGGCTCCGACCCGCAGGTGGACGAGGCGATCCACTTTCAGCCGGCGCTGGAGGCTTTCCTGAAGCAGGGCAAGCGCGAAGCCACCGATCTGGAGACCAGCTACGCCATGCTGGCTGAAATCTTTGGGGTGCAGTGGCCGCAATGAGCCTGAAGACGATCATCCGCCTGCAGAAGCTGCAACTGGACGAGAAGCGTCGCGTCCTGGCGGAACTCCACACGCTGGCCGACCGGCTGCGCAACGAGATCGAGAAGGTGAAGCAGGAGATCGCGCACGAACAGGAAACGGTTCGCGACGATTTCTCCGTCTCCTTCACCTACTCCAACTTCGCCCAGGCGGCGCTGGAGCGCGGCCGCCGGCTCGGCCAGTCGCTGGCCCAGGTGGAGGCGCAGATCGAGATCGCCACCGACGAGATGGCCGAAGCCTTCCAGGAGCTGAAACGCTACGAACTGGCGGAGGAGGAGCGGCAGAAGCGCGAACGCGACAAGCAGAAGCGCAAGGATGCCGGGATGCTGGACGAAACCGCTCTGGTCGGCTTCCGCCGCCGCCAGGCGGAGGAGGAGGCGGCCGGCGGGTGAGTGCCCCGCCGGCCGCGTCGAACCTCCTTACAATTCCGCCACTTCGACCACGCCCGGCACGGCTTTCAGGGCCGAGCGGCTTTGTGCGGTGATGGTGTAGCTGCCGGGCAGTTCGATCTCGACCTCCTTCAGCGGGTCGATCTCCACCAGCACGTTGATCCGGCTCTTGCCGCGCGACAGCCGGTCCAGCGTGGCGCGCAGATGCTCGATCGGCGTGGGATCGCGCAGCACCACGCGCAAGCCGGCGCTGACCGAGGCGACGGCCTCCTCCAGCGGCTTGATCTCCTGGCAGGTCAGGCGGACCTCTTCGCCGTTCAACTGGGCGTCCACCGTCATCAGCACCGGGCGGCCGGGCTCCAGCAGGTCGCGGTTGGCGGCCAGCACCTCGGAGAACAGCGTCACCTCATAGCCGCCGGTGGCGTCCGACAGTTCGACGAAGGCGAAGCGGTTGCCGGACTTGGCGGTCTTCTCCTTCTTCGAGACGACGATGCCCGCCATCTTGTAGCGGGTGGAGCCGCCCTTCGCGATGGCGGTCTGCAACTCGGCGGAGCGCACCACCTTCATGCGGCCGAGCGGGCCGGAATAGGCGTCCAGCGGGTGGGCCGACAGGTAGAAGCCGATGGCGCCGAACTCGTGCTTCAGCTTTTCCAGCGGCTCCCAATCCTTGACCTTGGGCAGGTCGGGTTCGGGCAGGCCGCCGCCCCCACCGCCAAACAGGTTGCCGATGCCGCTGTCGCGCTCCGCCGCCTCCGCCTGGGCATAGCGGATGATGGTCTCAAGTGCCGCATGGACCTGGGCGCGGTTGGGGTTCAGCCCGTCGAAGGCGCCGGCACAGGCGAGATTCTCAAGCTGGCGCTTGTTGATGGTCTTCAGGTCCAGGCGGCGGGCGAAGTCGAACAGGCTCTTGAACGGGCCGTTCTTCCGCCGCTCCTCCACCACCGCCTTCATGGCGGGCAGGCCGACGCCCTTCACGGCGGCCAGCGCGTAGCGCACCGCCTTGGTCCCGTCGGGCAGCTGCTCCACCCCGAAGATGGAGTCGGACCGGTTGATGTCCGGCGTCAGCAGCTTGACGCGCAGCCGGGCCAATTCCTGCCGGAAGACGTTCAGCTTGTCGGTGTTGCCGAGGTCGAGCGTCATCGACGCCGCCATGAACTCCACCGGGTGGTTCGCCTTCAGGTACGCCGTGTGATAGGCGACCAGGGCGTAGGCGGCGGCGTGGGATTTGTTGAAGCCGTAGCCGGCGAACTTCATGACCTGGTCGAAGATCAGGCTGGCCAGCTCCGCCTTCACGCCGCGCGCCTCCGCGCCGTCGCAGAAGATCTTGCGCTGGTTGTCCATCTCCTCCTTGATCTTCTTGCCCATGGCGCGGCGCAGAAGATCGGCGCCGCCCAGCGAATAGCCGGACAGCACCTGGGCGATCTGCATGACCTGTTCCTGGTAGATCATGATCCCGAAGGTCTCCTTCAGGATGCCTTCCAGGCTGTCATGCATGTAGTCGGCTTTTTCCTCGCCGTTCTTCACCCGGATGTATTTCGGGATGTTGTCCATCGGGCCGGGACGATAGAGCGACACCAGCGCGATGATGTCCTCCAACCGGTTCGGCTTCAGCCGGCGCAGCACGTCGCGCATGCCCGAGCTTTCCAGCTGGAACACGCCGGTCGCCTCCGCCCGGCTGAGCAACTGGTAGCTCTTCTCGTCGTCCAGCGGGACGGTGGTCAGGTCCGGCTTCTCGGGGATCAGGTCGACCGCCGTCTTCAGCACGGTCAGCGTCTTCAGGCCGAGGAAGTCGAACTTCACCAGACCGGCCTGTTCGACATACTTCATGTTGAACTGGGTGACCGGCATATCCGAGCGCGGGTCTCGGTAGAGCGGCACCAGTTCCTGCAAGGGCCGGTCGCCGATCACCACGCCGGCGGCATGGGTCGAGGCGTGGCGGAAGAGACCCTCCAGCTTCAGCGCGATGTCGACCAGGTGGCGCACGGTGTCGTCGCTGTCGCGCGCCTGCCGCAGCATCTCCTCGCTGTCCAGCGCCTGCTGCAGCGTCACCGGGTTGGCCGGGTTGTTCGGCACCATCTTGCAGATCTTGTCGACCTGCCCGTAGGGCATCTGCAGGACGCGGCCGACGTCGCGCAGCACGGCGCGCGCCTGCAGCTTACCGAAGGTGATGATCTGGGCGACGCGGTCGTAACCGTACTTGTTCTGGACGTAGCGGATGACCTCTTCGCGGCGGTCCTGGCAGAAGTCGATGTCGAAGTCGGGCATCGACACGCGTTCGGGGTTCAGGAAGCGCTCGAATAGCAAGCCGAAGCGCAGCGGGTCCAAATCGGTGATGGTCAGCGCCCAGGCGACGACGGAGCCGGCGCCCGACCCGCGGCCCGGCCCGACGGGAATGTCGTGGTTCTTCGCCCATTTGATGAAGTCCGACACGATCAGGAAGTAGCCGGGGAACTTCATCTTGACGATGACGTCCAGCTCGAACTCCAGCCGCTCGAAATAGGTCTTGCGGGTCTCCTCGCGCTGTTCCGGCGTCATCTCCGGCGTGAAGACGACCTTTTCCAGCCGCATCTCCAGGCCGGCGCGCGACTGGGCGCGCAGCTCGTCGTCCTCGGTCCGGCCGCCTTCGCAGGCGAAGGGGGGCAGGATCGGCTTGATCGGCTTTAGCAGGAAGGAGCAGCGCCGGGCGATGGCGACCGTGTTGTCCACCGCCTCCGGCAGGTCGGCGAACAGCAGCCGCATCTCCTCCGCCGACTTGAAGCGATGGTCAGGGGTCAGGCGGCGGCGGTCCTCCTGGCTGAGATAGGCGCCCTCGGCGATGCAGAGCAGCGCGTCGTGCGCCTCGTACATGTCGGCGGTGGCGAAATAGCAATCGTTGGTGGCGACCAGCGGCAGGTCGTGCTTGTAGGCGAGGTCGATCAGCGCCGGCTCGATGGCGTTCTCGATGGTGGCGAAATGGCCGCGCCCGCCTTCGTGCCGCTGCAGCTCGACATAGAGGCGGCCGGGGAACAGCCGCTTCAGCCGTTCCAGAACGTCGAGCGCCAGATCCTTCTGCCCCTCATGCAGCAGCCGGCCGATGGAGCCGCCGGGGCCGCCGGTCAGCGCGATCAGCCCGGCGGACCGGCCCTCCAGCGCGTCCAGCGTCACCTGCGGGCCGGCCAGCGGGTCCGATTCGAGGAAGGCCTTGGACACCAGAGCCGTCAGGTTGCGGTAGCCCTCCTCGTTCTGGCAGAGCAGGACGAGCTGGTCGGGGGTCGCCGCCGCCTTGCCGGGCAGGCCGGGTTTCGTCTGGGCCGGGCCGACGCGGGTGATGCCCAGAACGGTGCCGATGATCGGCTGCACGCCGGCATCCGAGGCCGCCAGCGCGAATTCCAGCGCGCCGAACAGGTTGCCGGTGTCGGTGACCGCGACGGCCGGCATCTGCTGCTTGAGGCAGAGCTTGACCAGTTCCTTCACCTTGATGGCGCCTTCCGACAGCGAATAGGCGGAATGGACGCGCAGGTGGATGAAGTCGGCGTGGGGCATGGCAACCGGGGGCTTGCTGCGACAGGGCCCCCGGTTCTAGCACAGGCGGGGCGGTCGCCGCGACGGTCGCCGGATGCATGCGAACGTGGTATGCAGATCGCCGCATCACGTTCAGGGATGGGGAGGACGCCGCGATGGATCGGCCGCACCTTGCACCCGTCGTCCGACTGCGGCCGGCCTTCATGAGCCGCCGCGCCGTCCGGGCGGCGACGCCTTTGGCCCTGCTGACCGGCCTCGTGCTGGCGCTTGCCGCCTGCGAGACGGTGCCGCCTCCTCCGGCCCCGCCGCCGCCCGCCGCCGGGTTGCCGGACGGACCGGCCAAGCCCTTCAGCGCCGGCAAGGGCTGGACCGTCACCATCCACACGCCCCCCGGCGGCAAGGCCTTCTGCGTCGCGGAGCGCGGGATTGCGATCGGCCAGGACGCCGCTCCGCGCCTGACCTTCCGCACCGCCTCGACCGAATCGGGTTTCATCCTGTCGGGCTTCGCCCCTTCGGACAGCGGAGCGGCGGTGAAGCCCGGCGAGCGTTACGATCTGGCGGCCAGCCTGGACCAGGGATCGCGGATGTCGCTGAGCGCCCGCGGCCTGCCCAACGGCAGCCTCTATGTCGCCATCCCGACCAAGAGCTTCCTGGAGGATCTGGAGCCGCTGGCCCGCGCCCGCCGGGTCAGCTTCCGCAGCAGCGGCCTGGGCGATATCGGCACGATGGTGCTGGCGGGGTCGTCCTGGGCGATCAACGCGTCGGACGAATGCCGAATTCTGCATGCCGATCCGTGACGGGACCGCGCAGGTCAGACCCGCGCGCCGCGCGCCTCACCGCGACACCATCCGAGCGGAGAGGGCGGCAAAAGCCCCTCTCCCCTTGCGGGAGAGGGGTTGGGGTGAGGGGACGCAAATCCAGGATTTCCAACGGCCTGTAGCCGTCTGTACCCCTCATCCCAACCCTTCTCCCGCAAGGGGAGAAGGGCTTTCCGGCTGGGAGTCGGCTGAGCGGCCCATCGGCTCAGCCCAGGCGGTAGCGTCCAACCTCCGATTGACCGGCCCGGCGGCGCCCGTTTAGCTTGCCGATCATGCGTGCTTCCCACATTTTGCTCGCGGTGGCGGTCGCCGCCGTCTGGGGCTTCAACTTCGTCGCGATCAAGGTCGGATTGCGCGATTTCCCGCCGCTGCTCTTCTCCTGCCTGCGTTTCGCGCTGGCGGCGCTGCCGATCCTGGTGCTGGGCTGGGCCAAGGGGCCGCCGGTGCCCTGGAAATTCGTGATCGGAATCGGCGTGATGCTGGGCGTGGTGAAGTTTCCGCTGCTGTTCCTGGGAATCGACGTCGGCATGCCGGCCGGGCTCGCCTCGCTGGTTTTGCAGGCGCAGGCCTTCTTCACCGCAATCTTCGCCGCCCTGGTGCTGGGCGACCGGCCTGGGCCGCGGCAGATCGCCGGCATGGTCGTCGCCTTTGCCGGAGTCGGCTTGATCGCGCTGGAGATGCCGGCGGGCGACTCGCTGCTCGGCCTTGCCCTGACGCTGGCGGCGGCGGCGGCCTGGGGCGTGTCGAACATCGTAATGAAGCAGGCCAAGGCGCCCGACCTGTTCAGCCTGATGGTCTGGGTCAGCCTGATCCCGCCGTTGCCGCTGCTGGCGATGTCGCTGGCGCTGGAGGGGCCGGAGCGCATTGTCCACGCCTTCACCACCCTGACGATCGTCGGCGTCGGCTCGCTGGTTTACATCGCGGCGGGGGCGACGCTGTTCGGCTTCGCCGCCTGGGGCTTCCTGATGCGGCATTATCCGGCCAGCCTCGTCGCCCCCTTCTCGCTGCTCGTGCCCATCTTCGGCATGAGTTCCAGCGCGCTCCTTCTGGGTGAGACCTTCACCGCGGCCAAGCTGGCCGGCGGGCTGCTGGTCTTCGCCGGCCTTGCCCTGTCGGTGCTGAAGCTGCCGGGACCCATGCGGGCGCGGGCCTGATCCGGCGGCTTGCCGGTTTGGCGGTTGCGGCCGTCAAGGTCCTATTAGCCTTGACGGTCTTGACGGGACGGTACGGCGTCCGGATCATTCCAGTCGATAAGTTAGACACTACACCATAGGCGTGCCTTGATCTCTTCCGACAGGATGGCGCGACCGGACGGCGGGCTGCCGAAGTCCCCGATCGGGCAGTGGCTGGCCCATCTGCGCGCCAGCCGGCCGCTTCGCCTCCTTCTGCTGATCGGCGGGCTGTCGGTCGCCGTCCTGCTGGCGGCGACGGTCCACTATATCGGCAGCATGCACGAGCGCGAGATGGAGGGGGCGGAGCGCGAGCTGTCGACCCTGAACCTGTCGCTGGCCGAACAGACGACCCGCGCGATGCAGAGCGTCGATCTGGTCCTGACCACCATCATCGACCAGATGAAGTCGGAGGGGATCGCCACGCCCGGCGACTATGTCCGCCGGATGGGCGGGCGCGACACCTACCAGATGCTGCGGGCGCGGATCTCCGGCCTGCCGCAGCTGGACGCGGTGACGATGATCGCGGCCGACGGGCACCTGATCAATTTCTCGCGCTATTACCCGATTCCGCCGGTCAACGTGGCCGACCGCGATTACTTCGCCTATCTGCGCGACCACGACACCGCGGAGCCCTTCATCAGCGAACCGGTGCAGAACCGCGGCAACGGCAGCTGGACCATCTATCTGGCCCGCCGCATCAGCGGGCCGGACGGCACCTTCGTCGGCCTCGTGCTGGGCGCCATCGAGCTCAGCTATTTTGAACGGCTGTACAAGGCGCTGCAGCCCGACGGCGACGGAAGCATCAGCCTGTGGCGGCGCGACGGCATCCTGCTGGCCCGCTATCCGTTCCTGCCCGACATCGGCCGACCGCTGGGCCAGCGCCTCTTCCTGGAGGTGCTGCAGAAGGCCCGGTCGGGCGTCTATCTCGCCCCAGTCGGGTTGAATGACGGACCGCGGATGGTGGCGACGCGGGCGCTGGCCGATTATCCGCTGGTCGTCAACGTCACCCGCAAGCTGGAGGCGGTGCTGAGCGAGTGGCGCATCCAGGCCTGGACCATCGGGGCCGCCGGCACCATCGGCGTCGCCGCGCTGCTGCTGTCCTTATGGGCGCTGGCCCGCCAGTTCAGCGCCTACGAGGCGGCGACGCAGGCGATGGACGCCGCCCGCCTTGCGGTGGAGGGACGCGAACAGGCGGAGCACGCCCTGCGCCAGAGCCAGAAGATGGAGGCAATCGGCCAGCTGACCGGCGGCGTCGCCCATGATTTCAACAACCTGCTCCAGGCCATCGGCATCAACCTGCATGTCATCGACAGCCGAAGCGACGACGAGCGCATCACCGGCCCGGCCCGTCTGGCCCTGCAGGCGGTGGAGCGGGGCGCCACCCTGACCCAGCATCTGCTGGCCTTCTCGCGCCGGCAGCAGCTTCGGCCGATGCCGGTCGACGTCGCCGGGCTGGTGGAGCGGGTCAGCCGCCTGCTCGGCCGCACGCTGGGCCAGTCGGTGCGGATCGAGGTGGAGGTCGCGCCCGGCCTCTGGCCGGCGATGATCGACCCGACCCAGCTGGAAATGGCCCTGCTGAATCTCGCACTGAACGCCCGCGACGCCATGCCCGGCGGCGGCATGCTGTGGATCACGGCCGCCAACCGGACGGTCGCCGCCGATGCGGTGCCCAACCTCTCTGCCGGGGACTATGTGGTGCTGAAGGTGTGCGACACCGGCACCGGCATGCCGGCCGAGGTCGCCGCCCGCGCCTTCGAACCCTTCTTCACCACCAAGGAGGTCGGGCGCGGCACCGGGCTGGGGCTCAGCATGGTGCATGGGCTGGCGACCCAGTCGGGCGGCGGGGTGGAACTGGACAGCCGGCCGGGGCGGGGCACCACGGTGACGCTCTACCTGCCGCGCGCCCTCACGGAACCGGCCGCCGCGCCGGCCGGGGGAGCGGGAGCGGGGGAAACCGCGGCGAACGTAATCGGCAGCGGGGGCGATGTCGCTGCCGGGGGCGGCTGCGCCGTCCTTCTGGTGGATGACGAGGAACTGGTGCGCACCGCCACCGCCGAATATCTGGCGCAGGCCGGCTTCTCGGTGCGGGAGGCGGCCGACGCGGCGGCGGCGCTGTCCCTGCTCGACCACGGCTTCCGGCCGGACGTGATCGTCACCGACCACATGATGCCGGGAATGACCGGTCTGGACATGGCCCGCGCCCTGCGCGCCCGGCAGGACGCCACGCCGATCCTGATGGTCACCGGCTATGCCCAGGATCTGACCACCACCGCCGCAGCCCAGGAAGTGGCGCTGACCGTGCTGTCCAAGCCGGTGGAACCGTCGCGGCTGGCCCGCTCCATCCGCCACATGGCGGCGGCCGAGGATTGAACGCCCGCCGGGGCCTCACGGCGACGGCAGGGGAGGGAACAGACGGGGATGTACCGCGTTGGAAGGGGCATCCCACCCCCAATGTCCTCCGGAGCAGCCATGAACGCCCAATCCTCGATCCGCCATGCCTATGACAGCGTCTTCGAAGGCCACACCAACATGGGCATGGGTGAGCGCATCGTCTCGACCGGTCTCGGCCTTGCCGTCGCGGCGGGCGGCCTGCGCAAGGGCGCCAGCATTCCCGGCGCCATCATGGGGCTGGTCGGGGCCGCCCTGGTCGCCCGCGGCATGAGCGGCCACTGCCCGGTGAAGGAGCGTCTTTCCGGCGACCACCAGGGCGCGCTGGGCCATCATGGCTCCCACGGCTCCTACGATTCCGGTTCCGGCAGCATGAGCCGGTCGCGGATGGCGGAGACCTACTGACGGCAACGGCGGCCGCGCCCTGAACCGCGTCGCAATCCATTCACCGGCCGTCACAGTCCATTCACGGGAATGAGCGACGCCATTAACCCTGATGGTGAATTGTTGGGCAGACCAGCGACGGGGTGAAGACCGGGCGCCGCGGGTGTGACATCCTGCGGGACCCGGGTTGCAGCCCCCGACCTGTCGTCCCGCTCAGGAGATTCACCGCATGTGGTTTCCCGCTTTACGGTCCCGTTCCTCCATCGCGGCGGTGGCTGCGCTCTGCGTCGGCTCGGCCCTGGTCCTGCCGGCTCCGGTCCTTGCCCAGAAGGCTCCCCAACAGGCTCCGGCAGCCGCCCCCGCCGCCACCTCGGCCCCGGCATCGGTCCGCTACGACGTCGGCTACGACATTTTCTATCCCGTCCGTTCGCAGAACGGGATGGTGGCCTCGGAGCACAGGCTGGCGACGGAGATCGGCGTCGATATCCTCAAGCGCGGCGGGAACGCGGTCGACGCGGCGGTCGCCGTCGGCTTCGCGCTGGCGGTGGTTCTGCCCAACGCCGGCAATGTCGGCGGCGGCGGATTCATGATCGTCCATGACGCGGCCAGCGGGAAGGACGTCGCCATCGACTTCCGCGAGATGGCGCCGGCCAAGGCCTTCCGCGACATGTATCTGGACGCGCAGGGCAAGGTGGTCCCGGACCGCTCGCTCTACACCCATCTGGCGGTGGGCATTCCCGGCACGGTCGCCGGGCTTGCCCACGCGCTGGAGAAATACGGCACGATGACGCTGGCCGACGTGCTGGCCCCGGCGATCAGGCTGGCGCGCGAGGGCCACACCGTCACCCCGCAGCTTGCCGGCCTGCTGGAGGTCGAACGCGACCACCTGGCCAAATGGGACGCCACCCGCGCAGTCTTCTTCAAGGGCGACCGCCCGGTGACCGCCGGGGAGACGCTGGTCAACGCCGACCTCGCCAACTCGCTGGAGATGATCGCCCGACAGGGGCCGAAGGCCTTCTACGAGGGGGAGATCGCCGAGAAGATCGCGGCGGAGATGGCCAAACATGGCGGCGCCATCACCAAGGAGGACCTGAAGGCCTACAAGGTGGTGGAGCGCGAGCCGGTCAGCGGCAGCTATCGCGGCTATACGGTGAAGTCGATGCCGCCGCCCAGCTCCGGCGGGACGCACATCATCCAGATGCTGAACATGCTGGAACGCTGGCCGCTGAAGGAGTACGGCCCGGCCAGTGCCCGGTCGATCCATCTGATGGCTGAGTCCATGAAGCTCGCCTATGCCGACCGCTCCGAATATCTGGGCGATCCCGACTTCACCAAGGTGCCGGTGAAGGGCCTGACCTCGCGCAAATATGCCGACGAGTTGGCGGCGAAGATCGATCCGGAAAAGGCGACCCCGGCCAGCAGCATCAAGCCCGGCAAGCCGGCCCCCTACGAGAGCGACCAGACCACCCATTACTCGGTGGCGGACAGCCGGGGCAACGTGGTCAGCACCACCTACACGCTGAACCTCAATTTCGGCAGCGGCATCGTCGCCGCGGGCACCGGCATCCTGCTGAACAACGAGATGGACGACTTCTCGGCCAAGCCGGGCGTGCCCAACGCCTTCGGGCTGATCGGCGGCGACGCCAACGCCATTCAGCCTTTCAAGCGGCCGCTCAGCTCCATGTCGCCGACCATCGTGCTGAAGGACGGCAAGCCCTGGCTGGTCACCGGCAGCCCCGGCGGCAGCCGCATCATCACCACCACCATGGAAACGGTGATCGACCACATCGACTTCGGCATGAACCCGGCCGAGGCCGCCGCCCTGCCGCGCGTTCATCACCAGTGGACCCCCGACGAGCTGCGGGTGGAGAAGGGCCTGAGCCCCGACACCGTCCGCCTGCTGGAGCAGATGGGCCACAAGGTCGCGGTGAAGCCGACGATGGGCCGCACCCAGACCATCCAGCTGCGCGAGGACGGGCTGTACGGCTATTCCGACCCGCGCAACCCCGACGGCATGACGCTGGGATACTGACGAGAGGGGGGCGGACGGCAGAATGGACGCCCGGCGCAGGCCGGGCGTTACAATTCCCGTGTACAAAGAAAAAGCGTCGTGCTTTGGTAACCTTTGATCCGCCGTGCCGGGGGGCACGGGGTCGCGAGGGCTCGGGCTCGTTCGGATAAGGCAACGGAACAGTTGGCTTAAGGCGGGCCGGTCGGTTAGCCTTTGCAGGAGTGAACCGGAGCATTTGCCGTGGACAAGGCCTTGGTCGAAAAGAACCGCGAGTGGACCTATCAGCGTGAAGGAAAGCAGCCCGTCACCATCCGGGTCGCAGATTTCGAACGCGAGGGGAAGCGCATCGTCGCCTTCCTGGAACAGACCGACATCGCCAAGGCGGCCGGGTCGCCCCAGCCGGCCGTGAACGATTGGCCGGGCATTGCCGAAGCCTATGCGAAGGAACAGGGCGTCGCGCTCGGCGACATCTATTGGTACGAGCTGCACCCGCGCCGCTTCGCCAACGGCCGTCCCAATGTGTCGGAATACCGTCCTGGCACGGCCGAATGGCGGTTCGAGACCAGCATCCCGCTCGCCCGCGCCATCGTGGAGCAGCTGGGCTTCGACCCCGACAACCTGCCGCTCGACATCTGAGCGATCCGATCCGACCGCATACGGCCTTCCGCGCGCAGCCCCTGTGATGCGCCGCGGGGTCGGTGTATGATGCCCTGTCGGGCATGTCGGCGGCGGGGCCGCCGGGGGTCGCGACCGGGAGACACATGATGAAGACGGTGCGGAGGGCGCTCGCCCTGGGTGCTGTGATGCTGGCGACCGCGGCTGCCGCTGCGGTGGCCGTGGTTCCTGGACCGGCGCAGGCGCGCACGTCGGTGTCGGTCGGCATCGGCTTCGGGCCGTTCTTCCCGGGTTACGGCTATTACCAGCCCCACCGCTACTACGCGCCGCCCCCGCCGGTGGTGCAGTATTACGCGCCGCCGCCGGTGGTCTATGCCCCCCCGCCTCCGGTGGTGCAGTATTACACCCCGCCTCCGGCCGCCATCGGCGTCGATCCGGCCGGTCCGGCCTATTACTCGCGCAGTGGCCAGCAGTGCCGCGAATACCAGAGCCGCGCCATGGTCGGCGGCCGGTCGCAGCCGGTCTACGGCACCGCCTGCCTGCAGCCCGACGGCACTTGGCGCATCGTCAATTAGGGGCGCATCGTCGACCAAGGCTTCCGCCGGGGGTCACGCATCCTCCGGCACGATCTCCGGCAGGTCGTCGGCATTCTCGCGGTGAATGGTACAGACCTCGTCCCAGCGCGACAGGAAGGCGTCGAGCAGGGCGGGGTCGAAGTGGCGGCCGCGCTGCTCGATCATGAAGCTGCGCGCCTCCTCCAGCGTCCACGACCGTTTATAGGGCCGGGTGGAGGTGAGGGCGTCGAACACGTCGGCGATGGCGACGATGCGGCCGGACAGCGGGATGGCGGTGCCGGCCAGACCGTTGGGATAGCCGCTGCCGTCGAACTTCTCGTGATGGCTGAGCGCGATCTCCGCCGCCAGACGCAGCAGCGGGATGTCGCTGTTCGCCAGGATGCGATGGCCGATGGCGGCGTGCTGGCGCATCACCGTCATCTCCTCCGGCGTCAGCCGCCCCGGCTTCAGCAGGATCATGTCGGCGATGCCGATCTTCCCGATGTCGTGCATCGGCGCCGCCTTCTGCAATTCCTGGGCATAGGCGCCGCCGCAGCCCGCCGCTTCGGCGATGAGGCGCGAATAGAGCGCCATCCGCTCGATATGGGCGCCGGTTTCGGGGTCGCGGTATTCGGACGCGCGCGACAGGCGGTTGACCAGCTCCTCCCCCTGGCGCTGGAGGGCGGCGGTCACCCGCTCCACCTCGTCGGCCAGCAGGGCGGCGCGGTCGCGCAGCAGGGCGCGGCTCTGGCGCAGGGCCAGCAGGTTGCGCAGGCGGGCCTGCACCTCCGGCACCACGATCGGCTTGGTCAGGAAATCGCTGCAACCCTCGTCCAGCGCCCGCACCCGGACGTCCACCGCCGTGTTGGCGGTGATCATCACCACCGGAACATTGTCCAGCCGCGAATCCTCGCGGATGTGGCGCAGCAGATCCATGCCGTCCATGTCCGGCATCATCTGGTCCAGCAGGATCAGGTCCGGCTCGTTCCCGCGCAGCCACTCCATGGCGTCCAGCGGGCTTTCCATGGCGATCGGCTCGGCATCGTCCAGACGGCGGACGATGGCGCCCATGATGAACAGGTTGGTGCGGTCGTCGTCGACGATAAGGATGTTCATCCGGTGGCGTCCCCCTTGCGGGCGGCGATCAGCCGGCCGGCTTCCGCCAGCAGGGCCGACAGGTCGACCGGCTTTTCGAACGCCGCGTCGGCCCCCAGCAGGCGGGCCATTCCCGGCAGCTCCATGCGCAGCCGCAGGCTGCCGCCGGTGACCGCGATCAATGGCGGGCGCGATGGTTGTTCCTTCAGCCGCAGGATCACCTCGTATCCGTCGGCCTCGGGCATGATGATGTCGGTCACGACCAGATCGACGGTCTGGCCGGCCAGGATTGCCAGGGCGGCGTTGCCGTTCTCGGCCTCATGGACGGCGTAGCCGGCACGTGTGAAGGCGATGCGGGTCATGCCGCGGAAGTCGGGATCGTCATCGACCAGCAGGATGGTGCCGGGCTTTGGGTCGGCGGCGGTCGCGGGGGAGGAAGCGGGATGCGCCCGCAACTCGTAAAGGGTCATGTCCATGGTCGCCGCTTCCGTCGTCCGCCTTGATGCTGGCGGGCTGCGCTGGATAGGATCGCTGAGCCTTCACCATAACCGGATGCGACCCTCCGCGGCGGTTGAGTCTGGGATAGCAGGATCAGGAAATGGGATAGTGGGGATATTATCCCGCGCGCGGCAAGGAGTGGCTTCACTGAAGCATGTTCCAATGTGACCGACGTGAAATATACCGAAGCCACGAAAACTTAAGATTTCGACCGGCATAAGGGGGAATGCTGATATAAAGAGTCGGGCGGGAGCCGAGGGTGGCGGAGGCTGTTTGATGAAGATCTTGGTGGCAGACGACCATCCCCTGTTCCGGGATGCGCTTGAGCTGTCGGTCCGGCAGGCCTGGCCGGATGCCGAGGTTGGCTGCATCGGTTCGCTGCTGGAACTGCCGGCGGTGCGGCAGCTTTCCGACGGCGCGCCTGCCGTGGCTCTCCGCTACGACCTGATCGTGCTGGACTGGCGCATGCCGGGTGCCGAGGGAAGCAACCCGGTCAGCGTGCTGCGCCAAGCCGGGATTCAGGGGCCGGTCGCCGTGGTGACGGGGGCGGAGGATCCGCTGACCGCGCTGGAGGTGCTGCGCTGCGGTGCCGAAGCCTATCTGCCGAAGACCACGCCGCGCCGCGTCCTGGCGCAGGCCCTGCGGCTGGTGGCGGAAGGCGGCAGCTTCGTGCCGAAATGCGTGGCGCTCGACCTGATGCACATGACCGACCTGTCGCTCGACATCGACGAGGCGGAGGAGGCCGACGATCCCGTGCCGGAGGGAGCGCTGTCGTCCCCCCTGACCGACCGGGAACAGCAGGTGCTGTCCATGCTCGCCACCGGTGCGACCAACAAGGAGATCGGCCGCCATCTGAGCCTGCAGGAGGTGACGGTCAAGCTGCACACCCGCCGCATCCTGCGCAAGCTGGGTGCGCGCAACCGTACCGACGCCGTCCGCCGGGCCCAGCAGGCGGGGCTGCTGTCGCGCAGCCTGGACGAGGCGTCGCCCTGACCGGCGGGGCCGTCGCTGGAGGCGCCTTTGGGGCGGTGGCGGCCAGGGTGACGCATAGGGCTGGTCCCAGCAGCGCGACCCCGACCCTTCTGGTATAGTCCTTCTCCATCCGGTCGCCTTTCCTGCCCCGTCCGCTGTCAGGTCCGCCGCAAGGCGGGGGCGTAATCGCAAATGGCCGCACTCCCGAGTCGCCGATGAGCCCATCCGACCATTCCCTGCCACGGCCGGCCGTCCCGCCGGCCCCTGCTCCTGCCGGCCGGGATGCCTCCGGCAATGCCGTCGCGGCGCCGGCATTGGCCGCTCTGGCGGGTTCGGCGGTGCTGCTCCTGCCCGTGCTCGACCCGCTGGGCGGTGCTGCCCCCTGGGCGCTTCCCTTGATTGCCGCCGGCACCGGCGCGGCAGCCGGGCTGGCGCTTTTCCGTGCCTGGGCCGCGCACCGCCGGCCCGCGGGACCGGAGCCGCAACGCCAAGCACCTACCACGCCGCACGCCGCGTCCCCGTCGGCCGAGCAAGGGGGCGGAGGTGCGAGAAGCGCCGCGGACGCCGCCCGGATCGCCGCGTTGGAAGAGGCGCTGCACGAGGTGCGGCGCCGGATGTCGGCCCAGCTGCGCGCCCAGCAGATGGCGGCGATGGACGCCCGTGCCGAACTGGCCTGCACCATCGTTCACGACATCAACAACGCGCTGGGTGCCGTGGCCGGTTATGCCGATTTCCTCGCCGCCGACCTGCCGGCCGACTCGTCCGAGGCCGACTATGCCGAGAGAATTCTGAACGCGGTCCAACGCGCACGTCCGGGATTCCGCCGTCTGGTGATGGCGGCGAGGATGGAGCCGGCCGCCGTCGTCCAGCAGCGGGCGGCCAGCGTGCTGGACGAGGCCGCGGCCCTTCTGCGCACCGCGTCGGCGACGCCGGCCAGCTTGGCGGTCCGGCACGACCCCGCCACGCCCGACCCCCTCTGCGATGCCGGGCTGCTGGCGCGGACGCTGGCCGGACTGGCGGCGGAGATCGTGCTGGCGACCGGCTCAGGCTCCGATTTGCGGTTCTGCCTGCGGGCCGGCTCTTCCGGTGTCCCTGGCGCCGTGCCATGCGGAGGTTCCCACAGGGAGGCTGCCGGCGGAGACCAGGACTCCGGTGAGGGCGAGGACGCGGCGGGCGCCGGCTGGCATGTGCGCCAGCTCCTGCAGCCGCGGGAAGGCCCGCACACCCTGTTTGAGCTGCGCGTCAACGGTGCGCCGCTGGCCGACGACCTCCTGTTCGCCCTGGTCGACCCGCTGCTGGCCGTCCGCACGCGCTACCGGCGCGGCCAGCCGGCGCGGGAGGATGCCGACTGGCCGACGGCCCTTTCGACGGCGCGGCGCCACGATGGCGGTCTCAGCCTGCTGACCCATCCTGTCGAAGGCACGGCCATCCGCCTCTACATTCCCGCCGTTTCACCCCCCCGGCCGGTGCCCGCGCCGGCAGCCCCCGCTCTCCCATCGCAGCAGCGCAAGGCTCCGGTGCTCCAGGTTCTGGTGGTGGAGGCTGACCCGGCGTCGGGCGACCGGTTCCAGACCGGTCTGGAACGGCAGGGCTTCGAGGTGTCCGTCTGCGACGATCTGCGCGACGCGGTGGACGTGGTCGCCGAGGAGCCCGGCTTTTTCGATGCGGTGGTGATCGGGCCGGGCTTGAGCGCGCTGCCCGCGGGCTTGGCGCTGGCTGGACGCCTCAAGGAATTGCGCGGTGATCTGCCCTGCGTGCTCTACGGCGGGGACGCCCCGTGCGGACCTGCCGGGCCTGCCGACCTCGTGCTGCCGACGCCGGTGGACCTGCCGCGGCTTGCGCGTGGGGTGGCGGCGCTCGCCGCGGGGGGGCCGAACGGAGCCCGGACCGGCGGAGAGCGCAGCTGATGGGGGAGCGGCTTCAGCAGCATGGCTTCATCGCGGCCGTCTGGGCGGCGACCCTGGTGATCGCCGCCGGGCTATGGGCGGCATCCCTGATGCTGGTCCATTACGACGATGCGGAGGCCATGGAGCGGGCCGAGCGCGACGGCGGCAATCTTGCCCGCGTCGTGGCCGAGCAGGCGAACAGAACCATCGCCGAGGCCGACCAGATCCTTCTGTTCATGATCGACGATTTCCGCGAGCATGGCGATGTCTGGAGCCATGGCGTGTCGCGGATGCTGCGGCAGGCGGTGGATCGGTCGGGCATCCTGGTCCAGCTCGCGATCATCGACGAACATGGCGACCTCACCTACACCAGCGTGGAGGATGCCCCCGCCCGCGTCCATCTAGCCGACCGCGAGCATTTCCGCGTCCACGCCAACAATCCCAAGACCGGCCTGTTCATCGGAAAGCCGGTGTTCGGCCGGGCGTCCGGCAAATGGTCGATCCAGCTGACACGCCGCATCGACCGCACGGACGGCAGCTTTGCCGGCGTGCTGGTCGCGTCGATGGATCCCTTCTATTTCAGCCGCTCGCTGGAGGAGCTGGACGTCGGTCCGAACGGTGCCGTGGCGATCATCGGCACGGACGGCATCCTGCGCGCCCGTTCCCTGATGAACGACCGCATCATCGGCCGCGATGTGAGCGATTCGGCGACGCTGGCCATGGCGCGCCGCCAGCCCACCGGCTTCCTGCGCACCGCCAGCGTGATCGACGGCATTCTGCGCCTGCAATCCTACCGCACCCTGTCGGCTTATCCGCTGATCGTCACCGCCGCCTTCGACGAGGCGTCCTTCATGGCCGATACCCGGCGGCGGCAGCGGATCTACCTGCTGGGGGCGACCGTCTGCAGCTTCGGCCTGTTCGGGCTTGCGCTGCTGGCGACGCGGCAGACGGCGCGGCTCACCGCGCTCGCCCGGCGCCTCGCCCAGAACGAAGAGCGGTTCCGCGACCAGGCGGAGACGGCTTCCGACTGGTTCTGGGAGATGGATGCGGATCTGCGCTTTTCCGGTCTGGCCGGTCCGCTGGTCCCGCACATCGCCAACGGTTCTCTGCCCATCGGGCTGCGGCGGGAGGATATCGCCCTGCGCGAGCCGGGGGATGGCGCCAAGTGGGAGGAGCATCGCCGCGTCATGGAGCGGCGGGAACCGTTCCGGAACTTCCGCTACCGGGTGATGACGGCGGCCGGGCCGCGTTACTTCAGCGTCAGCGGCCGGCCGATCTTCGACCGGCGCGGTGACTTCCGCGGCTATCGCGGCTCCGCCACCGACATCACCGAGCGGGAGACGGCCGCCAACCGGCTTGCCTCGAGCGAGGCGCGCTACCGCGCCATGTTCGAGGCGGTCGGCCAGCCGATCGTCACCATCGACGAACACGGCACCGTCGACGCCTTCAACCGGGCGGCGGAGCGGCTGTTCGGCTATCGGGCGGCGGAGGTGGTGGGGGGGCCGATGACCCGGCTGATGCCGGCCGCGGTCGGGGCGGTCCACGACGGGCTGCTGGCCACCTATCGCGACGGCGGCGGCGACACCCCGCGGTCGGAGGTGCAGGAGCTGACCGGGCGGCGCAAGGACGGCAGCGAGTTCCCGTTGGAGGCGTCGCTGGCCGGCTGGCGGGAAGGAGACCGCCGCTATGTCACCGGCGCGCTCCGCGACGTCACCGCCCAGCGCGAGATCGAGGCCAGCCTGCGCCGCGCCAAGGAGGCCGCCGATCAGGCCAACCGCGCCAAGGGCGAGTTCCTCGCCACCATGAGCCACGAGATCCGCACGCCGATGAACGGCGTCCTCGGCGCGCTCGCCCTGGTGGACGGCCCCAACCTGGACGAGGAGCAGCGCCAGTTGCTGGACGTCGCCAACCGGTCGGGCAAGGCGCTGCTGCAGATCATCGACGACATCCTCGACCTGTCCAAGCTCGAGGCCGGCAAGGCGGAGGTGGAGCCGGCGGATTTCGAACTGCGCGTCGTGATGCGCGACTGCATCGACCTGCTGGAACCGACGGCCGGCGGACGCGGCCTGATCCTGACGCGGGAGGTGGCTCCGGCGGTGCCGGACCGCGTGCGCGCCGACCTGCGGCGCATCCGGCAGGTGCTGGTCAATCTGGTCGGCAACGCGCTGAAATTCACCCAGCGCGGCGGCGTCGCCGTGCGGGTCGGGCTGGAGGGGGAGGCCGTGCCGGGCCGTCCCTTCTTCCTGCGGTTCGAGGTGGCCGACACCGGCATCGGCATTCCGGAGGACGTGCAGCCGACCCTTTTCCGCCGCTTTACCCAAGGCGACAGCTCCACCACCCGGCGCTTCGGCGGAACCGGGCTGGGGCTGGCGATCAGCCGCGAACTGGTGACGCTGATGGGCGGGCGGATCGGCGTCGCCAGTGCCGAGGGCAAGGGCAGCACCTTCTGGTTCACCGTGCGCTGCGAACCCGCCGCCGACCCGTGCGACGGCGTCCCGACCGCGCCTTGCGCCCCGGAACCGGCGCTGCCGGGCGGGCGGGGGACGGAAGAAGCCGGCGGCCTGCGCGTGCTGGTGGCCGAGGACAACGAGATCAACCGCGACATCGTCGTCACCATGCTGCGCCGCGCCGGCCACCGGGTGACGGCGGTGGAGGACGGGCTGCAGGCCGTGCGGCTGGTGGAGGAGGATCGGTTCGATCTGGTCCTGATGGACGTGCAGATGCCGGTGATGGACGGCGTCACCGCCACCCGCCACATCCGTGCCATGCCGGGTCCGGCATCCCGCCTGCCCATCGTGGCGCTGACCGGCAACGTCATGCCGGGCCACCGCGCCGAGTATCTCGCCGCAGGCATGACCGCCTACCTGACCAAGCCCATCGTATCGGCCGACCTGTTCGAGATACTGGGCAGCGTGTCGGCATCCCGGACGGAGGAGCCATCCGGCACGGGCGCCGCCCGTCCCCGGCAGTCCTCTTCGGACGCAAGGGCGAGGGAGACCGTCTCCGCGCCGGCGGGCCCATCGCCGGCTCCGGCTTCGGCGGATGCCGAACTGTGGCGGTCCGCACCGCTTCTCGACGCCGGGCAGGCGGAGTCCCTGCGTGCGGTGATCGGCGAAGAGACTTGGGCGAGGACGGTGAGCGCCTTCCGGCAGACGGTGGACGACAGCATCGCGGCGATCCGGGAAGCCAACCGGCTGGCCGGGCAGGGCGGTGCGGAAGATGCGCCCGGCAATTCCCCGGCCCATCTCCCTCGCATCGCCCACACGCTGAAGGGGACGGCGGCCAACATCGGCGCCGTGCGCTTGAGCCGTCTGGCCTCGCTGATGGAACAACGGCTGCAGTCGTCCGGCACCTGCCCGCCCGACGACCCGCTGTACGAGGCGCTTGGGGAGGTCGCCGCCGCCACCAAGGAGGTGCTGACGTCGCGCCTGCAGCCTGTGGCAAGCCCTGAAAGTCGAAGCGAATTGGTTTGAAGCAATAGAAATTCAGTAGTTAGAATTTTTGTTGCTCAAAAGCGAAAATCAAAGAACTCAAGAGTATTTCCTGCAGTTCAGCCCGAGTCTCGCCCGATCTAGACTGTTTGCCGTGACGAAGGTGGCGAAACGGTTTAGAGTGCTTATGCGTCGAATGGCGTAAATCATTTGTACTCTTAACGTGCGAAGTGCCTGATCATGGTCGCTGCCGGCAACATTCTCCACGTCGTTTCAATCCGGGCGAAGGTTGTGGCTGTCGCGGTGTTCGTGTTCGCCGCGGTCGGCTTGTCCTCGGTCCTCACCATGCGCGACATGGGACGGCAGACCGAGCATCTGTCCGCTGTCCAGCGTGAAACCGGCGACGTGGTCGGCCGGATCATACCCCTCGTGTCGCTGGTGGCGGAGATTCGGCACGACGTGGTGCAGACCCAGCAATGGCTGACCGACCTGTCGGCCACGCGCGGTCTGGACGGTCTGGACGACGGCGGGGCGAAGGCGGCCGATTTCGCCCGCCGCTTCGGGGAGCACACCGCCAGAGCCGCCGATCTGGCGCGCGAGCTGAAGCTTCCGCAGGTGGTCGCCGAGATCGAGAGGACCCGCACCGCCTTCGGTCCGTTCTATGAGACGGGCCAGCGCATGGCGAAGGCCTATGTCGCCGGCGGGCCGGCGGCCGGCAATCCGATGATGGGACAGTTCGACAGCGTCGCCGAGGCGATGGGCGCCAGCCTGGAGGCGCTGGGCGCCAGCGTGGTCGCCGTCAGTTCCGACCGGTTGACGGAGCTGACCGCCGGCATCGAGGAGGTGCGGGCGACGGCGGACGGGCTGCGCTTGACGCTGATCGGCGCCGGTCTGGCCATCCTGCTGATGGCGTCCGCCTGCGTGGTGTTCCTGGAGGTGGCGATGATCCGGCCGATGGAGCGGCTGCGGCGCGCCATGGTGACGCTTGCCGGCGGCACGCTGGATGTGGAGATCGGATTGACGGAACGCCGGGACGAGATCGGCCACATGGCCGACACCGTCCGGGTCTTCCAGCAGAGCGCGCAGGAGAACGCCCGGCTGCGTGCCGAGCAGGAGGAGACCCGCCGCCGTGGCGAGGAGGATCGGCGCCATGCGCTGGAGGCGATGGCAGAAAAGGTGGAGCAGGAGACCCGCGTCGCCGTCGACCATGTGGCGGAGCGTACCACCCGCATGAGCACCAACGCCGGCGCGATGGCGGAATCGGCGGTGCAGGTCAGCGACAATGCCCAGACCGTCGCGGCCGCTGCCCAGCAGGCGTTGAGCAACGCCGAAGCCGTCGCCGCCGCGACGGAGGAACTGTCGGCCGCCATCGCCGACATCGGGATGCAGGTGTCCACCGCCACCGAGATCACCGGCCGGGCGGTGGATCGTGCCGGCCTCGCCCGCTCCACCATCGAACGGCTGTCGGTCTCGGTGGAACGCATCGGCGCCGTCGCCCGGCTGATCGGCGACATCGCCAGCCAGACCAACCTTCTGGCGCTCAACGCCACCATCGAGGCTGCGCGGGCCGGCGATGCCGGGCGCGGCTTCGCCGTCGTCGCCAACGAGGTGAAGAACCTCGCCAGCCAGACCGCGCGCTCCACCGAGGAGATCGGCTCGCTGATCGCGGAGGTGGAGGCGGTGACGGCGTCGGCCGTCGGCGCGGTCGGCGAGGTGTCGGAGACCATCGACGAGGTGGCCGGCATCTCCTCCTCCATCGCCGCGGCGGTGGAGGAACAGGCGGCGGCGACCCACGAGATCGCCCGCTCCGTCGGCCAGACCAGCGAGGCCGCGAAGGAGGTGTCGCTGCGCATCGGGCGGGTCTCCGCCGAGGCGAGCTCCACCCAGGACCGGGCCGGCGAGGTGCGGACCGTCGCCGTCGACGTGGCCGGCGGCATCGATGCCCTGCGCAACGTGCTGATCCGGGTCGTCCGCACCGCCACCACCGACGTCGACCGCCGCCAGCTTCCGCGCTTCGCCGTGTCGATCGACTGCACGGTCGAGGGCGCCGGCGCGCCACCGATCCGCGCCACCGTCGCCAACCTGTCGTCGGGCGGCGCCATGCTGACCGGCGCTCCCGACCGGCCGGCCGGCGCGCCGCTGGTCCTGCGCATCGACGGCGTCGCCCGGCCGCTCGCCGCCCGCATCAAATCAAGCGAGCAGGGCCGCCTGCATGTGAAGTTCGACCTGTCGGACGCCGACCAGGTCGCCTTCGAGCGCGAGGTCGAACGGCTGACCCGCGGGCTGACTCCGTTGGAAGTGGTGGCGTGACGGTACGCTACAGTGTCGTGCGTTCAATGTGAAACGCGCGACACCGTAGCTTTATGTTTGGCGATCGGATTCACGCTCCAAATCGATTCCGATTTTACGCGATCCGATCTAAAGCCCGATGAACGGCTGCATCAGCCGTCCCATCAGCCCGGTGAAGCGCAGCGGCGCGTCGGTCGCGATCAGGCAGATGCAGTCGCGGTGGCTGTCGGCTATGGGCTGGTGGTCGGTATCGCCGTCCGCCTCGGCCAGATCGCCGGGACCGTAGCGGCCGAGCTCGTCGGCGAAATGGCCGCTCAGCACAACGGTCAGTTCCAGCCCGCCATGGCCGTGGTGGGGCAGGGCGGTTCCCGGGGCGATGCGCAGAAGCTGGGCGGCACCGCCCGCCGCGCTGCGCGGCATCAGTTCCACCCGCCGGACGCCGGGTGCCAGACGCTGCCATGTCAGCCCGTCCAGGTCGGTCGCCCGGGGCACATAGGGCCGCAGCGGCGCGGGAAGAGCCGGGCCGCATCGTGGCACCGGACCGGCCGGCCGGCGGCTGCCCCACAGCGGGCCGGCCCGTCCGGCCTTGCAGGGGTTGGCGGGGGCCTCCTCCAGATCCAGGCGGGCCAGCGTGGCGGACAGCGACAGGGTTTCCAGCGGAGCGGGCGGCAGTTCCTCCAGCAGGGCGCCGCCCAGCGCCTCCACCTCCGCCATGGCGGCGCGGCAGTCGGGGCAGTGGGCGAGATGGACGGCGACCGCCAGCGACAGCCCCTCTGCGAGGCTGCCGGCGCCATAGGCCACCAGCAGGGCGTCGCTGGGGTGGTGGTTCGGCAGGAGGGCCTGGGCGGCGGTGGCTTGTCGCGCTGTCATCGGTCGTCGTCTCCCAGCGCCTTGCGGATCTTGACCATGGCCAGACGCAGGCGCGATTTCACTGTGCCCAGCGGCACGTCCAGCCGTTCGGCGATGGCCGGGTGGGCGAGGTCGGCGAAGAAGGACAGCTGCACCACCTCCGCCTGTTCCGGCGTCAGCGCGGCCAGCGCGCCGCGCAGGCGGCTGGCGCGGCGGTCGCCGTCCAGCAGTTCGTCGGCGCGTGGGCGGTCGTCCTCATGCTCCAGCAACTCGTCGTCCGACACCTCCGGGTGGCGTTCGCGGCGAAGCGCGTCGATGCGCAGGTTGCGCGCGATGGTGAAGACCCAGGTCGCCGCCTCCGCCTTCGCCGGGTCGTAGAGCGACGCCTTCCGCCACACCGACAGCATGGTGTCCTGCGCCAGATCCTCCGCCCGCTGTGCCGGCATGCCCAGCTTCAGCATGTAGGCCTTCACCCGCGGGGCGAAGTGGCCGAACAGCCGGGCGAAGGCCGCCCGGTCGCCGGAGGCCACCGCGACCAGATCGTCCGACAGCCGTGCCGCCAGCGCATCGTCTGGAGACCGGGCTGGCGATGGCTGGGCAGCGAACGGCCGGGCTGACCCGGTCCTGGTCTGGTCCGGGCCGGTGGCATGCGACAGCAGTGAGGCCAGCGGTGCGATCATGGCCAGGATACGCCAGCGCTGCCGCTTCGGATCACCGCCGGTGAGACATTTATCGGTGCGCGTTTCGTCCACTCGACCGGAGCGCCGGAAAGCGCCAGCGTGGCATGATCCAACCGCGGCCGACCGCCGTATCTGCATCATTCGCGCCGGACCTACCCATTTCGGATAGGGTCCGGACCCGATCACGACAAAGACCCCGAGAAGGGCCGTCCGCCATGCCGCTTTCCGAACCCGCCCTTCCGCCATCCGCCCCGCTCGACATCGCCGTGATCGGCGCCGGCATTGCCGGGCTGTCGGCGGCCTGGCTGCTGTCGAAGGCGCACCGCGTTACCCTGTACGAGAAGGAGGACCGGCCAGGCGGCCATGCCAATACGGTGGAGGCCGACGGAGCCGGTCCGGTCGATACGGGATTCATCGTCTACAACGAGCCCTGCTATCCCAATCTGGTGGCGCTGTTCGACCGGCTGGGCGTGCGAACCCGTGCCACGGACATGAGCTTCGCGGCCTCGCTCGACGGCGGGCGGGTGGAATATGCCGGCAGCTCGCTGGGGACGCTGTTCGCGCAGAAACGCAACCTGCTGCGCCCGCGCTTCTGGCGGATGCTGGCCGACCTTCTGCGCTTCTACCGCGAGGCGCCGGGGCTGCTGACCGAGTTGTCGGAGGGGCCGGCGGCGGAGACGCTGACGCTGGGCGATGTCCTGGACCGCGGCGGCTATTCCGATGCCTTCGTCCGCGACCACCTGCTGCCGATGGCCGCCGCCATCTGGTCGAGCCCGGCCGAGGCGATGCGCGACCATCCGGCCGCCGCCTTCATCCGTTTCTGCGACAACCATGGCCTGCTGAAGATCAAGGGCCGTCCGGTCTGGCGCACGGTGGAGGGCGGGAGCCGCAGCTATGTCGAACGCATGCTGGCGGACATGCCCGGCGCGCTGCGCCTGAACTGTGCGGTGGAGGGGATCACCCGCGAGGAGGGGCGCGTCCTGGTGCGCGACCGCCGCGGCGGCGTGCGTGCCCATGACCATGTCGTGATCGCCACCCACGCCGACCAGGCGCTCGCCCTTCTCGACGATGCGGGCGAGGGGGAGCGCCGGCTGCTGGGCGCCTTCGGCTACGAGCGCAACCTCGCCATCCTCCACACCGACGCCGCCCTGATGCCGAAACGCCGCGCCGTGTGGTCGAGCTGGAACTATCTCAGCCGGCAGAGCGATGGCGATGGCGACGACGCAGTCTGCGTCACCTACTGGATGAACCGGCTGCAGGGCTTCCTGCCGCGGGAGCGCGACCTGTTCGTCACGTTGAACCCGTCCCATCAGCCGCGCGAGGGCAGCATCCTGCGCAGCGTCCTCTACGACCACCCCATCTTCGGGATGGAGGCACTTGCGGCGCAGAAGCGTCTGTGGACCCTTCAGGGGCAGCGGCGCACCTGGTTCGCCGGCTCGTATTTCGGTGCCGGATTTCACGAGGACGGCGTGCAGGCGGGGCTGGCGGCGGCCGAGGCGTTGGGCGGCCTGCGCCGGCCCTGGAGCGTGCCGAACGAGTCCGGCCGCATCCACCTCGGCCCGTCGCCCGCGCCTGCCGCGTCCGTCGCCCGGTTGGAGGCGGTGTGATGGGGCGGCAGCGTTTCGCCTCCGGCCTCTATGTCGGCACGGTGATGCACCACCGGGTAAAGCCGGTGCGCCACCGCCTGTCCTACCGCGTGTTCAGCCTGCTGGCCGATCTGGACGAGCTTCCCCGGCTGGACCGCGCGCTGCGGCTGTTCGCCCACAACCGCTTCGGCCTGACCGGTTTCCACGACCGCGACTTCGGGCCGCTGGAAAACAACCCTTTGCAGCCGGAAGCCCTTCTCCCCTTGCGGGGCAGGATCGGCCAAACGCCAACAGCGTTTTGCCGACCCGCGGGTTGGGATGAGGGGGGCGGCCGGCCGCAGGCCGGTGCAAGTCCAGGTTTGCAACCCCTCACCCCAACCCCTCTCCCGCAAGGGGAGAGGGGCTTGAAGCAATGGGCGGAAAATCAGCTGGCCGCGGCCGGGATCGAGGCGGGGGGGCCGGTGCGGCTGCTGTGCTTCCCGCGGGTGCTGGGCTTCGTCTTCAACCCGCTCTGCGTCTGGTTCTGCCACCGGCCCGACGGGACGCTCGCCGCCATCATCCATGAGGTCAGCAACACCTTCGGCCAGCGCCACGCCTATCTGATCCCGGCGGAACCCGGACCGGACGGGCTGGTGCGCCAGAGCTGCGACAAGCGGTTCTACGTGTCGCCCTTCATGGACATGGAGACCGCCTATCACTTCCGCATCCGCCCGCCCGTGGGGGAGGAGGGGGAGCCGCTGTCCGTCTCGATCCGCCAGACCGATGCAGCCGGGCCGGTCCTGCATGCGTCGCTCGCCCTGCGGCGGGTGGAGTTGACCGACGGCGCCATCCTGCGCGCCTGGGCCCGGCACCCGCTGATGACCGCCAAGGTGGTCGCCGGCATCCATTGGGAGGCGCTGCATCTCTGGCGCAAGGGGCTGGCGATCCACCCGCGCCCGCCCGCGCCTGCGCATCCGGTGACCGTCGTCGCCGGCACCACCACTTCCGACCGTTCCCGAGAAGGCCTTCCCGTATGACCGACATCGCTGCGCCCGCGCTTCGCCGTCACCCCCGATGGCTGCGGCTGGTGACCGGACACGACCTGTGGACCGGCGTGCTGCAGAGGATGGCCGCCCGCATTCGCGTCGGCGAGCTGAGCTTGCGCCTGCCGGATGGGCGGACGATGCGGTTCGGTGACGGGACAACCGGCCCCAGCGCCGATCTGGCATTGCTCGACGGGGCGGCGGCGCGGCGGCTGGCGCTGGGCGGCGGGATCGGCATGGCGGAGGCCTATGGCGACGGGCTATGGCACAGCGGCGACCTGCCGGCGCTGATCGAACTGGCGATCCGCAACGAGGAGGCGCTGAAAGGCGTGCTGAAAGGCACCCTGGCGGCGTCCGCGATCAACCGGCTGTTCCACCGCAGCCGCGCCAATTCCCGCCACGGCAGCCGCCGCAACATCGCCTTCCATTACGACCTCGGCAACGAGTTCTACCGGCTGTGGCTCGACCCCGGCATGACCTATTCCTCCGCCCTTTACCAGGACGAGGGGCAGACCCTGGAGGACGCGCAGGAGGCCAAGATCCGCCGCGTCGCCGAGCTTCTGCAACTGCGGCCCGGCGACCGGGTGCTGGAGATCGGCTGCGGCTGGGGCGGCATGGCGGAGCATCTGGCCGGCCGCTGCGGCGCCTCGGTCGTCGGGCTCACCCTGTCGGCGGAACAGCTGTCCTTCGCCCGCCACCGCATGGCGGAGGCCGGGCTGGCCGGCACGGTGGACCTCCGTCTGATGGATTATCGCGATGCCGGCGGCAGCTTCGACCGCATCGTCTCCATCGAGATGATCGAGGCGGTGGGGGAGGAGCATTGGCCGCGCTATTTCGCCAGCCTGCGCGACCGGCTGGTTCCCGGCGGGGCGGCGGTGGTGCAGGCGATCACCATCGACGATGCCCGTTTCCAGCGCTACCGCCGCAACTGCGACTTCATCCAGCGCCACATCTTCCCCGGCGGGCTGCTGCCCTGCCCATTGGCCCTGCGGGCCGAGGCGGAGCGGGCCGGGCTGGTGGTGGAGCATGTCGAGACCTTCGGCGCCTCCTATGCCCGCACCTGCGCCGAGTGGCGCCGCCGCTTCCATGAGGCCGCGCCGCGGGTCGCCGCCATGGGCTTCGATCCGCGGTTCCGCCGGCTGTGGGACTATTACCTCGCCTACTGCGAGGCGGGATTCCGCGCCGGCACCATCGATGTCGGGCTCTGGCGCTTCCGCCGGCCCGGACCGGCGCCCTGAACGGAGGCCTCCCGCGATGAAGGTCGAGGATTTCGCCGGGACGGGTCCGGAATTCCGGATCGAGCGGTATTTCGCCGGCCGCACCCATGCCTGGGGCCTGTTCGAGGACCGGTTCGGCACCTTGCGCCGCAGCTTCACCGTCGTCATCGACGGGCATTGGGACGGGCGGGAGCTGACGCTGGACGAACGGTTCGACTATGCCGACGGCGAGACCGACCGCCGGGTCTGGCGCATCGCCAGGACCGGGGAGGGCCGGTACGAGGGGCAGGCCGACGATGTGATCGGCAAGGCGGTCGGCCGGTCGGCCGGCAACGCCCTGAACTGGACCTACGAGATGGCGCTGAAGGTCGGCGGCGGACGCTGGCGCGTGCGGTTCGACGACTGGATGTGGCTGCAGCCGGGCGACGCGCTGATCAACCGGGCCAACGTCTATCGCTGGGGATTGTGGATCGGCACCGTCAGCCTGTTCTTCCTGCCGGAAGGGCGGATGATCCGGCCGGGTGCCGTCAACGCGGCGGTGCCGCCCCCAGCCGCCGCCGAATGAGGCGGAGCGGCGCGCCCAGCACCGGCAGGCGCAGGTAGACATGTTCGCCGGAATCCCAATGGTCGATATGCTCGGTCACCCGGCCGTCGGGAGCCTGCCGGACCTCGCTGGTGCCGACGACATCCATCCGGCCGATGCCGGTCACCGTCGCTTCGAACCGCCAGCGCAGGATCGCCAGATCATCGGCGGGCAGCCGGTGCGTGACGGTGAAGCGCAGATCCCGGCAGCCGTTCAGCGTGTGGAGCAGGGCCGCGCGCACCGCGTCGCGCCCGCGGGCGTCGTTGAAGGGATCGCGGAAGCGCACCTCCGGCACCGTCAGCGCGCTCAGCCGGTCGAGCGTGCCGTGGCTCAGCGTCTCGAAGAAATCGGCCCAGGCGTCGAGCCCGCGTGCCCTCGATTCGTTCACTGCCATCATGCCCCCGTAACCTTGCGGACCAGCGGGAAGTAGGCCCGATAGGGAAGCAGGCGCGCCAGCTTCAGCTTGCGGGTGAAGCGCGTGGGGAAGGCGATTTCGAAGCCGCCGCCCTCCAGCCCGTCGGCCAGTTCCCGCGCCGCATCCTCAACCGGCATCAGGTCCGGCATGGGAAAGCCGTTGCGGGCGGTCAGCGGCGTGTCGACGAAGCCGGGGCAGACCAGTTGAAGCCGGATGCCGGCGCGGTCGCAGTCGGGCTTCAGCGATTCGCACAGGTTGATCAGCGCCGCCTTGGTCGGGCCATAGGCCGCGGCGGTCGGCAGGCCGCGGTATCCGGCGACGGAGGCGACCACCGCCACATGCCCGCGGCCACGGGCGCGCATCCGCGGCAGCAGCGCCTCCAGCCCATGGACGACGCCCATATAGTTGACCTTCATCAGCCGGCGGGCGGTATCGGCCGAGAAGTCCTCCAGCGACATCGGGGTGTGGGTGCCGGCGTTCAGCACCGCCCGGTCGATCGGACCCAGCCAGCGTTCGATGGCTGCAACGGCGGCGGCGGTCGCCTTGCGGTCGGTGACGTCCAGCGGGAAGATCCGCATGCGCTCCGCCGACAATTGGGCGGTTGCGGCCAGATCCTCGGTGTTGCGGGCGGACAGCGCCACCCGCTCGCCCGCATTGGCGAGATGGATCGCCAGCGCCCGGCCGATGCCGCTGCTGGCGCCGGTGATCCAGGTGAGTGGCTGTGTTGGCGGTGCCCCGCCATTCGGATCGGCCTTTTGGCCGTTTTCCTCGCCGTGCATGGTGCGCTCCGCAGCTTTTCCCGCTGCCCCCTACGCAGCCATGGTCTTGGCGGATCACCCGATCTCGGCCCTACCAGATGCGGCGGGCCAGCTGGTCGCCGCGCTGTGACAGGTCGCGCATCAGCGCCCGCGCCTCGTCCTCGCCGGTCCATTGGGCGACCGATTCGATGCCCTCGGGGCCGTCGGCGGCACCATCGCGGCCGCCGTCGCGGTCCTGCGGCATGCCGAAGACCTGTCCGGCCCGCGCCTCCACGACGGCGAAACGGCCGTCGCAGGCGACCAGCCGGAAGCTGCCCTTTTCCTCCACAACCGAAACGCGGTTCATCGGCTTCCTCCTCGGGACTGTGGCCACTGCCGGTTCAACCGCGGGCGGCGCCTGATTGTTGCGCGGCGGAGGATCATTTCGGTCGGCCTCGCCTGCCGGGAAGAATGCGAGATTCCCCGCGACAGGGTGGCTGTTTGGTGGTATTGAGACTTAGTCGCAGTATCGAGTCTTCACCGTTTTCCTGGTCTTGCACAGTTCGCAAGGCAAACGGCGCGGCAGTCGAGCTGTTTGATATTCCCGCAAAAAATGACCCGATCGCGTGCCGCGGAGGTCGATTTTCCGTGCGAGTGCGACTCATTCGCACTATAACCGCGGTGGGGGCTTTGCTCTGGAGTGTCATCGGGTTTTTGCATCGCGCGTGCCGGACACGCGTCGAGGGGAGTTGGACCGCCATGCCGACATCGTTTCGCCACCGTCCTGTTCTGGCTGCCGTCCTTACCGGCGCCGGGACGTTGATGGCCGGCGCCGCCGCCCGCGCGCAGCAGGCTGCCGCACCCGCCACCGTCGCGCCCGCCGCGCCGACGGTGCAGGGTGCGGTGCAGGGCACGGTGCCGGATGTGGCGCAGGGCATGGCTCCCGCCGCCCAGGGTGCCGCGGACGCGGCCGCCGCGTTGGCCACTCTTCCGCACGACCTGTCGCCCTGGGGCATGTTCATCGCCGCCAGCCCGGTCGTTCAGGCGGTGATGGTGGGTCTGGCGCTCGCCTCCGTCGTCACCTGGACCATCGCCATCGCCAAGGCGGTCGAGTTGTCCTCGGCCAAGCGCAAGGCGCGCGCCGCCCTGGAGATGCTGGAGGAAGCGCGGTCGCTGTCCCAGGCGGCGGAGCGGGTCGGCTTCAGCCAGGGCACGGCGGCGGCGCTGGTCCGCGCGGTGATCGCCGAGACCCACCTGTCTGCCGATGCGCCGTCGCGCGACGGCCTGATGGACCGAGCCGCCTCGCGGCTGGAGCGGATCGAGGCGGCGGCCGGCCGGCGCATGGCGCGCGGCACCGGCATCCTCGCCACCATCGGTTCGACCGGTCCCTTCATCGGCCTGTTCGGCACGGTGTGGGGCATCATGACCAGCTTCATCGGCATCTCGAAGGCGCAGACCACCAACCTCGCCGTGGTGGCGCCCGGCATCGCCGAGGCGCTGCTGGCGACCGCCATCGGCCTCGTCGCCGCCATTCCGGCGGTGGTGGTCTACAACGCCTGCACCCGCGCCATCGGCGGCCACAAGGCCCAGCTGACCGACGCGTCGGCGGCGGTGCTGCGCCTGCTGAGCCGCGACATCGACCGCCATGCGCTGCCCCGTGCACAGGGTCATGCCGCGCAGGCCCACGGCAATTCCCGCGCGGCGGAGTAACGGCGATGGGTGCGCGCCTCGGCTCCGGCAGCAACGACGACGAACTGACCGAAACTCATGAGATCAACGTCACGCCCTTCATCGACGTCGTTCTCGTCCTTCTGATCATCTTCATGGTGGCCGCGCCGCTCGCGACGGTGGACGTGCCGGTGGACCTGCCGGCCTCCACCGCCACGCCGACGCCGCGTCCGGACAAGCCGCTGTTCCTGACCATCCAGGCCGACAAGACCCTGTCGCTCGGCGAGACTCCGACAACCAAGGAGTCGCTGGGTGCCGCGCTCGACGCCGCCACCCATGGCGACAAGAGCCAGCGCGTCTTCCTGCGCGCCGACAAGACGGTGGATTACGGCGCGCTGACCGAGGTGATGAACAGCCTGCGCGGCGCCGGTTACCTGAAGATCGGCCTCGTCGGCCTGGAAACGGCCCCCGCCCCATGAGTGCGGCGTCCGATTACGGTGCGGCGGACTGGTCCGCTGATGGCGGCGAGCGTCCGGCCCGCGGCTTCGCCCGCTGGGGCGGCAGCCTGCTGCTGGCGCTGGGCGTCCATGCCGCGGCCGGCGTCGCGATGGTGGCGTGGCATGTGCCGATCACGCCGTCGGAAGCGGAACCGCCGGCCGTGCTGCTGGAACTGGCTCCGCTGCCGGTCGCGCCGCCGGAACCTGCCCCGGCCATCGACATCCCCCTGCCGGAGCCGATGCCCGAGCCGGTCATCGAACCGCTTCCCGAACCGCCGCCGCCGGAACCCGAACCGGTTGTCGAGGAGCCGCCCCCGCCGCCGGAACCGCCGCCCGTGGTGGAGCCGGAGGTGGTGCTGCCCAAGCCGCCGCCCGAACCGCCGAAGCCCAAGCCCGAGGTGAAGAAGGAAGCGCCGAAGCCCAAACCGGAGAAGCCGAAGCCGCCGCCCCGCCCGGTGGCCCAGCCGGTCCAGCAGGCGCAGCCCGCGCCCGCCGCCGCCCCGCCGGCTCCGGCCGCGGCACCTGTCCCCGCGGCCCCGGCGCCGTCGGCCGCCCCCAGCCGGGCGGTGCCGACCTGGCAGGGCCGCGTGCTCGGCCATCTGGAACGGCACAAGCGCTACCCGCGCTCCGCCCAGGCCCGCCGGCAGGAAGGGGTCGCCCAGGTCCGCTTCACCATCGACCGCGAGGGGCGCGTGCTGTCGGTCCAGCTCGACCGCAGTTCCGGCCACGGCGTGCTGGACGAAGAGACGGTGGAGATGGTCCGCCGCGCCTCGCCGCTGCCGGCCCCGCCGGAGGAGATGGCTCAGGACCGCATCGAGCTGGTCGTTCCGGTCCAGTTCTTCATCCGATAGGCCGCTTTCCACGGTCAGAGTGACTGGTCTTTGAGGTGCGCGTGCCCGCGTAGCTCGCAAACTGCCGGGGCTGCTCCCTTGTCGACGCTCCCTTGTCGACGGGCCGGTCCCGGCATCTTTTCCCCGCCCGCCATCTCCCTCAAGGTCGTCGCCATGGCCAACGCCAGCAAGCCGCGCAGCCAGCGCCTGTGGTACCTCACGCTTCAGAACATTCACCTGTGGGTCGGCCTGATCCTCTGCCTTCCGCTGGTCCTTCTCGGCATCACCGGTTCCATCCTGGTGGTAGAGGACGAGCTTCGCGCGCTGACCGGCGACACGCCCGCCCAGGCGATGGCCGACGGGCCGATGCAGCCGGTGTCGGCGATCCTGGCCGCTGCCCGCGCCGCCGCTCCGGCCGGCACCCAGCCCGGATCCCTGATCCTGCCCGAGGAGCCGGGCCGTCCGGCGGTCGTCCGTCTGGTCGCGGCGCGCGGTGGAGAACGGGGAGGTGAACGGGGCGGGCAGCAGGGCGCACCGCAAGGTGGTGCCCCAGGAGGCGCTCCCCAGGGCGGCGCTCCCCAGGGTGGGCCGCCGCAGGGGCCGATGGGAATGCTCGGCATCGATCCGGTGTCGCTTGCCGTGGTCGGGGATGCCAATCCGGCCCAGGCGTCCGGCGGCTTCCTGCGCACGGTTCACATCCTGCACGGCAACCTGCTGATCCGCGACCGCAGCGGGCGCGAGATCGTCGGCTGGCTAGGCGTCGCGATGCTGGTGCTGGGCGTCAGCGGTCTGGTGCTGTGGTGGCCGCGGCCCGGCCGCTGGAAGGCCGCCTTCACCGTGAAGGCCGGCGCCCGCGGTGTCCGCCTGCACCGCGACCTTCACGGCGCGGTCGGCATCTGGTCGCTGGTGATCTTCATCGTCGTCACCTTCTCCGGCGTCTATCTCGCCTTTCCGCAAACCTTGGGAGCGGGGGTGTCGTCGGTCCTGCCAGCCCGCGACCTGCGCGCCGCCGTGACGGTCCAGCCGGTGAAGGGCGCCACCCCCATCGACGTCGACCGCGCGGTCGCCCTGGCGCGGGAGGCCCTGCCGGGCGCCGAACTGCGGTCCGTCTCGCCGCCGGCACGGCCGGACCAAGCCTATCGGATCGGGCTTGCCCCGGCCGGTCAGGCGCACGGCGCGCCGGCCGCGACGGTCTTCATCGATCCCTGGGCCGCCCGTGTCGCCGAAGTGCGCGATCCCGCAACCTACAGCGCAGGCGAGACGGTGATCGCATGGCAGCGCCCGCTGCATGCCGGCGAAGGGCTGGGGCCGCTGTGGAAATGGGCAGTCTTCCTGTCCGGCGTCCTGCCGCCGCTGTTCGCCGTCACCGGCACGCTGATGTGGTGGCTGAAGCGCAAGGCCCGCCGGGCCAAGAACGCGGAGCGCGCAGCGGAGCTCGCCACGGCGGGGTGACGGTTATCGAGGGGGGCGTCGGCGACGATACCCCCGTCCGTCACCGACGGAGCGGCACCGCCCGCTTCACCAGCCGGCGGTCCATGTCCGCGGCGGTCACCGTGGGTTCGCCCTGGCTGCGCATGACGAAGGCGAAGGTGTCCATCACCCGGTCCAACACGATCTCCTGGTCGTCGGGGCGGCGGCTGACCGACACCACGGCATAGCCGGCGGCGCGCGCCACCGCCGGGTCGCCGCGCAGGCCGCGCACGCCCCAGCCGGCCAGCGCGTCCTTGCAGCGGAACAGTTCGGCGGCGAAACCACCCGCCGACTGGGTGCGGCCCACCACATAGGCGGCGGCGACCGCCAGCGGCGCCAGCAGCCCATCCCAGTCCAGGCAATCCTCCCGGCTGACCCAGACGCCGCCGACCGAGCAGGCGGCAGCACCGATCGCCTCGCCCAACCCGGCGCGGAAGGCGCGCAGCGATGCAACCGCGTCCGCCGCCGGCATCGGCTCCACCCGTCGTCCGTCCGGCATCAGCATCAGCCGGCCCGCCCATTCCGACGAGGGCGGAAGCTGTTCGGTCAGGCGCGCGAGCAGCGCCTCGCGGGCGGCGGCGAAGGGAACGACCTCGGACATCGGGGCCTGCGGCAATGGTGGGAAGGGGAGCGCGAGAAAAAGCCTGAGAAGGCCCGAACTGTCAAGAGCAAGCCTGGACGAGGGCAACCCATGGCTGCGCCGGGTGTGCGTTGTCACAGGCAAATGGCGCGAAACCGGCCTTCTCCGGAAAAAATGCGGAGCTTTGCATTTTTCCGCTTGCCAGGATCCGCCAGCGCTTTTATAAGGCGGCCTCTGTTCCCGGTTAGCTCAGTTGGTAGAGCAGCGGACTGTTAATCCGCTTGTCGCTGGTTCGAGTCCAGCACCGGGAGCCATCGCGCGGGTGTAGCTCAGTTGGTTAGAGCGCCGGCCTGTCACGCCGGAGGCCGCGGGTTCAAGTCCCGTCACTCGCGCCATTCTCTCCTATATCTCTCCAAATCGATGTAGCGGATGATGGCGACTGCCCCACCGGGCGGCTTCGCGCTATCATGCGTTCTTCGCCGTGTTCACGATGCGGCCGAAAGCGCCGGTTCCCTGTTGTACGGAGTCCGCGCGCCCAACGGCCGCGCGCTTTTGGGAACGCGAATTGCCGGGGAGGAACCGCTCATGCGTTTGTCAGGGAAAGTCGCCGTCATCACCGGTGGCGGATCGGGCTTCGGCGAGGGCATCGCCCGACGCTTCGCCGCCGAAGGCGCCCGCGTCATCGTCGCCGACCTGGACGAGGCGGCGGCCGGCCGGGTGGCCGACAGCCTGGGCGAGACGGCGCTCGCCGTGCGCGCCGACGTTGCGGTGGGGGAGGATTACGGGGCGATCGTCTCCACGGCGATCGGCGAGTTCGGGCGGCTCGACATCCTGGTCAACAATGCCGGCTACACCCACCGCTACGGCTCGATGCTGGAGGTGGACGAGGCCACCTTCGACCGCATCTATGCCGTCAACGTGAAGTCGATCTATCACGGCGCCCTCCATGCCGTGCCGGTATTCCGCGCCCAGGGCGGCGGCGTGATCCTGAACATCGCCTCCACCGCCGGTCTGCGGCCGCGGCCGAACCTGACCTGGTACAACGGTTCCAAGGGGGCGGTCATCACCCTGACCAAGTCGATGGCCGCCGAACTGGCCCCCGACCGCATCCGCGTCTGCGCCATCGCCCCCGTGGCGGGCGAGACCGGCATGCTCCACCGCTTCATGGGGCAGGACACGCCCGAGCGCCGCGAACAGTTCCTGCGCAGCATCCCGCTCGGCCGGCTGTCGACGCCCGACGACATCGCCAACTCTGCGCTCTACCTCTGTTCCGACGAGGCGGATTTCCTGACCGGCGTGTGCCTGGAGGTGGATGGCGGGCGGTGCGTGTGAGGGAAGTTCCCAACTGACTTCCCCCTCTCCCCCCTGGGGAGAGGGTCGGGGTGAGGGGGATGCATGGCGGGACCGCTGGGTAAATCCCGAGGTGCTCCCCCCTCACCCTAACCCTCTCCCCGGGGGGGAGAGGGGATTACCGCTGCGTTGCAAGGTGTGTGTATTCTGCAATCGCCCAGCGGGGGAGGGTTGGGGTGGGGGCAAGTGGTGTCGACAGGCACGTCGGCGTCAGCCGAATCCCCCTCGGTTGGAGCGTCAGCAACCACCACCTCGTCCTCTTCAACCAGGTCCTCCTCCCGCTTCTCGTCGGGCAGCACGGCGTCGAGCAGGCGGGCGATGTCGTCGGTGGGCCGCAGGGCGCCATAGCCGGGGGCGTTGTAGTCCCAGTCATATTCGGCGAAGCCGCGGAAGCCGGCGATGGCCGGGTCGCTGGCCCAGGCCTTGCGCAGGGCTTGGCGGCGCAATTCCTCCGGCACGTCGCGGCGCAGGAAGCCGGTGTAGTCGCTGCCGCCGTCCAGGCTGTCGAGCGGGGGAAGGTCGGACAGGTCAGGCGCCTCCTCCGCCGCCGGAGGGGCAGCCGCGATCTCCGCCGGAACCGCGACCGAGGATTCGTCCACCTGCCCCGGCACCATCGGCTGGATCGGCACCTCGACCGGCACCTCTTCCGTCCGCGTTTCCCGCTTCAGCCGCGACCAGCGGCCGAGGAAGCCTTCATCCGCGCCTGTGGGGTCAGCCATGCCGAGGCCGCTCCGTCCTCCTGCCGTGCCGGGCCAGGGCTTCGGTGTCGGCGCGGTCGCGTTTGCGCTTGTGGAAGGGGCGTTCGACATAATGCCGGGCGACGAAGCCGTCCATCCACAGGAGCAGCGGGATCGGCAGCGCCAGCGGCTCGATCACGTCGTCGCCAGCCTCGGCATGGGCGTCGATCTCGCCGGGGTCCACGGTGACTGCCAGCAACTGCATCCCCGGTGCCGGACCGCCCGGCCGCAGGATGACGTAGGCGCAGGGGTTGCCGCCGTCGAGGTTGTGCTTGTAGTTCTCCGCTTCGGTCGGGAACAGGGCGATCTCGGCGGTGCCGGCGTAGTGGCGCGTCCAGTCCGGCCCCTCCGCCACCACGCTCCAATCCGGCCGGTCGGGCTCGGGCGGGACCAGCAGGACCGGTTGCCAGCGCGCTTCGATCCAGGGATTGTCGACGCGCCGCCGCTCCACCACGACGCCGACCGTCCGCCGTTCGGCGCGGTCGGGCGAGGAGGCCGGGTGAGTTGCGGGCAAGGCGGGCGCGGGTGGGAACTCGGTGGGCATGGGCGGTGTTCCTGATGGGCTGGAGGCGGACTCCGTCCCCGGTACAACGCGCCGGCGGGCGATTGGTGCCGCCGGGCTCTCGAAAGCCCCAGATCAAAGCCCCCGAACCCAAGGATGCGCCATGCGCAAGTTCGCCGCCGCCCTGCTGCTGTCCAGCCTTCTCGCCGGCCTACCGCTGGCCGCCACGGCCCAGCAGCCGGCCCAGCATGAACCGGCTCAGCAGCAACCGACCCAGCCGGTCGAATCCGGATCGAAGGAGTCGGCCGGCGACGCGCTCGCCCGCGACGGCAATGTCCAGCAGAGCCAGGACCCGCTCCCCAGCCAGCAGGGCAACAAGCCGCCCAACCCGACCAGTTCCGCCGCCACCGGCAGCGGGGAGCTGCAGCAGGCGCTCGCCGAGGTCCGCCGGGCGCCGCCCGACCTGAACGGCACGCCGGTTCCCCGCCCGAACCAGTGGGCGAGCGAGCCCGACCAGCCGAACGAGCCGACACGCTCGCAGAATCCCTCCGACCTCACCAGCCAGGAAGTGAAGTAACGCCGCCTATCCCGACACCCGGCGGGCACGGACGCGGATCAGGCCGCTGCCCTCCGGATCGGCACGGTCCGGCTTCAGCATGGCATCCAGCAGCCGGGCGTCGCCGGTCCAATAGGGCACGTACCACAGCCGGTCGGGGTCCATCACCAGCGCACGCCGCGTCGCCGGATCATAGGCCCCCAGCGGCGCGATATGGCCGACGCCGATGTCGCCGGTTAGCGTCCCCTGGTCGAAGGCCAGCAGGATGATGTCGTCGGCGCTGCGCTCGTTCTCGGTCAGGATGCGGCGCAGTTCCGCCAGCGTGGCGGGGGAGGCGTCGCGCGGGCGCCAGACCTCCACCTCCGCGTCGATGCCGTAGGCGGCGAGGCTGCGGCGGACATAGCGCTCCAGTTCGCCGAAGGAGACGCCCTCGCCATCCTCGGCGGTGGCGGCGCGCCAATGGTCGTCGTCCAGACGGTCGAGCAGTTGCCGGCCGGTCACAAGCCGCTCCGACGCCTGTGCCGGCAACCCGCGCAGGGCGTTCAGCATCATCGTCACGCTGGCCAGCGAACAGGAGGCGCTGGTCGTCTGCGGCACGTAAAAGGGGCTGAGCGCCCAGTAATCGGGCGCAGGGGCGCTGCGGAGATGGTCGGCGGCGCGGGTGATCGGCACCGCGTCGGGGCCGAATTTCGGCTTCTGGTCTTCCTGCGCCAAGGCCGGCGCCGGGCCGGCGATGCACATCAGGAGGCCGGCCACCATCGCCGCCACCCTCCCGCCTGCTGCCCCGCCTGCTGTCCCCGCAATCCTGCTCATCTGCATCATCAATGGAAACGGTCTCTGTCCGTCCGGTCTCGATCGGGAATCCGCATATGGTGCGCGGCAAGGCTGGAGCCAAGCCGGGGCAATGTGCCATGCCGGAAACGCGGATGGACGAACGCCGAAGGGCGGAACCCGTCCTGCCCGACACCGTCGAGCAGGGCAGGCTCCGCCCACCGGACTCCGCCCATCGCCGGGATCGGCGCACCAGAGGGATCAGCCTCCGGTGCCGCCATCCGGGATCGTGCGATCAGACGCCGTCCCAGAACTGCTCCATCCCGGCGGCCGCCGTGCCGTCGACGCCCATCTTCGCCCAGGCGAGGTCGTGGATGCCCATCGCGAAGGCCGGCGAGGACGCCTGCAGCGAGTAGTCGCCCCAATAGGCGTTGGTGAACATCGGCTTGGCGCTGACGTCGTGGTCGCCGTACTTCGGCACGTTGTAAACCAGGTTCTGGTCGATGACGAAGTCGTTGGCGCTCAGCAGTTCGGTGTAGTCGTCCAGCGGCAGGGTTCCCATCACCACGTTCTTGGTGATCGTGTTGTTGTGCGGGTCGCCGGCCGTGCCGTGCACCGGCTGCCATTCGATGCGGATGAAGTCTTCCTTGTTGCTGGCGATGACCGAGAAGTTGTTGGTCACCACGTTGTTGTCGCCGCCATGGATCTGCACCGAGGCCCAGTCGGCATCCTTGATGAAGTTGTCCTTGACGGTGACGCCGCCGGCCATGTCGTCCAGATAGATGCCGAAGCCCTTCTGGCCGTACATCCAGCTGTCCTGGGCGCTGGTGGCGAGCCCGTTGGCGTGCTCGATCCGGTTGCCCTGGATGATCAGGCCGGTGTTGGTGCTGGACCGGCCGAGGATCTCGATGGCGCCGCCATCGGCGGTCTCCAGCCCGGTGTAGGAGACGTTGTTGTACTGGATGACGTTGTTGTGGTTCGCCGTGTTGGTGCTGCCGCCGTAATCCTTGAACGAGATGCCGTAGCGGGCGCTGTGGTCGATGTCGTTGTTGGAGATGACGTTGTTGTCGACGCCGGTGCCGAAGATGCCGGAAACCGCCTTGCGCACCTCGCCGATGTTGCTGATGCTGTTGGCGTAGATGGTGTTGCCGTTGCTGCGGCCGTCCATCTCGATGCCGTTTTCCGCCAGGTGGTTCAGCGTGTTGTGAGCGATCTGGTTGTTCGACGAGCCCGAGCTGAGCCGGATCGCCGTGCCGACGTTCAGGAAGCTGTTGTCGCTGATGTGGTTGCCGTCGGCATTGGTCAGCAGCAGGGCGTCGCCGCCGGTGGTGGTGTTCTTGAAGGTCAGCCCGTCGAGGGTGACGTCGCTGGCGCCGGTCAGCTTGATCAGCGTGCCGAGCCGCGGCACTTCCACGCCGGTCGATGCGAAGCCGGAGCTGGCGGCCTTGTACAACAGCTTGCCGTCCGACGCGCGCCAGGCGAACTCGCCCGCCTGATCGACGTAGGATGCGTTGTTCAGCAGCTTGTAGGTGGTGCCTTCCGCAAACGGCAGCGAGGCGCCGTTCTTCAGCTTGATCATGCGGGTGGCGGCGTTGAAGCTTTCGATGCTGGTCAGGGTGTCGCCCAGCCGCTCCGCGTCCATCACCTGGATCATCGTGCCCGGCTGGATGTCGGACGCGGTCACCTCGGTCCCATGGGAGCGGATGTACCAGCCGCTGGGGCCCCCCGAGGCGGCATCGGCGAACTTCCAGCCGCTGGTGACGTCGGCGGCGTCATAGGCGTACTTCTCCGCCAGATGCTGGCGCACGTCGCCGACGATCAGGTCCAGGTTGCTGGCGGTGCCGAGCTTGGCCGAATAGAGGCCGTTGCCCTCGCTGGTGAAGCCCTTCACCACCTCGCCGCCGCTCAGCACCGGCTTTTCGCCGGGATAGTTCTGGAAGCTGTGCCCGTTGTCGAGCGAGGTCAGCTCCAGCGTCTTGGTCAGGTGGTAGGTGCCCTCGCGGACATAGGTGGTGTCGACGGTCGAGCTGGCCCGCATGGCGGCCTGCGCCTTCTCCAGCGAGGCGAAGGGACCGTCGGTGCCGTCGGCGTTCGGAGCCGACAGCTTGCCGGACCAGGAATCCTTGCCGTTGGTCGCGACGTAGAAGGCCGGCTTGGTCGGCGGGGTCGGGACGGGGTTCTGCGGAGCGGGGGTGTCGCCGAACATCTCGGCACCGGCCTTGATGTTCAGGGCGCCGCCCCAATACAGGCCTTCCTGGCCCTTGACCACGTCCTTGCCGTCGACCGCACCCTTGTCATAGGTGACGATGCTGTCGGTGACGGGGACGGTTTTGCCGTTGATGACCACCGACTTGACGAACAGGTTGCGATCGACGCCGTTCACGGTCGCGTCGTTGTCGTACCAGACCTGGACCGTGTGGGCCTTGGTCGGATCGATGTCGGCGGTGAACTTGTAGCCCGCGGTGGTGGAGGTGGCCTTGGCGTCGCCGATCACCTGCCCGTCGACCAGCAGCTTGAAATGCGCCGCCTGTCCGCCGGCCGAGTTGCCGTAGGCGTTGACGACGATGTCGACCGGCTTGGTCGGGGTCGGCGGGGGCGGCGGGACATAGGCGCCGCCGAAATACTCCTCCGGCACGCCGAAGGACAGGGCGCCGCCCCAGAACAGGCCTTCCTGGCCGGCGACCACGAACTTGCCGTCGACCGGGCCCTTGTCGTAGGAGGCCATGTCGGAGGTGGCGGAAATGGTCTTGCCGTCGATGTTGATCGACTTGACGTACAGGTTGCGGTCGACGCCGTTCACGGTCGCGTCGTTGTCGTACCAGACCTGGATCTTGTGGGCCTCGTTGGGGTCCACCTTGGCGGTGAAGGTGTAGTCGGTGGCCGAGGTCGCGTTGACCCAGGCGTCGCCCACCACCTCGCCGTCGATCAGCAGCTTGAAATGCGGGGCCTGGCCGCCGGCGTTGATGCCGTAGGCCTTCACCTTGATGGTCGTGGTCATGGTCTCGGTGTCGGTGCCGGTATCGACCGGGGCCGTCGAGAACAGCGTGGCGGGCAGCGCGACGTTCAGCGCGCCCGGCCAGTACATCTCGCTCTGCCCGGCGATGACGCTCAGCCCGTCGACCTTGCCGGTGTCGTATTTCACCGAGGGGTCGATGGCGAGGATGGTCTTGCCGTTGACCTCGAAGGACTTGACGAACAGGTTGCGGTCGACGCCGTTAACCGTGTCGTCGTTGTCGTAGACCAACTGGAGGGCGTGCGCCTTGTCGGCCGGCACGTTAGCGGTGAAGACGTAACGCGACTGGGAGGCGGAGGCGACGGTGGCGTCGCCGATGACCTTGCCATCGACAAGCAGTTGGAAATGCGGCCATTTCCCGCCGGCCACGGTGCCCCAGGCATTGACCGCGAAGGTGACCTGGATCGTGCCGTCGGTGTTGGTGGTAGCCATTTTGGAACTCCGCTTTATGGGTATCGCCTTGTTCCGCAGGCTCGTCTGTTAGCCTTAATCGGGTACTAACACTTATGGTTAGGAAATTATGAATGAGGTGGTTTCCCGTGGCATGAATGAGACAAAAAACGGGCATCACTCCTTCGTCATGAATCAGCCAAAAACGAAACTTCCACCTTCAGGCGAAACCCGGAGCAGTCGATCGGCAGATTTTTCCCAGCCACCTTGAGCCTGACTGTCTGTATTTGCCGGAGGCGTTGCGAAATAAGCTCAAAAGCCACTTTTTCGGACCGCCGACTTGGCGTGACGGGATCACCTCCCGCGGGAGGCACCCTGTCGGGCGAATGGAACCGAAAGGCCCGGAACTGCGTCTAGAACGAGCGTCCCCGGCGACGCAGGATGCGGCATGCGGAGGCGGAGAGCGTGGACAGCGGAACGGATGGCGGGCGCTGGGATGACGGGCAGGGGGATGACGGCCAGGGGGATGACGGGCAGCGGCAGGGCAGGGGGCGCATCGACCGCGTCAACCTCGCCCTCTGGCTGCTCGGCATCCTGGCCGGGGTGGCGGTACTCTGGCTGCTGCAGGCGGCAGCCTCGATCCTGATCCCGGTCATCTCGGCCTTCTTCGTCGCCGTCGCCGTCGCCCCGGTCAGCCGCTGGGTGCGCGAGCGGGTGCCGCGGCGCCTGTCCTGGCTGGGACTGGCCGCATCGATGCTGCTGATCCTGGGCATCCTGGCCGCCTTCTTCGGCGGCATGGCGCTGGTGGCACAGCGCGTGGCGGAGGATTTCCCGCAATATGCCGAGGCGCTGGGCAAGCTGTGGGCGAAGGTCAACCAGTGGATCCAGGGCGCCAAGGCCGATCTGGGGCCGGCGGCCGGGCAGGGGAGCGGCCAGCAGGCCAGCGGCGAGGTGCCGGTCGACCCGATCACCGGCTTCGCCAAGGCGGCCCTGTCATCGGCCGGCCAGACGGCCTCCATTCTGGTGCTGACCGTCTTCCTCGCCCTGCTGATGCAACTGGAGGCGCCGATCTGGCGCGAAAAGATCGTCATGACGCTGGGCCGCGAGCGCTGCCAGACCGCCGTGGAGGCGGTGGCCGCCATCGCCCAGCAGTTCCGCCGCTATCTGGTGGTCAGCAGCGTGCTGGGGCTGATCACCGCTGCACTCTATATCGGCTGGCTGTCGCTGTTCGGGGTGGATCTGGTCCTGCTGTGGGGCCTGCTGGCCTTTCTGCTGAACTATGTGCCGGTGGTGGGATCGGTGGTGGCCGGAGCCTTGCCGGTCCTGCTGACCGTCGCGACCAAGGATGCCGGCACAGCGACGGCGGTCGCCGCCGGCCTGCTGGTGATCGAGCAGGTGATGGGCAACTTCGTGGCGCCGCACATGCAGGGCAAGCAGCTGGCGATCTCGCCGCTGGTGGTGATGATCGCGCTTCTGCTGTGGAGCTGGCTGTGGGGAGCCGCCGGCGCGCTGCTGGCGGCCCCGATGGCGGTGCTGATCGCCATCACCCTGAACCACGCCGACGCGCTGCGCCCCTTCGCCATCTTCATGAGCGACAAGAGCGACCGCGAACGCTTCGACGCCCACACACGGGCGGAGTGACCCGGACCGGCGCGAAGGCGCCGGCCTTGAGGGCGCACCGAAAATGCATAACTATCATTATGGAAATTTAATTCAAGTGCGCCCCAAAGCGGAAACGCCGCCCGGCCTTGCGACCGGACGGCGTTCGGAACCCTGGCTGTCGAACCTGCCCCGATGATCAGGCGGCGTTCTCGTTCAGCACTCCGCGGCGGATCTGGTCGAGCTCGATGGATTCGAACAGCGCCTTGAAGTTGCCTTCGCCGAAGCCCTCGTTGCCGATGCGCTGGATGATCTCGAAGAAGATCGGGCCGATGACGTTCTGGGTGAAGATCTGCAGCAGCAGGCCCTGGCCCTCGGTCGGCGCGCCGTCGACCAGGATGCGGTTGGCCTGGAGCCGCTTCAGATCCTGGTTGTGGCCAGGCACGCGGGCGTCGATGCGCTCGTAATAGGTGTCGGGCGTGTCCTGGAACGGGGTGCCCAGGCCGCGCATCGCCTCCACCGTGTGGACGATGTCGTTGGTGCCCAGCGCCACGTGCTGGATGCCTTCGCCCTTGTAGTCGCGCAGATATTCGACGATCTGCGACTTGTTGTCGGCGGACTCGTTGATCGGGATGCGGATCTTGCCGCAGGGGCTGGTCATCGCCTTCGACCGCAGGCCGGTCAGCTTGCCTTCGATGTCGAAGTAGCGGATCTCGCGGAAGCCGAACAGGCGGGTGTAGAAGCCGGCCCACTCCTCCATCCGCCCAGTGTGGACGTTGTGGGTCAGGTGGTCGATGTAGGTCAGGCCGGCGCCCTTCGGATGCTGGTCCACACCCGGCAGCGGCACGAAATCGACCTCATAGATGCTGCCGCGCTCGCCATAGCGGTCGACGAGGTAGATCAGCGAATCGCCGATGCCCTTGATGGCGGGGATGTTCAACTCCATCGCGCCGACCCGGTTCTCGACGCCCCAGGCGCCGAGGTCCACCGCACGGCGGTAGGCGAAGGCGGCGTCGGCGACGCGGAAGGCGATGGCGCAGATCGACGGGCCGTGCTGGGCGGCGAAATTGCGTGGGAAGCCCGACGGCTCGGCATTGACGATGAAGTTCACGTCGCCCTGGCGATAGAGCGTCACGTCCTTGGACCGGTGGCGGGCGATTGCCGAGAAGCCCAGTTGTTCGAACAGGCGGCCCAGCGCCACGGTGTCCGGCGCGGTGAATTCGATGAACTCGAAGCCGTCGGTCTTCATCGGGTTTTCCCACATGTCGGCCATGATCGCCTCTCCCTTGGTTCGTTATGCGATCAGTATGCCGGACTGCTGGTGGAAATAGCTTTCAAAGTGGGGCGGGCACACCTATGATTTTGGCAGGATTTTTCGCTGAACGGCGCCCATTCGGAGAAACCGTCCGTTGCCTGCCTCCCTATCGGAAATCGACGTCAAAATCCTGATCGCCCTGCAGGAGGATTCGCGCCTGACCGTGCAGGAGCTTGCCGACCGGGTCGGCACCTCCCCCTCCTCCTGCTGGCGCCGATTGCGCTCGCTGGAGGAGACAGGGGTGATCCGCCGCTACACGGCGCTGGTCGATCCGAAGGCGGCGTCGGTGGGGGAGTGCGTGTTCGCCCATGTGACGCTCGACCACCATTCGGCCGAGACCGCCGCCGTCTTCATCGACGCGGTGCGCAAGCGGCCGGAGGTGCTGGAATGCTATGCGGTGTCGGGCGATGCCGACTATCTGCTGCGGGTCGCGGTGCGGGCGATCGCCGACTACAACCGCTTCCTGGAGGAGTTCGTCTTCCAGCTGCCCTTCCAGGTCCGCATCCGCTCCAACTTCGCCCTGAAGGAGATCAAGTTCGAGACGGCGCTGCCGCTGGGAGCGCCGGGGGCTTAGCAAAAATCCCCTCTCCCCCCGCTCACGCGCAAACTTCGTTTGCGCTGACGCGACAGGCGGACCATTGGTCCGCCGAAAGTGGGGAGAGGGTTAGGGTGAGGGGGACGCGCGGCGAGGATTCTCGGGAAGGCACGCGGTGCATCCCCCTCACCCCGACCCTCTCCCCGGGGGGGAGAGGGAGCTACCCCGCCACCCGGCGCTTGGTCGGCACGGCGGCGGCGGCGGTCGCGGGGTGCGGGCCGGCGATGCGGTCGAGCAGCAGGTCCAGGCCGGTGCGGCTGGTCTCGTAAGCCACCCGTGCGCGGGTCAGCGTCTGGGCGGACGCGACGGCCAGAGCCTCGCGGTCGTCGGCCCAGGCCGCCAGGATCGGCAACGCCGCTTTCACGAAGTCGGCATCCTGCGGGACCAGCCCGTCGGCCGGGATGTCGGAACCGATGCAGCCGCGCTCATAGGCCACGACCGGCACGCCGGCCGCCATCGCCTCGAACAGGACCAGCGGCTGCGCCTCGTTGCGGTAGCGGGTCGGGAAGACGAAGACGTCGATGTCGCGGTAGAACGCCTCCTTGGCCTCACCATGGACCGGGCCGTGATACTCGACCGCCCCGTCGAAGGCCATCAGCCCGGCGGCGATCATCGCATTGTCCTTGGGCTTCAGGCCGGGGCCGGCCAGCACCAGCTTGGCGTCCACCCCGTCCAGCTGCAGGGCGCGCAGCAGGGCGAACAGCGTGTCCAACCCCTTCTCGCTGCACAGGTTCGACAGGTGGCCGATGCGCAGCGGGCCGTCGCGCCGCGGGCGCGGGATCGCGTCTGGGACGGAGAAGATGGCGTTGGACATGGTCATGCAGCTGCGCGCCGCCGGATAGATCGACTGGAACCGCATCTGCATCGCCGGGCACAGCAGCACATGGGTGCAGTCGGCGCCGGCCACCCGGGTCAGCAGCCGCATCCGCCAGGTCGGCTTGCTGATGGTGGCGAAGGAATGGTGGTGCAGCACCCGCTCGTAGCCGAACAGGCGCGCGGTGCCGGCAAGCGCCGCGGTGTAAAGCGCACCCCAACCCGAATCGACCGGCATGTAGAAGCGCCGGTCGGCCTTGCTCAGCCCGGCGGCCAGCCGCCCCATGGTCCCGAACACCCGCGCCATCTTGCGCAGGTGGTAGGCGGCACCGCCGCCGTTCCATCCCGGCGACAGGTCGGCCACTTCGACACGGCCGCGCCCCCGCATGCGGTCCTGGAGACGTTCCAGCACCAGGGCGGTCACCCGGCTCATCCCGTCCACCGGCGGCGGCAGCCGTCCCGAGACGACCACATGGGTGCGCGCGTTCCGTTCCATCGTCAACTCCCGGTCAGTGCCGCTCCGGCGGACCGGCCATGCTGGCCACCCTCCGGGTCGGCGGAATAGTCGGACGCATACTCCGTGTCCGCGCTGCGCTCCGCCTTCGGGCCGCCCAGCGCCACCACGGCCTTCTCCACCGACTGGGCGAAGAAGCTGGCATCGGCCAAGGCCTGGAAAGGCCGCCCGTTCAGGCTCAGACGGCGCCATTCATCCTCATCCCCCGCGACCGACAGCATGTAGCGCGCCAGCCCCTCGGGGTTGTCCGGCTCCACGATGTGGCCGTTCAGGCCGCTGCGGATCAGCACGTCGCGGGCGCCGCACTGATCGGACAGGATGGTCGGAACCCCCATGGCCAATGCCTCGTTCACCACCAGACCGAACTGCTCCTCCAAGGACGGCAGAAGCAGGCACAGCGTGGACCCCAGCGTTTCGGCGATCCCCTTCTCCTGCAGGAAACCGCGGAAGATGATCGATCCGTCCAGCCCGCGCCGGGTCACCTCGGCCCGCAGATCCGCCTCCAGGGGACCGGACCCGCAGAGGTGGAGCGGACGGGCGGCCGGACCGGCCAGCCGCCGGTAAATGTCGTAGGCTTCGACCGCCCGGAACAAGTTCTTCTTCGGGACGAAGCGCGCGATGATGGTGAAGTGGCGGTCGGCGAAGGGTACTCCGCCAGGGGCCGGCTCCATCCCGGACAGCCGCCGGATGCGGTCCAGGGACAGCGTGTCGTACCCGATATAGAGTCTGTCTTTCGGGAGTCCCAACAGGCGGAAGTAATCCACCGTGCGGTGGCTGCCGCCGATCCCCGCCTGATAGGGGGAGTAGAAGACGCTCTTGACCATCTCTCGCCACAGGATGCGCGGCTTGTCGTCGTATTTGGACGCATTCATGTTGATGACCTTGCGCCCCGTCAGCCGCATGGTCAGGGCAAGCGCGAAGACGTCCGGATCCTCGTAATGGCACAGGAAGACGAAGCGCGCGTCGACGCGCCGGCATTCGCGCAGCAGGGCGCGGTAGACCGCGGCCTTCGACAGGTCGGCCTTCGACTGGCCGGGGAACAGGGTGATCTTGCGGAAGTTCTGGCCCGTTCCGGTCGAGTCCCAGGCGTAGGTGTGCGATTTCGACCCGACCTCCAGCCCGATCACGTCATAGACATGGCCCAGGCGGCGACCGACGGCTTCCAGCCGGTCCATGTGGTAGGGGCCGAACATCTCCCAACTGAAGACCAGCGCGGGCTTCTTCATGCTGCCTCTCCCAACAGAAGACGGGCGTATCGGTCGAGCGCCACGGCACGGGTGGCGTTCGCTTCCACCCAGGCGCGGCCGCGGCGGCCCATGGCGGTTGCGCGGGCGGAATCGGACAGCAATGCTGCCACCGCCTCCGCCATCGCGCGCGGCTCCTCCGGCGGCGTGCACAGGAAGGCGCCGACCTGCGCCTCCAGCGTGGCGAGCGCCGAACCCGGCAGGCAGGTGCTGACGAAAGGCCGGCCGGCGGCGAGGATGGTCACAGCCTTGCCGGGCATGGCGAAGGCCGCTCCTTCGGGCCGCTGGGGCACGAGATGGACGTCGCCCTCCGCCATCGCTTCGTTCAACTGGTCCTTGGGCGCCAGCGGCTGGAAGATCACGTTGGCGAGCCCCATGGCGCGGGCGCGCGACTTCAGCTCCTCCTCCAACCCGCCCTGCCCGCGCATCTTGACGCGGGCCTGCGGCATCAGCTCCGCCAGATGGCCGGCCATGTCCAGCACCTGCTCCAGCCCCTGCTTGCGGGCGAAGGCGCCGCTGTAGAGCGCGGTCGGCGGCTGGTCGGGGCGCGGCAGCGGATGGACGGCGTCGGCATCGACATGGGGTGGGATCACATGGATCGGCCTGGTGACGCCCAGTTCCTCCAGCACGCCGCGCATCGGCTCCGACAGGACGACGATGGCGTCGGCGCGGTTCAGCGCCGTGCGCTCCATGGCGCGGATCGCCTTGACCGCCGCCTTGCCGCCCATCCCCAGCGCGCCGGCGAGGCCGGACTGGATGTCGTGGACGATGGCGACGTGGCGGCCGCCCGGCGTGGTCAGGCGGTCGGCGATGGCCACCGACAGGATCGACGGGCAGAGCGACAGCACCGCGTCATGCCGCCCGACCCTGCCGCGGGCGAGTGCCGCGGCGAAACCGGCATGCAGCACGCCCTCGTGGATCAGGCGGGCCTTCATGCCGCCGCCGGCCGGCGGGATGGTGGGCAGGCGCTCGATCAGCACGCCGTCCACCGTCTTGCTGTCCTGCGCCCCGTCGGCGTAGCCGTCATACACCTTGTTGCCGGGATAGTTGGGCCGCGCGGTCAGCACGGTCGTTTCGGCCCCGGCCGCCGCGAAGGCGGTGGCGAGGTCGGTCATCATCGGCGCGCTGCCGGCCGGCTCCGGCCAATAGCTCTGCGCCACCAGCAGCAGCTCTTCCGGCACGGGCACGTCCGACAGGGAAAGCGAGCTGGACGGCCGGTCGATGACCGGCTCCCGCAGATGGATGGAATCGTCCGGCATCGGGGCTTTACTCCGCAGCCTGCTTCGGGGCTTGGCGACGGTCCGGAGCGGCGTTCTCCAGGAACCAGTCGTAGGTGCGGCGCAGCCCCTCCTCCAGCGACACCTTGGGGCGCCAGCCGGTGGCGAACAGGCGCGACACGTCCATCAGCTTGCGCGGATGGCCGTCGGGCTTGCTCAGGTCGTGGGTCAGCGTGCCGGTGTAGCCGACGGTGTCGCGGATCAGCGCCGCGAGGTCGGCAATGGCGATGTCGTCGCCGGGGCCGACATTGATGATCTCCTCGCTGTCGTAATGGTCCATCAGGTGCAGGCAGGCGTCCGCCATGTCGTCGACATAGAGGAACTCGCGCCGCGGCGTGCCCGTGCCCCACAGCGTCACCGTCGGGTCGCCCGCCAGCTTGGCATCGTGGAAGCGGCGGATCATGCCCGGCAGCGCGTGCGAGGTCTCCGGATCGAAATGATCGCCGGGCCCGTACAGGTTGGACGGCATGGCGCAGATGGCGTTGAAGCCGTACTGGCGCCGGTAGGCCTGGCACATGGTGATGCCGGCGATCTTGGCGACGGCGTAGGGCTTGTTGCTCGGCTCCATCGGGCCGGACAGCAGCGCCTCCTCCTTGATCGGCTGCTCGGCATGCTTCGGGTAGAGGCAGGAGGAGCCCAGGAACAGCAGCTTTTTCACGCCGGCGCGCCAGGCGGCGTCGATGACGTTGTTCTGGATCAGCAGGTTGTCGCGGATGAAGTCGCCGCCGAAGCGGTCGTTGGCGAGGATGCCGCCCACCTTCGCCGCGGCCAGGATCACATGCTCGATCCCCTCGCGGTCGAAGAAGGCGCGCACCGCCGCCTGGTCGGTCAGGTCGAGCTGCGACCGGTCGCGGATCACCAGGTCGGTGTGCCCGGCCTCGGTCAGCCGCCGCAGAATGGCGGACCCGACGAGTCCCCGGTGGCCGGCGACGAAGATACGGCTGTTGCGGTCCATGCGGGCCGTCTCCTTAAGATCTTGTGCGAGCACTTGCCCCCACCCCGACCCTCCCCCGCTGGGCGAGGGAGGGAGCAAGTGCTTGTCCGGTAGAGTGGCGGCAGTCCCTCCCCCGCCCAGCGGGGGAGGCTAGGTGGGGGTCTAACCCCCCAATCGACGCCCTACTCCGCCGCCTGCCCCATGCGCCCCAACTCCGCCCGCGCACGCTCCGCGTACCACTCGACCACGCCGGGCAGGCCGGCGGAGAGCGGGATGCGCGGGGTGAAGCCCAGCGCGGTCAGCTTGGCGATGTCGGGGCTGCGGCGGTCGGTGCCGCCGGGAGCCGCCGGGCCGGGCATCACCTGGGCCTCGCGGCCGAGGCAGGATACCGTCTGCCGGGCGAGGTCGGCGATGGTGACCTCCTCCGGGTTGCCGACATGGTAGATGCCGAGATGCTCGCCCTTGTCGACCACCGTCACGATGCCGTCGATGGCGTCGTCGATGTGGACGAAGGCACGGGTCTGGCGACCGTCGCCCTGGATCTGGAAGGGAACCGGGCCGCTGGGATGGGAAGCGATCGCCTCCACCGCGCGGCGGGAGAATTCCGGCACCACATGCTCCCAGCCCATGTCGGGGCCGTAGACGTTGTGCGGACGGAAGATCGCCACGCGGTCGAAGCCGCTGCGGCCCCAGTTGATCGCCAGCAGCTCCGAGATCAGCTTCGAGCCGCCGTAGCTGTAGCGGGCGTTCAGCACGTCCGGCACCACCAGCGGCACGTCCTCCGGCGTCGGCACCACCGGCGGGGTCTGGTAGGCTTCCGACGAGGAGGCGACGACGAGGTCACCAACACCGTCGGCACGGCAGGCGTCCAGCACGTTCAGCATGCCGCGCACGCCGACGTCCAGGACCACTTCCGGCTTCTCGTAGAAATGCTTGGTGCCGTTGACGGCGGCCAGATGCAGCACGCCGTCGACGTTTTGCACCGCCCCGCGCACGGCGGCCGGGTCGCGGATGTCGCCCTGGACGAACTCCACGTCGTCCAGCACGCCGGCCAGCCGCCCGGTATGCCCGCGCGAGTTGTCGTCCAGCACGCGGACGCGGTGGCCGTCACGGACCAGCCGGTGGACCAGGGCGGCGCCGATGAAGCCGCTGCCGCCGGTGACGAGATAGTGTTTCATGTCGGTTCGATTCCCCTTGGAGGCCCGGATGACGTCAGGCCACATGCGCGTAGCGGGCGGCCCCATGGCTGCCGAGAGCCACGTAGGCGGTGCCGTCCGGCAGGTCGACATCGCGGCTGTTGAAGTTGTTCCAGAAGTCGTAGATCACGCCCGGCCGGTCCATCCGCTGGGCCAGATCCGGCAGCGGCATCGAGGTGAAGACCGGGTGGTTGTTCAGGATGACCGCCAGATTGGCGCCGGACACCGCCTCGGTCATGTTGGCCGCCGGCTCCAGACCGAAGGAGCGGATGTCGTCGGGGCGCACCACCGCGTCGAAGCCGCGCAGCCGGGCGGTGGGGAAGCGCTGGCGCAGTTCCTCCAGCACCGGCTTGGCCATGGTGCCGCGCAGGTCGTCGGTCGCCGGCCGGCCCTTGAAGGCGAGGCCCATCAGGCTGATGGTCGGCACCTCCGGGAAGCCCTGCATGGAGCGGGCGAGCTTGCCGAGGAAGTCGGCGACCTCGACCGGCTGGCTTTCGTTGACCAGACGGCCGGCGGCGGTGATGGCCATGTCGACGCCGACCTCGCGCGCCGCCTCGATCAGGATGTGGGGGTCCTTCTCCAGGCAGGGGCCGCCGACCGGACCGGGCAGCGGCAGGTTGGTGCGCGGATAGCCCAGCTTGCCGGCGCGGGCCACCTCGACCGCCGAGATCTCCATGGCGTTGCACAGCTTGGCAATCTCGTTGGAGAAGGCGAAGGTGACGTCGCGGTAGGTGTTGTCGACCAGCTTGATCAGCTCCGCCGTTTCCAGCGTGGAAACCTTGACGGTGGTCGGCGTCAGGAAGCCGAAGATCTGCGCCGCGCGGGTGGCGACGTCCAGGCTCTCCGCACCGATGATCTGCGGCAGCTGGTTCAGCTCCAGCAGCGCCTGGCCTTCCAGCGTGCGTTCCGGGCAGAAGGCGATGTCGAACTGCTTGCCGGTGGCGCGCAGGATCGGCGCCACGACGTTGCGGGTGGTGCCCAGCTTCACGGTGGAGCGCAGGATGACCAGATCGCCGTCATGCAGGCAGCTGGCGACCTGACGGGTGGCCGCCTCGATCATGTCGGTGCGGACCCGGCCGTCCTTGCTCAGCGGCGTGCCGACCGTGATGATGAAGACGCTGGCCTTGCTGCAATCCTGCTGGTTGCGGCTGAAGGTGAAGCGACCGCGCGCGATGACGTGGCGCAGCTTCTCCGTCAGGCCCGGCTCGTGGAAGTGCGGGTTGCCCTGGCCGAGCTTGTCGAGCACGTCCTGCCGCACCTCGACCCCATGCACCTGGAAGCCGGCGTCCGCCATCGCCACCGCCAGCGTCAGGCCGACATAGCCGAGCCCGAGGACGCAGACGTTACGATCGGAAAAAGTCTTGGGAAGCATCGTCGCTCCTGCCGTTTGCTGAGGCCCCGCCACCGGCGGCGGGTTGCCGAGAGTTTGGAGACGCCCCGACTGCCCTGCCCTGTCTCCAAGGATGCAGACGGAGAAACCTCGAAATTCGAAATTGTTTTCTTGTTGTGACTTCGCCGTGACGATGAAGTACCTCGTTACCGGCGTTGTGCAGCGCGAAGTGTTTCAGAAATCGCCGTCCGATGAAAAGACCATGATTGCAGATCACGGCCGTATTAATAGTACTAACCCTCGCCGCGCCTGAATGAATGCTTGGAGGCACCAACAGAGACGTTCGAAAGTGGTGCAATAGGCACATTCCGTTCCCGCAGCCGAAAACCGAAGGACGGCCTTGCAAAATTGTCGGGTGCGATCACCGGGCCGGACAACCGGACTGTCATGCTTCACCTCCTTCACGCCGTTGCGCTGGTCAGCCGGCGCAGCCTTTTCGGGCGCACCAAGCCGGTCAGGACGGCCACCAGCGCGTAGACCACGACCATCGCCGCGCTGCCGGCGACGAAATGCACCAGCGCCGGCATGCGGTCGAAGAACGGGGCGCCGACATGGGCCAGGGCGAAGGCCGCTCCGATGGCCGCGCCGGCGCACAGCATCGCCCGCGCGGTTATCCCGACATACAGCTCGCCCACCGCCCGACGGTGGATCCAGGCGATGGCGACGGTGGCGGCCAGCTCCGCGGTGAAGGTCGCCATCGCGGCGCCCTCGATGCCGTAGCGGGGAATCCACCAGATGTTCAGCAGGGCGTTCAGCGCGCCACCCGACAGCATGGCGATCATGTAGCCGGTCTGCCGGTGCCAGACGAGCAGCGGGTTGCCCAGGATCATGTTGGCGTAGACCACCGCGGAGGCCAGCATCAGCAGCCGCAGCGCCAGCGTCGCCGGGGCGTAGGCGTCGCCGAACAGCGTGCCCAGGATGACCGGCGCCAGGGCGAAGCCGCCGGCAACGACCAGCCCGCCGACCGCCAGCATGACGCCGGCATAGGCGCGCATCCGGTCGCGCATCGGCCCGATCTCGCCATAAGAGGCAGCCAATTGCGGCAGGAAGGCGTTCATCACGATGTTGCCGACCAGATTGGCCAGGGTCTGGATCTTAACCGCCGCGCTGTACCAGCCGACCTCGGTGTGCGGGGCCAGGAAACCCAGCATCACCACGTCCAGATGGGTGAAGATCGCCCAGGCGAAGACGCCGACCGCCATCGGCGTCGCCGCCGTCAGGATCTCCCGCCACACCTTCAGGTCGATCCTCGGGCGCAGCGTGCCGAAATCGCGGCGGAAACGGCCGATCATGATCAGCGCGTTGACGGTGATGGAGCCGCCGGTGATGGCGGCTGCGGTGATGGCGTCCTCAGGTCCACGCACCAGGAGGAAGACGAGCAGCATGGAGCCGATGGATGTCCCGATCTCGCGCGTGGCGATCACCCCCATCTTCTCGGTCGCCTGGTAAACAAAGTCGAGCACCAGGGCGTTCCCGAGCAGCTGGACCGCCTGCACCAGAAGAACCGCCTTCACCTCCATCGGCTTGTCCAGCGACAGGATGAAGACCGCGTAGACGGCGCCCACCAGCAGGGCCAGGACGGTGCGCAGCGTCAGCACATGCTCCGACAATTCGGCCGCCCGGTCCCGGTGGTCGTTCCGATCGCGGTCGCGCGCGATCTCGCGGATAGCGTAGGTAGACAGGCCCATGTTCACGAACAGGGCCGCATAGGCCATCAGCGAAGTGCCGAACCCCAGCACGCCGAAGCTGTCCGGGCCCAACACCCGCGCGGTCCAGGCGGCGGTGACCAGCCCGCTCGCCATCGTCGCCGCCTTTGCGGCGGCAAGGGCTCGGATGTTCCGGAAGATGCGGTGGCCAGCTGACATTCACAGGCTCTTCGGTGGTGGACAGTATCTTCGATACACAGGGCAAAACGGCCTCTCCCGCCCTGTGGGGCGGGAGAGGGGGGAGCCATCCTCAGTTCGCGTAGTAGCGGCGGTAGCCGTGGTATCGGCCGCTGTCCGGGAACTCGTATTGTGCGTGGCGCCGGGTATCGACCTGACTGAACAGGACGCCCACCACCTCGCCGCCGGCCTCGACCACCTCCTTCAGGCCGGCCATGGCGGTGCCGCGCTTGGTCAGCCCCCAGCGGACGATGAAGACGGTCTGGTCGGCGAGCGCCGCCAGAAGCTTGCCTTCCGACACCGCCAGGACCGGCGGCGAATCCAGGACCACGCGGTCGTAGTTGACCGACAGGCGCGACAGCAGCTGATGCATGCCGGACGAGCCCAGGGCATCCTGCGGCAGCGACGGGCCGTGACCGGCGGGGATGACGTGCAGGCCGGTGCGCGGATCGACCTGGATGACGTCCTCCAGCGCCGCGGTACCGGCCAGCACCTCCGACAGGCCGCGGTTGTTGGCCATGCCCAGCATCTCGTGCAGGCTCTTCCGCCGCAGGTCGCAGTCGACCAGGATCGTCCGCTGGCCGGCGTTGGCGCAGGTACGGGCGAAGGCCGCGGCGACGGAACTCTTGCCCTCGCCCGGAACCGACGAGCTGAACAGGATCACCCGGTGCCGCCCGTCCGGATTGGCGAGCAGAAGCGAGGTGCGCAGGTTCTGCATCGATTCCGCGAAGGCGGAGATCGGCTTGTCGACCACATAGCTGGCGGGTGATCCGCCGAAGCGCGGGATGCGCGGCACGATGCCCAGGCTGCGCACGCCGGTCGCCAGTTCGAACTGGTGCGGGCTGCGGAAACCGCCGTCGGCCCGTTCGCGCAGCATGGCCAGAAGCACGCCCAGCGTGCCCGACGCGACCAGCGCCAGCAGCACGATCAGCTTGCGGTTGGGCTGCGACGGGTCGAGCGGGATCGACGCCTCCGACACCACGCGGGCGTCGGGCTGGCGCATGTCGGTCTGTGCCGCGATCTGCTGCGACCGGGTCAGCAGCGCCTCGTACATCGACTGCGCGGTTGTGGCGTCGCGTTCCAGGGTGCGCAGGCCGACGGTCGCCTGCTGCTGTTCGTTCTGCTTGGCCTCGGCCTGATCCAGGCTGGCCTTCAGCCCCTGCTCGCGGCCCTTCGCCAGTTCCACCTCGTTGCTGAGGTTGGAGACGATCTTGCCGACATCGGCCTTGATCTGGCCTTGCAGGTCGCGCAGCTGGCTCTGCAGGGCCTGCAGCATCGGGTGCTTGCTGCCGTAGCGGTTGGTGGCGTCGGCCATCTGCCGCTGGATGTCGACCTCGCGCTCGCGCAGGGCCTGGATCAGCGGAGATCCCAGCACGTCGCCGACCGCCGAGGCGCCGCGCGGCGAATTGGCCATCGCGGTGACGTCGCGCAGCTTGGTCTCCGCCTCCTGCCGCTTGGTGCGGGCCAGGATGTAGTCGGCGTTCAGCTGGCTCAGCTGCTGGCCGACCACGGTGCTTTCGTTGACCGACGAGGTGGTCAGGCCATGCTGGGTCCGGTACTTCTCCACCGCGTCGCCGGTGGTCTGCGCTTCGCGGCGCAGGTCGGCCAGCCGCTCTTCCAGCCATTGGGTGGCGCGCTTGGACGCCTTGAACTTCTCGTCGAGCTGGTCGACCAGATAGAGGTCGGCCATGGTGTTGGCGATCAGGGAGGCCTTGCGCGGGTCCTCGCTGTCGAAGCTGACGGCGATGACGTAGGAGCGGCCCTGCGGCCGGACCGACGTGTTGTCGAGCACCTCGTTGACCACCGAGGTCAGATGGTTGCGCTCGATCTCCTCGGGCGACAGCGGCACGTCGCTGGTCTGCTTCCAGCTGTCGGGAATCCAGTTGCGCGGGTTCAGCGCCGCCACCCAGCCGGGGGGCGGCGGCCGCAGCGAGGCGTTGAATTCCGGATCGTTCATCAGCTTCAGCTTCGCCACCACCTTCTCGGCGAAGGCCGGCGACTTCAGGATGGCGACCTCGCTCTGCAGGGAGCTGATGTCGGGCGTCATGTCGGAGACCACGCCCTCGAAATTGAGGACGGTGTTCTTGCGGTGCTCCACCATGATCAGGGTCTCGGCCGTGTAGAGCGGCGTCATCCGGAACGCGGCGAGGACCGCCAGTCCGGTGCCGACCACGATCACCGTGCCGATCAGCAGCTTGTGCCGCCGCAACAGCCCGGTGGTCCGGCGCACCGCACTGGCCGCACTGGCCGACAGATCGTAGGAGATTCCGGGGGAGACGGAACCTGGGCCCCGCCGAGACTCAGGGGTGTTGCGTCGGGGTTGATCCTGAAGTTCCTGGGTGGCCAAGGGGGTCCTCCTCGCGTAACGACCAAAAGCGCGGCCATAGGACCGTCCGTTTGCCCGATCCGCCGTTTCGGACAGCGGCTGCTGTCCGGCTGGCAGGCTCGGCGGTTCGTCCGATTGGCTGAAACGCAGTGTTAGTCCAGCCGTTGCATCGGCCATCCAGTGCATGCGGCGAGCAATGGGCGCGCAGTGGGTAGCCTTCCTGACCCTGTTGCAGTGCAGTATGGACCGCAGAGACAGGACGGGGGATAATGGGGGTTACTCGGAAGGACAGGTTCCATGACGAACGAACGAGCGGGCGAACGGACCGACTGGGCTGCGCTGATCCCCGCGCTTTTCCCCACGCTGGCCAAGCTGGAACCGGATTCGGCAACCTGTCTGGGCAACGCCGGCCGACGGGTGAACGTTCCCCGCGGAACCGTCCTGTTCCGTGCCGGCGACCGTTGTCACACCTTCATGATGGTGCTGGACGGCGCCGTCAGGGTGCAGATGGCGTCGGAGACCGGGCGCGAGATCGTGCTGTACCGCGTCTCCCGCGGGGAGACCTGCATCGTCACCACCGCCTGCCTGCTGACCGACAATCCCTACAGCGCCGAAGCGGTGGCCGAGACCGACATCGACGCGGTGGCGCTGGCGGCCGGCCCCTTCCACAATCTGGTGGCCCGTTCCGCCGCCTTCCGCGACTTCGTCTTCGCGTCCTTCGGCAACCGGCTGACCGGCATGATGATGCTGATCGAGGAGGTCGCCTTCGGCCGCGTCGATTTGCGCCTGGCCCGTTTCCTGGCCGACCGGCGCGATGGCGCCGGCGGGCTGGACATCACGCATCAGGCGCTGGCCGTGGAATTGGGCACCGCGCGGGAAGTGGTGAGCCGCCAGTTGAAGGAGTTCGAGCGCCGCGGGTTCGTGGCGCTGTCGCGCGGACGTATCCAGGTGCTGGACGCGGCGGCGCTCGCAGAGGAGCGGTGAATGAAGTGTCGCTGCGGGGCCCCCTCCCCAACCCTCCCCCACCTGTGGCGGGAGAGGGTGCCTTGCGCGAAGCGGCGGCAGTTCCCTCTCCCGCCCTAGCGGGGGAGGGTTAGGGAGGGGGCAATCAGCGTCTGTCGAGAATCGCCGGAGCCCTGTCCCCCTGTGACTCCGTCACAGACGGCACGCCTCGCCACGGCCTACACCGGTCCTCATGCGGGACGCGAGCCCCGCGACCATCACTTCAACAAGGGGACAGGTGCCGCCATGTATTGCCGCAATGTGGGCCCGGTGGATCGCGCGCTGCGCGCCATCGTCGGGCTGATCCTGCTTTCGCTGACCGTCGTCGGGCCGCAGACCCTGTGGGGGTTGGTCGGGCTGGTGCCGCTGCTGACGGCGTTCGTCGGCTACTGCCCGGCCTATACGCTGCTGGGTGTCAAGACCTGCCGCACGGAAGACCGCACCGCCTGACGGGCGCATCAGCCGGACATGCGAACGGCCCGCTCCCTTCCGGGGGGCGGGCCGTCCGTGTTTTCGCGAAAAGCGCCGGGCCGCGCTTTCAGGCGCGCGGGGCGTGCTTGTTCAGGATGCGCTGCAGGGTGCGGCGGTGCATCTTCAGGCGGCGCGCGGTCTCGGAGACGTTGCGGTCGCACTGTTCGAAGACCCGCTGGATATGCTCCCACCGCACGCGGTCGGCCGACATCGGGTTTTCCGGCGGCTGGGGCAGCGGGCGGCCGTCGGCCAGCAGCGCCGACTCGACGGCGTCGGCGTCGGCGGGCTTGGGCAGATAGTCGACCGCGCCGGCCTTCACCGCCGCGACGGCGGTGGCGATGTTGCCATAGCCGGTCAGCATGACGACGCGGGCGTCGGGGCGGGCGTCGCGCAGGGCGGACACCACGTCCAGCCCGTTGCCGTCGCCCAGCCGCAGGTCGACCACCGCGAAGGCGGGTGCGGATTCCTGCGCCACCTCGATGCCGAGTTGCACGCAATCGACCGCCACGACGTTGAAGCCGCGCTTTTCCATGGCGCGGGCCAGCCGCGTGCGGAAGGGGGCGTCGTCGTCGACGATCAGCAGGCTGCGGGTGACGTCGCCAGTGAATGTCAGTTTGACGGCATCGCCCGACAGCAGGTCATCGGTTGTTTTCAGGGTGTCCACCGTGAAACCTCATTTCTTGGCGTTGATGGTCTTCCAGCGCACGGAAATCCGCGCACCCGTTCCGCCCTGATTGGAGTGTCCGCCGGCGGCCTGATCAGCGGGCGGAGTGCCGGCCGGCGGGTTGTTGGTCGGGGAGTTGTTGGTGTAGCGCACCGTCGCGCCGGTCTTCTCCAGCAGCGTCTGCGCGATGAAGATGCCCAGCCCCATATGTCCGCCGCCCGTCTGCCCCTTGGGGCCGGAGCGCTCGCCGCGCACGGACAGGTACGGCTCGCCGATGCGGCCCAACAGATGGGGCGGAAAGCCCGGGCCGTCGTCCATCACCGTGATGGTGACGCCGCGGCCATCCCAGGCGGCGGCGACCGTCACCTTGTGGCGGGCGAACTGGTGGGCGTTCTGGATGAAGTTGCCGATGCCGTGGATGATCTCCGGGCTGCGGCGCAGGAACGGTTCCTCCGCCCCGCCGACCGGGTGCGGTTCCACGACGAAGTCGATGTGGCCCAGCCGATGCGGTGCGGCAGCGGCCTCGATCAGCGTGGTCAGCGGCAGCCGTTCGAACGGGTCGCCGCCGTCGGCCTCGGGCTTGCGCGCCAGATCGGCCAGGATCTCGCGGCAGCGCATCACCTGGCTCTGCAGAAGCTCGACGTCCTCGCCATAGGGGCTGTCGGGCGGCAGGTCGCGCGCCAGTTCCTTCGCCACCACGGCGATGGTGCCGAGCGGCGAACCCAGCTCATGTGCAGCCGCCGCGGCGAGCGCGCCCAGCGCGCCGAGGCGCTGTTCGCGGGCAAGCGCCACCTGCGAGGCGGCGAGCGCGTCGGCGAAGCGCCGCGCCTCGGCGGCGACGCGGAAGACATAGCCGGCGATGAAGACCGACGACACCGACAGCGACAGCCACACGCCGAAGGCATAGAGCGGCGCCATGGAGCGCACCGGCTCCTCCCACGGCAGCGGGAAGTGCCAGAGGGCGAGCGCGGTCAGGCAGATCAGGTTCAGCCCGGTCAGCAGCACCGTGCTGTAGCGCGACAGGATGGCAGCCCCCACCGTCATCGGCGCCAGCAGCAGGATGGCGAAGGGGTTGCTCAGGCCGCCGGTCAGATAGAGCAGCAGCGTCAGCTGCAGCATGTCGTAGCTGAGATACAGCGCGGCGTCGCGGTCGGCCAGCCGCAGCCGGCCGCCCTGCTGGGCCATCGCAACGGCATTCAGAAGGGCCGACGCGCTGATGGCGGCGAGGACCGGCCCCAGCGGCAGCGGGAAGCCCAGGCCCAGGCTGACGAAGCCGACCGCCGCCAGCTGCCCGATCACCGCGACCCAGCGGATCAGGATCAGCGTGCGCAGCGTGATGCGGCCGTCGGGCTGCGCCCATTGCGGCGGTGCTGCGGCCGGAACCGGGGCGGGCAATACGCTGGCGAGCGTCACCATGATCCATACCCCTGGCCTGCATGCCCGTCGCCCGCATGCCCCTGGCGGTTGCGGCTCCCGCCGCCATATTCTGTGCCCATGACCGAGCGAACCATCCCACAGCATCCGCCCGCCATCCGGGTGGCCGGGCTGACCAAGCGCTTCCCCACGCCCGGCGGCGGGGAGGTGACGGCGGTCGACGCCATCGACTTCACCGTGCCGCGCGGCAGCGTGACCGGCCTCCTGGGCGGCAACGGTGCGGGCAAGACGACGACCATCTCGATGCTGCTGGGGCTTTTGCTGCCGACGGCCGGGACAGTGGAGATCCTGGGCGTCGACATGGCGCGCCATCGGCATGCCGTGCTTCCGCGCATGAACTTCTCCTCCCCCTATGTCGAACTGCCCCATCGGCTGACGGTGCGGGAGAACCTTACCGTCTATGCCCACCTCTACGGTTTGACATGCGTCAAAAAGCGCGTCCGAGAATTGTCCGAGCATCTTGACCTGACGCGTTTTCTCGATCGCCCCTCCGGCGGGCTGTCGGCAGGGCAGAAAACCCGCGTGGCACTGGCGAAAGCTCTGCTGAACGATCCGGAGCTTCTGCTGCTGGACGAGCCGACGGCCTCGCTCGACCCCGACACCGCCGACTGGATCCGCACATATCTTGAGCGGTACCGCGCCCGCACCGGCGCCACCATCCTGCTCGCCTCCCACAACATGCTGGAGGTGGAACGCTTATGCGACGGCGTGCTGATGATGCGGCAGGGGCGGATCGTCGACCGCGGCGCCCCGTCCGCCCTGCTCGCCCGCTATGGCCGCCAGACGCTGGAGGAGGTGTTCCTCGACATCGCCCGCGCGTCCGACGGCTCGACGCTCCTGGCCGGGGAGGCCGCCGATGCCGCCGAATGACGCGACCGTTCATCACCCAATCCCGCGGGCCGACTTCTCGTTGCGCCGGGTCGGCGCCATGGTGCTGCGCTATTGGTACCTGCTGCGCGGGTCGTGGCCGCGCATCCTGGAACTGGCCTATTGGCCGACCATGCAGATGATCCTGTGGGGCTACATCAACCAGTTCATGGCCTCGTCCAGCGGCGGCGGCAGCGGCTGGGTGGCGCAGGGGGCCGGCGTGCTGGTCAGCGCCGTGCTGCTGTGGGACGTGCTGTTCCGCGGCCAGCTCGGCGTGTCCATCTCCTTTTTGGAAGAGATGTGGTCGCGCAACCTGGGACATCTGTTCGTCAGCCCCCTGCGTCCCGGCGAATGGGTGACGGCGCTGATGACCATGAGCCTGCTGCGCACCCTGATCGGCGTGCTGCCGGCGGCGGCGCTGGCGATTCCCTTCTTCGGCTATTCGGTCTTCGCGCTCGGCCTGCCGTTGGCCGCCTTCTTCGCCAACCTGATCGTGCTGGGCTGGTCGCTGGGTCTGCTGATCGTGGCGCTGATCCTGCGCTACGGCATGGGGGCGGAGGGGCTGGCCTGGATCGTCGTCTTCATGCTGGCCCCGGTCAGCGCGGTCTATTATCCGGTCTCGGTCCTGCCGGCGTGGCTGCAGCCGGTCTCGCTGGCCCTGCCGTCGGCCCATGTGTTCGAGGGAATGCGGGCGCTGGTGTTCGAAGGTGTCCTGCGCTGGGACCACCTGGCCTGGGCGGTCGGGCTGAACGCGCTCTACATGGCGGCCGGCGTGGCGGTGTTCCTGTACGCCTTCCGGCAGGCACGGGTGCGCGGCGCGTTGCTGCAAACGGGCGAATGATCGGTAGACTATGCGCCCGATACCGTCAGCGATCCCGGAGACCGCCATCATGACTGCCTCTGCCTCCCGCCCCGACCTGTTCGACCGGCTCGTCGCCGAGGCACGGCCGGACTGGTCGGCCTATGTCGACCACGCCTTCGTGCGCGGGATGGGCGACGGGACGCTGCCGCAGGAGTGTTTCCGCCATTATCTGGTGCAGGATTACCTGTTCCTGATCCATTTCGCCCGCGCCTACGCGCTCGCCATCTACAAGGGCCGCGACCTGCGCGAGATGCGGGCGTCGCTGAACGGGCTGAAGGCGATCCTGGACGTGGAGATGGACCTGCATGTCGGCCTGTGCGCCGGCTGGGGCCTGTCGGCGACCGAGCTGGAACAGGCGGCGGAGGCCAAGGCGACGATGGCCTACACCCGCTATGTGCTGGAAACCGGCCTGCGCGGCGACCTGCTGGACCTGCATGTCGCGCTCAGCCCCTGCGTCATCGGCTATGCCGAGATCGGCCGGCAGCTGGCCGCGCTGCCGGGTGCCTTGGACGACGCCAACCCCTACCGCGCCTGGATCGCCGAATATGCGGGCGAGGCCTACCAGGAGGTGGCGCGGGCGGCGCGCGAGAATTTGGACAGGCTGGCAGCCGACGGGATGACGGAGGCACGCTTCCCCCGCTTGGCTACGGTCTTCCGGCAGGCCTGCCGGCTGGAAGCGGATTTCTGGGAAATGGGAATGACGCTGGCAGGGTGAGGTGGCGGTAACGAGAATTGTCGGCTTCGAATGCCCCCGCCCCATCCCTCCCCCGCTTCGCGGGAGAGGGGGTGGGACGCTTGTCGGCGTTACGAATGTGCCAAAGCGGCGGCAGTTCCCTCTCCCTCGAAGAGGGGGAGGGTTAGGGAGGGGGCAGGAGGGGCAGAGGACTGACGCGCCCCTTCACCCCATCGTGTGCTCCAGCAGAATCTTCGCCCCGAGCCCGATCAGCACCACGCCGCCGGCCATCTCCGCCCAGCGGCCCAGATGCGCGCCGGCCGCGCGTCCGATCAGCACGCCGCCGAACGCCACCGCGAAGGTCACGGCGCCGATCAGCGCCGATGTCGTCACCATGTCCACATCGACCAGAGCCAGGCCCGCGCCCACGGCGGCGGCGTCGATGCTGGTGGCGACGGCGGTGGTCAGCAGGGCCAGCCATTCGGCGCGCATGCTGCGCACCGGACCGCAATCCTCTTCGCCCTCATCCTCGCCGTCCATGATGGCGTTGCGCAGCATCGCGCCGCCGACGGCCAGCAGCAAGCCGAAGGCGATCCAGTGATCGACCGATTCGACGAGGCTGGCGAAGGCGATGCCGACGCCCCAGCCGACCAGCGGCATCGCGAACTGGCAAATGCCGAAGGCCGCGCCCACGCGCACCGCCTCGGGCAGGCCGGCACGGCGCGAGCAGGCGCCGCGGCCGAGTGCAGCGGCAAAGGAATCCATGGACAGGCTGAAGGCGAGCACGAGGGACGTGGCGATCATGGCTATTCCCGGGCCAGACAAACGCAGTGGAATCGAACGGACTCCGGCTGGCCGCGGAGATGCCCGATCCACTGGTCTCGCCGGGTCGGCCCGCTGGCCGCCGCGCGCGCCATGGCGGTAACGGCCGGAGGCCGGAACCATCCAAGTCTGTTGACGCGAACCCCGTCCGGTCCGAATGCCGGCGGGTGGCTACTCCCCAATGACGGCGGAAGTCCTACAGGGACTAGGGGCTTCGGTCAAGCGCCCGATTGCCGCAGGTGCGAATTGCGGCCGCGCAGGTAGGTGGCGGCCACCGAGCGGTCGTCGCCCAGCGTCACCTGGATGAACAGCTCCTCCTCCAGGTCGCCGTCGACCGCCTTCATGCGATGTCGCATAGCCGGCGTGGCGGCCGGGTCGAGAACGACGAGGTCGGCCCAGCGGCCGGGTTCCAGGCTGCCGATCTCGTCGGCCATGCCCAGCGCCTCGGCATTGCCGCGGGTCATCCAGTGCAGTGCTGCGAGCGCCGGCAGGTTCCGGCGCCGCAGCTGCAGCACCTTGTAGGCCTCCGCCGCCGTGCGCAGCATCGAATAGCTGGTGCCGCCGCCGACATCGGTGGCGATGGCTGTGCGCACCGGCCGCTCCGGCTTCGACAGGGCGTCGAGGTCGAACAGGCCGCTGCCGATGAACAGGTTGCTGGTCGGGCAGAAGACGGCGACCGACCCGCTTTCCGACAGCCGGCTCATCTCCGCCTCCGACAGATGGATGCAGTGGCCGAACAGCGAGGTCGGACCCAGCAGGCCGAAGCGGTCGTAGACGTCGGTGTAGTCGCGGGCGCCGGGGAACAGGCGGCGCACCTCGGCGATCTCGTCGGTGTTCTCCGAAAGGTGGGTCTGCATGTGGACGCCGGGATGCTCGCGCAGCAGCGCGCCCGCCGCCTCCAGCTGCGCCTCGGTCGAGGTGATGGCGAAGCGCGGGGTGACGGCATAGCGCTGCCGCCCCGTCCCGTGCCAGCGGCTGATCAGGGCCTTGCCGTCGCGGTAGCCGCTCTCCGCCGTATCGGTCAGGGCGGGCGGGGCATGGCGGTCCATCATCACCTTGCCGGCGATCAGCCCGGCGCCGCGCGATTCAGCCTCCGCGAACAGGGCGTCGACCGACTGCGGATGGACCGAGCCGTAGACCACCGCCGTGGTCGTGCCGTTGCGCAGAAGCTCGTCCATGAAGAAGGCGGCGTTGGCGGCGGCGTGGGCCGGATCGGCGAAGCGCTGCTCCTCGATGAAGGTGTATTTCTCCAGCCAGTCCAGCAGCTGCGCGCCGTAGGAGGCGATGACCTGGGTCTGCGGGAAATGGATGTGGGTGTCGATGAAGCCCGGCAGCACCAGCTTGCCGCCATGGTCGTCGACCGCCACCCCCTCCGGCACCCGGCCGCGCAGATCGGCCCAGTCCCCGACCTCCGCAATCCGCCCATCGGCCCCGACCAGCAGCAGCCCATCCTCGTGATAGCGCACGGCATCGAGGTCGCCCGGCCCGGCCGGCGCGCGGTGGAAGCTGAGCAGGCGTCCGCGGATGGCAGCGGACGCAGGGGAGACGATGGACTGGTTGGGCATGGGGTTCCGGTTGGCGATGAGTAAGAGGATTGGAGCGAGGATAACGCCCTCTCCCGCCCCGGGAGAGGGAGGGGACCCACGAAGTGGGGAGGGTGAGGGGGAATCCAAGAGCAATGAACCGCATGGCGCCTTGGATCACCCCTCACCCTTCCCACCGCTTCGCGGCGGGCCCCTCCCCTCTCCCGGGACGGGAGAGGGTTATTTCATGTCCCCCGACCACGCCGCCAACACCGCACGCTCCTGGGGCGTGATTCCTGTGATGTTGGCGGGGGGCATGGCGCTGCTGAAACCGGCCTGCAGGCGGATCTGCTCGGCATGGCGGCGGATGCCGTCGCCTTCCAGCACCACGCCGCGCGGCGGGGTGGCGATGCCGTCCCACACCGGCTGGGCGGCGTGACACATGCTGCAGCGGGTGGCAACGATCTCCTCGACCTGGGCATAGCCGACCTTCACCGGCGCGGCCGCGGCCGTGTCGCCGCTGGCAGGCCCCATGGTGCTGAGCCAGACGCAGCCCAGCATACCGGCGGCGGCAACGCCCCAGGTCCACCAGGGCGTCGGCTTGCCGGCATGGCGGCTGTTGAAGAAATGGCGGATCGCCGTGCCGACCACCAGCACCAGTGCCACCATCACCCAGTTGTAGCGGGTGGAGCTGACCAGCGGATAATGGTTGGACAGCATCAGGAAGACGACCGGCAGCGTGAGATAGTTGTTGTGCAGCGACCGCTGCTTGGCCTTCTTTCCCAGCGACGGGTCCGGCGTCTCGCCGCGCAGCATGGCGGCCACCGTCTTGCGCTGGTTGGGAATGATCAGCATGAAGACGTTGCAGGCCATCATGGTCGCCATCAGCGCACCGACCTGCAGCATGGCGCCGCGCCCGCTGAAGATCTTCGTCATGCCCCAGGCGGTCGCCACCAGCAACACGAAGCCGGCGACCGCGAGCGCCCCATCGTTGCGGCCCAGCGGCGACTTGCACATCAGGTCATAGGCGACCCAGCCCGCCACCAGCACCGCGACGCTGATCGCCACCGCCTGCCAGTGGCCGAGCGCCATCACGTCCTGGTCGATCAGGAACAGGTCGGCGCCGCGGTAATACAGCACGCACATCAGGAAGAAACCGCTGAGCCACGTCGCGTAGGATTCCCACTTGAACCAGGTCAGCTCCTCCGGCAGCTGCGGCGGGGCGACCATGTATTTGGTCATGTGGTAGAAGCCGCCGCCATGGATCTGCCACGCATCGCCCGCCGTCCCGGACGGCGCCCCCGCTCGGCGGCGCAGCGAGGCGTCGAGATGGATGAAGTAGAAGGACGATCCGATCCAGGCGATGGCGGTGATGACGTGCAGCCACCGCGCCAGGGCGTTGATCCACTCCCACAGGATGGGCTCCATCACGCGCACGCTCCTTCCGCTTAAGGTCCAGGCCGCTCAGGGTCCGGGCCGTTCTGGGTCCGGGACTGGACTCTCCGGCTTGGAGTCTACGGCGATTGTGCGGGTGCGGAAAACCGCGCTCGTATCCCAACAGCTTCAAAAAATGGCGAAAGATCGAAGAGCAATCGGAAGGACGTTCAGGTCCGCCATTGCTCAAGGCCGCGGCTACAGGGCAATCCGGGTCTGAATGCCGTCATATTCGGCCCGCAGGTGACCGGCCTCGTTGCGCTCGATCAAGCCCGCGTCGGCCAAAGCCTGCACGTCGGCGTGAACATTGCTGTAATCGCGCTTCAGCGCCGTCGCCAAGGCCCGCACGCTCGTCGTTGGATGGCGGTGCAAGTGGCGCAGCAACTCCAACCGCTTTCCGGTCAATGTCCGGGCCAGCGTTTCCCAATCCGCGAAGTTGATCGAGCTTTCCGGCTCGACCGGTTCGCCGCGCTCCACCCGATGGACGGCATCCGCAACCTCCGCCGCCATATCCCTCAGGCTTTGGCCGACCGTGATCTTCAGATCCGTCATAGCGGTTCCCCTCTCAAGGTCTCGATATCTGCCAGGAAGTCGCTCAGCAGGGTATCAATGTCGGTGAAGCAATAAGGCATTTCTTCCTTGCCGATGTGCTTGTGGTCTCCCTTGCCTCGTTCATTGTCGTAAGCCACAAGACGCTCGCCATTGAGGCCATAATACAAGCTGTACTTGAAACAATGCTCGCTCGGCGGCACCGGGGCAGTCACGAGCCACACCCGGAACTGCACGATGGCACCATCGGGCAGCACCATCTTTCGATCGCGCAGAAGCGTGGCCTTGGTCATCCCGGCAGCATGTCACACACCTTCTATGGCTTCAATCACCATATGGTGATGAACACCTTATTTCCCAACATTGCCCTCCCGATCCTCACCCCGCCAGTTCCGCCGGCACCGGAAGCTCCTCCCCCTCTTCGCGGCGGAGCATCCAGACCAGCCAGCGTTCGGTATGGATCAGGAGGCGCCGAGTCTCGATGCTGTTGCAGCCGCGGCTGTGTTCACGCAGCAGGCGAATGGCGCGGTGGATGGCGGATTGTGGATTGGCGGCGCGTTCCGGCACGGCGGCTTTCCTGGCGGGCGGTGAAGTCCGCCGACACATAGCGGACCGCTCCGCAACCAAAGCGTGATCTTTCTTGGCCGCGGACCTGTTCCAGCAGCACCGGCCGGTCTCGGAATTGCGCAGGGCCGAAACAATAGCGCAAGTGGAATTGGCAGAAATTTCAAAAGCATGGCGCAAATCCAGTTTCTGCCCGTGACAAGCACCCATGTCACTGCCCTGCGCGCTCTTGTCCCTATCTGTTGCATTTATCCAGTGTTATATCTTTTGGCCTAGGCCCGGTGTCTGGCCGCCGTCGTCATCACAGTCGTCCGTTCGCGCGCCTGCACTTCGCAAGGATCGAATCCCCATGACCAAGCGCCTGTCCGCCGGCATCCTCGGGCTTTGTACCGCCCTCCTCTGCGGCCTGACGGCGGCCATGCCGGTCCGGGCGGAGGAGCCGGCGTTGCGCATCGGCATCGCCCCGCACACCAGCGCCCGCGTCATCGTCGAACAGTACCAGCCGGTGCGCCGGGCGGTGGAGGAGGCACTCGGCCGGTCGGTGGAGATCGTGACGGCGCCCGATTTCACCGCCTTCGCCCGCCGCGCAGTCGACCAGGAATACGACGTCGCCGTCACCACCGGCCATCAGGCGCAGCTTCTGCGCAAGGACGCCGGCTATCTGCCGCTGCTGACCTACAAGGCGGACTTCCGTGCCGTGGTGGTGACGGCGGCCAAGGGACCCCATCAGACCGCGGATTCGCTGGCCGGCACCACCGTGCTGGGGCTCAGCCCGTCCTCGCTGGTGACGCTGTGGGGTCAGCGCTGGCTGGCCGACCGGACGCTGCCCAACATCCAACTCCGCTATGTCAGCGCCGCCGACAGCGTGGCCCAGCTGATCCTGGCCGGCGATGCATCGGCCGGCTTCATGTCGCTCGCCAACCGCGCCAAGCTGGCGCCGGAGGTGCAGGCCCAGCTCGCCACCATCGCGGAAAGCCCCCCGATGGCCGGCCGCGCCTACATGCTGAACGGCAAGCAGGCGGCGCTGCTGGAGCCGCTGCGCAAGGCCCTGTTCGCCTTCGGCGCGACGAATGAGGGAAAGACCTATTTCGACAGCAACCAGCTGGGCGGCTACCGTCCGGTCACCGACGCGGAGCTTGAGGCGATGGATCCGCTGGCGGACGAGGTGCGGAACATGCTGAAGGCCGGCAAATGATCCTGACCCGTCTGGCGCCCTGGAAGACCCTGCGCGGGCGCATGCTGGCCGCCGCGATGGCGGTCGAGGCGATCATGCTGACCCTGCTGGTCGCCAACAGCGTGCGCCTGCTCTACGGCAGTCTCGCCGAACAGGCCCGGCTGCACGCCGATCAGGTGGCCCCGGTGTTGAACGCCGCGCTGGTGGCGCCGCTGGCCCAGCGCGACTATGCGACCCTGCAGGCGGTCCTCGATGAAAGCCGATCCACCGGCGGCGTGCTCTATCTCGCCGTCAGCGACAGCAAGGGAAAGCTGGTGGCGATCAGCGGCTGGCCGCCGGACCGCCAGCTGCCCGATCCCGATCCGTCCCTGTCGCTGGACGGCAAGGACGGCGTCGCCCGCTACGACGTGGCGGTGCCGGTGTCGCTGGCCGGGCAAAGGCTGGGGGCGGTGCAGTTTGGGCTGGACCTGCTGCACATCGTCCAGGCGCGGCGCGACCTGCTGACCCAGGGCATCGCCATCGCCCTGTCGGAGATCCTGCTGTCGGCCGGCCTGCTGGCCCTGCTGGGCCTGTGGCTGACCCGGCATCTGGCGGCGCTGGCGCGGGCCAGCGAACGGGTGGCCGCCGGCGACTACAGCCCGCCGGAGCTGGCGGAGGGCGACGACGACATCGGCCGGCTGGGCGCCGCCTTCAACACCATGTCCCACGCCATCAAGGAGCGCGTCGACCAGCTGACCGTGGCCCTGGACGAGCAGGAGGCGCTCGCCCGCGACGTGGAGCAGGAACGCGCCCGCCTGTCCGCGCTGCTGTCGGCGATGGATTTCGGCGTGCTGTTCGTCGGCGGCGACGGCCGCATCGCCTATGCCAACCCGGCCTTCTCCGCCCTGTTCGCGGTCGCCGGCGCGCCGGTCGGCCACCGGCTGGACGAGACGCTGGCCACTGCCGGCAACGCCCCGCTGGACACCGACCACGCCCTGCTGTCGGCGGTGGATGCCGACGAGCGGCGCGAGATGACGTTGACCGACGGGCACATCGTCAGCTGGCACAATGTGCCGGTGCGCAACGCCGCCGGGACCGCCATCGGCAAGCTGTGGCTGTGCATCGACGTGACCGAGCCGCGCCGCGCCGCCGAACAGCTGCTCCAGGCCAAGGAGAAGGCGGAGGCCGCCAGCCGGTCGAAGACCGAATTCCTGGCGACCGTCAGCCACGAGCTGCGCACCCCGATGAACGGCGTGCTCGGCAACCTGACCCTGCTGGCCGACGGGCATCTGCCGGCGGAGGAGAAGCGGTTGGCCGGTGTCGCCCGCCGGTCCGCCGAGACGCTGCTGCGGCTGCTGGACGACATCCTCGACCTGTCGAAGCTTGAGGCCCGCCGCATCGACCTGGAGGAGGCCGACTGCGCCCTGCCCCAGCTGATCGACAGCGTGCTGGAGGTGCTGCGCCCCAACGCCGCCGACAAGGGGCTGGAGCTGTCGGCCCGGCTGATGCCCTCGGTGCCGGAGGTGATCGTCACCGACCCGGCCCGCCTGCGCCAGATCCTGTTCAATCTGGTCGGCAACGCCGTGAAGTTCACCGAGGAGGGCCACATCGCCGTCCGCGTGCGCCGGCTGGACCGCGATCCCGACGACCTGATCGACTGCCGCCATCCGGACTCCTTCGCGCTGGAGTTCGAGGTGGAGGACACCGGCATCGGCATCGCCCCCGAATCGGTGCCCACGCTGTTCGACCGTTTCACCCAGGCCGACAGTTCCATCACCCGGCGCTATGGCGGGACCGGGCTGGGGCTGGCGATCTGCCGCGACCTCTGCCTGCTGATGGGCGGCAGCATTAAGGTCGACACCGCTCCCGGCCGGGGCAGCGTCTTCCGTTTCACCGTCGTCGCCCGTCCCGGAGACCCGTCGGCCCTGCGCCGGGTCGATCCCTCGCAGTCCACGAGCGTCGGCGAAGCCGCCCGCGTCGCGGCATTGCCGCCGCTGCGCGTGCTGGCGGTCGACGACATCGAGGTCAACCGCGACATCGTCCGCGGCATCCTGGAACGTGCCGGCCACACCGTGGCGCTGGCCGCCGGCGGCGGGGAGGCGGTGCGCATGGTGCGCGAGCAGCCCTTCGACCTCGTGCTGATGGACATCCAGATGCCGGGCATGGACGGGCTGACCGCCACCCGCCGGGTGCGCGAGCTTGCCGACCCCAAGGGACAGGTTCCCATCCTGGCGCTGACCGCCCACGCCTCCGGCAGCTCGCGGCCGGAATGCCTGTCGGCGGGAATGAACGGTTTCGTCACCAAGCCCTTGCGCCCCGCCGCCCTCTTCGCCGAGATGGCGTCGGTGCTGGGCAAGGCGGCACCCCCTGCTTCGCCGCTTGCCGGCTCCGCTCATCAACCCGCCCATCACACCGCTGCCCCGAAGGCTGCCATGACCGATACGCAAGATGTCCCGGACAATGCTCCGGACCCGGGCCTTCTAGACGAGGAACAGGTCTCCCTCCTGCTGGAGGTGCTGACCGCCGAGGACTGGAGCGCCTCGCTGGACGGTTTCGCCGACAACGGCCGCAAGACCATCGACAGCATGATCGCCCAGGCCCGTGCCGGAGAGCCGCACAACCGCACGGCCCACACGCTGAAGGGCACCTCGCTGAACCTCGGCGCGGCGGCGCTCGGCCGGCTGGCGAAGGAGCTGGAACACGCCCCGTCCGCCGCGGTCCTGGCGCAGCAGAACCGGCTCTACGACCTGCTGGACCGCTCCCTGGCCGCACTGCGCCCCCGCCGGCCCCAGAATGCCTGAATGAGCGCCTGAATGGGCGCCTGAATGGGCGTCTGAACGGGTAGGCAGGCGGCCGGACTTGCACCAACAGGCAGTCCCGCACCCCACGTTCGGACAGGTATGCACGGCACAAAAGCCTTCCTGCGGCGTTGTCCATCCAGGACCACGACCAGAGAGGCGACATGAGCGAGCTTGCGGACGATCTCGACCGGCCGACCGGCTTGCGGACCGACAAGGTGCGCGCGACGGTGCGGGAACCCCTGACGGCGGCCGGCTTCCGGCCCATGGATCTGGGCGATGGCTGCCATGCCTGGTATCGGCGTTCCGACGACGGCAACCATGCGCTGATCTCGCACAACAACGCGCTCGACGGCGACCCGGCGGTCAGGGACTGGATCGTCGGCCAGTACGGTGAGCGCGGCGGCTTCGTCGAGGTCGGCGGCCTGCCGCTGTCCCGCGCGCTGGAAGGGGCGGACGTCCTGCCGTCGCCGGTTCGGCCGGACGGATCTGTGGTGGAAGCCCTCTATCCGTCTCTCCAACAAGCGCTTGATGATCTGGGGTGATAGTCCGGATGCAGCTTGCGGATGGCCCAATGGGCGATGACCAAGGTCAGGATGGACAAGCGGACGGCCGAACGGAAAAGCTCACGCCTGTTGCCGCATGGGATTTCGGTCCCCATCTGCGGCCTGACCATCGCCCAGACCAGCAGCGAGCCGCATGTCCATGGAAGCCGACCAGTCCAAGCCCTTGCGCATCCTGCTCGTCGAAGACGAGCCGCTGGTGGCCATGGCCATCGAGGATTCGCTGGAAGTCCAGAATGTCGGCGTCATCGGCCCGGCCGGCACCGTGGCCGAGGCGCTGGACCTGATCGCCAAGGGGGGGATCGACGCGGCACTGCTCGACGTCTCGCTACGCGGGGAGCGCGTCGACAGCGTCGCCGACGCGCTGAGCGCGCAGGGCATCCCCTTCGTCTTCACCACCGGCCATGGCGCCGCCGGCCTGCCGAAGGGCCATCAGGACCGCCCCGTCCTGACCAAGCCCTTCCGCGAGGTCGAGATGACCGACGCCATCGACCGCTACTTCCGCGGCGCCGCGTGACCGTTCATCAGCCTCGACCCGGGCAGCCTCAACCGGGGCGACCGTCGACGCGCGGCGCCAGCAGGACCGGGGCGTAGGCGACCAGATACAGGGTGAAGGCTGCGACCCAGCCATAGCCCGACCATTGCAGCGCCGCCCACACCCAGTCCACCGGCAGCAGCGGCGAGACGGTGCGGGCGACCGCCGCGACCGTCAGCAGCACATAGGCGGCGACCGTCACCCGCGTCACCACCAGCGGCCGCCCGGTGTGGCCCAGCGAGGCGCGGCTCATCACCGCCAGGATCAGCGTGGCGAAGGCGCCTACCGTCAGCGCATGGTTTCCCGCCGCGGCCGGCACGTCGGCAAACGCGTGCAGCCCGCGCAGCAGCAGTGCCACCGGCACCCACAGATACCCGACATGCAGGATCCACAGGATCGGCGAGCGCCAGGCCTTCCAGCCCTGCCAGCCGGCCAGCCGCGCGGTATGGGCCACGGCGGCGGCAAGCGCGATCAGCCCGGTGACCGCCGACTCAGGCGCGGCCATCGTCGCCGGGATCAGCGCCAGCGTCAGGACGAGGGTCGCCCGCTCCACCAGCGGCCAGGACCGCACGCCAAGACCGGCCCGGCCCAACCCGTTGCGGGTGAAGGCCGGCAGGATGCGCCCGCCGATCACCGTCACCATCATCAGAACGATGCCGAGGCCGAGCGCGAATCCGGCCTCCACCCCGCCGTCCAGCAGGCCCAGCCATTCCAGATGGATCAGCAGGTTGGCGGTGGTCAGCAGCCCCAGCAGGATCAGGAAGGCGCTGTTGCGCCACTTGCCGGCGGCCACCAGCGGCCGTGCGAGCGCCACGCCCAGCGCCGGCAGGAAGGCGATGTCGATCACCGCTGCCACCGGTTCCGGCACGCCGGCCCAGGGGAAGACGGCGACGCGGCCGGCCATCCACACTGCTGCGAGCGCCATCAGCGGAGCGCCCGCCACCGCCTTGGTGCCGGTCCAGCTCGGCACGGCGGTCAGCAGGAAGCCGGCGACGGCGGCCACCACCATGCCGAACAGCATCTCATGTGCGTGCCAGGCGCTGGCGCCGGCGGCATGCTGCGGCCATTCCCCGGTCACCAGCACGGCCAGCCAGGCGCCAAGCAGGCCGACGGCGGCCACGCCGCTGAACAGGAAGAAGAAACGGAAACCATATTGGAACAGGATCGGAATCGTGGGGCCGTCGTCGCGGCCGGCAAGACTGGGTGAGGACATGAACGGGGACTCCCCAAAACGGATGCTGCGGTGCAGGATTGACCGCCAGCGTGAGCCCGGAACCCCGTCCCTGCCTTGACGAAAATCAAACGCATTCGCAAGCTCCTCCCCCACCCTCTCACGGTTCCCTGCCCACGGATCGACCGTTTGAAGCCCCTCTCCCTCGATGGGAGAGGGGTTGGGGTGAGGGTGGCGCCGGTGCATACCGGCCGGAAACCTGTTCTGTACCAGTGTCGTACGTATGTTTACCCCTCACCGAGTATCTATACCCCTCACCCCAACCCCTCTCCCGCAAGGGGAGAGGGGCTTTAAACGGTCGCTTTGCCCATGCCCCGTCCCGACAGCCTGTCCCTGCGTGAGGCCCGCCGCATCGCCATCGCGGCGCAAGGCTTCGCCAACACTGTCCTCGAAGACGCTTCAACCGCCGCTGCGGTGGAGGCCCGCCATGCCCGGCGCATGATCGGCCGGCTGGGGCTGGTGCAGATCGATTCCGTCAATGTGCTGGTGCGCTCCCATTACCTGCCGCTCTTCTCGCGCCTGGGACCGTACGAGGCGGCGCTGCTCGACCGGCTGGCCTATGGCGGCAAGCGGCGGGCGCTGTTCGAATATTGGGGCCACGAGGCCTCGCTGATCCCGGTGGAGCAGCAGCCGCTGTTCCGCTGGCGCATGGCGCGGGCAGAACGCGGCGAGGGCATCTATGGCGAACTTGCCCGCTTCGCCGTCGAGCGCCGCGCCTACATCGACTCCGTCCTGGCGGAGGTCGCGTCGCGCGGGCCGATGGGCGCCTCGGAACTCAGCGAGGCCGGGCGCGGAGCCGGCGGCTGGTGGGGCTGGAGCGACGGCAAGCGGGCGCTGGAGTACCTGTTCTGGGCCGGTCTCGTCACCACCGCCGGACGGCGCGGCTTCGAGCGGCTCTACGACCTGCCGGAGCGGGTGCTGCCCGCCGCCATCCTCGACACCCCGACACCGGAGGAGGCCGAGGCCCAGCGTGCCCTGCTGCGCATCGCCGCCCGCGCCCATGGCGTGGCGACGATGAGCGACCTGCGCGACTATCACCGGCTGGAGGTTGCCGACGCCCGCCTGCGAATCGCCGAGCTGGTGGAGGCCGGCGAGCTTCTGCCGGTGACGGTGGAGGGATGGGAGCGCACCGCCTACGTCACCGCCGACCTGCGCATCCCTCGCAAGGCGCCGGCCCGCGCCCTTCTCTCCCCCTTCGATTCGCTGATCTGGGAGCGGCAGCGCACCGAACGCCTGTTCGGCGCCCGCATCCGGCTGGAGATCTACACCCCCGCCCACAAGCGGGAGCATGGCTATTACGTGCTGCCCTTCCTGATGGACGAGCGCATCGCCGCCCGTGTCGACCTGAAATCCGACCGCAAGGCCTGCACCCTGCTGGTCCAGGCCGCCCACACCGAACCCCACGCCCGTCCCGAGACCGTCGCCCCGCACCTGGCGGCGGAACTGCGCCGGCTGGCCGGATGGCTGGGGCTGGAACGGGTGGCGGTGGCCGGCGGCGGCGATCTGACGCCGGCTTTGGCGGGGGCGTTGGCGCAGACTGGAGCAGACGCTTCGCTCACTCCAGATGGTCCAGCGGCAGTCGGGTCTCGAACTTGACCTCCTTCAGGGTGACGCTCGATTTGACGTGCGACACCGCGGGGATGGAAAAGATGCGCTCGCTGAGGAAGCGGCCGTAATCCTCGGTGGTCGGCACGACGATGCGCAGCAGATAGTCGGCGTCGCCGGTGACGGCGAAGCATTCCAGCACCTGCGGCATGCCGGCGATGGCGCTCTCGAACTGTTCGACCGCGTTCTCCTTATGGCGTTCCAGCGTGACATGGGCGAAGACGCACTCGCCGAGCCCCAGCTTGCGCGGGTCGAGCTGGACCGTGTAGCGGCGGATGACGCCGATGTCCTCCATCGACCGCACCCGGCGCCAGCAGGGGGAGGCCGACAGGCCGACGGTGTCGCCCAACTCCTGCATGGTCAGGCGGGCATTCTCCTGCAGGGCCGCCAGGATCCCCTTCTCATGCCGGTCGAGCTTGATCGTCGCCATTCCGTCTCTCTTCAATCCGCGCCGGAAACCATCATCTAGGGGAACATATGCCGGGCGGACAGCGACTGCGAGTCCCCCCGGCGCAACCAATCGGCCCGTCCGGTGTTCTCCGGTTGGGCAGACGCAGGAGGATGGGTGTGTTCGACTGGATCGTCAGGATGGTGGAGCAGACCGGCTATCTCGGCGTGGCTCTGCTGATGTTCGCGGAGAACCTGTTTCCGCCCATTCCATCAGAGCTGATCCTGCCGTTGGCCGGCTTCACCGCCGCTCGCGGGGACATGAGTCTGCCACTGGTGGTGGTCGCCGGCACGGCCGGCGCCCTGGTGGGCGCGCTGTTCTGGTATGTGATCGGCCGCTGGGTCGGCTGCCGCCGGCTGAAGCATTGGGCCGAACGCCATGGCCGCTGGCTGACCATCAGCCCCGACGAAGTGGACGAGGCCGCTTCCCATTTCCGCGAGCATGGCGGGCGGGCGGTGCTGATCGGCCGGATGATCCCGGCGGTGCGCACGCTGATCTCCATCCCCGCCGGCGTGTCGGAAATGGCGCTGGCGCCCTTCCTGCTCTACACCACCCTGGGCACCGCGATCTGGACGACCTTCCTCGCCACCGCTGGCTATCTACTGGAGGACCGGTATCAGCAGGTTTCCGGCTGGCTGAACCCGGTGTCCAACATCGTCGCGGTGGGCATCGCCCTCTGGTACGTCTACCGGGTCGCCACCTTCGGCCGGCGGACGTCCAAGCAGCCGGCGGAATAGCAGGTTCCGTTTCCGCCCAGAGGAATTCCGCCCAGAGGAAAACTCCCCCGCCCCGGCTGGACGGCGCCGCCGGCCGCATGCTCTCCCTGGTGGGTCCGACCGCCAGCGGGAACATCAGCCCATGACCTCCACCCCAACCGTCATCCTCGTCCACGGCGCCTTCGCCGACGGCTCCTCCTGGGGCCGGGTGATCCCCCGCCTGCAGGCGGAGGGGCTGGCGGCGGTCGCGGCGCAGAACCCGCTGGTCTCGCTCGACGACGATGCCGCCCATGTCCAGCGCGCCATCGACCGGACGAAGGGGCCGGTGCTGCTGGTCGGCCATTCCTGGGGCGGGGCCGTCATCACTCAGATCGGCGATCAGGAGCGGGTGAAGGGGCTGGTCTATGTCGCCGCCTTCGCCCCCGACTCCGGACAGTCGCCGAACGACACGCTGAAGCCCTTCCCGCCATCAGCCGGCCTGTCCGGCGTCTCGGTCGACAAGGGCCGTTTCCTGACCCTGACGCCGGAGGGCATGGCCCGCAACTTCGCCCAGGATCTGGCACCGGAGGAGGCCGCCCTGCTGGCCGCCACCCAGGGGCCGGTGGCTGCCGCCTGCTTCGCCACCAGGGTCACGGCCGCCGCCTGGAAGGCCAAGCCCGCCTGGTACATCGTCGCCACGCAGGACCGCATGCTGCCGCCGGACTTCCTGCGCGCCACCGCCGCGCGCATCGGCGCCCGCAAGGTGGAGGTCGAGAGCGGCCACGCCCCCCACCTGTCCCGCCCGGACGCGGTGGCGGCGGTGATCGTCGAGGCGGCGCGCGCGGCGGTCTAGACACCGCTCCGCAGCGCTCCCGGCGTGGTGCCGCGCCGGCGGCGCAGGCTGCGGGTCAGTGCGCTCTGGTCGGAAAAGCCGACAGCCAACGCCACCTCCGCCAGCGGCAGATCGCCGGTACGCAGCAGCGCCTCCGCCCGGTCCAGCCGCAGCTCGGCCAGCCGGCGGGCTGGGGTGGTGCCGGTCTGCGCCCGAAAGCGCTCGTGGAAACGGCTGGGTGCCAGCCCGACCGCGGCGGCCAGTTCCGCCACCGTCAGCGGCTCCTCGCACCGCTCCGCCATCAGGGCCAGGGCGCGCTCGACCGGGTCGTCCGGCAGGGCGGGCGTGGGCCGACGCGATTCCAGGGCGCGCAGCAGCAGCCCGGCCGCATGGTGCGCCAGCACCGGGTCGAGCGGCCGGTCGGCCGCCTCCGCCGCCAGATAACGCACCAACCCATCAAGCGCCGTGTCGATGGGGAAGAAGGCGTCGCAGACACGTACTGCGGTCTCCGGCACCAGCCCTCCCACCGGCACGTCCAGCACGACGAAACGGTTGGTCCCGGCGCTGCGGAAGCTGTGCGGCATCCCGTCTGCCACCAGCACGCCGCGCCCGTCGCCCACCCGCCCGCAAATGCCGGCGACCTCCATGTCGAGGGTCCCGGCGATGGGCAGGACGATCTGGTGATGATCATGCGCGTGCCGCCGCTCGAACCCGTCGTAACTGCGGGTGCTGACGCTCGGCCGATGCGGGGACGCCACGCCGTCGGACTCCTGGGGAGCGGGTTGAAGCGGCCATGCTACGCCGTCAGCCCCCATGCGTACAGGCACACGTACGAGTCCTTCTGCCGGTTCCCTCCCCCGGAGAGCCGGTCAATTCCGGCCGGAGCCCCGGTCAAGACAACCTTCCGTCCACCGGTTATGGTCGCCCGATCCACGCCAACCGATCGACAGTGACCATGCCCGCTCCGTCAGCCGCCACCACCAGCCCCGCCCTGCCCGACCGCCGGGCCGTCAACCGCGCCACGCTGGTCGGCTTCACCGCCATCCTGATGTGGGCGACGCTGGCCCCGCTGGCGACGCTGGCCTCGATGGTGCCGCCGTTCCAGCTGGTGGCGAGCTCCTTCCTGCTGGCCTTTCTGGTCGGCAGCGCCTGGACGGTGCTGCGCGGCGACAACCCGCTGCGCTATTTCCGCCAGCCGCCGGCCGCCTGGGCGCTGGGGGTGGGCGGGCTGTTCGGCTTTCACTTCCTCTATTTCATGGCGCTGCAGGCGGCCCCGCCGGTGGAAGCCAACCTGATCAACTACCTGTGGCCGCTGCTGATCGTGCTGTTCTCAGCATTGCTGCCGGGGGAGCGGCTGCGGGCGTGGCATGTCGGCGGCGCCGTCGCCGGGCTGGCGGGCACCGCGCTGCTGATCGCCCGTGGCGGGAGCGGCGGCCTGGGGAGCGGGCTTTCCATCGATCCGGCGCATCTGCCGGGCTATGCCGCGGCCCTGGGCAGCGCCGTCACCTGGGCCGGCTATTCGGTGCTGCGCCGCCGGCTGGGCCAGATCGGCGAGGCGCCGACCGACGCCGTCAGCGCCTTCTGCCTCGCCACCGCGATCCTGTCGCTGCTCTGCCATCTGGCATTGGAACAGACGGTGTGGCCGGAGACCGCCGCCGGCTGGGGAGCGATGCTGCTGTTGGGGCTGGGTCCGGTGGGGGCGGCCTTCTTCGTCTGGGATTACGGCGTGCGCCATGGTGACATCCGGGCGCTGGGGGCGCTGTCCTATCTGGCGCCGCTGCTGTCGACCCTGCTGCTGGTCCTGTTCGGCCTCGCCGCCAATTCGGGGATCATCTGGGTGTCCTGCGCCCTGATCGCCGGCGGCTCGCTGCTGGCGAGCAAGGACCTGCTGCAGCGGAAATCCTCTTAGGCCTCCGCCCCTTGAGCCGCGGTGGCGACGTCGTGGCGGGCGCGGTCGCCGGTCGCCAGGCCGTTGAAGTACCAGTTCAGCGCCACCGCCGTCAGCGTGCCCAGCAGGATGCCGCTGTGCAGCAGCGGCGACAGGAAGGACGGCATCTGCGAGAAGAACTTGTCCGACACCAGCGGGATCAGCCCGACGCCGACGCTGACCGCCACGACGATCAGGTTCTCGCGCCGGTTGGCGTAATCGACCTGCGACAGGATCCGCACGCCGGTCGCCGCCACCATGCCGAACATCACCAGCCCGGCGCCGCCCAGCACGAAGGCCGGGACCGACGCCACCACATGGGCCAGCTTCGGCAGCAGACCCAGCAGAAGCAGGATCAGCCCGCCCGCCGCACAGACCCAGCGGCTGCGCACGCCCGTCACCCCGACCAGCCCGACATTCTGCGAGAAGGAGGTGTAGGGAAAGGTGTTGAAGACGCCGCCGATCAGCGTGCCCAGCCCGTCGGTGCGCAGGCCGCGGACCAGATCCTCCTGCGTTACCGGCCGGCCGACCATATCGCCGACGGCCAGGAACATGCCGGTCGACTCGATCATCACCACGATCATCACCAGCGACATGGTGAGGATGGCGACGGGGTCGAAGACCGGCAGGCCGAACTGGAAGGGCTGGACCAGCGCCACCCACGGCGCCTCTGCCAGACCGTTGAAATTGACCATGCCCAGCGCCATCGCCAGCACCATCCCGGCCACCAGCCCCAGCAGCACCGCGACGTTGCGGACGAATCCGCGGCCGTGCTTTATCAGCGCCAGGATCGTCACCAGCACGAAGGCGGCGACACCCAGGAAGGCCGGGTCGCCGAAGCGCGGATTGCCCACCCCGCCGCCGGCCCACCCCACCCCGACCCGCATCAGCGAGATGCCGATGATGGCGATGACGCTGCCGGTCACCACCGGCGGAAACAGCGGCAACAGCCGGCCGACCAGGGGAGCCGCCACCATGGCGAAGACGCCGGACCCGATGACCGCGCCATAGATCCCCAGCAATCCCAGCGACGGGTTTGCCGCCATCGCCACCATCGGCCCGACGGCGGCGAAGGTGACGCCCATCATGATCGGCAGCCGGATGCCGAATCGCCAGAACCCAACCGCCTGGATCAGCGTGACCACGCCGCAGGCGAAGAGGTCGGCGTTGATCAGCATGGCGACCTGGTCCTTGGGCAGCTTCAGCGCCCCGCCGATGATCAGCGGCACCGCGATGGCCCCGGCATACATCACCAGCACATGCTGCAGCCCCAGCGCCAGCAGCCGCCAGGGCGGCAGCACCTCGTCGACGGGATGGGCGGCTGTCTTGTCGGTGGCGCGTGTCATGGCGCTGGCCTCGCTGTCCTGTGGTACGGCACCGCGATGCATGGGCCGTGCCGCGTCGCCGCACCGCATCCTGCGTAGCGGGCATCAAACGCGCCTGCACAAGACGTGGGCATCCTCCGATGGAGACTGCCCGTGCAGGTGGCAGATCCCGCGCGGTTTTTTGCCGCGCCGGGTGGAGACGGCGATGCGGGCTGCGTTATTCTTTAACGATCCGTGGGTACAGTCGCTGTCGCCTACCCCTTTCGCGCAACCCGAACAGAGCGTCGCGATGAGCAAGTCGATCGAGGGTGTATCCAACTGGATGCACATGTTCCGTTGGATCGTGAAGCTGATCCGCGACGAATACGGGGTGGACGAAGCTCTGCTGACCCGGAATGCGACGCTGGAGACCGACATCCAGCTGTCGATTGACCAGGTCGAACAGGTTCTGGAATACATCTCCGAGAGCTTCGGCATCCGTTTCCCCGAAGGGACGCTGGACGAGCTGGTGAAGCTGGAGGAGCTTTGCCTGTTGGCGAGCTGGATCAAGGGCTATTACAAGCGCCCTGAGTTCATCTCCGACGAGTTCGAAAGCCGCTGCCGCAGCATCAACGAGATTGCCGCCTGAGATGACAGACCCGACCTTCTCCTATCCGCCCGGTTTCGTCTGGGGCGTCTCCACCTCCGCCTACCAGATCGAAGGGGCGGCGGCCGAGGGCGGGCGCGGCGCCAGCATCTGGGACGTCCGCTGCCGCACCCAGGGCGGGGTGGTGAACGGCGACACTGGCGACGTGGCCTGCGACCATTACCACCGGATGCCGGAGGATGTGGCGCTGATGAAGGGGCTGGGCGTCGACGCCTACCGCTTCTCGGTCTCCTGGCCACGGGTGCTGCCGCGCGGCAAGGGGGCGGTGAACGAGGCCGGGCTGGACTTCTACGACCGTTTGGTCGACCGGCTGCTGGAGGCGGGGATCGAACCCTGGCTCTGCCTCTATCACTGGGACCTGCCGCAGGCGCTGCAGGACATGGGCGGCTGGTCGGCCCGCGACTGCGCCGGCTGGTATGCCGACTATGCCGCGCTCTGCGCCCGGCGCTACGGCGACCGGGTGAAGCGCTGGATCACCTTCAACGAGTTCTCGGTCTTCACCCTGTTCGGCTACGCCATTCCGTGGGCGGCGCCGGGGATCGTCGACCGGGCGCAGCATCTGCGCGCCATCCACCATGTCAATCTCGCCCATGGCGCCGGGGTGGACGTGCTGCGCGATCTGGTGCCCGGCGCCTCCATCGGCGCGATCCACAACCGGCAGGTCGTGATCCCGGAAACCGACACGCCGGAAAACCGTGCCGCCGCCTCGCTGCTGGACGAGCATTGGAACCTCGTCTTCTGCGATCCGCAGATCCTCGGCCATTATCCGCCGCAGACCGCCGCCGCCATCGAACCTTACGTGCAGGCCGGCGACATGGCGCGCATCGCCCGGCCGGTGGACTGGTTCGGGCTGAACCATTACGGCCCGATCTTCGCCAAGGCCGACCCGGCCCGGACCTGGGGGTACGGCTGGGGCGACGCGCCGCCCGATTCGCCGACCCACGGCGTCGGCTGGGCCATCTTCCCCGACGCTTTCCGGGACGAGCTGCTGACCATCCAGCGCCGCTACCGCCTGCCCATCGTCGTGACGGAGAACGGCTGCGGCGGCAGCGACACCGTCAGCCCCGACGGCGCCGTCCACGATCCCCACCGCATCAACTACCTGACCATCTACAACGCCGCGATGCGCGACGCGATGGCCCAGGGTGCCGACGTGCAGGGATATTTCGTCTGGTCGCTGCTGGACAATTTCGAGTGGGGCAGCGGCTATGGCCAACGCTTCGGCATCGTCCATGTCGACTTCCAGACCCTGGCCCGCACGCCGAAGGACTCGGCGCGCTGGTACGCCGAGCTGATCCGGAAGGCGAAGGCCTAACGTCGGCGCACCTCCGCGCACACGCCCTCCGCTCCGTCCGGCACCTCCACCCGCGCGGTGCCGTCGCGCAGGAGCAGGCTGTGTCCTTCGGGAACCGGCAGAGTATCCCCGCCATCGGGGGTGACGGATAGGCATCCGGCAAGGGCATGGACCAGAACCACATCGCCGTCGGCGCGATAGCCGGCCGGATCGGCCAGCAGGGTCAGGGTGCCGGTGGCCGACGCGCGGTCGAGCATCAGGTTCACGTCGCGGATCGGGCCGGCGGTCGGCTCGCACCACACCGCCGCCTCGCCGGGAAAGGCGAAGGCGGGGTCCAGGCGGTGCCGTTCGACAGGCGGGGCGCCATCGACGGACAGGCGCATGCCGTCGCCCTCCACCACGGCGATCAGGCGGTCATAGCCGGGAAAGGCCGAGAATGGACCGGGTTCGACGACATCGGCGATGCTGACCCGCCAAAGGAAGCGACTATCGGAGGTTGGGCCGGAGTTCGGGCCGGAGGTCGGCTCCACCGCCAGTTCGGTGGTGACGCCGCCGCCATTCTTCCAGGGAACGCGGCGGTGATCGGCGGGGCTCAGAAGGGTGACGGTGGGCAATGTCAGGCTCCGGCGCGGATGAACTCCGCACCGTCATAGCACAGCCGGTGCCGATGGCATGGACGAAGAGCCTCAGACGAAGAGGTTGAAGCTGCCCATCAGCTTCTGCGTTCCGGTCTGGCCGGTGGGGATCGAGTTCAGGCTGCCGATGGCGCTGTTCAGCCCGTCCAGCGTCGCCTGCTGTCCCGTGGTCAGCGCCGCCGCGCCGGTGTCGCCCTTGGCCGGCGCCTTGGCCACGGTGTCGTAGTCCTTGCTGTAGTTCCCCATCACCAGCTGCATGGCGTAGTTCTTGGGGTCCTTGTCGGACTGGCCCTTGTCGCGGGTGACGCGCAGGGTGTAGTCGCCCTTGTCGACCGTCAGGTTGCCGGCCTGCAGCTTCTTGAAGGAGTCGTAATTGTCGCCGGACTTCGGGTCGCTGTCGGCCATCACCCGGCCCAGCCGGTTCATCAGCTGGACGCGCACGCCGTCGTCGCCGACCTGACCCATGGTCATCTCACCCTTGGAGGTGACCTTGAACTTGTAGAAATCGACCTTGTCGTTCGCCGTCAGCGTGCTGGCGACATTCAGGCGGGTGGTGTTCTTGGCGAGCACGCCGATGTCCGTGGCGCCGGCCGTGGTGGTCAGCGCCGACTTCTTGACCGTCTTGGAATATTCCTGGACGTCGCCGACGGCCTGGTTGCTCTGCGACTTCTTGATGGCCTCGACCGCGTTTTTGATCGACGCGTTGAGGCCGGAAACCATAGAGCTGACGCTTGAGAGAGCATCATCCGCCATGATCCGTCATCCTTCTTCCGATCCGACCATCACACTCAAACCCGAACGAGCGGATTCGAATGCCACCGAGGAGTACCAACAAGGGTGCGGCCGGCTGCGCCGCCACCCGGACACGTCTGCCCTAAGGGAGTATACGACAACAGCCGGCGGAACATAGGCAGGATTCGTGATTTTTTTGGTCCAAAGCTGGGATGCGGGGCCTCCACGCCACGGTTGGCAGCCCGATCCCTGCTCAGGATCGCGGCTTTCCCTCCATTTCCGGCTTCGGTGCGGAGTGCGCAGCGGCTGCAGCGCCCAGGGCTGCCGCCTGCGGGGCCGACTCGGAGGCGGCCGGTCCGGCCGGCTCGTCGACCGGGGGGCAATGGGGCGGCTGGGTGGGGCCGGTGACGACATCGAAATCGAACATGACAACCTCTCTTGCGGAAGATGAGGCCGCCCGGATCGCCCGTGTTCGGATTTTGAGGATGTGCAGCCCGTCAAGGGCAGAGATCACAAACACGAAAGCCGCCGCGGGTCGGTCCGGGCGGCTTCGGGAATGAGCGACAGATGCGCGTTCCTAGGCCGCCGGACGAAACCAGCGGCCAAAATATCGGGAGCGTCCGGAGGACGCGATGGAAAGCGCCTGTTGCATGACGGCGACCATAGCGCGTGGCCGCCGCCCTGCCAAGGGACATTTTCCCGATCAGCCTGCCTTGCGCTCGCCCACCGTGTCGGCGACATAGGCGTCGCGCTGGCCCAGCGGCCGGGCGGGCCGGCCGTTGCGGTCGGTGGTGTCGCGGGCGGTCTGGTGCTCGATCTCGGCGTTCAGCTCGGCCCCCAGCAGCACGACGTAGGAGGTCAGGTTGAACCACAGCAGCAGCACCACGACCGCACCGACCGACCCATAGGTCTCGTTGTAGCTGCCGAAGTTCGACACATAGATGGAAAAGCCCAACGATCCCAACAGCCAGACCAGGGTCGCCGCCGCCGACCCCCAGGTGACCCAGCGCCATTGCGGTTCCCGCCGGTCGGGGGCATAGCGGTAGAAGACGGCAAGCCCCAGGATGATCGCCACCGCCAGGATTGGCCAGCGGGCAAGGCTGGCGATCCAGCCGATCGGCGTGTCCTGCAGCCCGATGATGTTGATCACAGCCGGCACGGCGACGATCATCACCATGGCGACAATGACGAACAGCAGGCCGGCCACCGTCAGGGCCATCGACAGCACCGCCAGCTTGATGATGCCGCGCGTCTCCTGCTCGCCATAGGCGATGTTGAGCGCCGTCACCATCGAGTTGGTGCCGCGCGATGCGCTCCACAGGGTCAGCAGCAGGCCGAAGATCAGGCCGACCCCCAGCCCCTCGGACGGGGCGGTGGCCACCTTGCGGGCCTGGTCGCTGACGATGGACAGGGCTTCCGGAGGAAGCAGACCGCCCATCTGGCTCAGCTGGTTCTCGATCAGCGCCGGGTCGGCGACGAGGCCGTAGATGGAGACCAGCGCCGCGATGGCCGGGAAGATGGCGAGCAGCCCGTAATAGGCGACGCCCGCGGCCAGCATCGACACGTTGTCCTTGCTCTGCTCGTCCCACACCCGCAGCAGGATGTCCTTCCATCCCTTCTTGGGAATGTCGGACGGGGTTTCCGCCGACCGCCCGCGGCCGTCCCGGCTCCCACCGCGCGCGTCGTTGGCGGCGCGCCCGGCCGCATGGTACCCGTTCGCACGGTTCCGGTGCTCGTAGTAATGGCGGCGGCTCAACCCCAGCATGACCCGCCCTCCTCAGACCACGGCTTCGCGCAGCGCGCCGACGCGGTGGCGGGCGGTTTCCACGGCATGGAACTGGGCGCCGATGACGACCTGCAGGTGATCGTCCGGCGCGTCGCGCAGGGCATCGCGGAACAGGGCCAGCGTACCGTCCAGCCCGCTTTCCAGCCGTGCCAGCAGGTCGCCCCGCCCGGCCATTCCGCCGACGCCCGCCACGACGCTGCGCGCGCTCGCCTCCGCCAGGCCATGCAGGGGCGACCAGACCCGGCCACCGTCACCCGCGGTCTCGATCCAGCCGCCGCCGTTGCGCAACTCGGCGTCCAACTCCATGGCGCTGCGGTCGAGCTGGTCGGCCAGGGTCTCCAGGCGGGAGGACAGGGCCGGGTCGGCGATGGTCATGTCGGCGCGGCGGAAGGCGTCCGATCCGTCGCGGCAGGCGGCGATCAGGTCGGTCAGCAGATGGCGGCTGCGCGGGTCCAACTGCCGGCCGCGGGGATCGTAATCGTCGAATTCGGTGGTGGCCTCCGGGGTGCGGGCGACCGCCCAGGCAAGCCAGAGGGCGCCGACGCCCATCAGCGCCACGGGAATAGGGTTGGCACGGACGGCGCGGGCGATCCGGCCGGACATGCCGTCGCCGCCGCCCTGGATGACGTCGCGCACCACCTGCACCACCCCGCCGGACATCTGGCCGGGCGACAGGCGGAATTCGATCTCGTCGATCACCGCGTCCATGCGGGCGCGGATTGATTCGATCTCATGCTCGATCTCTTCGGGCCGCCGGTTCTGCGTCGCTGTCGCGGCCCCGGCAGCGGCCTCGCGGTCGGAGGGAACCGACGCAGACGGAGCGGCGGGCGGAATGGCGTCGTTGTGGTTGGTCATGCCGGACGTCTCCTGTGGGGGCTGCCGGCTTGCAACACCACGGGGAGGCGATTGTTCCGGCCTGACCTGCACAGGCAAAGGGCCGGGAGGTCTCCCTCCCGGCCCCGTCCTTCCGCAAACGAATCCGTTGCCCGCGATCGGGCAAGCCGGACTCAGGCGAGCGTGACCAGCGCCACGCCGCCGAGACCAATGGCCGCGCCCAGGCCACGCAGGACCAGCCCGCCCATACCTTCGCGGGCGAAACCGCGCAGCGACAGGGCCAGGGCGATGCCGGCCCCATGCAGCAGGGCGGTGGCGAGCGCAAAGCCCAGGCCATAGAGCAGCGGCTGCGCCGCCTCCGGCATCTCGGCCCCATGGGCATGGCCGTGGAACAGCGCGAACAGCGCGACCGCCGCCAGCGACACCGGCAGCGACAGGCGCGACTGCGCGGCGACCAGGGCGCCCAGCACGATGACCGAACCGGCGATCCCCAGTTCCACCGCCGGCAGGCCGATGCCGGCCATGCCCAGCAGGCCGCCGCCGATCATGGCGGTGACGAAGGCCGCCGGCAGCGCCCACAACGCCGCACCGCCGCGCTGCGCCGCCCACAGCCCGACCGCAACCATGGCCAGCAGGTGGTCCCAGCCGCCGACCGGATGCAGGAAGCCATGGACGAAGCCGGCATCATGGGCGCCGAAGGTGTGGGCGTCGGCAACCGCCGGCAGCACCAGCCCGGCCAGCAGGACGGCCGAGGCGAGGGGGAAACGTTTCATGGACAAGCATCCTCTGATGTCGTGTCGCGCCCGCCACGGCCCTCCCGCCCGACGCATGGGGAGCCGGGCTGCATGGCGCGGTTGGGGCGAAGTGTAGCAGAAAGCGTCATCTCGGCCATGGCCGGAACACAGGGTCCGCCCCGCCGGATCTACGTATTTTGACGCAGGTCAATGAGTTGCACCCCGGTTCCGTCAGGATGGATCCGCCGCCGCCCGCCCTGCCGCCAGGACTTCACCATGACCGCAGCGACACGTCCCGCAGAGGGATCGGTATCCGTCCGGCTGTGGCTCGACGGCAAAAAGGGCGCCGACACCATCGGCCGGGCCGAGGTCGCCGCCCGCCGCCCGCGCGCCGTCGCCGTCCTGGTCGGTCGCCCGCCGGAGGAGGCGGTGCGGCTGGCGCCACTGCTGTTCAGCCTGTGCGGAACCGCGCAAGCACTTGCCGTCGCCCGCGCCTCCGAGGCGGCCCTGGGGATCGACGCGGGCGCGCAGGAGACGGCGCGCCGCCTGCTGACCGACGCGGAGGCCCTGGACAGCCACGGCTGGCAGGCCGTCGTCGAATGGCCGGCGCGCCTCGGCGCCCCTCCCCGGCTTGCTACCCTGCGCGCCCTGCGCCAGGCGGTCTCCGCGGTCATGCCGGCGCTCTATCCGGCCAAGGACGGGCTGCGGCCGGGCGGCGGTGTCCTTCGGCCCGATGGGACTGCGCTGCGGGGGGCGCTGGACCGGATGAAGGACTGGGTGGAGGAGGAGGTCTTCGCCGGACCGCCGCCGCGGGATGTTGACGACCTCCTCCGCTGGGCCGGCCGCGGCGCCAGCGACGCCGCGCGTCTGGGCGCCCGGCTGCTCGGCCCCGATCTGGCCGGCTGGGGAGCGGGCGGCGTGCCGCTGCTGAGCGAAAGCGGGCCGGACTGGTTCGCCGCGGCCCTGTCGGGCGATCCGGCCTTCGCCATACGGCCGCAGCATGACGGCGCCCCGGCGCTGACCGGGCCGCTGGAACGTCAGGCGGCGCACCCGCTGGTGGTTTCGGTGACGGACCGCTTCGGCGACGGGCTGGCCCGGCTGTTCGCGGCGCGGCTCGCCGATCTGGCAGAGCTGCCGAAGCGGATGGAGGCGGCCATGGCCGACCTGTGCCCGGCCGATCCGGCGATGGCGGCGGGTCCGGGACCGGGCAAAGGCTGCGGAGTGGCGGAGACGGCGCGCGGACGGCTGGCCCACTGGCTGCGGCTGGACGAGGCCGGGCGGATCGCCGATGCCCGCATGGTGGCCCCGACCGACTGGAACTTCGCCGCCGACGGCCCGCTGGCCCGTGGACTGGCCGGTGCCGAGGTGCACAGCCGCGACGACGCGGCGGAACGGGCGCGGCTGCTGGTCGCGATGCTCGACCCCTGCGTCGCCTGCGGCATAGAGGTACACGAATGACGATCGCTTGCCGAAGCGGACGGGCCGTCCGATGATGGGCCGCCGAACGGACAGAGCGATCGCTTTGCGGATCGAAGAGTGGGAGAGCGCGTGATGTGCACGGTTTGCGGATGCGGAGAAGGCGAAACCCGGATCGACGGCAAGGCCACCGATGCCGAGCATGAGCATATCGGCCCGGACGGCAAGGTCTACCGCCACCGTCACGGCGAGGGGCACGGGGCGGCGCACCACCATGCTCACCACCATCACGACGACACCCACGAGCATGTCGCCCCCGACGGCACGGTGTTCCGCCACAGCCACACCGATCACGGGCACCATGATCACGGGCATGGTCATGAGCACGGCCATGACCACGCCCACGCGCATCACCACCACCGTCCCGACCGCCCCGACGCCATCGACGGCGGCGCCGCGCTGAACCAGCCGCGGCTGATCACCATCGAGCGCGACATCCTGGCGAAGAACGACGCGCTGGCCGACATCAACCGCCGCCGTTTCGCCGGGCGCGGGGTGTTCGTGCTGAACCTGATGTCCAGCCCCGGATCGGGCAAGACCACCCTGCTGACCCGCAGCCTGACCGACCTGAAGGGCCGCTTCCCGGTCGCGGTGATCGAAGGCGACCAACAGACCAGCTTCGACGCCGACCGCATCCGCGCCACCGGCACCCCGGCGGTGCAGGTCAACACCGGCAAGGGCTGCCACCTCGACGCCTCCATGGTGGCACAGGCCGCCGACAAGCTGGCCGCCGAGAGCGGCTTCGCCGAGGACGGCGTGCTGTTCGTCGAGAATGTCGGCAATCTGGTCTGCCCCGCCGGCTTCGACCTGGGCGAGACCCACCGCGTCGTCGTGCTGTCGGTGACCGAGGGAGAGGACAAGCCGCTGAAATACCCGGACATGTTCGTCCGCGCCGACCTGCTGGTCGTCAACAAGATCGACCTGCTGCCTCACCTGACCTTCGATGTGGAGCGGATGATCGGCTATGCCCAGCGCCTGAACCCGTCGCTGGCGGTGATCCAGCTGTCCGCCACCACCGGCCAGGGTCTGGAGGAGTGGTACGACTGGATCGCCGACGGGCTAGCGGAAGCCCGCGCCTCTCACCCGACCTCAGCTGCCGTCTGACCGGAGGACCGCCGCCATGTGCCTTGCCGTTCCAGCCCTGGTCACCGCCCTGCTGCCCGACGACCGCGCCACGGTCAGCCTGGGCGGCGTCACCTCCACCTGCTCGCTGGAGTTGGTGGAGGGCGTCGCCGTCGGCGACTACGTGATCGTCCATGTCGGCTACGCCCTGTCCCGTCTCGACGCCGAGGAGGCCGAGCGAACGCTCGCTCTGCTGGCCGAGGTCGCGGACGCAGAAGCAGCGGCTTGACGCCTGCCCCCACACACACCCGCCGACCATCCGGACCACCCGCCATGACCGACCGCCGCCTCTTCACCCGCAAGCTCGACATCGCCCGCGGGGCGGTGGACATGACCCACGGGTCTGGCGGCAAGGCGATGGCGCAGCTGGTGCGCGAGCTGTTCGCCGCCGCCTTCGCCAACCCGTATCTCGACCAGGGCAACGATCAGGCCGCCTTCGACGTGCCGGGCGGACGCATGGTGATGACGACGGACGGCTTCGTCGTCTCGCCGCTGTTCTTCCCCGGCGGCGACATCGGATCGCTGGCGGTCCACGGCACGGTGAACGACGTCGCCATGGCCGGCGCAGTGCCGCTGCACCTGACCGCCGGCTTCATCATAGAAGAAGGCTTCCCGCTCGCCGACCTGAAGCGGGTGGTCGACAGCATGGCCGCCGCGGCGCGCGAGGCCGGGGTCGCCATCGTGTCCGGCGACACCAAGGTGGTGGAGCGCGGCAAGGGCGACGGCATCTTCATCACCACCACCGGCATCGGCATGGTGCCCCCCGGCGTCGCCCCCTCCGGCGATCGGGCGCGGCCGGGCGACGTGATCCTGGTCAGCGGCACCATGGGCGATCATGGCGTCGCCATCATGTCGACCCGCGACAATCTGGGCTTCGAGACGGCGATCCTGTCCGACAGCGCGGCGCTGAACGGGCTAGTGGCGGCGATGGTGGCGGCGGTGCCCGACGTGCATGTGCTGCGCGACCCCACCCGCGGCGGACTGGCGACGACGTTGAACGAGATCGCCCACCAGTCCGGAGTCGGCATGCGGTTGCGCGAGGCCGACATCCCCGTTCGGGCGGAGGTCACCGCGGCCTGCGAATTGTTGGGGCTGGATCCGCTCTACGCCGCCAACGAAGGTAAGCTGATCGCGATTTGCGCGGCGGAGGAGCGTGACCGGATGCTCGCCGCCATGCGCGAACACCCGCTGGGACGGGATGCCGCCTGCATCGGATGTGTGGTGGAGGACCCCCATCGGTTCGTTCAAATGGAGACCCGCTTCGGCGGCCGCCGGATTGTGGATTGGCTGACCGGAGAACAGCTTCCCCGGATCTGCTGACCCGTACCGGCGGGCTAACTCACCCTTTCCAAAAATCCTGTCCCTTCGGCAGGACCCCTTTCGCGCGCTGGCCGTTGCCTCTCTCGGATGGTCCTATGCTCTGACCAGAGACGTTCAGCGACGAGAGATTACAATGGCGTTGTCCAACATCGCTCTTTTGGGCGCACCCCGCCTGGACCCCGGCCGCATGGCCGGGACCCGGTCGGCGATGCAGGCGATGGACCGGCTTCCCGGTTGCCCTCCCCTGCACAGGCATCGCGTGAAACGTGCCTTCGACATCGTCGGCTCGCTGGGGCTGCTCGCCATATTCGGGCCGCTGATGCTGGTGCTGGCCTGGATGGTGGCCCGTGACGGCGGGCCTGCGGTGTTCGGCCATCGGCGCATCGGTGCCGACGGACGCTCCTTCACCTGCCTGAAGTTCCGCTCGATGGTGGTGAACTCCGCCGAGGTGCTGGAGCGGCTGCTCGCCACCGACGAGACGGCGCGCACCGAATGGCTGGCGACGCGCAAGCTGCGCAACGACCCGCGCGTCACCCCGGTCGGCCGTTTCCTGCGCAAGTCGAGCCTGGACGAGCTGCCCCAGCTGATCAACGTCCTGCGCGGCGACATGAGCCTGGTCGGCCCCCGCCCGATCATCGACGACGAGGTCCCCTATTACCGCGCCTGCTTCCCCTTCTACACCCGCTGCCGCCCCGGCCTGACCGGGCTGTGGCAGGTCAGCGGCCGCAGCGACGTCGATTACGTGCGCCGCGTGCAGCTCGACACCGCCTATGTGGTGGGCTGGAGCTTCTGGGCCGACATCGGCATCATGCTGCGCACCGTGCGGGTGGTGGTGAAGGGCAGCGGCGCCTACTGAGCTCTCCCTTCCTCCTTCGCCCCCTTCTCTCCGAAAGCACTCATCCCTTCACACCGGTCGCGCGTCCCATCGGGGCGCGCGACATTGCTGTTTGCGCTCACCATTTCCGATAGGGGAGCCGGACGGCCGCCCCCAGCGGTCATCCCGCCGATCATCCCGTTGCATGACACTCTTGCCGAATCCGGGGTGGACTTTGAGAATGGCGGAACGACGTGCTAGGGTCGGGCCAACCGGCGAAACCCTGGTATAAGTGAACGATGAGCGTAAGACCGCCGGCCGGACCGGCCAGTCAAGAGGGGCCTAGGATGGCGAAGCTGCTGGCTGCCTTGCTGCTGATGATGGTGGCGATCGGGCCCGCATGCGCCGTGGCGCCAACCAGCCGTGCCGACACCGTCGCGGCGCTCGACCGATACCGCACCGATTTCGCGAAGATCCGCGGCTACGGTTCGCTGTCCGCCGCCGACCGCAACTACGTCCTCTTCTCCGACGCCATGCGCCGCGTTTTGACGGAGCATGTGAAGCCCTTCGATCCGCAGGTGCTGGTCGACAAGGCGGAGGACGGGCTGAAGAAGAAAAAGGCTGAGAACCCGCGCGCCAGCGACCGCATGCTGACCGAAGCGGCGCTGGACAGCATGCTGGGCTCGCTCGACCCCTATTCCAGCTTCCTCGACAGCGAACGCTACCGCTACCTGCGCGAACAGACGCAGGGCGAGTTCGGCGGGCTGGGCATCGAGGTGACGATGGACGAGGAGAGCGGCCTGATCAAGGTCGTGTCCCCCATCGACGGCTCGCCCGCCGCCCGCGCCGGCCTGCGCAGCGGCGACCTGATCGCCCGTATCGACGATGTGGCGGTCAAGGGGCTGAACCTGCACGACGCCGTGGCCCGCATGCGCGGTCCAGTCGGCAGCTCGGTCGCCCTGGCGATCCGCCGCCCGCCGTCGACCGACGCCAACACCCGCGTCTCGCTGACCCGCGCCATCGTCAAGATCCAGCCCGTCCGCTACCGGCTGGAAGGCAATGTCGCCTATGTCCGCATCGCCACCTTCAACCAGTCGACCTCCTCGGCGCTGGATGCGGCGGTCGAGGACATGCGCCGGCAGGCGAAAGGCCGGTTGACCGGCGCCGTCATCGACCTGCGCAACAACCCCGGCGGCTTGCTGGAGCAGGCTGTGCAGGTGGCCGACCGTTTCCTGGAGACGGTGGACATCGTCTCCGTCCGCGGCCGCGACCCGGAGGAATCCCGCTCCTACCGCGGCACCTCGGGCGACCTGCTGGCCGGGCTGCCGGTGGTGGTGCTGATCAACAGCGGCTCGGCGTCGGCGTCGGAGATCGTGGCCGGCGCCCTGCAGGACCATCACCGCGCGCTGCTGTTCGGCTCGCGCTCCTACGGCAAGGGGTCGGTGCAGACGATCTCTTCGCTCAGCGTCGACACCGGCATCCGCCTGACCACCGCCCGCTACTACCGCCCGTCGGGCGCGCTGGTGGACTGCTTCGGCGTCTCCCCGAACCTGGAGGTCAAGCCGACCCACGGCAGCACCGAGGAAACCCACCCCGACCCGGCCACTTGCGACGCCAATGCCCCGACCCCGCCCAAGCCGCAGGTGTGGATGGCGCAGGACATGTGCCCCGACGTGATGGACAAGGCCCCCAAGCCCGACGACGACCGCCCCCTGGAATGCGCCGTCTCCGCCATCCGCAACCGCCTGACCGGGACGTTGGCCGGCGGGGAGTGAGGGAAGCGCTTCAGATCCCCTCTCCCCCCCGGGGAGAGGGTTAGGGTGAGGGGGCCGCGCGGCGAGGATCTTCAAGAGTCGAGCCCCCAGTCCCCCACTAAATCCACCCTGTGCATCCCCCTCACCCCGCCCCTCTCCCCGGGGGGGAGAGGGAGGAATCCATCACCCGCGTCTCCACCGTCCAGCCCGTCCCGTGCGCCGCGATGGCGGCGACGGTGCCCGGAAGCACCCGGCGGTCGAACAGGCTCCAGTCCGCCGGAATTCCCACATCCCCCCGCAAGCCCTCGCCGATCTCCAGCAGGGCCGGCGGCGCGCCGGGCGTGACCTCCACCGCGAACTGGTCGAGCGGCATCGACAGCCCGACGCCGGCCGCCTTGATGAAGGCCTCCTTCCGCGTCCAGGCCAGCAGGAAGCCCTCGTCCCGCCGCTCCGGCCCCAGCGCCTGCAGGGCGGCACGCTCGGTGGCGTGGAAGAAGCGGTCGGCGATGCCGTCGGCGCTTTCGATCGGGCGCAGCCGTTCGATGTCGACGCCGATCCGCCCCTCCGCCGCCACTGCGATGGCAAGGCTGTCCTCGCTGTCGCTGAGGTTGAAGGAGGGACCGCCGGGCAGCGCCGGCTTGCCATGCGTGCCGTAATCGAAGACCAGCGCCGCCGGATCACGGCCGGTGCAGCGCCCCAGCAGCAGCCGCAACAAGCCCCGGCGCAGCACGAAGCGGTCGGTCAGCCGTTCCATCAGAAACCGGTCGGCGCGCTCCACCTCGTCGGCGGACAGCAGGGCGCGCATCGCCGACCTATGGGCCGACAGCCCGGTCAGATCGGCGAACCAGACGCGGACGACTCCGGGCTTCAGATCATAATCGCCGGCGCACCCGCCCGCCGCCTTCGTGACGCTCGTGTCATGCATCGGACAGCGATCCTCCCTCTTGAATTAGCGTCCTGGCTCCGGCAGGGGTTTCGGGTATCATGCGCGCCTCTCGCATCCGCCCCCGCATCCGGACCAGGATCCCATGGTTGACACCGCCCTGCTCGCCCCGCACCTGACCAACGTTCTTCGCGACGCCTTCATCCCGGAGCTGCCCAATCATTACCGCGGCAAGGTGCGTGAAAACTACGACCTTCCGGATGGGCGGCGGATCCTCATCACCACCGACCGGCTGTCGGCCTTCGACCGCGCCCTGACCGCCATCCCCTTCAAGGGGCAGGTGCTGACCCAGACCGCGCGCTTCTGGTTCGAGGCGACGAAGGACATCTGCGCCAACCACGTCCTGGAATACCCGGACCCCAACGTCGTCGTGGCGAAGCGGCTGACCATCATGCCGGTCGAGGTCGTGGTCCGCGACTACATGGCCGGCACCACCGGCACCTCGGTCTGGTCGATGTACAAGCAGGGCCGGCGCGAGATGTACGGCCACATCTTCCCCGACGGGCTGCGCCAGAACCAGAAGCTGGGCACCCCCATCATCACGCCGACCACCAAGGCCTTCGACGCCGGCCATGACGAGGAACTGACCGCGACCGAGATCGTGGAGCGCAACCTGCTGACCCGCGCCCAGTGGGACGAGGTGTCGGACAAGGCGCTGGCCCTGTTCGCCCGCGGCCAGAAGATTGCGGCGGAACGCGGCCTGATCCTGGTCGACACCAAGTACGAGTTCGGCTTCGACGAGGACGGCAACATCCTGCTGGCCGACGAGATCCACACCCCCGACAGCTCGCGCTACTGGTTCGCCGCCAGCTACCAGGAGCGGTTCGAGGCCGGCGAGAAGCCGGAAAGCTTCGACAAGGACTTCGTCCGCAACTGGGTCGTCGCCCGCTGCGATCCCTACACCCAGGACGTTCCGGAGATCCCCGCCGACGTGGTTCTGGAAGCCGCCCGCGTCTACATCGAGGCCGGCGAGACCATCACCGGCCGCCCGTTCGAGGTGCCGGCGACCGCCGTCCCGATCCTCGACCGCATCCGCGCCAACCTGGCGCCCTACTTCACGAAGTAAGAGGGCGGGCTCCATGCGCGTCGCCATCCTCGACGATTATCAGGGGGTCGCGCGCGACCTCGCCGACTGGTCGCAGCTGCCGCCGGGGAGCGACCTGACGGTCTTCGACAAGCCGCTGGGCGATGAGGCGGCGGTGGCGGCGGCGCTGGAGCCCTTCGACGTGCTGGTGATCATGCGGGAACGGACGCCGTTCCCCGCAGCCCTGATCGACCGGCTGCCGAACCTGAAGCTGCTGGTCACCACCGGCGCCCGCAACAACGCCGTCGACCTCGCGGCCTGCGCCGCCCGCGGCATCCCCGTCTGCGGCACCCGCATGGTCGGGACGCCGACGGCGGAACTGACCTGGGGCCTGATCCTGGCGCTGGCCAAGCGCATCCCTGCGGAAGAGAGGGCGCTGCGCGAGGGGCGCTGGCAGACCGGGCTGACCGGCGATCTGGCCGGCAAGAGGCTGGGGCTGGTGGGCTTGGGCAAGCTCGGCAGCAAGGTCGCCCAGGTCGGCCAGGCCTTCGGCATGGAGGTGGTGGCCTGGAGCCCCAACCTGACCGACGAGCGCGCCGCCGCGGCCGGCGTGACCCGCGTCGAAAAGCGCGACCTGTTCGGCAGCTCCGACGTGGTCAGCGTCCATCTGGTTCTGAGCGAGCGCACCCGCGGCGTGGTGGGTGCGGCGGAGATCGGCGCGATGAAGCCGACGGCTTTCCTCGTCAACACCTCGCGCGCCGGGCTGGTGGACGAGGCGGCGCTGGCCCATGCGCTGCGCCACGGCCATATCGGCGGCGCCGGCATCGACGTCTTCCCCATCGAACCCCTGCCGAAAGACAGCCTTTGGCTTGACCTTCCCAACACCGTGCTGACGCCCCATCTGGGCTACGTGACGCGGGAGAATTACGCGGTGTTCTACCGCGACGCGCTGGAGGACATCCTGGCCTGGACGGCCGGTTCACCGGTGCGGCTGCTCTCTCCCGGCTGAACGGGAAACAGAGACGGAGGGCACCGGTGAGCTGGCGGGACAGGGTTGGAGACGGCGTCCGGGGCGGCATCTGGGCAAGGATGGGCAGGCACCAGCTGGGCATGCTGGTCGGCATGTCGGTGGTCGCCGGCCTGCTGTTCGGCTTCGTCGAACTGGCCGGCGAGGTGATGGAGGGCGAAACCAGCGCCTTCGACAAGCGCCTGCTTCTGGCCCTGCGCGACCCGCTGAACCCCGAACAGCCCGGCGGCCCCTGGTGGCTTTCCCGCGTGGCGCGCGACATCACATCGCTCGGCAGCACCACCATCCTCACACTCGTCACCGTCGCCACGCTGGGCTTCCTGCTGCTGTTGCACAAGCGGGCGGCGGCGCTGCTGGTCCTGGTGTCGATCGGCGGCGGCGGGACGCTCAGCACCCTGCTGAAGATGCTGTTCGACCGCGCCCGCCCCGATCTGGTGCCGCACGGCGATCAGGTGATCTCCGCCAGCTTCCCCAGCGGCCACGCCATGCAGTCGGCCGTGGTCTACCTGACGCTGGGCGCGCTGATGTCCCAATTCGTCGAGGGCCGGCGGACCAAGGCCTATCTGCTGACCTGGGCGATGCTGCTGACGCTCGTCATCGGGTCGAGCCGCGTCTATCTGGGCGTCCATTGGCCGACCGACGTGCTGGCCGGCTGGAGCGTCGGCGCTGCCTGGGCGGCCTTCTGCTGGATGATCGCCGAATGGCTGCAGCGGCGCGGCGCGGTGGAGCAGGACCGGCCGGAGGCGACGGCGGGGCGCTGATCGGGCTGCATCGCCGAAAGGGTTAACAAGCGGGTTGAATACGGACGCCTGCCCGCCGATAGTGTCGGCCCTAACCCTTTCGGATCAGGCCGCATCATGCCTCACGGCACCCTCGACCGCGAAACCCTCGAAGCCGTCGGCGTCCTTGCCCGCGCGGTGGAACGCGAGCGGGTGCCCGGCGTCCTGGAATGCCGCCTGCTGGCGAACGCCCTGAAACGCACGCTGGACAGCGGGCGGGAGCGCGAGTTGACCGAGGCGTCGCGCGTCTTCCGCACGCTCGACGCCGACCTGCGCGATCGCATCGTCGCCCGCGCGCGGGTGGAAGCGCAGCAAGCCCGTGCGGAAGCGAAGGGCAAGACCACTGACCGCGATGCGGTGACCCAGGAAATACCGGCCGTCACCCGCCATGCGCCGGACCAGAAGGGCCGCGAACAGAAGGGCCGGGCCGGCACCAACTTCCTGGCGGCCCTCAACGGCCTGCGTCCGGCGGCGACCGCCGGCAGCCGGGGTGCCGCCCGCGACCGCCTGCGCGCCGCAGTCGACACGCAACGCCGCGTCGGGCAGCGGGTGGAACCGACGCTGGAGTGAGTGAGAGGGGCGACGCCTCAGGCCGGCGCTTTACCCCTGCCCCAGCGCGCAACGCGCAGCGGCCAAGTCCCACGCCGCACAGCCGACGCTCTTGAACAGGCGCGGGCGCCCGTCCGTCGCGCGGCCGTCCAGCGCATCGACCAGCGACTTCACCGTCGCCCAGTCCACGCCGGCCTGGATGAAGTCGCCAGCCTCGTGGCGGGCGCCGGCGGGATCGTCGACGAACAACTCGCTGCCATGGACGGCGGTTGGGCCGAACTCCGCCATTTCCGGCTTGAAGGCACCGACGCCGACCAGCAGTCGGTCCGGGCGCGGCGTCTCGTCATAGATGGGGGACAGGCTGGTGGTCAGCGCGATCACCACCTCCGCCGCGGGATCGACCGCGCCGCTCATCGGCCGCAGGTCCACACCCTGCCCGCCCTGCCTGGCGCAGAAGGCGGCGGCGCTGTCCAGGCTGCGGCTGTGGACGTCGATGCGGATGCCGGGATAGAGCGCCGCGAGCGCCGCGACATGGCCGGCCGACTGGGTGCCGGCGCCGAGCAGCGCCACATGGCGCGGGGCCGGAGCCAGCGTGCGGATCGCCAGCATCGACACGGCGGCGGTGCGGCGCGCGGTGACGGTCGGGCCGTCCAGAATAACCTGGGGGGCACCGGTCGCGGCGTCGAAGGCGCTGACCACGCCATGGATGGTCGGCAGTCCCTTGGCGCCATTGCCGGGGTTGACGTTCACCAGCTTGTGGATGGCGATGTCCGCCGCCGTGGCCGGCATGGACAGCAGCACGCCTCCATCCGGCAGCGGCAGCACCTGCCGTTCCGGGCTGGTGATGCGGCCGGCGGCATAGTCGCGGGCGGCTGCGGCCACCGCGTCGCACAAGGCGGGGAAAGGAAGACGGGCGGCGGTCTGTTCGGCGGTGAGAACGGCGAGCAAGGACACGGTGAGCGGCTTCCTCTCTCATGAGTTGGGAAACGGTCAGGCGCGGGCGCGCTCGATCTCCACGCCGACGCTGGCGGCGTCGGGGAAAACATCCAGCTTTTCCACCCGCACCTTGGCCATCGTCACCCGTGCGTCGGCAAGGCAGCGTTCGGCGATGCGCTCCGCCAGCGTTTCCACCAGCGTGACGTGGCCTTGGGTGACCACGCCCTTGACGATGGTCGCCATGTCCTCGCCGGTGACGCCGGGGGCGATCACCTCGAGGTCCAGGTTCAGGCGGATGCGTTGCGGCTTCAGCCGCTCATGGGCATAGACGCCGATCAGCGCGTCCATCACCAGATCGCGCACGAAACAACGGGTGGACAGCGCTGCCGGGGCCGAGCGCGGCACCGGGGCGGTGACGGTGGCAAAGAGCTTGTTCATGGACGAAAGCCCTAACACGGCGGCGGCGCCGCTGCCAAGCAGCCGTCCCGGCCCATAACCATACCGGACGGACAGGTCTGGGATGGACTCAGTGCATTTCCGAGCGGATGCGCTCGCGCAGCACGTCGATCGGGCGCAGATCCTCGCCCTCCTCATAATGCCAGAAGGTCCAGCCGTTGCAGGCCGGCAGGCCGGCCATGGCGGCACCCACCTGATGGATCGAACCGCGATGGTCGCCGCGCGGGCCGGAGCCGATCAGCGTGCCGTCGGCGCGCACGCGGGCGGCGACGCGGCGGCGCTGGTCGAACAGGGTCGAGCCGGGGCGCAGAAGCCCGCGTTCCACCACCCAGCCGAAGGGAATGCGCGGCGCGCTGCGCTTGGGCGGCGTGTCGAGGATGGCCGCCTCCGGCGCCTCCTCCACCGCGTCGATGCGGGCCTGCGCCGCCTTGACGTAGGTGTCGTCGCGTTCCAGCCCGATCCACTTGCGGCCGAGCCGCTTGGCGACCGCGCCGGTGGTGCCGGTGCCGAAGAAGGGATCCAGCACCACGTCGCCGGGGCGGGAGGAGGATAGGATCACCCGGTACAGCAGCGATTCCGGCTTCTGCGTCGGATGGGTCTTCTTGCCGTCCTCGTCGCGCAAGCGCTCGCCGCCGCTGCAGATCGGCAGCAGCCAGTCGCTGCGCATCTGAAGATCCTCGTTGAGGCTCTTCATCGCGTCGTAATTGAAGCGATAGCGCGCATCCTTGTCGCGCGCCGCCCAGATCATCGTCTCGTGGGCGTTGGCGAAGCGGGTGCCGCGGAAGTTCGGCATCGGGTTGGTCTTGCGCCAGACGATGTCGTTCAGAATCCAGAATCCCAGATTCTGCAGCGTGGCGCCGACGCGGAAGATGTTGTGATAGCTGCCGATCACCCACAGCGAGCCTTCCGGCTTCAGGATGCGGCGGGCGGCCGTCATCCAGTCGCGGGTGAAGCGGTCGTAGGTCTCGAAATCGTCGAATTTGTCCCACTCGTCATCCACCCCGGCGACGCGGGTGTGGTTCGGCCGCAGCAACTCGCCACCCAACTGCAAGTTGTAGGGCGGATCGGCGAAGACGAGATCGACCGACGCGGGCGGCAGATCGTTCATGAGAGCGATGCAATCGCCGACCAGGATACGGTTTTCAGGGAGCATTTTACGACCGGCAAAGAACTGAAACTCGGCCGGACAATGAGTCGCGGCCGAGTCGCCGTCAACAGCTTTCTTTGCCAAGTGACGAACGCTCAGCCGCTTAGTGCCTTTTGGCGTTTCACTGGTGCAAAACTGACTCGGTGATGCGGCGTGACACCATGGCGGGTCAGCGCGTCCAGATGCTCGGGCGTCGGATAGCCGGCATTTCGATCCCATCCATAGTGTGGATACTGGGCCGACAACCGCAACATCTCGCTGTCGCGCGCCACTTTGGCGAGAATAGAGGCGGCGGCGATGGACTGGCTGCGGCTGTCGCCCTTGACGACCGCCACCCTCTCGCACGCGATGTCGGGGGTGAATTTTCCATCGACCAGCGCCGCGTCGGGGGCCGGGCCGGGCAGCGCCAGATAGGCCCGCTTCATCGCCAGCAGCGTCGCCTTGTGGATGTTCAGTTCGTCGATCTCCGCCGCCGACGCCTCGGCGATGGCGAATGCCAGCGCATGCGCCCGGATCGCCGGCTCGATCTCCTCGCGCAGACGGCGGGTGACGGCCTTGCTGTCGTCGATCTGGGCGGCAATCTCCGGCGGCAGCCCTTCGGGGGCCAAGACCACGGCGGCGGCGACCACCGGGCCGCAGAGCGGGCCGCGGCCGACCTCGTCGATGCCGCAGACGCGGCGCCCGGGACCGAAGCCGGCCTCCAGCGACAGATCGGGGCGCTGCCGGGGAACGGCTGCTTTGCGGGGCGCTTTGGCAGGCATCGGGGGACGGCCTTCCGGAAGGGGTGGGATGGGGCCGCTTGATAGCGGCAGCGGATTCCGGGCGCAAGGCCGCGGCCATTTGCGTCAACCAAGCTCTTGAGAAGCGGCGCACGGCTGCGCTATGGATGCGCCCCGCAACGCCGGACCACGCCATCACCCGAGAGCAGGCCATGACCGACACGACCCAGACCGCCGCCGAATGCCCCTGCCGTTCCGGCAAGCCGCTGGACGCCTGCTGCGGTCCCTATCTGGCCGGCATGCCCGCCCCGACGGCCGAAGCGCTGATGCGCTCGCGCTATTCCGCCTTCGCCACCGGCAACATCGATTACCTGCACGACACGCTGCTGCCCAGCACCCGCGACGACTTCAACCGTGAAGAGATCGAGACCTGGGCCAAGAACAGCGTCTGGACCGGCGTGGAGATCCGCTCCACCGAAGCCGGCCAGCCCGGCGACAGCGAAGGCTTGGTGGAGTTCGTCGCCCGTTTCAGCATGAACGGCAAGCCGATGACCCACCACGAGACCAGCCGCTTCACCCACCAGGACGGCCGCTGGTTCTATGTGGACGGCCAGCTGGGCGCCCGCCCGCGCAGCGGCCCGAAGGTCGGCCGCAACGACCCCTGCCCGTGCGGCAGCGGCAAGAAGTACAAGAAGTGCCACGGCGCCTGAGCCTGCACGCCTGACGGCCGCACCCTGAGTCGCGGTTGAGTCGTCACGCTGCACCTGCACAATTTCGGCGAAATCGGCCCGCCCCGCCCATCCATTGGGCGGCGGCGGTGTTTTTGTTGTGCGCGCAGGGTCGAATCACGCAATGACGATTGAATTATGGGTCGGAACCGATCATCCTTCGATGGCCCTGTTCCGGGTCTCCCTCTTTGGTGCTTTGCCGGGATGGGGTTTAACACGACAGATGAGACGATACTGATGTTCGACCGTCCGCAGCGCTCTTCCTTCCGCGCTCCTGAAATCACCCAGCGCGACATCCGCGCCACCGTCAAGTGGTTCAACGCCACCAAGGGCTTCGGCTTCGTCACCCCCGACGACGGTTCGCCCGATGCCTTCCTGCATTCCACGGTTCTGCAGTTCTGCGGACACGACAGCCTGCCCGAAGGCGCGACCATCACCTGCGACCTGTCGCGCGGCCCGAAGGGCCCGCAGGTCGCCACCATCCACGCGGTCGACACCTCGACCGCCGCTCCGAGCCGCCCGCGCGCCCCGCGCGAGCGTGACAGCTGGGGCAACGACGGCGGCTACGGCGGCGGCAACAGCTACGGCGGCGGCACCCGCGGCGGCTACGGCGCCGACAGCTACGGCGACTCGGACAGCGGCGAGACCGTCGACGGCACGGTGAAGTGGTTCAACGTGTCGAAGGGCTTCGGCTTCATCGCCCCGTCGACCGGCGGCAAGGACATCTTCGTGCACATCCGTGCGCTGGAGCGGTCGGGCATCAGCGGCCTGGACGACGGTGCGCAGGTCCGCGTCACCATCCGCCAGGGCGCCAAGGGTCCCGAGGCTCAGCGCATCGAGATGGCCTGATCTCTCATCGGTCGTTGTGATGTGAAAAAGCCCCCGCTCCAATGGAGCGGGGGCTTTTTCATACCCGAAACGCGTTGATGAAGCGCGTTACGAATCCAGGCAAGGGGCGCCGCCGTCGAGTGCCGTGTCCCAGTAATGGCAGGCCACATGGTGGCCGGGCGCCACCTCCTCCAGCGGCGGGACGGCCTGGGCACAGAAATCGCGGGCCAGCGGGCAGCGTCGGCGCAGGGCACAACCGCCGGGCGGGCTGAAGGCAGAAGGCGCGTCGCCATCCAAGGCCGGGCGTTCGCCACGGGCCGCAGCCAGCATCGCCCGGCTATAGGGATGCAGCGGCGCCGTCCGCAACGTCTCGGAATCGGCACTCTCCACCACACGTCCCGACAGCATCACGATGCCGCGATGGGCATCGCGCAGCCCCTCCAGGTAGCGGTCGGTCGCCAGCACCAGTGCCAGACTGCGCCGGTCACGCACCGCCGTAAGGCGATCGAGGAAGGCTTCGCGCTCCTCCGCCGACAGGCTGGCGGCGGGATCGTCGGCGATCAGCACCCGCGGTTCCGGCAACAGGGCGCGGGCGAGCCCGGCATGGGCAGCCTCCGCCTTGCCAAGCCCGCCGGGCCAGCGGAGAGCCGTGTCGTGGCGTAGCCCGGCCTCCTCCAACGCCTCGTCGATGCGCAGCTCGCGGCGGTTGGCAGCGATGTCCGGGCGCAGGCTTCCCAGCGCCAGGGCGAACTGGTCGCCGATGGTCATGGCGGGATCGAAGGAGGCGGCCGGGTCGGGGAACAGCGGCTGCAGGTCGCGCCGGGCACGGCGCAGGCCGCCGGGATCCGCATCCTCCCCCGCCGCGTCGGCCGGCGGCGCGGCAGCGGCGGCAAGATCGCGGCCCATCCAAACCACCGCCCCCGCCGTCGGCGGCGGCAGGCACAGCAGCGAGCGGGCCAGCGTCGCCTTGGCGCTGCCGGTCTCGCCCAGCAGGGCCAGCGTCTCCCCCAGGCCGAGATCCAGGTCGATCCCGTGCAGCACGGTCAGTGCCCGTGGTTCCCCCTTCGGACTGGGGGCGAGCGGATAGGCCATGCCGACGCCGCGGGCATGCAGGCGGGCGGTCCCCGGCGCGTCCATCGGCGCCACCGGAGCGATGCGCGGCGGCTCATATGGCAGCAGACGGCCGCGGCGCAGGGACAGCACGCGGTCGGCGGGGCCGGCCACGCCGTCCTCCGGCCGTCCGGCCAGGATCAGCGCCACCCCGTCCGCCCGCGCCCAGTCGGCCAGCCGATGGAGAAGCCGCAGCCGCACGGTCGGGTCCAGCCCGGCGGCCGGCGCATCGGCCAGCAGCACCGCCGGCCCCACCGCCGCCGCCATGGCGAACAGGCAGGCCCAGCGCAGGGAGTCCGGCAGCTGTTCGGGGGGCAGGTCGAACCGGCGGGCGGCGGGCGGCACGCCCATGCGGTCCAGCCCGTCGGCCATCCGGCGCAGCGCGCCACGCAGGTCCAGCCCCAGATGATGGCCGACCACCTCCGCCACCTGCAGGGCCAGCGGCCGGCGCGGCGCCAGACGCCCACCCTGGGCGATCAGCAGGCGCCCCTCGACATGGGCGCTGCCGGCCATGTCCACCCCGGCGAGTGGCTGGCCGGCGAGCGCGCCGAGCAGGGCGGTCTTGCCGCTGCCGGCACCGCCGGTGATTGCCAGCACCTCCCCGCGCTCCACCCGCAAGGTGGCACGGTCGAGCAGGACGCGGTCGCCGACCATCAGGGTCAGCGCCTCGGTCTCCACCGGGGCGGGCTTGGGCGTGGGTTTCGGGGCGATGTGGTTCATGGCCTACGGTTTCCCGCCACCGCGGCATCGGCGATGGCGCAGGCGGCCCAGAGGGCGAGCGCCAGCAGCAGGGCCGGCGGGACGAAGGCCACCGGGTCGCCCAGCCGAGCCGCCAGCCCGACCGAGGCGCCCCAGCTGCCGAGCGCCGGCGGCAGGCCGAGGCCGAGCAGGCTGGCCGCACTTTCCGCCGCCAGCACGCGCGGCAGGGCCAGAGTCCCGGCGGCCAGCAGCGGGCGTGCCGCGTTTGGGATCAGGTGGCGGCGCAGCACCTCGCCCTCCGACAGGCCGGCGGCGCGGGCGGCGGTCAGGAACTCCGCCCGCAGCAGCGCCGACAGCTCGGCATGGGCGAGCGCGGCGACGGCGGGGGCGGCGGTCAGTGCGGTGACGACGGCCAGCGGCCCGACCTCCCCCACCAGCCCGCCGGCCAGCGGCACCAGCAGGGCGAGCGGCAGACCGGCCAGCCGGTGGGCGGCGGCGATGGTCCGCCGCTCCGCCCTGGTACCCGACAGCTTGCCGAGCAGCCCGGCCAGCAGCGCCCAGCCGACGCCCAGCGCGCCGCCCAGCACCGCAGCCAAAAGCGCGAAGGACAGGCTGCCCCGCCCGTCGAGCAGGGCGGCGGCCACCGGATCGGCGTCCAGCCGCTGGATGGCGGCCCCGTCGGCCATCAGCGGGGCGGCGGCCGAGGCGAGCGCCAGGGCGACCAGCACCGCGGCCCCCGACAGGCCACGGGCGAAGCCGGCGCGCGGCGGCACCGGGTGGGGCGACACCGGGTGGGACTGCGGTGATTGGTCGAACTCGGCCATCGAATCCCTTCGTCCGTCACGCCCCGTCATAGGGCGTGGAGCTGTGGTTGGCCGGATCGATCCAGTCGCGCACGGCGAGGCCGAGAGCACCCAGCAGCGCGGTCAGCCCGCAGAGCGCCACCAGCACCGGCAGCGATCCCGCCGCCGATCCGCCGCGGGCGGCGTCGATCATCAGCGCCCCCGCCCCCGGCAGGTCCAACAGGCTTTCCAGCGCCACCGCCCCCACCATCGCGGCCAGCACCGCGGCGCGCAGGCCGCCCATCACCGGGGCGACCGCCTGCGGCAGGGCGTGGTGGCGCAGCACGGTGCGTTCGTCCAGCCCCAGGCCGCGCGCCATGCGCACCGCGCCGCCCTCCGGCCCGGCGCCGAGCGCGCGCTCCATCGCCGGGCGCGACAGCCTCGCCGCCTGGCAGGCGGCGGGAATGGCGAGCGCGGTCCAGCCCAGCGGTGCCGCCGACGCCCCTGCCCGCACGGCGAGCGCCGCGACGGCGGCCAGCAGGAAACCCGGCAGCAGCGGACCCGCCCCGGCGAGGAACCGGCCGATCAGCCCGCCCGCCGAGCGCGGCGCCACCGCCGCCCAGGAGCCGGCCAGGGCGCCCAGCGCGGTGCCCACCGCCAGCGACGGCAGGGTCAGCAGCAGCGTCACCGCCAGCCCGCTCAGCAGCGCCGTCGCGGCGTCCGGCTGCGGCGCCACCAGCGCCGACAGCCCGATCCCCGCCGCCATCGGCAGGATGGCGGTCGGCACGGCATCGATCAGGCGGCGGATCAGGGGGCGCGGCATCGGAAGAACGGTATCGGGGGAAAACGGCATATCGGGTGCGACATGCGACCGTAAGCGCCCCCACCCCCATGGGGCAACAGAATTAGCGCCGGCCCCGGATCCGCAGCGGAAAAGCCGTCCTGCCCGAATTTTCGACCGGCAGCATGGCCGGGGTGGCTGCAATTCCCGGCAGCTTTCACCAAATGGCTGAGGGCGGGGAAGGAAAGGCCTTCCCAGATGTTATGACCCAGGACACACAGACGACCGGACCCCATGTACGCCCATTCGCCCCAGCCGCTTCCCTCCGCCGGACCGCCGCCCGAGGCCGCCGTCCCCGCCGGCGCGCTGCGGCCGATCCTGGAACCGGGACGGACCTGCTGGCGGGTGGAGGAGACGGCGCGGCTGGGCGTCATCGTCGACGGCGAGGATTATTTCGCGCTGGCCAAGGCCGCCATGCGGCGGGCCCGGCGCACCATCTACATGACCGCCTGGGATTTCGACGCCCGCATCCGCCTGATGCCGCAGACGCGCCGCCCGCGCCGCCCCGACCGGCTGGGCACTCTGCTGAACTGGCTGGCGACCACCCGGCCCGACCTGCACATCCATGTGCTGAAGTGGGACTACGCCGAGCTGTTCGACCTCGCCCGCTGGTCGCACCCCTTCATGCTGCGCAACTGGCTGACCCACCGCCGCCTGCAGTACCGGCTGGACGGCGACCACCCGACCGGCGCCTGCCATCACCAGAAGATGCTGGTGATCGACGATCAGGTCGCCTTCTGCGGCGGGCTGGACATCACCGCCAACCGCTGGGACACCCGCGCCCATCATGGCCACGACCCACGGCGGCGCCAGCCCGACGGCAAGCCCTACGAGCCGTTCCACGACGTGATGATGGCGGTGGACGGCGCCGCCGCCCGCGCGCTGGGCGAGATGTTCCGCGAGCGCTGGGCGCGGGCGACCGGCGAAACGCTGCTGCCCCCCGCCCCGTCGCCCGGCCGGCCGCCGCGCCGCCATCCGCTGGCCGCCGACCCCTGGCCGCCAGGCTTCGAGCCGATGCTGCGCGGCGTGCGCGTGGGCATCGCCCGCACCGATCCGGCCTGCAACGGCCGCGAGGCGGTGCGCGAGGTGGAAGCGCTCTATCTGGAGGCAATCGCCCAGGCGCGCGAGGTCATCTATCTGGAAAGCCAGTATTTCGCCTCCACCGCGGTGGCCGAGGCGCTGAAGGCCCGGCTGGCGGAGGAGGACGGGCCGGAGGTGATCGTCGTCAACCCGGTGCGCACCACCAGCTGGCTGGAGAACACCGTGATGCTGGGCGCCCGCGCCCGGCTGACCCGCGAACTGCGCGAGGCCGACCGGCACGGCCGCTTCCGCCTGTTCGCCGCGCTGACCGACGGCGGCGCCTGCATCACCGTGCATGCCAAGGTGATGGTGGTGGACGACCGGCTGCTGCGCATCGGCTCCGCCAACCTCAACAACCGCTCCATGGGCCTCGACACCGAATGCGACCTGGCGCTGGAAGCCGGGCCGGGGCCGGAGGACGCCGAGACCCGCCGGGCGATCCGCCACACGCGCGACGACCTGATCGCCGAGCATCTGGGCACCAGCCCGGCCGCGGTGGCGGCGGCGCACCGGCGGCTGGGCTCGCTCGCCGCGGCCATCGAGTCGCTGCGCAAGCCGGTGGGGCGCACGCTGGAGCCGCTGCACGACCCCGAGCCGGATGGGCTGGCCGCCGCGGTCGCCGACGCCCGCGTCTTCGATCCCGAACATCCGGTCGACGCGGTGGACATCGTGCGCCGGGTGCTGCCGTCGCGGATCCCGCGCACCCGCCACTGGCTGATGCTGGCCGGCATCCTGGCGCTGCTGGGGCTGTGGGGGATGTGGCGCTACACCGCGCTCAGCGAATGGGCGACGCTGGACGCCGTGCTGTCGGTCTTCCAGACCTTGCGCGACAGCCCGCTGGCGCCGCTGTGGGTGATCCTGGCCTATGTCGCCGGCGGCTACGTCATGTTCCCGCTGACCGTGCTGATCGCCGCCACCGCCATCGTGATGGGTCCGTGGTGGGGCTTCCCCACCGCCATGGGCGGGGCGGTCGCCTCGGCGGTGGCGATGTTCTGGACCGGCCGAATGGCGGGGCGCGACCTGCTGGACCGCCATGGCGGTCCGTTGATCGCGCGGCTCAACGAGAAGCTGGCGGACAGCGGCATCGCCGCGGTGGCCAGCGTGCGCGCCGTGCCGGTGGCGCCCTACACCGTGGTGAACCTCGCCGCCGGTGCGTCCAAGCTGCGCTTCGGCGATTATGTGATCGGCACCATGGTCGGTCTTGCGCCCGGCATCCTTGCCTTCAATCTGCTCGGGCACCAGCTTGAACGGACCATCGGCAATCCCGGCGCCGCCGACATCGCGCTGCTGGTGGCGATGGGTGCGGTGGCGATCGGGCTCGGCTGGCTGACGAGCCGGCTGCTCGGCCGGTCAGGACGGAAGGTCGGGCGGAAGACACAGGAAAATGGCCGGCAAGACGACAGGCCGGAGGAAAGGATTTTGGAACCGTGATCCGTTTCAGCCGTGAGCGTGTCCAGCGCATCGCCGCCGCGTTGCGCGCAGCCCGTGCCCGCCGTCCCCGCCGCGCCGACCGCCGCAGTTCCCCCGTTCCGGACGGCATGGCCGCGTTCAGCGTCGCCACCTGGAACATTCACAGCTGCGTCGGGCTGGACGCCCGATTCGCGCCCGACCGCATCGCCCAGGTGATCCGCGACTTGGAGGTTGACCTGATCGGGCTGCAGGAAGTCGGCTGGCACCATCGCGGCGAATCGGGGATGGACCAGTTCGCCTTCCTGGAACAGCACACGGGCATGAAGGCCTATGCCGGCCCGACCAAGCACAGCGAACGTGCCCATTACGGAAACTGCCTGCTGACCCGCCTGCCGGTGCGCTCGATGGAGACGATGGACCTCTCCGTCGGCAAGCGCGAGCCGCGCGGCGCCATCGACGCGGTGGTGGAGGTGGAGGGCCGCCCGGTGCGGGTGATCGTCGCCCATCTCGGCCTCGATCCCTGGGAACGGGCCAAACAGGTCGGCGACATAGTGTCGCGGGTGTTGGACCAACCGGAGCTGCCCACCCTGTTCATGGGCGACCTGAACGAATGGACGCCCAGCTCGCCGCGGCTGCGCCATCTGGCCGCCTCCTTCGCCGACGTCGCCAACCCGCGCAGCTTCCATGCCCGCATGCCGACCCTGCGGCTCGATCGCATCTATGTGACGGGAGGCTTGCAAATCCCCGCTTTCGAGGTAGTGCGCAGCGTCCTGACCCGTCGGGCATCGGACCATCTGCCGGTCCGCGCCGTGCTGGCCGTCCCCTGATCGTCAGCCATTTCCCTGAACGTCAGTATGACCAACGGAGTCACGCGCCGGGGTCATAGCGGGATTGTTGCGGTTGATAATTTTTTGTGCACCGCAATGTTCTTTTAACAACAGAGCTTTGCAAATGCGAAGAGGCTCTTGACCTATACGCGACCCCTGACGAAGGATATGGTTGGTAATACGATCAATAAGTGGTCGAAGGAATAACGAACCGGACCAACGTACCCTGGCCGACCGGGGGTAGCCGTGATGTGAGGATCTGACTTGCTGTATCACCTGTACGACATGCAACACGCGGCCATGCGGCCGATGCGTTTCTGGGCCGAAGCCGCCCAGCACACCTTCCAGAACCCGCTGGTTCCGCTGTCCTACACCAAGCTCGGCCGGGCGGTCGCCGCCGGGGCGGAGCTGATGGAACGGACGACCCGCCGCTTCGGCAAGCCGGCCTTCGGGCTGGCGGAGACGGTGGTCGACGGTCGGACCGTGCCGGTCACCGAACGGTTCGTCTGGCAGTCGCCTTTCTGCAAGCTGCTGAACTTCGCCAAGCCGGAAGGCACGCCGCGCCAGCCGAAGGTGCTTCTGGTCGCCCCGATGTCGGGCCACCACGCCACGCTGCTGCGCGGCACGGTGGAGGCGCTGATCCGCGACCATGACGTCTACGTCACGGACTGGATCGACGTGCGGCTGGTGCCGATGTCGGCCGGGCGCTTCGACCTGGACGACTACATCGACACGGTGGCGGAGCTGATCCGCTTCCTGGGGCCGAACACCCACGTCATCGCGGTATGCCAGCCGGCGGTTCCGGTGATGGCGGCAGTGTCGCTGATGGCGGCGGCGGACGAGCCGGTTCAGGCCCGCAGCATGACCCTGATGGGCGGGCCGATCGACCCCATGGCCAACCCGACGACGCCGGTCAAGCTGGCGATGGAACACCCGCTGAAGTGGTTCGAGCGCAGCGTGATCACCACGGTCCCGGTCTATTATCCGGGCGCCTTCCGCCGCGTCTATCCGGGCTTCATCCAGCTGTCGGGCTTCATGTCGATGAACCTCGACCGCCACATCAACGAGCATGTCGGGCTGTTCCGCCACCTCGTCCGCGGCGACGGCGATTCGGCCGAGCAGCACCGCCGCTTCTACGACGAATACCTGTCGGTGATGGACCTGTCGGCGGAATTCTACCTGCAGACCATCGAGACGGTGTTCCAGAAGCACGCCCTGCCCAACGGCACCATGGTGTCCCGCGGCCGCAAGGTGGAGCCGGCGGCGATCGCCAAGACCGCGGTGATGACGGTGGAAGGCGAGTTGGACGACATCTCCGCCCCCGGCCAGACCATCGCGGCGCAGCGCCTGTGCTCGTCCCTGCCGGACGGGATGCGCAAGACGCATTTCCAGAAGGGCGTCGGCCATTACGGCATCTTCAACGGCCGCCGCTGGCGCGAAGCCATCCTCCCGGAAATCCGCAGCTTCATCCGGAGCCACGACGGGGAGTGAGGGCGAACTGTTCCTTGCGGAGTCAGACCCCCACCTAACCTCCCCCGCTGGGCGGGGGAGGGACTGCCGCCCTCTCCCGGACCAGCATTTAACCCCCTCCCCCGCCCAGCGGGGGAGGGTTGGGGTGGGGGTCTAACGTTCCCACCCCCGCCCCTCAATCCACCATCGTCCGCGCCTCGGTGAAGGCATCCATATGCCCCAGCCCGCCGGTCGCGCCGGCCTTCACCCGCATGCCGGCCGTCGCGATGTGGAACAGGTAGCCGAGCGCGAACAGCGCCACGAACAGCCCGAACACCAGGGCGTTGTAGTAGATCATCGTCACCAGGGCCAGCACCGCCAGCACCAGCGAGATCGCCGGGAACACCGGATAGAAGGGCGCGCGGTAGGGGCGCTCCAATGCCGGTTCGGCGGTGCGCAGGCGGAACAGCGCGGCCATGCTCATGATGTACATGACGATGGCGCCGAACACCGACATGGTGACGATGTTGGCGGTCAGCGGCAGGCCCCCGATCTGGATGAACTCGTCGGAATAGATGGCGGCGATGCCGACCACGCCCCCGGCCAGAACCGCCCAGTGCGGAGTCTTGCGGGTCGGGTGCAGGCGGGACAGCACCGGCGGCAGGAAGCCGGCGCGGGACAGCGCGAAGATCTGGCGCGAATAGCCCATGATGATGCCGTGGAAGGACGCGATCAGGCCGAACAGGCCGATCCACACCAGCATGTGAAGCCAGCCGCTGGACTCGCCGACCACCGCCTTCATCGCCTGGGGCAGCGGGTCGTTGATGTTGGACAGCGCCTTCCAGTCACCGACGCCGCCGGCGAAGATCATGGTGCCGAAGGCGAGCGCCACCAGCGTCAGGATGCCGCCGATATAGGCGCGCGGCACGGTGCGCTTGGGGTCCTTGGTCTCCTCGGCCGCCATCGCCGCGCCCTCGATCGCCAGGAAGAACCAGATGGCAAAGGGGATCGCGGCGAAGATGCCGCCGAAGGCGTCCATGCTGAAGCTGTTCGACCCGGCCCAGCCGTTGGCGGTGAAGTTCGCCCAGGAGAAGCCGGGGAACACCACGCCCATGAACACCACCAGTTCGAAGATCGCCAGCAGCGTGACGAACAGCTCGAAGGTGGCGGCGATGGACACGCCGGCGATGTTCAGACCCATGAAGATGACATAGGCGCTGACTGCCGCCAGCTTCGGGTCGAGCCCCGGAAACTGCACGTTCAGATAGGCGCCGATGGCGAGCGCGATGGCCGGCGGCGCGAAGACGAACTCGATCAGCGTGGCGAACCCGGCGACGAAGCCCCCCTTCGGTCCGAACGCGCGGTAGCTGTAGGCGAAAGGACCGCCGGCATGGGGAATGGCGGTCGTCAGCTCGGTAAAGCTGAAGATGAAGGTGGTGTACATCGCCGCGATCAGGATCGTGGTGACGAGGAAGCCCAGCGTCCCCGCCGCCGCCCAGCCGTAGCTCCAGCCGAAATACTCGCCGGAGATCACCAGCCCCACGGCGATCCCCCACAGATGGAGCCCGCTCAGGCTCTTGCTCAATTCAGGCTTCGTGTTCCCAGACATGTTGCCTCCTGCCCCTGTTCAAGGCTTTGGATTTAGTGGCGTTGGTTTGGATGGCGGCGCTCTCTCACGGCACCCGGTTTCCTGGCTCGGTCAGTTGGTTTTTCTCGTTGTCCGGACCGGCCAGGGACGGGGCGTCCTCCTTCAGGGCGACCCCCGTCAGCTTCAGCCGCGCCGCCTCGGTTGCGAGCCAGCACAGCTTGTCGGCGGCCGTCCGGATGGACAGGCCGTCGGAATGGATGTTGGAAATGCAGTTGCGTTCGGAATCGGCGCGGCCGGGCCTGGGGTCCCAGGTCAGGTAGACCCCCAGCGATTCCGCGGCCGACAGGCCGGGCCGCTCCCCCACCAGCAGCGCGACGAGCCGGGCGCCCATGGCCGATGCCACCTCGTCGCCCAGCGCCACGCGCGCCTGTCCGGCCAGCACCACCGGGCCGATGCGCAGATACCCCAACCGTGCCGTGCAGGCATGGACCAGCGGCGCCGCATTGACCTGCACCGCGGCGGCCGACAGCCCGTCGGCGATCACGAACAGCAGGTCCCACTCACCGCCCGGCAGGGTCGCCGCGCTGGCCGGATCCAGCCGGCGGCCGAGATCGGGCCGGCGCAGGTAGGTCGGCCGGTCTGATGCCGCGCTGTGGACGCGGATCGTCTCCAGCGGCGCGAGGTCGGCAGCCAGCCGATCGAAATCGACCGCGCTGTGCACCGCGTCGCGGGCACGGGCATGGGCCAGCTGGAACTCCAGCAGCGCCTTGGTCGGCAGGGCGTCGCCGCTGCGGCCCAAGGCGATGCGGGCGCGGGTGGCGCTGCGGAAGCGCGCCCAGGGATCTTTCTGAGTATCGCTCATCGCGCCGCACTCCCCAGCAGGGCGGAGACCACGAGGCTCTGGTCGGGCCAGGGCGGCAGGCGGCGCTGCTCGTCGAGCCAGCCGGCCTTGTCCAGCCACGCCTCGAACTCCGGGGCCGGCGGGCGTTTCAGCAGATGCCGCAGGCCGAGCACGTCATGGTAGGACAGGCTCTGGTAGTTCAGCATGACGTCGTCGGCGCCGGGCACGGCGATCAGGAAATTGACGCCCGCGGTCGCCAGCATCGTCATCAGGACGTCCATGTCGTCCTGGTCGGCCTCTGCATGGTTGGTGTAGCAGACGTCGCAGCCCATCGGCACGCCGAGCAGCTTGGCGCAGAAATGGTCTTCCAGGCCCGCCCGCGTGATCTGCTTGGCGTCATAGAGATATTCGGGGCCGATGAAGCCGACCACCGTGTTGACCAGCAGCGGGTCGAAGGCGCGGGCGACGGCATAGGCGCGGGTTTCCACCGTCTGCTGGTCGACGCCGAAATGGGCGTCGGCCGACAGGGCGGACCCCTGCCCCGTCTCGAAATACATCACGTTGTCGCCGATGGTGCCGCGCTTCAGCGATCTGGCCGCCTCCTGCGCCTCGGCCAGCAGTGACAGCGTGACGCCGAAGCCGGCATTGGCCTTCTCGGTGCCGGCGATGGATTGGAACACCAGATCGACCGGCGCCCCGCGCTCGATCGCCTGGATCGTCGTGGTGACATGGGCCAGCACGCAGGACTGCACCGGAATGTCGAAGCGGGTGCGCACGGCGTCCAGCATCTCCAGCAGCGCGATGCAGGCCGGGACGTTGTCGGTCGCCGGGTTGATGCCGATCACCGCGTCGCCGATGCCGTAGAGCAGCCCGTCGAGCGTCGAGGCGGCGATGCCGGTCGGGTCGTCGGTCGGGTGGTTGGGCTGCAGCCGGCTCGACAGCCGCCCCGGCAGCCCGACCGTGGTGCGGAAGCGGGTGACGACCGAACATTTGGCGGCGACGCAGACCAGATCATGGTTGCGCATCAGCTTGGACACCGCCGCCGCCATCTCCGGCGTCAGGCCGGGGGCGAGCGCCGTCAGCGCCGCCGTGTCGGCCTCGTAGGACAGCAGCCAGTCGCGGAACTGCCCGACCGTCATGTGCGCCACCGGCCGGAAGGCCTCGGCATCATGGCGGTCGATGATCAGGCGCGTCACCTCGTCGGTCTCGTAGGGGACAAGCGCCTCGGTCAGGAAGGTCTTCAGCGGCAGGTCGGCCAGGACCATGCGCGCCGCCACCCGCCTTTCGTCGCTGTCGGCGGCGATGCCCGCCAGTTCGTCCCCCGACCGCCGCGGCGAGGCGCAGGCCATCAGCGCCTTCAGGTCGTCGAAACGGTGGCGTTGCCGCCCCAGATCGCAATGGTACCCAGCCATGCCGGCCTCCCGCCCGTCTCATCCCTCGGGCAAGAGTGGCACGGGACGGACGGCGGGCAGTTGACCGTAGAACACAAAATGCGGTGTTCGACCTTCGTGAGAATTCCTTCTCCCCGACCAGGATCCCCTCTCCCCGGGGGGGAGAGGGGGAGGCGCCCATGGGGAGTAGCGGAAACGGCGACGCTTCAGCCCAAGCGCGACCTTCGGCGGTGCAATCGGGTAGGCGGCCGAACCTGTAGCCCGGCCATACCGTTCATCTCGCACCGCAGCGCGCCGCCCGTTACCGGACGCCGCGCGCGCACCGAAAGAAGGAGACCGTCATGCTGACGCTGTTGCGCACCGCCGTCCTGGTCCTGCCGCTGGTCGCCGTGGCCGCCTGCCACAAGGACGGCCCGGCCGAACGGGCCGGCGAGTCCATCGACAACGCCGGCCAGAGCGTGAAGGACGCCATCGATCCGCCAGGTCCCGCCGAAAAGGCCGGCCGCGCCATCGATCGCGCGGTGGATTGATACCCGCTTCGCTCAGCGGGCCGCGAGGTCCCGGTCCCGCCCGGCCGGCTGGATCCCCGACACCTCCAGCAGCAGCTTGCTGAGAATCGCGTCGGCGAAGGCGTCGAAGTCGCGGGCGGGGACCAGGAAGGCGCCGGGGCCGCCGATGACATGGTCGCGGTAATAGCCCTCCAGGTCGTTCGGCGCCGCGCCGCCCCAGGGGTTGGGCCGGTCGTTCAGGATCGGCAGCCCGTTGATGGTGATGCCGCTGGCGACCGCGGCATCGCGCGCCTCCTCCACCGGGCGGCCGCGGTTGTTCTCGCCGTCGCCCGACAGGTCGATGACCCGCCGCGTGCCCTCGAACCCATTGTTCTCGAACAGCGGGACGGAATAGTCGATGGCGGAGCTGATGGAGGTCCATTGCTCCGTCATCATCGGAGCCTCCGCCACCATGCCGGCGAACCGCTCGATGCTGGGCGGATCGCTCAGTTCGGTCCAGCCGACGACGGTGTGCTGGTGGCCCTCCCCCGCCCATTCCACATAAGTGGCGCTGATCCGGCCGAAGGGTCCGCCACGGATCGCCGCCTGCACCTTCGGGTTCAGCAGCGCCTGGACATAGCCGTTGCGCTGAAGCTTCGCCTCGTCCGGATCGACGCTGCCGGACACATCCACCGCCAGGACCAGTTCCAGATCCACCGGCGTCTGGGCCGCGGCCGGGACTGCGGATAAGGACAGGCATAAGGGGGTGAGGATCAGGACGCAGGCCGGGAAACCAGAAAGGAGTTGGGCCAAAAGACGGTATGCACGCATACGCACCCCCCTTCGCCACGGCTGTCCGGACGCCTGGCGTCCGGACGAAGGATTGAGGATTGGTATGCGAACGGTCTCTGTCCATGCCCTGCCGGGCGATTCCGGCGGCAACGAAAGGCCAAGGCGGAGTACTCCGCCGCCATCGCAACCCGGAATGACCGGAACAATCCGTGACGGCGGCACTGGTAACGGGTGACAAAGGCCCAATTGCCTGCATAGCTTAAGCCGTAAGGGGTAAGCCGACCGGCGGAGGCCCCGCATGCGCCCCACATCCGGCAGTTCATGTCCGCATCAGTTATCGACATGCTTTCAGGCCGCTCACCCTCAGCCGTCCTGCCGCGGCCGGGATTGACCGTGTGCGTCCTCCTGGCCCTCCTGCCTGCCGTCTGGCCCGGCGGCTGGTCTGGCGGCTGGTCTGGCGCGGCGAAGGCGCAGACCGTGCCTCCACCGCTCCATTCGGCCGAGCTGATGGCGCCCGACCTGCCCAAGCCGGCAACCCCCGCCGTCCGCGCCATCGAAACGCCCACGGCTTGCGCCGACCACGAGCCTGCGGGCAAGCCGGTGCTCGACGCGCTGTTCGGCGGGGATGCCGCCTTCGCGGAACTGGCCCGCGGCAACCCGGCGGAGGCCTTCCGCTGTTCCAGCCTGTTTCCCGGCGAGGCGGCGCTGGCCGCCCTGCGGGAGGCGGTGATGCTCGCCCCCTTCGACGCCGTGGGTGCCGCGGACCAGCTGTCCACCCGTCCCGGCGGTGCGGAGATCATCGCGCGGGCGCTGGACATCGGGCTGCTGACGCGCTCGCTCGACAGCGGCCTGCCCTTCTACGAGACGCGGCACGAGCTGCGCAAACGCCTGGCCAAGGAGCACCTGCGCCTGCTGGAAACCCAGGCGGCCAAGGCGCTGGCGGCAACCCTGGCGCGCGACCCGGCGCTGGTGGCGCCGAAGATCGGCGTGCTGCTGGACGACATGGTGGACGACCCGCCGGCCGACCGCTTCCGCATCACGCTGGCCCTGTCGTCGGAGGATCTGTTCGGACTGATCGCCCGGATCGGGCCGCAGCTCTACACCTCCTCGCTCGACGGGCTGGTCAATATCCTCCAGATCCAGCTGAAGCAGGAGCGGCGCGGCATCCTCGACCTTGCCCGCGGGGGGCGCACCCGGCCGCTGTGGGCGGATTTCTTCATCGCCGTCGTCGGCGGCGGACGGGCCGGCAGCCTGTTCGGCACCAACCCCGCCATCGCGCGGGAGCTGATGCGCGAGAGCATCCAGGCCCTGCTGCCGGCCATCCTGACGCCGCAGACACCGGCGACCAGCGGCATGCCGGATCCCGCGGTGGTCATCGGCGTGCTGGCCGACGCCATGGACCTCGACAACCGCGCGGTCCGCGCCGCGCTGGAGGACGAGCTGGCGGCCTGGTACCGCGACGCGGGCGAAAGCTCCGTCAAGGCGATGGCAGGGCTGGCGGGCAGCCTGCACGCGACGCGCCTGTCCGGCCGGCCGGCCACTCCCGCCTTCGAGGCGGAGCGGTTCCACCAGCGCCATACCCTGGGTGCGCCGCCGGTGCTGACCGCGGAGCGCCTGTTCCGCAACGGCCTCAACGTGCAGCGGATGACCTTCTACGACGATCCCGACGGGCGCGCGTCCTTCCGCGGCTTCCTGCGGCAGCACCGGATGCAGGGTTGGGCGCTGCACAGCCGGTCCGGCTTCGTCGTCGCCGTCAGCCCCGACCGCCATGGCCGCCGCATCGTCATCGTCGCCGACGTGCCCGGCGCCGGCGATGCCGGGCGGGCCGCCGCCTGGGACTGGATGGCGCGCGAGGGGCTGACCCCGTCGATCGTCGTCCACCGCGGCCACAGCTATCACGAGGACGGCACGATGTCGGAGATCGCGCCGGCCACGGCGCTGGTCTTCTGGGGGTCCTGCGGCGGCCACACGCGGCTCCGCGCCACGTTGGAGCGGGCGCCCGACGCGCTGGTCCTGGCGACGCAGAACATCGGCGTGTCGGCCGTCAACGAGACGTTGCTGGGCATCATCGAGGAACGGCTGCTGGCGGACGGCACCATCGATTGGAACGCGGTGTGGACCGACGCCCGCGCCCGCATCCGCGACCGCCGGTTCGCCGCCTACAAGCGTCCCGACCAGGATTCGGCCAACCTCGCCTTCCGCGCCTGGCGGGTGCAGGCGGCCTTCCCTTAACCCGCACCGGCAGGGCATGGCTGAGTTTCGCCCGCGCCGCTTGCGGCGGAACCGCGCGCATGGTGCTGTGGTGCACCCGATTGTTGCCCACCCCCGTTGTCGAGGCCCCAGACCATGACGTGGCAGACGCTCGCCTTCTTCTTCGCCACCGCCTTCGTGATCTCGATGACGCCGGGGCCGAACATGCTGCTGGCGATGAGCCTTGGCCTGCGCTTCGGCGCGCGGCGCGCCGCCTGGGGCGGGGCCGGCATGTGCGCGGCGCTGGCGGTGATGGCGGCGCTGTCGGCCTTCGGACTGGGCGCCCTGCTCTCCACCTCCGTGCTCGCCTTCGAGATCGTGCGCTGGGCCGGCGTGGCCTATCTGACCTGGCTCGGCATCGCCGCGTGGCGGGCGCCGGTGGAGCCGGCCGGAAGCCGCGACGCCGCGGCCTCCGCCACCGGCGAAGGGTCGGCGGTGCGGCTGTTCCTGCGCGGCGCCCTGGTCGCCTTCAGCAACCCGAAGGCGCTGGTCTTCATGGGCGCCCTGTTCCCGCAATTCATCGATGCCGGCGCGCCTCTGGCGCCGCAGCTGATCGCCCTTGTCGCCACCATGGTGGTGATCGAGTTCGGCTGGATCATGGCCTATGCCACCGGCGGCGACCGGCTGGCGGCGAGACTGACGACGGTGTCGGCGGCGAAGTCGCTGAACCGGCTGACCGGCGGCCTGATGATCGGCGCCGGCGGCCTGCTGGCGCTCGCCCGCCGGGTCTGACGCACCGGCCCCGCCTCCCTCCCGTTCTTCAAAAGAAAAGGGCCGCGCAAATGCGCGGCCCTGAAGTTTAGGGAGGAAACGCCCCGAGAATGGGCAAGGCCAAGATATGCTGCGCCGCACACGAACTGGTATTACCAATGCTGAATGGTAGCCATGCGTTGCGGGAATGGCCCTATGCAGCAATATGCATTGTCAGCAATAAGGTCCGGCTCTCGGTTACAAAAATTTCATAGAACCGCCGCGCTCGAGTCATCGCCCGCCCTATTAATGCATCGGTTTGCCACATCCCCCGAAGGGTTAACCCAGGGGTGGTGTGGCGGTGCGAAACCCGCGGTCGAGGAATGGTGCGATGGCGATCCCAGTCCTGCGCAGCTTGACGCTGAAGCAGGCGATTCATGCGGTCCTCGCCGCTTTCGTCATCGGATTCGCCATCACCGCGGTGGAGTTCGCCTGGACCGCCTCACGCGAGCGGGCGATGGCGCTTGCCCGGATCGAGGAGGCGGCCGCTCTGGTGGAGGGGCCGGCCGCCACCGCCGCTTGGCTGATCGACGGCGATCTGGCCGGGCAGGTGCTGGACGGCATGGTGCGCGCGAATGCCGGCTGGGCGGAGATCCGGCTGGGGGACGGCACGCTGCTGGCCCTGCGCGAACAGGCGGCCCCGCCGCCGACGCTGCTGGAACGGGCGGCGACCGCGCTGCTCTTCACCGACCGGCCGGTCCTGGTCCATGACCTCCCAGTCCCCGCCGCGGGCAGCCGCCGTATCGTCGGCCGGCTGGCGGTCGGGATCGACACCGGGCGGGCGGCGGCCGGCTTTCTCGCCTATGTCTCGGCGGCGCTGGTTGCGGGGACCTTGCGCAACCTCCTGATCGGGCTGGCGATGGCGGCGGTGTTCCACCGGCTTTTGACCCGCCCGCTTCTGCAGATCGGCCGCGCGGTGGCGCGCATCGATCCGGAGAAGCCCTATGGGCAGCCGTTGGTCGTGCCCCGCGGCCATGCCGACGACGAACTCGGCTTCGTCATCGCCCGCTTCAACCACACCCTGACCCTGCTGGAGCAGGAGCATGACGAGTTGCGCCGGCTGGCGACCCGCTGCCCGTTGACCGGGCTGGCGAACCGCGCACTGCTGCTCGACCGGCTGGACCATGCCATCGATCTGGCGGAGCGTTCGCGGGCTCCTGGCGCCGGCCGGCTGGCAGTGCTCTATGTCGACCTCGACCGCTTCAAGCGGGTCAACGACAGCCTGGGCCACGGTGTGGGCGACCTGCTGCTCTGCCGGGTGGCGGAACGGCTCGGCGCCAGCGTCCGGCGCTGCGACACCGTCGGCCGGCTGGGCGGCGACGAGTTCCTGGTGGTGCTGGAGCGCGTCGCCGACGGCGAAGAGGCGGCGATGGTGGCGCAACGGCTGCTGGACGGGCTGTCCGCCTTGCGGGAGGTGGGCGACCACCGCGTCCATGTCACCGCCAGCATCGGCATCGTCCTTCACCCTGTGGACGCTGCGGCCGGCGGGGGTGCCGCGGACGGCGCCGGGCTGATGCGGATGGCCGATTCGGCGATGCAGGCCGCCAAGACGGCGGGCGGCAACCGCTTCGTCTTCCACACCCGCGACATGACCGACCGGGCCGAGACCCGCCTGCGGCTGGAGGCGGGATTGCGCGAGGCGGTCGCGGCCAAGTCCTTCGAACTGGTCTACCAGCCGAAGATCGAGGCGGCAGCCGGCCGGCTGACCGGCTTCGAAGCGCTGATCCGCTGGCGGCACGAGGGGGCGGCGATTTCCCCCGCCGATTTCATCCCCGTCGCCGAGGACACCGGCCTGATCATCGAGATCGGCCATTGGGTGCTGGAGGAGGCGTGCCGGACCTCCACCCGCTGGGCGCTGGACCACGGCCCGGTGCCGGTGGCGGTCAACGTCTCCGCCCGCCAGCTCGCCGATCCCGGCTTCGCCCGGTTGGTCGAGCAGGTGTTGCAGCGCCACGGCACCCCGCCCGACCTGCTGGAGCTGGAGATCACCGAAACCGTCATCATGAAGGACGTGCGCCATCACCTGCCGACGCTGAACCGCTTGCGGGCGTTGGGCGTGCGCATCGCCATCGACGATTTCGGCACCGGCTATTCCTCCCTGGCCTACCTGCGCGAACTGCCGGTGGACGTGCTGAAGATCGACCGCAGCTTCGTCAACGACTTGCCGCACGCTCCCGACATCGCCTCCACCGTCATCGCCCTGGCCCAGAAGCTGCTGCTGTCGACCGTGGCGGAGGGGGTGGAGACCGCCGAACAGCGGCACTGGCTGGCCGAAGCCGGCTGCAACTGCCTGCAGGGCTTTCTGATCTCGCGCCCGCTGTCGGCCGATGCCGCAGAGGCGATGGTGATGACGACCTTCGCCTGTGACGAGGTGCTGCCGCTGACGGCGTGACGGGAGCAGACGCCAAGTAACCTCTCGGAATCCGCCTAAATGGAATTCAGTTTCATTTAGCGGCTCCCCCTCGGTCCCAAGTTTCCGTCCGCATTCCGCACCATTTTGCCGATATTCGCCCACCCATTCACATCAGGATGGCCTGATATTCCGGACGAACAATTGCGGCGCCGGACGGCGTCTCCTTATGAGTATTTTCAAATAGAAAATATGACCGCATGGGAACGGATCGTTCTCCATTCGCCAAAAAGCACTCATAAAAGGAACGCCCGATGTACCGAGATCGCATTCGCCTGAAGTCGCTGTGGGGCAAGGTCGTGCCGGCGGAAGAGGCCGCCTTCCTGATCAAGGACGGCATGACCGTGGGCATGAGCGGCTTCACCCGTGCCGGCGACGCCAAGGCCGTGCCGCTGGCGCTGGCCGAGCGCGCCGCGTCCGAGAAGCTGAAGATCACGCTGATGACCGGCGCGTCGCTGGGCAACGACGTGGACCGCATCCTGACGGAGGCCGGCGTTCTGTCCCGCCGCCTGCCCTTCCAGGCCGACCCGGTGCTGCGCAAGGCGATCAACCGCGGCGAAGTGATGTTCGTCGATCAGCATCTGTCGGAGACGGTGGAACTGCTGCGCTCGCGCCAGATGGGGCCGGTCGACGTCGCGGTGATCGAAGCCTGCGCCATCACCGAAAACGGCGGGATCGTGCCGACCACCTCCATCGGCAATTCGGCGACCTTCGCCATCCTGGCCGAGAAGATCATCGTCGAGCTGAACCTGACCCAGCCGCTGGATCTGGAAGGGATGCACGACGTCTATATCCCGACGCGCCGCCCCTTCCGCGAACCGATCCCGGTGGTGACGGCGGAAAGCCGCGCCGGCCTGCCCTACATCCCGATCGACCCGTCGCGCATCGCGGCCATCGTCGTGACGCGAAAGCAGGACAGCTCCGCCAGCATCCTGCCGCCGGACGACGAGACCAACGCCATCGCCGGCCACCTGATCGAGTTCCTGGGTCGCGAAGTTCGCCAAGGCCGGATGGGCCGGTCGCTGGCGCCGCTGCAGGCCGGCATCGGCACCATCGCCAACGCGGTGCTGCACGGGCTGATCGACGGGCCGTTCCACGACCTTACCATGTACAGCGAGGTGCTGCAGGACAGCACCTTCGAGCTGTTCGACGCCGGCAAGCTGAACTTCGCGTCCGGCTCCTCGATCACGCTCAGCGCCGGGAAGTACGCCGAAGTGCTGCCGAAGATCGGCTCCTACAAGGGCCGGCTGCTGCTGCGCCCGCAGGAGATCTCCAACCATCCGGAGGTGATCCGCCGCCTGGGCGTCATCGGCATCAACACGGCGCTGGAGTGCGACATTTACGGAAATGTCAACTCCACCCACGTCAACGGCACGCAGATGATGAACGGCATCGGCGGTTCCGGCGACTTCGCCCGCAACAGCCACCTCGCCATCTTCGTCACCAAGTCGCTGGCCAAGGGCGGCGCCATCTCCAGCGTCGTGCCGATGGTCAGCCATGTCGACCACAACGAACATGACGTTGATGTGCTGGTGACGGAGATCGGGCTGGCCGACCTGCGCGGGCTGGCGCCGCGCGAACGGGCGGAGAGCATCATCCGCAACTGCGTCCACCCCAGCTACCGCGAGCTGGCTGCGGACTATCACCGCCGGGCGCTTCAACGCGGCGGCCACACCCCGCATTTGCTGGAGGAAGCCTTCGCCTGGCATACCCGCTTCCAGCAGACCGGCAGCATGATGCCGAAGCCGCTGGCCGCCGAATAGGACCCCTCAAAAACGGGCGGGCCGCGGAAATCCGCGGCCCGTCCCCGTTACCCATATGCCGTCATACGTGCTGCTCGCCATTGCGCTCCAAGTACAGGAGCAGGGCGGGGTAGTAGTGCTTGCGCTCGGACGAAATCTTCTCGCAGAACCGCCGGGCGGCACCGCTCTTGAGCCATTCCTCAAGCTGCCCATTTTCCCGCTTTTCCGCGACGATTGTGTCGATCGCGTCCAAAATCTTGTGAATCACCTCAGGCCTCGTCTTGTGCGAACCGGAGCGACGTCTTCGTCGCCCTCACAGTCTTATATGGCCCAGGTGATGGTGAATGGCCCTGCATTCTGGGAATGGCTGCGTGTTGCAATGCACAAAACGCATGTTCAAGCCCTCTCCCGCTCATCCTCCGACGGGCGGAGCGCCTGACCGGTTGGGCACAGGCGCAGCAGCACGCAGCGGTCGCAGGCCGGCGCCTGATAGTAGCAGCAGCGCTGGCCGTGCAGCATCATGACCTCGTGGTTGTCGTAGACTTGCTGGGCGTCCCAATCCTCCGGCAGTTGCGCCGACAACACCGCGTGGGAGGGGCCGACGGCGACGTTGGCGGGGATCAGGCCGGTGCGCACGGCGACGCGGTGGTGGTGGCTGTCCACCGGCAGCGCCGCCTGCCGCAGGGTGGAGAAGCTGAGCACCGCCGCGCTGGTCTTCGGCCCCACCCCCGGCAGTTCCTCCAGCCACGCGCGGGCCTCGGGCACCGGCATGCCGGACAGCAGGTCGAGCGACAGGCTGCCGACCCGCTCGGTGATCCGGCGCAGGATGGCCTGGATGCGCGGCGCCTTCTGCTCCGGCCAAGTGACGCCGGCAATCGTCGCCTCGACCTCCGCGACGGGCGCGTCGCGCACCGATTCCCAGTCGGGCCAGCGCCGCCGCAGCGCCTTGAAGGCGGCACCCGAGGCGGCATTCCGGGTGCGGTGCGACAGCAGCGACGACACCAGCTCGCTCAGCGGGTCGAGGCTGTGGAAATAGGCGACCGGGCAGCCATAGACGGTGCACAGCAGCCGGTGGATTTCGAGCGCCTTGTCGCGCAACGCAGCCGGGTCGGTCATGGAACCGACAACAGCCGAACCGGTAAGGCGTTACCGGTAAATCATCGGCTTCCGCTCAGCCCACCAGCCCGGACATCACCGCGCGCAGCTGCGCCGGCTTCACCGGCTTGTTCAGCACCAGACAACCGGCCGCCTTGGCCTCGTCCGCCAGTTCCGGCGTGCGGTTGGCGGTAACGATCACCGCGGGCAGGATGCGGCCGCAGGCGGCGCGCAGCCGCGCCACCTCGTTGACGCCGAGCGCGCCGTCGTCGAGGTGATAGTCGGCGATCAGTAGGTCCGGCGGCTGCGGCATGCCGGACAGCAGCGCCAGCGCCTCGTCGCCGTTGGTGGCCGACACCACGTCGCAGGCCCAGCCGCGCAGCAGCGCCTCCATCCCCGCCACCACGGCCGGCTCGTTGTCCAGCACCAGGACGGAGGTTCCGGCCAGCCGGTTGGTCATCGGCCGGGCGGCGATGCTGGCCGGGCGCACGGCGCGGCGCTCGGTGCCGCGCGGCACGGTGACGGCGAAGACAGAACCGCGGCCCGGCTCCGACCGCACGGTGATGGGGTGGCCCAGCATGCGGGCGACGCGGTCCACGATGGCGAGGCCAAGCCCCATGCCGCGGTCGCGCCCCTTGGTGACGGGGGTGTCGAGGCGGCGGAACTCCTGGAAAATCTCAGTGATCTTGTCGCGCGGAATGCCGGGACCGTTGTCCCACACCTCGATCCGGATGCCGTCGCCGGTCCGGCGGCAGCCGACCACCACCCGGCCGCCCTGGACATAGCGGAGCGCGTTCGACAGGAAATTCTGCACGATCCGGCGCAGCAGCCGCATGTCGCTGCGCACCACCGCTCCCGAAGCCACCACCTTGAGGTCGATGCCGCGCTCCGCCGCCACCGCGGCATATTCGGTGGCGAGCGGCGCCAGGATGCCGCGCAGCGGGAAATCGGTGACCTCCGGCGTCACCGCCCCGGCGTCAAGCTTGGAGATGTCGAGCAGCGCCGACAGCAGATCCTCCACCGACGCCAGCGCGACGTCGATGTTCTCCACCAGTTCGATGTTGCCGGCCGGCTGCTCAAGGTCGGCCAGTGCCGAGACGAACAGGCGGGCGGCGTTCAGCGGCTGCAGCAGGTCGTGGCTGGCGGCGGCGATGAAGCGGGTCTTCGACAAATTGGCCTGGTCAGCTTGGGATTTCGCCTGCTGAAGCTGGTCGTTCAGCATCATCAGCGCGGATTTCTCCGCCTGTTCGGACTCCCGCCGCCGCTCCTCCTCCCGCTTGATGACGGTGATGTCGGTGTAGACGCCGACGATGCCGCCGTCGCGGGTCCGCCGCTCGTTCACCTGTATCCAGCGGCCGTCCGACAGCCGGTTCAGGAAGACGCCCTTCAGGTCGTGGCGGTGCTCCATCCGCTCGCGCAGCCAGACATCGGGCGGCGGCTCGCTGACCGCGCCGGCGCCGGCGACCATGGCGACCAGATCGTTGAAGCGGATGCCGGCCTGGATGCGGCCCGCCACCGAGGGCCAGTAGGACAGGTATTTGCGGTTGCACAGCACCAGCCGGTCGGCGGAGTCGAACAGGGCGAACCCCTCGTTCACCGACTCGATCGCCTCGAACAGGCGGGTGCGCATGGTGTCCGCCAGTTCCTTGGCGCGGGCGAGGTCGCGGTTGCTGTCCTCCAGCTTGTGCAGGGCGCGTTCCAGCTCCAGCGTGCGTTCGCGGATCTTCTGCTCCAGCACGATGGCGGTCTGGAACAGCGAGAAGGCGCCGCCCTGGAAGTCCATCGACCGCTCGACGCGGTCCATCAGCACCTTGTTGATGCGCTGGAGCTTGGCGTTCTCGCGCTCCAGCTCGGCGATGCGGTCGGCGGGATCGATCGTCCCGGCGGTCAGGCCGCGGGTGGGGATGCCGGCCATGGCTTAGCGCCCTCCGATGGCGACGCCCGTGAAGGTCTGGTTGACGTGCATGCCGTTCACCTGTTCGCCATAGGCGCAGAATCCGACAACCCGGTGACGGGCCAACCGTTCCGACATCACCGCGTTCAATTGCCGCTGCTCCATCTCCAGCCGGCGCAGGATGCAGTCGCAGCCGAGGATCAGGTCGGGCGCGCCGACCTCCGCCTCGATGCCCTCGATCAGCCCGTCGAAGTTGGACACCGGATCGACCCCCTCCGCCACGGTCAGGACGATGCCCTCGTCGATGGCGCAGAAGAAGGTCAGGCTTTCGTCGTCGTTCACCTTCTGGATCGAGCGGACATGGTATTGGCCGCCGACCCGCACCACGACCGGATGCGAGGCGAAGATCATCGGGGTCAGCGGCTCCCCCTCCAGCCCGACCAGCCGGGCGTATTCGCGTCCGGCCGGTTCGGCATTGATCTCGTGGACGATGCGGTGCTGCGGATCGGCGCCGGTGACCACCATCTTGCGGTCGGAACTGACGAAATGCTGGGTGCGGAAGACGGTGAAGGGGCGGTTTGTGGTGAACAGCGCCACCACCGCCGCGTTGGGGTGGAAGGCACCCTCATGGAGGACGAAGGTGCGTTCGAAATGCAGGTCGTCGCCCGCCGACGCACCGAACAGCGGGATGTCGATCAGCGCGTTGTGCAGTGCGCTGACCACCGTCTCCTCGCTCATCGACAAGCCGTCGATCAGCAGCATGGCGAAGCTGCGGGCATCCTCGCCCAGCGGCACCGGCCGCGAGGCCATGGCGCGGTCGCGGCGGGACAGCAGGGAGCGGGCGATGGCCGTGCTGTCGGCGATCTCGAAACGGTCGACATGGTCGACCAGCGCCGTGACGACGCAGAAATCCTCGCTCGGGAAGCCCACCGCCACCACCGCGTTGGTGGTGTAGCCGCCGGGGCCGATCTCTCCCGCCGTGGTACAGCCGATGACCGGCACCATGCCGAACTCCGCCGCCAGCGCGTCGGCCAGGGCATGGCGGTCGTAACTGGGCGCGCAGAAGACGAGCACCAGTTCCAGCGCCACGTCGCCCAGCCCGGCTCGCAGCTCCCTTGCCGCCTCGTCGGGACGTTCGGCATGGGTGACGGCGCGCGGCATGCCGTCGCCGGTTGCCGTCCTCGCCGGCCCTCTCACGGAAGTCTCCCGTGCGGACATGGCTTCCCCCTGCACCTCCCGCTCCGTCCGCGGATGCGATCCGGCAAGGGTACTCCAGGGATGGCGGCGGGCAAGGCCAATCCGCGGGCCGGTGAAGGAGGACATGGTGGAGGATGGCTCCCCGGTGATGGTCTGTCAGAGAGTGTTTGCAGGCCGCGGATCGGAAAGTCCCGCCAATTCCTCATCCGTGAACAGGCGGGCCTTGGCGGTGAAGCGCACGCCGTCCGGCGCCTCGATCGAGAAGCCGCCGCCGCGCGCCTGGATAACGTCCAGGATGACCTGGGTGTTGCGCCACCATTGGAAGGTATCGTCGCCCATGCAGAAGGGCGCACCGGCGATGATGCCGAGACAAAGGTCGCGCTCGCCCAGGCGGAACTCCCCCAGCGGCAGGCAGAGCGGCGCCGACCCGTCGCAGCAGCCGCCCGACAGGTGCAGCATCAGCGAGCCGTGCTTGGCCGACAGGCGGTCCAGCAGGGCAACGGCTTCGGGGGTGGCGATGACGCGGTCCGTGGGCGTGGGGGCGGCTGGCATGGTGGTCCTTTATCACGAAACCACGCGGGGAAAGAAAAAAGGCCGGGGGACGCGCCCCCGGCCCAGGTTTGCCCGATAGGGAGGAGCGGGGCTCAGAAGAAGCCGAGCGCTTTCGGGCTGTAGCTGACCAGCAGGTTCTTGGTCTGCTGGTAGTGGTCGAGCATCATCTTGTGCGTCTCGCGGCCGATGCCGGACTTCTTGTAGCCACCGAAGGCGGCGTGCGCCGGATACAGGTGGTAGCAGTTGGTCCACACGCGGCCGGCCTGGATGCCGCGGCCCATGCGGAAGGCGCGGTTGCCGTCACGGCTCCACACGCCGGCGCCCAGGCCGAACTCGCTGTCGTTGGCGATGGCCAGCGCCTCTTCCTCGATCTCGAAGGTGGTCACGGCGACGACCGGGCCGAAGATCTCCTCCTGGAAGATGCGCATCTTGTTGTGGCCTTCCAGGATGGTCGGCTGGACGAAATAGCCGCCCTCCAGCTCGCCGCCCAGATGGGAACGCTCGCCGCCGAGCAGGACCTTGGCGCCTTCGGCCTTGCCGATCTCGATGTAGGAGAGGATCTTCTCCAGCTGCTCCTGCGAGGCCTGGGCGCCGATCATGGTGGCGCCGTCCAGCGGATGGCCCTGGGTGATCTTGGCGACGCGCTCCACCGCCAGCTTGATGAAGCGGTCGTAGATCGACTTCTGGATCAGGACGCGGCTCGGGCAGGTGCAGACCTCGCCCTGGTTCAGCGCGAACATCGCGAAGCCTTCCAGCGCCTTGTCCAGGAACTCGTCGTCGGCGGCCATCACGTCTTCGAAGAAGATGTTCGGCGACTTGCCGCCCAGCTCGACGGTCGACGGGATGATGTTCTCCGAGGCGTATTGCAGGATCAGGCGGCCGGTCGAGGTCTCGCCGGTGAAGGCGATCTTGGCGATGCGCTTGCTGGTGGCGAGCGGCTTGCCCGCCTCGATGCCGAAGCCGTTGACGACGTTGACGACGCCGGGCGGCAGCAGGTCGCCGATGATGTCCATCAGGACCATGATCGCCATCGGGGTCTGCTCGGCCGGCTTCAGCACGATGCAGTTGCCGGCGGCCAGCGCCGGGGCCAGCTTCCAGGCGGCCATCAGCAGCGGGAAGTTCCAGGGGATGATCTGGCCGACGACGCCCAGCGGCTCATGGAAGTGGTAGGCGTAGGTGGTGTGGTCGATCTCGGCGATCGAGCCTTCCTGGGCGCGGATGCAGCCGGCGTAGTAGCGGAAGTGGTCGATGGCCAGCGGAACGTCGGCGGCGCGGGTCTCGCGGATCGGCTTGCCGTTGTCCAGCGTCTCGGCCAGCGCGATGACCTCCAGCCGCTCTTCCATGCGGTCGGCGATCTTCAGCAGGGTGTTCGAGCGCTCGGTCGGCGAGGTGCGGCCCCAGGCGTCCTTGGCCTTGTGGGCGGCGTCGAGCGCCAGTTCCACGTCGGCGGCCTGGGAACGGGCGACCTCGCACAGCGGCTTGCCGGTAATCGGAGTCAGGTTGGTGAAGTATTGGCCGTCCACCGGAGCCACCCACTGGCCGCCGATAAAGTTGTCGTAGCGGGGGCGGAGCGCGATCTGCTTCTGGAGCGTGTCGAGAGCCTGGTGGAGCATTTGGGCCGTTCCTCTCAGTGTGGCGAACCGGACAGGTCCCCGGTCCAGCGCGTTTGTCTGCGCCATTCAGCCACTCTGGGAGGTGGAGGGTAAATTGTACTATGGAAGGAGAAGATCGGGTGGAGGGATTGTTCGTTCACCACCCGATCCCGCCACCCTCGGGACCGCCGCCCGCCGGGCGGCCGCTCACTCGGCGGCCGTTCACTCGGCGGGATGACGGCCCTCGACATAGCCCTTGCGCAGCTGCTCCTGATACCAGCGGCGGTGATGCTCGATGGCCCAGGCCTCGTCGACATCGCCGCTGCCCATTGCGTCGAAGGCGCCTTCCATGCCGATGGTGCCGATGTAGATATGGCCGATCACCACCGCGATCAGCACGGCCGCCAGCAGCCCGTGGATGACGTGCATGATCTGCATGCCGCCGATCCCGGTGAAGGCGAAGGGCACCATCAGCAGGTAGCCGGTGACCGCCATGCCGATCCCGCCCAGCACGATGCCCCAGAACACCCCCTTCTGTCCGGCGTTGAAGCGCCCGGCTTCCGGATGGTGGCCGCCGGCCTTGGAAAAAAGGCCGCCGCCGGTCTTGATCCATTGCCAGTCCGACTTTTCGGGAATGTTGTCGCGCATCCAGAGCGCCACGATCATCAGCAGCCCGACGACGAAGGGCACGCTGACGAAGTTGTGGATCGACTTGGAATATTCCGCCAGCGGCGTGAAGGCCTGATGGCCGATCAGCGGGATCAGCAGCGTCCGGCCGAAGGTGAGGACCACGCCGGTCAGCGCCATCGCCAGGAAACTGACCGCCGTCGTCCAATGGGCGAAGCGGTCCACCCAATTGAAGCGCAGGACCAGCCGGCCCGCCTTTCCGCCATGGATGCGGATGGTGCCGCGATAGAGGAAGAAGATCGTCAGCACGGCCGTCATGCCGATGGCCAGCCCGCCGATCGCCAGCCGCAGCGTGTGGCTGCGCCATTCCCGCCATTCCCGCCCTTCCGGCTGGACCAGCACCGCCAGCTTCTCGTCCGGAATGCTGACGCGGCCGATCAGCTTGTCGTCCTGCGGGACGTAGAGCGGCACCTGCTCCTTGGTGGTGGGCGAGTTGGGGCCGGGCGCCTGATAGAGCTGCGCTTGTGCGAAAGTCGGAGCGGCGAGCAGGACGATCAGCAGCAGGGCGTGCAGGGGGCGCAGAGTTGGGCGCATGGGTTGGGTCTCCCGGTTAGGCGACTTCTTGCTTCACTTGCCCCCACCTAACCTCCCCCGCTGGGCGGGGGAGGGACTGCCGCCGAACGCCGACAAAAGTCCAATCCCCTCCCCCGCCCAGCGGGGGAGGGTCAGGGTGGGGGGTATCGTCAGCCGACGCTCACGCCCCTCCCGTACCCGGCCCGCCGGGCGCGAAGGGGGAGCCGCGGTCGTTGCGGCCGTAGGCGGTGGACCAGCCCGGCGCGCCCGAGCCGTAGCCGCGGCGCAGCGAACGTTCCTGATAAATGTCGGCCAGCACCGCACCGTCGCCGCCCATCAGCGCGCGGGTGGAGCACATCTCCGCGCACAAGGGCAGCTTGCCTTCCGCCAAGCGGTTGGAGCCGTATTTCTGGTACTCCTCCACGCTGTTGTCGGCCTCGGGGCCGCCGGCGCAGAAGGTGCATTTGTCCATCTTGCCGCGGCTGCCGAAATCGGTGGTGCGTGGGAATTGCGGCGCACCGAACGGGCAGGCGTAGAAGCAATAGCCGCAGCCGATGCACAGGTCCTTGCTGTGCAGCACCACCCCGTCCGCGGTCTGCAGGAAGCAGTCGACCGGGCACACCGCGGCGCAGGGCGGGTCGTTGCAGTGCATGCAGGCCATGGAGATCGACCGCTCGCCCGGCTTGCCGTCGTTCAGCGTGACCAGCCGGCGGCGGTTGATGCCCCAGGGGACCTCATGCTCGTTCTTGCAGGCGGTGACGCAGGCGTTGCACTCGATGCAGCGTTCGGCGTCGCACAGGAACTTCATCCGGGCCATGTTCTACCTGCTTCCCTGTCGCGTTCCGCTCACGCCGGCTCGACCCGGCAGAGGGTGACCTTGGTTTCCTGCATGAAGGTGACGGGGTCGTAGCCGTAGGTCGTCACCCCGTTGACCGGTTCGCCCAGCACGATGGGGTCGGTGTTGGGCGGGTAGTTGCTGCGCAAGGACTCGCCCTGCCAGAAGCCGGAGAAGTGGAAGGGCATGAACACCGTGCCGCCGCCGACGCGCTCCGTCACCAGCGCCTTCACCTTGGCCTTGCTGCCGTCCTCCGGCCCATAGACCCAGACCCAGGACCCGTCCTTGATGCCCAGCCTTTCGGCGTCCTTGGTGTTGATCTCCACGAACATCGACTGCTGCAACTCGGCAAGCCAGACGTTGGAGCGCGTCTCCTCGCCGCCGCCCTCGTATTCCACCAGCCGGCCGGAGGTCAGCACCATGGGGAAGCGCTGGCGCAGGTCGCTGTCGGCCACCTTGAACTGCAGCGAGCGGGCAAGCTGGACCAGACGGAAATCGCGGCGGTCCTCGACGGCGGGGAAGGCCTTCACCAGATCGGGGCGCGGGGAATAGATCGGCTCGCGGTGGATCGGCACCGGGTCGGGCAGGTTCCAGGCGACGGCGCGGGCCTTGGCGTTGCCGTGCGGCACGCAGCCATGCTTCAGCGCGACGCGGATGATGCCCATCGACAGGTCGGTCTGCCAGCTGACATTGTCCACTTCGGCTCCGCCGATGGCCTGGATGACGCGCATCTCCTCCGGCGTCAGATCCTTGTCCCAGCCCAGCTTCTTCAGCACGGCCATGGTGAATTCGGGATAGCCGTCCTCGATCTCCGACCCCTTGGAATAGGAGCCGTCGGCCAGCAGCGAGACGCCGTTGCGCTCCACCCCGAAGCGGGCGCGGAAGACGCCGCCGCCGTCCATCACATGCTTGGAGGTGTCGTAGAGCACCGCCGATCCCGGATGCCTGATCTCCGGATGGCCCCAGCTGGGCCAGGGCAGGCCGTAATAGTCGCCGGCACAGGGGCCGGAGGCGGCCCGCATGGTGATCTTGTCGAAATCGGCCTGATGCTTCATGTGCATCTTCAGCCGTTCCGGCGACTGGCCGGTGGCGCCGATGGACAGGCAGCTGCGGTTCATCTCGCGCAGGATATCCTCCGGCACCGGACGCGTGTTCTCCACCGTGATGTGCTTGAACATCTCGTCGGCGAAGCCCAGCTTGCGGGCCAGCAGGTAGATGATGGTGTAGTCGTCCTTCGATTCGAAGATCGGCTCCACCACCCTCTCGCCCCACTGCATCGAGCGGTTGGAGCAGGTGCGCGACCCGTCGGTCTCGAACTGGGTGCAGGCCGGCAGGATGTAGGTGCCGTTGCGCCGCTCCTTGATGGCGGCGAAGGTGGTCGGGTGCGGGTCGGCGATGACCAGAAGGCTGAGCTTCTCCAGCCCCTTCACCATCTCCGGCATGCGGGTGACGGTGTTGCCGCCATGGCCGAAGCACATCATGGCGCGCAGGGGGCTGGGCTGGTCGATCTCGCCCGGCTTGGCCAGCACCGCATCGAACCAGCGCGTGGTCGGGATGCCCTTGGCCTCCATCAGCTCCTTGGAGCCGAATCGGCTTTTCAGATAGTCGTACTCGACGTCCCAGGCGCGGGCGAAATGCTTCCACGCCCCTTCGGCCAGCCCGTAATAGGCCGGCAGCGTGCTGACATCGAGGCCGAAGTCGGTGGCGCCCTGCACGTTGCAGTGGCCGCGGTAGATGTTGGCGCCGCCGCCGGCCACGCCGATGTTGCCCAGCGCCAGCTGCAGGATCGACAGCGCGCGGACGTTGGCGGTGCCCACCGTGTGCTGGGTGACGCCCATGCACCAGATGACGGTGCTGGGCTTGCTTTTCGCAATCACCTCCGCCACCCGGCGCAGCTGGGCACCGGGAACGCCGGTCACCCGCTCCACCTCCTCAGGCGTCCACTTCTTCACCTCGGCGCGGATCTCGTCCATGCCGTAGACGCGCTGGCGGATGTATTCCTTGTCCTCCCAGCCATTCTCGAAGATGTGCCACAGCAGGCCCCAGGCGATCGGGATGTCGGTGCCGGGGCGGATGCGGACATATTCGGTGGCGTGCGCGGCGGTGCGGGTGAAGCGCGGGTCGATGACGATGAAGGGGGCGCGGTTGTGCTCCTTGCCGCGCAGCATGTGCTGCATCGAGACCGGATGCGCCTCCGCCGGGTTGCCGCCGACGATCAGCAGCGCCTTGGAGTTCTGGATGTCGTTGTAGCTGTTGGTCATGGCGCCGTAGCCCCACGTGTTCGCCACGCCGGCGACCGTGGTGGAATGGCAGATGCGCGCCTGATGGTCGACGTTGTTGGTCCCCCAGAAGGCCGCCAGCTTGCGGTAGAGATAGGCGCCTTCATTGGAGAACTTGGCGGAGCCCAGCCAGAACACGGCGTCCGGCCCCGACGCCTGCCGGATGTCCGCCAGCTGGTTGCCGATCTCCTCGATCGCTTGGTCCCAGCTGATGCGCTGCCACACGCCGTCGACCAGCTTGAGGGGATATTTGACCCGCCGGGTGCCCTTGGTCAGCTCGCGCACCGATGCACCCTTGGCGCAGTGGGTGCCCTGGTTGATCGGGCTTTCCCAGCCCGGCTCCTGCCCGACCCAGACGCCGTTCTGCACCTCCGCGATCACGGTGCAGCCGACCGAACAGTGGGTGCAGACGTTCTTGCGCGTCACCACCTCGATGTTCGGCAGGATGGGACCCGCCTCCGCCTTGCGGATCATCGCGCCCGGCAGCGCGCCGACGGCGGCGATGCCGCCCGCGGCAAGGCCGGACCGGCGCAGGAAGCCGCGGCGGCTGACGCCCGATTCCAGGCTGTCGGCCAGCGCCCCGAACAGACCGGAGCTCTTGCCGCGCGCCGCTTTCGCTGAGGACCGTTTGACCAGCATTGGAACTCTCCCGGCCACTCTAGAGGCGGTTCAGCGCGTAGAAGCGCTTGACGTGTTCGGTTTCGCGGTAGCGGGCCTTCACCTGCTCCTGCGGCGATTCCATGGCCTGCGCTTCCTCGCCACCGGGCAGCACGGTGGCCGCGGCAGCCCCGGCCGCGCCCAGGCCGAGCGTCTTCAGGATGTCGCGGCGCTGCAGGGGATTGCGCGCGGGTTCTGGCGGCGTCTTCATGCGTCGGCTCCCTCCAGCTGGCCAGGATGTCTGGCCAGCGCTTCGTCTTCGATCTCCAGGAACAGGCGGCCGATGGCGCCGACCGGGCGATAGAGGGCGGCGGCCTCAGCCGTTTCCAAATCCTGGAAGAATCGCCCGGCCCAGGGCGTCAGATGGCTGTCCAGCATGTGCCGCTGCACGGCCGGATCGGCCCCTTCGCGGATCAGCACGGCCATCACGTCGCAGAGCGCGGCGATGTGGTCCTCCGGCTCCGACACGTCGGGCGCGCGCTCCAACCCCAGCGCCTGCAGGTCGGCGCGCAAGGCCGACAGCGGCCGGTCGGTCAGGAAGCCGGTGCGGTAATAGGAGGCATAGGGGACCAGCTCGCCCTGGACGACGCCGATGAACAGCGCGTTGAACTCCCGCTCCGCCTCCTGCGGGCTGGTGGCGCGGGCGCGGGACGCGAGGTCGTCGAAGGCATGGCCGATCGCGGTGGCGTCGCCCGTGAGGTCGCCAAGCAATCCCAGCAGGTCGGCGGAGGGCGGAGCCGCCAGCGCCAGTGCCAGCAGCCGGTAGACGTCGGCGCGCAGGCCGTCCGCGCCGCTTTCCGGATCATGAACCGTCATCGCACTCCCGCAAGCCGCTCCCGACAAATCGCGAAGGCCATGGCTGGCCCAGACTGGGATAACGGTCCGCGGGGGCAAAGGTTGCCTTATCCGGTCGAGGTTACCCGGCCGGTGTCATCCTTTTCCCACCCGCGGCATCACTTCTGCGGACGGCCGGAGAAGTTGCGGTGCTCGACGGACGCCTCTTCCCCCACCCGCGCGCCGACGGAGGCGAAGGTCTCGTCGGCGGTTCGGGCGAACAGGGTCGGCAGGACTGCCCAAGTGCCCGCGGCCAGGACCACGATGGCGCAGAGCGCGGCGAGGAAGGCTTTCATCGACGGTTCTCCAAACAACGCCCGACTGAGCGAACTCCCGGATGAGCGAACTCCCGGATGAGCGAACTCCCGGATGAGCGAGGCCGCATCCGGGCTTCCCCCCAACCCGGGCACAACACCGCGGGAACCGGAATGTTTCCGCGTTCTCTTTTCCGCTTGATATGCTCTAAGAGAGTACATATGGTTTTGCTCAGAACGAGCATACAGCGGAGCAGCCAGATGCCCGAGGTCGCCGAACTCGCCTACACCCCCGCCGTCGCCGCGGCGACCGCGCCGATCTACGACCGGATGAAGCGTGTCGTGCCGGCCATCGAGTGGCCCTTCCACGCGCCGCTGGTCCACGCCATCAACGAGCTGAAGCGGGAACGCAACGCCGTCATCCTCGCGCACAACTACCAGACGCCGGAGATCTTCCACGGCGTGGCCAACATCGTCGGCGACAGCCTGGCACTGGCCGCCAAGGCGACCCAGACCGACGCCGACGTGATCGTGCTGGCCGGCGTGCATTTCATGGCGGAGACGGCGAAGCTGCTGAACCCGGCCAAGACGGTGCTGATCCCCAGCCGCAACGCCGGCTGCTCGCTGGCCGACAGCATCACCGCCGCCGATGTCCGCTTGCTGCGCGAGGCGCATCCCGGCGTTCCGGTGGTCGCCTACGTCAACACCTCGGCCGAGGTGAAGGCGGAGGTCGACATCTGCTGCACGTCGGGCAATGCGGTGGAGGTGGTCGAATCGCTGGGCGTCGACCGGGTGATCTTCCTGCCCGACGAGTATCTGGCGAAATACGTCGCGACCCAGACCAAGGTCGAGATCATCGCCTGGAAGGGTCATTGCGAGGTGCACGAGCGCTTCACCGGCGCGGAAATCGACGAGTTCCGCCGCCGTTTCGACCGGCTGACCGTGATCGCCCACCCCGAATGCCCGCCCGACGTGCTGCAAGCGGCCGATTTCGTCGGCTCCACCGCCCGCATGATCGACTTCGTCGGCGCGGAGAAGCCGCCGCGGGTGCTGATGGTTACCGAATGCTCGATGAGCGACAACGTCGCCGCCGCGTCGCCGGAGACGGAGTTCGTGCGCCCCTGCAACCTCTGCCCGCACATGAAGACGGTGACGCTGTCGAGCATCCTGGAGTCGCTGCAGACCCTGGAACCGCGGGTCGAGATTCCGGACGCGCTCGCCGCCCGCGCCCGCCGCTCCGTGGAACGGATGCTGGCGGTAAAGCCGAAGTAAAACAATCCCCCTCCCCCGCCCAGCTCTCGCACAAAGCTTTGCTTTGTGCTGACGCGACAGGCGGACCGTAGGTCCACTGAGAGCGGGGGAGGGTCGGGGTGGGGGCATCCGCTTCGAGGGTCTCTTCGGCTTCGCCGAACCCCCTCATCCTAACCTTCTCCCCAGGGGGGAGAAGGGACTTGTCCGCGTTGCGTCGAGGAGTCCTCCCATGACCTCCAGCACGCCTTACGATGTCCGCGATGCCGAGGTGATCGTCGTAGGCTCCGGCCTTGCCGGGATGACCGCGGCGCTGCAACTCGCCCCCCGCGCCGTCACGCTCATCACCAAGACCGCCGGCCTTCCCGGCGGTTCCAGCCTTTACGCACAGGGTGGCGTCGCCGCCGCCGTCGGCCCCGGCGACCGGCCGGAGGACCATGCCGCCGACACCGTCTCCGCCGGGGCCGGGCTGGTCGACGCCGCGATGGCGGCCCTGCTGACCCGTGACGGCGCCGCCTTGGTCCGCCGCCTGCTGGACGACGGCCTGCCCTTCGACCGTGCGCCGGACGGCTCGCCGCTGCTGGGCCGCGAGGCCGCCCATGGCGCGGCGCGCATCATTCATGCCGGGGGCGACGCCACCGGCCGCACGCTGGTCACCGCCCTGGCCGAGCGCCTGCACGCCACCCCTTCGATCCGGGTGGAGACCGATGCCTTCGCCGTCGATCTCGTCCTCCGCAACGGCCGGGTCTGCGGCCTGCTGGCCTGCCATCCGGAGGGTTGGGTCCTGCACCGTGCGCCCCGCGTGATCCTGGCGACCGGCGGCATCGGCGCCGCCTTCGCCCGCACCACCAACCCGGCGGAGGCGACCGGCGACGGGCTGGCCATCGCCGCGCGGGCCGGCGCCCGGCTGGCCGACCTGGAATTCGTGCAGTTCCACCCCACGGCGCTCGCCGTCGATGCCGACCCGGTGCCGCTGCTGACCGAAGCCCTGCGCGGTGCGGGTGCCCTCCTGCTCGACAGCAAGGGCCGCCGCTTCATGCCCGACGAGCATCCGCTGGCGGAACTGGCGCCGCGCGACGTGGTCGCCCGCGCCATCGGCAGACGCGTCGCGGCGGGGGAGCCGGTGTTCCTCGACCTGCGCCCGGTGCTGGCCGCCAAGCCGGACGGCTTTCCCACCGTGCTGGCGCTCTGCGCCGAGCATGGTCTCGACCCGTTCGCGGAGCCGATGCCGGTGGCGCCCGCCGCCCACTACCACATGGGCGGGGTGGTCACCGACGCCGGCGGGCGCACCAGCCTGGAGGGGCTGTGGGCCTGCGGCGAGGTCGCCTGCACCGGCGTCCACGGCGCCAACCGGCTGGCGAGCAATTCCCTGCTTGAAGCCCTGGTGTTCGGCGCCCGTGTCGCCCGCGACGTGGCGGAACGGCCGCTGGCGCCGCTGCCGCCCTTCGCCCTGCCCCGTCCCCCGGCGGTCGCCGCCGATGTCGGCCATGCCCTGCTCGACGCCATCGGAGCGGAGGCGCGGACGGCGCTCTACGAAGGCGCCGGGCTGGTCCGCGACGGGCTTGGGCTGCTGGCCGCCCGGCGCAAGCTCGACCGGCTGGCAACGGCGCTGGACACGTTGCGCTGCGAGGACGGCGACGTGGCTCCGCCCGAGGTCGTCCGCCAGTGGGGCGAGGCGCGCAACCGGCTGCTGGTCGGCCGGCTGGTCGTCCATGCCGCCCTGGCGCGGGAGGAAAGCCGCGGTGCCCATTGCCGCAGCGACCATCCCCTGCCGAATCCCGCCTCCAACCGCCACTCCCTGACCCTCAGCGATCTGGCCGGCACCGCCGGTCCCCTGCCCGGAGACGCCGCATGCTGCATCCTCTGACCGTCGAGCCCATCGTCCGCGCCGCCCTGGCCGAGGATCTGGGCCGGGCCGGCGACATCACCACCGACAGCATCATCCCGGCCGATACGGTGGCGACCGCCCGCATCGCCGCCCGCAAGGACGGCCGCGTCGCCGGGCTGGACGCGGCGCTGATCGCCTTCCGCCTGCTCGACCCCGCCATCTCGGTGACGGTGGAGCGCGCCGACGGCGACGACGTGGCGCCCGGCGGCACCATCGCCACCCTGACCGGCAAGGCCCGCGCCCTGCTGACGGCGGAGCGCACGGCGCTGAACCTGATGGGCCGCCTGTCCGGCATCGCCACCGCCACCCGCGCATTGGTGCGCGAGGTGGAGGGGACCAATGCCCGCATCGTCTGCACCCGCAAGACCACCCCGGGCCTGCGCGTTCTGGAAAAGCATGCGGTGAAGCTGGGCGGCGGCTTCAACCACCGCTTCGGGCTGGATGACGCGGTTCTGATCAAGGACAACCACATCGCGGTCGCCGGCGGCGTGCGTCAGGCCGTGGAGCGCGTCCGCGCCGCCATCGGCCACATGGTGAAGGTGGAGGTGGAGGTCGACACGCTCGACCAGTTGGACGAACTGCTGGGCCTGCCGGTCGATGTCGTCCTGCTCGACAACATGGACCCGGACACGCTGCGCCGCGCCGTGCGGATGGTGGACGGCCGGCTGCTGACCGAGGCATCGGGCAACGTCACGCTCGCCACCGTCCGCGCCATCGCCGAGACCGGCGTCGACATGATCAGCTGCGGCTGGCTGACCCACAGCGCCCCGAACCTGGATTTGGGGCTGGATATGTGAGTGTGAGACCTGGAAGAGATCCCCTCTCCCCCCCCGGGGAGAGGGAGATGCTCCCAGGTGCATTCCCTTACGCCGCCAGCTTCTCGACCGTGCCGTCAAGGCCCATCAGAAGCAGTTCGACCTCGAGGTCGGGATGGCGCTCCTTGACCATCGCCTTCAGCTTGGTCAGGTACTGGCCGTGCACCGCGGTCTCCTTGGCGGGGTCGGACGCAACGTCCATGCCGAGGAAGACCTTGTAGGCGCCGCAGTCGCGGTGATCCATGACGATCACGCGCTTGATGTGGTGCAGTTCCTTGGCGACCGCGACATGGTCCCAGAAAGCCTCGCCCCAGGCCGGCTTCTTGTCGGTCAGGGCGCCCAGGCTGGCGCCGGCCAGAATGACGTGGTCGTAATTCGCCTGCATGTTGCGGGCGTTCATGTAGCCGGCGACATGCCCCATCAGGCGATAATCCATGCAGGACAGCAGAAGCGTGTCGACGCTGCCGGCGCGGGCCGGGCGGCTCATCATCATCGGCGCCATCAGGGTCACGCCGGCACCCAACGTCGCCAGCTTCAGGAACCCGCGGCGCGAGCTGTGTTCGCCCTGGCAGCAGCCATGGTGATGACCGGTCGAATGATCCATTGTGCCCTCCAACACGCCCCGAACCCATATCGGGGGTTTCACGCGTGATGGTGGCAGGCAAATAGTAAAAATTTCAATATAGGGGCTTCCACCAAGCGGAAAAGCAATAATTATTCATCTCTGTGGCATTTTTCGGAAAGCTCGCCCCACAACCATGAAATCGCGCCCTTCAACGGCACAAAAGAAACGGGCCGCCCGGTGAGGGGCGGCCCGTTCCAAAGCATGGACGTTCCTGGTCGTCAGCGTCCGGCGATCACCCGCCGCGCGTGCTGCTGGGCGCCGGGGTTCCGACCGATCCGACGGTGCCGGAGGCCGGCGGCGGCGACGCGCTCGCGCTATGGCTGGACGAACACTCCGCGTTGGCGATCCCCGCCGTCAGGAGTGCGGCGAGACCGAACAATGCGGCGACAACCGGACTGGCTCCATGAGACATTGGATCACCTCCTTTCTGAAACGTTGCGACCACCAATAGATTGACACAGCATGGCGCTGGGTCAATGGCCGATTCGGTCGCCTGTGCTCCGTCTCCCATACGGACAGGTTTGGAGTCTATATCCGATCAATTTTATCGGGTTTCCAGCAGGCCGCTCATGGTCGCGAACAGCTCCGACTTGGCCTCGAACCCGATGCCGGGCAGGTCGGGCAGGCGCACCCGGCCGTCCTCCACGGCGATGCCGTCGGCGAAACCGCAGAAGGGCTTGAAGACGTCGGGATAGGATTCGTTGCCGCCCAGATGCAGGCCGGCGGCAATGTTCAGCGACATCTGGTGCCCGCCATGCGGCACCACCCGGCGGCTCGACCAGCCGTTCTCCTTCAGCATGTCCAGCGTGCGCATATACTCCACCAGCCCATAGCTGAGCGCACAGTCGAACTGCAGCCAGTCGCGGTCGGAGCGCATGCCGCCGTGGCGGATCAGGTTGCGGGCGTCCTGGTGCGAGAACAGGTTCTCGCCCGTCGCCATCGGGCGGTCGTAATGGTTGGCGAGTTCGGCCTGCAGCGCATAGTCCAGCGGATCGCCGGCCTCCTCGTACCAGAACAGGCCGTAGGGCTTCAGCGCCTCCGCATACGCGATGGCGGTGTCGAGGTCGAAGCGGCCGTTGGCGTCGACGCACAGGTTCTCGCCCGATCCCACGACCTCCAGCACCGCGTCGATCCGGCGCAGATCCTCCTCCAGCGGGGCGCCGCCGATCTTCATCTTCACGACCTTGTAGCCGCGGTCGCGGTAGCTGCGCATCTCGTCCTGCAGCGCCGTCACATCCTTGCCGGGATAGTAGTAGCCGCCGGCCGCATAGACCCACACGCTGTCGTCGGCCACCCCGCCGCGGAAGCGGTCGGCCAGCAGGCGGTAGAGCGGAACGCCGGCGATCTTCGCCACGGCATCCCAGACCGCCATGTCGATGGTGCCGACGGCGACGGACCGCTCGCCATGGCCGCCCGGCTTCTCGTTGGTCATCAGCCGCGCCCAGATGCGGAACGGGTCCAGGTTTTCGCCGGTGTCGTCCAGCAGGCTGTCGGGGGCGGCGCTCATCAGCCGAGGAATGAACCGTTCGCGCAGCAGCCCGCCCGCGGCATAGCGGCCGTTGGAGTTGAATCCGTAGCCGATCACCGGCTTGCCGTCGCGCACCACGTCGGTGACGACCGCCACCACGCTGCAGGTCATCTGGCTGAAATCGATGAAGGCGTTGGCGATGTCGGACTTGATGCCGGCGGTCTGCTCGCGGATTTCGACGATGCGCATGGCGGTTCCCCTTGCAGCGTGGTGGCGCGTTTCGTGCCGGCACTGTAGGGATGGTGCGGGGCGCCGGGCCAATGCCAAGGCCGGAACGCATCATGCGGGTTCGGCATAGGGTGGCGGAACGCCGGCCCGCCGGACGCGATGAAGATTCCGTGACGAAGATTGGGCGATGGAACTCTCCTGGCTCGACGATTTCCTGGCGCTGGTGGATTGCGGCAACTTCTCCCGCGCCGCCGACGCGCGCCACCTGACCCAGCCGGCCTTCAGCCGCCGCATCCGCGCGCTGGAGGATTGGGCCGGCACCCCGCTGTTCGACCGCAGCGGCCAGCCGGTGACCTTGACCGAGGCCGGACGCCGCTTCCGCCCCTTCGCCGACGAGACGGTGCGCCGCCTGCTGCAGGGGCGCGAGGAGGCGCGGCTCGCCGCCCAGTCTGAGGCCGCGACCCTGCGCTTCGCCGCGACGCACGCGCTGTCGCTGACCTTCTTCCCCTCCTGGCTGCGGGCGCTGGAAGCCCGCGCACGTCTTGGCGCCATCACCCTGTCGTCGGACAGCATGGAGGCCTGCGAGCGGCTGATGCTGGCAGGCCAGGCGCAGTTCCTGCTGTGCCATGCCCACCCGGCGGCGGCCGGCCGTCTCGACGCGGAATCCTTCCGCTCCATCGTCGTCGGCAGCGACCGGCTGCTGGCGGTGACCGCCCCGGATGCCGGCGGGCGGCCCCGCCATCTGCTGTCCGATGGCGAAACCACGGCGCTGCCCCACCTGTCCTACAGCCGGGAATCCGGCATGGGCCGCATCCTGGAGGCGGTGCGGGCAGTGCAACCGCTGCCCGGCGCGCTCGACACCGTCTTCACCTCTCACCTCGCGGCGGTTCTGCGCACGCTGGCGCGTGACGGGCGCGGGGTGGCATGGCTGCCGGAAAGCCTGATCGCCGAGGATCTGGCCCGCGGAACCCTGGTTCGGGCAGGCGTTCCTGCCGCCGACACGCGCTGGACCGTGCCGGTGCAGATCCGGCTGGTCCGTCCGCGCGCGCGCCAGAGCAAGGCGGCGGAAAGCTTCTGGACCCTGGCGGTGGAGGCCGCGCTGTGGCGCAATGCCGAGTCGCCGCCGGATCCCGGAATCGCGGTTGCCGGGCTGGAACACCCTATGGAAAAAGAGTTGTGATGTTCGCCTCCTAAGGCACTTTGTTCGTTGACATTCCCACCGATGATCGTCCAACGAGTCGATTTCGCTGGCGCTAACCCTTTCGATCAGGCAAAATTTGCCTAGTTTGGGGTGCAGCCGGGCCCCGACGCCCCCGGCCGGATGGCCGGAGCAAAGACCTGTTCGCCGGCTGGTCCAAGAAGCGTCGCACCAGCGACCGGAGGAACCATCATGGGCGTGAGCAGCATCGGCGGTATCGGCGGCTATCAGCAGCAGCCCTACGTCACCCCGCTCAGCAGCGGTCCGGCCGCGGCGCAGCGGTCCACCTCGCCGGTCGAATCCGCACAGGAAGACCAGGACGAACGCACCCGCCGCCAGCAGGAGGCGCAGAACGTCCAGGCCGGTTCCGGCGGCAACACCACCCCGACCCGCGGCCAGAACCTGAACATCACGGTCTGATCGGCACCTGTCGCACGGCCGGAACGGCAGGGGAGTGAAACGGGGCGCCCGGCAACGGCCCCCTCCAGTCAGCGGACAACAGACGCGGGAGGCACCGATGGAGATCCGTGGCGTTTCCAGCACGACGGCAGTCCGCCCGACGGCCTTCCAGCCGACGGAGGCCGGCGTCGCCGCCCCTTCGGCCGGCTCTACCCAGCCCACCCCCACCCAGACCGGCGGCACCGCCACCGGAGGGGAAGCGGGGAAGTCCTCCGGACCCGGCTATATCAGCCCCTATCTGCGCTACGATCAGGGTGCGCGGGTCGCGGTGCTATATTTCCGCGACTTCGATACCGGCGAAACCCAGGACCAGATCCCGTCCCAGCGCGTCGTCGAGGAATATCGCCGCGCCGCCGACCGTCTTGCGCAGGACGACCAGAGGAAATCCGCCGGGACGCAGGCGGCAAGCGGCGGCAAGGCGGATACGGCTGCCGGTTCCACCGACGGGTCGGCCAGGACTGCATCGGGGGCAGGCTCCGCAACGACGCGAGGCATTGCCGGGAGCGGAGCGGGCGGCACATCCCCGGGCGTGTCCTTCGCCAGCGCCACCGGCAGCAGCGGAGCGGCGGTTTCCTCAAGCGTCTCGACAGGCGTTTCCGCCGGCTTCACGCCCGCCGCGGCGGCCGGCGGCTATAGCGGATCGCCGGGCGGCCTCGTCTCCGTCACCGTCTGAGCGCTTCCGCCCCCTTCCGTCGGACAATCCCCTCTTGTGATGATGACTGCCGCGGCAATCAGGTCGCGACGGATCGCTCCGCCTCCTGTTTGAAGTCCCGGTTCGGGAGGCTTCAACGACGGGGGAAAGCTACGATGGCCCAGGTTCGGCTGCACTGCACCACGGCAGGTCCCGACAACGGTCCCCTGGTGATTCTGCTGCATGGGTTTCCCGAATACAGCCGGTCCTGGCGCCGACAGGTCGGGCCGCTGGCCGACGCCGGTTTCCGCGTGTTGGTGCCGGACCAGCGCGGCTACAATCTCAGCGACAAGCCGCCACGGATCGCCGATTACCGCATCGACCGGCTGGCGGAGGATATCCTGCGCCTCGCCGACGATGCCGGGCGTTCGCGCTTTTCCGTCGTCGGCCATGACTGGGGCGGGATCGTGGCATGGTGGCTGGCGCTGACCCATCCCGACCGGATCGAGCGGCTGGCCATCCTCAATGCTCCCCATCCGGCGACGCTGCGCAGCCACATGATGCGGCACCCCGGACAGATGCTGAAAAGCTGGTATGTCGGCTTCTTCCAGCTGCCCGGCCTGCCGGAGCGGCTGATGCGCGCCAACGGCTTCCGCATGGCGGAACGGTCGCTGCTGGCCTCCAGCCGCCCCGGCACCTTCAGCCGCGACGATCTCGCCGGCTATCGGCAGGCCTGGCAGCAGCCCGGCGCGCCGACGGGGATGATCAACTGGTATCGCGCCCTGCGGCTGCGCCCGCCCCTGCCGACGGTGCGCGTCCGGGCGCCGACGCTGATCGTCTGGGGCGACCGCGACGCTTTCCTGGATCGAAGTTTGGCGGAGGAGGCTGCGGCTCTGTGCGATACAGTGCAGGTTAGTCACCTGACGCAGGCTTCCCACTGGGTGCAGCATGAGGAACCCGAAGCGGTCAACCGGTTGTTGGCCGACTTTCTCCACTCCGACGTTCCGGCGGATGGCCGAGGCCGGGAAGCGGCAACGGCGGAACGCGTCCCTGCCCCCTGACCGGCACGACCGGTGTCCGGCATGATGGCCGGCATGATGGCTGGTTCATCGGCAATACCGGCCTTCCCCCGCTTCATCGCCATCGACTGGTCCGGCGCCCGTGGCAAGCGCTATGCCGGCATCGCGGTGGCGGAGTGCCGGAACGGCGATGCGGCGCCCGGTCTGGTGGACGGCCCCGGCGGCTGGTGGTCGCGGACGGCTCTGTTCGACTGGCTGCGAACGGAACTGGTGCGAGAGCCGGCATTGGTCGGCATCGACTGCGCCTTCTCCCTGCCCTTCGCGGTGGCGGCGCGCGGCTTTCCCGGCCGGGAAGCCACCGTCTTCGACCTGTGGGACGCGGTGGAAGAGGTCTGTGCCGGCGAACCCGATTTCGGCGGCGGCCCTTTCGCCGTCCATCCGCTGCATGGCGCCGGCTTCTGGCATGGCGGCCCGCAGCCGGACTGGTACGAGGACCCGCACCGGGCGACCGAATGGGCCTGCCGCGCCGACGGGCTCGGCTATCCGCAGAGCCCCTACAAGCTGATCGGCTCGCGTCAGGTCGGCAAGGGCGCGCTGGCCGGCATGCGTGTGCTGCGCGCCCTGCGCGCGGCATTGCCCGGACGGCTGGCAGTCTGGCCCTTCGAGGACCCGGCGCCGGACGGCAGCGTGATGGTGGAGATCTACCCGCGCCTGTTCCTGAAACACACCGGCTTCGGCCAGCGCAAGATCCGCGACGCCGCCGAGTTGGACGAGGCACTTCACCGGCTGGGCTCGCGTCCGCTGGAACGGACCGGCATCATCAGCGACCATGACAGCGACGCGCTCGTCTCGGCCGCCGGCCTGCGCCGGTTCGCCGCCATCCCGCGGGCCTGGACGCCGCCGGAACTGGACGAGGTGGCGCGACGGCAGGAAGGATGGATTTTCGGCGTGGGGATGACGGGATCATGAGTGCAGTCGACGGTGTGCCGGCGGATGGTTCAACTCCGGGCACGGCAGACGGATCGAAAGTGGGCGGATCGCGCCGCCCGGCGATCGATGTCGCGCGCGGGGTGGCGCTGGTCGCCATGGCGCTTTATCACGCCAGTTGGGACGCGACCTATTTCGGGCTCGCCCGCTTCGATCTGCTGGGCGACCCGCTCTGGCTCGCCGCCCGCACCGTGATCCTGTCGAGCTTCCTGCTGCTGGCCGGCGTCGGGCTGGTGCTGGCGACCCGCGACGGGCTCGATACCGGACGCTTCCTGCGCCGGCTGGGGCGGGTGGTGGCCGGGGCGGCGGCGGTTTCGGCGGCATCCTACGCGCTGTTCCCCGACAGCCCGATCTTCTTCGGCGTGCTGCACCACATCGTGCTGGCGAGCATCGTCGGCCTCGCCTTCGTCCGCCTGCCGGCGGCACTGACCCTGACGGCGGCTGCGGCGGCGGTGCTGGCCGGCACCTCGCTGTCCTTCCCCGCGTTCGACAGCCCATGGCTGCGCTGGATCGGGCTGACCAGTGTGGCGCCGGATTCCAACGACTTCGTGCCGGTCCTGCCCTGGATCGGTGCCGTGCTGACGGGAATCGGGCTGGCACGGCTTTGGCCGGGGATGGGCGAGGGCGTGGCGGTGAGCGGTGCTGCCGGACGAACGCTGGCGCTGGCCGGACGGCACAGTCTTGCGGTCTATCTGCTGCACCAGCCGGTTCTGTTTGGCATCGCTTGGGCGGCAGCACAGATGCTGCCGGTGGAGGCGCCGGCGGTGCGCGATTTCCAAGCCGCCTGCGTGGCGAACTGCGAGCGCGCCGGCGTCGCGTCGGCGACCTGCACTGCCAACTGCCGGTGCGTGCAGTCGGAACTGGCGCGGAAGGGGCTATGGGAAGGTTTCGTCGCCAATCGCCTGAGCGAGCGGGAGCAGCGCGGGCTCGAAGACGCGGTTGCCGTCTGCCGGAAGCCCTGAGAAAGGGTGCGGCCGGGTGGCTGGCCGCCCCCCGAACCGATCGGACCGAAGCGATCAGACCGAACCGATCAGACCGAACCGATCAGACTGACTGCCGCTTTTCCAACAGGCCGCGAAGCAGGCTGGTCAGCGTCTCGGCCAGACGGTACTGGTCCTCGGGCGGCAGGGTGTCGATGACGCCTGCGAAGTCGTTGAGCGGATCGTGGCGCAGCAGTTCCAGCGCCTTGGGCGTCGGATGCAGCTGGGTTACGCGGCGATCCTCCGGAACCGGAACGCGGACCAGCAGTTCCTTGCCCACCAGCACTTCCACCATCTGCGAGGCGGCGCCGCGCGTGGTGGCATGGAAGTCGGCGAAGGCCGACACGGTGCGCTGGCTGTTGTTGGCGCCGGCGAAATAGCGCAACGCCGTCCACTGCGACGGCTTCAGCCCGTGGGTATAGCCCAGGCTGTCCGCGATGTGGGCGATCTGCAGCATCACGTCGGCAATGGCCTGCGGCGACGCGCCGCCGGTGTGATCCGAGTGGGCGATATCCATTCCGGCTCCCATGGGTCCGGTTCCGATCGAACCCGCTCCAATGGGAGAACCGATTGGAGTGCGATCCAGCGCACCGTTCTTCCGCACCGACATCCGTCCCGCAGCAACGCCGCGCACTTTTGCGAAGTCCATTTTTTCCACTCTATAAAGTTTAGTGGCTATACGATGGCCATACAAAGAGGCAGGCGGCTATCGCTGAAAGGCGGCAGCCACGTCGATCATGAGATCGTCACATACTGTAGCGCGACTGAACTGAAAACGGAACCGTGAACACTTCGCTCGTTTGTTGCGAATTGTCGCATCGGCGCAGGGGTCCCGGCTAAGGCTCGGCTGTTGGAAACCCTTGTGAAACACAGGCAAAATCGGCATATCGGCCATGCTAACTCGCTTCGTCGCCATGTTTCACTGGCGTAATCTTCGATTCGGCGGTATACGCGCGCGATGACCACATCCCCCGTTCCGAAGTCCGCATCGCCGGCCGCCGCTCAGACCATGGGCGCCCCGAAGGTCGGCATCGTCAGCCTCGGCTGCCCGAAGGCGCTCGTCGATTCAGAGCGCATCCTGACGCGCCTGCGCGCGGAGGGGTACGAGATCTCCCCCAGCTACGACGGCGCCGACGTCGTGCTGGTCAACACCTGCGGTTTCCTGGACAGCGCCAAGAAGGAATCGCTGGACGCCATCGGCGAGGCGATCAAGGAAAACGGGCGGGTCATCGTCACCGGCTGCATGGGCGTGGAATCGGACCTGATCCGGCAGATCCACCCCGACGTGCTGGCCGTCACCGGTCCCCACCAGTATGAACAGGTGGTCACCGCGGTGCACGAGGCGGTGCCGCCGACGCACAACCCCTTCACCGACCTGCTGCCGCCGGAAGGGCTGCGGCTGACCCCGCGCCACTACGCGTACCTGAAGATTTCCGAAGGCTGCAACAACCGCTGCAGCTTCTGCATCATCCCGTCCCTGCGCGGCGATCTGGTCAGCCGGCCGATCCATTCGGTCCTGCGCGAAGCGGAAAAGCTGGCGGTCGCCGGCGTCAAGGAACTGCTGGTCATCTCCCAGGACACCAGCGCCTACGGCGTCGACGTGAAGTACAAGACGGAGAAATGGTACGACCGCGAGGTCCGCACCCGCTTCTTCGACCTGTGCAACGAGCTGGCGAACTTCGACCTGTGGGTCCGCCTGCACTACGTCTACCCCTACCCGCATGTGGACGAGGTCATCCCGCTGATGGCGGAGGGCAAGATCCTCCCCTATCTCGACATCCCGTTCCAGCATGCCTCGCCCACCGTGCTGAAGGCGATGCGCCGCCCGGCCGCCCAGGAAAAGCAGCTGGACCGCATCCGCAAGTGGCGCGACGAGTGCCCGCATCTGGTCCTGCGCTCCACCTTCATCACCGGCTTCCCCGGCGAGACGGAGGAGGACTTCCAGTTCATGCTGGACTGGCTGAAGGAGGCCCAGCTCGACCGCGTCGGCTGCTTCAAGTACGAGCCGGTGGAGGGCGCCACCGCCAACGACCTGCCCGGCGCCGTCCCGGAAGAGGTTAAGCAGGAGCGCTGGGAGCGCTTCATGGAGACGCAGAAGGCGATCAGCGCCGAACGGCTCCAGCAGAAGGTGGGCTGGACGCTGGGCGTGCTGATCGACGAGGTCGACGAGGACGGGGCCATCGGCCGCTCCTACGCCGACGCGCCGGAAATCGACGGCAATGTCTTCCTGAACGGCGAGACCGGGTTGAAGCCCGGCGACATGGTCGACGTCACCATCGAGCATGCCGACGAGTACGACCTGTGGGGCAGCGTCGAGCGCGACCTGTAACGCCTTTATAGGAAGAGCGCCATGCCCGTCACGCCGGACGATGCCGAACTGATGGACGTCCAGCAGGGCGGGCGCTGCTTCTTCTGCGACGGGCCGGTGGGGGCGAAGGCGACTTTCGACCACCTGATCCCCCAGGCCTATGGCGGGATCGACGATCCGGCCAACGTCGTGCTGGCGCATCGCCGCTGCAACCAGCGCAAGGGCGACCGCCTGCCGACCGACGAGGAGCTCGACCGCTTCTTCGCGCTGCGCCGCTCCAGCCGGCTCGGCGTCTGGCCCCCCTTGCGTGCGCTGCGCGACGGGGATGAAGGGGCCGACGAGGAGGAGCGGTGGATGGCGGTGGCTCAGGCGATCGCGCGGGAACGGTAAGGCGCCCGATCCGGTTGATGGGAGGATACCTTATATAATGGGAGACTCCCCCGATGACCGGTTCGCAGAACAAGCAGCCCCACACCGAAGAGACCATCCGCCACACCGAGAGCGAGCAGAACACCGGCAACCACAAGAAGCCGGATGCCCCCGACGCCAAGGGCGCCGACCGCTTCGGCGGCACCCGCGCCGGTGCGGAGAATGTCGAGCCCAAGACGTAAGCAGCGGGATCGGGGACTTTTCGGGCTGGCATCCCCTGCCCGGCCTGTGCGAGACCTGTGCGAGATCCGGGGGACGGCGCCCGCAGACTTCCTGCCCCAGGCGAACGCCCCCACTTCGCACCCGTGACCAGATGGCCCCTTCGATCTTCAAACGCTACAAGCTCCATTTCACGCGGCCGCTGCCCGGCCTGCGCCCCGGCCGGCCGGAACGGGACGCCATGGTGGAGCGCGTGCGGCGGCTGGCCAGCGAGAACGGCATGGCCGGCGACCTGCACGCCATCGCTCCCAACGCCGGCTTCGGCATCCTGGAGGTCCGCTGCACCGAACGGCTGGCCCGCCGCCTGTCCGACCTGTCGGAAATCGAAACCGTCCAGGAAGCCTGACCGCCGGACCTTCCCCTGCGCCGGTTGGGCGCGCCAGTTCAGCGCGCCCAACCGGCGCGAAGGTGTTATGCGGCTGGCCGCAACGTTCCACCGCCCTAGGTCAGGCTCGACCGGTCCCGACTTGCGGATCGGAACCACCAGACCTGAGAGGGGAGACACCGACATGGCGATGCGGCAATCGGACGCCGAATGGCGCGGCGACCTGAAATCGGGCAGCGGCAAGATGCGGCTGGGCAGCGGGGCCTTCGAAGGCGCCTATTCCTTCCCGTCGCGCTTCGAAAACGGCCAGGGCACCAATCCGGAGGAGTTGATCGCCGCCGCGCATGCCGGCTGCTTCTCCATGGCGCTGTCCGCCGGCCTCGCCCAGGCCGGCCACACCCCGACCCGCGTCCACACCACCGCCAAGGTCCATCTGGAAAAGGCCGGTGCCGGCTTCGCCATCAGCCGGATCGAGCTGGAGTGCGAGGCGGAGATCCCCGGCATCGATGACTCCACCTTCCAGGAACAGGCGGCCGGCGCCAAGGCCAACTGCCCAGTGTCGAAGGCGCTCGCCGGCACCGAGATCAGCCTGACCGCCAAGCTGGTCTGACGCCACGGCGATCCATGCGCCGCCCGGTCGACGGGCGGCGCTTCGTCCAATTCGCGTGCCGCCGGCGATAATAAATCGGCTTGGCCGGGATGAACCTGCCGGAAGGGCAAGGGGTCGTCCGCGCCGCTGCTCGGCCGAAGGGCAGATTGACCCAACAGCATCCGCCCACCCATAGTGCCGCGTTCCGCGCGCGGAAGCTCCCGTCTTCCGTCCGCCGTATCAATCGAACGACGGACAATGTTTGCCGCAGCCACTCGCCTTCTTAAGCCAGCACTTCTTCTGCTTGCGCTCGCGTGGGCTGTACCGGCGGCTGCGACCGATGCCGGCAGGCCGGCGACCGGACCCGAACCGGTGATCCTGGCGCTGGACGGCGAATTCGGGCTGACCAACAGCACCTCGGCCGAGGCCATAGAACGCGGCATCCTGACCGCCATCGACGACATCAACCGCCAGGGCGGCGTGCTGGGCGGACGGCCGCTGGCCCTGATCACGCGCGAACACCGGTCGATCTCCGCCCGCGGCATCAAGAACATCCGGGAACTCGCCACCATCCCCGACCTGATCGCGGTGTTCGGCGGCCGGTTCAGCCCGGTGGTGATCGAGGAGCTGCCGGTCCTGCAGCAGACCCGCACCCTGTTCCTGGCGCCGTGGTCGTCGGCGGACGGCATCGTCGACAACGGGATGAATCCCAACTACATCTTCCGCCTGTCGCTGCGCGATGGGTTGGCCATGCCCTTCCTGCTGACGCGCGCCGCCGACCGCGGGCTGACCCGCGTCGGGCTGCTGCTGACCAACACCGCCTGGGGGCGCTCCAACCTGGAGGCCGCGAACCGTCATCTCGCCGGGCGCGACAGCCCGAGCGTGGTCGGCACCGCCTGGTACAATTGGCGCGACCGCAAGCTGATCGACAAGTACGAGGAGCTGGAGGCCGCCGGCGCCCAGGCCATCCTGCTGGTCGCCAACGACGACGAGGCCGCCGTGCTGGTGCGCGAGGTGGCGGCCCTGCCGCCCGGCCGGCGGCTGCCGATCCTCAGCCACTGGGGGGTTACCGGCGGGGATTTCGTTGGGCAGGCCGGACCCGCCTTGCAGGAGGTCGACTTCACCGTGATCCAGACGGTCAGCCCCTTCCGCATCCCGCCCGAACGGCTGGCTCCGGTCCTGGAGACCGCCGGGCGCCTGTTCGGAATCCACCGGCCGGAGGACATCGTGTCGCCGGTCGGCTTCCTGCACGCCTATGACCTGACCCGCATCCTGGCGCTGGCGATCGACCGTGCCGGTACCACCGACCGGGCCGCCGTGCGCGACGCGCTGGAGCAGGTCGGCCCCTATCGTGGGGTGATCCGCGATTTCGACCGCCCCTTCGCCCCCGACCGGCACGAGGCGCTGGGACCGCAAGACCTGCTGATGGCACGCTTCCGTGCCGACGGCGCGCTGGTCCCGGTGGAATGAGCGCGCCGATGACCGGACCCGATCCCTACCGCCCCCCGAACAGCGCCATCCCCCCGAGCGCCATCCCCAGCGCGGCGCAACGGATGCTGACCTCCGGCCGGCTGGCCCGCCGCTTCGCGCTGGTGTCGCTGATGCTGGGCGTTCTGATCGCCATCCTGATCGGCGCCAGCCTCTATGTGGTGTCCAGCCGCCATCTGGCGCGCCAGCATCTCGCCAATGTGGAAGCGAACGCCAGCCTCGCCGCCCGCCAGACCGAAGGGCTGCTCAACACGCTGGTCACCACCATGCGCGAACTGGCGGACAACAGCGTGCTCGCCACGGCTCTGGTCGATTCCGCGGGCAAGGAAACCTATCTGGTCCCCTTCCTGGGCAGCTTCAATCACATCGCCAGCGTGCCCGTGGCGATCGTTTTCACCGATTTCGAAGGGGAACCGATCGCCGACAACGGACGCCAGTCCGGCACGCTGTCCATCTCCCCCGCCGACATGGCCTGGCTCCGCGCGGCAATCGCCGCCGGAAAGCCGGCCGCCACCGTGATCCACCAGGACGACACCCATTACCTGCTGGCGGCGGAGATGCTGATCTATTCCCGCACCAGCTCGCCGGAAGGGGCGCTGCTCTACAAGGTTCCGCTCGACTCCCTGGTGCTGCATCCGGAAGCGGAGCTGCTGCACACCGGGGAGCAACCGCGGCCACTGGCTTCGGACATGATTGCGGTGACCGTTCCGCTCACCGTGCCGAACAGGTTGTCAACGCTCGGGCTGCAGCTTCGGCTGGAGGCGCCGGGCACGCCGACCACCGCCCTGCTCTCCTGGATGCTGCCGGCCTACGGCCTGGTCGCCGTTGCCGCCCTGCTGGCGATCTATATCGGCAGCCGCGCCGTCGGCAGCCACATGACCCGCTCCCTGCGCGAACTGGAACGGCTGGCCGGCTCCATCGCCACCGACGGATTCACCGGCCAGCGCGCCAGGGTGCGCGGCAACGACGAGGTGTCGGCGCTGGCCCGCGGCTTCAACGCCATGCTGGACCATATCGCGGCGATCCAGCGCGAGCGCGAGATGCGCGCTGCCGAGGAGATCACCATCCAGCGCACGCTGGCCGAACGCGCCGAACAGGCGCGCGCCGAGGCCGAAAGCGCCCGCAACGAGGCGGAGCGTTCGCGCCAGGAGGCGGTGATGGCGCTGATGGTGGCGGAGCGCGCCAACGCCGCAAAGACCCATTTCCTGGCCGCCGCCAGCCATGACCTGCGCCAGCCGGTTCAGTCGCTGGTCCTGCTGACCTCGGCATTGGCGCTGAGGCTGGGCGACCATCCCGCCGCGGCGCTGGTCGGCAGCATCGAGGCGTCGATGGACGCGCTGTGCCGGCTGCTCGACGCCATCCTGGACATTTCGAAGCTGGATGCCGGCACCGTCTCCCCCAACGTGCAGACGGTGTCTCTCGGCGCCATCTTCGCGCGGCTGGAGGGGGAGTACCGGCTCCGCGCCGCGGAGAAGGGCATCGCCTTCCGCAGCGTTCCCACCGGCGTGACGCTGAACGCCGACCCGGCCCTGCTGGAGCGGATCATCCGCAATCTGGTGGAGAACGCACTGCGCTACACCGACCATGGCCGTATCCTGCTGGGCTGCCGCCATGGCTCAGGGACCTTGCGCATCCAGATCCACGACACCGGCATCGGCATTCCACCGGAGCATCTGGAGCGGATCTTCCACGAGTTCTACCAGATCTCCAACCCCACCCGCGACCGCGGCAAGGGGCTGGGGCTGGGGCTCGCCATCGTCGACCGGCTGGCGCGGCTGCTGGGATACCGGGTGCATGTCGCGTCCCGGCCCAACCGCGGCTCCTGCTTCACGCTGGAGATCCCGATGCCGGCCCTGTCCGCGCCGGCCATCGTACCGGCGGAGGCGGAGGCGGAGCACGCCCCGCAACCGGGGCGCGGCATCGCGCTGGTGATCGACGACGACCCGCTGGTGCGCGAGGGACTGACCCTGCTGATCGAGGATCTCGGCTGGCGGGCGATCGCGGCGGACAGCGCCGGCCATGCGCTCCGCCTGCTGCGGGAGCAGCCGCGCCCGCCCGATCTGGTGATCGCCGATTACCGGCTGGAGGCGGGGGCCACCGGGCTGCAGGCGATCCACGCCGTGGAGACCGCGCTGACGGAACAGGGGCACGCACCGCCCCTCAGCGTCGTGCTGACCGGCGACACCGCGCCCGAACGCATCGCCGATGCCGAGGCCAGCGGCTACCGCATCCTGCACAAGCCCATCGCCGCCAAGGAGGTGGCGCAGTTGCTGAGCGGCGCGCTGCTGGACGGGTCCGGCCGCGACGATGCCCGCGGGCCCACACCTGAAGGCGCCGGCCGCCGCGACTCAGCCATCCTGCAGGGCTGAGCGCGCCGGCCGGCCGCTTCCTGCCTTCGGCACGCTACCCGCGCTGGGATTGCCCTGCGGCATCGACCTGGAGGGCGAGCCGCTCTATGGCGCGCACCGCCATCTCCTGGCGGCGTGCCGGGTCTCGTATCTCCTGCCGCAGATGGGCCGCCGCCGCGTCTTCCAGCGCGCCCCGCGCCTCCTCGGGCGTGAGGAGGCCCTTTTCAACCATTGCAATCACCAGCGATTCACAAATCGAGAGAGCGGCCATGCCCGCCGCCTCTTCCTCCGCCGTCATCATGCCCCCCGTCCGTTTGTTCCTTGCACTGCCCCTCCGGCGTCGGTGCTGCCCATCCGACATCGCAAAAGGCATAGGAACAACAGCGGGGTCTGTGGCGCGTCACACCACATTCGAGAAAAATATCCGGCCTATTAACCTATGTTGTAGCCCCTTTTTCCGAAAGCCTTAAACGTTCGATACGACGCGGAACCGGTTGAACTGCGCATCCGTTCATCAAGGCGCCAATATTAGGACAAAGAAGGCAAAGAGACGAACATGACTCGCGCCCCGGCGAGCCGCGCCCTCGAGCCCACTCCATTGTGGCTCAAATTGAGCAGCTACCTCGTTCTGTCGGATGAGGAGAAATCGTACCTTTCTGATTTGGAAAGGACGATCGTGCGCGAGCCGCCCCGGACGGATCTTCTCCAGCAGGGCGAAAGATACCGGGATGTCCGCATCATACGCGACGGCTGGGCAATTCGTCACAAAGCCTTGCCGGACGGACGGCGCCAGGTGGTTAACTTCGTGCTGCCCGGCGATCTCATCGGCATGTATTGCACGCTGTTCGAATCCGCGGACCACAGCGTCACCACCTTGACCGCGGTGGAGGTGGCGAGTTTCCCGCCCGAACGGATCGGCGAGCTTTTCCGCTCCTTTCCCCGCCTTGCCGCCGCCCTCGCCTGGTCCGGCGCGCGGGAGGAGGCCATCGTCGCCGAACGCCTGCTCAGCCTGGGCCGGCGCACCGCGCTGGAGCGAACCGCCCACCTGATCGTGGAGCTTCTGCGCCGGCTCAGCATCGTCAACATGGCGACCGATGGGCATTTCGTGCTGCCGGTGACGCAGGAAATCCTGGCCGACGCGCTGGGGCTGAGCATCGTCCACATCAACCGCACCCTCCGCCGCCTGCGCGACAGCGGCCTGATCGAGTTGAATGGTCAGCGCATCACCGTCAACGACGTGCGCCAACTCGCCTCCGTCGGCCAGTTCGACGAACTGTACCTCCACCTGATCCGCGCGCCCCGCCGTCTGGAACGCGCCTTCTCCGGCGCGCCCCATCACCACAACGGCGCCCGCCCGGACGGCGAAGACCGCCCGAAGGCATAGGTTTCCACTCTCTCGGACCTTCTCACCGGCACCAATCCCCCTCCCTCCTGGGGAGAGGGGATTATCCTACGGCTTTGATCAGCTATTCCCGCGGCAGAGCCCCTCCCCCCTCGACCTCCCCATTCTGCACCGCACAAAATTTGCAAAACCACATCGCCCTTGTATCGGGGGATGCCTTGGCACGTCTATTCTCAACGGACAGCGGCCCAAGGCACGCTGTCATTCATTAAACTAAGCATTTGAAAGATCATGTGTTTCTGCAGACCGCTCACCCCACCCCGAAAGCGACACACAATTCCGCTTTACAGTCGTTGATCTGTATCATATTTTTCCTTGAGAAATTGTTCGCTGGACGCGCAATCCATCTCGGGGATGCCGATGTACACGCAAGGTTTGGATGCCAAGACCGAGCAGGGCGCTCAACCGTCTCCCCGGCTGGTGACGGAACAGGAAGCCGCTCTCCAGGGCCGCTTCCAGGAGCGCGTCGACGCCGAAGAGAAGATCGAGCCGCGCGACTGGATGCCGGAGGGTTACCGCCGCACGCTGGTCCGCCAGATCTCGCAGCACGCCCATTCGGAAATCGTCGGCATGCTGCCGGAAGGGAACTGGATCACCCGCGCGCCGACCTTGCGCCGCAAGGTGGCCCTTCTGGCGAAGGTGCAGGACGAGGGCGGGCACGGCCTCTACCTCTACAGCGCCGCCGAGACGCTGGGCGTGTCGCGCGACGAGCTGGTCGGGCAACTGCTGTCGGGAAAGGCCAAATATTCCAGCATCTTCAACTACCCGACCCCGACCTGGGCCGACATCGGCGCCATCGGCTGGCTGGTGGACGGTGCGGCGATCATGAACCAGGTGCCGCTCTGCCGCTGCTCCTACGGGCCCTACGCCCGCGCCATGGTCCGTATCTGCCGGGAGGAGAGCTTCCACCAGCGCCAGGGCTACGAACTGATGCTGGCGCTGGCCCAGGGCACGCCGGAGCAGAAGCGGATGGCGCAGGACGCGCTGAACCGCTGGTGGTGGCCATCGCTGATGATGTTCGGCCCGTCGGACGACCAGTCCGCCCACTCCGCCCAGAACATGGCCTGGAAGATCAAGCGCTTCTCCAACGACGAGCTGCGCCAGCGCTTCGTCGACGCCACGGTGCCGCAGGCGGAGTTCCTGGGCCTGACCATCCCGGACCCGGAACTGCGCTTCAATGCCGAGACCGGCCATTACGAATTCGGCGCCATCGACTGGACCGAGTTCAACGAGATCCTGAAGGGCAACGGCCCCTGCAACCGCGAACGCATCGAGGCCCGCCGCAAGGCGTGGGACGACGGCGCCTGGGTGCGGGACGCCGCATCCGCCCATGCCGCCAAACGCAAGCAGCGCGCCCTGAAGAAGGCCGGCTGACACAAGAATACCGAGGGGAAGAGACGATGGACCGTAAGGACTGGCCGCTGTTCGAGATCTTCATCCGGCCGAAGAACGGGTTGTCGCACAAGCATGTCGGCAGCCTGCACGCCGCCGACGCCCGCATGGCGCTGGACAATGCCCGCGACGTCTACACCCGCCGCGGCGAGGGCGTCAGCATCTGGGCGGTCCCAGCATCCAGTATCGCAGCGTCCGACCCGTCGGAGAAGGCCAGCCTGTTCGATCCGGCCGACGACAAGGTCTATCGCCACCCGACCTTCTACGACATCCCCGCAGACGTCAAAAATATCTAGCCGGAAGAACATCTGATGAGCACGGATCTCAAAGAGGCCCTGTTCGCCACCGCGCTACGGCTGGGCGACACGTCGCTGGTGCTGGGGCACCGGCTGTCGGAATGGTGCGGCCATGCGCCGGAGTTGGAAGAGGACATCGCGCTGACCAACGTCGCGCTCGACCTCGTCGGCCACGCCCGCATGTTGCTGACCTACGCCGGTGAACTCGAAGGCAAGGGCCGCGACGAGGACCGCCTCGCCTACCGGCGCGACGTCTTCGACTATCGCAACCATCTGCTGGTCGAGCAGCCCAACCGCGACTTCGGCCACACCATCGTCCGCCAGTTCCTGCACGACGCCTGGTCAGTGGAACTGTACGAGCGGCTCTGCGCCTCCAGGGACGAGACGCTCGCCGGCATCGCCGCCAAGGCGGTGAAGGAGGTGCGCTACCATGTCCGTCACAGCGGCGACTGGCTGGTGCGGCTGGGCGACGGCACCGACGTCAGCCATGCCAAGGTCGCCGACGCGCTAGGCCGCCTCTGGCCCTACACCGGCGAGATGTTCGAGCGCGACGAGGCCGAACAGGCGCTGGTCGCCGCCGGCATCCTCCCCGACCCGGCCGAACTGAAGGCCGGCTGGGCCGCCCGCGTCGAAGCGGTGCTGGAGGAGGCGACGCTCGACCGCCCGGCCGATGGCTGGATGCAGCAGGGCGGCCGCCGCGGCGAGCACAGCGAGCATCTGGGCTATCTGCTGGCCGAGATGCAGTTCCTGCCGCGCGCCTATCCCGACGCGACGTGGTGAGGGCGAGATGCCGGATGCAGCAGGCTGCTGGGGACCGGAGCCGGGCGCCGATGCGGTCGTGAAGGCTGCCTGGGACGCGCTGGCTGGGGTGATGGATCCGGAGATCCCGGTGCTGAGCATCGTCGATCTCGGCATCGTCCGCGCGGTGTCCGCCGACGCGGACGGCCGGCTGTCGGTGGCGTTGACGCCCACCTATTCCGGTTGTCCGGCGACCAACGTGATCGTTCTGGAGACGGAAACGGCACTGGCCCGCGCCAAACTCGACGCCCGCGTCTCGGTGGTGATCGCCCCGCCCTGGACGACCGACTGGATCAGCGACGCCGGCCGGAACAAGCTGGCCGAGGTCGGCATCGTCCCGCCGCCGCATTCCGGCAAGCGGTCGCTGACGGCACCGGACGAGGTGATCGCCTGCCCGCGCTGCGGCTCTACGGACACCCGCCAGATCAGCCGCTTTGGCTCCACCGCCTGCAAGGCACTGCACGCCTGCAACGCCTGCCTCGAACCGTTCGACGTGTTCAAATGCCATTGAGTGACAGCGCCGGCCACGAATGCCCCCACCCTAACCCTCCCCCGCTTCGCAGGGGAGGGGACTGCCGCCGCTCTCCCGCATCAGGACTTGCCCCCTCCCCCGCCCAGCGGGGGAGGGTCGGGGTGGGGGCAAACGCCGCGACCACTGCCGCAACCATTCCACCGGCCCGACCAAGGACCACCCCATGACCACCCCCAGCTTCCACCCGCTGACCATCCGCGAGTGCCGCCGGGAGACCGCGGACACCGTGTCGATCGCCTTCGACGTGCCGGCCGATCTCGCCGACCGCTTCCGCTTCGTCCAGGGCCAGTATCTCACCCTCAAGACCCACATCGGGGACGAGGAGGTGCGGCGCTCCTACTCCATCTGTTCCGGCGTGGGTGACGGCGAGCTGCGCGTCGCGGTGAAGAAGGTCGATGGCGGCCTGTTCTCCACCCACGCCAACCAATCGCTGGCCCCCGGCGCGGTGCTGGAGGTGATGACGCCGATGGGGCGCTTCCACACCCCCATCGACCCGGATGCAGCGCGCACCTATGTCGCCTTCGCCGCCGGCAGCGGCATCACCCCGGTGATGTCGATCCTGAAGACCGTGCTGGCGCAGGAGCCGAAGAGCCGTTTCGTCCTGGTCTACGGCAACCGCACCGTCACCTCCATCATCTTCCGCGAAGAGCTGGAGGACCTGAAGAACCGCTACATCGGCCGGCTGGTGATCCACCATGTGCTGAGCCGCGAACCGGAAGAGGCCGGGCTGCTGGGCGGCCGCATCGGCGCCGGTCTGGTGCGCGAACTCTGTGCCGGTCCGCTCAAAGCGGAGGACATCGACGCCGCCTTCCTCTGCGGCCCCCAGCCGATGGTGGAGGAGGTGCGCGACGCCCTGGCCGGCTGCGGCACGCCGCCCGCCAACATCCATGTCGAGCTGTTCGGCACCACGACCGCCGCGCGCCCGACCGCCAGGAAGGTGGCGACCGACACGCCCACCGATGCCGCGACCATCGCCATCCTGCAGGACGGCAAGCGCAAGGAATTCACGCTGCCTTACGACGGCGAAAGCATCCTGGAGGCCGCCCACCGGCATGGCGCCGACCTGCCCTATTCCTGCAAGTCCGGCGTCTGCTGCACCTGCCGCGCCAAGGTGCGCGAAGGCAAGGTCGAGATGGCCGAGAACTACTCCCTGGAACCGTGGGAGGTCGAGGCCGGCTATGTCCTGACCTGCCAGTCGCGCCCGCTGACCGAACGGGTCGTCATCGATTTCGACGCCGCCTGACCAACGCCGCCTAATCAACGAGAAAAAGGAAACGCCCCGCCATGACCACCACCCCGCAAGCGCTGTTCGAGACGCACGAGGCCACGCTGCAGAAGGCCGTCGAGGCCTGCCGCAGCCGCGCCTATTGGTCGGCCTTCCCCGAAATGCCGAGCCCGCGCGCCTATGGCGAGACGGCGGCGACGGATGGCGAGGCGGCCTTCGCGGCCTACCGCGACAAACCCTTCGAACTTGACCAGCCGGGCGTGACCGGTACTGTGGGTGGCGAGCGTTCGCCCTTCGGCTTCGACCTCGGCATCGCCTATCCGGTGTCGGACGTCGACGCGCTGGTCAAGGCGGCCAAGGCGGCGATGCCGGGCTGGCGCAAGGCGGGGCCGAACGGCCGGGCCGGCGTCTGCCTGGAAATCCTCAAGCGGCTGAACGCGCGGTCCTTCGAGATCGCCAACGCGGTGATGCACACCACCGGTCAGGCCTTCATGATGGCCTTCCAGGCCGGCGCCCCCCACGCCCAGGACCGTGGGCTGGAGGCCGTCGCCTATGGCTGGAAGGCGATGACCGACCAGACCCCGGCGGCGCGTTGGGAGAAGCCGCAGGGCAAGAACCCGCCGCTGGTGATGGACAAGCGCTTCGAGGTGGTCGGCCGTGGCGTCGGGCTGGTCATCGGCTGCGCCACCTTCCCGACCTGGAACGGCTATCCCGGCCTGTTCGCCAGCCTCGTCACCGGCAACGCGGTGATCGTGAAGCCCGGCCCGACCGCCATCCTGCCGCTCGCCATCACCGTGAAGATCGCGCGCGAGGTGCTGGCGGAGTGCGAGCTCGACCCCAACCTCGTCACGCTCGCCATCGGCGACACCGTCGCCAAGGATCTAGCGCTGCGGCCGGAAGTGGCGGTGATCGACTACACCGGCTCCACCGGCTTCGGCGACTGGCTGGAGCAGAACGCCCGTCAGGCCCAGGTCTACACCGAGAAGGCCGGCGTCAACACGGTGGTGATCGACGGCACCGACGATCCCAAGGGCATGGTGCGCAACCTCGCCTTCACGCTCAGCCTCTATTCCGGGCAGATGTGCACGACGACCCAGGTCATCTTCGTGCCCAAGGACGGCATCCAGGCCGGTCCCGACCGCATGAGCTTCGATCAGGTCGTCTCGGCGCTGGCCGGCGGCGTCGACAAGTTCCTGTCCGACTCGGAACGCGCGGTGGAGGTGCTGGGCGCCATCCAGTCCGACGCCACGCTGGCCCGCATCGACGAGGCCGCCAAGCTCGGCACCGTCGTGCTGCCGTCGCGCACCATCGCCCATCCGAAATTCCCCAATGCCCGCATCCGCACGCCGCTGATCCTGACCATGGATGCGGCCGACGAGGACAAGTACGGCCATGAGCTGTTCGGCCCGATCTCCATCATCGTGAAGACCGACAGCACCTCCGACAGCCTGGAGCGCGCCGCCCGATTGACCCGGACCAAGGGCGCCCTGACCACCGGCCTCTACAGCACCGACCCGCAGCTGATCGAGCAGGCGACCGACCTGTTCGTCGAGGCCGGCGTCGCCCTGTCGGTCAACCTGACCGGCAGCGTCTTCGTCAACCAGTCGGCGGCCTTCAGCGACTTCCACGGCACCGGCGCCAACCCGGCGGCAAATGCCGCGCTGTGCGACCTCGCCTTCGTCGCCAACCGCTTCCGCGTGGTGCAAAGCCGCGTTCCCGTTCTGGAGGCCGCGCAATGAGCGAGACTATCGGGACCGCCGAAAAGACCATCCTTCTCGACATCGCCGACGGCGTCGCCACCATCACGCTGAACCGGCCCGACCGGCTGAACAGCTTCACCGCGGCGATGCATGAGGAACTGCGCGAGGCCGTCGGCGAGGTGCGCGACGACAAGGCCGTGCGCTGCCTGCTGCTGACCGGCGCCGGGCGCGGCTTCTGCGCCGGGCAGGATTTGTCCGACCGCGCCGTCGCGCCGGGCGCCCAGGGGCCCGACCTCGGCGTGTCGATCGAGACCAACTACAACCCGCTGGTCCGGTCCTTGCGCGCCCTGCCGATGCCGGTGGTCTGCGCCGTCAACGGCGTCGCCGCCGGGGCGGGCGCCAACATCGCTCTCGCCTGCGACATCGTTCTGGCGGCGCGGTCGGCCAGCTTCATCCAGGCCTTCTGCAAGATCGGGCTGATCCCCGACAGCGGCGGCACCTGGACCCTGCCGCGTCTGGTCGGCCATGCCCGCGCCATGGGACTCGCCATGCTGGGCGACAAGGTCACGGCCGAGCAGGCGGAAGCCTGGGGCATGATCTGGAAGGCGGTGGACGACGACAAGCTGATGGCGGAGGCCGGCGCGCTCGCCCGCCAGCTCGCCACCCAGCCGACGCGCGGTCTGGCCCTCATCAAGCAGGCGCTCAACGCCTCCTCCGCCAATGATCTCGACACCCAGCTGGATCTGGAACGCGATCTCCAGCGCGAGGCCGGCCGCACGCAGGACTATCGTGAGGGCGTCGCCGCCTTCGTCGAAAAGCGCGCGCCGAAGTTCGAGGGGCGATGATGGCGGCGCTCGATCCCTCCATCACCGTCGCGGTGGTCGGGGCCGGCGCCATGGGCCAGGGCATCGCCCAGGTCGCGGCACAGGCCGGCCATCCGGTCCTGTTGGTCGACACCCGCCCCGGTGCCGCCCAGGCCGCCGTCGAGTCCATCGCCAGGGCGCTGACCGCGCTGGTCGAAAAGGGCAAGCGCACCGCGGCGGAGCGTGACGCCACCGTGGACCGGCTGCGCGCGGTGAACGGCCTGTCCGACCTCGCCCCCGCCGGTCTGGTGGTGGAGGCCATCGTCGAGGACCTCGACGTCAAGCGCCGCCTGTTCGCCGAGTTGGAAGGCATCGTCGGGCGCGAGGCCATCCTCGCCACCAACACCTCGTCGCTGTCGGTCACCGCCATCGGCGCCGGGGTGCAGCGGCCGGAACGGTTGGCCGGCCTGCATTTCTTCAACCCGGCGCCGTTGATGGCGCTGGTGGAGATCGTCAGCGGGCTGGCGACCGACGTAACGGTGCTCGACACGCTGTTCGACACGGCGAAGGCCTGGGGCAAGAGCCCGGTACGCTGCCGCTCCACCCCCGGCTTCATCGTCAACCGGGTCGCCCGCCCCTTCTACGCCGAAGGGCTGCGGCTGGTGCAGGAGCAGGCTGCCGATCCCGCCACCATCGACGCCATCGCCCGCGAGGCCGGCGGCTTCCGCATGGGGCCGTTCGAACTGATGGACCTGATCGGCCATGACGTGAACTTCGCCGTCACCCGCTCCGTCCACGCCGCCTATTTCGGCGACCCGCGCTTCCAACCTTCGCTGATCCAGCAGGAGTTGGTCGAGGCCGGGCGTCTCGGCCGCAAGACCGGCCGCGGCTTCTACGACCACAGCCCCGGCTCCACGAAGCCGGTGCCGTGCAGCGCCGAGCCGGGCGCCAAGCCGCAGCGTGTCACCGTGCGGGGCGACCTCGGCCCCGCCGCGTCCCTGGTCGAGCTGTTGCACGAGGCCGGAATCGCCGTCGAGGAAGCGCCCGGCCCCGGCGTGCTGGTCGTCGATGGCGTCACGCTGGCCCTGACCGACGGCCGCACCGCCACCGCCCGCGCGGCCGAAGACGGTATCGCTCCGCTGGTGCTGTTCGACCTCGCGCTGGACTACGCCAAGGCGACCCGCGTCGCGCTGGCCCCCGCCGACGGAACGCCGGCCGAGGCGCTCGCCATCGCCGCCGGGCTGTTCCAGGCGCTGGGCAAGGCGGTGTCGGTGATCGACGACGCCCCCGGTCTGGTGGTGATGCGCACCGTCGCCATGCTCGCCAACGAGGCGGCGGACGCGACGATGCAGGGGGTCGCCAGCGCCGCCGACATCGACATCGCGATGACCAAGGGCGTGAACTACCCGCTGGGTCCGCTGGCCTGGGCCGACCGCATCGGTCTGCCCCATGTGCTGGCCGTGCTCGACGCGCTGGCCCGCACTTACGGCGAGGACCGCTACCGCGCGTCGGCTCTGCTGCGCCGGAGGATCGCTGCCGCCCAAATCCCCTCTCCCCCCTGGGGAGAGGGTCAGGGTGAGGGGGTCGCGTCGCGTGGCTCCGCAAGTGGCGGACACTCCAGCTTCACCGCCGACTCCACGCCGCGCATCCCCCTCACCCCAACCCTCTCCCCGGGGGGGAGAGGGGGAAACAAGGACCTGCCCGCATGACCACCGACCCCCAAAGCCTCGCCGAAGCGGTCGGCCGCGGCATGTACGAGCGCGACCATTGCGCCCAGGCCCATGGCATCGAACTGCTGGAGATCGCCCCCGGCTATTCCCGCATGGCGATGACGGTGCGCAAGGACATGGTGAACGGCCACGACATCGGCCATGGCGGCATGACCTTCACGCTGGCCGACACCGCCTTCGCCTATGCCTGCAACGCGGCGAACGAGGTGACAGTGGCGGCGGGCTGCTCCATCACCTTCCCGGCTCCGGCCAAGCTGGGCGACGTGCTGACCGCCGAATGCCGCGAGGTCCACAAGCGCGGCCGCTCCGGCGTCTACGACGTCACCGTCACCAAACAGGACGGCACGGTGGTCGGCCTGTTCCGCGGCCAGTCGGCGCGCATCGTGGGGACCGTGATTCCTGTGGAGTAACCGCCCCCCTGGCGGTCACGGTCACGATCCCCATCTGATAGTTTCTGGAGCGAACCATGCGTGAAGCCTACATCTGCGATGCCGTCCGCACCCCCTTCGGCCGTTACAGCGGCGGGCTGGCCCCGGTGCGCCCGGACGACCTCGCCGCGGTGCCGCTGAAGGCGCTGATGGAACGCAACCCCGGTGTCGAATGGTCCGCGGTGGACGACGTGATCCTCGGCTGCGCCAACCAGGCCGGCGAGGACAACCGCAACGTCGCCCGCATGGCGGCACTGCTGGCAGGATTGCCCGAGACGGTGCCCGGCACCACCGTCAACCGCCTCTGCGGCTCCGGCATGGACAGCATCGGCATGGCCGCCCGCGCCATCAAGGCGGGCGAGGCCGAGCTGATCGTCGCCGGCGGCGTGGAGAGCATGACCCGCGCGCCCTTCGTCATGGGCAAGTCCGACAGCGCCTTCTCCCGGCAGGCCGAAATCTTCGACACCACCATCGGCTGGCGCTTCGTCAATCCATTGATGAAGGCGAAGTTCGGCATCGACAGCATGCCGGAGACGGCGGAGAACGTCGCCGCCGCCTACGCCATTTCCCGCGCCGACCAGGACGCCTTCGCCGTCCGCAGCCAGCAGCGCGCCGGCCGCGCTCAGGAATCCGGCCGTCTGGCCCGCGAGATCGTGCCGGTCAGCATCCCCCGCCGCAAGGGCGAGCCGACCATCGTCGCCGCCGACGAGCATCTGCGCCCCGACACGACGCTGGAGGCGCTGGCCAAGCTCTCCACCCCCTTCCGCAAGGAAGGCGGCAGCGTCACCGCCGGCAACGCGTCGGGCGTCAATGACGGTGCCGCCGCCGTGATCGTGGCCTCGGCCGATGCGGTGAAGCGCTATGGCCTGACCCCGCGCGCCCGCGTCGTCGGCACCGCGGTGGCCGGCGTGGCGCCGCGCGTGATGGGCATCGGCCCGGCGCCGGCGACGCAGAAGCTGCTGGCCCGCCTCGGCCTCTCCATCGGCGACATCGACGTGATCGAGCTGAACGAGGCCTTCGCCGCCCAGGGCCTCGCCGTGCTGCGCATGCTGGGCCTGCCCGACGATGCCGAGCATGTGAACCCCAACGGCGGCGCCATCGCGCTCGGCCACCCGCTGGGCGCCAGCGGCACCCGTCTGGTCGCCAGCGCGGTGATGGAGCTGGAGGACCGCAAGGCGACCCGCGCGCTCTGCACCATGTGCATCGGCGTCGGCCAGGGCATCGCCATGATGGTGGAGCGGGTCTGAACAGATAAGGGCATCACCGGCCGCCAAGCGCCGGGAACCGGAACGAAGGGGAGAAGCGCACCATGTCCATCATGACCGACGCCACTGTCAGCAACGGCGCGAAAGCCGGCATGGACCGCTACGAGTTCGCCAGCCGCGACGAGATCGTCGCGATGCAGACGGAGCGGCTGGCATGGTCGCTGCGTCACTCCTACGCCAACGTCGCGTCTTTCCGCGCCAAGTGCGAGGCGAAGGGCGTCCATCCCGACGACTTCAAGGAATTGAAGGATCTGGCGCTGTTCCCCTTCACCGTGAAGGACGACCTGCGCCGGGCCTATCCCTTCGGCATGTTCGCCGTGCCGATGGAGGACATCGTGCGCGTTCATGCCTCCAGCGGCACCACCGGGCGGCCGACGGTGGTCGGCTATACCAAGGGCGACATCGACGTGTGGGCGGAGGTCGTCGCCCGCTCCATCCGGGCGGCGGGCGGCACGCGCGGCGACATCGTGCACATCGCCTATGGTTACGGCCTGTTCACCGGCGGCCTCGGCGCCCATTACGGGGCGGAGCGGCTGGGCTGCACCGTCATCCCGATGTCGGGCGGCCAGACCGAGAAGCAGGTCCAGCTGATCCAGGACTTCAAGCCGACCATCATCATGGTCACGCCGTCCTACATGCTGAACATCGCCGACGAGATGCGCCGCCAGGGCATCGACCCGCGCAGCACCAGCCTTCGCGTCGGCATCTTCGGCGCCGAGCCCTGGACCGGCGCGCTGCGCGAGGAGATCGAGCGCACCTTCAACATCCACGCCGTCGACATCTACGGCCTGTCGGAGGTGATGGGGCCGGGCGTGGCGTCCGAATGCGTCGAGACCAAGGACGGCCCGGTGATCTGGGAGGACCATTTCTATCCCGAGATCATCGACCCCGAAACGGGTGAGGTGCTGCCCGACGGCTCCTACGGCGAACTGGTCTTCACCACGCTGACCAAGCAGGGCATGCCGGTCATCCGCTACCGCACCCGCGACCTGACCCGGCTGCTGCCGCCGACCTCGCGCGGCATGCGGCGGATGGACAAGATCACCGGCCGCTCCGACGACATGCTCATCATCCGCGGCGTGAACGTCTTCCCGACCCAGGTCGAGGAACTGATCTGCAAGATCCCGGCGCTCGCCCCGCACTATGAGCTGGTGGTCAGCCGCGACGGCCACATGGACAACCTCGCCGTCCGGGTGGAGATGCATGACGACATCCACCCGTCGGAGTGGGACGGCCACGCCAAGCACCTGCAGCATTCGATCAAGTCGCTGATCGGCATCAGCACCCGCGTCGAGGTCGTTGAGCCCGGCGGGATCGCCCGCTCCATCGGCAAGGCCAAGCGGGTGCAGGACCTGCGCCCGAAAAGCTGACGCTCAGCCCTTCTGCGACAGCAGCGGGAAGGCGTCCAGGACACCGGTCAGCAGGATCTGGACGCCGACGCAGAACAGCAGGAAGGCGAACAGCCGCGTCAGCACCCGCACCCGCGTCGGTCCCAGGAAGGCGACGATGCGGTCGGCGGAGCGGTAGGACAGCCAGATCAGCGCGGCGATCGCCAGCGCCGCGCCCGACATGCCCAGGAAGAACTCGATCAGCCCGCCGCCCCGCGTCGGGCGGGTGGAGCCGAGAGCGATGGCGACCGAAATGGTGCCCGGCCCTGTGGTGAAGGGAATCGTCATCGGGAAGAAGGCCGATTCCGCCAACCCGTCGCCGTCGCCGGCCGCCTGTTCCTGCTTGCGCGCCTCGTGCCGCTCCGGCGCGGTCAGCAGCGCCCAGGCCCGTTCCGCCACCACGAAGCCGCCGGCGATCCGCAGCGCCGCCATCGACACGCCGAAGAAGTTCAGCACATAGGCGCCGGCCCACAGCGCGGTCAGCATGACGATGGCCGAATAGAGGCTGACCAGCCCGGCCAGCCGCGCCCGGTCGCGCGGACTGCTGTCCGCCGTCACCTGACTGAAGATCAGCGCCATCGCGAGCGGGTTGACGATGGAGAACAGGGCGGTGAAGGCGAGCAGGAAACTGTCGAGCATGGGATCCGGAGTGTGCGTCGGCCGTCCGAACAGTTAGCTGGGACGCGGCAATGCTGGCAAGGGCGGCGTTGTGCCGGCCTTGGGGTAGTCGCATTTGGGTCCGAGGGGCAGTTGAAGCCCCTCTCCCCTTGCGGGGCGGGATCGGCCAAACGCCAACGGCGTTTTGCCGACCCGCGGGTTGGGGTGAGGGGGCGCAATTCAACGCTTCCTCCCGGCCTTCGGCCGGCTGCACCCCTCATTCCGCCCCGCAAGGGGAGAAGGGCATCCGTCGGGGTAAACGGCTGCTCCCGATTTAAATTCGGTGTCCCCCCACTCTCACCCGTTGAACAGTGTCGCGTCGATCCGCCGGACCATCGCCACCAGCCGCGGTGCGAACTCCTCCTCCAGCTTCTTCAGGTCGACCATGAAGGCTGGCCCGCCGCAGTTGAAGGCCAGCACCTGCGATCCGTCGCGCGGCACGAAGGGGACGCCGACGGCATGCACCTCCGACTTCCAGGCGCCGATGGAGCGGCAATAGCCGCGTGTCCGGTAATCCTCGATGGCCTGGAGGATGCCGTCGCGGATCTCCGGCCAGCGCTCCCCCTCATGCTCCTCCAGCTTCGCCATCAGGGGCGCGCGCTCAGCCTCCGGCAAGGCGGCCAGATAGGCGCGGCCCATGCCGGTGGTCGACAGCTTGATGTGGGAGCCGACGTCGAGCGACAGGGTGATCGGACCGGTCGCCTTGCAGCATTCCAGATAGATCATGCTCAGCCGGTCGCGCCCGCCCAGCGCCACGGCAAGCCCGGTCTGGTCGGCCAGTTCCTGCATCAGCGGGCGCGCCACCTGCCGGATGCCCATGCCGGACAGGCTGGCATAGCCCAGCGCCAGCACCGAGGTGCCGAGCCGGTACTTGCCGGTGTTCTGGTCGTAGGCGAGATAGCCCAGCTTGGCCAGCGTGTAGGTCAGCCGCGACACCGTCGGCTTGGGCAGGCCGGTGCGCTGCGCCAGTTCCAGGTTGCCCAGCATCGATTCGTTGCGGCGGAAGGCGCGCAGCAGTTCCAGCCCACGGGCCAGCGCGGTGACGAAACGCGGGTCCTTCTCGTCATCCGCCAGATCGTCGGCGACCAGAGCCTCTTCCCGCCTGCGCATGACCAATCCTCCCGCAAACCGTTGCGGGACGATCCTGCCAGCGGGCGGACGGCAGGTCAATGAAACAGCGTTTCACAATGCGAAATTTATGACCGCAGGCCTATGCCGGCGCCTACTGCGTCGCCCCCAACCCCAGCGTCACCATGCGTTCGTACAGCGACGCGCGCGAAATGCCCAGCAGCTTCGCGGCCCGCGCCTTCACCCCGTTGGCTTCCTCCAGCGCCGCGGCGATGGCGTGGCGTTCGGCGGCGTGCAGCACCTCCTGCAACGGCCGCGCACCGGCTGCCAGCGGCAGGGCCGAGGCGCCGGCCGGATGTTGGGTGCCGGGCAGCACGCTACGGATGTGCGGCGCGGTCAGGATCGGCGCGTCGGTCAGCGCTACCACCCGCTCCAGCGTGTTGTAAAGCTCGCGCACATTGCCCGGCCAGTCATAGTCGCGCAGCACCTGCACCGCCGACTCCAGAAGCTCGCGCGGCGGCGTGCCCTGCTGGATCGCCAGCTGTTCCAGGATGCGGTCGGCGATGCTCTCGATATCCTCCGGCCGGTCGCGCAGCGGCGGCAGGGTGATCGGCACCACGTTCAGCCGGTAATAGAGGTCGGCGCGGAACTGCTTCTCGCGCACCAGGGCGTGCAGGTCGCGGCTGGTGGCGGCGATGATGCGCACATCGACCCGCACCACCTTGTTGGAGCCCAGCGGTTCGATCTCCCGCTCCTGCAGGACGCGCAGCAGCTTGGCCTGCACCGGCAGCGGCATGTCGCCGATCTCGTCCAGGAACAGGGTGCCGCCGTTGGCCAGCTGGAACTTGCCCTCGCGGTGGCGGCGGTCGGCCCCGGTGTAGGCGCCGGGGGCGACGCCGAAGAACTCCGCCTCCAGCAGGGTTTCCGGGATGGCGGCGACGTTGACGCCGACGAAGGGCTTGGACGCCCGCGGGCTGGCGGAATGGATGGCCTGGGCCAGCAGTTCCTTGCCCGTCCCCGTCTCGCCCAGCAGCAGGACGGTGCTGTCCATCTGGGCGGCGCGGCGGCCCAGCCGCTTGATCTCGCGGATCGATTCGCTGGCGCCCAGGAACTGGGAGAAGGAGTATTTGGCCCGGCGCTCATGCGCCAGCTCCTGCTGGGTGCGGGTCAGCTCCTCCTGCATCTTCTCGTACTTGCGGACCAGCGGGCGCAGATACTCGGCGCGGTCGAACAGCACGAAGCCGATGGCGCCGATGATCGAGCCGTCGATGCCGAACAGCGGCATCCGCGTCACCACGAAGGACCGGTCGTCGAATTCCATGATGTCCAGCGGCTGGGGCTGGCCGCTCTCGATTACCCGGCGCAGCTGGCTGTTGGGGATGACGTCTTCCACCTGCCGGCCGCGCGGATCGCCGGGAACGCCCAGCAGCGCCTTGTACTTCTCGTCCATCCAGGCGATGCGGCCATTGTGGTCGACCGCGACGGCGCCGACGCACATGGATTCCAGGTGTTCGAACAGGGAGTGCACCGCGCGCTGGCGCAACGCTTCGAAATCGACGGTGTCGCCCACGTCACCCTCCCAAACGGGACCGATCTTCGTCGTCCCGGTGTCGAGGCCCCTTGCGATGCCCGCTTTGGGGCCTGCTGCATTGCAGCGCAATTTGCCAACAATATCAGAGGTCAACATAGTAGCCCATCCGTCGGATTAAAGGGAAGGCGCGCAGGATCGGGCGGGTGCGCGGGGTCGATCCGCACCCGTTCATCAGACCAGAGCTTGACGGCACCGCAAGCCGGTACGCTTTTTAAAAAGGCAACCCGGACCTGTTCTCTACATCCTCCGCCATATCCCTCCCTTCTTCGTGACTTTCAACCCAAACGGGCAGGAAGACGGAAAAAGGAGGGGGACCTTTCGGTCCCCCCTGGGGAAGTTCGCGGAAATGGACGGTGGACTCAGTGCCCCCGCTTCGGCAGGCGGGCCATCAGTTCGCCGACGATGCCGCGGCGGAAGACGAGGACGCAGACGACGAAGATGCAGCCGATCACCACCGGCACCGGCAGGCTGGTGGAGGCGAGGTAGCTTTCCAGCGTCACCACCAGCCCGGCGCCGACCACCGGCCCCAGCAGCGTGCCCATACCGCCCAGCAGCGTCATCAGCACCACCTCGCCCGACATCTGCCACGTCACGTCGGTCAGGCTGGCGAGCTGGAAGACGATGGCCTTGGTTCCGCCGGCGAGACCGGCCAGCGAGGCCGACAGCACGAAGGCGACCAGCTTATAGCGGTCCGTGCGGTAGCCGAGCGAGACGGCGCGCGGCTCGTTCTCACGGATCGCCTTCAGCACCTGGCCGAAGGGCGAATGCACCGTGCGCCAGATCAGGGCGAAGCCGCCGACGAAGATCGCCAGCACGGTGTAGTACATGGTCAGCGGCTGGTTGAGGTCGAACAGCCCGAACAGGGTGCCGCGCGGCACGCCCTGGATGCCGTCCTCGCCATGGGTGAAGGGCAGCTGCAGCGCCAGGAAGAAGATCATCTGGCTCAGCGCCAGCGTGATCATGGCGAAATAGATGCCCTGCCGGCGGATGGCGATCAGGCCGAAGACCAGCCCCATCGCCCCGGCCACCGCGGTGGCGGCGAGCAGGCCGAACTCCGGCGCCCAGCCCCAGACCTTCACCGTGTGGGCGGCGATGTAGGCCGCTCCGCCGAAGAAGGCGGCATGGCCGAAGCTGAGCAGGCCGGCGAAACCGATCAGCAGGTTGAAGGCGCAGGCGAACAGCGCGAAGCACAGCACCTTCATCAGGAAGACGGGATACAGCACGAAGGGTGCCGCGACGGCGATCAGCAGCAGGAGGGCGGCGATCAGCACCGTGCCGGTGCCGCGGGAGGACCCGCGCATGGCGATGGTGGTTGCGTTGCTGGCGACGGTCATGGATCAGCGCTCCCGTCCGAAGAGGCCCGCGGGCTTGATGAGAAGAACGATCGCCATCACGACGAACACGACGATGTTGGAGGCCTCGGGATAGAAGACCTTGGTCAGCCCCTCCAGCAGCCCCAGCCCCAGGCCGGTGACGATGGCGCCCAGGATGGAGCCCATGCCGCCGATCACCACCACGGCGAAGACGATGATGATCAGGTTGGTCCCCATCAGCGGCGAGACCTGATAGATCGGCGCCGCCAGCACGCCGGCCAGCCCGGCCAGCGCCACGCCGAAGCCGTAGGTCAGCGACACCATCACCGGCACGTTGATGCCGAAGGCCTGGACCAGCGTCGGGTTCTCCGTCGCCGCGCGCAGATAGGCGCCCAGCTTCGTCCGCTCGATGGCGAACCAGGTGCCGAAGCAGATGGTGAGCGAGGCTACGACCACCCAGGCGCGGTAGTTGGGCAGGAACATGAAACCCAGGTTCTGCCCGCCCTGGAGGGCTGCGGGGATCGGATAGGGTTGGCCCGACACGCCGTACTGGTGGCGGAACGCCCCTTCCAGGATCAGCGCCAGCCCGAAGGTCAGCAGCAGCCCGTAGAGATGGTCGAGCTTGTACAGCCGCGACAGCATCGACTTCTCCAGCGCGATGCCCAGCAGCCCGACCGCCACCGGCGCCAGCACCAGCGCCCCCCAGTAACCGATTCCGGCATAGGTCAGCAGCAGCCACGCCACGAAGGCGCCGACCATGTACAGCGCGCCGTGGGCGAAGTTGATGACGTTCAACATGCCGAAGATCACCGCCAGCCCGAGGCTGAGCAGCGCATAGAAGGAACCATTGATCAGGCCGAGCAGAAGCTGCCCGAACAGGACTTGGGGCGGAACTCCCAGCAGGCTGAACATATCCGCGTCTCTCCCGGTTCGTGGTTGTTGTTCTTCTGGGTGGGAATTGTCGGCTTCGAATACCCCCACCTAACCTCCCCCGCTGGGCGGGGGAGGGACTGCCGCAATCTATTCGAACAAGCGCCTAATCCCCTCCCCCGCCCAGCGGGGGAGGGTTAGGGTGGGGGTCTAGCTCCCCCTCACTTCACCAGCGCACAGCCGCTCTGCTTCGGATCCAAGAAGGCCGTTTCGGCCGGGATGGTCTTGACGACCTTGTAGTAGTCCCAGGGCGCCTTCGACTCGGCCGGGGTCTTGACCTGGACCAGGTACATGTCGTGGAACATGCGGCCGTTGGCGGCGATCTTGCCCTTCTTGGCGAACATGTCCTCGACCGGCATCTCGCGCATCTTGGCGGACACCTTGTCGGCCTCGTCGGTCTTCGCCGCCTCGACCGACTTCAGGTAATGCTTCACCGCCGAATAGACGCCGGCCTGCACCATGGTCGGCTTCTTGCCGGCCTTGGCTTCGAACTTCTTCGACCACTCGCGGGTCTGGTCGTCCATGTCCCAGTAGAAGCCGGTGGTCAGCATCAGGCCCTGGGCCGACTGCAGCCCCAGCGCATTCACGTCGGAGATGAACAGCAGCAGGCCGGCCAGGCTCTGGCCCGACTGGGTGATGCCGAATTCCGCCGCCTGCTTGACCGCGTTGATGGTGTCGCCGCCGGCGTTCGCCAGCCCGATCACGTCGGCGCCCGAGCCTTGCGCCTGCAGCAGGAAGGAGGAGAAGTCGGCGGTGCCGAGCGGATGGCGGACCGCACCGGCGATGGTGCCGCCCAGCGACTTCACCATCTTGGTGGTCTCTTCCTCCAGCGACTGGCCGAAGGCGTAGTCGGCGGTCACGAAGAACCACTTCTTCTTGCCCTGCTCATACAGGGCGCGGCCGGTGCCGGCGGCCATGGCGTAGTTGTCGTAGGTCCAGTGGAAGCCGTAGGGGCTGCACTGCGCGCCGCTCAGCGCCGTGGCGCCCGGGCCGGACATCAGGAAGATGCGCTTCTTGTCCTTGGTGATGCCCTGAACCGCCAGCGCGGCGGCGGAGTTCGGCACGTCGGCGATCACGTCGACGCCGCCGGTGTCCACCCACTCGCGCGCCTTCGACGCGGCGATGTCGGCCTTGTTCTGGTGGTCGGCGACGACGATCTCGACAGGGGCGCCGGCGACCTTGTTGCCGAACTCCTCAGCCGCCATCCGCGCGGCGATGGCGGATCCCTCGCCGGCCAGATCGGCGTAGATGCCGGAACGGTCGTTCATCACGCCGATGCGGATGACGTTGTCCGACACCTGGGCCGCGGCCGGAATTACGGTCCCTGCCAGCGTCAGCAGGGCGGTGCCGGCGAGAAGAAGCGTGCGCATCGGAAGGTCTCTCCCTCTTGGTTTTATTGTCGGCCGGTCCCCGTCGCGGGAACCTGGAGCCAAAATCGGGCAAAGCCCCGGCGGTTCGCCGCCCCGGCCGCAAAAGCGGGCGGATCGGCGTCGATGCCGGGAATGATCGGAAGGCTGGACGGGCTACACGCCGAGATAGGTGTGGAGCTTGTCCATGTTGGCGTCGAGCTGGTCGTTGGGGATCATGTCCACCACATGGCCCTCCTCCATCACGTAATGGCGGTCGGCGATGGTGGCGGCGAAGCGGAAATTCTGCTCCACCAGCACGATGGTGAAGCCGCGCGCCTTCAGCGCCCGCACCGCCACGCCGATCTGCTCGATGATGACCGGGGCAAGCCCCTCGGTCGGCTCGTCCAGCAGGATCATGGTGGCGCCGGTGCGCAGGATGCGGGCGATCGCCAGCATCTGCTGCTCGCCGCCCGACAGCCGCGTGCCCTGGGTCGAGCCGCGGCCCTTCAGGTTGGGGAACAGGTCGTAGATCTGCGGGATCGTCATCCCGCCCTCCTTCACCACCGGCGGCAGCGTCAGGTTCTCGTCGACGCTGAGGCTGGAGAAGATGCCGCGCTCCTCCGGCACATAGCCGATGCCCAGGCGCGGGATCTTGTGCTGCGCCATGCCGATCAGCTCCTGCCCCTGGAAGCGGATGGAGCCGGTGCGCTTGCCCATGATCCCCATGATGGCGCGCATGGTGGAGGTCTTGCCGGCGCCGTTGCGGCCCAGCAGCGTCACCACCTCGCCCTGCCGCACCTCCAGGCTGACGCCGTGCAGCACATGGCTTTCGCCGTAATAGCCGTGCAGGTCGGCGATCTCCAGCATCGCAGTCTTGGTGCTCATCCCGTCAGGCATGTCCGGTCCCCATATACGCTTCCATCACCTGCGGGTTCTTGGAGACGACCTCGTAGGGTCCCTCCGCCAGGATCTCGCCCCGGCGCAGCACGGTGATGGTGTCCGACAGGTGGGCGACGACCGACAGGTTGTGCTCCACCATCAGCACGGTGCGGTCGGCGGCGACGCGCTTGATCAGCGCGGCGGTGCCCTCGATGTCCTCATGGCCCATGCCGGCCAGCGGCTCGTCGAGCAGCATCACCTCGGGGTCGAGCGCCAGGGTGGTGGCGATCTCCAGCGCGCGCTTGCGGCCATAGGGCAGCTCGGCGGCGGTGTGGCCGGCCCAGGGGGTGAGGTTCACCGCCTCGATCAGTTCCAGCGCCCGGTCGTGCAGGTCGTAGAGCGTCGATTCGGACTTCCAGAAATGGAAGCTGGTGCCGAGCGGCCGCTGCAGCGCCACGCGGACATTCTCCAGCACGCTCAAATGCGGGAAGACGGCCGAAATCTGGAAGGACCGGACCAGCCCCATCAGCGCGATGTCCGCCGGCTTGGTGCGGGTGATGTCGCGGCCCTTGTAGAGGATCTGGCCGCGCGTGGGCGTCAGGAACTTGGTCAGCAGGTTGAACACCGTGCTCTTGCCGGCGCCGTTCGGGCCGATCAGCGCATGGATGGTGCCCCGCTTCACCTGCAGGTTCACCTCCTTCACCGCTACGAAGCCCTTGAACTCCTTCGTCAGGCCCCGCGCTTCCAGGATGATGTCGTCGTTCGGTGCGGCGTTCATCGGTCGCGAATTCTCCTCCCGTTCGTTCTTATGTCCGGGCCTGGGCCCGGGGGCTTATGTCCGGGCTTGTGCCCGGGGCTTATATCCGGGCTCCCAGCCCGGGGGCCGCCATACGGCGGGACGTTTCACCGATTGTTGTACGCACGAAGCGTGCCACGGCAGGGTTCGCTTCGCCCGGGCCTGTGGACCCATTGTTTCTCCGCGGGTTTGCCTCCGCCTCCCCTCTCTCCGCTCCGGACCTTGTCGCCGGAAAGTGTCGGAATCGCGGACACTCTGTCCGCCAAACATGACACCATCCAAAATGTTTGCGCGCAAGATCGTCCGTACGGCCGACGCCATATTGCGGACTTGCCAAATCGGCACCGCACTGCGATGGTGGCCGTCCGACGGTGCCCTGCCCGTCCTGACGGACGGCGGGGATAATAGGGAATGCGGTGCGGATCCTCGTTGCACGGGGACCAATGCCGCGGCTGCCCCCGCAACTGTGTGCGGCGAGCGTCCTGTCCATCATGCCACTGGCCTTCGTGCCGGGAAGGCGGACGGCGATGCGACGACCCGCGAGCCAGGAAACCTGCCGGCGGAGACATCGACCTTATCCCTTCCCCGCCGGGTGTGGCGGGACAGCAAGGATTTCGTTCCATGACCACGCGTTCGCTCCACACTGCCGCCGGTTCCGCGACCCGCAGCGCCGCCCAGACCGCGGTCGCCGCCTTCGCCGCGATCCTGCTGGGCAGCTTCCTGCTGTACGGCGTCGGCTTCGCCCAGCCGCAGCAGATCCACGACGCGGCCCACGATGCCCGTCACTCCTTCGCGTTCCCCTGCCACTAAGCCAGGGTCATGGATCTGATCCGGCGGCTGTTCACAGCCGCCCTGGTCGCGGGCGTGCTCTCCGGCACGGCCGCTTCCGTCGTTCAGCAGGCGACGACCGTCCCGCTGATCCTCGAAGCCGAGAAATACGAGGTGGTGACTCCGCCGCCCGCGCCAGCCGGTGCACCTGCGGCGTCCCACCAGCACGGCCCCGTGCGCGAGGTCGGCGAAGGCGTGCCCACCACTCTGGATGAGGCGATGCAGCGCATCGGCCTGACCATCGCCTCCAACCTGCTGACCGGCGTCGCCTATGCGCTGCTGCTATCGGCCGCGATGCTGCTGGCCGGTCGGCCGGTCGATGCGCGGCGCGGGCTGGTGTGGGGGGCCGGCGGTTTCGTCGCCGTTTCGCTGGCGCCCTCCTTCGGCCTACCGCCGGAACTGCCGGGAATGGCCGGGGCCGATCTGGAGCTGCGCCAGTTCTGGTGGCTGGCCGCCGCGGCCGGGGCCGGCGTCGGCATGGCCGCGCTCGCCTTTGCCCGCAACCGCCTCGTCATCGCCGCCGCCGTCCTGGCCGCCGCACTTCCCCATCTGGTCGGCGCCCCCCATCCGGAAAGTGCCGAGGGCGCCGTCCCGCCGGAACTGGCTGCCCATTTCGTCACCGCCTCTCTGGGCAGCGCCGCCCTGTTCTGGGCGATCCTGGGCGCGGCCTGCGGCTGGCTGATGAGCGGTCTGGTTGGCGAGGCCGAGCATCGCCCGGCCTTGCGGCCCCAGCCCGGCGCGCGTTAAGGAGTTACGTCCCATGTCCGCCCTTCCCAAGACGGTCGCCGGCAAGGTTCCGGCGACCGTCATCACCGGCTTCCTCGGCGCCGGCAAGACCACGCTGATCCGCGGCCTGCTGGAAAAGGCCGATGGCCGCCGGCTGGCGTTGATCATCAACGAGTTCGGCGATGTCGGCATCGACGGAGACATCCTGCGCGCCTGCGGCAACCCGACCTGCACCGAAGACGACGTGATCGAGCTGGCGAACGGCTGCCTGTGCTGCACCGTCGCCGACGATTTCGTCCCGGCCATCGAAAAGCTGCTGGCCCGGCCGGAGCCGCCCGAGCATATCGTGATCGAGACCAGCGGCCTGGCCCTGCCCAAGCCGCTCGTCCAGGCCTTCCACTGGCCGGCGATCAAGACCCGCGTCACCGTGGACGGCGTCATCGCCGTGGTGGATGCCGCCGCCGCCGCCGAGGGCCGCTTCGCCCCCGATCCCGCGGCGCTGGAGGCCCAGCGCGATGCCGCCGGCACCGTCGATCATGAAACGCCGATAGAAGAGGTGTTCGAGGACCAGCTGCTCTGCGCCGACCTGATCGTCGTCAACAAGACCGATCTGGTCGCCGCCGACGACCTCGCCCGCGTCGAGGATCTGATCCGTGGCGCGCTGAGCCATACGGTCGGCCGCGATGCCAAGCTGGTGCGCGCGTCGCAGGGCGCCGTCGATCCGCTGGTCCTGCTGGGCGTCGGTGCGGCGGTGGAGGACGACCTCGCCAACCGTCCCAGCCATCATGACGACGAAGAGGGACACGACCACGACGACTTCACCAGCTTCGTGGTGGAGTTGCCGCCGCAGCCCGACCCCGCCCGTCTGGCGATGACGCTGGAGCAGGTCGCCGGCCTGCATGGCGTTCTGCGCCTGAAGGGCTTCATCGACGTGCCCGGCAAGCCGATGCGGCTGCTGGTCCAGGGCGTCGGCACCCGCATCCAGACCCACTACGACCGCCTGTGGAAGCCCGGCGAGGAACGCCGCAGCCGGCTTGTGGTGATCGGCGAGACCGGGCTGGACCGCGATGCGGTGACGCGGGCGGTTGTTGGGTAAGAGTTGGGACTTGGTGCGGAGTTAGACCCCCACCTAACCTCCCCCGCTGGGCGGGGGAGGGACTGCCGCCACTCTTCCGCACAAGCGCTTAGTCCCCTCCCCCGCCCAGCGGGGGAGGTTAGGGTGGGGGCAAGTGTCCCCACTCCTTGAACGTATCCGCGGACACCCATGCACCTGCTCGCCGCCCGCCAGGACGAACTGGACGCCGGCCCCCAGGCGGAAGACCTGGGGCAGACGCCGGCCGACCTCGTCATGCTGTCCTTCTCCGACAGCGACCTGACCGCGCTCGCCGCCGCATGGCGGGCCGGGCGCGACCGGCTGCCCAGCCTCCGCCTCGCCAACCTCAACCGGCTCGGCCATCCGTTGTCGGTCGATCTCTACGCCGATACCATCGTCGCCAAGGCGAAGCTGGTGGTCCTGCGCCTGCTCGGCGGCAGCGGCTATTGGCGCTACGGCCTCGACCGCCTCTCCGCGCTGTGCCGCGAGCGCGACATCCCGCTCGCCGTCCTGTCCGGCGAGGCGCAGCCCGACCCGAACCTCACCGCCTACGGCACCGTCGCCCCCGACGCCGCCGACCGCCTGTGGCGCTATTTCACCGAAGGCGGCCCGGCCAACATGGCCCAGCTGCTGGCCTGCGCCGCGACGTTGGCCGGCACGCCCCTGCCCCATGAGGACCCCGCCCCGGTCCCACGCTTCGGTGCCTATGACGGCTGGAGCGGCTCCGCCGCCGACGACGCGCCGGTCGCCGCGGTGGTCTTCTACCGCTCCCACCTGCTGGCCGGCGACCTCGCCCCGGCCCACGCCCTGTGCGACGCGCTGGCCGCCCGCGGTCTCGCCCCCCGCCCGCTGTTCGTCGCCAGCCTGAAGGAGCCGGACTGCGCCGCCTGGATGCGCGCCAGCCTGACCGCGCAGAACGCCGCCGTGGTCGTCAACACCACCGCCTTCTCCGCCGCCCGCGACGACGGCTCCCCGCTGGAGGCCAACGGCAGCCCGGTCCTGCAGGCCATCCTCGCCACCACGCCGGAAGCCGGCTGGCAGGCCTCGTCACGCGGACTCGGGCCGTCCGACCTCGCGATGAACGTCGTGCTGCCGGAGATGGACGGCCGCATCATCGCCCGCGCCATCGCCTTCAAGACGGCGGGCGATCCCGACCCCGACCTGCAATTCGCCGCCCCGGTCCTGCGCCCGATCGCCGACCGGGTGGCATTCACCGCCGATCTCGCGGCAAGCTGGGTCCGCCTGTCCCGCACCCCGCGGCCGGAGCGCCGCCTGGCGCTGGTGCTTTCCGACTATCCCGGTCCCGGCGGCGGCATCGGCCATGCGGTGGGCCTCGACAGCCCGGCCAGCACCGTGGCGATGCTCCAGCGCCTGTCCGCCGAGGGCTACAGCCTGTCCGCCATCCCGGACAGCGACGCCGACCTCATGGCGGCACTCACCGCCGCCCCGACCCCCACCCTGTCGCTGGCCGACTACCAGCGACTCGCCCCGCCGGAGCTGCGCGCCCGCATCGCCCGGACCTGGGGCGATCCGGCCGCCGACCCCGCCTGCCTGGACGGCGCCTTCGCCTTCCGCCTCCTGCCCTGCGGCAATGCCGTGGTGGCGGTGCAGCCCAGCCGCGGCCACGGCTCCCTGACCACCGCCCAGCACCACGATCCCGACACGCCGCCCAGCCACGCCTATCTCGCCTTCCACCTGTGGCTGCGCCATGCCGTCGGCATCCATGCCCTGGTGCAGATCGGCGCCCACGGCACGCTGGAATGGCTGCCGGGCAAGGCGGTGGCGCTGTCGGCGGAGTGCTGGCCGGAGATCGTCGGCGGCGCCCTGCCGACCCTCTATCCCTTCATCGTCAACAACCCCGGCGAGGGCGTGCAGGCGCGCCGCCGCCTCGGCGCCGTGCTGATCGGCCATTTGACCCCGCCGCCCGTGGAGTCCGGCCTCTACGGCGAACTCGCCGCGCTGGAAACCGCCATCGACGAGTATTCGCAGGCGACCGGGCTGGACCCGCGGCGTCTGGGCATGCTGCGCGAAACCATCCTCGATCTCGCCTGGAAATCCGGCGTCGCCGCCGACTGCAACCTGCGCCCCGACGACGATCCCGACGCCATCCTGTCGCGGCTGGACGCCCATCTCTGCGACATCAAGGAACTGCAGATCCGCGACGGCCTGCATGTCTTCGGCCACAGCCCGACCGGAGACCGCCGCGACCGCCTGACCGCCGCCGTCGCCCGCTCCGCCGATCCGGCCATGGTCGCCGCCGCCGCCGATACCATAGATGCCTGCGGCGAGGCGGAGATGCGGGCGCTGCTCGACGGGCTGGACGGCCGTTTCGTCCGCCCCGGTCCCGGCGGGTCGCCAGCGCGCGGACGGGCGGACACCTTGCCGACCGGCCGCAACCTCTATGCGCTCGACCCGCGCGGGGTGCCGACGCCGACCGCCTGGACGCTCGGCTGGCAGGCGGCGGATGCGCTGATCACCCGCTATCTCCAGGACCATGGCGACTGGCCGCGCCGGCTGGTGGTGGATTGCTGGGGCACCCCCGCCATGCGCACCGGCGGCGACGAGTTGGCCCAGGCGCTGGCCCTGCTCGGCGTCCGCCCGATCTGGGAGAACGGCTCCGGCCGCGTCACCGGCTACGAGATCATGCCGGCCGGCGTCCTGGGCCGCCCGCGGGTGGATGTGACGCTGCGCATCTCCGGCCTGTTCCGCGACGTCTTCCCGCAGCAAATCGCCTTGTTCGATCAGGCGGTGCGCGCCGTCGCCGGGCTGGACGAGCCGGACGACACCAACCCGCTGGCCGCCACCGCGCGGGCGGAGGAACAGCGCCTCGCGGCATCCGGCACCGACGCGGCGGACGCCCGCCGCTGGGCCACCGCCCGTATCTTCGGCGCCGCCCCCGGCATTTACGGCACCGCGCTGTCCGGCATGATCGCGCGCGGCGACTGGACCGCGCGGGCCGACTTCGGCGCCGCCTATCTGGAAGGCGGCTGTCACGCCTATGGTGCCGGGCTGGAGGGGGTGCCGTTGCCAGCATTGTTCCGCCGCCGGGTCGGGGGGGCCGACGCGCTCGTTCACCACCAGGACCAGCGCGAGCATGACGTGCTGTCCACCGACGGCTTCATGCAATTCGAAGGCGGATTTGCCGCCGCCGCCGCGCTGGAGGACTCCGAACCGACGCTCTATCATCTCGACAGTGCCGATCCGGAGAAACTCGCCGTCCGCACGCTCGCGGAGGAGATCGCCCGCACCCTGCGCGGCCGGGCGGCCAATCCGCGCTGGATCGAGGGCATGATGCGCCATGGCTATCGCGGGGCGGCCGAATTGGCAGCCGGCGTGGACACGCTGTTCGCCTTCGCCGCCACCACCGACGCCGTACGTCCCGCCCATTTCGACCAGCTGTATGACGCGTACGTCGAGGATGCAGAGGTGTGGGACTTCCTGTCGCATGCCAATCCGGCGGCTGCCCGGCACATTCTGGCGCGCATGAGCGAGGCGCTCGACCGCGGCCTGTGGCACCCCCGCCGCAACTCCACCGCAGAGGATCTGCGGCGCCTCCGGGAGACCGCCGCATGACCAACCCTGTCGCCAACCAGCCCAGACGCCGCGGCACCTGCCCCGGCGTGCTGGCGCCGATGCAGGTCGGCGACGGGTTCCTGCTGCGCGTCCGCGTCCCCGCGGGCGTGCTGCCGGCCGAGCATGCCCGCCGCATCGCCGAGTTGGGCGACCGGTACGGCAACGGCCTGATCGACCTCAGCCATCGCGGCAACCTGCAGCTTCGTGGCATTCCGGCCGACGCGCTGGCGCCGGTGACCGACGCCCTGCGCGAGATGGGCTATGTCTCCGACGATGCGGCGAGCGAGGCGGTGCGCAACGTCCTGTGCTCCCCCACCGCCGGGCTGGACCCCACGGCGGCGATGGACGTACGGGCGGCGGCACGTACGCTGGACGCGCGTCTGTCGGAGGACACGGCTTTGCACGGCCTGCCGCCGAAGTTCGGCTGGCTGGTCTGCGGCGGCGGGATCGGCCATCTGGCCGGCAGCAGCACGGATGTACGCTTCGACGCGGTGGACGCGGAGCGGTTCCGGGTGTCTCTCGGCGGCACGCTGGCGACGGCCGCGCCGCTCGGGCTGTGCCGGGCGGAGGATGTGGCCGACGTGGCGTCGGCCTTGGGCCGCGCCTTCGTGGAGTTGCGCGCGTCGTTGCCGGAGCCGCCGCGCCGCATGGCTGGTTTGGTTGCGGCAATCGGCACTGAACCGTTCGCAACGCGCCTCTCCCCCCTGATTTCTCCTCTCCCCCCCGGGGAGAGGATCAAGGTGAGGGGGACGCACCTTATGGATCTCTTCGGCAATGCCGAACCCCCTCATCCTAACCTTCTCCCCGGGGGGGAGAAGGGATCCTATGGCGGGGAGGCGCCGGCATTCCTCACTACCGCCTTCCCCTTCGGCCGCCTGACCGCCGCCACCCTCGCCGCCCTAGCCGCCGCTTGCGCCGAGATCCGCATCACCCCCTGGCGCGCCCTGCTCCTCGTCGCCCCCTCCTCCGACGCCGAAGGCATCGCCAAAGCCCATGGCGCCATCCTGTCGCACACCGACCGCCGGCTGAAGCTGACCGCCTGCAGCGGAGTGGGCGGCTGCGATGTCGGCACCACCGACACCCATGCGACCGCGCTCGCCATCGCCGAGCGCGCAGGCCCCTTGCTGGACCATGTCCGAATGGTGCATGTGTCGGGCTGCGCCAAGGGCTGCGCCCACCCCGCCACCGCCGATGTCACCCTGACCGCCCGCGACGGGGTGTATGACGTCGCCCTGAACGCCAAACCCGGTGACGAGTCCCCGCACACCGGCCTGTCCCCCGCCGACGCCGTGGCCCGCGTCGCGGATCTGTTGACCGAGGAGTCCGCCGGTGCCTGAGCCGCTCTACGACTATATCCGCGACGGAGCGGCCATCTACCGCCAGTCCTTCGCCACCATCCGGGCGGAGGCCGACCTGTCCGCCATCCCCGACGACCTGAAGCCGGTGGCGGTGCGTGTCATCCACGCCTGCGGCATGGTCGATGCGGCCCAGGACCTGCTGTTCTCCTCCGATGTCGGCAGCGCCGCCCGTGCCGCCCTGCGCGCCGGCGCGCCCATCCTCTGCGACAGCGAGATGGTCGCCCACGGCGTGACCCGCGCCCGCCTGCCGGCCGACAATGCGGTGGTCTGCACCTTGCGCGATCCCGCCGTGCCCGATCTGGCGAAGAGCATCGGCAACACCCGCTCCGCCGCCGCGCTCGACCTGTGGGGAGAGCGGCTCGGCGGATCGGTGATCGCCATCGGCAACGCGCCTACCGCCCTGTTCTACCTGCTGGAACTGCTGGCCGCAGGCGCGCCGAAGCCGGCGGCGATCCTGGGCTTCCCCGTCGGCTTCGTCGGCGCGATGGAAAGCAAGGAGGCGCTGGCCGAGAACCCCTTCGGCGTTCCCTATCTGGCGATCCGGGGCCGGCGCGGCGGCAGCGCCATGGCCGCCGCCGCCGTCAACGCGCTGGCGAGCGACGTCGAATGAGCGGCGAGACCCTGATCCCCACTCCTCCCACCATGGGCACCCTGTTCGGCGTCGGCGTCGGCCCCGGCGATCCGGAGCTGATGACGCTGAAGGCGGTGCGCACCATCGGCGCCTGCCCGGTCGTCGCCTATTTCTGCAAGCGCGGCACCCGCGGCCAGGCCCGCCGCATCGCCGACCAAGCCATCAAGCCCGACCAGATCGAGCTGCCGATGGTCTATCCGGTGACGGTGGAGCTGCCGCCGACCCACCCGGACTATGGCCGCCAGATCGAAGCCTTCTTCGACGAATCCGCCGAGCGCATCGCCGCGCATCTCGCCGCCGGCCGTTCGGTCGCAGCCCTGAACGAAGGGGATCCGTTCTTCTACGGCTCCTTCATGCATCTGTTCCTGCGGCTGTCCGGCCGTTTCGCGACGGAGGTCATCCCCGGCGTCACCAGCATGGTGTGCAGCGCCTCGCTGCTTCCGCGCCCGCTGATGCTGCGCGACGATGTGCTGTCGGTGATCCCCGGCACGCTGGACGAGGAGTCGCTGGTCCGCGCCCTGACCGCCGCCGACGCCTCCGTGGTGATGAAGCTGGGCCAGAATTTGCCCAAGGTCCGCCGCGCCATCGCCGCCGCCGGGCTGGCCGAGCGGGCATGGTATGTGGAGCGCGCCAGCATGGACGAACAGCGCTTCATGCCCTTCCTGGAGGCGCCCGACGTCGCCCCCTACTTCTCCCAGATCGTCATTCCGGGCGAGGGCAAGCGCGGATGAGCGGCTGGTTGAAAGTTGTCGGTTTGGGTCCAGGCCCCGAGGACTGGCTGACGCCGGAGGCGCGGCGCGATCTGGCCGAGGCGACCGACCTCGTCGGCTACTTCCCCTATTTGGAACGCGTGCCGCCGGGGGATCAGGTGCGCCACGCCTCCGACAACCGGGTGGAGTTGGACCGCGCCCGCTTCGCGCTGGATCTCGCGGCGCAGGGCCGGCGGGTGGCGGTGGTGTCGGGCGGCGACCCCGGCATCTTCGCCATGGCCGCTGCCATATTCGAGGCGCTGGACGATCCGGCTGCGCCAGAGGCTTGGCATGCGGTGCCGCTATCGGTCGATCCCGGCGTTTCCGCCATGCAGGCTGCCGCCGCGCGGGCCGGGGCGCCGCTGGGGCATGATTTCTGCGCCATCTCGCTGTCCGACAACCTCAAGCCTTGGGAGGTGGTGCTGCGGCGCCTGCGTCTGGCGGCGGAGGCGGATTTCGTCATCGCGCTCTACAACCCGATCTCCAAGGCCCGCCCCTGGCAGCTTGGCGCCGCCTTCGACGCCCTGCGCGACATCCGCGCTCCGGAAACTCCCATCGTGCTGGGCCGCGCCATCGGCCGCGCGGATGAGGAGTTGACGGTGACCACGCTGGGCGAGGTGCGGGCGGAGCAGGCGGACATGCGCACGCTGGTCATCATCGGCGCCTCGCACACCCGCTTCGTCGCGCGCGCTGACGGCGGGCGCTGGGTCTACACGCCCCGGCATTATCGGGGGTGAGGATGGGCGTGACGGCAGTGCGGGCGGAGATACCCGCGACCAACCCACCGCGAGTCCCCCTCTCCCCCCCGGGGAGAGGGCAGGGTGAGGGGGATGCACGGCGAGGATTCTTGGAAAGACCCGCAGTGCATCCCCCTCACCCCGACCCTCTCCCCGGGGGGGAGAGGGGACTCGGAGGGGGGGAGAGTCAGCCCACCCCCTCCAGCCACCCCACCGCCTCGCCCACGTCGTGCAGTTCCGCCACACCGTTGCCCGCCGGCCGCTCCACCATCACCACCGGCAGTCCCAACTCACGCGCGGCCTCCAGCTTGGCGTCGGTGGCGCGTCCGCCGCTGTTCTTGCTGACGACCACCTCAATCCGCTCCCCGCGCATCAGCGCCAGTTCGCCCTCCACGGTGAACGGCCCGCGGTCGAGGATCAGGCTCATGCGCGGCAGGGCCGGCATCGGCTCCGGCGGGTCCACCGCACGGATCAGGTAGCGCTTGTCCGGGGTCGCCTCGAAAGCCGCGACCTCCTGCCGGCCGATGGTCAGGAACACGGTGTCGCCCAGATCGCGCAGCGCCAGCGCCGCGGCATTCATGTCCGGCACGCCGATCCAGCGGTCGCCCTGCCCCGCCACCCAGGCCGGCCGGGTCAGAAGGCGCAGCGGCACCCCCACCAGTGCGCAGGCCGCGGCGGCATTGGCGGAGATCCGATCCGCGAAGGGATGCGTCGCGTCGATCACCCCCTCGATTCCCTCGGCACGCAGATAATCGGCCAAGCCCTCCACCCCGCCGAAGCCGCCGATGCGGGTCGGCAGCGGCGGCAGCACCGGGTTCTTCGTGCGGCCGGCCAGCGACACGCGGGCGTCGATGCGCGGATGGCCGGCCAGACGCTTGGCCAGCGCCGTTGCCTCCGTCGTGCCGCCCAGGATCAGCACTTTGTCCATCAGCGCCTTGACCAATTCCCCCTCCCCACCCGTCAGGATCGGCGCCATGGATAGCATGGGAACGGTTCGCTGGCTCAGCATCGTCGGCATCGGCGAGGATGGCTGGGACGGTTTGTCGCCCGCCGCCCGCGCGGCGGTGGAAAGCTCCACAGTCCTCTATGGCGGCGTCCGCCACCTCGATCTCGTGCCGGTCGTTTCGGGACAGGAACGGCTGCCCTGGCCGTCGCCGATGACAGACGCCTTCCCCGGCCTGATCGCCCGGCGCGGACAGCGGGTCTGCGTGCTGGCGAGCGGCGATCCGTCCTGGTACGGCGTCGGCGCCACGTTGTCGCGCCTCGTTCCGGCTGCGGAAACGACGGTGATCCCGGCCGCTTCCGCCTTCAGCCTCGCAGCATCCCGGCTGGGCTGGTCCCTGCAGGACTGCCGCTGCCTGACTGTCCATGGCCGCCCGCTGGAACTGGTCGTTCCGCATCTGCAACCGAACGCCAAGCTGCTGCTTCTTTCCTGGGACGGAACGACTCCGGCGAAGCTCGCCGCCCTGCTGAGCGCCCGCGGTTTCGGCGCCTCGCGCCTGACGGTGCTGGAGGCGATGGGCGGCCCGCGCGAAGCCCGGCTGGAAGCCACCGCCGATGCCTGGAGCGCCGAGCGGGTCGCCGACCTCAACACCATCGCGCTGGACTGCGTCGCCGCCCCCGGCGCCCGCATCCTGCCGCTGGCCCCCGGCCTGCCCGACGACTGGTTCGAGCATGACGGCCAGATCACCAAGCGCGAGGTGCGCGCCGTCACCCTGTCCTTCCTGGCGCCGCGCCGGGGCGAGCTGCTGTGGGACGTCGGTGCCGGGTCGGGCTCCATCGGCATCGAATGGATGCTGCGCGATCCCGCAAACCGCGCCATCGCCGTCGAACACCACCCGGAGCGCATCGCCCGCATCCTGACCAACGCCACGGCCTTCGGCGTGTCCGGCCTGACGCTGGCGCGCGGCAAGGCCCCGGCGGCGCTGGCCGGGCTGGAACTGGATGGGCTGGCGCGGCCGGACGCCATCTTCATCGGCGGCGGGCTGACCGCGGATGGCCTGCTGGCGGCTTGTTGGGACGCCCTGCCCCCCGGCGGCCGGATCGCCGCCAACGCGGTGACGCTGGAAAGCGAGGCGGTGCTGTTCGACGCGCACAAGCGCCTCGGCGGCGAACTGACCCAGATCACGGTCGCCCGCGCCTCGGCGGTCGGCGGTTTCCGCGGCTGGCGGGCCGCCATGCCGGTCACGCTGTGGCGGGCCGAAAAGCCGTATGCGGAGGGCGCATGGACCGCCTGACGTCGGAGTCCCTGCTGTTCGGTCCGGTCTTCGTCGGTCTCGGCTGCCGCCGCGGCTGCGGTTGGGAGGAGATCGCCGGTCTGGTCGTCGCCGCCTTCGACGAGGCAGCCCTGCCCGACGCCGCGCGCCAGCTGGCGGCGCTCGCCGCCCCGGCGATGAAGGCCGACGAGGCCGGGCTGGCGGAGGCCGCCCGCGCGCTCGGCCTGCCGCTGCGCTTCATCGAAGAGGACGCGATGCTGGCGGCGCAGGACCGCGTCCACACCCGATCATCCACCGTGCTGGCCGCGGTCGGGCTGGCGTCGGTCGCGGAGGCCGCGGCGCTGGCCGCTGCCGGACCGGGATCGCGCCTGCTGCTGCCGCGCCGCTCCACCCCCCGCGCCACCGTCGCACTTGCCTTGCCTGCCGTCGCTCTTTTGGAGACCCGTTCATGACCGTCCATTTCATCGGTGCCGGACCGGGCGCTCCCGACCTGCTGACCCTGCGCGGCCGCGACCTGATCGCGCGCTGCCCGGTCTGCCTCTATGCTGGCTCGCTGGTGCCGAAGGAGATCATCGCCCACGCCCCCGCCGATGCGCGGATCATCGACACCGCCCCGCTGACGCTGGAGGAGATCGTCGCCGAATTCCAGGCCGCCCATGCCGCCGGCAAGGACGTGGCGCGGCTGCATTCCGGCGACCTGTCGGTCTACAGCGCGCTGGGCGAGCAGACCCGCGCGCTGCGGGAACTGGGCATCCCCTACACCATCACCCCCGGCGTGCCGGCCTTTGCCGCGGCGTCGGCCGCGCTGGGGCGCGAGCTGACCCTGCCGGAGGTCAGCCAGACGCTGATCCTGACCCGCACCGAGGGGCGCGCCTCGGCCATGCCCGCCAACGAGACGCTGGAGGTGCTGGGCGCCTCGGGCGCCACGCTGGCGATCCACCTGTCGATCCACGTCATCGACCGGGTGGTGGAGCGGCTGACCCCGCTCTACGGCGCCGATTGCCCGGCGGCGGTGGTCTACCGCGCGACATGGCCGGACGAGCGGGTGCTGCGCGGAACTCTGGCCGACATCGCGGCGCAGGTCGTGGCCTCACCGATGGAGCGCACCGCGCTGATCCTGGTCGGCCCGGCGCTGGGCCATGAGGAGTTCCGCTGCAGCGCGCTCTATGACGGCAGCCATGTGCGGCGCTATCGGGGGTTGGGGGAGTGAGGCTTGCCCAAGCCAGCGCCAATCCCCTTCTCCCCCCCGGGGAGAAGGTCGGGATGAGGGGGTTCGGCGCAGCCGAAAAGATCCCAGCAGTGCGTCCCCCTCACCCTAACCCTCTCCCCGGGGGGGAGAGGGAATATCATCCGGTCGCATCAGGTAATTCTATTGAAGGGAGCCATCCCCACGATTCGTCCCTGGCGGTCGGTGACCAGCACCTCGACCTCCACCGGCGCATCCTCCAGCACATCCTGCGCGGCGCGGCGGGCCAGCTCGGCCACATGGTCGGCCAGCGGCAGGCCGGCGGCGTCCGCCATGCCCAGCACCTGCGCCGCCGTATTGGCGCCGCGCGTCTCCGCAATCAGCTCCGGCCCGGCCCCGAGATCCGCCAGCCGTTCGGCCAGCCAGTCGAAGTCCACGGCATGGCGCTTGCTGTGCAGGTCCATCAGCCCACGCGCCAGCTTGCCGAACTTGGCGAAGCCGCCGCACAGGGTCAGGCGCGGGATGGGGTGCCGGCGCAGGTACTTCAGCGTGCCGCCGACGAAATCGCCCATGTCGAGCAGCGCCTGTTCGGGCAGGCCATAGCGCGCGACGACCGCCTTTTCCGACAGATCGCCGGTGCAGGCCGCGACATGGCGCAAGCCCGCCGCCCGTGCTACGTCGATGCCGCGCTGGATCGAGGCGATCCAGGCCGCGCAGGAATAGGGCACGACGATCCCCGTGGTTCCCAGGATCGACAGTCCACCCAGAATGCCGAGCCGCCCGTTCATAGTGCGCTTGGCGAGCTGCTCGCCATTCTCCACCCCGACCTCGACCACCAGATCGGCCGGCTGGCCGGCGTCACGCGCCGCCTCCCCCACCGCCTGCGCGATCATGCTGCGCGGCACCGGGTTGATGGCAGGCTCGCCCACTGCCAGCGGCAGGCCGGGCAGCGTCACGGTGCCGACGCCGGGACCGGCGCGGAAACTCACGCCGCTGCCGGGCGCGCCGCGCCAGACCCGCGCCCGCACCAGCGCGCCGTGGGTGACGTCGGGATCGTCGCCGGCATCCTTGACCACGCCGGCCATGGCCCAGGGTCCGCCCGGGGAGCCGTCCGCCCCCTCCCCCCGCTCCGTCACCGCCAGCGCGAAGGCAGGGGTCTGGCCGCCGGGAAGGGTCACGGTCACCGGATCGGGAAACTCCCGGCCGAACAGAGCCACTGCCGCCGCACGCGCCGCCGCGGTGGCACAGGTTCCCGTCGTCCAGCCGCGGCGCAAGGGTGTAGCATGCTCCGGCATGCCGCCCCCCTCCCCGGCGCCCTCCGCACCGCCTTCCGTCTTCTCCGAGCCCGAGTCCGCGTTCATGTCGTTTGAGTCGTCCATTCCCGAAAGCGTCCTGGTCCCCTTCGCCCCCGGCAGCGTCTGGCTGGCCGGCTCCGGCCCCGGCGATCCCGGCCTGCTGACCCTGCTGGCCCTGCAAGGTCTAAGGCAAGCCGACGTCATCGTCCATGACGCGCTGGTCGGCGAACGGATCATGGCGCTCGCCAGCCCGTCGGCAAGGCTGGAGTTCGCCGGAAAGCGCGGCGGCCGCCCCTCCGCCCATCAGGACGACATCACCAACCGCCTGATCGAGCTGGCAAAGGAAGGACACCGCGTCCTCAGGCTGAAGGGCGGCGACCCCTTCGTCTTCGGCCGCGGCGGCGAGGAGGCGCAGGCGCTGGCGGCAGAGGGCATCCCCTTCCGCATCGTTCCGGGCATCACGTCGGGCATCGCCGGCCCGGCCTATGCCGGCATCCCGGCGACCCACCGCGACACCAACCAGGCGGTGATCCTGGCGACCGGCCATTCGCTGGGCGGCGGACCGGACTGGCGGGCGCTGGCCGCCACCAAGGCGCCGCTGATCCTCTATATGGGCTGGAAGGCGCTGCCGACCATCGCGGCGGAGCTGATGGCCGGCGGCCTGTCCGCCGACACCCCCGTCGGCGTGGTGACGGAGGCGACGACCGCCAACCAGAAGAGCCTCGTCACCAGCCTCGGCACCTGCGTCGCCGATCTGGCGGCGAGCGATCTGGAGCCGCCCGCCATCATCGTGATCGGCGAGGTGGTGCGGCTGCGCCCGGCGCTGGAATGGCTGCCGGGCCAGATGGCGCTGCAACATGCCAGAGGGAAGAATGACTAGCGGTCTCATCATCGCCGCCCCGGCATCGGGCACTGGCAAGACGACGCTGACGCTGGGGCTGCTGGCGGCGCTGCGCGCCCGCGGCGTGGCGGTGGGGGCGGTGAAGTCGGGGCCGGATTACATCGACCCGGCCTTCCACCGCGCCGCCACCGGCCGGCCGAGCGTGAACCTCGACACCTGGGCGATGGGGCCGGAGCTGCTGGACGGGCTGGCCGCCCGCGCCGCCGAGGGCGCCGATCTGCTGGTCTGCGAGGCGCTAATGGGCCTGTTCGACGGCGTGGCCGGCGTCGGCGCCACCGGCACCGGCTCGACAGCGGAGATCGCGGCGCGCACCGGCTGGCCGGTCCTGCTGGTGGTGAACGCCAAGGGCCAGTCGCAGTCGGCCGCGGCATTGGTGAAGGGCTTCGCCACCTACCGCGACGACGTGACCATCGGCGGTGTCGTGCTGAACAATGTCGGCAGCCCGCGCCACACGGCGCTGGCCGGCAACGCCATCGAGGCGCTGGGCATCCCCCTGCTGGGCGCCCTGCCCCGCGCACCCGACCTCAGCCTGCCCGAACGCCATCTCGGCCTCGTCCAGGCCGACGAGACGGAGGGGCTGGCCGACCGGCTGGCGGCACTCGGCCGCTTCGTCGCGGAGCACGTCGACCTCGACCGCGTCGTGGCTCTCGCCAATCCCTCGAAGGCCGGGCCGGGCAGCGACGCCCCCGCCCTGCCGCCGCTGGGCCAGCGCATCGCCATCGCGCAGGATGCCGCCTTCACCTTCATCTATCCGCACCTGACCGCCGGCTGGCAGGCGGCGGGGGCGGAGCTGCGCTTCTTCTCCCCCCTGGCGGACGAGACGCCGCCGGAGGATGCGGACGCCGTCTATCTGCCCGGCGGCTATCCGGAGCTGCATGCCGGCCGCCTCGCCGCCAACCACGCCTTCCGCGACGGGCTGCGCGCGGCGGCGGAGCGGGTGCCGGTCTATGGCGAATGCGGCGGCTACATGGTGATGGGCGAAACGCTGGAGGATGCCGACGGCGTCACCCACCCGATGACCGGGCTGCTGGGGGTGCGCACCTCCTTCGCCAAGCGGCGGCTGCATCTGGGCTATCGCCGCGCGGCTCTGCTGGCCGACGGCCCGCTGGGTCCGGCAGGATCTCCGCTGATGGGTCACGAGTTCCACTATGCCTCGACCCTTGCCCGCGGCGACGACGCACCGCTGCTGAGTGCCACGGCGGCGGACGGCAGCGACCTGGGCGTACTCGGCAGCCAGCGCGGGCTGGCGCTGGGGTCTTTCGTCCACCTGATCGCGCGGGGGTGAGGGATGGCCGAAGAGAAGGACGAGGCTTTCACCGCGGCGGAGCGCGACGCGCTCTATAAGGCGATCTTCTCCCGCCGCGACGTGCGCGGGCAGTTCCGGCCCGATCCGGTGCCGGACGAGGTGCTGACCCGCATCCTGCTGGCCGCGCACCATGCGCCGTCGGTGGGGTTCATGCAGCCGTGGAACTTCATCGTCGTCACCGATCCCGCCGTGAAGTCCCGCATCCATGCCGACTTCACCCGCGCCACCGAGGAGGCGGCGGCGATGTTCGAGGGGGAACGGCGCAGCCTCTACAGCCGGCTGAAGCTGGAAGGCATCCGCGAGGCGCCGATCAATCTCTGCATCACCTGCGACCGCGAGCGCTCGGGTCCGGTGGTTCTGGGCCGCACCCACATGCCGGCGATGGACCTCTACAGCTGCGTCTGCGCCGTGCAGAATCTGTGGCTGGCGGCGCGGGCGGAAGGGCTGGGGGTCGGCTGGGTCAGCATCCTGCACGAGGACGCGCTGCGGGACGCGCTGGGCATCCCGGAGCGAATCGTGCCGATCGCCTATCTCTGCCTCGGCCACGTCACCCATTTCGAGGCGACGCCGGAACTGGAAACCAAGGGTTGGCGCAAGCGCCTGCCGCTGGAGGATCTGGTGTTCCGCGACCGCTGGCAGGGGGAGTGAGGGAGCGGGCGCCAGCCCCGGCAAGGACTGGCGCCCGCCGCCGGTTCAGCCGATCGGGTTGGCGAACAGGAAGTTTTCCGCCGTCAGGGTGCCGCGGTCGACGCTCATCAGCTTGATGGTGCTGGTGCTGCCGATATCGATCGACAGGTCTGCCCCGCTCTGGACGGAGTGGGTCAGCACGTCGTTCAGGCTGGAGAAGCCGGCGACGCTGCGCAGGTCGATCACGTCGCCGCCGGTGCCGGCCTGGAAATCGCCGATGCAGTCCCAGCCGTCGGCCGCACCCTGCACGAAGGTATCCCGCCCGGCGCCGCCGACCATGTAGTCGTTGCCGCCATTGCCGGTGATGGTGTCGTTGCCGCTGCCGCCGGCCAGATACTCGCCCGCCGAGGTCCCGGTGACGGTCTGGCCGGTGCCGCCGGTGGAACCGCCGCCCGTGCTCCCGCCCGGGGAGGCCCCAGGCGAAGCATTGAGGAAGGAGAAGTTGGCGGCGGTCAGGCTGCTGCGGGTGACGTTGGCCAGGGTGACGCTGTTGTTGTCGTCGAAGCGGACGATGGTGTTGGCGCCCTCCTGGGTGGTGGCGGCCATCACCGCGGTAAAGTCGGTCAGCCCGGCCCAACCCGCGACATTCAGCACGTCGCCGCTGCCGCCGGCCTGGAAGTCGGCGACATAGTCCCAGCCGTCGCCGGGCTTGAAGACGAAGCTGTCGCTGCCGGTGCCGCCGACCATGTAGTCGTTGCCGCCGTTGCCGGTGATGACGTCGTTGCCGCTGCCGCCGGCCAGATAGTCGCGGGCCGCGGTGCCGGTCAGCGTCAGCCCGCCCGTGGAGCCGCCAGGATTGCTTCCTCCGCCCGTGCCGCCGCCGGGAGTGCCGCCCCCCGTATCACCGCCGCCCGTGTTGCCGCCGGTGCCAGCCTGACCCAGCGTGATGGTGTTGCCGGACAGGCTGATGTTGGACGCGGCGAAGCTGCCGGCGATGCGCAGGGTCACGTCGGCCCCGGCGGCGGCGTTCATTCCGATATGGACCAGGGTGACGCCGTTCACCGTCTCCGCCTGGACCTGGCCGGCCTGGAGCGTGCCGCCGCTGCCGGTGCCCACGGTGCCCGACAGCGACGCACCGGCGATGGCGAAGGCGTCGCCGGTGACCGCGCCGGTGATGCCGGTGAAGCCGTTGGCCTGGGCCGCCGTCATCGTCACGGTGTGGCGCTGGCTGCCGGTCAGGGCCAGTGTCTCGACGCTGGTCAGCGTCATGCCGCTGATGTCGATCCTCGGCGACGCGACGTCGTTGTGGTATTCCAGGTTGTAGCCGTTGAAGCTGGTCAGGTTGTCGGAGCGGACCTCCAGCGTGTCGGTGCCGGTGCCGCCGTCGAAGCCGACGGTGCCGGCGTCATACTGGCTGACGACGATGTAGCGGTCGTTGCCGGCCTCGCCGAAGATCGTATCGGCCTGGGTCTGGGCATAGCTGCCGGCGGTGACGATGCCGGCCAGGATGGTGTCGTCGCCGTCGCCGCCGTGGACGGTGTCGCGCTCCCAATCGCCCTTCAGCAGGTCGTTGCCGGCATCGCCATGGATCAGGTCGGCGCCGCCGCCGCCGGCCACCGTGTCGTCGCCGAGTTCGCCATGCAGCTCGTCATTGTCGGCGCGGCCATACATCAGGTCGCCGCCGCCGCCGCCGAAGACGCTGTCGTTGCCGTCGCCGGCCTCCAGCGTGTCGTTGCCGGCCCCGCCATGCTCGACGTCGTTGCCGCCATGGCCCCAGAACCACACCGCCCTGTCGCCCGCCGTCAGGCTGTCGGCATATTCCGAACCGATCCAGCGCTGGATGTTGACGAAGGTATCGCCGGCCGCCTCCCCGGTGTTGTTGGCGCCGTTGGTCAGATCCAGTGTCAGGCCGGCGGTGGCATCCTCGTAGGTGACGATGTTGAAGCCGCTGCCGCCGACATAATGGTCGGCGCCCAGCCCGCCGTTCATGGTGTCGCCGGCCGCGACGCCGGTGTTGCCGCCGCCGACCAGCGTGTCGTTGCCGATTCCGCCGGCCAGGCTGTCGTTGCCGGTGCCGCCGGTGATGCTGTCGTTGCCGGCAAGCCCGTTGATCGTGTTGCCGCCATTGTCGCCGACCAGCGAGTCATTGCCCGCCGTCGGCGTGCCGCTATAGGCCAGACGGTGCGGCCAGGCAGCGGCGCCCTCAAAGGGACGGGCCGCCAGGATCGGGCCGGTCACCACGTCGAGGTCCCAGGAACCGCCCTGGTCCGCATGGCCGACCGGATGGCTGGCGGCGGCGACACGCGCGCCGGTGACGACGGCCAGACGCTCGACGAAGCGGCGGCCGTTGCCGCCGGCGCCGACGTCGCAGGCATGGATCAGGATCTCGGTGCCGGTCGCATCGGGCCAGCGGCGGTCGAACAGGGCGCTGGTGTCGAGCGGCATCGCCCCCAGCTTCACCACGCCCGGCGCGCCGTGGGCGATCAGGTGGACCGCGGCCGGACCCGTCTCCAGGGCGTCGGCGAGCAGGCCGAGGGCGTCCTCGTCGGCGGCCACCCGGATCACCGTCACATCCGGCGCGTGCCGGCCGATCAATGCGTCGATATCGGCCAGCCCGGCGTCGGCAAGAATGATCCCGTGCATGAAAACCCCTTTCTGGGGAGTTGTTGGAAATCGTTTTGCGCGTTCCGTGATGTACGGGATCCTGCCCAGGCCACAACGCCCAATAAGCCGATCATTCCTTGGGAAGCATCGCGCCCAGCCGGACGAGCTGATTTCTCCGGACCGGCGAATGAGGACGGTCCCAATCGATTTCGACGCGCTCCGGCTACTCCGCTCCATGGCACCCTCTTGCCACTCATTTGCCAAGGCGAGGTAGAGGCGCGACGCAATACCTCCAATTCGGGGTTGTCCCGTGCGTCGAAGGGCTGAGGCCAATTTGTTTGACCTATATCGGAATGCGGCGCATCGTTTCGGTCAGACCTGCAGCGCAACGGAGTGCGCCCGATGTCCCTTCCCGATTCCTTCACCGCCTTCGTCATCGCCGACGACAACGGCAAGCCCAAGGGCTCCTTCACCACTCTTTCGCCGTCCGATCTGCCGGACCACGAGGTGCTGGTCGAGGTCTCCCATTCCACGGTCAACTACAAGGACGGGCTCGCCGTCACCGGAAAGGCGAAGATTGCCCGCAAGCTGCCGATGGTGGCGGGGATCGATCTCGCCGGCACGGTGGTCGAGTCGCGCTCACCCGACTGGAAGGCCGGCGACCGGGTGGTGGTCAACGGCTGGGGCCTGTCGGAGACGCAGTGGGGCGGCTACAGCCGCTATCAGCGGGTGAAGCCGGAGTGGCTGACCCGCCTGCCCGACGCCTTCACGCCCGAACAGGCAATGGGGATCGGCACCGCCGGCTATACCGCGGCGCTGTGCGTCGACGCGCTGGAACGCTGGGGCGCGATCCAGCCCGGCGGCCGGGAGGTGCTGGTCACCGGTGCGGCCGGCGGCGTCGGATCGGTGGCGGTCGCCCTGCTGGCCAAGCGCGGCTATGCCGTCACCGCCTCCACCGGGCGGCCGGAGACGCACGAGTATCTGCGCGGCCTTGGCGCCGGCGGCTTCATCGACCGCGCCACCCTGCTGGAAAAGGGGGCGCCCCTGCAGAAGGAGCGCTGGGCGGGCGGCGTCGATTCGGTGGGCGGCCAGACGCTGGTCAACGCCTTGGCGCAGACGGTGTGGGGCGGAGCCGTCGCCGCCTGCGGGCTGGCCGGCTCGTCCGATCTGCCCGGCACGGTGCTTCCGCATATTCTGCGCAGCGTGACGCTGATCGGCATCGATTCGGTGATGGCTCCGGCCGACCGCCGTGCGTCGGCCTGGGCAAGGCTGGCCCGCGACCTCGACCCCGGCCATCTGGGCGCGATGTACGAGGTCCATCCCTTCGCCGACCTGCCGGCGCTGGGCGAACGCATCCTGGCCGGCCAAATCCGCGGCCGGGTGGTTCTGGACCTGACGGCCTGATACCGGCGGCCCGAATCCGGCGCATAAAAAAATGGGCCATCGGCGAGAAGCCGATGGCCCAGTCCAGGAGAGAATTCGTTCAGGAGGGCCGGGGCCCGCCCCGGTTCAGTTCATCAGCAGGCGTGGCAGCCACAGCGAGAAGGCCGGGACATAGGTGACCAGCAGCAGCGCCAGGAACAGCGCCCCGTAGAAGGGCGTGATGGAGCGCATCACCTCGCCCACCGACACGCCGCCGATGGCGCAGCCGATGAACTGGGTGGTGCCGACCGGCGGGGTGTTCAGGCCGAGCGCGCAGTTGATCAGCATCACGATGCCGAACTGCACCGGGTCCATGCCGTAGGTCATGGCGATCGGCAGGAAGATCGGCGTGCAGATCAGGATCGTGCTGGCCATGTCCATGAAGGTGCCCAGCAGGAACAGGATGATGTTGATCAGCAGGAAGATGACGATCGGGTTGGACGAGATGCCGGCCAGCAGTTCGCCGGTGATGTCCGCCACCTCATAGAGACCCATGAGGTACTGGAACATCGTCGACACGCCGATCAGCAGCAGCACCACGCCGGTGGTCTTCACCGTCTTGGCGGCGGCGGCCAGGAACTTCTCCAGCGTCAGCGTGCGGTAGACCAGGGTGGTCAGCAGCAGCGCGTAGATCACGGCCACGGAGGCCGATTCGGTCGCGGTGAACACGCCGCTGGTGATGCCGGCCAGGATGATGACGACGATCAGCATGCCGGGCAGGGCGGCGGCGAAGGTGTGGAGCAGGATGTCCCAGCCGGGGAAGGACCCCTTCGGGTAGCCGCGGCGGACCGCGACGTAGTAGGCGGCGCCCAGGTTGCAGACCATCAGCAGCAGCGCCGGCATCAGGCCCGCGGCGATCAGCGCGCCGATGGACGCCTTTCCGCCGGCGGCCAGCGCGTAGATGATCATGTTGTGGCTGGTCGGCATCAGCGCGCCGACGAGGGCAGCGTGGGTGGTGACGTTGACCGCGTAGTCGGCGTGGTAGCCTTCCCGCTTCATCATCGGGATCATCACGGCGCCCATGGCCGACACGTCGGCGACGGGGGAGCCGGCGACGCCGCCGAACAGGGTGCAGGCCACCACGTTGGACATGCCCAGCCCGCCACGGATGTGGCCGACCATGCTCTTCGCCGCGGCGACGATCTTGTCGGCGACGCCGCCGTGCAACATCAGCTCGCCCGAGAAGACGAAGAAGGGAATGGCCAGGAACGAGAAGACGTTCATCCCCGACATCATCTGCTGGAAGACCACCGCGACCGGCAGGCCTTCATAGAGGATGGTGCAGAGCGCCGACAGGCCGATGGCGAAGGCGACCGGAATGCCGAGGATGAGGAAGCCGAAGAAGGTGATGCTGAGGATCATCAGTTCCATGACGGCTTTACCTCCTCGCCGCGCAGGATGGCGACGATATGCTCGATGGAGAACAGGACGATCAGCACACCCGACAGCACCAGCGGCACGTAGCGTACGGCTTCGGAGATGTGAAGGTTCGGGATCGTGTAGGACATGACCGAACTGCCGAGAATCCAGCCGTTGTAGGCCATGCAGCCGCCGAAAATTCCGACCAGCGCGTAGATGAGGATGTCCATCTTGCGCCGCGCACTGTCAGACAGCATCACCAGCAGGGATTCGAGCCCGATGTGGCCGGCGTCGCGGACGCCGACGGCGGCACCGATCAGGGTGACGTACAGCACCAGCACGATGGCCAGGCTTTCCGCCCAGGTCGGCGAGTTGTTCAGCACGTAGCGGCCGAACACCTGATAAAAGACGACCGCGACGATCGACATCAATCCGATGATGGCGACATACATGCCGGTCTTGGCCAGCACCGCGTTCATCCGCGTCAGCCAGCCGGCTGCATGCGGCGGGCTGACATCCATTGCTTGCAGCTCGATATCCATGCTGCGGCTCCCCTTGGGTGGCGGCACCGTCCCGCCGGGGACGGCGCCGCGCCTCACCCCTTGCTTACTTGGTTTCCTGGACGCGCTGCACGAGGCTCTGGAGCTTCGGCGTGTTGGCGAACTTGTCGTAGACGGGCTTCATCGCATCGATGAATTCCTGCTTGTTGGTGACCTCGACGATCTGGGCGCCGGCCTTGGTCACGACGTCCTTCGACTTCTGCTCGCGCTCTTCCCACAGCTTGCGCATGTAGGGCACCGACTCCTTGGCGGCCTGGCGGACCAGAGCCTGGTCGTCCTTGGACAGGCGGTCCCAGGCGACCTTGGAGAAGACCAGCACTTCCGGCGCCATCGCGTGTTCGGTCAGCGTGAAGTACTTGGCGGCTTCGAAGTGGCGCGAGGACTCGTACGACGGGTAGTTGTTCTCGGCCGCATCGACGATGCCGGTCTTGAGCGCGGTGTAGACCTCGCCGAAGGGCATCGGCGTGGCGTTGGCGCCCAGCGCCTGGATCATGGCGACGAACAGGTCGGACTGCTGGACGCGGATCTTGGCGCCCTTCATGTCGGCCAGCGTCTTGTAGGGCTTGGCGGCCGAATACATGCTGCGCGAGCCGCTGTCGTAGAAGGCGAGGCCGACCATGCCCTGGCTTTCCATCGCCGCCAGGATTTCGTCGCCGATCTGGCCGTCCAGGACGCGGCGCATGTGGCCGGTGTCGCGGAAGATGAAGGGCAGCGCGGTGACCATCGTCTCCGGCACCACGTTGTTCAGCGGCGCCACGTTGATGCGCATCATCTCGAGCGCGCCGATCTTCAGCTGCTCGATGGTGTCCTTCTCGTTGCCGAGAGCGCCGTTCGGGAACACCTTGACGCCGAGACGGCCGTTGGTGCGTTCCGCCAGCAGCTTGCCGACATAGCGCGCCGCCTCGACGGTCGGGTAGTCGGTCGGGTGGATGTCGGCCGACCGGAAGTCGCGCGCGGCGGCCGGAGCCGACAGCATCGGCGCGGCCATCATGCTGCAGACGGCACAGGCGGCCAGCAGCGCGGTGCGGACCGAAGTCAGAGCAAACTTCATAGGTTCTCCTCCTGTGTGCGGGGCCGGAGCCTGAGCGGGCCGGCCTCTCTTGTTCTGGTGTTTCCGGATTGCCTGGTGGCCGGTGGGCCGCCTGTGTGTGACTGGATGAACCGTGGGCCGGTGACGGACGAAGCGTGGATGAGGCCCCTTTGCCGAGACCGGCTTTCGCAGCGCTGCGACCGCGCCACGCGCGGCCGGAAATTGCGCATGGCCGACACAGGCCCTGCCCTTGCCCCCATCCTCTTTCCGCTCCGCTTGGCAACGGTGCCGCCCCCGGCGGCGCCCTGTTCACGTCACTTAGGATATTAGTATATCACTCTGCGTGCAAGTCTGAAAGTTCCAGCCGGCAACTACCGTTTTGGACTTTAAACTGATTCAGATTGGCGGGGAGAGAGACAAAGTGGCTGCGGACGCGGGTTTCAGCCAGTACACGGATCGCCGCAGGGGGTTGGGTGCGACATTCGGCCCCAGCTCTCGCCGCAGCCCTTCCCCCATTCGCTCAAACGCGGCGGCCAGCCATTCCAAGGCCGTTCATCACAAGCCCGTCAGCCGTGACCGTTCACCAGGGGCCACACCTCCATGGCGCCGCGGTAGATCATGTCCAGGGCGACGTAGAAGATGATGGCGAGGCCGACATAGGCCAGCCAGCGGTGCTTCTGCAGAACGCGGGCGATGACGCTGGCGGCGAGGCCCATCAGGGCGATCGACAGGGTCAGGCCGATGACCAGCACCCCCAAATGCTCGCGCGCGGCGCCTGCCACGGCCAGGACGTTGTCCAGCGACATCGACACGTCGGCGACGACGATCTGCCAGACCGCCTGGCTCAGGGTCTTGCGCGGACCTGCCGTATCGGCTCCGCCGTCGTCCTCCAGCACCTCGACCGCCTCGTCCTCCTCATGGGACTGGCGCAGCTCGCGCCACATCTTCCACGAGACCCACAGCAGCAGCACGCCGCCGGCCAGCAGAAGCCCGATGATCTGGAGAAGCTGGGTGGTGACCGCCGCGAAGGCGATGCGCAGCACGGTGGCGGCCAGGATGCCGATCAGGATGGCCTTGCCGCGCTGTTCCCGCGGCAGTCCGGCGGCGGCCAGACCGATGACGATGGCGTTGTCGCCGGCCAGCACCAGGTCGATCATGATGACCTGAAGCAGCGCGAAAAGCGCCTCAGTTGTGAATAGCTCCGTCATTTGAGCGGATGTCCTCGCATCACGAAAAATGTGGGCGGAGAGTCCGCGCGAGGGCTGTTCGGACCGGCCGGGTCATGCCGAAGCATCGACGGAAGGCGTCGGTCGGGGGCACGGGGCGCGGGCCGCTCCTTGGTGTTCCCAGTCCGACATCGCAACCGGTGAGGTTGCCAGAGGGGCCCGGCCTGGTGCTGGCGCTTTACGCCAAAGTGGTGGTTTCCGCAAGGCCGCACACCGCGCGGCCCGGCGGATGGAGTTCGGGTTGCGGGGTCAGGGTTCGGCCACCTCCACGGTTGTGCCGCCGGCAGCGGCGTTCAGGATCGCGTCGATCAGACGGTGCACCTTCAGCGCCTCCCGCCCGTCCACCCGCGGCCGGCGTCCGTCGTCGAGCGCATCGAGGAAGTCGGACAGCACGGCCCGGTGATGCTGGTGCGAGAAGGCCATCGGATCCGCGCCGCCACCCAGCGTGGCGCCGTCCTGGCCGGCGAGGATGCGCTCGCCGCCGACCAGCTGCACCTCCAGCCGGTCGCCGGACAGCACGGCCGACCCGCCGGTTCCGGCGATCTCGATCCGCTCCGGATAGCCGGGATAAGCGGCGGTGGTGGCGTCGATGGTGGCCAGCATTCCGTTGCCGTATCTGAGCGCGGCGGCGACCACGTCTTCCGTATCCATCCGGCGAAGCACGCTGGTGGCGGCAAATCCCGCGACCCGCTCCGGCAGGCCGAGCAGGCCGACGAAGGCGTCCAGCGTGTGGATCGCCTGGGTCAGCAGCACCCCGCCGCCGTCGCGCGCCTTCATGCCGCGGCCGGGCTGGGCGTAATAGGCGGCGTCGCGCCACCAGCGCACCGACACAGCCGCCGACAGCGGCCGGCCCAGCGTGCCGTCGCGCATCAGCCCGGCCAGCCGCTCCACCGAGGCGCGGAACCGGTGCTGCAGGACGACGCCCAGCGTCAGCCCGGCCTCCTCCATCGCCGATACCACGGCGCGCGCGCCCTCCGGCGTGGCGTCCAGCGGCTTTTCCAGCAGCACATGCTTGCCGGCGGCGGCACAGCGGGCGACCAGTTCGGCATGGCTGTCGGGCGGGGTCAGCAGCAGGACGGCCGACAGCGTCGGATCGTCCAGCAGGATCTCCATTCGGTCGACCGTCGGCAGTCCGTGGCGGGCGGCGAAGGCGGCGCGGCGCTCGGCCGACGGGCTGAAGCAGCCCGCCACCTCCACCCGGTCCCGAAGGTCGATCAGGCTCTGCGCATGGGGCGCCGAGGCCATGCCGAGGCCGATCACGCCGATGCGGCGGCGGCCGGGTGCAACCGAAGGGGCGATCGGGGCGGACATCAGGGCGTTCCTTCCATGACTGCGTCGGTCAGGCTGCCGGAGAAATAGAGCGGTGCGGCATTGCGCACGTCGTCCACCGTGATCTGCAGATTGTCCAGGTGCAGGATCAGGCTCCGTTCGGCCCGGTCCGGGTCGTGGGCGGCGATGGCCTCGACGATGGCCTCATGTTCGGCGATCACCGTGCGCATGCGGCCGGGAACCGGCAGGGTCAGCCGCCGGCAACGGTCGAGCTGGACCTTGGCCTGCTGGATGATCGTCCAGAATCCGGGATAGCCCGCCATTTCGGTGATCTGGGCGTGGAAGGTCTCGTCGGCCTGATGGAAGCCGTTGGCGTCACCGACCGCATCGACCTCGCGCTGCTGCTCCAGGCAGGCGCGCAGGGCCGCGATCTGGCTGCGGCTGGCACGCTCCGCGGCGAAACGCACGGTGGCGCGCTCCAGCACCTTGCGGATCACGCCGGCCTCAGGCAGCGCTTCCAGCGGGATGCGGGCGACGAAGGTGCCCGATTGCGGGAAGATTTCGATCAGCCCCTCGTCCGCCAGCCTCAGCACCGCCTCGCGCACCGGCGTGCGGCTGACGCCATAGGCTTCGGCGATCTGCTTCTCGGCGATTGGGTCGCCCGGCTTGCGCCTCAGCGACACGATCTCCGCCCGGAGATCGCGGTGGATGGCGTCGGCCGCCGTCGGGCCGCGCCGCACGTCGCGCCGGGCCGGCGGGCGGATCTGGAGTGGGGCGGTCTTGCCCGGCTTGGCCGGACGGGTGGCAGCGGTGGAACCGGTTTTGGCCGGCGGGTTGCCGGATGGCATGACGTCCAGCCTCCTCAAGAGCGACTGACGCCAGAATACTAATATATCAGCTAGGGCGGCAAGCAATTTCGCTCATCCCCCGTCGCGTACGGGTGTGACAAAGGCGCCCGCACTCCCGCCATGGATGTGGAGGGAGGGCGAGGACCACCCGCCTACAGCCCCGCCGCCAGCCTCGTGCCCTGGGCGATGGCGCGCTTGGCGTCCAGTTCCGCCGCGATGTCGGCGCCGCCGATCAGGTGGACGGCGATGCCGGCGGCCTCCAGCGGCGCCTGAAGTTCCCGCAACGGCTCCTGCCCGGTGCACAGAACGATGCTGTCGACGGCCAGCGTCTGCATGCGCTCGCGCTTCTCGCCGAAGCTGATGGTCAGACCTTCGTCGTCGATGCGCTCGTAATTCACGCCGGACAATGCCTGGATGTTCTTCATCTTCAGCTGGGCCCGGTGGATCCAGCCGGTGGTCTTGCCCAGCCCCGCGCCGGGCTTGCTCGCCTTGCGCTGGAGCAGGACGATCTCCCGCGCCGGGGGCGTCAGGTGGGGGCGGATGCCGGCGACGCCGCCGCGCGCCTCGGCCGGGTCGGCAACGCCCCATTCGGCGCGCCACAGCGCCGGCTCCAGGCTGGGCGACGGCCCCTCATGGGCCAGGAAATCGCTGACGTCGAAGCCGATGCCGCCCGCCCCGACCACGGCGACCCGGCGCCCAACCGGCTTTGCACCGCGCAGCACATCGATGTAGGTCAGCACCTTCGGGTGGTCCTGGCCGGGAATCCTCGGGTCGCGAGGCACCACCCCGGTCGCCAGAACCACCGCGTCGAACCCCGCACCCGTCAGGTCGCCGGCACCCACCCGCCGGCCCAGATGCAGCGCCACCCCGGTCTCCGCCAGCCGGTTGCGGAAATAGCGCACCGTCTCGTGGAATTCCTCCTTGCCGGGGATCAGCTTGGCCATGTTGAACTGGCCGCCGATCTCGTCGGCCGCGTCGAACAGATGCACCTCGTGCCCGCGCTCCGCCGCCGTCGTGGCGCAGGCCAGCCCGGCCGGGCCGGCGCCGACCACGGCGATGCGCTTGCGCTGTCTGGCGGGGACGATCACCAGTTCCGTCTCGTGGCAGGCGCGCGGGTTGACCAGACAGCTGGCCGTCTTGCCGGAGAAGATGTGGTCCAGGCAGGCCTGGTTGCAGGCGATGCAGGTGTTGATCGCTTCCGGCCGGCCCGCCGCCGCCTTGGCGACGAAGTCCGGATCGGCCAGGAAGGGCCGCGCCATCGACACCATGTCGGCCAGTCCCTCGCCGATCACCGCGTCGCCAACCTCGGGCGTGTTGATGCGGTTGGTGGTGCAGAGCGGGATCGACACCGATTCCTTCAGCTTGCCGGTCACCCAGGCGAAGTTGGCGCGCGGCACGCTGGTGGCGATGGTCGGCACCCGCGCCTCGTGCCAGCCGATGCCGGTGTTGATGATGGTGGCGCCGGCCTGCTCGATGGCTTGGGCGAGCTGCACCACCTCCTCCCACGTGCTGCCGTCGGGGATCAGGTCCAGCATCGACAGGCGGTAGATGATGATGAAGTCGCGCCCGACCGCCTCCCGCATGCGCGACACGATCTCCACCGGGAAGCGCATGCGGTTCTCGTAAGCGCCGCCCCACTTGTCGGTGCGCTGGTTGGTGTGGGTCACCAGGAACTGGTTGATCAGGTAGCCTTCCGACCCCATCACCTCCACCCCGTCATAGCCGGCCTCGCGCGCCAGTTCGGCACAGCGGACATAGGCGCGGATCTGGCGCTCCACCCCCCTTGCGGTCAGGGCGCGCGGGGTGAAGGGAGTGATCGGCGACTTGATGCGCGACGGCGCCACCGACAGCGGGCTGTAGGCATAGCGGCCGGCATGCAGGATCTGCAGCGCGATCTTGCCGCCTTCGGCATGGACCGCGTCGGTGATGACCCGGTGCGACCGCGCCGCCCCATGCCGCGCCAGGGTGGAGCCGAAGGGCGACAGCCACCCCTCCACATTCGGCGAGAAGCCGCCGGTCACCATCAGCCCGACCCCGCCGCGCGCCCGCTCGGCGAAATAGGCGGCCAGCCGCGGGAAATGGCGGCGGCGGTCCTCCAGCCCGGTGTGCATCGACCCCATCAGCACCCGGTTCTTCAGCACCGTGAAGCCGAGGTCGAGCGGGGCCAGCAGATGGGGGTAGGGCTGGGTCACGGGCTGGCTCACTGGGTGGTTCCTCCGGCTTTTGAAGACGGCGCTTCTGGTGGCGCTGGGGATACGGATGATCCGTGCTGCGGAGCCTAGTTCGAGTTGACGTATGCGTCAACATGGTTCCGCGACGACCCACATGCCCTCTTCCGCATTGTTCGCCCGCCCCGCTTTCCGCTGGATGAAAAAGCCGTCCGGCGAACTGGCTCAAGGCCCTGCGCGGCGGTCAAGCTCCCGACCCAAGGGCCGCCCCTCCATCCGCGGCGGCCAATTCGCGCAACCGGGAGTTCGGCCATGGTGCAGTTCGCCGCCAACCTGACGATGCTCTACAACGAGCATCCCTTCCTCGACCGATTCGCCGCGGCGGCCGATGCCGGCTTCCGTGGCGTGGAGTATCTGTTCCCCTACGACTTCCCCGCCGACGCGCTGGCCGAGAAGCTGCGCCAACATGGGCTGACCCAGGTCCTGCACAATCTGCCCGCCGGCAACTGGGGCGGCGGGGAGCGCGGCATCGCCATCATGCCCGACCGCGTGCAGGAGTTCCGCGACGGCGTCGCCCGCGCCATCGACTATGCCGGCACGCTGGGCTGCAAACAGGTCAACTGCCTCGTCGGCATCCTGCCGCAGGGGGGCGACGTCGCCGCGGCGGAAAGCACGCTGACCGGCAACCTCGCCTATGCCGCCGACGCGCTGGCCGGCACGGGCATCAAGCTGCTGGTCGAGCCGATCAACACCCGCGACATCCCCGGCTTCTACCTGAACCGGACCAAACAGGCGCTGGACCTGATCGCCAAGGTCGGCTCCGACAATCTGTACGTGCAGTACGATATCTACCACATGCAGATCATGGAAGGCGATCTGGCCCGCACGATCGAGGCCAACCTCGCCCGCATCGCCCATGTCCAGCTGGCCGACAATCCCGGCCGCTTCGAGCCCGGCACCGGCGAGATCAATTATCCCTTCCTGTTCAAGCATCTGGACGCCATCGGCTACCGCGGCTGGGTCGGCTGCGAATACAAGCCGAAGACGACCACGGACGAGGGGCTCGGCTGGTTCGCCCCCTACAAGACGGAACCGGCGCACGCCTGAGGCGTCCCCACCATCACGCGAGAAAGGACCAGTACAATGAAGGTCGGATTCATCGGTCTCGGCATCATGGGCACCCCGATGGCGGGGCATCTGCTGGACGCCGGTCACACGCTCTACGTCCATGACATCAAGCCGGTGCCGGCCGACCTGACGTCCAAGGGCGCCATTCCCTGCCCCAGCGGGCGGGAGGTGGCTGCGGCGGCCGAGGTCATCATCACCATGGTCCCCGACACCCCCCATGTCGGCGCCGCCCTGTTCGGCGAGAACGGCGTCGCCGCCGGCCTGTCGTCGGGCAAGATCGTGGTGGACATGTCCTCGATCTCTCCCATCGAGACGAAGGAATACGCCAAGCGCATCAACGACCTCGGCTGCTCCTACCTCGACGCGCCGGTGTCGGGCGGTGAGGTCGGGGCCAAGGCCGCCTCGCTGACCATCATGGTCGGCGGCCCGCAGGAGGCCTTCGACACGGTCAAGCCGCTGTTCGACAAGATGGGCAAGAACGTCACGCTGGTCGGCGGCAACGGCGATGGCCAGACCACCAAGGTCGCCAACCAGATCATCGTCGCGCTCACCATCGAGGCGGTGGCCGAGGCGCTGCTGTTCGCGTCGAAGGCCGGCGCCGATCCGGCCAAGGTCCGTCAGGCGCTGATGGGCGGCTTCGCCTCCTCCCGCATCCTGGAGGTCCATGGCGAGCGGATGATCAACCGCAACTTCACCCCCGGCTTCCGCATCGAGCTGCACCAGAAGGACCTCAACCTCGCGCTGAGCGGCGCCAAGGCGCTGAACCTGTCGCTGCCCCACACGGCAAGCTGCCAGCAGCTGTTCAACGCCTGCGCCGCGCAGGGCGGCTCGGCCTGGGACCACTCCGGCATGCTGCGCGCGCTGGAACTGCTTGCCGGGCACGAGGTTGGGGCGAAGTGAGCGGGTGGAGAGTCGTCGGCTGACGATGCCCCCACCTAACCTCCCCCGCTGGGCGGGGGAGGGACTGCCGCCACTCTCCCGCATCAGCAATCATCCCCTCCCCCGCCCAGCGGGGGAGGGTTAGGGTGGGGGCAACGGCCGTCACCACTTCACCACCCCACCCGCACCATTTCCCCACCCCTCATTCCCGTGCATTCTACCCGCCCCGCTTCCCACGACGCCCGAGCGACCATGAGCACCGCCATGACCACAGACGCCCTGCTCCACGACCTGTTCCAGGCGGCGCTGACCGCGGTGACCGCCGAGACACGGCTGCCGGCGGCCCTGCCGCAGCCGCCGAAGGGCCGCACGGTGGTGATCGGCGCCGGCAAGGCGGCGGCGGCCATGGCGAAGACGGTGGAAGACCATTGGCCGGGGCCGCTCACTGGCCTCGTCGTCACCCGCTACGATCATGATTTGCCGACCGAACGGATCGAGGTGGTGCAGGCCAGCCATCCGGTGCCCGACGCCGCCGGGCAGGAGGCGGCGCGGCGCATCGTCGACATGGTGCAGGGGCTGACCGCCGACGACCTCGTGCTCTGCCTGATCTCCGGCGGCGGCTCCGCCCTGCTGGCCCTGCCGGCTCCCGGCATCACGCTGGAGGACAAGCGCGCCGTCGCCAAGGCCCTGCTGAAGAGCGGCGCCGACATCGGCGAGATGAACTGCGTGCGCAAGCATCTTTCGGCGGTGAAGGGCGGACGGCTGGCCGCCATGGCCCATCCTGCCCGCGTCGTCTCGCTGCTGGTTTCCGACGTGCCGGGAGACGATCCGTCGGTGATCGCCAGCGGCCCGACCGTGCCCGACCCGACCAGCTTCGCCGACGCCCGCGCCATCCTGGCGAAATACGGCATCACCCCGCCGCCCGCCGTGGCCGCCTTCCTCGAAGCGGCGGAGGACGAAACGCCCAAGCCCGGCGATCCGCGCCTGAGCGGTGCCGTCACCACCATCATCGCCACCCCGCAGGACGCACTGGAGGCCGCAGCGGCACTCGCCCGTGACCGCGGCTATACCCCCGTCATCCTCGGCGACGCCATCGAGGGTGAAGCGCGCGAGGTCGCCAAGGTCCATGCCGGCATCGCCCGGCAGGCCGCCCGCCACGGCCAGCCGGCTCCAGTCCCGGCGGTGATCCTGTCCGGCGGCGAGACCACGGTGACGGTGCGCGGCCAGGGCCGCGGCGGCCGCAACATCGAGTTCCTGCTGGCGCTGGCGGTGGCGCTCGACGGCCATCCCGGCATCTGGGCCGCCGCCTTCGACACCGACGGCATCGACGGAACGGAGGACAATGCCGGCGCCCTCCTGCGCCCCGACACGCTGAAACGGGCCGAGGCGATGGGGCTCGATGCCAATGCCTTCCTCGCCGACAACGACGGCTACAGCTTCTTCAAGGCGCTGGGCGATCTGGTCGTCACCGGCCCGACCCGCACCAACGTCAACGATTTCCGGGTGATCGTCATCGACCCATCCTGACTCCTCTGAAAGAGTATCGACTGACAGATATTGACATCTGTCAGTCGATAGCCGATAACCGCTCCATCACGCATCGATGGAGGGACACATGGACACGCGCGCACTCGGCACATCCGGCCCCACCGTTTCCGCCCTCGGCCTCGGCTGCATGGGCATGTCCGACCTGTACGGCCCCGCCGACCGGGCGGAGGGCATCGCCACCATCCATGCAGCGCTCGACGCCGGGGTGACGCTGCTCGACACCGGCGACTTCTACGGCATGGGCCACAACGAGATGCTGATAGGCGAGGCGGTGCGCGGCATCCCCCGCGACCGCTTCCAGGTCAGCGTGAAGTTCGGCGCCCTGCGCGCGCCGGACGGCAGCTGGCTCGGCTACGACGCCCGTCCGGCGGCGGTGAAGAACTTCCTGGCCCACACGCTGAGCCGGCTGGGGCTGGACCACATCGACATCTACCGCCCGTCCCGTCTCGACCCGAACGTTCCGATCGAGGACACCATCGGCGCCGTCGCCGACATTGTGAAGGCCGGCTATGTCCGCCACATCGGCCTGTCGGAGATGGGGGCCGAGACCATCCGCCGCGCCGCCGCCGTCCACCCGATCTGCGACCTGCAGATCGAATATTCGCTGATTTCCCGCGGGATCGAGGACGCCATACTGCCGGCCTGCCGCGAGCTCGGCATCGGCATCACCGCCTATGGCGTCTTGTCGCGCGGCCTGATCAGCGGCCACTGGAGCAAGGACAGAGCCGGGGACAGCGCCGGGGCCCCCGGCGACTTCCGCGCCCACAGCCCGCGTTTCCAGGGCGGGAATCTCGACCGCAACCTCGCCCTGGTCGAGGAACTGCGCCGGGTCGCCGCGGCGAAGGGGGTCAGCGTCGCGCAGATCGCGATTGCTTGGGTGCTGTCGCGCGGTTCGGATATTGTGCCGCTGGTCGGCGCGCGGCGGCGCGACCGGCTGACCGAAGCGCTGGGAGCCCTGGAATTTGACCTCACCCCCGATGACCTCGCCGCGATCGAACGGGCGGTGCCGCCCGGCGCGGCGGCCGGCGACCGCTACGCCCCGCAACAGATGGCGATGCTCGACAGCGAGCGGCGCTGAGGCACAGTCCAATGGCTGAGGCGGCGCTGACCCCGGACCGCATCCTGGAGGCGGCGGAAGAGGTCCTGCGCCGCTACGGTCCCGCCAAGGCCACGGTGGTGGACGTCGCCCGCGCGCTGGGCGTCAGCCACGGCAGCGTCTACCGCCACTTCCCCAGCAAGGCCGCGCTCCGCGACACGGTGACGGAGCGCTGGCTCGCCCGCGTCGCCGATCCGCTGGACGCCATCGCGGAGGAGTCCGGCCCGGCACCCGCCCGCCTGCGCCGCTGGTTCGACGCGCTGATCCAGGCCAAGCACCGCAAGGCCGGCGACGATCCGGAACTGTTCGCCACCTACATGACGCTCGCCGCCGAAGCCCGCGAGGTGGTGGCGGAGCATGTGGCGCACCTCTGCGACCAGATCGCCCGCATCGTCGCCGACGGCATGGCCGACGGCAGCTTCGCCCCCGGCGACGCCGCCACGGTCGCCCGCGCCCTGCTCGACGCGACTGCCCGCTTCCACAACCCCGCCCACGCCGCCGAATGGGCCTCCCCCGACACCGCCACGGCGTTCGAGGCGGTGTGGACGCTGGTCATGCGGGGGTTGGAGGTGCGTGGGTGAACTGAAGGAGAAATTCTCCTCTGCCCCGAAAACAAGGCGCCGCATACAACTCCGGTGATCGCACCAGCTGGAAACTTGACCACAAGGCAAAACCACATTACCTATTTGACAGCACCTGGGCCTCGTTTCGGACGTCAATCTCGAGGGGTTTCGCACGGTATACGCTTCACACGAGCGTCCGCCTTACGAGACAGCATCGCAGGTCCCCAGGTGCTTCTCCCTAAGCATGCCTTTGCCGGCTTTTCATCATCGTTTTGAATGCAAGTTGACACGCACTTGAGCGCACGTCGGCAACGACAGTGTATTCAAAGCCATTGATCGACTTACGGAACAAAATCGTCGATACGCCGCGTTTCGAACCATCACCGTTCGAAGGGGTGCCGTCCTGGATGATTTCCGGGATCAAGCAGAAATCGTCCTCAACTACAGCTTCCTGACCTCTTTTAGCCTCTTTTGAAGCATCGCCATGTTGTTTCAGCGCATGCTTCAAAGCGGTGTTCTCTACAATCACGGAAAATCGGCGCAGATCCAAACTGGTTTTGGAGCGAACCCGCGATGCGTTTTGAAGCGGGCCTATTTCGTGCGCCTCAACACGGTCCAGTGATTTTAGGCACTGATTGACGAATCTCTTGATAAGATGCGACTCTTGTTTGAACTGCCTTGACGGTCCTGAGCTGGCTGATCCTGCATCAGGCGCAAATGCAACGCTGAAAATCACCAACTCGATCCCGTCCTCACAATCCGGTTCGCGTGCGCCATCACACCCGACGGACGAAACATAGAATAACTTCAATTACCGTTCAACTTTCCGCATCACTCCTACAAACTCACAGCCCTTCACCCCGCCTTCGCCTTCGTCAGCTGCGAGATGTAGATCCGCGTCAGCGACTTCAGGATCGGCGGCATCGCCATCACCGCGTCCTCGAAGCTGCGCTTGTCGATCACCTCGCAGATGCCGCCGGCGACCGCCACCGCGGTGACGTCGGGCAAACGGCCGGTCAGCAGATAGATCTCGCCGAACAGGCTGCCCGGCCCGAAGGTCGCGATGTCCCCGCCCAGCGTGCCGCGGCCGGGGCGGAGCGCCACGCGGCCGGACTGGATCAGGTAGGCGGCGTTCACCGGCTCGTTGGGGCCGAAGAAGACATGCCCCTCGCGGATCATCCGGCGATCGACCACCTTCTGGAAGGAATTGGTGGATCGGAAATCCACCGCGTTGCCGAACCGCTCGGTCGGCGGCAGGCCATAGTCGCGGCGGATGGCGGCGATCAGGCTCTGCAACAGGTATGAGGCCAGCGGCGGGCTGCGCTTCAGCAGGCCGCGGAAGGCGTCCCGCGTCACCTCGACGCAAGACACTTCGGTCAGCGAGCGCACGGTGGCGCTGCGCTCGCCATCGTCGATCAGCGCCATCTCGCCGACCACGGCCCCCTTGCCGACCACCCCCAGCCGCCGGGTTCCGCCGTCCGGCGTGGTCAGCAGCACCTCCAGCTCGCCGGATTCGATCAGCCACGCCCGGTCTGCGCGTTCGCCCTGCCGCATCATCACGATGCCGGCACCGATGATGAAGCGCTTGGGACCGGAAGCTGCGGATTGCGTCATGGGGCGGCTCGGGAGAGGCGAAAGGTTATCGCGGCACTCTACCCCATGGCGCCAAGGCCGTCAGCCGCCAGCCGCCAGCCGTCAGCCGCCGGTCTTCATCACCCCGCCGCGGTCGCGCGCCGGCCCGCCGCCACGGCCTCCTCCATGGCCCAGATGCTGGCGCAGGAAGGCCACGACCTCCGGCGCATCCCACTCCACCGCGCCCTCGACGCGGCCAAGCTCGCGCCCTTCCGGATCGACCAGGATGGTGGTGGGCAGGCCGCGCAGCGACAGCGCCTTCATCGAGTCCGACGCCGGGTCGAGGAACACCGTCAGGTTCTGCACCCCCGTCTTCTTGTAGAATGGTTCCACCGCCGCCCGCCCGCCGCGGTCCAGCGACAGCGCCACCACCTGGAAGGCGTCGCCGCCCAGCTGGGCCTGCAGCCGGTCGAGCGAGGGCATCTCCTTCACGCAAGGCCCGCACCACGTTGCCCACAGGTTCAGCAGGATCACCCGGTCCTTGAAGTCGGCCAGATCGATCCGGCGCCCTTCGGCGTCGATGAAGGACAGCGGCGGCATCGGCTTGGGCTCCGCCCCCTTGAACTTCTCCAGCTTGTCGACACCGGTGGAGGCGACGGGCATGGCGCCTGACGGGGCGTCCGGCGCGCCCAGCCGCAGCACCTCGGGTGGAGTGGGCGCCGCACCGGCGCTCCACCACAGGCCGGCCCCGGCCATGCACACACAAACCGTTGCGACAGCCGCCAAAGTCCGCATACTCACGCTTCCTCGCTCCCCTTCACCCGAATGCCCCGGTATCCGTCCCCATGAGCGCCGATCAGACCCCGCCGAATTCCGCCGCCACAACCGGCGCCCCCACCGGCGCCGCCGCACCCGCCGCCAGCCAGATGTGGGGCGGGCGATTCGCGCGCGGTCCCGCCGCCATCATGGAGAAGATCAACGCCTCCATCGGCTTCGACAAGCGGCTCGCCGACCAGGACATCGCCGGGTCGAAGGCCCATGCCGCGATGCTGGCCAAGCAGGGCATCATATCCCAGGCCGACGCCGACGCCATCATCGACGGCCTCGACCGCGTAAAGGCAGAGATTGACGCCGGCAGCTTCACCTTCAAGGTGGAGTTGGAGGACATCCACATGAATGTGGAGGCCCGGCTGGCCGAACTGATCGGCGAACCGGCCAAGCGCCTGCACACCGGCCGCTCGCGCAACGACCAGGTGGCGACCGACTTCAAGCTGTGGGTGCGCGACGCCATCGACCGGACCATCGCCGGCCTGACCGCGCTGCAGGCCGCCCTGATCGACCTGGCGGAACAGCACACCGGCACGGTGATGCCCGGCTTCACCCACCTGCAGGCGGCGCAGCCCATCAGCTTCGCCCACCATCTGCTGGCCTATGTCGAGATGTTCGGGCGCGACCGCAGCCGCTTCCGCGACGCCCGCTGCCGGCTGAACGAATGCCCGCTGGGCTCGGCGGCGCTGGCCGGCACCCCCTACCCCATCGACCGCTTCATGACGGCGGAGGCGTTGGGCTTCAACCGGCCGACCGCCAATTCGCTGGACGCGGTGTCCGACCGCGACTTCGCCCTGGAATACCTGTCGGCGGCGTCGATCTGCGCCATGCACCTGTCGCGCTTCGCCGAAGAGATCGTGATCTGGTGCTCCGCCCAGTTCCGCTTCATCAAGCTGTCGGACGCCTTCACCACCGGCTCGTCGATCATGCCGCAGAAGAAGAACCCCGACGCGGCGGAGCTGGTGCGCGCCAAGGCCGGCCGGGTGATCGGCAGCCTGAACAGCCTGCTGATCGCCATGAAGGGCCTGCCGCTGGCCTATTCCAAGGACATGCAGGAAGACAAGGAACCGGTGTTCGAGGCCGACGACACGCTGGCGCTGTGCATCGCCGCCATGGAAGGCATGGTGCGCGACATGCAGCCGAACGTCCCGGCGATGCGCGAGGCGGCCGACCGCGGCTTCCTGAACGCCACCGACCTCGCCGACTGGCTGGTGCGGGAACTGGACATGCCCTTCCGCGAGGCGCACCACGTCACCGGCCGCGCCGTGAAGGCGGCGGAGGACCGCCGCGTCGGCCTGACCGACCTGACGCTTGAAGAGCTTCAGGCCATCGAGCCGCGCATCACCGAGGCCGTCTATCCGGCGCTGAGCATCGAGGCGTCGCTGAACAGCCGCACCAGCTTCGGCGGCCCGGCCCCGGTCCGCGTGCAGGAGGCGGTGAAGGCCGCCCGGGAGCGTTTCCTGTGAACCGTCACGTCACCCTGACCGTCCTCGCCCTGGCCGGCGTGCTGGCTCTGGCCGGCTGCGGCAAGAAGCCCAGCATCGTCGACAGCCCGCGTCCGGAGGGTCAGGTCGATCCCTTCCCGCGCACCTATCCCAACCCCTCGCTGGACCCGAAGCCCGGTAAGCCGGCCGGTTCCGGAGTCCAGTTCCCATGAACGCCGCCCGCACCGGTGCCCCCGCCTATAGTTCCCCCAACGGCTCGCCCATGAGCGTCTTCGCCTACCGCAACGGCGTGCTGCACGCCGAATCCGTGTCGCTGGAGGATGTAGCGCGGGAGGTGGGCACCCCCTTCTACCTCTATTCCACCGCGGCGCTGGAATCGCACTACAACGCCTATGCCGGCGCCTTCGTCGGCCAGGATGCCGGCGTCTGCTATGCGTTGAAGGCCAACTCCAACCTCGCCGTCATCCGCACGCTGTCCCGGCTCGGGGCCGGCGGCGACGTGGTGTCGGTGGGCGAGATGAAGCGGGCGCTGGCCGGCGGCATTCCGGCCGAGCGCATCGTCTTCTCCGGCGTCGGCAAGACCCGCGACGACCTGCGCGCCGCGCTCGAGGCCGGCATCCACCAGATCAACGTCGAGTCGGTGCCGGAGCTGGAGGCGCTGAGCGAGGTTGCCTCGTCCATGGGCGTGGAGGCTCCCATCGCCTTCCGCGTCAACCCGGACGTCGACGCCAAGACCCACGCCAAGATCTCCACCGGCAAGAAAGAGAACAAGTTCGGCATCGACTACGATCACGCGCGTGAGATTTATCAGCGCGCGGCAGCCCTGCCGGGCATCAAGCCGGTCGCCATCGCGGTCCATATCGGCTCGCAGCTGACCGACCTCGCCCCCTTCCGGGCGGCCTACGAGCGGGTGGCGGCCCTGCTGCACCAGCTGCGCGAAGACGGGCACGACATCCAGCGCCTCGACCTCGGCGGCGGGCTCGGCATCACCTACAAGAACGAAGCGCCGCCCGATCTGGCCGACTATGCCGCGATGGTGCGCTCCATCACCGGCAATCTCGGCTGCCGCATCACGCTGGAGCCGGGCCGTTCGCTGGTCGGCAATGCCGGCATCCTGGTCAGCCGCGTCATCTATGTGAAGCAGGGCCTGCACCGCCGCTTCGCCATTGTCGACGCGGCGATGAACGACCTGATCCGCCCGTCACTCTACGACGCCTATCACGGCATCGTCCCGGTCGCCGAGCCGGCGTCCGGCGTCGCGGCGGAGCCCTACGACGTGGTCGGCCCGGTGTGCGAGAGCGGCGACACCTTCGCCGTGCAGCGCCCGCTGCCGCCGCTGGCCGACGACGACCTCGTCGCCTTCCTGTCGGCCGGCGCCTATGGCGCGGTGATGGCCTCAACCTACAACACCCGCCCGCTGGTGCCGGAGGTGCTGGTCAACGGCGACCGCTTCTCCGTCATCCGCCCCCGCCCGACGGTGGAGGAGATGCTGGCGGCCGAGCGCGTGCCCGACTGGCTGTAAGGGCTGTCTAATCTTCAAAGCCCTTCTCCCCTTGTGGGGCGGGATCGGCCAAACGCCAACGGCGTTTTGCCGACCCGCGGGTTGGGATGAGGGGTGCTGCCGACCAAAGGTCGGTGGAATTCAGGCTTGCGCCCCTCACCCCAACCCCTCTCCCGCAAGGGGAGAGGGGCTTTCTCGAAGAAGGAAGCCCAAATACGATTTCTCTGCGGAAAGAGGGGCTCCGGCCTCTTCCCGCCCCCTCAGGTGCGGATCAGCCCGTCCGTCCTGGACGGCTCGGCCGGCGGATTGACCGGCCCCGGCGACAGCTGCCAGCCGTCGAGCGCACGTTTCAGCGCGTCCAGCCCGGCACCGGCGGAAGATTTGGCCTCGTCGGCGGCGCGGGTGATAGCGGCGCAGAGTTCGGCGCGCCGCTTGGGATCGTCGCGGCTTTCCTCCAGCGCGCGGCCGACGTCGTCGGTCGTCCCGCCTTTCCCGGCGTCGGGCGGCGCCGTCTTCGGGTCGATGCCCAGGAGCGGCAGCAGATATTCCCGCCCCTTCTCCCGCGCCAGCGCCACCGCCTTGTCCCCGAAGCGTTCCGCCGTCGCCAGACCGGCGTCCCAGGTGCTGAGCGCGGCCGAGACGGTCGGGCTGCAGCGGCCGGCGGGGTCCTCCGGCGATGCCGTCTGCGCCTGCAGCGGGGCGGCTGAGAGCAGCAGGACCGCCAGGGCCGGCACGGCAAGGCGGCGGATGGAACTGGATGGGCACGTCATGCGGGAAAACCTGCGGTCTTGAAGGGGCCTGACGGTCATTTGGGGAGGCGGCATGCGCCTTTCCATGGCCCCGCCCGATCCGGCACAGCCGACCCGGATCATTCCGTCCAGCGCCTGGAAAGTGCGCAGAGGCCGCAACCTGTGGCGATTTTGCTACCAAATGACTGTTTCATGACTGTTACATGACATGCCGCCGCTGCACTGCGCGGCGAAGCGTGCTAAGAGCAGCGCCAAATCACCCCAGTTACCGCGAGTCACCGTCCCATGCTGCTGCGCGCTTTCCGTTCGCTGATGCCGAAGGAGGAACGCTTCGTCGACCAGTTCGTCGAGCAGGCCCGCCACATCGTGGCCGCAGCCGCCGCCCTGGAGGCGGTGATGGACGCTGGACCGGAGGAGCGGGCGCAGAAGATCGCGGCGCTGAAGCGGGTGGAAAAGGACGCCGACCGCATTGCCAAGGATGCCGGGCGCGACCTGCACCGCGCCTTCATCACCCCCTTCGACCGTTCCGACATCCTGTCGCTGATCAACGCGCTGGACGACGCCATCGACCTGATGGACGAGGTGCCGCGCCATGCCGGGCTCTACGGCATCGAGACGTTCGACGAGCCGATGCGCCGCTTCGTCGTCCTGATCCGCCAGCAGGCCGACGTGATGGTGGAACTGATGCCGCTGCTGGGCGCCATCGCCCGCAACGCGGAACGCATCGATCATCTCTGCGGCCGCATGTCCGACCTGGAGGACGAGGCCGACGACGTGCTGCGCAGCGCCCTGCAGTCGCTGATCGCGGAGAAGCCGGACATGATCGCCTTCCTCGGCCGGCGCGAGCTGTACGAGATGCTGGAGGCGGTGACCGACCGCTGCGACGACGTCGGCGACCTGGTCGCGGGCATCACGCTCGATCAGGTCTGAGGCGGCGGCAATGGAGGCCCTCCAGCTCGCTCTGCCGGCGATCATCTTCATCGTCTTCGTGGCGCTCGCCTTCGACTTCATCAACGGCCTGCACGACGCGGCGAACTCCATCGCCACCGTGGTGTCGACCCGCGTGCTGTCGCCCAAGCTGGCCGTGCTGTGGGCGGCCTTCTTCAACTTCATCGCCTTCCTGTTCTTCGGCCTGCATGTCGCCACCACCATCGGCACCGGTCTGGTCGACCCGCTGGTGATGGACCCGGCGGTAATCCTGGCGGCGCTGATCGGCGCCATCGGCTGGAACCTGATCACCTGGTATCTCGGGCTGCCGTCCTCGTCGTCCCATGCGCTGGTCGGCGGCATCGCCGGGGCCGGCATCGCCAAGGCCGGGTTCGGCGCCATCATCGCCAGCGGCTTCACCAAGACCGCGGTCGCCATCGTGCTGTCGCCGGGCATCGGCCTGCTGCTGGCGCTGCTGCTGATGCTGGTGGTGTCCTGGGTGTTGCGCCGCTCCGCCCCCTTCACGGTCGACCGGCAGTTCCGCCACCTCCAGCTCGTCTCCGCCGCCCTCTACAGCCTGGGCCACGGCGGCAACGACGCGCAGAAGACGATGGGCATCATCGCCGTCCTGCTGTTCAGCCAGGGCATGCTGGGCGATACCTTCTACGTCCCCTTCTGGGTCATCATCACCTGCCAGGCGGCGATGGGGCTGGGCACGATGATGGGCGGCTGGCGCATCGTCCGCACCATGGGCTCGCGCATCACCGACCTGAAGCCCTACCAGGGATTCTGCGCCGAGACGGCGGGCGCCATCACGCTGTTCGGCGCGACGTGGCTGGGCATCCCGGTTTCGACCACCCATACCATCACCGGCGCCATCGTCGGCGTCGGCTCCGCCCGCCGCACCTCGGCGGTGCGCTGGGGCCTGGCGGGCCGAATCGTATGGGCCTGGGTGCTGACGATTCCCGCCTCCGGCATCGTCGCCGCCCTGTCCTACCTGCTGGTGGCCGGCCTGCTGACCCCGTAAGCGGGCCGCCGGCCCGTTCGGCCGGGCGGGGAATCGGGGGCAGGAACACGACGCGAACGGATAAACCCTTCGTTCAGCAGCGCGGCCTTGACCCGGAAGGGCTGGAACGGCAGGATCGGTGCGGTGGAGACAGGATACCGGTCATGCCGCATATCGAACGCACCGACCAAGGCGAGCAGTATGTGCTTCCCGGCACCGAACGCCGGACGGCTCCCGGCTTGCCCTATGCGGCGGAAGCCGACGGCCAGCTGACCCTTCATTTCTACGCCCCGCCCGACAAGTCCGAACGCCGGCCCCGCCCGACCTCCGCGCGCGCCCTGCCCGCCACCCCGGCCATGCCCGCGGTGATGCCGGCCGCGATGGCTCAGGTCCAGACCAGCACGTCGGCGGAGGCCACGCCGCAAAGCCTGTTCGGACGTCGCCTCGCCCATTTCCCGCGGGTGTTCGAGCAGCCCTGAGGGCTGTCGGCAGCCGTCTTCGCGTTTCGGTTCTTGCGGCCGTCATCCCGCGGAGGCGGGGATCCAGGCTTACCCATTGGTTTCTCTTGGGAAACACGGGATTCCCGCCATCGCGGGAATGACGGCCAGGAGTTGCTATCTCTCCGGCATGTCGAATAACCGTACGGGCGATCAGGCAACGCCGGTGCGGCTGCGGTCGGATGCAAGGGTGCGGGCGACCTGACGCAGCAGGATATCGCGGTCATAGGGCTTGCCGATGTGACCGTTCATCCCGGCCTCGCGGCACTGGCGCCGCTCCTCTTCCGATGAGCCGGCGGTCAGTGCCAGGATCGGCAGGTCGCCGCGGGGCGGCGGCATCGCGCGGATGGCCCGGCTGGCCTCCAGCCCGTCCATGCCCGGCATCTGCACGTCCATCAGCACGAGATCATAGTCGCCGGCCTTCACCGCCTCGACAGCCGCGGCGCCGTCCGCGACCAGATCGATCCGATAGCCGCTGTCGCGGAACAGCGCGGTCAGCAGTTCGCGGTTGATCGACAGATCCTCGGCGATCAGCAGGCGCGGCGGTCCGGCCGGCCGGAGCGGGGCAGGAGCCGGTACGGAAACCAGGGGAGATGCTAAGGGAGATGCCAAGGGAGTTGGCGAGGCGGAGGATGGCACAGGCGCCGCCACCCCGCGCACCCCGGTGATGCGGGCCAGCTGCCGGCGCAATTCGTCGATGGAGAAGGGCTTGGCGATCATCGCCACTTCGGGTCCGAAGGCGGCGGGGTTGCCGACGGCATGCGCGGCGAAGCCGGAGGCCAGCAGCACCGGCAGGCCGGGGCGCATGCGGGCGGCCTGCCGCGCCAGCTCCGTACCGTCCATGCCCGGCGGCATGACCACGTCGCTCAGCATCAGGTCCAGCGGCTCCGGCCCGTCCAGGATCACCAGCGCCTCGTTGGCATTGGCCGCCGCGATCACGCGGTTTCCCCAGCCGCGCAGCAGCCCGGCAACCATGTCGCGCACGGTCGGGTCGTCGTCCACCAGCAGGACCGACAGCGGCTGCACGGCCGGGACTGGAGCCGGCACCGCGGCAGCAGGGATCGCGGCGGGTGCAGGTGCAGGCGCCGGCTGGAATTCCCGCCGGGGTTCCGGCGGCAACAGGCGGGCGGCGGGCAGGCGCACCGTCACCGTGGTTCCGACCCCCAGCGTGCTGCGCAGCGCCAGGGTGCCGCCATGCAGCTCCACCAGCCGCTTGGTCAGCGGCAGCCCCAGCCCGGCGCCCTCGATGCCGCGGTTGGCGGCGCTGTCCACGCGGGCGAAAGGCTCCAGCACACGGTCGACATCCTCGGCGGGGATGCCGAGGCCGGTGTCGGTGACGCGGATCACCGGAACACCGTCGTCCACCGCGGCCGACAGGGTCACGGTGCCGCCCGACGGCGTGTATTTCACCCCGTTGGCAATCAGGTTCAGCAGGAGCTGGCGGATGCGCCGGTCGTCGCCGCGCAGGTGCCGCACCGCAGGCGCCACCGCCGCCGACAGCAGCACGCCGGCACGTTCCGCCCGCGGGGTCAGCATGCGGACGGCGAAGTCGGCCGCCGCCTCCAGATCGCAGCGCCCCTCCTCGATCGGAAGCACACTGGCTTCCGCCCGTGCGTGGTCGAGGATTTCGTTGATCAGCTCCAGCACATGCTGGCCGGAATCGCGCACATTGGCGGCATATTGCCGGTAGACCGGGGTGCCGACCGGCCCTTCCGCCTCGCGTGCCATCAGGTCGGCGAAACCGATCACCGCGTTCAGCGGGGTGCGCAGCTCGTGGCTCAGCCCGGCCAGGAATTCGCCCTTGGCGCGGTTGGCGGCCTCGGCGGCCTGCCGCGCGGTCTCCGCCATGTCGCGGGCATGGTCGAGTGCGGCGGCCAGCCGGGCGCTCTCGTCGCGCTCGGCGCTGGTCCGCTCAACCGCGTTGCGCGCTTCGGCCAGCGCCACCTGCGCCTTGCGCTCTCGGTCCAGGTAACGCAGCCCCCAGGCCAGCGCCGCCAGGATCGCCAGCAGCCCGACGGCGGTCTCCACCACCGTGTACAGGGTGCGGGTGCGCCATGCGCCCATCGCCTCGGTCCGGTCGATGCCGGTCAGCACCACCAGCCCGTAATCGCGCATCGTGCGGTAGGCGGCGATGCGCAGCACCCCGTCCAGCACCGACGGCGACAGATACTGCCCCTCCGGCGCCTCGCGCAGCTTGGTCTGGAACAGCAGCCCGCCGGCGACCGACCGGCCTACCGACGCCTCGGTCGCCGGGCGGCGGGCGACGACCTCGCCGTTCGGACGGTAGACGCCGATCAGCGGGTCGAACTCGAAACCCAGCATGTTGTAGAAGTCGGTGAGGGTATCGACCCGGATCGACGCGGACGCCACGCCGACGAAGCGCCCTTCGTCGTCATGCAGCGGGCGGGACACCGGGAAGACCAGCGGCTGGCTGCCGGTGCGGCCCGGCTGCCCGGCGCCGATGTGCAGGCGCATGCCGCTCCGCAGGGCCTCCAGCCCGGCCGGATCGGCAAAGCTGGCGATGCGGTTGGGAAAGCTGGCCGATTCCAGGACGGCGCGCCCGTCGGCGTCATAGATCCAGATCGCGTCCGCGCCCTCGATATGGGCGGCGTACTCGCGCAGCCGGGTCCAGTGCTTCAGGTCGCGCACCTTCTGCGGCCCGCCGGCCTCCGCCACCATCGCGGCGGTCTGGTCGAGCGCGATGTCGGCCGTGCGCACCGTCCGGTGGACATGGTCGTCCACCAGCCGGGCCATGTCGCGGACCATGGCGAAGCGGCGCTGCTGCGTGTCCTGGTAGTCGTAATAGATCCTGTGCGCTGCGTTGCCGGCCAATGCGGCCAGGACGACCACCACCACCAGAGCGCCCCGGACGAAGCGTCCCACAGTTCCTCCCGGAATTCCCCCGCCCCGCCGCGCGAAGCGGCCCGATCAATGCGGCCAAACCGATGCTTCAGGTCCAAACTATCACGAAACCCGCCGGGCCGGCGCGCTATTCGACGGCGGCGCGTCTCAGGGTTTGCCCCGATGGCGGGCGGCGGTGGCCGGCAGCGGTGGCGGCATGGGGCGATCTCCCGCAGAAAAATCGCCGCCGCCCCCATCTTGCACGGGGTACCCCACGGGCCCAAATGCGCGGGCGTCTTGATCATTGGGGAGGTAGGAACATGGGTCTGTTCGATATGTTCAAGGGCAACGCTCCGCTGGAGCTGAACCCGCGCCGGGCGCTGGTCGTCTCGCTGATCTATTGCATGGGATCGGACGGCGAGATCGATCCGGAGGAGGTGGGCCATTTGATCTCCGTCCTCGGCCGCAACGCCACGCGGGAGGAGCTGGACCGCTGCTTCAAGTTCGCGCGCAGCACCCCGCCCGACACGTTCCTGGGCGAGGTCGCGCCGAAGCTGAACGAGCAGCAGCGCCTGTGCATCCTGCTGAACATGATCGACAGCGCCATGGCAGACGGCGAGGCGGAGCAGGGCGAGCGCGACCTGATCATCCGCTTCCAGCAGGCCTTCGGCTTCGACGACGCCAAGCTGCAGCCCTATTTCCAGGCGCTGGTGGCGAAGAACAGCCGGACCGTTCTGGACGCCTGACGGCCGGGTGCCGGCGGGGTGCCGGCCACGTGAAGGCGGCTCCCGACCGCTGCCCCGCGGGGGTCGGGAGCGCCCGGCGGCGCTTCGCCCCGATGGGCAAAACCATGGCCGGCGCAAGAGGGGAATGCCCCAGGAGTTCGCCGGAATTTGCCGCGTCTGACCCGCGAAACGGTCACAGGCGGAATAAACCGCCCCGACCTATGTTGATGCAGGTGAGAGGCCGGCCACCGTCAGCTTTGCCGATGTGCCCGCTGTGACACGAACGTTCAATTGTCACAGCCGAACGTCATAGGCACCGTTGTGGGAACTGGTCCGAAGGTTTACTCTGTTCGTACCCCCAACCAATTCCCAAACATGGGAAGGTGCCATCCATGAATCTGCACAGTCTGGCCAGCGACATGGTGCAAACCGCTCTGGCCTGTGAAAAGGCGCTCCCCGGTAGGGCGAACGCCGACGAACATGATCTCGCCCGGCACATCCTGGTCGAACCCGACCACGCCTGGCACGTTTGCGAGACCTACGCCCGCGCCGTCCGCATATCAGTCGAACAGCTCCCGGTCAGCCAACTCCGCGGCCTCATCAGCGACATCGTGCTGTCGAAGCTTCCCCGTTACGACTGAGTTTCTCGATCCCAAGGGCCGGCGCCGTATCCGGCCGATGGCCGGAACGATCCGGGTACTTCATTCCCGCAATTCCTGTTCCGTGGTGCCACCATGGCGATCGAGCTTCATTCCTTTACCGTAACGCTGGCCGTCGCGGATTCCTCCGGCTGTTCCAGCGCCGCCGAACACCGTGCCCGCATCTGGAAGGCCGTGTCCGAGCTGTCGGCCGCCGTCCGCAATGCCGGCATGACGACCGAGGCCCGCTTCCGCGGCCAGGACCGCCAGGGCCATGTCCTGTTCGAGGCGACCGACACCGGCGCCGCCTTCCTGCGCGGCCTGCCCGCCATCGCCCGCGTCGACGACGCGCGCATGGGCGGGGGGCGTGTGCAGCTTCGTCACTGACGCCGCCCCGGCTCACCGGCCGGCGCGGTCCAGTCGTCGCCGCAAAAACCAAGGCCCGCCGCTCCGATCCGGGGCGGCGGGCCTTGCCGTTTTCAGCGCATGATGTTTCCGCTCAACGCGCGCGGTGGCGCAGGGGCCGGACGTTGCTTTCGGTCTCGACCTCTTCGGTCGGGCGCACCTTCTTCAGCTGGACGATGAAGCGCTCTGCGCCGTTCTCCATGACGGCGATGCCGGTCAGGCCATGCGCCCAGTCGCACGGGACGACGTGGATCTCCTTGATGGTGGCGGTACCGGCGGCAAGCTCCGCACGATCCAGGACCACGTCCCCGACCCGGAACCCCAAATAGGCGTCTATCAGCATTCTGTTGGGTGTCCGTCTTCCGTTTCAGGCCACGCACCGGGCCCGGCACCAGGGGCCGGGCTCCTTCACGATAAGCCATCTTGCCACAGATTGGGCTTTTCGCGACGGTTTCCCAGCGACGGCGTCGCAGTAAACCGACGGAGACCCCCGATTGTTCCAGCCGCGGACGGCCGGACATTGTTGCCGGCGGGCCGTTTGGGATAGGGTCTGCCGGCTATTCCATCCCCCGTTCCGCCCCAATCCCCTTCCCTCCCGAGAGGTCCGTCGGTCGTGCAGAGTTGGCTGGTCCTGGCCGTATCGGCGGCCTATCTGGGGGTGCTGTTCGCCATCGCCTGGTGGGGAGACCGGCGCACCGCGGGCGGGACGCTGGTGCTGTCCTCCCCGCGCGCGGCCGGCATCCTCTATGCGCTGACGCTCTGCATCTACAACACCAGCTGGAGCTTCTACGGATCGGTCGGGCGGGCATCGGCCAGTGGCTTCGATTTCCTGCCGATCTATCTGGCGCCGATGATCCTGCTGCTGGTGGCGCGGCCGGTGCTGACCAAGATCATCGCCATCACCAAGGCGCAGAACGTCACCTCCATCGCCGACTTCATCGGTGCGCGCTATGGCAAGAGCCAGGCAGTGGCGGCGCTGGTGACGCTGACGGCGCTGGTGGGGGTGCTGCCCTATATCGCGCTCCAGTTGAAGGCGGTGGCGGCCAGCTTTGACGTGCTGACCGCGCCCTCGCTGGCGTCCCCGGCAGCCCTGCCGCCGCCGATCTGGGGCGATACCGCCTTCGCGGTCGCGCTGTCGATGGCGGTCTTCACCATCCTGTTCGGCGTCCGCCACATCAACGCCAGCGAGCATCACCGCGGCCTGATGCTGGCCATCGCCTTCGAAAGCCTGGTGAAGCTGACCGTCTTCCTGGCGGTGGCGGCCTTCATCGTCTGGGGCATGTTCGACGGCTACACCGATCTGATCGGCCGGCCGCAGGCGGAGCCGCTGCTGTCGCCCAGCTTCTCCGACCCGACCTGGTGGTCGAACACGGCGATCTCGCTGATCGCCTTCCTCTGCCTGCCGCAGATGTACCATGTGATGACGGTGGAGAACGACAATCCCCGCCATCTGCGCGCCGCCGCCTGGATGTATCCGACATATCTACTGGCGCTCAGCGCGCTGATGATCCCCATCGCGGTGGCCGGCCTGATCACCTTCGGGTCCAATTCACATGGCGGTGACGGCATCAACCCCGACACCTTCATGATCACCCTGCCGATCGCGGCGGGGGCCAGCGGCTTCAGCCTGCTGTCCTTCATCGGCGGCCTGTCGGCGGCGACCGGCATGGTCATCGTCGCCGCTGTGTCGCTCAGCACCATGCTGTGCAACGACGTGGTGATGCCGCTGCTGCTCAGCCGCCCGCGCTTCGCCGCCCGCGTCGGCCGGCGCGACATGGTCGGCACGCTGCTGCTGGTGCGGCGTCTGTCGGTGCTGGGCATCCTGCTGCTGGCCTATGTCATGCACCGGCTGGTCGACCGCGATTACCCGCTGACCGTCATCGGCCTGCTGTCCTTCGTCGCGGTGGCACAGTTCGGGCCGGCCTTCTTCGGCGGGCTCTACTGGCCGCGGGCCAACCGGGTGGGGGCGCTGGCGGGGCTGGGCGCCGGCTTCCTGCTGTGGGTCTACACCCTGCTGGTGCCGTCGATGGCCCGCATCGTCCCGGTGCCCGACGCGCTGTTCGATGTCGGCCCCTGGGGCATCGGCTGGCTGCGCCCGCAGGCCCTGTTCGGGATCGAGGGGCTGGACCCCATTTCCCATGCCAGCCTGTGGAGCCTTCTCGCCAACCTGATCGCCTTCGTCGCCGGATCGCTGCTCGCCCGTCCCAGCGCGGTGGAGCGCACCCAGGCCGTCTTCTACACCACCGCCACCGCCGACCGGGACGACGACGACACCCCCCAAGCGCTCGCCAAGCTGGCCGACCTGCGGGCGCTCGCCATCCGCTTCGTCGGGGCGGAGCGCGGCAACGCCGCCTTCGACGCCTACGCCGCCAGAGGCGGCCTCCTCAACTCCGCCGGCCGCAAGGGCGAGGCGGGGCCGGCGGACCTCGACGCCGTCCGCTTCACCGAGACGCTGATCGCCGGCGCCATCGGCGCGGCGTCGGCGCGGGTGGTGATGGCGGCCTCGCTCCAGGGACGGTCGCTGTCGCGCGGCGACGCCATGGCGATGCTGGACGAGGCGTCGGAAGCGCTGCGCTTCAACCGCAAGCTGCTGCAGGCAACGCTGGAGAACATCGGCCAGGGCATCTGCGTGATCGACGCCGAGCACCGCATCGCCGCCTGGAACCACCGCTATCTGGAACTGCTCGACCTGCCGGCCGACATGGTGCGGGTGGGCGTGCCCTTCGCCGACCTGGTCCGCTTCAACGAGCGGCGCGGCGAATACAGCGCCCACGACATGAAGGCGCTTCTGACCAACCGCGACACCGCCAACCTGCAATGGCCCTACCGTTATGAGCGGCGCCGGCCCGACGGCACGGTGCTGGAGATCGTCGCCAACCCGCTGCCGGAGGGCGGCTACGTCTCCACCTACACCGATGTGACCGAGCGCTACCGCGCCGCCGAAGCCCTGCGCGAGGCCAACGAAAGCCTGGAGCACCGGGTGCAGGAGCGCACCGACGCCCTGCAGCAGGCCAAGGCGGAGGCCGAGGCGGCAAACGCCAGCAAGACCCGGTTCCTCGCCGCCGCCAGCCACGACCTGCTGCAGCCGCTGAACGCCGCCCGCCTGTTCGTCTCGGCGCTGGAGGAAAGCATCCGCGTTCCCCTGCCGACGGTGGAGCAGCGGGTGTCCGAATGCGGCATGATCGACAATGCCGCCGCGGCCCTGCGCTCCACCGAGATGCTGCTCGGCGGGCTGCTCGACATCTCCTCGCTGGATGCCGGCAATGTTCGGGTGCAGATGCGCAGCTTCGCCATTGACGAGCTGCTGGGCGGGCTGGGGGTGGAGTTCTCCGCCCTGGCGCAGGAACGCGGGCTGACGCTGAAGGTGGTCGGCTGCGGGGCGGCGGTGCGGTCGGATCCGCAGCTGCTGCGCCGGGTGCTGCAGAATTTCCTGTCCAACGCCATCCGCTACACGCCCAAGGGCCGGGTCCTGCTCGGCTGCCGGCGGCTGCGCGATCCAGTGCATGGCGACCGCCTGCGCATCGAGGTGTGGGACACCGGCCCCGGCATTCCCGAGGCCAAGCGGCGCGAGGTGTTCGAGGAGTTCCGCCGGCTGGGTGGCGCGGACGGCGGCGGCGATCCGGCCGACAAGGGGTTGGGCCTGGGCCTTGCCATCGTCGACCGCATCGCCCGGCTGCTCGGCCATCGGGTGACGCTGCGCTCCACCGTCGGGCGCGGCACCGGCTTCGCGGTGGAGGTGCCGATGGAGCAGGCGCGCGCCGCGCCGGTCGACCGCCCGGTCTCCGTCCCCGCCGCCCTTTCGGCCGGGCTTCTGGTGCTGTGCATCGACAATGAGGAGCCGATCCTGGCGGGCTTGCGTGCCCTGCTCGGCCAATGGGGCTGCCGGGTGGCGACGGCGTCGGACGTCGCCGGGGCGCTGGCGGCGCTCGCCCCCTTCGACGGTGCGCTTCCCGACGTGGTCTGCGTGGATTATCACGTCGGAGGCGGGCAGACGGGGCTTGCGGTTCTGCAGCGGTTGCGGGAATTGTGGGGCCGTCCGGTCAAGGGGCTGCTGCTGACCGCCGACCGGTCCGAAGCGGTGCGGGCGGAGGCGGAGCGTTGCGGCTGCGGCGTGCTCTACAAACCGGTGAAGCCGGCGTCGCTGCGCCGCTTCCTGAACGGGGCGGCCCTGCAGACGTCTGCGGTGGCCGAACGGTAAGGCCGGAACCGGACAAAAGCCGGACGGTCGCGAATGGGGGGAGTGCGGAAGCCATGGGCGAGGACAGCGCAGCGACGGAAGAGGCGACCGGCGAGCGAACGACCATCGTCATCGGCGACGACCACCCGCTGGTCCAGGCGGCGCTGCGCGACGCGCTGGGCAAGTCGATGCCGGAGGTGCGGGTGATCGAATGCCCGGACCTCGACTCGGTGATGGCCACGGTGGGGCGGCGGCCGGGCGACATCGACCTCGTGCTGCTCGACCTCAACATGCCCGGCACCCACGGCTTCGCCGGCCTGTTCATGATGCTGGCCCACCACCCGACCGTGCCTGTCGCCATCCTGTCGGCGCTTCAGGACTCCGACACCATCCGCCGGGCGCTGGCCTATGGCGCCTCGGGCTACATCCCCAAATCGCTGTCGATGCCGGCGATGGCCGACGCCATCCGCGCTATCCTGTCCGGCGAGACCTGGGCGCCGCCGCTGTCGGCCGCCTCATCCGAAGCCGACGAGGCCGACGCCGCCCGCCGCTTCGCCTCCCTCTCGCCGCAGCAGCTGCGCATCCTGACGATGATCGTCGACGGCAAGCTGAACAAGCAGATCGCTGGCGAGTTGAACGTGTCGGAGCAGACGGTGAAGGTCCACGTCTCCAGCATCCTGCGCAAACTGAACGTGGTCAGCCGCACCCAGGCCGCCGTCGTCGCCGGCCGTCTGGCGGTGGGCGGCGACGTGCTGCGGTAAAAGAAAGAGGTCAACCGCCCGTCCGCGGCCCGCCACCCAGTGTTTTCGAACGCAGGACGACCCAGGGCGTTTCCGACCCGCGGAACTCGCACATCGTCAGAAGCTGGTTGAAATCCCCGATTCCCCTGATGATCGGCGGAATGGTGACGGCAAGCCGGCTGAGATCGACGACTTCGACATCGTGGGTCGCATCGAACCGGCTGAGAAACCCGTCGAGGCGGCGGTTGGCATTGGGATGCACCTCGACGACCATGTCCATGTCGGCAAGCTGCGGGAAGCTGTCGGGGCTGAGGAGAGTGAATTCGCCACCCTCGATATCGCAGAACAGCAGGACCTTCTTTTCCACCGGCACGTCCGACTGACCCGGAACGAATTCCGCCCGCAGGACGATCCGGGACTCCAATCCATTGTCCGCCGCGACGACGGTGCAGGCGTCACGCAAATAGGGCTGGATTTCATAGGCGTGTACGACCGTATCGGGGAACATGCGCCCCAAACCGCAGGCGTAATAGCCTTCGGCGCAGCCAATGTTCAGGATGACCCCATAGCCGCGGTCACGCAGTCCCTCGATATGCGGCTGCAGATTCGCTTCGTAGGTCCCAAGCAGGCGGGGAAACAGGCTGCCCTCGAAAATTGGGGGATCATAGCTGAGACCCTCAAATATCCCACTTCTTACAGTCATTTGATTATTATTGAATAGCTGAAGGAAAAGAGCGAAGTGTTTGTATTGGGCCATCAGATCCAAAAATTCAGAGAGCCGGTTCGGATCGGCTTCGCTCTCTTTCCTGACAACCAAAACCCTTTCATAAATTTTTTTTAGCATTCTTTCGATTTGAGTTTTTACACGCACCGCATCTCTCCCGGTATATAGCTGGACAACTATAACCGACGGAGCGGGCAGATCACAGAAGGCGATGGAAATGCAGGATCTCGCTGCACGGTTTTCTTGCGCCTCCGCTTCTATGGGATTCGGATATGTTCCCTGTATGTGCTCGCTCTATGGCCGCCGCCGCCGCGAGTTGCTACTGTGTCTCCTCAGACCGCCGGAACGAAAGCCACGGGCCAGCAATGACCGCCCCTCCCACGCCGCCCAGCGTCTGCCGCGACTGCGCCGCCGCCCTGCCTGGCGCGGAATCGGGCGAGATGACGCGCTGCCCGAAATGCGACAGCCGGCGGCTGTTCCGCCATGCGGAGCTGCACAGCCTGTCCATCGGCCACATCGACTGTGACAGCTTCTATGCCACCGTGGAGAAGCGCGACCGGCCGGAACTGGCCAGCCGGCCGGTGATCGTCGGCGGCGACGACCATCGCGGGGTGGTGGCCGCCTGCTGCTATGTGGCGCGGATGTCGGGCGTGCGCTCCGCCATGACGATCCGCGAGGCGCTGGACCGTTGCCCCGACGCCACCATCATCCGCCCGAACATCGCGAAATATAAAGAGGTCGGCCATCAGGCCCGCGCGATCATGGAGGCCTTCACCCCCCTGGTGGAGCCGATCAGCATCGACGAGGCCTATCTCGACCTGACCGGCGTCGAGGACCGCCTCAGCATCAGCCCGGCCCAGGCGCTGGTGGAGATCGTCCGCCGGTTCGAGCGGGAGCTGCGCATCACCGCCTCCATCGGCCTCAGCTACAACAAGCTGCTGGCGAAGATCGCGTCGGATCTCGACAAGCCGCGCGGCTTCTCGGCACTGGGCCGGGCGGAGGCGGCGGGCTTCCTGGCGCCCAAGCGGGTCACCATCCTGTGGGGCGTCGGCCCGGCGCTGGAGCGCAAGCTGTTCGCCGACGGCATCACCCGCGTCGGCGACCTGCAGGACAAGGACGAGCATTGGCTGGTCAAGCGCTATGGCGCCATGGGCCGGGTGCTGTTCAACTATGCCCGCGGCGAGGATTCCCGCCGGGTGACCCCGGAGTCGCCGAGCAAGAGCATCTCGTCGGAGGAAACCTTCGACTGGGACGTCACCACCCTGCCCGCCCTGGCGCAGGAGTTGCGGCCGCTGGCCGACAAGGTCGCCCGCCGGCTGGAGCGCGAAGGGCTGCTGGGCCGCAGCGTGGTGCTGAAGCTGAAGACCAAGGATTTCCAGCAGTTGACCCGCTCCCGCCGGGTGGAGCCGACCCGCTCGGCGGAAGCGATCCTCGCCGCCGGCATCGCCCTGCTGGAACGCGAGGTGGACGGCCGCGCCTTCCGCCTGATCGGCATCGGCTGCACCGACCTGACCCACCCGGAAACCGCGCCGGATCCGGAACTGGACCTGTTCGGGTGACCACAGGGAATCAGTCGGCGGAGTCCTCCAGCGCCGGCAGGCTGCCCGGACGCACCACGCTGCGGATGGCGAAGCTGGACTGGATGCGCTGGACGCCGGGCAGGCGCGACAGCGAGTCCTTGTAGATGCGGTCGTAGTCGGCGGGGTCCTGCGCCACCACCCGCAGCAGGTAATCCGAACTGCCCGACAGCAGGTAGCATTCCCGCACCTCCGGACAGCGGCGGACGGCGGCGTCGAAGCGGCGCAGATATTCGTCGGTCTGGCGTTCCAGCGTGATCTGGACGATGACGATGACCGACCGCTCCTCGTCCGCCGTCTCTATGATGGCGGTATAGCCGCGGATCACGCCGGAATGCTCCAGCATGTGCAGGCGGCGCAGGCAGGCCGATGGCGACAGCCCGACCTCCGCCGCCAGCTTGGCGTTGCTCATCCGGCCGTCCTTGCGGAGAAGGCGCAGGATCTTGTGGTCCAGGGCGTCCAGGGCGTGCATGCAACTTTGTTCGAAGATGTGGAGGATTATGCGAAAGCTCCACCACACTATGGGGGATTCATGCAAGGCTTTGCAGAGATTCACCCCGTTCGACGGCCTTATAGTGGCTTTTGTGAGACAATCAGCCCAACCGATGGTTTCACTGGAGACCGGAGCAGTTCGGCCGGATCGCTTGGGCGAAGGATCGGATCGAGGAGATCTCGTATGGTTGGTTCCCGCATGGTTACGCGCATCGGCGTTCCCAAGGAGATCAAGAACCACGAATACCGGGTCGGCCTGACGCCCGCCTCGGTCCGCGAACTGGCGGCGGACGGCCATGCCCTGCTGGTGCAGAGCGGCGCCGGCGCCGAGATCGGCTTTTCCGACGAGGCCTACCGCGCAGCGGGTGCCGAGATCGCCGGCACCGCCGAAGAGGTGTTCGCGAAGGCCGACCTTATCGTGAAGGTGAAGGAACCGCAGCCGGCGGAATGTCGCAGGCTGCGGCCGGATCAGGTGCTGTTCACCTACCTGCACCTCGCTCCCGATCCCGAACAGGCCCGGCTGCTGATGGAAAGCGGCTGCACCGCCATCGCCTACGAGACCGTCACCGACCGCGCCGGCCGCCTGCCGCTGCTGGCGCCGATGTCGGAGATCGCCGGCCGCATGGCGATCCAGGTCGGCGCCGTCGCCTTGCAGAAGAGCAACGGCGGCTCCGGCATCCTGCTGGGCGGCGTGCCCGGCGTGCTGCCCGGCAAGGTGCTGGTCATCGGCGGCGGCGTGGTCGGCGCCAACGCCGCCCGCATGGCGATGGGGCTGGGTGCCGACGTGACCATCGCCGACCGTTCCATGCCCCGGCTGGCCCAGCTCGACGACCTGTTCGGGCCGCGGCTGAAGACCGTCTATGCCTCGGCCGACACCCTCGACCGGCTGGTCGCCGACAGCGATCTGGTGGTCGGCGCCGTGCTGGTGCCGGGGGCGGCGGCGCCGAAACTGGTGCGCCGCGACCAGCTGGCCGGCATGCGCCTCGGATCGGTGCTGGTGGACGTCGCCATCGACCAGGGCGGCTGCTTCGAGACCAGCCACGCCACCACCCATTCCGAACCGACCTATGTGGTGGACGGGGTCGTCCATTACTGCGTCGCCAACATGCCGGGCGCCGTCGCCCGCACCAGCACGGAGGCGCTGAACCACGCCACCCTGCCCTTCGTCCAGGCGCTGGCCGGCAAGGGGTGGAAGCGGGCGCTGGCCGAGGATCCTCACCTGCTGGAGGGACTGAACGTCCATGCCGGACACTTGACCTACGCGGCGGTCGCCGACGCCCTGGGGCAGCCCTTCACCGACCCCCGCGGGCTCGTCGGCTGAACATGTGAACAGCTGTTGACAAAGAACTGAACGGAATTTTGCCGAAATCAGCTTTTTGGAAATTTCGTTCTGAAATCGACCGTAACGGCGCGAGGAATGTTGTTTTTTTCCGCCGCAGAAAAGAGAGTGTTGCGCCTACGGATCAAGTTGCTTTACCTGTCTGTGACAAGAAAAAGGGCAGCATCCGCCACCAGCACCAAAGTGCCGGGGTGAGAGGCCAAGAACAGAATAGAACAGGGTAAGGCTCGGCGCCTTTCGCCGACTGGGCTGGGCCGGACGGCCGTTCCGTCCGATCCGGCCGATTCACAACAGGTTTGCCCGGCAGCCATGCCGGTGGGGACGCCACGGCCGCAGGCCGTGCCGCGCAAGTGGGAGCTGTTGACCATGGCCGAACGACGGAATGCCGCCCGGGTGCGGGACCGCGCCCCCGCGACAGTGTCGCGCGTCCGGATGACAGTGTCGTGCGTCCGGATGACGTCGCCGCGCGTCCTGATGGCCGTTGGTCCGATTCCGGGCCGCCGGACCATTCCGGCCCTCCACATGCAGACCCGCACGGGTCCCCCAATCCGCCTTTGACCGAAGCCCCGCCGGATCCCGCATCCGGCGGGGCTTCGGCAAGAACCGGGTGCGGCGGCGGGGTTCCAAGCGTCCCCTGCCTTGGTCTTGGATGTTCTCCCCCGTTCATCCGGATCGGAACTCCGCCGCCGCACACGGCTCAATCCAGGTTTCAAGTGCCAAGCATAGGGCACCTAGTTTCGAGTGCCTGCCTATTCGGTGATCTGGGAGAGTGGGAGAAGAGCGCCTGATGGATTATTTCATACAGCAATTGATCAACGGCTTGTCGCTTGGGGCGATTTACGGCCTGATCGCGATCGGCTACACGATGGTGTACGGCATCATCGGGATGATCAACTTCGCCCATGGCGAGATTTACATGATCGGCTCCTTCGTGGCGCTGATCACCTTCCTGGCCATCGGCGCGCTCGGCATCACCTGGGTGCCGCTGGCCCTGCTGGTCATGCTGCTCGCCTCCATGCTGTTCACCAGCGTCTATGGCTGGACGGTCGAGCGCATCGCCTACCGGCCCTTGCGCTCCTCGCCCCGGCTGGCGCCGCTGATCTCCGCCATCGGCATGTCGATCTTCCTGCAGAACTACATCCAGCTCCTCCAGGGCGCCCGCTCCAAGCCGCTGCAGCCCATCCTGCCCGGCAACCTCACCCTGATGGACGGCGCCGTCTCCGTCAGCTACGTGCGCCTCGCCACCATCGTCATCACCCTGGTCCTCATGGTCGGCTTCACCATGCTGATCAACCGCACCTCGCTGGGACGCGCCCAGCGCGCCTGCGAGCAGGACAAGAAGATGGCGGGGCTGCTCGGCGTCAACGTCGACCGCGTCATCTCGCTGACCTTCGTCATGGGCGCCGCGCTCGCCGCCGTCGCCGGCATGATGGTGCTGCTGATCTACGGCGTCATCGACTTCTACATCGGCTTCCTCGCCGGGGTGAAAAGCTTCACCGCGGCCGTGCTCGGCGGCGTCGGCTCGCTGCCCGGCGCCATGCTCGGCGGCGTGGTCATCGGCCTGATCGAGGCCTTCTGGTCCGGCTATGTCGGCTCCGAATGGAAGGACGTCGCAACCTTCTCCATCCTCGTCCTCGTCCTGATCTTCCGGCCCACCGGCCTGCTCGGCCGGCCCGAGATCGAGAAGGTGTAAGCGCCATGACCATGCACTCCAACACCGTCTCGTCCGCCGCGGGCGGCGCTGCCCGCGGCGTCGACTGGGCCGCCACCGTCAAGGACGCCGGCCTCGCCGCCTTCGTGGCATTGCTGCTGACCGTGCCGCTGGTCGGATTGCGCACGGTGGACCGTCCCACCGGGCTCGGCATCGAAGCCCGGCCGGAGGAGGTCGTCGCCTCGCTGCTGCTGGTCTTCTTCGGCCGGCTCGGGCTTGGGCTGATCCGCCAGGGCATGGCGCTGCCGGTGCTGATCCTGGCGCTGATCTGCGCCGGCGTCGGGCTGCTGCTGCCGATGCCGACCCAGGTGCTGCGCCTGGTGCTGGTGCTGGGCGGCGGCGTCATCGCCATCCGTGCCGCCATGACCGTCGCCACCGGCCGCTCCAAGCTGTCCCAGGCCGACCGCGACAAGCGCATGGACCGCATCGCCGCCAAGGTGCAGCACGCCAGCCGCTACATCGGCCCGGTCGCTGTCGCCTTCGCCGCCGTGCTGCCGCTGACCCCGCTGGCCGACCGCATGATCCTGGACATCGGCATCCTGCTGCTGACCTACATCATGCTGGGCTGGGGCCTGAACATCGTCGTCGGGCTGGCCGGCCTGCTCGATCTCGGCTATGTCGCCTTCTACGCGGTGGGCGCCTATAGCTACGCGCTGCTGGCGCATTACTTCGGCCTCAGCTTCTGGGTCTGCCTGCCGCTGGCGGGCGTGCTCGCCGCCATCTCCGGCGTGCTGCTGGGCTTTCCCGTCCTGCGGCTGCGCGGCGACTATTTCGCCATCGTGACGCTGGGCTTCGGCGAGATCATCCGCATCATCCTGGTCAACTGGTACCAGTTCACCGGCGGTCCCAACGGCATCTCCGGCATTCCGCGGCCGAGCTTCTTCGGCATCGCCGACTTCTCGCGCAGCCCGGCCGACGGCATGGCCGCCTTCCACGAGATGTTCGGGCTGGAGTTCTCGCCGCTGCACCGCATCATCTTCCTCTACTACCTCATCCTGGCCTTGGCGCTGGTGGTGAACCTGTTCACGCTGCGGGTGCGCAAGCTGCCGCTGGGCCGGGCGTGGGAAGCGCTGCGCGAGGACGACATCGCCTGCGCCTCGCTGGGCATCAACCGCACCAACATGAAGCTGGCGGCCTTCGCCATCGCGGCGATGTTCGGCGGCTTCGCCGGCTCCTTCTTCGCCACGCGCCAGGGCTTCATCAGCCCGGAGAGCTTCACCTTCATCGAGTCGGCGATCATCCTGGCCATCGTGGTGCTGGGCGGCATGGGCAGCCAGATCGGCGTGGTGGTCGCCACCCTGCTGGTGATCGGCCTGCCGGAAGCGTTCCGCGAACTGGCCGACTACCGCATGCTGGCGTTCGGCGCCGGCATGGTGGTGATCATGCTGTGGCGTCCGCGCGGCCTGCTGGCCCACCGCGACCCGACCATCCTCCTGCATGGCGGCAAGAAGCCGATCCCGGCGGGAGCCGCGAAATGAGCGCCGTCATGAGTGAAAAGCCCCTGCTGACCGTCGAACACCTGACCATGCGCTTCGGCGGCCTGGTGGCGAACAACGACGTGTCGTTCGAGGCGCGGGCGGGCGAGATCACCGCGCTGATCGGCCCGAACGGCGCCGGCAAGACGACGCTGTTCAACTGCGTCACCGGCTTCTACACCCCCACGGTGGGGCGGCTGACGCTGCGCCATCCCACCGGCAAGGAGTTCCTGCTGGAGCGGATGCCGGGCTACCGCATCGCCCAGCTGGCCGGGGTGGCGCGCACCTTCCAGAACATCCGGCTGTTCAGCGGCATGAGCGTCCTGGAGAACCTGATCGTCGCCCAGCACAACAAGCTGATGCGCGCCTCGACCTTCGCCATCGGCGGGCTGCTGGGCTTCCCCAGCTACCGCAAGGCCGAGCATGAGGCGGTGGAACTGGCGAAATACTGGCTGGAGCGGGTGCGGCTGACCGAGTTCGCCGACTGGGAGGCCGGCAACCTGCCCTACGGCGCCCAGCGCCGCCTGGAGATCGCGCGCGCCATGTGCACGGAGCCGGTGCTGCTGTGCCTGGACGAGCCGGCGGCCGGCCTGAACCCGCGCGAGTCGGCGGAGCTGGCCGAGATCCTGACCTTCATCCGCGACGTCCAGACCCCGCAGGGTCACCGCACGGGCGTGCTGCTGATCGAGCATGACATGAGCGTGGTGATGCGCATTTCCGACCATGTGGTGGTGCTGGACTATGGCCGGAAGATTTCCGACGGCGATCCGGAGCATGTGAAGAACGACCCGGCGGTGATCCGCGCCTATCTGGGCGAGGACGAGGACGAGGCGCTGCCGCCGGAGATCGCCGCCGACCTGAACATGCCGCAAGAAGCGCAGAAGGGGGCCTGAGCCATGCTGAAGGTATCGGGCGTCCACACCTTCTACGGCGCCATCGAGGCGCTGAAGGGCATCGACATCGAGATCGGCGCCGGCGAGATCGTTTCGCTGATCGGCGCCAACGGGGCGGGCAAGTCGACGCTGCTGATGACGATCTGCGGCAGTCCCCGCGCGCGCCAGGGCCGTGTGTTCTTCGAGGGCGAGGACATCACCGACCTGCCCACCCACGAGATCGTGCGGCGCGGCATCGCGCAAAGCCCGGAAGGGCGGCGCATCTTCCCGCGGATGACGGTGCTGGAGAACCTGCAGATGGGCTCCATCGTCGCCCAGCCCGGCAGCTTCGAGCGCGAACTGGAGCGGGTTCTGACCCTGTTCCCGCGGCTGAAGGAGCGCATCAACCAGCGCGCCGGCACGATGTCGGGCGGCGAGCAGCAGATGCTGGCGATCGGCCGCGCGCTGATGAGCCAGCCGCGTCTTCTGCTGCTGGACGAGCCGTCGCTTGGTCTGGCGCCGCTGATCGTGAAGCAGATCTTCCAGGTGATCCAGGAGATCAACCGGGAACAGAAGATGACGGTGTTCATGGTGGAGCAGAACGCGTTCCACGCGCTGAAGCTGGCGCACCGGGCCTATGTGATGGTGACGGGCAAGATCACGATGACGGGGACGGGGGCGCAGCTTCTGGCCGACCCGGAGGTTCGCGCGGCTTATCTGGAAGGGGGCCACTGAGATGGAAACGATCCTTGGCTCTTCGGTTCCGGTGTTCGTGTTCCTGACGGTTCTGGTGTTCGGCGGCTGCGGCGTGCTGACCGGCCAGACGCTTGCCGAAGGGTGGAAGCCGGTGTCGAGCGTTCTGGCCTACTCGCTCCTGCTGGGGCTGGGCGACCGCTTCCTGGCCTGGGGCCTGTTCGGCGAGCAGTTGCTGTCGCTGTGGGGCTTCATCGTCCACACGGTGGTGATCGGGCTGATCACCCTGACCGCCCACCGCATCGCCATCGCCCGGCGCATGGTCAACCAGTATCCGTGGCTCTACGAGACTGCCGGCCCCTTCGCCTGGCGGGAGCGCAATCCGGCCCGCGGCTGAAGCCGTCCAATCCTGGAGTGAGTCGGTTCCTGTAAAGAGCCGCCCCACTCCAGGACAAGGAGCGACCGGAAAAAGAACTCAGGTCGGACAACCGACAGTCCCGGCATGGAAAGACGCCGCTTCGTCAAAGCGACGGCGGCGTCTTATTTTTGGCCGAGACGTCTCACGACTTTGGGATTGCCCGTATAGGACGTAATCTTCCGAAAGTCAGAGAAGAACATCATGGCGCCCGCATCGGCGCCCTGTTACAATACCATTTAAATTTTGCAATTCGTTGACGCTTCGACAGTGAGCGCCGGCCCTGCCGGCGGCGCGTCGTCGTGCCCTGGCGGTGCAGTGCTTCACCCTGGCGGGCGGCGGTCGGAGAGGAGCGAAGGCGGCATGGGAAGGGGCAAGAGCATGGCAGTGGACAAGGCGGCCGCATCCCGGCCGCGGCGGTTCTGGAGCATCGGGCGCAAGGTGACGGCGGCCTTCGTCGCGGCCATCGTCGGCGGCTTCATCGTCATCATGGGGCTGCAGGCCAAGATGCAGTATGACGACGCGGTGCGGCTGGCGACGCATGACGCCCGCGTGAAGACGGACATGCTGGCCAACGCCACCAAGACCAGCTTCGTCGCCGGCGACGGCGCCTCCATCGAGACGGAGTTCATGCCGCTGGCCGACAGCAGCGAGGTGCAGCTGGCCTCGCTGCGCGCCGCCTCCGCCGCCGGCACGCTCGCCGACTTCTCCAACCCGCGTTTCGCCAAATACGACCTGAAGGCCGACCAGGATCTGGTCGAGGCGGTGCTGGCCGGCAAGGGGGCGCAGACACGCTCGGCCAAGGGCCACATCGTGGTGACGGTGCCGGTGGTGACCGGCAAGAGCAACCGGCTGGTCGGCGCCCTGCAGATCGCCTGGAGCCTGGACCAGCAGATCGACGCCATCGCCACCCAGATGCGCAACCAGATCGCCATCTGCCTGATCGCGCTGGTGGTTCAGATCGCCCTGCTGAACGTCCTGCTCGGCCGGATCGTCATCCGCCCGCTGCGCGCCATGTCGGCGGCGATGGCGACGCTCGCCGGCGGCGACACGGCGGTGGAGGTCCCCGGTACCGGCCGCTCCGACGAGATCGGCGCCATGGCCGGCTCGGTCACCGTCTTCCGCGACAACGCCCGCGCCATAGACCGCATGCACGCGGTGCAAGCCGAAGCCGATGCCAGGGCGGAGGAGGCTAAGCGCGCAGCCCTGCTCGACCTTGCCGACCGATTCCAGGGCACGGTGAAGCGTCTGGTGGAGGGCATCGCCGAGTCCGCGTCCGGCATGGCCGACAGTGCCGACCGCATGGCCGTGGTGGTGGGCGAGGCCTCCAGCCAGACCCGCAATGTCGCCCGCGAATCCGACGACATCCAGTCCAATGTCCGCTCCGCCGCGGCGGCGGCGACCGAACTCGCCGGCTCCATCGGCGGCATTTCCGAGCAGGTCGGCCATTCCGCCCGCATCGCCGGGGAGGCGGTGTCGCACGCCGACCGCACCAACGCCACCGTCCAGGGGCTGATCGCCAATGCCGAGCGCATCGGCCAGGTGGTCGGGTTGATCCACGCCATCGCCAAGCAGACCAACCTGCTGGCGCTCAACGCCACCATCGAGGCGGCGCGTGCCGGAGAGGCCGGAAAAGGCTTTGCAGTCGTGGCGACCGAGGTGAAGGGGCTGGCCGACCAGACCGCCAAGGCCACCGACGAGATCGCCGCCCAGGTCAACGCCATGCAGTCTGTGACCCGCGAGGCGGCCGACGCCATCGGCGCCATCGGCAGCACCATCACCGAGATCGACGGTATCGCCGGCACCATCACCCAGTCGGTGCAGGAACAGAACGCCGCCACGCGGGAGATCGCCCGGGCGGTGGAGATGGCGGCGCTGGGCACCCAGGACGTGTCGGCGACCATCGCCGCGCTCGCCCATACGGCGGAGAGCGCCGGCAGCACGGCGCTGGGCGTGCAGGACGCCGCCCGCGGCCTGTCCGGCCAGACCCGCGCGCTGGCGGCCGAAGTCGACCGCTTCCTGGCCGAGGTGCGCCAGCAGGCGACGGGGACCTGAAGCCCCTCTCCCCTCTCCCCTCGCGGGAGAGGGGTTGGGGTGAGGGGGCGCAAACTCAATATTTCCAACGGTCTGCGGCCACCGCCCCCTCATCCCAACCCGCGAGTCGGCAAAACGCCGTTGGCGTTTGGCCGATCCCGCCCCGCAAGGGGAGAAGGGCATCCGAAGCAGATCGTCGTCGCTCGCCCTGAAAAAGCGATTACCCTCTCCCGCCCCGGGAGAAGGAGGGAAGACCCGGCGTTGCCGGTCGGGAAAGGACAGGATCGCTCCGAGCAATCCGCAACCACACCGATCCTCGGAGCACCCCTCACCCTCCCGCCGCACCGCGGCGGGTCCCTCCCTCTCCCGGGGCGGGAGAGGGTGTTTTCAAGACCTTACGAGAAGGCCTGCAGGCCCGTCTGCGCCCGGCCCAGGATCAGGGCGTGGACGTCGTGGGTGCCTTCGTAGGTGTTCACCGTCTCCAGGTTCACCATGTGGCGGATGACCTGGAACTCCTCGGAGATGCCGTTGCCGCCGTGCATGTCGCGGGCGACGCGGGCAATGTCGAGCGCCTTGCCGCAGTTGTTGCGCTTGATCAGCGAGATCGCCTCCGGCGACCAGCTGCCGTCGTCCATCATGCGGCCGACGCGCAAGGCAGCCTGCAGGCCCAGCGTGATCTCCGTCATCATGTCAGCCAGCTTCTTCTGCACCAGCTGGGTCTGGGCCAGCGGACGGCCGAACTGCTTGCGGTCCAGCGTGTACTGGCGGGCGGCGTGCCAGCAGAACTCCGCCGCACCCATCACGCCCCAGGCGATGCCATAGCGCGCCTTGTTCAGGCAGCCGAACGGACCGCCCAGGCCCGACACGTTGGGCAGCAGGTTCTCGTCGGGGACGAAGGCCTCGTCCAGGACGATCTCGCCGGTGACCGAGGCGCGCAGCGACAGCTTGCCCTCGATCTTCGGGGTCGAGAAGCCCTTGGTCCCGCGCTCCACCACGAAGCCCTTGATCTTGTTGTCATGGGCGTCCGACTTCGCCCAGACGACGGCGAGGTCGGCGATGGGGGAGTTGGTGATCCACATCTTGGAGCCCGACAGCAGATAGCCGCCGTCGACCTTGGTGGCGCGGGTCTTCATGCCGTTGGGGTCGGAACCGTGGTCCGGCTCGGTCAGGCCGAAGCAGCCGATCAGCTCGCCGGTGGCCAGCCGCGGCAGCCACTTCTTCTTCTGCTCCTCGCTGCCATAGGCGTAGATCGGGTGCATGACCAGCGAGGACTGCACCGACATCGCCGAGCGATAGCCGCTGTCCACCCGCTCCACCTCGCGGGCGACCAGACCGTAGGCGACATGGCTAACGCCCGGCCCGCCATACTCCTCCGGGATGGTCGGGCCCAGCAGGCCCAGCTCGCCCATCTCGCTCATGATCTCGCGGTCGAACCGCTCCTCGCGGAAGGCGGAGATGACGCGGGGCTGCAGCCGGTCCTGGCAGTAGGCGCGGGCGCTGTCGCGCACCAGCTTCTCATCCTCGGTCAGCTGGGCTTCAAGGAGGAAGGCGTCGTCCCACTGGATGCTCTGCACGGTGCGTCTCCTGGTCAGGTCGTATGGCGGTTCGCCGCCGGTTGCCGATTTGGCCGGTCATCGATTGAACCGCACTGTGCCGTGCCGGCGCCATACCTGCAAACACATATTTTCTATCCTAGCCATAACGATACGATATGGCTTAAGAAAAACAGTCGGCACCACCACCGGTCCTACAAAAGTTTTAACGTGATGCTTACGATTACCTATGCAATTTTGCCGATGGCGCCCTGACCGCCATCCATCCATTGGACATCCCGCCCGTGTTTGCTGCACTGCAACCAATAACCGCCCTTGCCGGTTTCCCTCTTTTGCTGGGCCTTGCTTTGCTTACGCTTCTGCACGAAGACGTTGCAATTGCGGTGGGGGCCAGCCTGGTCAGCGTCGGCACCGTCAGCATCGGCGTGACCGCCATCACATTGCTGTGCGGGATCGTTATCGGCGACCTTTTCATTTATGTCCTCGGACTGTTGTCCCTGCGCGTCAGTTGGATCCGGCGGCGGACCGAGGGCCCGATGCTTGAGCGCTGCCGTACGGCATTGCAGAAGAACCTGCTGCCGACGCTGGTGACTTGCCGGATCGTGCCCGGCGTCCTGTTCCCGACCTACTTCGCCTGCGGCGTGATGCGGGTGCCGTTCCTGCGCTTCATCGTCATCACGCTGGTGACGGCGGGGGTGCATGTCGGGCTTCTGCTGACGCTGATGACCTCGTCGCTTGAGGCGGCGGCGGTCCAGGTGCAGGTGATCGGCATCGGCTGCGCGGCCCTGCTGGTGCTTCTGCGCACGCGGCGCGCCCGGTCCGTCGCCGGCGCCCTGTGCGCCCGCATCCGGACAAAGGCGGAGCCGCATCTGCCCCGCGGCCTGCGCGACGCGCTGCACTGCAATCCGACCCCGCGCGACATCGCCCTGCCCGGCCTGCCGGTGGTGCCGGCCGGCGCCCCCACCATCGGCTGGGCGGAGCGCATCCCGCCCCTGCTGTTCTACATCCCGCTGGTGGTCCAGTGGTTCGCGCTGGGCATCCGCTACCGCAGCCTCAGCCTGCCGACCGCCGCCAACCCGTCGATCGAGGCCGGCGGGCTGCTGGGCGAATCGAAGATCGCCTGCATGGACCTGATCGGTCCGGCGGCGCGCCGGTGGGCCGCGTGCTCCGTGGCGCTGGTCAACCGGCCATCGCTGACCCCGGCGGCGCTCGACATGCTGGCGTCGGGCGCCGGCCTGTCCTTCCCGCTGGTCGCCAAGCCGGACATCGGCTGGCGCGGCATCGGCGTGCGGCTGGTGCGCGATTCCGCCGACCTGCGCGCCTATCTCGCCGGCTTCCCGGCCGAGGCGCGGGTGATCCTGCAGGAGCATGTGGATTACGCGGGCGAGGCCGGCATCTTCTATGTCCGCAAGCCGGGCGAGCGGCACGGCCGCATCTTCTCCATGACCTTCCGCTATTACCCCCATGTGGTGGGCGACGGCCGGTCCAGCCTGCGGGAACTGATCGCCGCCGACCCGCGCGCCTCGTGGAAGGCCGACCTGCATCACGAGGCGCTGGCCGACCGGCTGGACGAGGTGCCGGCGGCGGGCCGGACGGTGCGGCTGTCGCTGGTCGGCAGCAGCCGGGTCGGCGGGCTCTACAAGGATGCCTGCGGCCATGTCACCGCGACGCTGACCGCGCGCTTCGACGAGATCGCCGACCAGATGCCGGGCTTCCATTTCGGCCGTTTCGACGTGCGCTTCGCCTCGGTGGAGCGGCTGGCGGTGGGCGAGGATTTCCGCATCATCGAGGTGAACGGCGCAGGAGCCGAGGCCATCCACATGTGGGATCCGGACTTCCGGCTGGCCGACGCCTACGCCACCCTGTTCCACCAGCAGGCCCTGATGTTCGAGGTCGCAGACGCCTGCCGGGCGCAGGGCACAAAGCCGCTGACCGCCTGGGAGCTGATCAGCTACCAGCGCCGCCAGCAGACCTTGCTTCCGCTCTATCCCGCCTCCAACTGATCTGTCCACCGGCCAAGATCAAGCGGAGGCGCGATGCGCCGCAGCCTCACCCATCTCCGCAACCGCCCATCGCTTTCCAGCGCATTGGCTGTGGCCCTCGCCTCCGGGGCCGCAGCGGCCCTGTGGTTCCGTCCGTCCACCGCCCTGCTGACCGGCTGGGATTTGGGCGTCACCGTCTACATCCTGATGGCGGGTTTCCTGATGAGTCGGGCGACCGTGGCATCGATTCGCCGCCGGGCGCGCTTGCTCGACCCCGGCAAATGGGGCGTGCTGATCGGGTCGGTTCTGGCCTCGCTCATAGCGCTGGCCGCCATCGTGGTGGAGCTGGTGTCGGCCAAGGGCTCCCCCCATGAAGGGCTGTCGGCGGGGCTGGCTGCTGTGACGGTCCTGCTGTCCTGGGGCTTCCTGCACGTCTTCTTCGCCCAGCACTACGCCCACGACTATTGGCTGAACGGCGGACCGCAGGGGGAGGCGACGGGGGAGGCGAAGGGGGAGCGGTCGCTGGACTTTCCCGGCAACGACGCTCCCGACTATCTGGAATTCCTGTATTTCAGCTTCACCATCGGCATGACGGCGCAGGTCTCCGACGTCACCACCCGCAGCGCCGGCATGCGCCGGCTGGTGCTGATGCACGGCGCGCTGTCCTTCCTGTTCAACACGGCGGTGCTGGCGCTGGGCGTCAATCTGGCGGCCGGGCTGGTCGGCTGACGGGACCCCTTCCGGTCCCGTCGCCAAGGTCGCGTCACAGCGCCGTCAGCACCTCGTCCAGCGTGGCGAGGAACAGCTTGGCATCGTCGGAGGAGAACACCAGCGGCGGACGGATCTTCAGGATGTGCCCTTCCTGCCCGGTGGCGCTGATCAGCACCCGGCGCCGGCGCATGTCGTTCACCACGCGGGCCGTCTCCTCCGGCGCCGGCGTCTTCAGCTTGCGGTCGCGCACCATCTCGACGCCGATGAACAGGCCGCTGCCGCGCACGTCGCCGATCAGGTCGTGCTTGGCGGCGAGCGCGCGCAGGCCGTCGATCATCTCGGTGCCGACGGCCAGGGCATTCTCCTGCAGCCGGTCCGTCTTGATGACACGCAGCACGGCCAGCGCCACCGCGCAGGACACCGGGTTGCCGCCGAAGGTGTTGAAATAGCGCTGGCTCTTGCCGAACGCCTCGATCACCTCCGGCCGGAAGATGGCCCCCGCCACCGGGTGGCCGTTGCCCATCGGCTTGCCGACCGTCACGATGTCGGGCACCAGCCCGTGGCGGGCGAAGCCCCACATGTGGGTGCCGAGCCTGCCGAAGCCGGGCTGCACCTCGTCGGCGATGAAGAGGCCGCCGGCCTTGCGCATCGCCTCCACCGCCGGGGCGAGGAAGCCGGCCGGATCGGTGAAGACGCCGCTGCTGGAGAAGATGGTGTCGACCAGCAGCGCCGCCGGGGCGATCCCCTTCTCGCGCAGGTCGGCGATGGCCGCCTCCACCGAGCGGGCGAAGGCGGCGCTGACCTCCGATTCCGGGATGCGGTAGCCGTCGGGCGCCGGCACCACGCGGACATGGTCGCCCAGCTTCACCGCGGCCCCCAGCGAAGGCGACATCTCCGCCAGCGCCGAGGTGACGCCGTGATAGGCGTTGTGGGCGATGACGACGCCGGTTCCGCCGGTGTGGACGCGGGCGACGCGCAGGGCCAGATCGTTGGCCTCGCTGCCGGTGCAGGTCAGCATCAGGTGCGACAGCGGCGTCGGGAACTCCGCCAGGAAGGCTTCGGCGAAGTCGAGGATGCCGTCGGTCAGATAGCGCGTGTGGGTGTTCAGCACGGCCGCCTGCTTCGCCATCGCCTCCACCACCTCCGGCCGGCAATGCCCGACCGAGGCGACGTTGTTGTAGGCGTCCAGATAGCGGTTGCCGTCCGCGTCATAGAGGTAGGAGCCCTCCCCCCGCACCACATGGATCGGGTCGGCGTAGAACAGCCGGTAGGCCGGGCCGAGCAGCGTCTCGCGGCGGGCGATCAGGGCGCGCTCGCGCTCCGGCAGGGATCCGGCGGAGTCGGGCGCGTAGGCGTTGATCATGGTCATGACGGGTCACACTCTCTGGCAGGCGAGATGGAGCAGGCGGTGCGCGGTGGCGGCCTCGTCGCCGGTCAGCTTTTCCAGGCCGGCATAGGCGCGTTCGGAATTCCGCAGGATGTAGGGGGCGTTGTCCGGATATTCGGCCGCCCTCCAGCCGGTGATGCCGATGGTCAGCGCCAGCCGGGCCGCCACCAGATCGGGCAGCAGGTCTACCTCTTCCGGCGTCAGCGGCAGCACGGCGGTGTAGGCGCGGGTCATCTCGACCAGGGAGCCGAAAGGCGTCTCGCCGCTGGTGACGTGGTAGGCCAGCGCCGTCGCCAGATCATTGACCAGCGGCGCCTTCAGCGCGTCGCCGAAATCGATGATCCCGGTGACCGCCTCGTGCCCGACCGGATCGACCACCGCGTTGTGCGGGTTCAGGTCGTTGTGGATCACCTGATGCCGCAGGGCGGGCAGCCGCGGCGCCACCTGCCCGGCGAAGCGGGCGACGAAGCGCTCCACCATCCGGCGGCGCGGGCCGTCGGGCAGATAATGCAGCCGGTCGGCCACGCCGGCGGTGCGCGTGATGTCCCACAGCAGATCGCGCTCCGAGCCGGCATGCTCGTAATCGGCCAGCGCCAGATCCAGCCGGGCCAGCGTCGCCCCCAGCGCCCGCATCTGCCCCGGTGAGGCCGGCGCCGCATGGAGTGGCGTGCCCTCCAGATAGGTCAGCAGCCGCAGGACCATGGCCTGTCCATCGATGCGGACCGTCGCCTGGGAGTCCCCGTCCAGGGTCGGCACCACCCGCGGCACCGGCAGGGACGGGTCGCGCGCGGCGACATGCTGCATCGCCCCGGTCTGGAAGCTGGTGACGAGCTGCGGTTCCGCCGGATTGGTGAACTTCAGCACATAGCCCTGCCCTCCGGCGGCGGCGATGTGGAAGTTGCGGTCGCGCTCGCTGCTCAGGGTCCGGACGGTGCCGGTCACCCCGAAGCACCGCTGCATCATGGCGCCCGCCTCGTCGGGGGAGATCGGCGGCGCGGCGGTGGTCAGAACGTCACCGGGTGTCATGGCCGATGTCTCCTTGTGGTTCGAGGCATTCAATGTTTGATGCATCATCTTCATGGATGGACCGGAACTCGGAAACTGGGGGCTGGCGGCCGGATCAGGAGACGAGCGCGGCCGGGGCTGGAGTCGGGGCGGGGGCCGGGATCTCGGCGTCGATCCGCTCCAGGATCGGACCGCTGGCCAGCAGGATGTCGGCCTGGATGGCGATGGCGGCGGCCGGGCCGTCGTGACGGCGGATGGCGTCCATCAGCGGGTAGTGATGGTCGATCATCGTGCGCCCCGCCCCGCCATAGACGTCGGCGATCAGCGGTCCCATCTGCAGCCACAAACGCCGCAGGATGTCGCCGAGCACCGGCATGTCCGCGATCTCCGCCAGCGTGAAGTGGAAGATCTGGTTGAGTTCGGTGGCCAGCGCGGTGTTGCCGGCGGCCATCGCGTCCTCGTTGCGCGCCAGCAGGCTTTCCAGGGCGGCGATCTGGGCGGCGGTTGCCTTCCCGGCGGCGCGGGCGGCGGCCATCCCCTCCAGGCTGACGCGGATGTCGCGGATCTCCAAATAGGCGGCGCGGGTCAGCATCGGAACGCGGATGTCGCGCGGTGAGCGCAGCACCAGCGCCTGATCCTGCACCAGCCGCAGGATGGCGTCGCGCACCGGCGTGACGCTCGTCCCCAGCCGTTCGGCCAGATCGCGGATCTTCAGACGGTCGTTCGGCTTGAACGCCCCCTTCATCAGCGCCTCGCACAGCTTCTGATAGATCGTGCCGCCGAGATTGTCATGTTCGAGAAGGGTAAGATCGAATCCGCTCATCGTCTGCCCGCTCACCCATCCTTCGACGTTCTCTGTATGATGCATCATAATGACCAAGGCTCGGCCGAGGGTCAAGACGAACCATCCCGCCGGACGCCGGACATTTTTTTCGATCGGTCTCGACGAATTCACCCTGCCGCCTCGTATCAAAGGCACACGAAAAGACCGGGGCGGCCCTGCGGCCGTCCTGAAAAGCGTCGGGACAGTCATGACGATTCGTTGGAAGCCGGTGGTCACCGGTGTGGTTCTTGCCGGTCTGGTCGGCGGCATCGGTTACGCGGTTCAGCAGAAGCTGACGCCTCCTGCCGCGCCGCAATCCGCCGGTGCCGGCGCCCCTCCCGGCCCACCTTCCGGCCCCGGGGGCGGCGCCCGCAGCGCCGTGGTGGCGGTGCAGGCCGGCACGGTGGCGCGCGAGGATGTGCCGATCTGGTTCGACGGCATCGGCACGATCCAAGCCTTCAACACCGTCACCGTGCGCGCCCGCGTCGACGGCGAGCTGCAGCGCGTCTCGCTGCAGGAAGGGCAGCTGGTGAAGGCCGGCGACCTGCTGGCGACCATCGATTCCCGCGCGCTGCAGGCCCAGCTGGCCCAGGCCGAGGCGAAGAAGGCGCAGGACGAGGCGCAGCTCGCGAACGCCCGCCGCGACCTGGAGCGCAACATGAACCTGAAGGAGTTCGCGTCGCGCCAGACGGTCGACACCCAGCGCGCGCTGGTCGCCCAGTACGAGGCGCAGATCCGCGCCGACGAGGCGGCGATCGAGGCGGTGCGGGTCCAGCTGAACTACACCACCGTCACCGCTCCGATCAGCGGCCGCATCGGCCTGCGCAACGTCGACCAGGGCAATGTGGTGCGGGCCAGCGACCAGAGCGGCATCGCCACCATCACCCAGATCCAGCCCATCGCCGTGCTCTTCACCCTGCCGGAAAAGCAGCTTCCCGCCGTGCTGGCCGCCCAGGCGCAGGGTCCCGTCAAGGTGGAGGTGCAGGACCGCGAGGGCCGGCGCGTGCTCGACACCGGCTCGCTGGCCGTGGTGGACAACCTGATCGACAGCGGCACCGGCACCATCCGCCTGAAGGCGCAGATGCCAAACGACCCGCAGAAGCTGTGGCCCGGCCAGTTCGTCAATGTCCGCCTGCTGTCCACAATCCGTCGCGACGCCACCACCGTGCCTTCGACCGTGGTCCAGCGCGGGCCGCAGGGCACCTACGCCTACGTCATCAAGGACGACCTGACGGTGGAGCAGCGCCCGATCAAGGTCGCCCGCCAGGAGGAGAACAAGGCGATCATCGACGAGGGCCTGACCCCTGGCGAGCGCGTGGTGGTGGACGGCCAGTACCGCCTGCAGCCCGGCTCCAAGATCCGCATCGTCGAACCCATCGCGTCCGCCGCACCGGTTGGGGCCGCCCCCGTCGGCACCGCTCCCGCCGCGAATGCCCCCGCCATGGCTCCGCCCGCCGGCACCGCGCCCGATCCGGCCGCGCGCGAGGAGCGGCGGCGCGAGCGCCAGCAGCAGCGCGAGAACAACGGCGCCACTCCCCCTCCCGGCCAGCCCGGCCAGCGTGAGGGGCGGCAGCCCTCATGAACATCTCCGCCCCCTTCATCCTGCGGCCGGTCGCCACCGGGCTGCTGATGCTGGCGGTCGTGCTGCTCGGCCTGCTGGGCTACGGCGCGCTGCCGATCTCCTCGCTGCCGACGGTGGATTTCCCGACGGTGCGCGTCACCACCCAGCTGCCGGGGGCGGCCCCCGACGTGATGGCGTCCTCCGTCACCGCACCCCTGGAACGCCAGCTCGGGCAGATCGCCGGCATCTCCTCGATGATCTCGACCAGTTCCTTCGGGCTGTCGGTCATCACCCTGCAGTTCGACCTGTCCCGCGACATCGACGCCGCCTCGCAGGACGTGCAGTCGGCGATCAGCGCCGCGTCGGGCACGCTGCCCAAGGGCCTGCCGAATCCGCCGGTCTACGACAAGGTCAACCCGGCCGACACGCCGGTCATGGTGCTGGCGCTGAGTTCGGAGTCCCTGCGGCTTGAAACCGTCAGCGACGCCGCCGACACGCTGCTGGCGCAGAAGCTGTCCCAGGTCGAGGGCGTCGGCTATGTCGGGATCGAGGGGGGCTTGCGCCCCGCAGTGCGCGTGCAGGTCAACCCCGCCGCCGTCGCAGGTCTCGGGCTGACGCTGGAGGATGTGCGGACCACCATCACCCAGGCCAACGTCAACGCGCCCAAGGGCAGCTTCGACGGCCCACGCCAGTCCTGGTCGATCGGCGTCAACGACCAGATCGAGACCGCCGCCGCCTACCGCCCGATCATCGTCACCTACAAGAACGGCGGCCCGGTGCGGCTGTCCGACATCGGCACCGTGGTCGATTCGGTGGAGAACACCCGGCTGGCGGCCTGGCATGACGGCAAGCCGGCGGTGCTGCTGAACGTGCTGCGCCAGCCCGGCGCCAACATCATCGAGACGGTGGACCGCATCCGCGCCCTGCTGCCGTCGCTCCAGGCCACGCTGCCGCCGCAGATCCACATGGCGGTGCTGACCGACCGGACGGAGACCATCCGCGCCTCGGTGGTCGACGTGCAGAAGACGCTGGTGCTGACCGCCGGGCTGGTGGTGATGGTGATCTTCCTGTTCCTGCGCAAGGCGTGGGCGACGGTGATCCCGGCGGCGGCGCTGCCGCTGTCGCTGATCGGCACCTTCGGCATCATGGCGCTGTGCGGCTTCAGCCTGGACAACCTGTCGCTGATGGCGCTGACCATCGCGTCCGGCTTCGTCGTCGACGACGCCATCGTGATGATCGAGAACATCGTCCGCTACATCGAGAAGGGCGAGAAACCGCTGCCGGCGGCCCTCAAAGGCGCCCGCCAGATCGGCTTCACAGTCGTGTCCCTGACCCTGTCCTTGATCGCGGTGTTCATCCCGCTGCTGTTCATGGGCGGCGTGGTCGGCCGGCTGTTCCGCGAGTTCGCCATCACGCTGTCCATCGCCGTGCTCGTGTCGGCGGTGATCTCGCTGACGCTGACGCCGATGATGTGCGCCCGCCTGCTGAAGCCCGAGACGGACAGCAAGCCCAACGCCTTCTTCCGCTGGACCGAGCGCGGTTTCGACGCGCTGCTGAACGGCTACGCCGCCTCGCTGCGCGTCGTGCTGCGCCACCAGCCGGCGACCCTGATCTTCACCATCGCGACGCTGGCCGCCACGCTCTACCTCTATACCGTGGTGCCCAAGGGCTTCCTGCCGCAGCAGGACACCGGCGTCATCATCGGCGTCACCGACGCCGCCCCCTCCATCTCGGTCAAGGCGATGGCGGAGCGCCAGCGCGAGGTCGCCGACATCGTGCGCCGCGATCCCGACGTGTCCGGGGTGGCGAGCTTCGTCGGCACCGGCACGGTCAACGCCACCACCAACACCGGCAGCCTGACCATCGCGCTGAAGCCGCGCGACGAACGGACCTCCTCGGCCGAGGAGATCATCGCCCGCCTGCGCGCGGCGACCTCCGGCCTGAAGGGCGTCTCGCTGTTCATGCAGGCGGTGCAGGACGTGCAGATCGACAGCCGCGTCAGCCGCACCCAGTACCAGTATGTCCTGCAGGACGCCGACCCGCGGGAGCTGGAGAACTGGACCCCGCGCCTGCTGGACGCGCTGCGCGCAAGGCCGGAGCTGACCGACGTGGCGACCGACCAGCAGCCGGACGGGCTGCAGGTCTACCTGACCATCGACCGCGATGCCGCCAGCCGCCTGAATGTGCTGCCGCAGGCCATCGACGACACGCTGTACGACGCCTTCGGCCAGCGGCAGGTCTCCACCATATACACCCAGACCAACCAGTACCGCGTGATCCTGGAGGTGGAGCCGTCCTTCCAGATGGATCCGGCGTCGCTGTCCAAGATCTATGTGAAGTCCGGCAACGGAGGCGTGGTGCCCTTGGGCGCGGTGGTGTCGGCGGAGCGCAAGACCGCTCCCCTGGTCATCACCCACCAGGGACAGTTCCCGTCCGTCACCCTGTCCTTCAACGTGGCGCCCGGCGTCTCGCTGGGTGCCGCGGTGGCGGCGATCCAGGAGGCGCGGGAAAGCATCGGCATGCCCGACACCGCGACGGCGCGGTTCGCCGGCACCGCGGCGGAGTTCCGCACGTCGCTGGAAACCCAGCCCTGGCTGATCCTGGCGGCGGTGGTCGCGGTCTACATCGTGCTGGGCATCCTGTACGAGAGCACGATCCACCCCGTCACCATCCTGTCGACCCTGCCGTCGGCGGGTATCGGCGCGCTCCTGGCGCTGATGGCGACCGGCCACGACCTGTCGCTGATCGCGCTGGTCGGCATCGTTCTGCTGATCGGCATCGTCAAGAAGAACGCCATCATGATGATCGACTTCGCGCTGGAGGCCGAACGCCACCAGGGCATGGCGCCGGAGCGCTCGATCTACGAGGCCTCCCTCCTGCGCTTCCGGCCGATCATGATGACGACGATGGCGGCGCTGCTGGGCGCCCTGCCGCTGGCGCTGGAGAACGGCACCGGATCGGAACTGCGCAAGCCGATGGGCATCGCCATCGTCGGCGGGCTGGTGCTGAGCCAGGTGCTGACGCTCTACACCACGCCGGTGGTCTATCTCTACATGGACCGGCTGGGCACCCGCCTGCGGCGCTGGCTGCGGCCGGGGTCCAAGGCGGCGGCGCTGCCGGGCAACGACCGGGCGCCCGGCCGTGCGGCGGCGGAGTAGACCGCCCATGGCATCCCCCGCAAACTCTTCGTCCAAGCTGTCGCTCTCCGCCCCCTTCATCGCACGGCCGGTCGGCACCTCGCTGCTGATGGTCGGGCTGATGATCCTCGGCATGGTCGCCTACCGCTTCCTGCCGGTGGCGCCGCTGCCGCAGGTGGAATTCCCGACCATCGTCGTCACCGCGTCGCTTCCCGGCGCCAGCCCGGAGACGATGGCGGCCTCCGTCGCCACCCCGCTGGAACGGCGGCTGTCGCGCATCGCCGGCATCACGGAGATGACGTCGAACAGCAGGCTCGGCAGCACCTCCGTCGTCGTGCAGTTCGACCTGGACCGCGAGGTGGAGGCGGCGTCACGCGACGTGCAGGCGGCCATCAACGCCGCCGGCGGCGACCTGCCGGCCGACCTGCCCAGCCCGCCGAAGATGCGGCGCATCAACCCGGCCGACGCGCCGGTGATGACGCTGGCCATGACCTCCACCACGCTCGCGCCGTCGGAGCTGTACAATCTGGCCGACAGCGTGATCGGCCAGCGGCTGAGCCAGATCGAGGGGGTGGCCCAGGTCTCCATCAACGGGGCGGAGAAGACGGCGGTGCGCGTGCGGGTCAACGCCGCCGCCGCGGCCAACATGGGCGTCAGCCTGGAGACGATCCGCAGCGCCATCTCGCGCGCCAACGCCAACGGTCCCAAGGGCAGCTTCGACGGCCGCCATGAATCCTGGTCGATCGGGGCCAGCGACCAGCTGTTCGGCGCGGACGCCTACCGCCGGCTGATCGTGACCGAGAAGAACGGCGCCACCATCCGTCTCGGCGACGTCGCCGAGGTGATCGAGGCGCCGGAGAACAGCCGCACCGCCGCCTGGCAGGACGGCCAGCGCGCGGTGCTGATCAACATCCAGAAACAGCCGGGCTCCAACGTGGTGGAGACGGTGGACCGGGTGAACGCCGAATTGCCGACCCTGCGCGGCTGGATGCCGCCGGGGGTGCAGCTTTCGGTGCGCACCGACCGCACGCCGACCATCCGCGCCTCCATCGACGACGTGCAGAAGACGCTGGCGATCACCGTGGCGCTGGTGGTGATGGTGATGGCGCTGTTCCTGCGCCGCCTGTGGGCCACGGTCATCCCGGCGGCGTCGGTGCCGCTGTCGCTGGCCGGCACCTTCGGCGTGATGTGGATCGTCGGCTACAGCCTGGACAATTTCTCGCTGATGGCGCTGACCATCTCGGTCGGCTTCGTGGTGGACGACGCCATCGTCGTCATCGAGAACATCGTCCGCCACATCGAGAAGGGCGCCAAGCCGCTGGAGGCGGCGGTGAAGGGCGCCCGGCAGGTCGCCTTCACCGTGGTGTCGATCAGCCTGTCGCTGGTCGCCGTCTTCATCCCCATCCTGTTCATGGGCGGCATCCAGGGCCGGCTGTTCCGCGAATTCGCCGTGGTGCTGTCGGTCGCCATCGCCGTGTCCGCGGTGGTGTCGCTGACCCTGACCCCGATGATGTGCGCCCACCTGCTGCAGCCGGAGTCGGAGCGCAAGCCCCCTGGCCGGCTCGCCCGCGCTCTTGCCTGGATCGGTGACCGGCTGTTCGGGCTCTATGCCGACGGGCTGGACTGGGTGCTGGCCCATCGCCGCACCATGCTGGCGGCGACCTTCGCCATCATCGGCGTCAGCGTCTGGCTCTACGGGCAGGTGCCGAAGGGCTTCGTGCCGCAGCAGGACACCGGGCTGCTGATGGGCTTCAGCGACCCGCCGCCGGACATCTCCTTCACCGCCATGGTCACGCGCCAGCGCGCCTTGCAGGAGGCGGTGGCCGGCGACCCGGCGGTCGCCAGCGTCGGCGGCACCATCGGCGGCGGCGGGCCGGGCGGCAGCTATTCCGGCCAGATCTACATCGCGCTGAAGCCGAAGACGGAGCGCGAGGATCTGGCGACCGTCACCCAGCGGCTGCGCATGCGCGCCGGCCGGGTGCCGGGGGTGCAGCTGTTCCTGATGCCGGTGCAGGACATCCGCGTCGGCGGCTTCCAGGGCCGCAGCCAATACCGCTACAGCCTGCAGGATCCCGACATCGGCGCGCTCAACGAATGGGCGCCCAAGCTGGTGGAGAAGATGCGCACCCTGCCGGAGCTGGTGGACGTCGCCAACGACCGCCAGAACGGCGGCATCCAGGCCAACGTGATCGTCGACCGCGACGCCGCCTCGCGCCTCGGCGTGTCCTTGAGCGCGCTGGAGGCGACGCTGTACGACGCCTTCGGCCAGCGGCAAGTCTCCACCATGTATCTGGCACAGAACCAGCACAAGGTGGTGCTGGAGGTCGATCCGCGCGAGGCGCTCGGCCCCGACGACCTGAAGCGCATCCATGTGCCGGGCCGCGACGGCATGGTGCCGCTGTCGGCGGTGTCGCGCGTCGTCATCGGCAACCAGGCGTCCAGCATCCAGCACCAGAGCGGCTTCCCGGTCGCCAACCTGACCTTCGACCTCGCGCCCGGCGTCTCGCTGTCCCAGGCGACCGAGGTGATCCAGCGCGCGGCGGAGGACATCGGCATGCCGGCCGGCATCCGCGCCGGCTTCCAGGGCGACGCGCGCGCCTTCCAGCAATCCTCGTCCAGCCAGCCGCTGCTGATCCTGGCGGCGCTGATCACCATCTACATCGTGCTGGGCGTGCTGTACGAAAGCCTGATCCACCCGCTGACCATCCTGTCCACCCTGCCCTCGGCCGGGCTGGGGGCGCTGATCGCGCTGATCCTGACCGGCTACGACCTGTCGATCGTGGCCTTGATCGGCATCATCCTGCTGATCGGCATCGTCAAGAAGAACGCCATCATGATGATCGACTTCGCCCTGGAGGCGGAGCGGGAGCGCGGCCTGTCGCCTTTGGAGGCGATCCGCGAGGCCGGCCTGGTCCGCTTCCGCCCGATCATGATGACGACGATGGCGGCGCTGCTGGGCGCGGTTCCGCTCGCCTTCGACTACGGGACCGGCGGCGAGATCCGCCGCCCGCTGGGCGTCGCCATCATCGGCGGCCTGCTGGTGAGCCAGATGCTGACGCTCTACACCACGCCGGTGGTCTATCTGACGCTGGAACGGCTGGCGATGCGGCGGCGGCGGCGCGCCGCCATCGCCGCCCCGGCGGAATAGGGGGGCGGCGGATGGGTGCCCTGATCCTGCTCCACTGGACAAGATCCCCTCTCCCCCTCGGGGAGAGGGTTAGGGTGAGGGGGATCCGCTTCATGGATTTCTTCGGCTGCGCCGAACCCCCTCATCCCAACCTTCTCCCCAGGGGGGAGAAGGGGATTTCTCCACGCTGGCACCCCCTTGCGCTCTTGGGCATAGTTCTCGCCCACGGCATGAGCGGACCCCCGGTGATCGAGGCCAGCGGCACGGACGACGAGTTGATGGCCCGCGTGGCCGGCGGCGATGCCGCGGCGTTCGACCGGCTGGCCGCCCGCCACATGCGCCGCGCCGTGGCGCTCGCCCAGCGGATGACCGGCAACCCGTCCGATGCCGACGAGATCGCGCAGGAGGCCTTCCTGCGGGTCTGGCAGCATGCCGGGCGCTGGGACGGCGGGCGCGCCGCCTTCACCACCTGGCTCTACCGCATCGTCATGAACCTCGCCATCGACCGCGGCCGCCGTCCCGGCTGGTCGCCGCTGGAGGAGGCCGGCGATCCGCCCGACGAGAGCCCCGACGCTGTCGACCGCATCGCCGAGCGCCAGACGGCGGAGCGCGTCAACCGGGCGCTGGCAGCATTGCCGGACCGCCAGCGCGCCGCGGTGGTGCTGTTCCATCAGGAGGGGCTCAGCCTGCGGCAGGCCGCCGATGTGCTGAGCATGGGTGAGACCGCCTTCGCCTCGCTGCTCGCCCGCGCCCGCTCCGCGCTGAAGACCGCGCTCTCCGCCGGAGACGGTCCATGAAGGAGGAACCAATGACCGACGACCAGTTCCTCCGCCACCTGGACGAGTACGGCGCCTCCACGGAACGCTGGCCGCCCGAGCTGCGTGCCGGGGCCGAGGCCGCGCTTGCCCGTTCGCCTGCACTGCGGGCGGCGGCGGACGAGGCCCTCGCCTTCGACCGGCTGCTGGCCGGCAGCCCGCCGGCGGTGGAGGATGCCCGCATCGGCCGCCTGCTTGCGACGGTCGGTGCCGCCGCCCGCGCCGTGCCGCAGGACGGGCTGGCGCTGCTGTTGCTGGGGCGGATGCCGCGGCGGACGGTGGCGGGCTTCTGCGCCGCCCTGCTGGCGCTGGGCTGGCTCACCGGCGGCTGGCTCGCCGGGACGCTGCCGGCGCCCGCCGTCCAGGCACCGCGCGGCCAGGAACTGGCCCTGCTGCACGATGACGTCGTCACGCTGTTCGACGGAGAGTCCCGATGAGCGGTCTCGCCGCGCCCCGTCAAATCCTGCGGCGGCCAAGCCTGCGCACGCTGGCGCTGGCCTCGCTGGCGCTGAACCTGTTCTTCGGCGCGATGTTGGTCGCGACCTTCCGCCATCCTCCCCCGCCCCCTCACCAACCGATGCCCGACCGCTTCGTCGAGCGGATGGCGGCCGACCTCACCGATGCCGACGCGCGGCGCCTGCGTGCCGCCTTCGAGCCGCTGCGCCCGCGTTATGACACGCTGACCCGCGAGTATCACGAGGCCGGACAGCGGGTGCGCGCCCTGCTGCAGGCCGATCCCGTCGACTACGGCTCCCTGCGCGTCGCGACCGAAGCGGCCCGCGCCAAGCGCCGCCAGATGGGCGAACTGACGGAGGAAACCGTCCTGTCCATCCTGCCCGACCTGTCCCCCGCCGGGCGCCTGCGGCTGGTCGGCGGTCCGGGTTCCCCCGGCATGCCAGGTATGCCCAAAAAATAAGCAAACCCAGTCATCCACAGGCCGGACAGGCCGGCCGGAAGGATGTGGATGATTCTGTTCGGGGATTGCGCACACATCTATCCACAGATTCTGTGGAGAAGAAAACCGGCAGAAATTTTATCCACACAAATTCACAAGTTATCATCCCCAAGTTTTATCGCCCGTCTTCCCGACGATCCTTGTATCCACCGCCGATCCGGCATATCCAAATAACGAGGATCGGCAAGATTGGTGGAGGATCGTCATGATCGGAGATCCGTTTCATCCAAAGAAGGCGACGATCTCTTTGCGCGTTGATCGCCGAATCAAAGATGTCGCCAAGAATTACGCACGCCAGCGGCAGACGCCTTTGGCCGAGGTCATGCGCGACCTCTTGGCCCGCTATGTCGCCGAATGCGCACGCGAGAATGCCCAGGCCGCGCCGGACCTGTTGAAGGACCGGCCGGCGCAATATGTGGATTTCGCCAAGCTGGAAGGGCTGATGGGCCGGCGGGAATAAATGCGGGGCGGCCGGTGTGGTGCAGCAGCAGTGTCACTGCGCATCTCCTGAACACGGCTCCTCCGTTTTGCCAATGATCCGGATCAAATGGCGCGCGCGTAAGTCCCGTATGGCTGACGCGCGGGCTGGGCGTCTCTATTTGGCGCGGTCTGTCGTAGACTGTTCCCATGCTGACGCTTCGACATCTGGCGATAGACACCGTCCGGGAGAACGTCGCCTTCCTCAACCGGCGCTGCGCCCGGTACCATGTCGAGGATTTCCTCGGTCTGGGCCGGGTGGAGGTGCGGAACGACGGCCGTTCCCTGCTGGCGGTGCTGAACATCGTCGACGACCCCGCCATCGTCGGCCCCGACGAGATCGGCCTGTCCGATCCCGCCTTCCGCCAGCTGGGACTGGCCGAGGGCTCCGCCGTCCATCTCGTGCCCCCCACTCCGCCCGAGAGCTTCGAACTGGTACGCGCCAAGGTCGGCGGCGCCGCCCTGACCGACGCGCAGCTGGCCGCGATCATCCGCGACATCACCGACCAGCGCTATTCCAAGATCGAGATCGCCGCCTTCCTGATCGCCTGCGCCAGCTTCATGACGACGGCGGAGGTGCTGGGCCTGACCCGCGCCATGATCGCCGCCGGCACCCGGCTGCACTGGCAGGATTTGGGCACAATCGCCGACAAGCACTGCATCGGCGGCATTCCCGGCAACCGCACCTCGATGATCGTGGTGCCGATCGTCGCCGCCCATGGCCTGCCGATACCGAAGACCTCGTCGCGCGCCATCACCTCGCCCGCCGGCACCGCCGACACCATGGAGGTGCTGGCGAATGTCGACGTTCCGATGGAGCGCATGCAGACCCTGGTGCGCGAGGCCAAGGGCTGCCTGGTCTGGGGCGGCCATGTCCGGCTGTCGCCGGCCGACGACATCCTGATCTCGGTCGAGCGCCCGCTCGCCATCGACACCCGCGAGCAGCTGGTCGCCTCCATCCTGTCGAAGAAGGTGGCGGCGGGATCCACCCATCTGCTGATCGACATCCCCGTCGGCCCCAGCGCCAAGATCCGCACCCCCGGCGAGGCGGTGCGCCTGCGCAAGCTGTTCGAGCATGTCGGCGACAGCCTCGGCCTGACGCTGGAGGTGGCGACCACCGACGGCTCGCAGCCGGTCGGGCGCGGCATCGGCCCGGTGCTGGAGGCGCGCGACGTGATGGCCGTGCTGCGCAACGACACGGCCGCCCCCGCCGACCTGAAGGAGCGCGCCCTGCTGCTGGCCGGCCGCATCCTGGAATTCGACCCCGCCGTCCGCGGCGGCAGCGGCAACCGCCGGGCGCGCGACCTGCTGGAATCCGGCGCCGCGCTCGCCGCCATGGAGCGCATCATCGCCCTGCAGGGTCCGCCGCCCGCGGTGGCGATGCTGGGCTCCCTGGTTGCGGAGGTCGCGTCGCCCGCCGACGGGGTGGTGTCGTCGCTCGACTGCTACCGCCTCGCCCGCATCGCGCGGCTGGCCGGCGCGCCCACCGACAAGGGCGCCGGCATCGACCTGCTGCGCAAGGTGGGCGAGCGGGTGCGCCGCGGCGAACCGCTCTACCGCATCCACGCCAGCACCAACGCCGACTTCACCTTCGCCCAGGCCTTTGCGGCGGACGACAGCGGGGTGCGGGTGGCGGCGGGAGGTGAGGTGAGGTGAGCAGGAGCCAATCCCCTTCTCCCCCCTGGGGAGAAGGTCGGGATGAGGGGGTTCGGCGCAGCCGAAGAGAGCCACGAAGCGGTTCCCCCTCACCCTAACCCTCTCCCCGGGGGGAGAGGGGATAGACCAGAAGGAGCAGACCCATGTCCCTGTCGCTGACCTTCCATGGCGCCGCCGGCACGGTGACCGGCTCCTGCTTCCGCCTGTCCACGCCGAACGGCGACGTGCTGATCGATTGCGGGATGTTCCAGGGCACCAAGACGATTCGGGAACTGAACTACCGCCCCTTCCCCTTCGATCCGTCCTCGATCGCCGCGGTCCTGCTGACCCATGCCCACATCGACCATTCCGGCCTGCTGCCGAAGCTGACCCGTCTCGGCTTCCGCGGCCGCATCTACGCCACCGGCGGAACGGTGGACCTGCTGGAATACATGCTGCCCGACAGCGGCTACATCCAGGAGGGCGAGGTGGAGCGCCTCAACCGCCGCAACCGCCAGCGCGGCCGGCCCCCGGTCCAGGCGATCTACACCCAGGACGACGCCATCCGCAGCCTGCGCCGGCTCCGCCGTGTCGAGTACGACCGCTGGACCGAGATCCTGCCCGGCTTGCGCGCCCGCTTCTGGCAGGCCGGCCATATCCTGGGTTCCGCCTCCATCGAGGTGGAAGCAACGAATGGCACCGGCGACCCCACCCGCATCCTGTTCTCCGGCGATCTCGGCCCCGGCGGCAAGAGCTTCCACGCCGACGCCGACGGGCCGGAGCGGCCGGACTGGATGGTGCTGGAGACCACCTACGGCGACCGCGACCGCACCGACTTGGACGAGGCCGGGCGGCAGGCGGTGCTGCGCGCCGAAGTGGCGGCAGCGCTGGCGGCGGGCGGCGTCCTGCTGATCCCGGTCTTCGCGGTGGAACGCACGCAGGAACTGCTCTACGACCTCGACTGCCTGTTCGACGGCGGCCAGCTGCCGACGGTGGACGTCTTCCTCGACTCGCCGCTCGCCGACGCCGTGACCGGCGTCTTCCGCCGCCATCTCGACGATCTGGAGACCGATGGCGACCCCTTCACCCGCGCCAATTTCCACCATGTCCGCGGCGTGCCGGAAAGCCAGCGCCTGAACAGCATCTCCGGCGGCGCCATCATCATGGCGGCCAGCGGCATGTGCGACGCCGGCCGCATCCGCCACCACCTGAAGAACCGCCTGTGGCGCCCGCAGGACACCGTGCTGCTGGTCGGCTATCAGGCCCCCGGCACGCTGGGCCGCCTGCTGCAGGAGGGCACCCCGCGCGTCCGCATCCATGGCGAGGAGATCGCCATCAAGGCGAAGGTGCGCTCCATCGACGTCTATTCCGGCCATGCCGACCGCTCCACCCTGCTGGACTGGGTGGAGGCGCGGCACGGCGTCGGCCACGGCCTGTTCCTGATCCATGGCGAGGAGGCCGCCCGCGCCTCCATCCGGCAGGCCCTGCTCGACAAGGGCTGGTCGCCGGAGCGCATCGCCCAGCCGGCGCTGGACGACCGCGTCGACCTCGCCGCCCCGCGCCCGCTGGCCCCGACAGACCGTCACCCACGCCTCGCCCCTGCCGAACTCGCCGGCCGGGACTGGCACAACCATTATGCCGAAGCGCTGTTGACCCTGCGTCGCACGCTGGATGCCGCGCCCGACGACGCGGCGCGCGAACGCATCCTGGCCGGCGTGATGGGGGCGCTCGACACCACCGGCAAAGCAGGCAAGGGAGCGCAGCCATGACCCTCAAGCGCCTTCTGATCGCCGTGGTCCTGCTGGCGTTGCTCGGCGCCGGCGCCGCCTATGGCTGGCGGGCGATGCAGGGCAACCGCCTGCCCGCCGGCTTCGCCTCCGGCAACGGCCGGATCGAAGCGAACGAGATCGACGTCGCCACCAAATACGCCGCCCGCGTCCTGACCATCCCGGTGCAGGAGGGCGATCTGGTGGAGGCCGGCGCCGTCATCGCCACGCTCGACACCCGCGACCTGGAAGCGCAGCTCCGCTCCGCCGAGGCCCAGCTGCGCCAGACCCGCCGCGCCCGCGACGAGGCCGTCGCCCTCGTCGCCCAGCGCGCCAGCGAGGCCGATTTCGCCGCCAAGGAGATGGAACGGGCGCTGATCCTGTTCGGCAAGGGTCATGTCGCCGAACAGCGCGTCGATCAGGCCCGCAACAGCCGCCGCACCGCCGACGCGGCACTCGAAGCGGCCAAGAGCCACCTCGCCAGCGCCGACGAGGCCATTGCCGCAGCGGCCGGCGATGTGGACCGTCTGACCGATCTGGTCGCCGACGGCGTGCTGAAGGCGCCGCGCAAGTCGCGCGTCCTCTACCGCCTGTCCGAACCCGGCGAGGTTCTGGCCGCCGGCGGCAAGGCGGCGACGCTGCTCGACCTGTCCAACGTCTACATGACCTTCTTCCTGCCGACCGACACGGCGGGAAACCTGGCGCTCGGCGCCGACGCCCGCATCCTGCTGGACGCCGTTCCCGACACCGCGATCCCCGCGACCGTCACCTTCGTCGCCCCACGCGCCCAGTTCACGCCCAAGCAGGTGGAGACCAAGTCCGAACGCGACCGCATGATGTTCCGCGTCAAGGCCCGCGTGCCTGAAGCACTGGTCACCCGCTACATCGAGCGGGTGAAGACCGGCCTGACCGGCATGGCCTATGTGAAGCTGGACGACACCGCGGTCTGGCCCGACTGGCTGGAATCGAAGCTGACGCGGGAGGTGACCTCTTCCCCACCCGTATCCCCCTCTCCCCCCCGGGGAGAGGGTCGGGGTGAGGGGGAGGCACAGCGTGACTTCGCCGAGAATCAGACACCCTCCGCTACCCAATCCCCGCCACGCATCCCCCTCACCCTGACCCTCTCCCCGGGGGGGAGAGGGAACACCGCTCCGGGCGGAAGTTCATGACTCCCGCCCCCACCCCCGCCCCCGCCGTCTCGCTGTCGGGCGTGCGGCACCGCTATGGCGGGACGGTGGCGCTGGAGGACGCCTCCCTCGACATCCCCGCCGGCGTCAGCGTCGCAGTCATCGGCCCGGACGGCGTCGGCAAATCGACCCTGCTAGGCCTGATCTCCACCGCCAAGAAAATCCAGCAGGGCAGCGTCCGCGTGCTCGGCACCGACGTCGCCGACCGCCATGGCCGCGCCGCGCTCCAGCCGCGCATCGCCTACATGCCGCAGGGTCTCGGCCGCAACCTCTATGCCGAACTCAGCGTCGCCGAAAACCTGCAGTTCTTCGGCCGCCTGTTCGGCCTGGATGCCGCAGAGCGCCGGCACCGCATCGCCGACCTGCTGGAGGCGACCGGCCTCGCCCCCTTTCCCGACCGCCCGGCCGGCAAGCTGTCGGGCGGCATGAAGCAGAAGCTCGGCCTGTGCTGCGCCCTGCTGCACGACCCCGACCTGCTGATCCTCGACGAGCCGACGACCGGCGTCGATCCGCTCTCCCGCCGGCAGTTCTGGGAGCTGATCGACCGCATCCGCGCCGGCCGCCCCGGCATGACCGTGCTGGTCGCCACCTCCTACATGGACGAGGCGGAGCGCTTCGACCGGGTCGTGATGATGAACGCCGGCCGCCTGCTGGCCCACGACACTCCCGCCGCGGTCAAGGCGCAGACCGGCGCCGCCGACCTGGAGGAGGCCTTCGTCGCCCTGCTGCCGGAGGATGCCCGGCGCGGCCATGAACGCCTGATCGTCCCGCCCCGCCCGCCGGAGCCCATCGGCGCCGAACCGGCCATCGAGGCGATCGGCCTGACCCGCCGCTTCGGCGATTTCACCGCCGTGTCGGACATCAGTTTCCGCATCGGCCGCGGCGAAATCTTCGGCTTCCTGGGCTCCAACGGCTGCGGCAAGACCACCACCATGAAGATGCTGACCGGCCTGCTCCCCGCCACCGCGGGCGAAGCGCGGCTGTTCGGCCGGCCGGTGGACGCCGGTGACCTGGAGAGCCGCCGCCGCGTCGGCTACATGGCGCAGGCCTTCTCGCTCTATGGCGAGTTGACGGTGCGCCAGAACCTGGACCTGCACGCCCGCCTGTTCGACCTGCCCGACTCAGAGCACCGCCTCGCCGAACTGGTCGAGCGCTTCGGCCTCTCCCCCTACATCGACGCGGTCGCCGACCGCCTGCCGCTCGGCGTGCGGCAGCGGCTGTCGCTGGCCGTCGCCATCCTGCACGGCCCGGAGCTGCTGATCCTCGACGAGCCGACCTCCGGTGTCGACCCGGTGGCGCGCGACCAGTTCTGGCGCGACCTGATCGCCCTGTCGCGCGACCAGGGGGTGACGATCTTCGTCTCCACCCATTTCATGAACGAGGCGGCACGCTGCGACCGCGTCGCCTTCATGAACGCCGGCCGCGTCATCGCCGCCGGCCCCCCCGACGAACTGCGCCGCCAGCAACAGGCCGACAGCCTGGACGACGCCTTCATCGGTTTCATGGGTGATGCTCAACTCGACACCCCGCAGAATCCCCCTCTCCCCCCCGGGGAGAGGGTCGGGGTGAGGGGGACGCACCGTGTGCCTTCCCCAAGAATCCTCGCCACGCTCCCCCCTCACCCTAACCCTCTCCCCGCCTCTCGGCGAAGCTTCGCTTCGCCTGCCGGCAACACAAGCGAAGCTTGTGTTGGGGGGGAGAGGGGACTTAAGTCTTCCCCCCTCTCCCGCCGCCGTCTCCTCGCCTACGCATGGCGCGAAACCCTCGAACTCCGCCGCGACCCCGTCCGCCTGACCGTCGCCCTGCTCGGCACCGTCCTCCTCATGCTGGTCTTCGGCTTCGGCATCACCATGGATGTGGAGAACCTGACCTTCGCCGTCCTCGACCACGACCGCTCCCCCGAGAGCCGCGCCTATATCGAGCAGTTCGACGGCTCCCGCAGCTTCCGCGCCACCCCGCCGGCCATTGACGCCCGCGACCTCGCGCTCCGCCTGCAACGCGGCGAGGCGTCGCTGACCATCGAGATCCCCGAAGGCTTCGGCCGCGACCTCCGCCGTGGCCGCGTCCCGGAGGTGGCGGTGCGCATCGACGGCGCCATGCCCTTCCGGGCGGAGACCATCCAGGGCTACGTCGCCGGCCTGCACCAGCGCTTCATCCAGGATGCCGCCATCGCGTCCGGCGTCATCCTGCCCGCTTCACCGGCGACCCTGGAGATGCGGTATCGGTACAATCAGGCCTTCCGCAGCCTCGACGCCATGGTGCCCAGCACCATCGGCCTGCTGCTGGTCTTCATCCCCGCCATCCTCGCCGCCCTCGGCGTGGTGCGCGAAAAGGAACTGGGATCCATCACCAACCTCTACGTCACCCCGGTGACTCGGCTGGAATTCCTGCTAGGCAAGCAGTTGCCCTACATCGGGCTCGCCGCCTTCAACCTGCTGCTGATGGTGGTCATGGCGGTCACCCTGTTCGGCGTGCCGGTGAAGGGCAGCCTGTTCGGGCTTCTGCTTGGCGGGCTGGTCTATGTGGTGGCGACCACGGCGCTGGGGCTGCTGATCTCCGTCTTCACCGCGACCCAGACGGCGGCGGTGTTCGGCACCGCCATCGTCACCATGCTGCCGGCGACACAATTCTCCGGCATGCTGCAGCCGGTCTCCACCCTGGAAGGCGGGGCGTGGCTGTTCGGCACGCTGTTCCCGACCACCCATTTCCTGAAAATCTCCGTCGGCGCCTTCACCAAGGGCTTGGGCCTGCCGGAGCTTCTCCCCTTCATCCTGGCGACCGCCGCCTTCGTGCCGGTGTTCCTGGCGCTCGGCGTCGCCTTCCTGCCGAAACAGGAGCGCTGAACCATGACGCGCTTCCTCCGCAACAGCCTGACATTGGCGCGCAAGGAGTGGATCAGCCTTCTGCGCGACGTCTTCATGCTGGGCTTCGTCGTCTATTCCTTCACCTTCTCCGTCTACAGCCAAGCGACCGGCATCTCGCACGAGCTGCACAACGCCGCCATCGCCATCGTCGACGAGGACCGCTCGACCCTGTCGCAACGGCTGGCCTCCAGCTTCCATGGCCCCGAGTTCCAGACCCCGGCGATGATCGGCCATGCCGAGGTCGATCCGGCGATGGATTCCGCCCGCTACACCTTCGTCCTCGACATCCCGCCCGATTTCCAGGCCGACGTGCTGGCTGGCCGCAGCCCGGCGATCCAGCTGCTGATCGACGCCACCGCGATGATGCAGGCCGGCATCGGCGCCGGCACCATCCAGGGCATCGTCGAGGACGAGGTCGGCCGCTTCGTCCGCCGCGAGGCCGACGGCAGCGCCGCCCCGGTCAGCCTGCAGGTCCGCGTCGCCTACAACGAGGCGCTCGACACCAAATGGTTCACCGGCACCATGTCGGTGGTCAGCAACGTCACCATGCTGGCGGTCCTGCTGGCCGGCGCCGCACTGATCCGCGAGCGCGAACACGGCACGCTGGAACATCTGCTGGTGATGCCGGTCCGCCCGGCCGAGATCATGGCCGCCAAGGTTCTGGCCAACGGCGCGGTGATCCTGGTGCTGACGCTGGTGGCGCTTTACGTGGTGCTGCGCGGCCTGCTGTCGGTGCCGCTGGCCGGCTCGGTCCCGCTGTTCCTGGCCGGGACGGCGCTGTACCTGTTCTTCGCGACGGCGCTCGGCATCTTCCTCGGCACCGTGGCGCGGTCGATGCCGCAGCTGGGCTTGCTATTCATCCTGATCGTGCTGCCGATGAACATGCTGTCCGGCGGCTTCACCCCGCTGGAAAGCGAGCCGGAATGGCTGCAAATGGCGATGCAGCTGTCACCTTCGACCCATTTCGTCGCCTTCGCCCAGGCGATCCTGTTCCGCGGCGCCGGCTTCGACGTGGTGTGGCCGCGGTTCGCGGCGACGGCCGGGATCGGTGCGCTGTTCTTCGCCTGGAGCCTGGCGCGGTTCAGGAGGCACTTGGCGAGTTTCAGGTGAGGGGGCGTTCTTGCCCCCACCCTAACCCTCCCCCGCTGGGCGGGGGAGGGGATAAGTGCTTGTTCGGGAAGGCAGCGGCAGTCCCTCCCCCGCCCAGCGGGGGAGGTTAGGTGGGGGCACCGTCAGCAGACGATTCCCCACCCTCAAACCTCAGTGCGCCGACCCGCCGCCCTCAAACGACGGCGCGCTCAGCCCCGAAGCCACCAACTGCTCGATCAGCGCGCCCTTCAGCCGCTCCAGCCCTTCCTGGCTGTAGGACTCGGCGCGGGCCACCAGCACGTCCTGGGTGTTGGACGCGCGCAGCAGCCACCAGCCGTCGTCGGTCGTCACGCGGACGCCGTCGATGTCGTTGACCTTGGCGCCCGACGCCTTGACGCGGCCCTTGACCTCCTCGACCACCGCGAACTTGCGTTCCTCGTCGATCTGGAAGCGGGTCTCCGGCGTATTGACCATGTCCGGCAGGCCGTCGCGCAGGTCCGCCAGCGTGGTGTTCAGCTTGCTGACCAGCCCGACGAGACGGACGCCGCAATACAGCGCGTCGTCGAAGCCGTACCACTTGTCGGCGAAGAAGATGTGGCCCGACATCTCGCCGGCCAGCGGCGACCCGGTCTCCGCCATCTTGGCCTTCAGAAGCGAGTGGCCGGTCTTCCACATCAGCGGATTGCCGCCATGCTTGGCGATCTCATCGAACAGGGCCTGGCTGGCCTTGACGTCGGCGATGATGGTGGCGCCCGGGTGGCTCTTCAGCACGTCGGCGGCATAGAGCGCGACCAGCTGGTCGCCCCACACCACGCGGCCCTTGTGGTCGATGGCGCCGATGCGGTCGCCGTCGCCGTCGAAGCCGATGCCGATGTCGCAGCCATGCTCCGCCACCGCCTTCTTCAGGTCGACCAGATTGGCCTCGACCGTCGGGTCCGGGTGGTGGTTGGGGAAGTTGCCGTCGATGTCGTCGAACAGCAGGACATGCTTGCCCGGCAGCTTGGCGGTCAGGCGGCGCAGGATCTCGCCCGACGCGCCGTTGCCGGCGTCCCAGGCGATCTTCAGGTCGCGGGTGCCGTCATAGTCCTTCAGCAGGCGGGTGACGTATTCGTCCTGGACGTCGATCTTCTCCGACGAGCCCTGGCCCTGCTCCCAGTCGGCCTTGGCCGCCATGGTGCCGAGTTCCAGGATCTGCTGGCCATAGACCGGACCCTTGCCCAGCATCATCTTGATGCCGTTGTAGTCCGGCGGGTTGTGCGAGCCGGTGATCATGATGCCGGCCGCCGCCTCGCGGTCGCGGGTGGCGAAATACAGCATCGGCGTGGGGCCGAGCCCGATGCGCAGGACGTGCAGGCCGGTGGAAACCAGCCCCTCGACCAGCGCCTCCTCCAGTTCCGGCGAGGACAGACGGCCGTCATAGCCGACGCAGACCGTCTTGCCGCCCTTGCGCACCACCACGGTGCCGAAGGAGCGGCCGACCGCGCGGGCGTCTGCCGGGGTCAGCGTCTTGCCGACGATGCCGCGGATGTCGTACTCGCGCAGCACCGTGGGGTGGAAGGTATGGGCTTCGCTCATCGTCTCGTTAGTCCTCTGTTGGACGCCGTCTTTGGACCGTCAGCCGCGGTCCATCCCACCCGCCGGCGACGGCCGGCCGATGGAGGTATAGGTGAAGCCGGCCTTCGCCATGTCCTCGGGGTTGTAGATGTTGCGCAGGTCGATCATCACCGGCCGCTTCAGCATCGACTTCACCCGACGCAGGTCGAGCGCGCGGAATTCGTTCCACTCCGTGAGAATAGCGACGCAATCGGCCCCTTCCAAGGTGCCGTAGGCGTCCTTCGCCCACTCCACGCCGGGAAGCAGCTTCTCGGCCTCGTGCATCGCCGCCGGGTCGAAGGCGCGCACATGGGCACCCGCCGCCTGAAGCGCCGGGATGATGTCCAGAGACGGGCTGTCGCGCATGTCGTCGGTGTTCGGCTTGAAGGCGACGCCCAGCACCGCGACGGTCTTGCCGTCCACCGACCCGCCGCAGGCGGCGATGATGCGCTCGGCCATCTGCTTCTTGCGCTTGTCGTTGATGTCCACCACCGTCTCGATGATGCGCAGCGGGCTGCCCACCTGCTGGGCGGTGCGGACCAGCGCCAGCGTGTCCTTCGGGAAGCAGGACCCGCCGTAACCCGGGCCGGGGTGCAGGAACTTCTTGCCGATGCGGCCGTCCAGCCCGATGCCGCGCGCCACGTCATGGACGTTGGCGCCGACCTTCTCGCACAGGTCGGCGATCTCGTTGATGAAGGTGATCTTGGCGGCCAGGAAGGTGTTGGCGGCGTATTTCGTCAGCTCCGCCGTCTCCAGCGAGGTCACCACGATCGGCGTCTCGATCAGGTAGAGCGGCCGGTAGAGCCGGCGCATCACGTCGCCCGCGCGGTCCGACGTGGCGCCGATGACGACGCGGTCCGGCCGCATGAAGTCGCCGATGGCGGAGCCTTCGCGCAGGAATTCCGGGTTGGAGGCGATGTCGAACTCGGCGTCGGGCCGGACGCGGCGGATGATCGCCTCCACCTCGCGGCCCGTGCCGACCGGGACCGTCGACTTGGTCACCACCACCGTGTAGTGGTCGAGATGCTGGGCGATCTCCTCGGCGGCGCCGTAGACGTAGGACAGGTCGGCATGGCCGTCGCCGCGGCGCGACGGAGTGCCCACCGCGATGAACACGGCGTCGACGCCCTGCATCGCCTCCTTCAAATCCATGGTGAAGGACAGGCGGCCGGCGGCGACGTTGCGGGCGACGAGGTCGTCCAGGCCGGGCTCGTAGATCGGAATCTCGCCGCGCTTCAGCCGCTCGATCTTGCCGGCGTCCTTGTCGACGCAGCAGACGTGCACGCCGAACTCGGAAAAGCAGGCGCCGGAGACCAGGCCGACATAGCCCGTGCCGATCATCGCTATGCGCATCGCGTCCCCCTCAAGTCCTTGAAAGTCAGGAAACCTGTATGTCTCTGGGATGCCCTTGCCGGGCGTTCCTCGTGGCAGGCCGTTCGATGCGGCCGGCTCTTATCGTCGCGCAGCGCAAACGCACGTGCCCGCCGCCGTCCGGATCAGGGGACGGGGCGGGCGCGGCATCATGCATGCTGCCCGTCGGTCAGCAATATTTACGCAGCATCTCGCGCACCTTGTCGGCCATGTCCGGCCGGTTCAGCGCGTGGGCGACCGTCGCCTCGATGAAGCCGACCTTGTCGCCGCAGTCGTAGCGGGTGCCTTCGAAGCGCAGGCCGTGGAACGGCTGGTTGCCGATCAGGTTGGCCATGGCGTCGGTCAGCTGGATTTCGTTGCCGGCGCCGCGCTGCTGCTTTTCCAGATGGTCGAAGATTTCCGGCTGCAGGATGTAGCGGCCGATGATCGACAGGGTCGACGGCGCCTCGGCGGGCTTCGGCTTTTCCACCAGGCCGCGGACGGTGGCCAGACGGCCGTCGTCCTTCTCGACGTCCAGGATGCCGTAGCTGCTGGTGCGTTCGCGCGGCACGTCGACGACGGCGACGATGTTGCCGCCGACCTCCTCGTACGCCTCGACCATCTGCTTCAGGCAGGGGGTCTTGCCCTGGACGAAGTCGTCGGGCAACACGATGGCGAACGGGTCGTTGCCGATCAGGGCGCGGGCGCACCACACGGCGTGGCCGAGGCCCAGCGGAACCTGCTGGCGGGTGTAGAAGCAGCGGCCGGGAGCGATCTCGCTGTGGCGGACCTCCTCCAGCGCATCCATCTTGCCGCGCTCTTCAAGCGTGCGGTTCAGTTCGGTGTCGGCGTCGAAATGGTCTTCGATGGCGCGCTTGGAACGGCCGGTGACGAAAACGAAATCCTCGATGCCGGCGGCGCGCGCCTCTTCGACGGCGTGCTGCAGCAGGGGGCGGTCGACCAGGGGCAGCATCTCTTTCGGGATGGCCTTGGTGGCCGGCAGGAAGCGCGTGCCGAGACCGGCGACCGGGAACACCACCTTGCGCACGGGTTTCCGCATTGGACGTCTCTTGTGGTTGAGGCGAAGTCAAATCCATGGTCCCACGGCATTGCCCGACCGCAAGCGGAGCCGGCGGAAGCACGACCGTGTTCCCGGGCTTTCTGCCACGCCTTCCGCGACTGCGCAACAAACCTTCCGAGACCGGGCAAAAGGCTAGTCCCGGCGGCCGAAATCAAATGAAAACCGGCCGAATGTCCTCATTCCGGCCGATCTTTATCCGCAAGGTCCGAAGCCGCACCGGACCTTTCTCATAGGCAGTAACGCTTGTAAAAGGACGGAAAATCAAAGGCGCGACACCGTGCCGCTGCCGGCGCTGCTCCATCGCCCCGTCATCATTCCCGCATCGCTGAACGAGCCCGCTTTCCGTATGACACGCGGTTCGCGGCCCTTGCGCGAGAGGCACGGCGGCGGCCATGTTGCGGCCCATGACCCCCGACTCGCTGCGCGCCCGCGTGCTCCATCAGGACGAGCTTTGCTTCGTCATCGACAAGCCGGCCGGTCTGGCCGTCCACAAGGCCGGACGGATCACCGACCATCTGGAGCTTTACCTGCCATTCCTCGGCGAACCCGACGGGGAGCCGCCGAAGCTCGCCCACCGGCTGGACCGCGACACCGCCGGCTGCCTGATCCTGGGCCGCACCCCCTGGGCGCTGAAACGGCTCGGCCAGATGTTCGCCGCCGGCCATGTCGAGAAGACCTATTGGGCGGTCGCCGACGGCATTCCGGAGACCGGGTCCGGCGTTATCGACCTGCCGCTGCTGAAAAGGATAGAGCCCAAATCCGCCTCTGGCGCCGGCCGCTCGTCCTGGACCATCCTGCCCGATCCGGCCGGCCAGCCGGCGGTCACCGACTACCGCGTCCTGGGCACCAGCGCCGATGGCCGCTCCTGGCTGGAGCTTCGCCCGCGCACCGGCCGCACCCACCAGATCCGCGTCCATTGCGCCGCCATCGGCTGCCCGCTGGTGGGGGAGCCCTTCTACGGCCCCGAACGCCTGCCCCCCGGCAACCTGCACCTGCTGGCCCGCTCCGTCGCCTTCCGCATGGCCTTCGAATATGCGGCGGTCGATGCCGTCGCCCCGGCACCGCTGCATATGCAGGTCGCGCTGTCCGCCTGCGGCTGGCAGGGAGAGTAAGGGCGCTCCCGCGCAAAAGGGGGACTGCCGCCTTATCCGCCACATCCCACTGTTAAAGGACAAGGCCCCCCACAACCGACGGAGCGATCAGGATGGGACAGGCGGTCACCGACAACCACGCCATGAACCGGTTCGAACTGGCGGTCGGCAACCAGACGGTCTACGCCGACTACCGCCGCAACGGCCGCACCCTGGTGATTTCCTATGTGGAGGCCCCGCCCTCGCTGCGCGGCACCGGCGCCGCCGGCCGCCTGATGGAAGGCGTGATGGAGGCCGCCCGTGCCGAGGGGCTGAAGATCGTCCCCCTGTGCAGCTACGCCGCCATGTGGATGCGCCGCAACCGGCAGGACGACCTTCTGGCGTGAGGCGTCCAGCTATCCATTGAGAAAATCAATGGAAGTGCCGAAAACTATCAATTTCCTATTGGCCCTATCCCTCGTTAGCGTCCGGCCAAGGGCTGCCGCAGTGCGGCAAGGCCCGCGCTGACGATTATGACGAGGGATGATCCATTATGGACGCGCTGCTGTCCGCACCGATTCTGTTCTTCGGCCTTGGCGCCGCGATCGCGCTGACCGGTGCGCGCATTCCATTCCCGGAGGGCTTCGGCAAGGCGCTTGCCGCCTATCTGCTGGTCGCCATCGGCTTGAAGGGCGGCGTCGCCCTGGCCGGCGCCGATGTGGGCGCCGTGTTGCCGCTCCTGCTGACGGCCGCGCTGCTCAGCCTGTTGATGCCGATCCTGGGCTTTGGCCTTCTGCGCTCGGTGGCCGGGCTGGATCAGGTCAATTCGGCCGCCATCGCCGCCCATTACGGATCGGTCAGCCTCGTCACCTTCGTCACCGCCACCAAGCTGCTGGAAAGCCAGGGCGTCACCTTCGGCGGCCACATGGTTGCGGCGCTGGCGATCATGGAAGCCCCGGCCATCGTCAGCGGCCTGCTGCTGGCGGGCGCCACCGGCATGGCGTCTGGCGTTGCGGCGGGCGGCAACGGCGCCACCATCTCGGTTCCGCTGGGCGGGACCGGCGGCGGTGAACCGGCCCAGGGCGGCTCGATCAAGGACGCGATCCGCGAGGCCGCCTTCAACGGCTCCGTCCTGCTGCTGGCCGGATCGCTGCTGGTCGGCCTCGTCATCGGCAAGCCAGGCCTGCAGAGCCTGCACGGCCTGTTCATCGCCCCCTGGGACGGCGTGCTGTGCCTGTTCCTGCTGGAGATGGGCTACCTCGCCACCTCCCGGCTGCGGGAAGCGGCGTCGCTCAGCCCGCGGCTGATCGCCTTCGGCATCGTCATGCCGCTGGTCGGCGCGGTCATCGGGCTTGCCGCCGCCGCCGCCCTGGGGCTCGGCCTCGGCGACGCCGCCCTGCTGGTGACGCTGTGCGCCAGCGCCTCCTACATCGCGGTGCCGGCCGCGTTGCGCCACGCCCTGCCGACGGCGGAGCCGGGCCTGTCGCTTCCGCTGTCGCTGGGCATCACATTTCCTTTCAACATCCTCGTCGGTATTCCACTCTACCTCGCAGTGAGCCGGGCGGTGCTGAGCTGACCGGCCGAGCCGGAACCAACACCACCATGACGGCGACCGCCATGCCCGCTCCGCTGCCGCCCTTCGACCTCGACCTGCTGCGCACCTTCGTGACCATCGTGGACAGCGGCGGCTTCACCCGGGCGTCGGAGCGGCTGGGCCGCACCCAGTCCACCATCAGCCTGCAGATCAAGCGGCTGGAGGACGGGCTGGGCAAGCGCCTGTTCCTGCGCGAGGGCCGCGGCCTGGACCTGACCCCCGACGGCGAGGTGCTGCTGACCTATGCCCGCCGCCTGCTGGACATGGCGGGCGAGGCCTGCGCCCTGCTGATGGAGCCGGAGGTGGGCGGCGTGGTGCGCCTCGGCACGCCGGAGGATTTCGCCACCGCCCATCTGCCCGACGTGCTGTGGCGCTTCTCCCGCGCCCATCCCCAGGTGGCGCTGGAGGTGCAGTGCGACTTCACCGTCAACCTGCTCGACCGCTTTTCCCGCGGCGAATACGACCTCGTGCTGTGCAAGCGCGAACCGCAGGGGCCGGCCGGCGGCGTGAAGGTCTGGCGCGAGCCGCTGTTCTGGGTGGCGTCCGACCGCCTGATCCTCGATGCGGGCGCCCCGGTCCCGCTGGTCCTCGCCCCGCCGCCGGACATCCACCGCAAGCGTGCCATCGATGCGCTCGACGCCCGCGGCCGCCCCTGGCGCATGGCCTACACCAGCCCCAGCCTCGCCGGCATCAAGGCGGCGGTGACGGCCGGGCTTGGCGTCACCATCCTGCCGAAGGACATGCTGGCCCCCGGCTTCCACATCGTGAACGCCGAACATGACCTGCCCGACCTGCCCGACATCGAAACCGCCCTCTACCGCCAGCCCGGCCCCCTGCCCAAGGCGGTGGACCTGCTGGCCGAACACATCATCCGCTCGCTGGAGAAGACGGCGGCGGGGTGAGACAGATAAGCATTATATTATTGATTAAGATGGGGACTTGCGCACACAATCCGGTATATAGCCGATGAGTAGTTTTTGAATATCTCAACTATCCTTACTACATCCAACATGCTAATGTCCGATGCGTCGTCGTTATGATGAACAATCATATTCCTTTTTTCTATTGTTGATGATATTATATCCTTGAAACCCTTAAATTCCTCATCATCTTCCAAATTAACCCCAACCCTTTCAAAGGCTTTAATAGTCTTGTAGAAATTCCCAGACACCATATCTGAAATTTCTTTTCTTGTTGTACTTATTGAGAACGGCTTAAAAGCGAAACCCTTTTGATCTTCATTGTTACCGCCCTTGTTTTTATTACCTAGCGTGCTCCACAAAACTAGGTTGTGCGGTATATTCGACTGATTTACTCTCTGCTGAATTATAGTCATATACTTGAATGCCAAATCTTGAACAAAAGCTTCCAATATTGAGCATGCGCTAACAACGTATGATTTGGTAAAAAAAGTTCAAGTATTGGGAAAATAGAGGATCTGCATCTTCCCTAATCACTCTACTGTTCGACTCGTTTGCTACCGCAATTAAATCATCAAATTGCCGATGAAAAGAACCAAGAACAGAGACATCAATCACGAATAGCCTCCTGTAACTTTATGCTCCAGTCATGGTTACGCTTATTGATGGAAGATTTTCTCTGAAGACCTCCAGCTGTAGAACGGCTAAACTCATCAGAGTTGCACAGATCAATAAAAGCAGACCGAACTTCTTCTCTTTTCGCTCTCAAAACATCGTGATCAATCTTTCCAAGGGTACTCATCAGAAGGTCATAGTACACAACACCTTGCCGCCTCCTATCTTTGCTGATATCAGAGAATATTTCTGACTTATCAAAAATGATAAGACATGCCTCAAGGCTATTGTTAAATGCTGACCGAAGCTTTTTAAGCTTTGCATCACTATATTTAGAAGCCCTTTTCATATACCTATCGAGGAATTTAGACAAATTCCCTTCGTATTTTTCTGACGCCTCATAAAATGAAAAGAACCTCAAAACTAATTCTTCGCCCTCTCGCCCATCTCTTTTGCTCTTCCCTTCCTTTCCAAGACCAAAATTTCTTATTATCTCGTTTTTCGCTAGAGATTGCAGCATTTTGTCAAAATTACCTGAATACAAGGCATGCCTAATCTCTTGATCAGACAGAGTAACAGCTCCCTGGTTCAAGCGAGCAAAAATTTCTGTTATCAGCTCATCTGGGTTCTCTCTACGTAAAATAATGCATCTTATGGTTGTTGACTCCAAGTCGGATTTATAGCTCCCGAGCTGCGAGAATTTCTTTCCTTCAAGATCTGGAAAAGCGGTCATTTCCTCAAGAGCAAACTCATCATTAAAGAAACGCAGCACGGTAGTTATTCTTTGGACTCCATCAATAACCAGATGGGCGCCGCCATCTGTCTCAGCGAAATAGCAGGAGGGAAGCGGGATTCTCATTAGACAAGATTCGATGAACTTAGAAGCACGGACCCATCCATCTTTATCCCACTTATACTTTCTCTGGAAATCTGGATCCAAAATTAACTTAGGAGGATCTGCCTTTGCTCTTTGAACGAGAGTTTCAAAAGGATAATCAACGGTGTTCAAGCTCAAGGTCGATGCTTGCGCCATTATCTAAAATCCCTACTATCAATCCCAGAATCAGGAGGTTGGCATGGCTGTGCGTTTATCGCAACAGGAAGAAGCGAGGTCAAAACAATATATGCGCGAATATCGGCACACCCACCCATTATCCTAACTCCAGAGTTGTAACTCCCAACACCCGCGCCAGATCGGTCACCGGCGCTGGGCCCAGATACATCCGCGCCGTCTCCAACTGCGGCGACAGCCCCAACTCCTCCGCCATCCGCAAGCCCGCTCCGTTCGGCTCCGGCACGTCGAGGAACACCGGCCCCTCGCCGGCCGCCCGGCCCAGCGCCAGCACCAGATCCCGCGCCACCCCGGCGTCGGCGGCATAGAGCGGGCCGATCTTGAAACCGCTGTGGCAGGGGCGGATCACCCCGAAGCCGGTCAGGTCGCCACCGCTCACCGCCGCCAGCGCCGTGGCGCCGGGAAGGGCGATCCAGTTGGCGAGAAAACCGGGGCGCGGCGCCGGGAACAGGTCCGCATCCAGCGCCGCCAGCCGGTCGAAGGGCACCGTCCGGGCATTCACCAGCGTCGTCCGCCCTTCCGCGCCATCCGGCACCGTGCCGCCGAAGCGGATGTTGCGGTGGGACAGGGCGAAGCCGGATTTCCGGTAGTTCTCCTGCTGGGCGACCACGCCGTCCAGGCCGACGGTGCAGCCCTCCAGATGGCGCAGCCCCTCCTGCCACAGCCGCCAGCCATAGCCCCGCCCGCGCGCCTCCGGCCGCACGATGTAGAATCCGAGGAAACCGAAGCTGCCGGGATACCGCACGACCGACAGCGAGGCCACCGGCCGGCCGTCGAGCAGCCCGACCAGGAAGCCGGCCGGATCGACGGCATGGAAGGCGCCGGCGTCATTCAGGCCGGGGTTCCAGCCCTCCGCCCGCGCCCAATCGACGGCCAGATCAAGCTCGGCCCGGCTCATCACGCGGACCCGGTAGCCGTCGGTCTCCTGCTCTTCGGTTCCCAGCATCTCGGCCCTCTTCGAACGCGTCCCCATAGGACACAGCGTAACCATCAACACGCCGCACGGAAAGGATCCCCTCTCCCCCCGGGGAGAGGGTTAGGGTGAGGGGGATGCGCCGCAGAGTTTTCGCAAAGAGCCCGCCGCGCTTCCCACCCACCCCGCCCCCCTGGGGAAAGAGAGGCACGCGAATTTTCACCCACCCTTTTCCCACCGGCCGACATCCATGATAGGAACATCGTCCTGCCAGCCGTTGGGAAGGGACCGCCATGCACCATCCTCACGCCGCTCCGCCACCCGATGAAACAATGGAACACCGCCCGGATTCCTGTTTCACGGCGTTTCAAATGTTCAGTCCCGCACCGCCTGCGCGCCCCTCCGCCGTCGGATGAAACAGTGGAACGCCAGCCGCAACCCTGTTTCACGCTGTTTCAAACGTCCCACCCGGCGCCCCACGGGCGGGGACCGCGCGCCGTTGCTTTCGCGGCGGGAGTGCGGTTAAGTCCCCGCCGGTTTCCGCTGATCCCCTCCGAGTCCATGCCCGCCAACTCCCCGGACCTCGCCACGTCCCGTTCCGCCCCGACCTCGGCGCCCGCCGCCGGGATCGACGCCATGTTGCGGGTGCTGGCCGGCGTAGCGGCCCTGCTGCTGGGGCCGCTGGCCGCGGTCGCGCCGCGCGGGCTGCCGGTGTGGGCGATCCTGGTGCTGCTGCTGTCGCTGGCCGGGCTGGCGCGGCAGGGCGCGTTCGGGCGTATCCTGCGGCTGACGCCTGCGGTCGCGGCGGTCACCGCCTTCCTGGCGCTGGCGTTGGCCACCTCGTTGTGGAGCCCGTCCGACCGCGCGGCGGCGACGGTGGGGGAGATCGGATACATCGCGCTCGGCGCGCTGGCCGGCGGCGCCTGGATCGCCGGGCTGCCGGCGGCGGAGGTGCGGCGGCTGGCCGGGCTGTTCCTGGCCGGCGGGCTGGCCGGCGGGCTGCTGTTCGCAGTCGAGGCAGCGCTGGATTTCCCGCTGAACCGCTGGTGGAACGGCGTCCCCGACGACCAGCTGCCCAACCTGCTGAACGGCAATGTGCCGAAGCGGACGGCGGCGCTGCTCTGCCTGCTGGTCTGGCCGGCCGCCCTGGCGATGGACCGCTTCGGACGCCGGGCGCCGGCGCTGCTGATGCCGGTGGGCTATGCGCTGGCCTGCCTGCCGCTGACCAGCCGGTCGGCCATGCTCGGCATCGCCGCCGGGCTGGTCACGCTGGCAGCCGCTCAGGCGTCCGCCCGTTGGACCCGCCGGCTGTTCGCCGCCGCGGTCAGCGCCGCCTTCCTGCTGGTGCTGCCCGCCGCCCTGCTGTTCTCCGGCCCGCTCGACCTCGACCATTCCGGCCTGCTGTTCCGCTCCGCCCAGCACCGGGTGGAGATCTGGGGCCATGCGGCGGAGCGCACGCTGCGCACGCCGGTGTTCGGCCAGGGCATCGACGCCTCGCGCTCGCTGCCGCCGGAAGGGGCGATGTCGGAGTTCTCGCCGATCGGCGACAGCCTGCTGCCGCTGCACCCCCACAACGCCTTCCTTCAGGTCTGGCTGGAGACCGGTGCGGTGGGCGCGGCGCTGGCGCTGGCCGTGCTGCTGATGCTGCTGGCCGCCACCGCCCGGCTCGACCGCCGCGCCCAACCCTTCGCTCTGGCGCTGTTCGCCGCGGCGCTGGCGATGGGCAGCACCGCCTACGGCATCTGGCAGCCCTGGTGGATGTCCGGATTCCTGGCCGCCGCGCTGATGCTGCGGCTTGCGGCCCGTATCGGGGAACAGACACGATGAGCAAGCGCCCGCTCCGCATCCTGGTCATCAAGCTGGGCGCCTTCGGCGACTTCTTCCTGGCCCAGACCGCCTTCGCCGCCATCCGCCGCCACCATGCGGGCGACCGGATCACCCTGCTGACCCTGCCCTCGCTCGCCCCGCTGGCCCGCATGAGCGGCCTGTTCGACGAGGTGCTGGAGGATCCGCGCGACCGCTCGCTGTCGGCCTATCTGGCGATCCGCAAGGTTCTGCGCGCCCACCGCTTCGACCGGGTCTACGACCTCCAGGCGCAGACGCGCACCGACCTGTACCACCGCCTGCTGTTCCCCGGCCCCTGGCCGGAATGGTCGGGCACCGCCCATGGCGCCTCCCATCCCGACCGTTACGAGGGGCGGCGCAAGGTGCCGGTGCGCGAGCGCTATGTCCGCCAGCTCGCGCCCTTCGGCATCGTGCCGGACGAGACGCCGGACCTGTCCTGGCTCGACGCCGACATCTCGAAATTCGGCCTGCCGGAGCGCTTCGCCCTGCTGGTCCCCGGCTCCTCCCCCGGACGGCCGGACAAGCGCTGGCCGGTGCGCCGCTATGCCGAGGTGGCGGCGGCGCTGGCAGACCGCGGCATCGTGCCGGCGGTGATCGGCACGGGCATCGAGCGCGACCTCGCCCGTTCCATCGCGGAGTATTGCCCGCAGGCGGTCGACCTGACCGACCGGACCAGCGTGCCGGAACTGGGCGGGCTGGCACGCCGGGCCTGGGGGGCGGTGGGCAACGACACCGGCCCGACCCACCTGATCGCTGCGGTCGGCTGTCCCACCGTGGTCGTCTTCTCCGACGCGTCCAACCCGATCCACAGCACCGGCCCGCGCGTGCTGATCCACCACCGCCCCGACTTCGCCGACATCGACAGCGCCGGCGTGGTCGAAGCGCTGGACCGCGCCCGTGGCGGGGACAGCGCCTAACGGCAGAAGGGGAACGGCGCCACCTTGGGCATGTAGATCGGGATCCACTCGCAATGGGTCACCGGGTTGGGCAGGCGGCGGGTCTCGATGATCGGCCAGGCATGGGCCGCGACCACCACCAGCGCCACGCCCCCCAGGACCCAGCGCCGTGATTTCGCCCGGTCCAGCAGCTCCGGCATCCGCGCCAGCACCCAGGCGGCCGACAGAATCGCCAGCGGGTCGGTGTAGGCGGCATAGGCGCGCTGGAAGCCGCGCAGCGAGAACAGGGCCTCCAGCCCCCAGGCCACCAGCAGCAGGAACAGCGCCTGCGCGGCGGGCAGCCTCTGCCCGCGCCGCCACAGCACCACCGCCCCGGCGATGGCGAACCACTCCACGATGATGGTCTGCGGGATGTTGTCGGGGTGAAGGACGATGGTGCGGATCGCCAGCGTACGGCCGATGCCCGCCAGCAGCAGCGCCAGCGTCCCCTGCCCCACCACGTTCCCCTGGCCCTGCAGCGCCGCGCCATGCCGCCAGGAGGAGAAGACGAACATGTGCTCGACAAAGTTCGCCACGGCGATGGCGTTCTGCTCGTTCCAGCGGATGTCGAGCGCCAGCAGCCCGGCCGCCAACCCCAGCAGCACCGCCGCGGCCCCGGCGACCGTGCGGCTCGCCGGCACCCGATGGACCACCGCATGGACCAGGATGCCGACCAGCACCCAGCCGGCGACAATGCTCTGATAGCCGCCGCCCGACAGCCCGCCGCCGACGGGGGTGTAGGGATAGACCGCCCGCCCCCAGCCGGCCAGCCCCGCCTGGATCAGCCCGAAGGCCGGCACCGCCGCCGCGGCCGCCAGCAGCCCGACCAGCGCCGCCACGCCCCAGCCCTTGCCCGGCGCGACGTCCGGCTCCGCACGCTGCCCGAACAGGATCGCCGCCACCGGCAGCCCCATTGCCAGGAAGACCGCCTGCACCTTGGTCACCATCGCCAGCCCGACCAGCAAACCGCCCAGCGCCAACTGTATGAGCGACGTTCCACCGCACTGCCTGCCATCGGCCGGCCGCACCGCCCGCAGGACCAGCAGCAGGCCCAGCACGACGAAGCCGGCCGACAGCAGGTCGGTGCGCATCTGCCGCCCCTGCGCCGTCAGTCCGACGCCGAAGGCCAGCAGGATGCCGGCCAGCAGCGCCACCCGCCGGTCGCCCACCAGCCCGCGCAGCAGGGTGGTGTAGCTGACGGCGAAGGCGGCTGTCAGCAGGATCGACAGCGCCCGCCCGGCCTGGATCAGCGACTGCCACACGGCTTGCGTCGCCGCGACGTCGCTGCCCGGCGGCAGGGCCGACAGGGTGGCGACCGGCAGCAGCCCAACCGCATGCAGCAGACGGTACCAGACGTCGATTACCAGGAAATAGCCGTAGCCGGGATGGTCGAAATACTCCTGCGGCAGCCCGTCGCCGAACAGAAGCCCATGATAGGCCAGCACCAGATCCTGGTCGGAATGTACCCAGTAAGGCAGCCGGAACCCCACCAGCAGGATCGACAGCGCCATCGCCGCGGCGAGCCCGGCACACAGCAGCCACCAGGGCGCCGCCGCGACGCGGTCGAAAAGGGACGGACGGGCGGTGGAGGGAACGGGCGTCATCGGCTTCCTGCGCTCACGGTTCAGGTCGGCGGGCGCCTTGTGGCATGGAATGCGCCGGTTGGGAACCGTCTCACGCCTCTCTTCGGGAACCACTCCGATTCCACGGTGTTGCCCTCATGGAACGGCGGAGTCGGGAGTCTCCGCCTCTTTCGTGGTGCCTCGCACGAGTGGCTTTGCAACGTTGGCGGGTCGCTGCCACAAAATACGGTATGGCAGACCCGCCGGGCAGACAAATGGGGGACTCGATGGCCGATACCGACGACATCCAGGAGCGTATCCGACGCCGCGCCCATGAGTTGTGGGAAAGCGAAGGCCACCCGCAAGGCCGGGATGCCGACCATTGGGCCCAGGCGGAAGCGGAAATCCGTGGCGCCAGCGCGCTGGAGCCGACCGAGAAGGTCGCCGGGTCGCGCAAGAGGACCGGCACCTCCAAAAACGCAGGCAAGAGCACCCGGGCCGCCGCCGAATCCCTGTCGGAGGTCGCGAAGGCCCCGGCGGAAGCCCAGCCCGCTCCTGCCGCACAACCAAAGGCGAAAGCATCCGCCAAGCAGCCTGCGAAGTCGAAGGCCGCCGCAAGCCCGCCGGAAGAGGCCGCTCCCGCCAAAGCTCCCGATGCGAAAGCGCCGCCAAAATCCGCCACCAAGGCTTCGGCCGCCAAGGCTCCTCCAGCCAAGCCGCCGCGTGCCACGAAGAAGGACAACGGCAAGACCGCCTCGGCCGGCTGAGCCCAGTCCCCCATCCATCACGGAACCCTGCGGCGCCGGGGCCGGTTGTCAGGTTTATCCTGCAACCTTCCCCGGAGGACCTGCCATGTCCGTCCTGCCGTCGATGGACGACTGCATCCGCAACTGCACCGACTGCCACACGATCTGCCTGGAAACCGTCGCGCATTGCCTGAACAAGGGCGGGGCACATGCGGAGGCCGGGCATATCCGCCTGATGCTGGACTGCGTCGACATCTGCCGCACCAGCGCCGATTTCATGATCCGCGGCTCTCGCTTCCACCATCTCACCTGCGGCGCCTGCGCAGAGATCTGCGCGGCCTGCGCCGACGACTGCGACCGCATGGCCGACGACCCGATGATGAAGCGTTGCGCCGACATGTGCCGCCGCTGCGCCGAAAGCTGCCGGGCCATGTCGCACATGGCGGCATAACGGACGCCGGCCGGTTCGGGCGCTCCGGCACAAGCACTCCTCCACGCCCTTCGTCGCCGCAGTCCTCACGGCGTGCATGGCAGGGCAACGCCGCCGTCGCGCCTCTGGCGTCCGCGACAGGATCGCGCCTCTGGCGCGGGCGACAGGAGATTGCTAAGGTGCCCACCCGTTTCGTTCCATTCCTTTCGCCAACTCGCCCAAATCGACCAGCTGAGGACCGATCCATGCCGCACTACCGTTCCCGCACCTCCACCCACGGCCGCAACATGGCGGGCGCGCGCGGCCTGTGGCGGGCGACCGGCATGAAGGACGGCGATTTCGGCAAGCCGATCATCGCCATCGCCAATTCCTTCACCCAGTTCGTCCCCGGCCACGTCCACCTGAAGGATCTGGGGCAGCTGGTGGCGCGCGAGATCGAGAAGGCCGGCGGCGTGGCGAAGGAGTTCAACACCATTGCGGTGGACGACGGCATCGCCATGGGCCATGGCGGCATGCTGTACAGCCTGCCCTCGCGCGAGTTGATCGCCGACGCGGTCGAATACATGGCGAACGCCCATTGCGCCGACGCGCTGGTCTGCATCTCCAACTGCGACAAGATCACCCCCGGCATGCTGATGGCCGCGATGCGGCTGAACATCCCGGCGGTCTTCGTCTCCGGCGGCCCGATGGAGGCCGGCAAGGTCAAGTGGCGCGGCAAGGTCAAGTCGGTCGACCTGATCGACGCCATGGTCGCCGCCGCCGACCCGACCGTCTCCGACGAGGAGGCGGCGGAGATGGAGCGCGGGTCCTGCCCGACCTGCGGGTCCTGCTCCGGCATGTTCACCGCCAACTCGATGAACTGCCTGACCGAGGCGCTGGGCCTGTCGCTGCCCGGCAACGGCACCATCCTGGCCACCCACGCCGACCGCAAGGAGCTGTTCCTCGCCGCCGGCCGCCTCGCCGTCGACCTCTGCCGCCGCTGGTATCAGGAGGAGGACGCCACCGCCCTGCCGCGCGGCATCGCCAGCAAGGCGGCGTTCGAGAACGCGATGACGCTGGACATCGCCATGGGCGGCTCGACCAACACCGTGCTGCACATCCTGGCCGCGGCGCAGGAGGGCGGCATCGACTTCACCATGGCGGACATCGACCGGCTGTCGCGCCACGTTCCCAACGTCTGCAAGGTTGCCCCGGCAGTGGCCGACGTCCACATCGAGGACGTGCACCGCGCCGGCGGCATCTTCGGCATCCTGGGCGAACTGGACCGCGCCGGCCTGCTGAACCGCGAGGCGCCGACCGTCCATGCCCCGACGCTGGGCGAGGCGCTGGACCGCTGGGACGTGATGCGCACCCAGGACCAGTCCGTCCACACCCTGTACCGCGCCGCCCCCGGCGGCATCCCGACCGTCGTTCCCTTCAGCCAGGAGCGCCGCTGGCCGGAACTGGACCTCGACCGCGAGAAGGGCGTGATCCGCAAGGCCGAGAACGCCTTCAGCCAGGATGGCGGACTGGCCGTGCTGTACGGCAACATCGCGGAGAACGGCTGCATCGTGAAGACGGCGGGCGTCGACGCCTCCAACCTCGTCTTCGCCGGACCGGCCCGCGTCTTCGAAAGCCAGGACGACGCCGTCGCCGGCATCCTGGGCGACGTGGTCAAGGCGGGCGAGGTGGTGGTCATCCGCTACGAGGGTCCGCGCGGCGGCCCCGGCATGCAGGAAATGCTGTACCCGACCAGCTACCTGAAGTCGAAGGGGCTGGGCAAGGCCTGCGCCCTGGTCACCGACGGCCGTTTCTCCGGCGGCACCTCGGGCCTGTCGATCGGCCACGTCTCGCCGGAAGCGGCGCAGGGCGGCGCCATCGGCCTGGTGCAGGACGGCGACCGCATCGAGATCGACATCCCCAACCGCATCATCCGCCTGGCCGTCGGCGATGAGGAGATGCAGCGCCGCCGCGACGCGATGAACGCCAAGGGCGTCGATGCCTGGAAGCCGGCCAGCCGCGAGCGCGTGGTCTCCCCGGCGCTCCGCGCCTATGCCGCCCTGACCACCAGCGCCGACCGCGGCGCCGTGCGCGACGTGACTCAGGTGGAGAACATCGCCGTCCGCCGCTGAGCGGGGGACCCTTCGCCTGCGCTCGTGTCATATTTCTCCGAGTCAGGCACGGCAAACATTCATCACAAGTAACAATCAAGGCGCCGCGCAAGTCGCGGCGCTTTCTTTTTGAGCAGAATTACATACACGGATATGCTAGCTTCCGCCTGCGCGAATTTCTTGGAGTGATGTATCGCTCGGATGTTCGCAAAATTCGAAATGCATGCTCTAATATGCCGACGCGATTTTCGCGAGGGGGGCGGGCATGGCGGACGCCATGTGGGGCACAGCGACCGACGACGGCGGTCCCGGACAGGATGCATCGCGCCTGTCCGCCGACAAGCCGCGCGAACGCAAGGTGGTGACGGCGATGTTCGTCGACATCGTCCGCTCCTCCGCCATGGTTGCCGGTCGCGATCCCGAAGACGCCGACGATCTGCTCCTGTCCATCCTGAACCGCGTGACGGAAGCGGTGCCGCGTTTCGAGGGCACGGTGACCCAGATGCTGGGCGACGGCTTTCTGGCGACCTTCGGCGCTCCCGGCGCCAAGGAGGACCACGCCCTGCGCGCCTGTCTGGCCGCCCAGGACATCCTCAGCGCCACCCGCGACGAACAGGGCCGCCCGATCTTCCACATCCGCATCGGCATCAGCTCCGGCGATGCGGTCGCCCATGTGGTGACCAACGGCCTGTGGACGGATTACCGGGCGGTCGGCGAATGCGTGCATATGGCGGCCAAGCTGCAGCAGCGCGCCGCCCCCGACACTGCCCAACTCACCCGCGACACGCTGGACCTGATCCCGGTCGGCGTCGCGGTGCGCCCGATGGGAAGCCTCCGTTTGTCGGAGGAGGTTGAGCCGATGCCGGCCTTCCTGCTCGACGGGGCCCGCGCCGTGCGCCGCACCGCCACCGACCTGCTGTCCGCCACCAATGCCCCCTGTGTCGGCCGGGAGCAGGAGGTGGCGGCCCTGTTCGCCATGGCCGATGCGGTGGAGGGCGGGACGCCGGTCCAGCTCCTGCTGCAGGGAGAGGCCGGGATCGGCAAGTCGCGCCTTGTCGGCGAATTCCTGCGGGACCCGCGCAGCCGGCGCTGGACCCTGCTGCAATGGCCGCAGATGCCGATCCGGCGGCTGGCCGATCCGGACGATCTGGAGGCGGTGGCGCTGAGCCTGGCGGAGCAGGTGGCCGGCTGCGCCAGTGAGCAGGGAATCGACTGGGTCTGCGAAGCGGCCGGGCGCCGTTCCGGCTCGCTGGCCGGCGACGCGGTGCGCACGCTGTTCGGCCGGCCGAGCCTGGATCCGCTATGGACCGGCCTGGACGCCGCGCAACATCTGTCGCTCGGGATCGAGGGGCTGGTGGGCGCGACGCTGGAATTGGCGGCTCCGTTCCGGCGCCCCGACGGCGCCGAGCCCGCCGGCGAGGCGATGGACGGCGTCGTGGGCCGGCCGCTGCTGGTTCTTGTCGAGGATGCGCACTGGGCGAGGCCGGTGATGGTGCGGCTGCTCGAACGGCTGGCCGAGGCCCTGCCGGGCTCCGGCTCCCGCCTTCTGCTGCTCGCCACCCGGCGGCCGCCGCCGCTGGGGCCGGAGTCGCAGGAGCAGGGCTGGAACGGCCGGCCGGGCGGCCGGCGCATGGAACTGGGCATGCTGTCGGCAGAACAGGTGCAGAGTTTCCTGGCCCATTGGCTGGGACCGGACTGGTCGCTGGTGGAGCTGAAGGCCCAGGTCGCCGCCCGCTGCCAGGGCGTTCCGCTCTATCTGGAGGAGGTCCTGCGCACGCTGGAGGCCACCAACGCCATCGAAGGCACGCCCGGCGCCTACCGGCTGATCGACCCGCTGGTGGTCCACAAGCTGCCGCGCACGCTGCACGCCCTGCTGGCCGAGCGCATGGACCTGATGACGCTGGAACGGCGCCGGCTGCTGATGAACGCGGCGGTGATCGGCACGACCTTCGACGTCGGACTGCTCCAGGCCCTGACCGGCATGCCGATGATGAAGCTGTCGGACTGCCTCGCCTATCTGGAGCGCACCGGATTCGTGCTGCGCACCCGCCTGCTGCCCAACCTGGAATATTCCTTCAAGCACGCGCTGATCCAGGAGGTCGCCTACGCCACCCTGACCAAGTCCGACCGCCGGGCGCTGCATGCCCGCGTTCTGGAGGCGTTGCGCCACCGCCGCGACCACGACCTGCCGAACCGCCTGGACCTGCTGGCCCACCACGCCTTCATGGCGGAAAACTGGCCGGTCGCCCATCTGTTCGGCCGCCGCGCCGGCGTGCGGGCCGAACTGCGCTCCCGTCTGGAGGATGCGAGCCGTCATTATCGGAACGCGCTGGATGCACTGAACCGCTGCCCGGATACGCCACGCAACCGCCTGCGGCGGATCGACGGCTCCATCGCCCTGGCACGCGCCAATCTTCCTCGCGGCCTCACGAACACTGCCGATTTCCTGGATCAGGCTCGGCAGCTGTCCTTGTCCATCCCGGATGTGCGGCGCTATGCTCGAGCGTCTTCCATGTTGGCGGCCGTCGAATGGGCACACGGCAACATTGATGATGCTATCCAATATAGTGAGCAGGGCCTGAAGGCAGACGATGGCAAGTTCGATCTGAACACGCGTATTCAGCTTCTGGTGCGATTTGGCGGCGTTCTAGCTGAGAAGGGTCGCTTCGCCGATAGCTGCCGCACTCTCGGCATAGCGCGCAAAATGCTGATCACCACCCAGCGCCGGGAGCGGTTTGGCCTTGCTACCATCGGCGAGGTTGGAGTGCTGGCGAATCTCGCGCGTAGCTTGGCTGAGATCGGCAACGATGTAGAGGCCACGTCCGCTGCCGTCAGTGCAGCCGAAGCTGCGGAAGCCAGCATGCACAACTTCTCAAGACTTTTCGCATACGAACATTTGGGTCTGGTCCATCTCCTCTTAGGGAATCACGCTGACGCCCTTCCAAGCATCAAGGTAGCACTGGAACTTTGCGGGGCAATCAACTCCAGGCTCCATAGGGCTTTCCTGCTGGGTGCATCCGGTTATGCGCAGGTACTCGGAGGTCGAATCTCAGACGGAATACATTGGTTTGAAGAATCTCTTATTGTAGCCCGCAGTGAAAAAGCCAATGCCTACATCCATCAGGTCCACCTGTGGTTTGGAGAGACTTGTCTGATGATTGGCGACTTTTCAAAAGCTCGGCGTCAAGCTTTGCTGGTTCAGGACTCTGCACAAAGAACCGGTAGAATTGGTTATTTAACCAAAGCTCGCGCCTTGGCTGCCGAATCTTTGTTTGTCGAAACCCGTGGGGATGCGGGGGCAACCCGAATGTTGGCACAAGCGGAACAGGATGCACGCAGTCTTTTGCTAACTCGTGTTGCGGAACGTTGCGCCGCACGTCGAATGAAAATGCTC
>NZ_CDRMUA020000006.1:0-427500 GCF_977007025.2 Azospirillum largimobile
ATTCCTGAGATCAATGGCAAATACATCCGAAAGTTTATTAAACAGAATAGACAGTCATTTTCGCAACAGTCTTAGAATTACCCCTTACGATGCTTGCAGATATTCGCTGATGATCTTCTACATAGCTTCCGTCAGGCTGTTTACGCGCTCCGGCTCAACTGGACGGCATAAGGAAAAAGGCCCCTCCCGGTCGGGGAGAGGCCTTTCGTTTGCCAGCACTGAAAACCGACGGCGCGTCAGGTCATGCTGCGCAGCTCCTCCGAACGGGTGGAGCGCGAGGCGGCATAGTGGTCCTTGGCCAGCAGGGTGTAGACCGCCGGCAGGACGAACAGCGTGAACAGCGTGCCGATCAGCATGCCGGCCACGATGACGAGGCCGATGGAGAAACGGCTGGCGGCACCGGCACCCGCCGCGGTCAGCAGCGGAAGCAGGCCGACCACCATCGCCGCGGTGGTCATCAGGATCGGGCGCAGGCGGACGCGGGCCGCGTGCTCGATCGCGGTACGGCGGTCCACGCCCTCGTTCAGCTGCATCTCGCGGGCGAATTCCACCAGCAGGATGCCGTGCTTGGAGATCAGGCCGATCAGCGTCACCAAACCCACCTGGGTGTAGATGTTCATGGTGGCGAGGCCGAAGAACAGCGGCAGCAGCGCGCCGCAGATCGACATCGGCACCGACACCAGGATCACCAGCGGGTCGCGCAGCGATTCGAACTGCGCCGCCAGCACCAGATAGATGACGACCAGCGCGAAGGCGAAGGTGACCATCAGCTGGCTGCCCTCCGTCACGAACTGCCGCGATTCCGACAAATAGGCGTGGTTGAAGCCGGCCGGCAGGTTGATGCGCGCCTGCTCCTCCAGGAAGTCGACGACCTGGCCCATGGAGACGCCCGGCATCGGCACGGCGGAGAAGGTGGCCGACGGCAGCTGGTTGTACTTGTTCAGCGCGTTGGGCTCCACCGCCGTTTCCACCGACACCACGGTGGACAGCGGGATCTGGGCGCCGGAACCTGAGGTGACGTAGTAGCCGGTCAGCGATTTCGGCGTCAGGCGGTCGGCCCGCGGCACCTGCGGAATGACCTCGTAGGAGCGGCCGTTCAGGTTGAAGCGGTTGACGTAGTTGCCGCCGACCAGCACCGACAGCGTGCTCGACACCGACTGCATGGTCAGGCCGAGGTCGGCCGCCTTGGCGCGGTCGATCTTCAGCCGGACGACCGGGCTGTCATATTGCAGGTCGCTGTCGGTGATGATGAACATGCCGCTCTTGGTGGCGGCGTCCTTGATCCGCTCGATGGCGTCGTAGATCGTCCGGTAATCGCCGGGGCTGGAGATCACCATCTGGACCGGCAGGCCGCCGGTAGAACCGGGCAGGGCAGGGGGCGACACCAGGAACACGTTGATGCCCGTCACCTTGCTCAGCTCCGCCTGGGCCAGCGGCTGCAGTTCCTTGGCCGACCGCTCGCGCTCGTCCCACGGCTTCAGGATCATGCCGGCGAAGCCCTGGTTCAGGGTGGGCATGCCGGTCAGGACGAAGCGGGTGTCGGTCTCGGGGAAGCTGGCGAAGGTCTCGTCGATCTGCTTCCCGAAGCTGTCGATATAGTCGAGGTTGGCGTATTGCGGCGCCTTGGAGATGCCGAACAGGATGCCCTGGTCCTCTTCCGGCGCCAGTTCCGACATGGTGTTGGCGAACAGGTAGCCGACGCTGGCCAGGATGCCGACCGCGAACAGCAGCGTGGCCGCCCGATAATCCAGCGTGCCGTGCAGCCGCCGCTCGTACCAGTCCGCCAGCTTCTCGAACTGTCGGTCGAGGAAGGCGGCGAAACGGCCCTGGGACCCGCCCTCCTTGAGGATGACGGAGCACATCATCGGCGACAACGTCAGTGCCACGACGCCCGACACGATCACCGCCGCGGCCAGCGTGAAGGCGAACTCGCGGAACAGCGCGCCGGTCAGGCCGCCAAGCAGGCCGATGGGCGCATAGACCGCAGCCAGGGTGATGGTCATGGAGACGACCGGCCCGACGATCTCACGCGCACCGATCAGCGATGCGGCGACCGCCGATTTTCCGTGCTCGATATGCCGGTGGATGTTCTCCACCACCACGATGGCGTCGTCCACCACGAGGCCGATGGCGAGCACCATCGCCAGCAGCGTCAGCAGGTTCAGCGAGAATCCCATCGCCAGCATGAAGCTGGCGGCGCCGATGATGGACAGCGGAATGGTGACGATCGGGATCAGCACCGACCGGAAGGAGCCCAGGAACAGGAAGATGACGACGATGACGATGGCGACCGCCTCGAGCAGCGTCTTCACCACCTCGTCGATGGAGGCCTGGATGAAGCGCGTGCTGTCATAGACGATCTCCATCTTCATGTCCGGCGGCAGGTTGCGCCGCAGGTCCGGCTCCATCTTGCGGATGTCGGCGACGATGTTCAGAGGGTTGCCGGTGGGGGTGGCGTCGACGCCGATGAAGATCGCCTGCTGCCCGTTCATCGCCACGCTGGCGTCGAAGCTGCGGGAGCTGAGTTCGACCGTGGCGATGTCGCGCATGCGCACCAGCGCCCCGTCCTTGGCCTTCACCACCATGTCGCGGAACTGCTCGACGTCGGTCAGGCCGGTGTTGGCGGTGACGTTGGAGATGACGAAGACGCCCTTGGTCTGGCCGGGCGCCGACTGGTAGTTGTTGGCCGTGACCGCGGCCGACACGTCGGCGGGCGAGATGCCGCGCGCCGCCATCTTCACCGGGTCCAGCCACAGGCGCATGGCAAAGGTCTGGCCGCCCAGGATCTGGGCGCGCGCCACGCCATCCACCGTGGACAGCACCGGCTGCACCACGCGGGTCAGATAGTCGGAGATCGCCGCCCCCGACAGGTCGGGGCTGGAGAAGCCCATATAGAGGATCGAGGTCGTCTCGCCGGTCGATTTCAGGATGACCGGGTCGTTGGCCTCGCGCGGGAGCTGATATTTGACCTGGTTGACCTTCGCCATCACGTCGGTCATCGCGACGTTGGGATCGAAGTTCAGCCGGACATAGGCGGTGACGACGCTCTGCCCCTGGGTAGAGGAGGAGGTCAGGTAGTCCAGCCCCTCGGCCGAGGACACCGCCTGTTCGATCGGCGTGGCGATAAAGCCCTGCATCAGTTCGGGCGAGGCGCCGGGATAGCTTGTGGTCACGGTGATGACCGTGTTCTGCAACTGCGGATACTGCCGGATCGGCAGCTCCAGCATCGCGCGGGCCCCGACCAGCAGGATCAGCAGGCTGACCACGACGGACAGGATGGGCCGGCGGATGAAGATGTCGGTGAAATTGCCCATGGCGGCGGCCTCAGTTCTGCGGCAGGGACTGCGGCGGGGTCAGCGGGTTGTTCTCGGCCGGGACGACGGCGGCTCCGTTGGCGAGCTTCAGCTGGCCCGACACCACGACGCGGTCGCCGGGGTTCAGCCCGCTGCGGATCTCCACCCGGCTGGCCAGACGGTCGCCGGTCTTCACCGCCTTGCGCTCCACCACCAGCTGCTCCTTGCCGTCCGGGGTCTTCTGCGACGACGCCACGAACACGGAATCGCCGTAGACGGTGTAGTCCACCGCGGTTTCCGGCACGGTCAGGGTGTTGGGCTGCGGCGGCAGGACGACGCGGACATTGGCGAACATGCCCGGCCGCAGCAGGCGCTCGCGGTTGTCCATGGTCGCCTGCACCTTGACCGCGCGGGTATCGGCGCTGACCTGCGGTTCGATGGTGGTGATCTTCGCCCCGAAATCGCGGCCGGGCAGGGCGTCGACGTTGATCAGCACGTCCTGGCCGACCGACAGCTTGGGGAAGGCCTGCTCCGGCAGGGTGAAGTTGATGTAGAGCTGCGACAGGTCGGTCAGCGTGACGATGGTGGCGCCGGGATTGACGTAATCGCCGACATTCACCTGCCGGATGCCCAGGTCGCCATCGAACGGCGCCTTGATCAGCTTCTGGCCGATCAGGGCGCTCGTGCGCTTCATGTTGGCGTTGATCTCATCGAGCTGCGCCTGGTACTGGTCGACGTTGCTCTGGGGCGTGGCCTGGCTGCGGCGCAGGTCGCGGTAGCGTTCCAGGTTCAGCTCCGCCAGCCGCGCCTGGGCGCGCTGGGCCAGCAGGTCGGCCTGCTCCGTGGCGTCGTTCAACTGCACCAGCGGATCGCCGGCCTTGACGCGGGCACCCGATTCGAAGGGGATGCGGTCCACCCGGCCCGCGACCTCGGGCGCCACCGTCACCTGACGCGCCGCCTGCAGCGTGCCGATGGCGGACATGTATTTCGGCACCGTCTGCACCGTCGCCTCCGCCAGCGCCACCGGGGTGGGCGGCGGCTTGTTGTTGGCGAAGAAGTCGGCGATGGCCTTGGCGCGGAAGGTGTTGAAACCGTACAGCGCCGCCCCCAGCAGCCCCAGCACCACCAGCATGATGATGATGCGCACGGTCAGCCGCCCGCGGGTGACGGGCTTGCGCGGCGGGCGCGGCGGGGACGGCGGCGCGCCGTGGCCCGGCTCCGACGCCGGATGCCCGAACGACGTCTCGGTCTTTGGCGAATGATCCAGGGTCACGATCGGCTACTCCGCTCTCTCGGGTGTGGATTCGTCATTTCTTGGTCCGCCTTCCGGCGGCGGTGGGGGAGGCACGAAGACCAGATGTCCGCAGCGCTCCTGCTCGGCAATGGCCTCGTCGCGCAAGCCTAGTCCACGCAGGATGAACCATGCGGTCCGCCGTGCAAGCTCTGGACGGCCGCAGCTGTAGGGAACCACCGTGCCGCCGGACAGGCAGACGGTCGCCATCATCTCGCAGAGATGCTCGGCAAGCCAGAGCCCGCTCTCCGCATCGATCGGGCCGGGCACCAGATCGCCGTCGGCGATGGCGGCCTCGATGGAGGCGGTGAAGCAGGGCAGGAACCGGCTGCGGATTCCCTCATAGACCTGCCGCATGAACTCGCCGTCTTCCAGCAGGCTGATGATCGACAGGCGCTGGCGGGCCCGTTCGTTGGCGTTGGCCGGAACCTCCATCACGAAATAGCCGACCAGCCCCTGGATCATCTGCACCAGCGTCGCGGTGCCCGGCGGCAGGGCGATCAGCCGCTCATATTCCGGGTCGCCGTCGACGCAGCTGAGGAAGATCGCCTCGTAGAGCGAGGCCTTGGACGGGAAATGCTTGAAGATCAGGCCTTCGGACACACCGGCGGCCTGCGCGATCTCCTTCGTGGTGGTCGCGGCGAAGCCCTTGCGCGCGAAAAGCGGCAAGGCGGCATCGACGATGGCGCGGCGCCGGGCGCGGCTGTCCAGGCGTGGAGCCATGGGCTGCGGTCTTTCAAAACTGGATATATTAGGGAAGTGAGCACACACTCACCTCGGACGGGCGGTTTGTACACCGGCCCGATGCGCTTGTCCATCGGATGCGCGTCGTTCTTATTCGCTGACGAAGCCTCTCCCCCTTGCGGGGTGAAGGGCTTCCGAGGCCACCCCGCAGCCTCACCCCATCCCCAGCCGTTCCTTCAGCGGCCCCAGGAAGCGGCGGCTGACCGGCACGGTGTGGCCGCCGGTGGTCAGGATCTCCGCCAGGCCGCCATCGACGAAATGGATTTCACGGATGCGTTCCGGGTTGACCAGGAACTGGCGGTGGCAGCGGAACAGCTGGCTCTTTTCCTGGATGGTGTGGAGCGTCAGTTCGGTGAAGCGCTCCTGCCCGTCCTCTCCCACCACATAGACGCCGGCCGGGCGGGAGACGACATACTCGACGTCCGCCAGCTTCATCAGGGTGATGCGGTTGACCCCGGTGCAGGGGATGTGGCGCAGTTCCGACGCTCCCGGTAGCACGCCGACCTCCTGCGGGGCATGCTGGCGGCGCAGGCGCTGCAGGGTCTTCGCCAGCCGCGCCGGGTCGGCCGGCTTCAGCAGGTAGTCGAAGGCATGCTCCTCGAAGGCCTTGACGGCATACTCGTCATGGGCGGTCAGGAAAACGATCCGCGGCATGCGGTCGGGGTCGAGCATGCTCAGCATCTCCAGCCCGCTGACCCGCGGCATCTGGATGTCGAGGAACACCACGTCCGGGGTCTGCCGGTTGATGGCGCCGATCGCCTCGATGGCGTTGGCGCATTCGCCGACGACGCGGATGTCGGCGGCCTCCTCCAGCATCCGGCGCAGTTCCTCCCGCGCCAACGGTTCGTCGTCGACGATCAGGATATTCATCATGGGCAGACCATAAAGGAACGGGCCATCTGGCGGTGGACCTTCATGCGGGCACGGTCTCTTCGACAGGGAGGGGCAGGCGCAGGGTGACGCGGGTGAAGACGTCCGGATCGCAGGCGATCGAGACGCCATACGCCTCACCGTAGCGGTTGCGGATGCGGCGGTCGACGATGGTCATCCCCAACCCGTCGCCGCCCGGCTTGGCCTCGTAAAGCCCGGCATTGTCCTCCACCGACAGCAGAAGGTCGCCGCCCTCCCGCTTCGCGGCGATCCGGACATGGCCGTCGCCGAGAAGCTGCGCCGTGCCGTGCTTGATCGCATTCTCCACCAGCGGCTGGAGCGAGAAGGCCGGCAGCGCCGCATGGCGCAGGTCGTCCGGCACGTCGATCTCCACCGCCAGCCGGCCGGTGAAGCGCGCCAGCTCGATCTGCAGATAGGCGCTGACATGCTCGACCTCGTCGGCCAGCGTCGCCGTCTCGCTGGGCCGCTTCAGGTTCTTGCGGAAGAAGGTCGACAGGTTCTGCACCAGCTGGCGCGCCCGCTCCGGATCGTTGCGGATGACGGCGGAGATCGTGTTCAGCGCATTGAACAGGAAATGCGGGTTCACCTGCGCATGCAGAAGCTTGATCTCCGACTGGGCCAGCAGGGCCTTCTGCTGCTCGTAGCGGCCGGCCAGGATCTGGTTGGACAGCAGCCGGGCCACGCCCTCTCCCAGCGTCCGGTTGATGGTGGAGAAGATCTTCGTCTTCGGCTCGTACAGCTTGATGGTGCCGATCACCCCGCCATCCTCGCCCACCAGCGGGATCACCAGCGCCGCCCCCAGCCGGCAGGCCGGACTGATCGAGCAGCGATAGGCCACCTCGTTGCCGTCCGCATAGATCACCTGGTTGTTGGCGATGGCCTGGTGCGTCTGGCGCGAGCTGATCGGCGTGCCGGGCAGATGGTGGTCGTCGCCGATGCCGATGAAGGCCAGCAGCTTTTCCCGGTCGGTGATGGCGACGGCGCCGACGCCGGTCTCCTCATAGATGATGCGGGCGACGCGGGTGCTGTTCTCGCTGTTGAAGCCGCCGCGCAGCACGCCGTCGCAGCGCGCGGCGATCTTCAGCGCCTTGGCGGAAAAGGCGCTGGACTGCTTCTCGTCCAGGACGCGGCGCTCCAGCAGGATGCGCATGAACAGCGCCGCCCCCAGCGTGTTGGCGACGATCATCGGCGCCGCCACCACCTCCACCAGATGCACCGCCGCCTCGAAGGGCCGCGCCACCGCCAGGATGATCAGCATCTGCACCAGTTCGGCGACGAAGGTGACGGCGCCGACGCGCAAGGGGTTGAACAGCGGCTCGATTCGGCCCTGGCGCACCATGTGGCGATGGACCAGCCCGCCGATCAGCCCCTCCGCCATGGTGGAGATGGCGCAGGCCACCGCCGACATGCCGCCCAGAGAATAGCGGTGCATGCCCCCGGTCAGCCCGACCGCCAGCCCCACCGACGGCCCGCCGAAGATGCCGCCCAGCACCGCGCCGATGGCGCGGGTGTTGGCGATGCTGTCGTCGATGTGCAGGCCGAAATAGGTGCCCATGATGCAGAAGATCGAGAAGATCACGTAGCAGGCCAGCTTGTGCGGCCAGCGCACCGTCACATGGGTCAGCGGCAGGAACAGCGGCGTCCGGCTCAGCAGATAGGCGATCACCAGATAGACGCACATCTGCTGAAGCAGGGAGAGGATCAGGGTGAAGGGTTCGACAGGCATGGCGGCATTCCCGGCAGCCGCCGCGGACATCGGGCGCTGCTCCGCCGCCATCCTACATCAGCATGCCATGCCCGCCGATGGGACATCCTTGCATCTCTGCCCGCGCCTCCCGGCCGGCGAACTCCCGTCTATCGGTGACGCGGAGCCGGATGCAGCAGGGCCAACGACGGAGTGACAGCCTGCCGCATCGCCGCCTCCCATTCCGTCATGGTGACGAAGCGGTATCCCCGCCGCTCCCCCTCCTCCAGGATCGCCGGCAACGCCGCGACGGAAGCGGCCTTGGTGCTGTGCATCAGCACGACCGCTCCCGGCGCCAGTCGCTCGACCACGCGGCGGCGGATGATGTCGGGGCCGGTGTCCTTCCAATCCTGGCTGTCGGCGGTCCAAAGCACCGTCGCCATGCCATGCCTGCGCGCCAGCGCCGCCAGCGCATCGTCGACATCGCCGTAGGGCGGCCGGAACCATGCCGCCTGCACGCCGACGGAGGCCAGCGCCGCCTCCGCCTGCGCGAGGTTCCATTCGCGCCGGGCCGGCTTCAGGTCGGTGGTCATCGGGTGGGCCTGGGTGTGGCTGCCGACCTCGTTGCCGGATGCGGCGACGAGCCGGGCGATGTCCTGGTGGGCGGGGATCTTGGCGCCGATGTAGAAGAAGGTCGCCCTCGCCCCATGGGCCCGCAGGATGTCGAGAATGCGCGGGTCGTTGGCGTCCGGCCCGTCGTCGATGGTCAGCGCCACGACATTGGTCCCCGGCAGCGTCAGATCGACCTGTTCGAGGTCGAGGTCGGACCCCGGAATCAGATGCTCCGTCACGAAGGGAGCGGCGCCATGGGTGGCGGCATAGCTGCGCTGCCCGGCCACGGCCGAGACGGGCAAGGCTGAGACGGACAAGGCCGCCACCAGCCCCAGCAGAAGGACGGCGCGGCGGAGAAGGGTCATCATCGCAAGGCACGCAGGGAAAGGTCGGCGCCCCTCTACACCTTATAAAGGGGTAGGGCGGGCTGGGTGCGCGAGCTTTGCTCCCGGCGGCGATGATGGACAAGCGATTTTTGGAAGGCGCGACCAGGCCGCGCGCTCAGCCGAACAGCCCCTTGTACGTCTCCCGCAGCAGGTTCTTCTGCACCTTGCCCATGGCGTTGCGCGGCAGTTCCTCCACGAAGGCAACCGCCTTCGGCACCTTGAAGTTGGCGAGCTGCTCCCGGCAGGCGCGGATCACCGCCGCCTCGTCCACAGTCCCAGCGTCCGCCCGGCGCAGCACCACCGCCACCACCGCCTCGCCGAAGTCGAGATGGGGCACGCCGATCACCGCGGACTCCACCACGCCGTCGATGGCGTCGATCACCGTCTCCACCTCCTTGGGGTAGACGTTGAAGCCGCCGGAGATCACCAGATCCTTGGCACGGCCGATGATGTGGACATAGCCGCGTTCGTCGATCCGCCCGACATCGCCGGTGATGAACCAGCCGCCGGGGCGGAACTCCTGCGCCGTCTTCTCGGGCATGCGCCAATAGCCGGAAAAGACGTTCGGCCCCTTCACCTCCAGCACGCCGATCCCGCCACCCGCGACCGGCTCCCCCGTCTTCTCGTCCACCACCCGCACCGACACCTCGGGCAGGGGGAAGCCGACGGTGCCGGGAATGCGGTCGCCGTCCAGCGGGTTGGAGGTGAGCATTCCGGTCTCGGTCATGCCATAGCGCTCCAGGATGGCGTGGCCGGTGCGCTCGCGGAACTCCCGGTGGGTGTCGGCCAGCAGCGGGGCGGAGCCGCTGATGAACAGCCGCATATGGGCCGCCGCCTCCGGAGTCAGGCGCGGGTCGGCCAGCAGGCGGGTGTAGAAGGTCGGCACCCCCATCATCACGGTGGCCCGCGGCAGCAGGCGGAAAACGGCGTCGGCGTCGAACCTGGGCAGGAACAGCATGCCGGTGCCGTTCATCAGCACACAGTTGGTGGCGACGAACAGCCCGTGGGTGTGGAAGATTGGCAGGGCATGCAGCAGCAAGTCGTCCGGCCGGAACCCCCAGATGCGGTGCAGGGTGGTGGCGTTCGAGGACAGGTTGCGGTGGCTCATCATCGCCCCCTTCGACCGCCCCGTGGTGCCGGAGGTGTAGAGGATCGCCGCCAGATCGTCCGCCGCGCAAGGCACCGTCGCGAAGTCCGCATCCAGCCCCGCCGCCCGCTCCGGAAGGCTGCCGTCACCATCGGTCCCCAGCGTCAGCAGGGTCCCCACCCCGGCGCCCTTCGCGGTGTCGGCCAGCGCCGCCGCATTGCCCGGCGTGCAGACGAAGACCCTCGGCTCCGCATCGTCCAGGAAATAGCCGAGTTCGGCCTTGGTATAGGCGGTGTTCAGCGGCAGATAGGCCGCCCCGGCGCGCAGGCAGGCGAGATAGAGGAAGACCGCCTCCGCCGACTTCTCCACCTGCACCGCCACGCGGTCGCCCTTGGCCACACCCAGCCCCACCAGCAACCGGGCATAGCGTCCGCTGATCTCCATCAGGTCGCGGTAGCCGTAGCGTCGTCCGGACTCCAGCTCGATGAACGGGGCGTCGGCATCGGCGGGGAAGCGCGCGGCGGCGATGTCGAAGAAGTTGTCGGTCATTCTCGGTCGGCCCCCTGCGGAACGGATCGCCCATCATACACCGGCGCAGGGCAGGCGGAATCCCCTCTCCTCCCTGAGAGGGGGGAGAGAGGCCACACCCACGCAACGCATGACTGTGGGACGCCCCACATCGGCGCCTCCGGATAATGAGGAGAACATCTGTTCTTTCACTCAACCGAACCGGTGCCGCTCACCCGTCATTCTCCGATACAGAAAAAATGTGTGAGCACCTGATTGTTTCCAGTGGAAACCCCTGGAGTGCTCGCGTAAGCACGACTCACGTTGCGGGAAAATCCATTCATCAAAACAACTTTTTCATCCGCGTATCCACCCTTCCCGGCGCCCCTGCCGGACGATTCAGGAGACGGAGCGTATGACGGCCAAAGATTCCTCCCCGATTCCCCCGTGCTTCGACTGCGCGACCAACGCCACCCAGCGGCTGGACGAGATGTTCATCGCCATGGGCCAGATGAAGCGCATCGCGCTGGGCCAGACGCCGGCGGAACGCGCGGTGTTCCGCAAGCTCCACGGCGCTGCCCATGGCCGGCTGGTGATGGACCCGAACCGGCCGGAGTCCTTGCGCGTCGGCGTCTTCGCCAGGGACGAGCTGCCGGCCTGGGTGCGCTTTTCCAGCGACACCGGCCCGACCTCGCCCGATCTGGGCTCGACGCTCGGCATCGGGCTGAAGGTCTGGGGCGTCGATGGAGTCAACGCGCTGGGCGAGACGGGCGACGTCGCCGACTTCATCATGCAGAACTTTCCCGTCTTCTTCGTCGATAACGCGGAGGAGATGTGCGAGTTCACCTATGCCGGCACGGTCCTGAAGGATTATCCGGGATATCTCAAGAAGCACCCGAAGACCGACGGCATCCTGAACGCCATGTCGGCGCAGGTGGACGGCAGCGTGCTGACCACCCAATATTGGGCGATTCTGCCCTTCGATTTCGGCGCCGACCATTACGCCAAATACTCGCTGGTGCCGGAAGCGCCGCCGCCGGGGCATCCGGCGGTCAACGTGCCGACCGACGACAAGAACTATCTCGCCACCGACCTCGCCAACCGGCTGCTGGAGGACGACTACCGCTTCACCTTCATGGTGCAGGTGGTTCCCAAAAGCGCCGGCTATCCGCTGGACAAGGCGACGGAGGAATGGCCGACCGACCAGTACCCCTACCAGCCGGTGGCGACGCTGATCCTGCCGAAGCAGGATGTCTGCGCCCGCGGCCAGGGCGACTATGGGCAGGAACTGGCCTTCAACATCTGGCGCACGCCGGTGGTGCAGGCGCCGCAGGGCAGCATCGCCGCGGTGCGCAAGGTCGTCTACAACCACGGCGCCGATGTCCGCCATCAAGCCAACGGCCAGCCGCTGGAACAGCCGGCACAGCCGCGCGGCGAAGCGCCGCCGCTCCCCAAGGACGACTGCATCGTCAAGGCGGTGATCTACCCGCCGATCGGTGTCGCCCGCATCGGCAACGCGCCGGAGGGGTATGTCGTCGGTCCCGAGGTGCCCAACCCGAAGCCGCTGATGGCCGGCGACGATCCGGCGCGGAACCCCTATCGTGACGCCGAAGGCCGGCTGCTGCCACAAGCCGCGCGCTTCCGCATCTATGGCGTCAACGCCATGGGCCGGATCGTCCGCGAGCTGACCGCAGCCGACAGCGGCGCCGACATCACCTGGAAGGTCCATCTCGCCAACAAGAAGTCGGCCTGGTACGGCTTCCAGCTGGCGCTCGACATTCCCGAAGCGGCCTCGGCCGATCCGTCGACGCTGCGCAACCCGACGGTCACCGACCGCGAGGCGCTGGTACTGGATGCCGGCGAGCACAAGATCCGCGCCGGCCACGGCAAGCAGAGCCGCAAGCTGGTCGCCGGCAAGTTCATGCACCAGGGCGAGCCGGTCTATCTCGGCCGCATGTGGTGCGAGGAGGGCGACCATCGCCTGCTGGTCACCGGCGGCCGCGGCTTCTCCTCGTCCTACAACGGCACCAAGGCGATCACCTTCGGCAACAACGAGGGCTGGCACGACGACACCTCCGACGGGCCGGTCGATGCGGTGGTCACGCTGAACGGCATGGAACTGCCGGTCACCCCCGCCTGGATCGTCGTCGCCCCGCCGAACTACGGGCCGCAGCGCAAGTCGGTGCGCACCATGTGGGACCTGATGCGCGACGTGGCGATCCAGGCCGGCACGCTGCCGAAGCCCGCCCGCCCGTCCTTCACCCACGACATCTACCCGGTGTTCGAACGGATGACCGGGCTGCAATGGGTCAATGCCGGCTTCGCCGCCGGGTTCGGCTGGAACTCCGCCAACGACTTCACCAAGCCGGAATGGATCGCGCGGCTCGGCGACCGCAGCCTCGCCAACCAGGAAACCCGGCGGGTGCTGAAGAACTCCTTCCGGCATGACGCGGTGGACAGCTGGTCGCCGATGCCCTGGCCCTGGGTCTATGGCGACGCGATGAGCATCCCGCCGGCCGAGACGCCGCGCCAATACACCTCGCTGACAAAGACCCAGTTGGAATTCCTCGACCAATGGGTCGCCGGCGACTTCGACGACGACTGGGGCAAGGTCCCGGTCTACACCGAGTTCGATCAGGTCCCGCTGGACGAGCAGGGCGAGGTGCTGACCCGCGCAGCGCTGGATTTCTGCCTGGCCGACGCCTTCCATCCCGGCTGCGAGATGACGTGGCCGGTCCGCGCCTCCACCATGTATATGGAGCCGTTCCGCTTCGCCCATGCGCCAAAGGGCTGGGTGGAGCCGGGCATGGGCGCCATACTGTCCAGCGACACCGTCACCATCCCCAACGGCCCGCTCTATGGCCAGCTTCCCGGCGGCATCACCCGCTGGATGGCGGTGCCGTGGCAGACCGACACCGGCAGCTGCCGCTCCGGCTACGACTCCGGCTACGATCCCAACGTCCCCACCTTCTGGCCGGCCCGCGTGCCCAACGAGGTGCTGACCCGCGAGAACTACCGGATCGTGATGGATGCCGAGCAGCCGGCCCAGGTGCGTCTGGCCGCCTTCGCCAACCGCGCCGCCTGGGTGGCGCCTCTGGGCAGCACCAGCTACACCGACCAGATCAACAACATGATCCATCACTTCGACCATCTCGGCGTGGTCGAGGTCAATCCCGGCCCGACCGATCCGGAAGGCGCCAAGCTGTTCCCGCCGCTGATCGAGGTGGAGGACCGGCACATCCCCATCCCCGACGTGGACGACACGGTGGACACCAAGGCGGTCCGCACCGCCCACCGCACCCTGTCCACCAAGGCGCCGGCCCCGTCGGGCGGCGGTGCCGGGCTGCGGGCGACCCAGCCGGTCGATCTCAGCCGGATCGACAAGGTCCGCCGCTTCCCGCGCGGGCTGCGGTGATCCGGACAAGCGCGATCGAAGCGGACGTGGTCGTGGTGGGGGCGGGCCCCGCCGGGGCCGCCTTCGCCCTCAACCTCGCGCCGCTGCACCGGGTGCTGGTGCTGGACCGGCGGGACGGCTCCGCCCTCCGCATCGGCGAATCGCTGGCCCCGGCGGCGCGCCGCCTGCTGGCCGACATGGGGCTGTGGGATGCCTTCCTGGCGGAAGGCCATTCCCCCTGCCATGGCGGCCGGTCGGTCTGGGGCGGTCCGCAGCCGGTCGAGGCCGACAACCTGCGCGACCTCGACGGGCCGGGCTGGCATCTCGACCGTGGCCGCTTCGACAGCTGGCTGCGCCGGGCGGCGGCGTCCCGCGGCGCCGTCCTGCTGGTCCCGGCCCAGATGCTGTCGGTGGACAGGGTGGGGCAGGGCTGGCTGCTGGAGGTGGAGACCGCCGGCCGCCGCCTTCCCGTCCACGCCCGCCTGCTGGTCGATGCCGGCGGGCGCGGTTCGCCGCTGGCGAAACGCTTCGGCGCCCGGCGGATGGTGTCGGACCGGCTGGTCTGCGGCTGGGTCCATGGTTTTGACGCCCCCGGCCGGCAGTCCGGCCTGACCTGGATCGAGGCGGAACCGGACGGCTGGTGGTATAGCGCGCCGCTGCCCGGGGGCCGCCGGGTCGTCGCCTTCCACACCGACGCCGACCTGCCCGCAGCGGTGGATGCCCGCGACACCTCATCGCTGCTGCGCCGGCTGTCCGGCTGCTCCGTGCTTTCGGATTCGGTGCGCGCCTGCGGCTTCGAAGCGGAGGGGGAGGGGAGGGGAGGCTTCTGCGCCGCCCACAGCAGCACGCTGTCACCCGCCTCGGGCGAGGACTGGCTGGCGGTCGGCGACGCCGCACTGGGCTTCGACCCGCTGTCGTCCCAAGGCATCTTCAACGCGCTCTACACCGGCCTCGCCGCGGCGGAGGCCGCCGACCGCCATCTGTCCGGCGATGCCGCGGCGCTGGCGGGCTATGCCGCCGGCCTGGCTCCGATCCGCGACGCCTACCACGCCCATCTGCACGCCTGGTACGGGCTGGAGCGCCGCTGGCGGGACCGCCCGTTCTGGAGCCGCCGGCTGGCGGCCTGAGCGGTCAGGCCCCGCTTTCCACCCCGTCATCCGCCCCGCCATCCACCCCGCCAAGGATCGCGTCGATCTCCGCACGCAGCCGCATCAGCCGGTCGCGGTTGTCAGGGTCGAGGTAGCGGCGCTGCTCGCGCACCACGGCGACATCGCGCATGATCCGCTTCACGCTGGCCTGCAGGGAGCGCATCGCCTCCTTCGGGCCGGGCTCCGGCGGAGTGGCTTCCGAAGCGGCGCCCGCAATAGTCCCTTGGGCATGCTCGCGCTTGGCCTGCCGCACCGCCTTGACGCTCGCCCCCTCCTTGGCGCGCTGCCACAGCCCGGCGCGCAGGTCCGCCGGGGCGGCGGCGATCTCGATCATCACGGAGCGCGAGACATGGGCGAAGGCCGTCGCATACTCCTCCCGCATCTCCGCCGGCAGGCTCATAATCGCCAGCAGCTTGGTCACGTCGGTGCGGTCGCGCCCGACCACGGCGGCCAGTTCGTCATGGGTGTAGCCGTGCTTGTCGATCAGCCGGGCCAGCGCCGCCGCATACTCCACCGCGTTCAGGTCGACGCGCTGGACATTGTCGATCAGCCCGATCTCGTCCGGATCGCCGGAGGTCAGGATGGCGAAGACCGTCTTGCGGCCCAGCATCTCGTGTGCGCGCACCCGGCGCTCGCCGCCGATCAGCAGATATTCGCCCTGGGGCAGCGGGCGGACCAGGATCGGGTTCTGCAGCCCGTGCCGCTCGATGGACGACGCCAGGCTGCGCAGTTCCGCCTCGTCGAAATGGCGGCGCGGCTGGTCGGGGTTGCGGTGGACGCGGGCAAGGTCCAGCTCCACCACATGCGGGAAGCCGGCCGAGGTGCCGAACAGCCGGTCGCTGCCCACCGTCAGCCCGCCCGTCATGGCGCCCCCCGCCACGCCGCCCGGCTCGCTGGCGCCGCCCAGAAGCTCGCGGGTCTTGCGTTCGAACTTACGCGACATGCGGCAACTCCCGGTTCTGGGCATAGGCGCGGATCTGGCGCGCCACCTCGCGGAAGGTCTCGGCCCCCGGCGCCTTCGGATCGCCGGCCAGCGTGATCATGCCGGCCGCCGCCGCCTTGCCATAGACGGTGGCGCGCGGGATGGGCGCGAAGACCGGCACCTGATCGGCGTAGGATTCGTGCAGCTCCTGCAGCGTGGCGCGGTCCTGGGTCAGCCGGTCGTTGTACATGGTCGGAATGATGCCGGCGATGCGCAGGCCGGGGTTCACCCGGCGGCGGATGCGGCCGATGGTGTCGACCAGCCGCTTGACGCCCAGCAGGGCCAGCGCCTCCGTCTGCACCGGCACCACCACCAGCTCCGCCGCCGACAGCGCGTTGGCGGTCACCAGCCCCAGGTTCGGCGCACAGTCCATCACCACGAAATCATAGGCGTGGCGCACCTCGTCCAGCTTCTCCCGCAGGATCAGCCCGCCGGTGGAATCCGCCGCCAGTTCCACGTCGGCGTCGGCCAGCGACAGCCCGGCGGGCGCCAAATCCAGCCCGCGCTCCGCCGTCGGCATGATGACCGAGGTCAGCGGCTCTTCCGAGCGCAGCACATAATAGAGTGTCTTGCGCTGCTGCTCCAAAGCGACGATGGCGGCGTTGCCGATGCCGACATGGACGGTGGCGTTGCTCTGCGAATCGCAGTCGATCAGCAGCACCCGCGCCCCACCCTCCGTCAGGGCATAGGCGAGGTTGACGGCGGTCGCGGTCTTGCCGACGCCGCCCTTCTGGTTGGCGACCGCCAGATAGGTTGCGGCGCGGGGACGCTCGTCCGCCTTGTGGCGGGTCAGGAAATCGACCAGCTGCTGCGGGATCCGCTCCGCCCCGCTTTCCCAGCGGCTGATCCGCGCCTTGGTGTAGCTGCGGCCAAGCTGCGCGTTCAGCCATTCGGCGAACTGCGTCTGGTTCTCCCCGCGACGCTCGCGCAGCTGGCGCATCTCGTCGCCCCCAATCGACAGCATTCCCGTCATTCCCCCTCGACTCCGGTCCCGGTGTGGACGGCCACATCGGTGGGCGGAGTCTGAGCAAGTTGCCGGAACTTTGTCAATGGAGGGCGCGGCGAGTTGCCACAACAATCACCCCGGCAGGGCCGGCCCCGCCCGCAGTTCGGTGAAGACGCGGCGGATCTCGGGAAAGCGCTCCTTCACCCTGCGGTCGATGCGGGCCAGCGCCTTCTCCACCTCGCCCGCGCTCACCTCGTCCCGCAAATCGAGGCTGAGATTGACGATCACCACCTCGGGGCCGAGATGGGTGGTCAGGACCTCGTTGACGCGCTCAATGGCGGGCTCCTCCCTCAGCAAGGCGCGCACCCCGCGCACCAAATCGGGACGGGCCGATTCGCCGATCAGCAGGCTCTTCGTCTCATAGGCCAGGAAGCCGGCGGTGGCCGCCAGCACCAGTCCGATCAGCACCGACCCGATGCCGTCGAACACCGGTTGGTCCAGCAGCAGGTCGGCGGACAGGCAGGCGGCGGCGATGATCAGGCCGACCAGCGCGGCGCTGTCCTCGAACAGCACCATGAAGATGGTGGGGTCCTTGCTGGCCCGGACGGTCTCGAACACGCCGGCCCTTCCGCGCCGGGCGTTGAAGGCGCGCAGCGCCACCAGCCAGCTGACCCCCTCCATCACCACGGCGATGCCCAGCACGACGAAGTTGATCCAGGGCGACTCGACCGGTTGCGGGTGCAGGATCTTCTCCACCCCTTCATAGATGGACACCACGGCCCCGCCGGCGAAGATCACCAGCGCCACGACGAAGGTCCAGAAATACAGCTCGCGCGCGTAGCCGAAGGGGTGGCGCTCGTCGGGCGGCTTCCGCGACCGCTTCAGCCCGACCAGCATCAGCGCCTCGTTCCCGCTATCGACCAGGGAATGGACCGCTTCGCTCAGCATCGACGAGCTGCCGGTCAGGAACGCCGCCACGAATTTGGTAACGGTGATCGCCAGATTGGCGGCGATGGCCGCGACCACCACCTTGCCGGACTCCGCCTCCGACCCTCCCACCGAAGTGGTCATCGCATCCTGCGCCATGTTCCCTCGCCAATTCAGCCTTCAATTCAGCCTGGTCGGCAAACAACTCCGCCGTTGCCGCCCGGTTCCGCGGAACAGGAGCACCTGAACCTTGGTGACGCCCCGATGACGCCCCGATGGTTTCCGACGGGGTTGCGAGCCTCCGGAGTTTGAACTTTGGTGACGCTCCCATCCGGACCGACTCGGCATGACTCCTGAACTTTGGTGACGCCGGAGGCCTATCGCTTTGAACTTTGGTGACGCCGAGGGTCCGGAATCGACTCGATCGGCCGTTTGAACTTTGGTGACGCCCCGACGACGGAAGGCCGAACCACCCGGGCAAGCCCCATTCCCGACAAGCCTTCGTGGAACACACGCACCTTGGACAAGCCGTCTCGGCCGTCATTCCCGCGAAGGCGGGAATCCGGGCTTGTGTCCGCCCTTGCACTGGCAACTCTGGATCCCCGCCTTCGCGGGGATGACGAAAAGTTCCTTTTGCTCCAAAGACTTAGCGACGCCTGAAAATATGTGCATTCCGTTGCGCCTTCGCGGGAATGACGCATCACGTCGGGAAATCAGAAACACACAGGCAGGAACGGGCTTCCGACCATCCGCCGGCTCCCCGCCACGCCCCCGCAAAGCCGGTTCCTTTACCTGCTGGAATCCTTGAACTTTGGTGACGCCCACCATGTCTCGGCCGGCCCGACCGACACCGACTCGTCTGCCCGGGCGTCACCAAGGTTCAAACCCGCAAGGCTCCCGGCGCTGCGATTCGTCCACAGGAGCACCGGTTTCCCCCATGAACTCTGGTGACGCCATCCTTGAACTGTGGTGACGCGACTCGGACTTATCCCCTGAACCTTGGTGACGAATCTAATAGCAGGTTCCAAATAGCTTCCAATTAGCCTGCGTCACCAAGGTTCAAATTGCCTTCGGCGCGATCCGGGGTGTTGTATCTGGCAGGTTCGGTCATCCGGCGGTCACAGGACGGTCATGGAGGCCAAAAGCGGGTGACCAGGAACAGGAGAGCGGCATGGGCAGCATTCATCGGTTGATCGAGACACACGGCCGTGACGGTGCGCTGGCCCTCGTTTCGGACGAGGAACGGCCGCTGATCGACATCGCCGCCGCGGTCCAGGCCGCGGAAAACGGCAAGCTCGGCATCACCTATGCCGGATTCTGCCAGACGGCGCTGCCCCACCGCCAGCTTCCCGACGATCAGCATTGGGAACGGCCGGGCCACAAGGTCAAGCTGGTCATCCAGCCCGGCGTGATCGAGGATCGCAACGGCGTCACCCGCCGAATCGGCGTGCCCTATGGCAGCCGGGCGCGGATGATCCTGCTCTACCTCCAGACCCGCGCCATCCAGACCGGCAATCCGGAGGTGGAGCTTGGCGGCTCCATGCATGACTGGCTGAAGCGGATGGACATCCCGATCTGCGGCAAGGCCTATCGCGACGTCGAGGATCAGGCGGCGCGCCTGTCCGCCTGCCATCTCACTTTCTTCACCGACGCCGACGGCGGACGGCGGCAGAGCAAGGAATCGATCGTCGCCGACGCCATCCAGCTGCGCCGGCCCGACGACCGCCAGGGAACCCTGTTCACCGAGACAGTGCGGCTCAGCGACAGCTTCTTCAAGGCCCTGCGCGAACATCCGGTTCCGGTGGCGGAAGAGGCGCTGAAGGCGATCAGCGGCAAGTCGATGGCGCTCGACGTCTATATCTGGCTCGCCTACCGCCTGCATTCGCTGGAAAAGCCGACTCCCATCACCTGGGCGGCCTTGCACGGCCAGTTCGGCGCCGGTTACGCCCTAGTCCGCCAGTTCAAGACTAAGTTCATCCCGAATCTGAAATACGCCATGGCCGCCTATCCCGACGCCCGCGTCGAGGAATCGGGCGAGGGGCTGATCCTTTACCCCTCGCGCCCGCCGATCAACGAGCGTGTGATGGCGCGCATCGCCTGATTGCAGGGCTGAACTTTGGTGACGGGGTGCGTGCCCGCTCTTGAACTCTGGTGACGCTTCAGCCTCCTGGACACCCGTCACCAGAGTTCAGCACGCCGACAGTCAGCCAACCGCGTCCCGGACCAACCGCAGCCGGGGATTTCGACCCCACGCTTACCTCTCTGTCCGGTCTTGTGATAGGAACGATTACCTGTCGCGGAGTTTGGGAGAGAGAGCGTGGCCAGCCGGGTTTCATCGTTGCGATTCCCGTCACCCTACGACGCTCCCGCTCACGAGTTGAACAGTGAAACAGGTCCAAATTCCTGTTTCATGCTGTTTCAAATGTTCCACTCCCCCTCCGCCCCGGGGGAGGCGAAGGGGGAGCGGCGCGGAGGCGGAGCGCTAGGCCCGGCCGCCGGAAACATCCCGCACAGGGCTGCGCGGCAGCGTCCCGTTCAGCCCGTCGATGCCGGTCTGCACAGCACGGGCAAGCGCGGTGCGGGCCAGCACCACCAGCAGGTCGGTCTGGGTGACCATGCCGAGGACGCGGCGGTTCTGGTCGACGATGACCACGTCATGGGTGCGCCCGTCCGACAGGCGGCCCAGCAGGCGGAAGACGGGGGTATCCGGCAGTTCGACCGTCGCCGGGGCCATGACGCTGGCGACGCGGGCGCCGCTGCGGCCGATATCTCCATGCGACAGCTGCTCGTGTCCGACGATGCCGACCACGGCGTTCTGGGCATCCACCACCGGCAGGGTGCGGAAGCCATGTTCCAGCAGGCGGGCGCGGGCCACCTGAGGATGGGTGTCCAGCGTGACCGAGACGACGTCGCGGGACATGATGTCCCGGCAGCTGATGTCGGCATGCAGGCGTTCCAGCGCATGAAGCTCGGCATTGACCAGCAGCGCGCCGAGATCCTCGCGGCTGACGTCCAGCGTCTCGGCCAGCCTGCGCAACGCGACGTCCACGTCGCCCTGGGTCAGGCCGGGGCGCAGCTGCGGCGGCGGATCGCTGGTGCGGTGGGTGTTGACCGCCTTGTGCGGATAGCGATGGCCGGACAGCCGGTGGAACATCAGCCCGGCCGTCAGCAGCAGGATGGAGTTCACCGCGACGGGGAAGAAGGCGAACTTGATCCCCATCTCCGTCACCGCCGGCCCGCCCAGCACCGCGGTCAGGGCGGCGGCCCCGCCCGGCGGGTGGAGGCAGCGGGTCAGCGACATGGTGGCGATGGCCAGCGCCACCGCGGCGGCCCCGGCCAGCATCGGGTCGGGGATGACGGCGGCGACCAGCACCCCGACGACGGCCGACAGCGTGTTGCCGCCGACGATCGACCAGGGCTGGGCCAGCGGGCTGGCCGGCACGGCAAACAGCAGCACCGCCGACGCTCCCATCGGCGCAACCAGCACCGGCGCGCTGGACATGTAGGTCAGCATGTTGCGGCAGAGCAGCCCGGTCGCGGCGATGCCCAGCAGGGCGCCGCAGCAGGCGATCAGGCGGTCGCGCAGCGTGGCACCCGGCAGGATCGGCCGGAACACGAACTCACCCCATCCCGCCAGACGGTCACGCAGGGCGGCAAGCTTTCCCCTCGTCATACGGTCCCCATCCCCCTGATTACGCAATCGGCACATTGCCCGTTTGGTCGGCAAAGTCGGGGCAGGCTAAAACCTCAACAGAACTTGAGGTCAAGCGGAAATGGCTGCACACTGGCGGGACGGAGGGTTGCGGCAGAGGGGAGGGCCGGGATGCTGTCGCCGGAGGAGTATGACAAGGACCTGACGGTGGGCGAGGTGGCGCGCCGGTCCGGCGTGGCGGTCTCGACCATCCACTTTTACGAGGCGCAGGGGCTGATCCGCAGCTGGCGCAATTCCGGCAACCAGCGCCGCTTCACCCGCGACGTGCTGCGGCGGGTTGCGGTGATCAAGGTGGCGCAGCGGCTGGGCATCTCGCTCGCCTCCATCGCCGACGCGCTGAACGCCCTGCCGGAGGACCGCACCCCCACCACCGCCGACTGGCAACGCATGTCGGAGCGCTGGCGGCAGGAACTGGACGAGCGCATCACCAAGCTGACGAAGCTGCGCGACAATCTGGACGGCTGCATCGGCTGCGGCTGCCTGTCGATCCGCGACTGCCCGCTGCGCAACCCGTGGGACGAACTGGGGGATGGCGGCGCCGGGCCGCGCCTGCTGGATCCGTCCTGAGGATCGCGGCCCGGCACCCCCTCAGGCGCTCAATCGACCTTCAGCGTGAGCGTGCCCATGGTGCCGTAGCGGGCGACCGACCGGCTGCCCGGCTGGACGAAGACGGTGCCGGTGCAGGAGCCGGTGGTGACCACCTCGCCCGCATGCAGGCCGCCGAAGCTGCGGGCGCCGACATTGGCCATCCACACCAGCAGCCGCACCGGGTCGCCGGCGCTGTTGCCGCCGACGACATCCACCTTGGTCTCGCCGTCGACCTCCAGCGTCACCGACTCCTTGAGCGGGTCGAGGGCGCGCCAGTCGGCGATGGCCGGGCCGACGATCAGCGCGCCGTGGTTGAACTGGTCCGCCATGTGGCTGAGCCTGTCCTGGCTGCCGAAGCCGGTGTAGCGGGTGTCGACGATCTCCCAGGCCGGATGGACGGACGCCACGGCGTCCAGGACCTCGTCGCGCGTATAGGGCTGCTCGCGCGCCGGCAGGTCGCGGCCGAAGCGGTAGGCGATCTCCGCCTCCACCCCGATGACCTGGAACAGGTTGGCCGGCAGATGGTCCGTGCCCTCGAACACGGTGGCGGCGTTGATCGGCGCGCGGAAGGGCTCGGCCTCGGGCGTGGCGGCGCCGACCTTCCAGGCGGTGACGGGGCCCAGGCGGCGGGCGACGGCGTCCTGGATCGCGTAGGCCTCCGCCTCGTCGGCGGGGCGGCTGTCCAGCCCGGTCAGCCACTTGCGGGTCTCGCGTGCCGCGATCAGGGCCTCGACGGTATCGGTCATGACAGGTCTCTATGGTGGATGGAAGGGGTAGGGGCGCCGCAGGATTGGCGGACGACCAGCCGGCTCGGCAGGATGATCCGCTCGGGCGGGCCTTGCGGGTCGGCGATGCGACGCAGAAGCAGGCGGGCGGCTTCCTGCCCGATCTGCCTCGCGGAGGTGGCGACGGTGGTGAGCGCCGGGCGGCTGAGTGCGGCCTCCGGCACGTCGTCGAAGCCGGTGACGGCCAGATCGCGCCCGGCCCTGAGGCCGCGCGCCTCCAGCCCCAGCATCAGCCCCAGCGCCACCACGTCGTTGTAGCACAGCGCCGCGGTGGGGGACTGCGGCCGATTGAGCAGATCATCCGCCACCTCAGCACCCGACCGCCGGGTCAACGGACAGCGCAGGACCAGATCGTCCGCCAGCCCATGCCGCCGCATCGCCACTGTGAAACCGGCATGACGCGCCGCGTAGGCGGAATGGTCCAGCGTGCCGCCGACGAAGGCGATCCGGCTGTGCCCGAGGGAGACCAGATGGTCGACGACCGTCTCCACGCCCGCCTGGTAATCCACCCCGGCATAGTCGCGGCCCCGATCGGAGACGAAGCGCAGGGCCTGCACGCAGGGCAACCGCCAGCGGTCCAGCCGGTCCAGAAGCTCGCCTTGCGTTCCGGCGGCGGGGCAGAGGATCACCCCGTCGACATTGTGTTCCCGCATCCGCTGCAGGAATCGCTCCTGCCGCTCGGGCTGCTCGGCGGTGTTGGCGATGAAGGCGACGAAGCCTTCGGCGTCCAGCACATCGTCCACCCCCGCCGTCAGTTCGGCATAGAAGGGGTTGTTCAGTTCGCAGACCAGCAGCCCGACGGTCTGGGTGCGGGCGGCGCGCAGGGTGGCGGCGCCACGGTTGTAGATGTATCCCAGCGCCGCCATGGCGGCCTGGACCCGCTCCCGCGTTTCCGCCGCCACCAGCGGGCTGCCGCGCAGCACCAGCGACACCGTCGACCGCGACACCCCGGCATGGCCGGCGACCTCCGTCAGGGTGATGCGGTCGTTCCCCGGTTTGCTGCTATCCGGCGGCGGGGCCACGATGGCGGAGCCTCACACCACGGCGGTCGGCAACGGCCGGCCGGCGAAGAAGGCTTCCAGATTGTCCAGCACCAGCTGGCCCATCGCCGTGCGCGTCTCCACCGTGGCGCTGGCCTGATGCGGCTGCAGGACGACGTTGTCGAGGCCGTAGAAGCCTTCCGGCACGTTGGGCTCGTCGGCGAAGACGTCCAGCCCAGCCCCGCCGATCCGGCCTTCGGTCAATGCCGCCAGCAGTTCCGGCTCGTCCACCACGCTGCCGCGGGCGACGTTGACCAGGATGCCGTCGGGTCCCAGCGCGTCCAGCAGGTCGCGGCCCACCATGTTGCGCGAGTCCGGCCCGGCCGACGCCGCGACCACCAGGATGTCGCTTTCGCGCGCCAGATCGACCGGCGAGGCGACGAAGCGGTAGGACACGCCGTCGCGCGGCTTGCGGTTGGTGTAGGCGACGGTCATGCCGAAGGCCTCGGCGCGCTTGGCGATGGCCTCGCCGATGCGGCCCAGCCCCAGCACGCCCAGCCGCTTGCCGCTGACCTTGCGGGCGAGCGGCAGCTTGCCCGTCGGCCACTGCCCGGCCCGGACGAAGCGGTCGCCCACCGCCATGCGGCGCGATGTTGCGATCAGCAGCCCCATGGCAAGGTCCGCCACGTCGTCGGTCAGCACATCCGGCGTGTTGGTGACGCGCACGCCGCGGCCGCGGGCATGCTCCAGATCGACCGCATCGGTGCCGACGCCGTTGATGGCGACGATCCCAAGCTTCGGCAGGGCGTCGACCACCGCGTTCTTCACGCCGGTCCCGCCGCCGGTGACGACGGCGCGCACCCGGTCGGCCACCTCGGCGATCAGCCGGTCGCGGTCGGGGGCCGCGGACAGGCGGTGGACGGTGTAGGCCGCGTCGAGCGCCTGCTCGATGGCGGGCATCATGGGTTCGACGAGGAGGATTTCGGGCTTCATCACGACTGTCCTTGGTGGAACGAAAGATCCTTAGTGCGCCAGAATCTGGCCGAGGAAGCTCCGCGTCCGCTCCGATTTCGGGGCGGTGAAGAACTCCTCCGGCGTGTTCTGCTCGACGATCTCGCCGCGGTCCATGAAGATCACGCGGTGGGCGACCGACTTGGCGAATCCCATCTCGTGCGTCACGCACAGCATGGTCATGCCGTCTTCCGCCAATCCGATCATGGTGTCCAGCACCTCCTTGACCATTTCGGGGTCGAGCGCGGAGGTCGGCTCGTCGAACAGCATCACCTTCGGGTTCATGCACAGCGACCGGGCGATGGCGACGCGCTGCTGCTGGCCGCCCGACAGCTGGCCGGGATACTTGTCGGCCTGTTCAGGAATGCGCACCCGCTCCAGATAGCGGATGGCGGTGGCCCTCGCCTCGTCCTTCGTCACGCCGCGAACCTTCAAGGGCGCCAGCATGCAGTTCTCCAGCACCGTCAGGTGCGGGAACAGGTTAAAGCTCTGGAACACCATGCCGACCTCCCGCCGCACGGTGTCGAGCTGGCGGTGATGCGGCCCAAGCTCGACGCCGTTGACGGTGATGCGGCCCTTCTGGTGGCGTTCCAGCTGGTTGATGCAGCGGATCAGGGTGGATTTCCCCGACCCGGACGGGCCGCAGATGACGATCCGCTCGCCCCGGTGGACCTCCAGGTCGATGTCCTTCAGCACTTGGAAGTGATCGTACCATTTCTGGACGCCTTCCATGCGGATGACGACATCCGCGCTCATCGGTTCGGACACCACTGCCATGGTCTTACCCTCCACCGGGGAAATGCGGTTGTCTCAAGCTCAGGACTTGCCGGACGTGACCGCCGCCGGCAGGTCGGTGCCCAGCCACTTCTGATGGATGGCGTTCAGCTCCCCGTTCTTCTTCACCGTGTCGAGGAAGCCGTTGACCCAGCTCTGCAGCTTGTCCTGGCCCTGGCGCATGGCGACGCCCTGTACCTGGCTCTTCAGCACGAACTTCATTTCGTAGTTGGCCTGCGGCGCCATCGTCTTGATCTGCTGCGCCACCACGTTGCTGACGCCCAGCGCATCGACCTGACCGGACAGCAGGGCCTGCACGGCGCTGGCGTCGTCGTCGAAGCGCATGATGCGGGCATCCTTCGGCGCCACCGCGGTCAGCGACTGGTCCTGGGTGCTGGCGCGGGCGACGCCGGCGCTCTTGCCCGACAGATCCTCGGCCTTGGCGATCGGCGATTTCTGCGGGGCGAGCAACCCGATCTCGATGGCGGCATATGGATCGGAGAAGGCGACCTGCTTGGCCCGTTCCGGTGTGATGCCGAGGGAGGCGACCAGCACGTCCACCTTGCCGGTCAGCAAGTAGGGGATGCGGTTCGGCCCAGTGACCGGCACGATGTCCACCGGCACGCCCATGTGCTTGGCCATCAGCTTGGCCACGTCGGCGTCGTAGCCGTCCGGCTTGCCGTCGGCGCTGGTGATGCCGAAGGGCGGGAAGTCGACCAGCATGCCGACGGTCAGCTTGCCCTTGCCCTTGATGTCCTCGACGCTCTGGGCGTTCGCCGTGGCGGTGAGGCCGATTGCGGCGGTCATCAGGGCGCCGGCGACGATCAGGCGGCGGGTGACGGAGAAGGCCATGGTTGTTTCCTCCAAGTGCGGATGTTTTTTAGAGTTTTACCGAGAAGGCGCGGCGTAGCGGGCTTCCAGCCTCTGGCTCAGCAGCGACAGGGGCCAGCACAGCGCGAAATAGATCGCGGCGACGATGCCGAAGACCAGGAAGGGCTGGAAGGTGGCGTTGTTGACGATCTGGCCGGCGCGGGTCAGCTCGACGAAGCCGATGATGGCGGCCAGCGAGGTGCCCTTGATGACCTGCACCAGATAGCCGACGGTCGGCGGCACCGCGACCTTCACCGCCTGCGGCAGGATCACGTAGCGCATCAGGCCGGGATAGCGCAGGCCGAGCGCCGACGCCGCCTCCCACTGGCCCCTGGGCACCGACTGGATGCAGCCGCGCCAGATCTCGCCCAGGAAGGCGCTGGTGTTCAGCGTCAGGCCAAGTGCGGCGGCCACCCACGGGCTCATGTCGATGCCCATCACGGTGGCGCCGAAGAAGACCAGGAACAACTGCATCAGCAGCGGCGTGCCCTGGAAGACCTGGATGTAGCCGGTCGCCAGCCAGCGCAGCGGCTTCACGTCCGACGTCCGGCCGAGCGCCACGAACAGGCCGACGATGCCGCCGCCGATGAAGGCGATGGCCGACAGCAGCAGCGTCCACTGCACGGCGCTCAGCAGGAACAGGAACTCGTTGTAACCGAAGGCGCGGATCATCTTGCGGCCTCCTTCAGCGCCGGTCGACGGAATAGGCGAAGGCCAGCCGGTAGATGCCGGCGAACAGGGCCGAGAACATCAGCGCCAGCACCAGGTAGATGCCGGTCACGACGATGTAGATCTCGAAGCTGCGGAAGGTTTGTGACTGGATATTGTTGGCAACCGACGTCAACTCGTCCGCGGAGATGGCGGACACGATGCTGGAGCTCAGCATCAGCAGGATGAATTGGCTGGTCAGCGCCGGATAGACCGTGCGCAGCGCCGGCTTCAGCACGATGTAGCGGAAGACCTGCAGCGGGCGCAGCCCCAGCGCCAACCCGGCTTCGATCTGGCCCTTGTGGATGGATTCGATGCCGGCGCGGATGATCTCGGTGGCATAGGCCCCGACATTGACGACCATCGCGATCAGTGCCGCCACGTCCGGCGACAGCCTGAGGCCGATGGTCGGCAGCCCGAAGAAGATCAGGAAGATCTGGACCAGGAAGGGCGTGTTGCGGATGACTTCGATATAGGCGTTGATCAGCCAGCGCACCGGTTTCGGACCGGAGGTCTTGCCCAGCGCGCAGAGGATGGCGACCGCCAGCCCGATGGCCATGGCGCCGAACGACAGCTTGATCGTCAGCCAGGCTCCGCCCAGCAGCATGTCCCACGACGCGAACACCGCGTCGAATTGAAAGTCGTAGGTCACGGGCGTTCCTCCGCACCCGCGTCGCACCGGCTTTTTCAGGGGCCGGCGTCGCGCGGATCGCCTTTGTCCGTCGGGCGTCCATCCGGGATCGGCACCCGGAAGTCATGCCGGGCTCTCGCGGCTTCGCAGCCATCGTCCCGATGCCCTCAGTCTTTGGACAGGCTAATTGGATCGATCTAAATGCGCAACGGAAAATGAGGAGAGTCATGACAATTCGTGTACCAGATGTTCGGCGGGTGCTCGGGCGGAGCGCTGGCGAAACCTTCCATTGCGACGGGACGTTTCATCCGCAGCCGGAACGCCTCACCCGGTCCATCCATCAGCACGAGGAGTGCCGTCCGCCATGACCGCCAGACAAAGTGCTGCTCCGGACCCCGTGTCGCGGAATGCCGCGGTGAGCAGCCTCGTGCCCGCCCGGATGGACCGGTTGCCCTGGGCCCGCTTCCATTGGATGGTCGTGGTAGGGCTGGGCGTCAGCTGGATCCTGGACGGAATCGAAATCCAGCTGATCTCGGCCTCCGGCTACAAGGAAAGCCTGGGCATGTCGAGCGCGGAGGTCGGGCTTGCCGGCACCATCTATCTCATGGGGCAGGTGGTCGGGGCACTCGTCTTCGGGCGGCTGACCGACCGCTGGGGGCGCAAGCGGCTGTTCATCACCACACTGGCCATCTACCTGATCGCCTCCGGCATCGCCGGATTCGCCTGGACGCCGTGGTTCCTCTATCTCTGGCGCTTCGTCGCCGGGATGGGGATCGGCGGCGAATATGCCGCCATCAATTCCGCCATCGACGAGCTGATTCCCGCCCGCTACCGCGGCCGTGTCGATATCGCCATCAACGGCACCTATTGGGGTGGTGCGATGATCGGCGCCGTCGGCAGCGTCTTCCTTCTCGACCACTCCCTGGTCCCGGAGGATCTCGGCTGGCGCATCGCCTTCTTCATCGGCCCGATCCTGGGGCTGGCCATCATCTATCTGCGCCGGTTCATCCCGGAGAGCCCGCGCTGGATGGTCACCCATGGGATGGAGGAGGAGGCCGAGCGCATCGTCGACGGCATCGAGGCCAGCGTTCGCGACCAGGGAAAGACGTTGCCGCCGGTCGATCCGCGGCGGGCGATGACCATCATTCCCGAGGACTCGGTGTCCTATGCCCAGTTGGTGGACGTCTTCTTCCGGCAATATCCGTCACGCACCTTCCTCGGCGTGACGATGATGGTCACGCAGTCCTTTCTCTACAACGCGATCTTCTTTACCTATGCCCTGGTCCTGCAAAATTTCTATCACCTCGACCCGTCGCAGACGGCGCTCTATTTCTTCCCCTTCGCCGCCGGCAACCTGATCGGGCCGCTGCTGCTGGGGCCGCTGTTCGATACGGTGGGGCGGCGGCGGATGATCTTCGGCACCTATGTGCTGGCGGGAACCGTTCTGTTGGCCTCGGCCATCCTGTTCCGGCAGGGGGTGCTGACGGCGGACACGCACACGGTGTTCTGGTGCGTGTCCTTCTTCTTCGCCTCGGCGGGCGCGTCGTCGGCCTACCTGACGGTCAGCGAAATCTTCCCGCTGGAGGTCCGGGCGCAAGCCATCTCCTACTTCTTCGCCGTCGCCCAGGTGGTGGGCTCCACCGGGCCGCTGCTGTTCGGCTGGCTGGTGGGGGAGGGAACGGAGCGCGACCCGCTGTTCTGGGGCTATGTTCTGGGGTCGGTGGTGATGATGTTCGGCGGCGTGGTCGCCCTGATCTACGGCGTCGATGCCGAAGGCAAGGGGCTGGAGGAGATCGCCGAACCGCTGACCAAGGCCAACCGCGACCGCGGGGTGGGAGAGGAGGCGGCGGAGACGATCTGACCGCCGCCGCGTCTCATCCTGGAGTCGCGGTTCCGGACACGCGGGCGCCGCTCAGAAACAGCCGCACCGCCTGCCGGACATAGCGGTCGAGGTCGGGGATGGCCGGAGCGCTCTGCGGCAGGATCAGGCGGCGTATCAGCAGGTTACCGGTGACCATGCCGAGGAAGGCCTGGGCGGCCACGGCCGGATCCTCGATCTTCAAGGTCCCGCTGTCCGACAGGCGTTGCAGATATTCGGCAAGGCGGCGGATGGCGTTTTCCGGGCCGATGCGGAAGAAGGCCTCGGCGATGTCCGGCACGCGGTCGCCTTCGGAGATCAGGATGCGGACCGTACCGGTCGTCTCCTCGTTCAGCAGGGCCTTGACCAGATGCAGGGCGAAGGCGGTCAGCCCCGCCTCCGGCGTGACGCGGTCGTCGGCCTGGGCCGGGGCGAGGCCGGATAGGATCATGGCGTTGTCCTCCTCCATGATCGCGCGGAACAGGCCTTCCTTGTCGCCGAAATGCTCGTACAGCGTGGCGCGGGAGCCGCCGGCCACGGCGATGATGTCGCTGAGCGTCGTCTTCTCGAACCCTTTTTCGATGAACAGCCGCCGGGCGGCGGTCAGGATGGCCTGCCGGCGCGCCAATCCCCGCGGCCCGCAGGTGGCGGGTCCGGCCGCCGGCGGTCCGGCAGTGGCTCCGGCGGCGACTTCGGCCTTGTGGCTGCTGCTCGTCATGGTGCGCTTTCCTCCGGCGCGGCGGCGCCCGCGTCCGGTCTGATTATTCGTTCCACGCCAATGCGCGTGCGCCAATGGTGAACGTCTGCACCGGGAAGGGGGACCGGCGCGAGCTGTAAAAAAGACGCAGGGGCCCCTTCTCCGGCAAGGTCATCGCGACAAAAGGATCGGGGTGTTCGCCTTCGCCAGAACCGTCCGGGTCGTCCCGCCGAAGACGAACTCGCTGATCCGCGGCCGGCCATAGGCGCCCATCACCAGCAGGTCGGCATCCACCGTGCGCGCATGGTCCAGCAGCACGGTGCCGGCATCGGTGCCGGGGCGCTGTTCCAGCACCACCTCTACCCCGTTGCGGGCCAGATGGCGGGACATGTCGGCTCCCGGATCGCCGCCGAGCAGGCCATTCGGGCGCGCTTCCGGCACCACGACCAGATGCACGATGTCCGCCGCGCTCAACAATGGCATGGCGAGCGCGATGGCGGTCGCCGCCTCGCGGCTGCCGTTCCAGCCGACGACGATGCGCCGGCCGATGCGGTGCGACGGCCAGCCTGCCGGCAGAAGCAGGGTGGGGCGGCCGGAGGCGAAGATCACATCCTCCGACAGGCTGAGCATCCGCGCCGGCCGGGTCGGCCGCAACGGCGGGCCGACGATGGCGAGGCTGGCATGGCGGGCGTGGAGCATCAGCGCTTCGCCATCCTCATGGTCGGAGAGGCGCCATTCGCCGCTGATGCCGGTGTCGGCGACGATGCGCTCGAACAGCGTCCGCGCGTCCGCCGCCGCGTTGCGGGTGGCGGTATGATGCTGGCGCAGCATGGCTTCCAGCCCGCCGCCGCGGGCGAAGCCGCTGCCGGGGGTCAGTTCCAGCCGGTTGACGACGAAGGTGGCGATCAGGTGCGCCTGCCAGCTTTGCGCCAGGGCGGCGGCATAGGCGAGCCGGCTGGCCCGCTCCTCGTCCGCCTCAATGAAAACGACGATGTCTTTCGGCATTCCAGGGGGGATTCCGGGGCGCATTCTACGGGCCTCTTGCTTGGCAATTCGTTCGGGAACTTGGTTGGGGCGGAGTGCCGTCACGAGGCTGACGGGGGCGGGGCGGCGCCGCGAAGGAACAGGCGGACGCAGGCGCGCACATACGCCTCCACCGCCGGCATATCGACCGGCCGGTCGGGCAGGATCAGCCGCTCCATCAGGAGGTTGCCGGTCACCATGCCGCAGAAGGCCTGTGCCGCCGCATCGGTGTCGGCAACGCGGATCCGTCCTGCCTCGGCCAGTTCGCGCAGGCAGCCGGCCATCCGCTCACGCGTACGCTCCGGCCCGACGCGGACGAAGGTCTCGACGAGGTCGGGAATGCGGGCGCCTTCCGAAATCAGCGTGCGCAGGATCGCCGTCGTCTGCGGCTCCGTCAGCGCATGCATGATATGCAGCGCGATGCGGACCAGCCGCTCCTCCGGATCGACAACCTGCTCCGAAACGCTGCCGGCGGGGGCATCCAAGGTGAGGGCGTCCGGTGCCATGCCGTCCAGCACCCGGGCGCAATGTTCCTCCATCATGGCGCGGAACAGGCCGTCCTTGTCGCCGAAATGGGCATAGAGCGTCGTGCGCGACCCGCCGGCGAGCCGCAGCACATCGCTGAGCGACGTACCGGCATAGCCCTTCTCGACGAACAGTGCCGCCGCGGCATCCAGCAGGGCCCGGCAGCGCGCATGGCCGCGGGTGACCGTTCCGGCGCCGTTATCCACCCCCCTTGCATCCAGCCCCGTATCGGGCATTGCGGAACCCCCTTGCGCGCTGCAGCATTCTGAATGTATCGTCTGGTACAGTGTACTGTATGAGACAGTACTAAGCAACGGGGATGTGCCGGTCCACCCGCAGCCCGGACCGAAGGCCGGCTCAAAGCCCGGCCGTAGCAGGGAGACGGGACCGCAGACGCGCGGCGCCGAGACGAGGAAAGAGATGTTCAGATCCAACTCATTCATGACGCTGGCCGCGGCGGCTGCGCTGATCGCGGTGCTCGCCGGCTGCAACCAGCAGAAGCAGGCGGCCGGCCAGCCCCAGGCCGGCGGTCCGCCGGAGGTGTCGGTCATCACCATCGGGCCGCAGCGCCTGACCGTGACGACCGAGCTGCCGGGCCGCACCGCCGCCTACCGGGTGGCTGAAATCCGCCCGCAGGTCAGCGGCATCGTGCTGAAGCGCCTGTTCCGCGAGGGCAGCGACGTCAAGGCCGGCGACCAGCTCTACCAGATCGACCCCGCCACCTACGAGGCATCGCTGGCGAGCGCCCAGGCCGACGTGCAGAAGGCGGAAGCCAACCTGCAGGCCGCGCGCAACAAGGCGGGACGCTACGGCGACCTCGTCAAGAACAGCGTGGTCAGCAAGCAGGACTTCGACGACGTCCAGGCCACGCTGAAGCAGAACGAGGCGCAGGTGGCCGCCGCCAAGGCCGCCTACAACCTTGCCAGCATCAACCTCAACTACACCAAGGTGTTCGCGCCGATCTCCGGCCGCATCGGCAAGTCGGCGGTCACCGAAGGCGCGCTGGTCACGGCCAGTCAGGCGACGGCGCTGGCGACCATCCAGCAGTTCGACCCGATCTATGTCGACGTGACGCAGACCGCCTCGCAGCTGATGAAGCTGCGCGAGGACATGGCGACCGGCCGCATCCGCCCGGCGGAGCCCGGCAAGATCCCGGTGACGCTGTTCCTGAACAGCAACGGCGACGACACTCCCTATCCGGCGAAGGGTGAACTCCAGTTCTCCGACGTGACGGTGGATGCCGGCACCAGTTCGGTCCAGCTGCGCGCCGTCTTCCCCAACCCGAACAAGGACCTGCTGCCCGGCCTGTTCGTCCGCGCCCGCGTGGAGCAGGGTGTCGCCGAGAACGCGATCACCGTACCCCAGGCGGCGGTCAGCCGCGGTCCGGACGGCAGCGCCCGCGTCTGGGTGGTGGGCGCCGACAACAAGGCGGCCCAGCGCACGATCAAGACCGAACGCGCGGTCGGCAATGTCTGGCTGGTGTCGGACGGGCTGGCCGCCGGCGAGCGGGTTGTCGTCGAAGGCCTGCAGAAGGTCAAGCCGGGTGCCGAGGTGAAGCCGGTGCCGGCCCAGAATGCCCTCGCTGCGCTGCCTGAAAAGGCCGCATCGGCCCGCTGATCCAGGATACCGTCCCCAGGAACCGCTCCCATGTCAAAATTCTTCATCGACCGGCCGGTCTTCGCCTGGGTCATCGCCATCGTCATCATGATGGCGGGCGCCCTGGCGATCCTGCGGCTGCCCGTCGAGCAATATCCGAAGATCGCGCCGCCGACGGTGTCGATCACAGCCAGCTATCCCGGCGCCTCGGCCAAGACGCTGGAGGACACGGTCACCCAGGTCATCGAACAGAAGATGACCGGGCTCGACCATTTCCGCTACATGTCCTCCAACAGCGACTCCTCCGGCAACGTCACCATCACGCTGACTTTCGAGCCGGAGGCCAACCCCGACATCGCCCAGGTCCAGGTGCAGAACAAGCTGCAGCTGGCGGTTCCCCTGCTGCCGCAGGAGGTCCAGCAGCGCGGCCTGCAGGTGTCGAAGGCCGGTAACGACTTCCTGCTGGTGGTCGGTTTCGTGTCGAGCGACGGGCGCCTCAGCCAGGGCGACATTGCCGACTACGTCACCTCCAACCTGCAGGACACCATGAGCCGCGTGGAGGGTGTCGGCGACGTCACCGTCTTCGGCCCGCAGCATGCCATGCGCATCTGGCTCGACCCCGATGCGCTGAACAACTTCGCGCTGACCACGACCGACGTCTCCAACGCGGTCAAGACCCAGAACGCACAGGTCTCCGCCGGCCAGCTCGGCGGCGCGCCGGCCGTCGCGGGCCAGCAGATCAACGCCACCATCACCGCCCAGTCGCGCCTGCAGACGCCGGAGCAGTTCGGCGCCATCCTGCTGCGCGTGAATCCCGACGGTTCCCAGGTGCGGCTGCGCGACGTGGCGCGGATCGAGATCGGATCCGAAACCTACGAGATCAGCGCCGCCTACAACGGCAAGCCGGCGGCGGGCGTCGGCATCAAGCTGGCGACCGGCGCCAACGCGCTGGACACCGCCGCCGCGGTCAAGGCGCGCGTGGCGGAACTGCAGCCCTTCTTCCCGGCGGGCATCGAGGTCATCTACCCCTACGACACGACGCCCTTCGTCGAGCTGTCGATCCATGAGGTGATCAAGACGCTGTTCGAGGCCATCATCCTCGTCTTCGTCGTGATGTACCTGTTCCTGCAGAACTTCCGCGCGACGCTGATCCCGACCATCGCTGTGCCTGTGGTGCTGCTCGGCACCTTCGGCGTGCTGTCGGCCTTCGGCTTCTCGGTCAACGTGCTGACGATGTTCGGCATGGTGCTGGCGATCGGCCTGCTGGTGGACGACGCCATCGTCGTGGTCGAGAATGTCGAGCGCGTGATGAGCGAGGAGGGGCTGCCCCCGCGCGAGGCGACACGCAAATCGATGGACCAGATCACCGGCGCGCTGGTCGGCATCGCGCTGGTGCTGTCGGCGGTGTTCGTGCCGATGGCCTTCTTCGGCGGGTCGGCCGGTGCCATCTACCGCCAGTTCTCGCTGACCATCGTGTCGGCGATGGCGCTGTCGGTGGTGGTCGCCCTGGTGCTGACCCCGGCGCTCTGCGCCACCATCCTGAAGCCTGTGACCGTCGGCCACGGCCATTCGAAGAGGGGCTTCTTCGGCCTGTTCAACCGCGGCTTCGACGCCAGCAGCCGGGTCTATGTCCGCGGCGTGCGCGGCGCGGTGAACCGTCTGGGCCGCTATTTCATCGCCTATCTGCTGATCCTCGGCGGGCTGGGCTACCTGTTCTTGCAGATGCCGTCCTCCTTCCTGCCGACGGAGGACCGCGGCCAGCTGTTCGTGCTGTGGTCGGCCCCGCCGAACGCCAGCGCCGAGCGCACGGCCGAGACCGCCAAGGCCGTCACCACCCATTTCCTGGAAAAGGAGAAGGACAGCGTCGAGGGCCTGTTCACCATCGTCGGCTTCAACTTCTCCGGCCGCGGCCAGAATGCCGGCATGGCCTTCGTCCGGCTGAAGGACTGGAGCGAGCGCACCCAGCCGTCGCAGAAGCCGCAGGCCATCGCCGGCCGGGCGATGGGGGCGCTGTCGCGCCTTAAGGATGCTGTGGTCTTCGCCTTCCTGCCGCCGTCGGTCCCCGGCCTCGGCAATGCCACCGGCTTCGACCTGCAGCTCGTCGACCGCGGCGGGCTGGGCCATGACCGGCTGATGCAGGCGCGCAACCAGTTGCTGGGCATGGCGGCGCAGAACCCGAAGCTGGTCGGCGTCCGTCCCAACGGCCTGGAGGACACGCCGCAATTCAAGCTGGACATCGACCGCGAGAAGGCGAGTGCGCTCGGCCTATCGCTCAGCGACATCAACACGACGCTGTCGGTGGCCTGGGGCTCCTCCTACGTCAACGACTTCATCGACCAGGGCCGGGTGAAGAAGGTCTATCTGCAGGCCGACGCGCCCTACCGCATGCAGCCAAGCGACATCGACCGCTGGTACGTGCGCAATTCCAGCAACCAGATGGTTCCCTTCTCCGCCTTCACGACGGCGCAATGGATCTTCGGTTCGCCGAAGCTGGAGCGCTACAACGGCTCCTCCTCGCTGAACATCCAGGGATCGGCCGCACCGGGCATCAGCTCGGGCGAGGCGATGGCCGAGATGGAGGCGATGATGCAGAAGCTGCCGCAGGGGATCGGATACGAGTGGACCGGCCTGTCCTACGAGGAACGGCTCAGCGGGTCGCAGGCCCCGGCGCTCTACGCCCTGTCGATGATCATCGTCTTCCTCTGCCTTGCGGCGCTTTATGAGAGCTGGTCGGTGCCGGTGTCGGTGATCATGGTGGTGCCGCTGGGCGTCATCGGCGCGGTCATCGCCGCGACGCTGCGCGGTCTGCCGAGCGACGTCTATTTCCAGGTCGGCCTGCTGACCACCATCGGCCTGTCGGCGAAGAACGCCATCCTGATCGTGGAGTTCGCCAAGTCGCTCTACGACGAGGGCATGGAGCTGAAGGAGGCGGCGATCAAGGCCTGCCGCCAGCGCCTGCGGCCGATCATCATGACGTCGCTGGCCTTCGTCCTCGGCGTGCTGCCGCTGGCGATCGCCACCGGCGCGGGGTCGGAGAGCCAGAACGCCATCGGCGTCGGCGTGATGGGCGGCATGATCTCCGCCACCGTGCTGGCGATCCTGTTCGTGCCGGTCTTCTTCGTCGCGGTCTACCGCCTGTTCGTCCGCAGGCGTCCTGGCCACGACTCCATGCCGCAGCCGGCGGCAGGGGACTGAGCGGGCAGGCCGTTCGGCCGGATCAATGGAAAGCGCCGGGTCCCTCGTGGGCCCGGCGCTTTTTGTTTGGGTGGCAGGATGGAACAACGTGGAACAGGTCCGCCCCATCCGTTCAATCCGCCTACCTCCCTTCGATCGTGGGACGTCCCACGAAAGGAGGGGGGCGGCTTGTGGGCCATGTTGCGTCGGAAGAGACGCGGCCTCTACGTTTCAGGTCTTATTGGGCCGGCAGCGCCGGGACGCCGTCCTTCCACTGCTCCCAGTGGCCGACGATGTGGTCGACCATGCGGGAGCCGACCAGTTCCACATTCTCCACCGTCTCGGCGAAACCGCCGGCGGTTTCGCCCGGCTTGGGGTCGAGGTGCTGCAGGGTGGTCTCGTTGGGGTTGCCCTGGTCGAAATTGACGGCGCCGCGCAGGCTCATCACCCGGTCGGAGCCCTGCAGCCGCTTGATCACCAGCGTGATCGCCGCCGCCTCCATCTCGGTGATGACGTAATCGTCGGCGCCATAGAGCTTGGCGATGTACTGCGCCTGCTCCGACATGCCGGGGCCGTGGAAGAAGGTGTCGCCGGTCATGTGCGTGCCGGTGCCCACGAAAGGAGCACGTTGCGCGGCTTCCTGCGGATAGCGCTTGCGATAGGCACGGGCGGACTCGCTGTCCTTCAGCGGCGTGTCGGCGGTCAGCCGCATCGCCCAGGAGACCAGCGCCGGGTTCATCGGGAACAGGCGCACCGCTTCATAGCCCTTGCGCGGCATGAAAGTCGGCTCGCCCGGCTTGCCTTCCTCCGGCGCCCAGCGGTGGCCCAGGTCGTAGTCGACCACCCAGGTCGCCCAGCTGACCTCGCCGATGGTGCCGCGCGACGGCGGCGTGCCGGCCACGCCGGTGACCAGGAAATAGGCTTGCGACAGGTCGAGCTGCGGGTTCAGCACGATCGCCTGCATCGAGGCGGAGGAACTGACCTTGCCCATGCCCAGCACCGACCCGCACACGCCGTCGGCGTTGCAGTAGACCGGGTTCAGCGCGCCCTTCACCGTGATCGGCTCGGCAGTTTGCCAATAGCGATCGTACCAGTGCTGGAACTCGCCCGCCCGGTCGCCGGTGTTCTTGCCGATCTCGAACATCGACCCGACGAACACCTTGACCTTGACCGGTTCGGCGGCCTGAAGAGACCCGTTCAGCCCGAACAGGAGCAGGGCCGACAGGGCGGCGCTGCGGCAGCAGGAGAGTAACGACATCGAACTTTCACTCCGTGGGACAAAGACGCACGGAAGTATGCAATGCCCGAGCCATGCCCGTCCGTTTTCGTTCGTATAGAAACGGAAAACGCCCCGCACCGGGCGGTGCAGGGCGTTTTCCCAAACTGGACAGGCGGTCAGGCCGCGACGCGCTCTTCCTCCGCGTCCACCGTCACCGGTGGCACCCAGGGGATCAGCTCCCGGCCGGTGTTGGCGAGGCGCCTGGGCTCGATGCGGCCGATCACGCGGGTGCCTTCCTTGGCGATGCGCAGGATGTCGCCATCCTCCGGAACCAGGGCCCGCTCGACGCCGCAGGCGCGGGCGAGGCGGGCGTGGGCTTCCATATGCTCGATGGTGCCGTGGACCGGAACCGCGAAGCGCGGGCGGACCAGCCCATACATGCGGGCGAGGTCGTCGCGCTTTGGGTGGCCGGAGACGTGGACCGGCGCATCGGCCGGGGTGACGATCTCCACGCCCATGCCACGCAGATGCTCGTGGATTTCGGCCAGCGCCTCCTCGTTGCCGGGGATGGTGCGGGCGGAGAAGATGACGGTGTCGCCCTCTTCCAGCCACAGCTCGCGGTGCTCGTTGCGGGCCAGACGGCTGAGCGCCGCCCGTTCCTCGCCCTGGCTGCCGGTGCACAGGAACACGAGGTTCTCGCGCGGGGTCCAGGAGGCCTCGCGGACATCCATGAAGTCCGGCACATGGTCGAGATAGCCGCAGGCCTGCGCCGCCTTTTCCATGCGCAGCATGGAGCGGCCGACCAGCACCACCTTGCGCCCGACCGCCGCCGCCGCTTCCGCCACCGCGGTCATGCGGGCGACGTTGGAAGCGAAGCCGGTCACCGCGATGGCGCCCGGACGGTTGGCGAAGGCGCCGATCAGGCCGGCGCGGGCGTCGGCCTCCGATCCCGTCGCACCGGGCACGTCGGCGTTGGTGCTGTCGCACATCATGGCGAGCAGCCCCTCGTCGCCAAGGCGCTTCAGCGCGGCGACATCGGTGGTCCGGCCGATCAGCGGATCGGGATCGAACTTCCAGTCGCCGGTGTGCAGCACCGTGCCGGCCGCCGTGCGGATCGCCAGCGACATCGGTTCGGGGATCGAATGGGTGACGGCGATGGTCTCGATCCGGAACGGACCGATGGTCAGCGTGTCGCCGATGTCGAAGGTCTGCACCTTGGCGGCCCGATGCGCGCCCTTTTCCTTCAGCCGGTCGCGGATGATGTGCGAGGCGAAGGGGCTGGCATAGATCGGGCAGCGCAGCCGCGGCCACAGATGGTGGATCGCGCCGATATGGTCCTCGTGCGCGTGGGTCACCACGAGGCCGACGACGTCCTGCATCCGCTCTTCGATGAAGGTCGGATCGGCCATCAGGCTGTCGATGCCCGGCGCCTCGTCGCCCATGAAGGCGACGCCGGCGTCCACGATCAGCCATTTTCCGGCGTGGCCGTAGAGCGCCATGTTCATGCCGATGCGGGAACAGCCGCCCAGCGGAAGGAACAGGATCTCGTCCTTGCCCGGAACCGGGCCGGTGGGGCCGCCGCCATGGACCGTGTTGGCCGTCGGGCGGGAGCCGTCGAAGTCATCACGCGGACGTTGGTTGCGTGCGCGGTTGTTCGGCGCCATCCGGCGCCGCCTTGAATCAAACGTCATGCCTCTGTCGTACGTCTCACATAAGCCGGCATTCGACGCTGCCGGACGGGCGTGCATCGCTCGTCGATGCGGATCTCGGTGTGGGAGGGACCCGGCCGGAGGCGCCATGCGGCGGCCGTCGGACAGCTGGGATCAGGTTGATGGGAGGGAGGTTCGGGCGGCTTGCCGTCCGAGCCTGGAGCATTTCGTCAGGCCTTATGTGGGCAAAGAGCCGCACTCGTCAAGGGCAGTCGTGAAAAGTCACACGGAATGAGAGGCATCGCTGGGATGCGCGGGCCGGACGGGCCGCTTCCGGGACGTGACGCCCGGAAGCGGTCGGTGAGCGACAGGGGACCGCCAACCGCTCAGGCGGCTTCGGGAATTCGGGCGACGACCTTGATTTCGAAATCGAAGCCGGCCAGCCAAGTCACTCCCACCGCGGTCCAGTTGGGATAAGGCGGGCCGCCGATGACCTTGTCACGCACGGCCATGATGGTTTCGAACTGGTTGGCCGGATCGGTGTGGAATGTGGTGACGTCCACGACGTCGTCGAGGGTGCAGCCGGCGGCCTTGAGGACGTTGATGAGGTTTTCGAAAGCCAGTTGGACCTGCTTCTCGAAGACGGGTTCCGGAGAACCGTCTGCGCGGCTGCCGACCTGTCCGGAGACGAACAGGAGGTCGCCTGAGCGGATTGCCGCAGAGTAGCGGTGATTCTCATAGAGCGCGTGCCGGCTCTTCGGAACGATGGCCTCGCGTTGAGCCATTGGTTTTCTTCCTCCTTGCTGAAAAGGTGGGCGATCTCGGGCCGAGCTGCCCCCGTCGGGCTTCACAGTCGAGGCATAATTTGATATACGCCTCGTATGTGAATGACAGCACACATACGTCGCGTATGTCAACTCACATACGATGCGTATGTCAGGAGGAATGGCCGTGGCCGGGAAGAAGCGCGCCGAGATGATGGAGGAGACCCGCGCCAAGCTGATCGCGTCCGCGCGCAAGGCTTTCGCGGAAAAAGGCTATGCCGCCGCCTCGATGGACGAGCTGACAGCGGAGGCCGGGCTGACGCGTGGGGCGCTCTATCACAATTTCGGCGACAAGCGCGGGCTGTTGCAGGCGGTGGTCGACCAGATCGACGGGGAGATGGCGACGCGCGCACGCGCGGTCGGCAGCCGGGCCGCCAATGATTGGGAAGGCTTGCTGGCGGAGGGGATCGCCTACATTGAAATGGCGCTGGAACCCGAGGTGCAACGCATCGTGCTGCTCGACGGACCGGCGGTTCTCGGTGATCCGTCGCAGTGGCCCAGCCAGAACAGCTGCCTCCAGGCGACGCAGGAGACGGTGAAGGGGTTGATCGGGCAAGGCATCGTCAAGCCGGTGGATGCCGAAGCGGCTGCCCGGCTTTTGAACGGGGCGGCGCTGAACGCCGCGCTATGGGTCGCGGCCAGCGACCGGCCGCAGGAGATCCTGGCCAAGGCGGTCGAGGCGTTCAGGGTCCTGGCCGGCGGGCTGCTGGCGGTTCCCGGCCGGTGACCGGCGCTGAACCTGGAAGCCCGCGACGCTGCCGCGGGCGTTCCGGCATTACAGCCGTCAATGATTGTCGCGCGGGATCCCCATCGTCTGCGCCACGCGCTGGTACTTGACCGCCGGCTTCAGGACCATGCCCTCGTCCAGCTGGTCGACGATGCCGCGCTGGATCTCCTGCCACGGGGTCTGCGACGGCGGGGCGGGGTAGCCTCCAGCGGCCTCCAGCGTGGCCTTGCGGTCGGCCAACTCCGCTTCGGAGATCAGGATGTCGGCGCTGCCGCGGCGCAGGTCGATGCGCACGCGGTCGCCGCTGCGCAGCAGGCCGAGGTTGCCGCCGGCCGCCGCCTCCGGCGAGGCGTTGAGGATGGATGGGGAGCCCGACGTGCCCGATTGCCGCCCGTCGCCGATGCAGGGCAGGGAATGGATGCCCTGTTTGATCAGGTCGGCGGGGGGCCGCATGTTCACCACCTCCGCAGCACCCGGATAGCCGATGGGGCCGGTGCCGCGGATGACCAGGATGGTGTAGGCGTCGATGCCCAGCGACGGGTCGTCGATGCGGTGGTGGTAGTCCTCCGGCCCGTCGAAGACCACCACCTTGCCCTCGAACGCCTCGGGGTCCTGCGGATTGGACAGGTAGCGCTCGCGGAACTCGTCGGAGATGACGCTGGTCTTCATGATGGCGGCGTTGAACAGGGTGCCGCGCAGCACGACGAAGCCGGCGTTGATCTTCAGCGGGTCGTCGATCGGGTGGATGACGCGGGTGTCGAGGATCTCGGTGTTGCGGCAGTTCTCGCCGATGGTCCGGCCATTGACGTTGGGCGCGTCCTCGCGGATCAGGCCCTGGCGCATCAGCTGCGACACCACCGCCGGCACGCCGCCGGCGCGGTGGAAGTCCTCGCCCAGATACTCGCCTGCCGGCTGGAGGTTGACCAGCAGCGGCACGCCCAGCCCGTGGGTCTGCCAGTCGTCCACGGTCAGCGGCACGCCGATGTGCTTGGCGATGGCGTTGATGTGGATCGGCGCGTTGGTCGAGCCGCCGATGGCGGAGTTGACGACGATGGCATTGAGGAAGGCGTCGCGGGTCAGGATGTCCGACGGCTTGATGTCCTGGCGCACCATCTCGACAATGCGCTTGCCGGTCTCGTAGGCGGCCTGCTGGCGCTCGCGGTAGGGGGCGGGGATGGCGGCGGAACCGGGGAGCTGCATGCCCAGCACCTCCGCCAGCGAATTCATGGTGGAGGCGGTGCCCATCGTGTTGCAGTAGCCGGTCGAGGGGGCGGACGAGGCCACCAGCTCGATGAAGCCCTGGTAGTCGATCTCGCCGGCCGCCATCAACTGGCGGGCCTTCCACACGATGGTGCCGGACCCGGTGCGCTCGCCGCGGAACCAGCCGTTCAGCATCGGGCCGACCGACAGCGCGATGGCCGGGATGTTGACGGTCGCCGCCGCCATCAGGCAGGCCGGGGTGGTCTTGTCGCAGCCGATGGTCAGAACCACGCCGTCCAGCGGATAGCCGTGCAGAACCTCGACGAGGCCGAGATAGGCGAGGTTGCGGTCGATCGAGGCGGTCGGCCGCTTGCCGGTTTCCTGGATCGGGTGGACGGGGAACTCGATGGCGATGCCGCCGGCGGTGCGGATGCCCTCGCGCAGGCGTTCGGCCAGAACCAGATGGTGGCGGTTGCAGGGGCTGAGGTCGGATCCGGTCTGGGCGATGCCGATGATGGGCGCACCGGACTGCAGTTCCTCCCGCGTCAGGCCGAAGTTCAGGTAGCGCTCCAGGTAGAGCGCGGTCATGTCGGGGTTGGCGGGGTTGTCGAACCACGCGCGCGACCGCAGCCGACGCCCTGAATCGGAGGAGTTGGGAGGGAAGTGGGGCTTCGTATCGGTCATATCGACACCGGTTTCAGGTTGGGGCGCGGGCCGGATCGGCGGCGCCGGAGTTGGGGGTGCGTCGCTGCGGCGGCGTTACCAGTCGAAGGCGTCGGTGCGGTGCCAGCGCCCGACCATGCAGGCGTCGGCGACCAGGGACAGCGGGCGGGCGTCGACGTCGCTCGCGCCATCCAGGATCAACCGGTGGAAATGGCGATAGATGCGCTGGTATTCGGTGTCCGGCTCGGCCGTCGCCGGCGCGCCGTCCACCATCAGGCGGGTGCCGCCATGGGTGAGGTCGAGGCGCCCGCCATCGGTTTCGATCACGATGGACCAGGTCTGCTCGCCCTGCTGGAGGAAGTCGAAATCGGCGGTGACGCGGCCGATGCGGGAGCCGGGGGCGGCCCCCATCTCCAGCGTCGCGGCGATGGGGGTGTCGCGGTTGGCCGGCACATGCAGGTCGGCGGAGCGGACGAAGACCGGGGCCGGCAGGATGTCGGTCAGGATCGACAGGGCGTTGATGCCGGGGTCGAAGACGCCGAAACCACCGGCCGCGAAGATCCAGTCCTGGCCCGGATGCCAGCGCCGCACATCCTCCTTCCAGGTGATGGCGACGCTGCGGATGCTGGCGTCGGCAAGCCGGCGACGCGTCTCCTCCACCGCCGGGTTGAACTGCGAATGCCAGGCGGTGAACAGGGTGCGGCGGGCGGCTTCGGCCTCCGCCACCAGATCGTGAAGCTCCGACAGGGTGGCGGCGGGAGGCTTCTCGATCAGCACATGCTTGCCGGCGCGCAACGCCTCGACCGTCAGGCCGTGGCGGACGGCGGGCGGGGTGCAGAGCGCCACGGCGTCGAGGCCGGGCAGGGCCGCCAGCATCTCCGCCTGGGAGCGGAAGGTCGGCACGTCTTCCGCGGTGGCGCCGTCCGGGCTGACCACGGCGGCCAGTTCGAACAGGCCGGTGGCGGCAATGGCCGGGATATGCTGGTCGCGGGCGATCTTTCCCAGACCGACGAGGCCGAGGGTGGGGAGCGTCATGGCGATTGTCCGGTCGGGGCGGAAAGCCTCAGGCCTTGCCCTTGTTGTAGACGTCGAAGCAGACGGCGGCGAGCAGCACCAGGCCCTTGATCACCTGCTGCCAGTCGATGCCGATGCCGAGGATCGACATGCCGTTGTTCATCACACCCATGATGAAGGCGCCGATCACCGCACCGGTCACCCGGCCGACACCGCCGGAGGCCGAGGCGCCGCCGATGAAGCAGGCGGCGATCACGTCCAGCTCGAACGACACGCCGGCCTTCGGCGTGGCGGTGTTGAGCCGCGCGGCGAAGATCAGGCCGGCGAGCGCGGCCAGCACGCCCATGTTCACGAAGGTGTAGAAGGACAGGCGGCGGGTGTCGATGCCCGACAGCTTGGCGGCCTTCTCGTTGCCGCCCAGCGCGTAGATGCGCCGGCCGATGGTGGTGTCGCGGGTGACAAAGGCGTAGATGCCGATCAGCAGCGCCATGATGATCAGGACGTTCGGCAGCCCTTTGTACGAGGCCAGCAGCATGCCGATATAGGCGACCACCGCGAACAGGCCGGCGCTCTTCAGCAGGAACAGCGGCAGCGGCTCCTGTTCGATGGCGAAGCGGTGGCGGCGGATGCGGGCGGCGACGCTGAGGCCGATGATGATCGCCGGCGTCACCAGGCACAGCAGGAGCGTGGTGGTGTGGAAGCCGGCCGTGCCGAAGACGTCCGGGATGAAGCCGGAACTGAGGCGCTGGAACTCCACGGGGAAGGGGCCGACGGACTGGCCGGCCAGCAGGGCGAGGCTGAGCCCGCGGAAGACCAGCATGCCCGCCAGCGTCACGATGAAGGACGGGATGCGGAAATAGGCGACCCAGTACCCCTGTGCCGCGCCGATGGCGGCGCCGGCCAGCAGGCAGAGGATGGCGGTCGGGATGAAATGCAGCTGGAACTGCACCATCAGGATGGCGGCCAGCGCGCCGATGAAGCCGACGATGGAGCCCACCGACAGATCGATGTGCCCGGCGACGATCACCAGCAGCATGCCCAGCGCCATGATGACGATGTAGCTGTTCTGCAGGACGAGGTTGGTCAGGTTCAACGGCTGCAGCAGCGTGCCGTTGGTCATGTACTGGAAGAAGGCCACGATCGCCAGCAGCGAGATCAGCATGCCGTAATCGCGCATGTGGCTCTTCAGGAACCTGGCCATGGAGGCCTGGCGCGGCGGGGCGGCCGGAAGGTTCAATTCGGCGCTCATTGCAGGGGCTCCCGGGCAACCATGCTCTGCGTGACCGCCGGAGCCTTCACGGACGAGGACATGATGGCGTGCATGATCTTTTCCTGGCTGGCTTCTGCCGCCAGCATCTCGGCGACCAGCGCCCCTTCGTTCATCACGTAGATGCGGTCGGCGACACCCAGCAATTCGGGCAGTTCCGACGAGATCAGGATGACGCCACGGCCTTCGGCCACCAGCTGGTTGACGATGGTATAGATTTCATATTTGGCGCCGACGTCGATGCCGCGGGTCGGCTCGTCCAGGATCAGCACCTGCGGGTCGGCGAACAGCCATTTGCTGAGCACGACCTTCTGCTGGTTGCCGCCGGACAGGTTGACCGTCTGCTGGAACACGTCGGAACAGCGGATGCGCAGGCGGCGGCGGAAGTCGTTGGCGACCTCGATCTCGCGCTCGTGATGGATGACGCCGCGCTTGGCGACCCCGTCCAGGTTGGCCAGCGTCACGTTGTGGCGGATGTCGTTGTCCAGCACGAGGCCGTAATGCTTGCGGTCCTCGGTGGCATAGGCCAGCCCGTTGCCCATCGCTTTGCTGATGGTGGACACGTCGATCTCGCGCCCGCCGAGGAAGGCCTGGCCACGGATGTTGCGGCCGTAGGAGCGGCCGAACAGGCTCATGGCGAATTCGGTGCGGCCGGCGCCCATCAGGCCGGCGATGCCCACCACCTCGCCCCGGCGGACATGCAGGTCGATGTCCTTCACCACGCGGCGGCCGGGATGGATGGGGTGGTCGGCGCTCCAGCCCTTCACCTCGAACAGGATGTCGCCGGGGTTGCCGGCGCGACGGGGATAGCGGTCGGCAAGGTCGCGGCCGACCATGCCCTTGATGATGCGGTCCTGGCTGATCGGGCCATGGTGGCAGTCCAGCGTCTCCACCGTGGTGCCGTCGCGCAAGATGGTGACGCGGTCGGCGACCTTGGCAATCTCGTTCAGCTTGTGTGAGATCAGGATGGAGGAGATGCCCTGTTCCTTGAAGCGCAGCAGCAGGGCCAGCAGGGCGTCGCTGTCGCTTTCGTTCAGGCTGGCTGTCGGCTCGTCCAGGATCAGCAGCTTGACCTGCTTGGACAGGGCCTTGGCGATCTCCACCAGCTGCTGCTTGCCGACGCCGATGTCGGTGATCAGCGTCTCCGGCGAATCCGTTAGCCCGACCATGCGCAGGAGTTCGCGCGCCCGCGCAGTGGCGGCCATCCAGTCGATGACGCCCCGTTTCGCCTGCTCGTTGCCGAGGAACAGGTTCTCGGTGATCGACAACAGCGGGACCAGCGCCAGTTCCTGGTGGATGATGATGATGCCCAGCTTCTCGCTGTCGGCGATGCCGCGGAAGGCGACGGGCTGGCCGCGGAATCGGATCTCGCCGTCATAGGTCCCGTGCGGATAGACGCCGCTCAACACCTTCATTAGCGTCGATTTGCCGGCGCCGTTCTCGCCGATCAGCGCGTGGATCTCCCCCTCGCGGACCGAGAGGTTGACGTCGTCGAGCGCCTTGACGCCCGGAAACGTCTTGGTGATGCCGCGCATCTCAAGAATGCTGTCCATGGATGACCCCCGGTCGTCCGCCTGCATGGTCCGGCGGAGCGCTGGAGCGGAATGCCGGGCGGCATCCGCTCCAGCGCCGCTCACTCACTTGATCTGCGATTCCTTGTAGTAGCCGCCGTCGACTAGGACCTGCTTCCAGTTCGTGGAGTCGACGCTGACCGGCTTCAGCAGATAGGAGGGGACGACCTTCTTGCCGTTGTCGTAGGTCTTGGTGTCGTTGACCTGCGGGGTGCGGCCGGCCAGCAGGTCGTCGACCATGCCCACCGTGACCTTTGCCAGTTCGCGGGTGTCCTTGAAGACGGTGGAGCGCTGCTCGCCCGCCAGGATCGACTTCACCGACGGCACTTCGGCGTCCTGGCCGGTGACGACCGGCATCGGCTGCGAGGGCGAGCCGTAGCCGACACCCTTCAGCGAGGAGATGATGCCGATACTGATGCCGTCATAGGGCGACAGCACGGCGTCCAGCGTCTTGTTGCCGTAATAGGCGCTCAGCAGATTGTCCATGCGGGACTGGGCGGCGGCGCCGTCCCAGCGCAGGGTGGACACCTTGTCCATGCCGATCTGCCCGCTCTGCACCTTCAGCTTGCCGCTGTCGATGTAGGGCTGCAGCACCGACATGGCGCCGTTGTAGAAGAAATAGGCGTTGTTGTCGTCGGGGGAGCCGCCGAACAGCTCGATGTTGAACGGACCCTTGCCCTCCTTCAGGCCGAGAGCCTTCTCGATGTAGGCGGCCTGGAGCACGCCGACCTGGAAGTTGTCGAAGGTGGCATAGTAATCAACGTTGGCCGAGCCGCGGATCAGGCGGTCGTAGGCGATGACCTTCACGCCCTGTTCCGCCGCCTTCTGCAGCACGTCGGTCAGCGTCGTCCCGTCGATGGCGGCGATAACCAGAACCTTGTCGTTCTTGGTGACCATGTTCTCGATCTGGGCGAGCTGGTTGGGGATGTCGTCCTCGGCATATTGCAGGTCGGTCTTGTATCCCTTTTCCTGGAAATACTTGACCATGTTGTTGCCGTCGTCGATCCAGCGCGCCGACGACTTGGTCGGCATGGCGATGCCGATGGTCGGCTTGTCCTGCGCCATCGCCGGGGCGGCTGCGGTGCCGGTGGCGATCAGCAGGCCGATGGTGAGGCCGCCAAGTTTGCCAGCCAGTTTTGAACCGAAGGAAGAACGCATAGGAGACGACATGGACCGGAATCCTCCCCGTTTCTACGGCACGCGCTTCGCAGCCCCCACGTTCGGTGTCGCGGACGGCATGGGACGCGATGGTTTGTGCCCCTAGCAATCCTCCGTTTCCCCATAACTGTCAAATATGATTATTCGGCAATCCGATATGCATTTCGATATCGGATGACGGTTCCGCCAACTGGCGCATCTTGCGTTCCGACGCCGCGCGCACCGCCGACAGAACGGTGCGGGCCCCCGGCGACAGCGGCCGGTCCTTCAGCCAGAAGATGCCGTAAGGCTCCACGCTGAAGCGCTTGTGGAAAGGCATGATGGTGTAGCAGCCGCCGGGCGTGAACACCTGGGCGAGCGCGCGGGCGAAGACGGTGATCGACTCCGTCTCCGCCACCATCGCCATCGAGATGACCGGCGACGCGCTTTCGATCACCTTGTGCGGCAGCCGGGCGCCCTCGGCGCGGAACAGCGCCTCCACCCGGTCGCGCAGCAGCGTGCCGACCGGCTGCAGGATCCAGGTGGCATCGGACAGGTCGGCGGCGGTCAGCGGGCGGCCGAGCTGCAGCAGCGGGTTGCCCGCACGGCAGATGAAGCACAGCTCCTCGCTGCTGATCTCCTGATACTCGAAGGCGGTGGGGTCGAAATGGCCTGGCAGGCGGCCGATGGCGAAATCCATCACCCCCTGATGCACCCGCTCGGCCAGCACATCGCTGGTCTCCACCGCCACGGCGATCTTCAGGTTGGGATGCTCGCGGGTCAGGCTGCTGATGACGGGAACCACCAGTTCCACCGCCGGGGCCATCACCGTGCCGACCGACACCCGGCCGCTGTGCCCGGCCAGCAGCGCGTTCAGCTCCTCCCCCGTTTCCTGCAACTCGCTGAGGATCATGCGGGCGTGGCGGATCATCAGGCTGCCGTACCAGTTCGGCTCGATCCCGCGGCCATGGCGGTCGAACAGCTCGATCCCCAGCGTTTCCTCCAGGTCGCCCAGCAGCTTGGAGGCCGCCGGCTGCGACATGTTCAGGCTGGCGGCGGCCCGGTGCAGGTTGCGGTGTTCGTCGAGCGCCGCGAACAGCTGGAGATGGCGCAGCTTCAGCCGGGCCTTCTGGAACCAGTTCGGGGGGAAGCGCTGGGGGGTCACGGGTGGTTGCCTCCGGTCGGGCGCCGGCACCGGGTTGCGGGATGCCGGTATATGACAATTGATATCGCAGATGCCCATCTTCGTATTGGACGATTATCAAGAGGCCTCTTATCGTTCGGGTCGTCAACAAATTTTCAAATGGCTGGCGGCAACGGCAGCCATAGGGTGCGAGGGGGAGTGAGGCGGCATGGCGCAGGAAGCGCGTTGCGTCTGGCAGGCCGGGGCGCTGCTGGGGGAGGGCCCGCTCTGGTCCCCACGGCAGGATGCCGTTTACTTCGTCGACATCCGCGGCTCCCGCATCCTGCGCCACGGCCTGTCCGACGGGGCGCAGGCGGGGTGGGAGCTTGACGACGCCGCCTGCTGGCTGGTGGAGCGCGCCGACGGCAACGGCTTCATAGCCGGGCTGCGATCCCGCCGGGTGGTCCGCCTGCTGCTGGAGCCGGGCGAGGCGGTAATCGCCGAGGAGTTGGCGCGGATCGAGCCGGACCGGCCGGGCAACCGGCTGAACGACGGCAAGGCCGATGCCCAGGGCCGGCTGTGGGTCGGCAGCATGGACGATGCGGAGGAGGCGCCGGCCGGCAGCTTCTACCGCATCGATCCCGACGGCGCCGTCACCAAGGTCGATGAGGGCTACACCGTCGCCAACGGGCCGGCGCTGTCGCCGGACGGGCGGACGATCTATCACACCGACAGCGCGGCGCGGACGGTCCATGCCTTCGACATCGGCGCCGACGGCAGCCTGTCCGGCAAGCGCGTCCACATCCGCTTCACCGAGGCCGACGGCTTTCCCGACGGCATGACCTGCGATGCCGAGGGCGGGCTGTGGATCGCCCATTGGGATGGTGCGCGCGTCAGCCGCTTCCGTCCCGACGGCAGGCTGGACCGCGCCATCGCCCTGCCGGTCTCCCGCGTCACCTCCTGCGTCTTCGCCGGTCCGAACCTCGACCGGCTGTTCGTCACCACCGCGGCGCATGGCCGGCCCGACGAGCCGCTGGCCGGGGCGCTGTTCGAGTGCGACCCCGGCGTCCGCGGCCTGCCGCCCGGACGGTTCGGTTCCCCGTCGCGCTGACTGCCGATCCGATTTCGATGAAGGACCCCACCGCCATGCCGTCCAGCGCCCGCCCTTACCGCGGAGTCTTCCCCGTCGTCCCCACCATCTTCACCGAAGCGGGGGAGTTGGATCTCGACGGCCAGAAGCGCTGCGTCGACTTCATGATCGACGCCGGCTCCACCGGCCTGTGCATCCTCGCCAATTTCTCCGAGCAGTTCGTGCTGACCGACGACGAGCGCGCGGTGCTGATGGAGACGATGCTGGCCCATGTCGCCGGCCGGGTGCCGGTGATCGTCACCACCACCCATTTCAGCACCCGCGCCTGCGCCGAGCGCAGCCGACGCGCCCAGGATATGGGGGCCGCGATGGTGATGGTGATGCCGCCCTACCACGGCGCCACCATCCGCGTGCCGGAGGCCGGCATCGTCGAGTTCTTCCAGCGGGTGTCGGACGCCATCGACATCCCGATCATGATCCAGGACGCGCCGGTCAGCGGCACCCCGCTGTCCGCACCCCTGCTGGCGCGGATGGCGCGGGAGATCGCGCAGGTCTCCTATTTCAAGATCGAGGTGCCGCAGGCGGCGGCCAAGCTGCGCACGCTGATCGAACTGGGCGGCGACGCCATCGAAGGACCATGGGACGGCGAGGAGGCGATCACGCTGCTGGCCGACCTCGACGCCGGGGCGACGGGGGCGATGACCGGCGGCGGCTATCCCGACGGCATCCGGCAGATCATCGATCCCTATCTGGCGGGAGACCGCGAGGCGGCGGTGGCGGCCTATGGGCGCTGGCTGCCGCTGATCAACCACGAGAACCGCCAGTGCGGCATCGCCACCGCCAAGATCCTGATGAAGGAGGGCGGCGTCATCAGGTCCGACGCGATGCGCCACCCGATGTCCAGCCCTCACCCGATCAGCCGCGAGGGACTGCTGGACGCGGCGCGGCGGCTCGATCCGCTGGTGCTGCGCTGGGGGCGTTAGACCCCCACCCTAACCCTCCCCCGCTGGGCGGGGGAGGGGATACGCGCTTGAGCAGGAGAGCGGCGGCAGTCCCTCCCCCGCCCAGCGGGGGAGGTTAGGTGGGGGCATCGCCAGCCGACCCCCGCCCAACAAGGAGACCCATCATGACCATCACCGGCGAGATGCTGATCGGCGCCAAGACCCACCGCGGCAGCGAGGGCGAGTTCCGCGCCGTCGACCCCGCAACCGGCGAGGCGCTGGAGCCCGCCTTCGGCGGCGGCGGCGCGGCGGAGGTCGATCGCGCCTGCGCCCTGGCCTGGGCCGCCTTCGACGCCTTCCGCGAGACCGGGCTGGAGCAGCGCGCCACCTTCCTGGAGGCCGTCGCCCAGAACATCCTCGATATTGGCGACGACCTGATCGCCCGCGCCATGGCGGAAAGCGGTCTGCCGCGTGCCCGGCTGGAGGGCGAGCGCGGCCGTACCGTCGGGCAACTGCGCCTGTTCGCCCAGGTGGTGCGCGAAGGCAGTTGGATCGAGGCCCGCATCGACCCCGCCATGCCCGACCGCAAGCCGCTGCCCCGCCCCGACATCCGCCAGCGCCACATCCCGCTGGGGCCGGTGGCGGTGTTCGGCGCCTCGAACTTCCCGCTCGCCTTCTCGGTCGCCGGCGGCGACACCGCGTCGGCCTTCGCCGCCGGCTGTCCGGTGGTGGTGAAGGGCCATGGCGCCCATCCCGGCACGTCGGAACTGGTCGGCCGCGCCATCCGCGCGGCGGTTGCCTCCTGCGGCTTGCCCGATGGGGTGTTCTCCCTGCTGTTCGGCACCGGCAACGAGATCGGCACGGCGCTGGTCGCCGATCCGCGCATCAAGGCGGTCGGCTTCACCGGTTCGCGCCGCGGCGGGCTGGCGCTGATGGAGGTGGCGTCCAGGCGGCCGGAGCCGATCCCGGTCTATGCCGAGATGAGCAGCATCAACCCGGTCTTCCTGATGCCGGCGGCGCTGGCCTCGCGCGCCGAGGCGCTGGGCAAGGGCTTCGTCGCCTCGCTGACCATGGGGGCGGGGCAGTTCTGCACCAATCCCGGCATCCTGCTGGGCGTCGAGGGGCCGGATCTCGACCGCTTCGTCACGGCGGCGGTGGAGGCCATCGGCGGCAGTGCGGCGTCCACCATGCTGACGCCGGGCATCCACGCTGCCTATGACACCGGAGTCGCCAAGCTGGCCGGCAGCGGCGAGGTGACGACTCTGGCGCGCGGCATGGCCTGCAGCGGGCCGAACCAGGCGCAGGCGGCCTTCTTCACCACGACGGCGGACGCCTTCCTGGCCGACACGGAGTTGCAGGAGGAGGTGTTCGGCGCGGCCTCCCTGCTGATCCGCTGTCCGGATGTCGCGGCGATGAAGGCGGTTGCCGAACGTCTGGAAGGACAGCTGACCGCGACGGTGCAGATGGATGCGGAGGACAAGGCCGCCGTGGCGGCGCTGATCCCGACGCTGGAGCGCAAGGCCGGCCGCATCCTGGCGAACGGCTGGCCGACGGGAGTGGAGGTCTGCCACGCGATGGTGCATAGCGGCCCCTTCCCGGCGACCTCGGACGCCCGCAGCACCTCGGTCGGCACGCTGGCGATCCGCCGTTTCCTGCGCCCGGTCTGCTATCAGGATCTGCCGGCCGACCTGCTGCCGCAGGCTGTGCGCGACGGCAACCCGCTGGGGCTGTGGCGGCGGGTGGATGGCGAATTGGGACGGGGATAGGCGAGCCGACCGTCGACGATATGCGCGCTCTCCCTCGGGTGCGTCGGCCCCGGTTTCTCATGAAGTTGTTTTTCATGGACCGGGGTCACCTTGCGGCCGGGCGGCCTTGCGCTGCCCGGCCGTTCTTTTGACCGGACATATCCTTTTCAGCATCGCATCGGTCGAGAATCGTATTGGACAGTTATGGTTCTGCGTACTTAAAGTGGGCATTGCGAACAAATTTGACCGGGCTGGGATCACGAACTTTCAGCGCGCCATTCCGCCGCCTGCCCCCATCAGAAAAGCACGGCAATAAAACCTCAGGGAGTGAAACAGATGTCCAGGAAATGGGTGATCTCCGCCGCCACCGCCGCTGCGGCGCTCTTCATCGGGCTTGGCGCGGTGCAGGCCGCCGACAAGAAGCTGGTGGTCGGCTTCTCGCAGATCGGGTCGGAATCGGGCTGGCGCGCGGCGGAGACCAAGACCGCCAAGGCGGAAGCCGAGAAGCGCGGCATCGACCTGAAGATCTCCGACGCCCAGCAGAAGCAGGAGAACCAGATCAAGGCCGTGCGCTCCTTCGTCGCCCAGGGCGTGGACGCGATCTTCATCGCGCCGGTGGTGGCGACCGGCTGGGATTCGGTGCTGAAGGAAGCCAAGGAGGCGAAGATCCCGGTGGTTCTGCTCGACCGCCAGATCGAGACCAAGGACCCCAGCCTCTACATGACCGCCGTCACCTCCGACACGGTGCATGAGGGCCGGGTGGCCGGCGAATGGCTGGCCAAGCAGACCGGCGGCAAATGCGCGGTGGTGGAACTGCAGGGCACCGTCGGCTCGTCCCCCGCCATCAACCGCAAGAAGGGCTTCGACGAGATCGTCGCCAAGAATCCGGGGATGAAGATCGTCCGCACCCAGTCCGGCGACTTCACCCGCGCCAAGGGCAAGGAGGTGATGGAGAGCTTCATCAAGGCAGAGAACGGCGGCAAGGGCATCTGCGCCGTCTACGCCCACAACGACGACATGGCCGTCGGCGCCATCCAGGCGATCAAGGAAGCCGGGCTGAAGCCGGGCAAGGACATCCTGGTCGTCTCCATCGACGGCGTGCCGGACATCTTCAAGGCGATGGCCGAGGGCGAGGCCAACGCCACGGTGGAACTGACGCCGAACATGGCGGGTCCCGCCTACGACGCGCTGATCGCCTTCAAGAAGGACGGCAAGGCGCCGCCGAAGTGGATCCAGACGGAATCGGCCCTGTTCACGCCCGAGACCGCCAAGGCCGAGTACGAGCGCCGCAAGGACGCCTACTGATCGGGGGTTGGGGTTTGCAGAAATCCCCCTCTCCCCCCCGGGGAGAGGGTCGGGGTGAGGGGGATGCACAAGGTAGGACTCTCGAGAATCCTCGCCGCGCCACCCCCTCACCCTAACCCTCTCCCCAGGGGGGAGAGGGAATACGCCTCACACCTTCCATTGCGCATCCGCCGAGGTCCGTCATGACGGCGTCCACCGCTCCCCCCTCTGCGCCGTTGCTGGCGATCCGCGGCCTGTCGAAGGCCTTTCTCGGTGTCCAGGCGCTCGACGGCGTCGATTTCACCCTGCGCCATGGCGAGATCCATGCGCTACTGGGCGAGAACGGCGCCGGCAAATCGACCCTCATCAAGACGCTGACCGGCGTCTACCAGCGCGACGGCGGCACCGTGGCGCTGGAGGGGCGGGAAATCGCGCCGCGCGGCGTGGAGGAGGCGCAGCGCCTGCACATCGGCACCGTCTATCAGGAGGTGAACCTGCTGCCGAACCTGTCGGTGGCGGAGAACCTGTTCCTGGGGCGCCAGCCGATGCGCTGGGGGCTGGTCGACCGCGGCGCCATGCGGCGGCGGGCGCGTGCCATTCTGATGCCCTACGGCCTGTCGATCGACGTGACGGCGCCGCTCGGGCGCTTCTCGGTGGCGACGCAGCAGATCGTCGCCATCGCCCGCGCGGTGGACATGTCGGCCAAGGTGCTGATCCTGGATGAGCCCACCGCCAGCCTGGACGCGCAGGAGGTGGCGGTGCTGTTCAAGGTGATGCGGACCCTGCGGTCGCGCGGGATCGGCATCGTCTTCGTCACCCATTTCCTCGATCAGGTCTATGAGGTCTGCGACAGCATCACCGTGCTGCGCAACGGCCGGCTGGTGGGCGAGCGGCGCACGGCCGACCTGCCGCGCCTCGACCTCGTCGCCATGATGCTGGGGCGGGAGTTGGAGGCGGCGGCGCACCGCATCGACCTCGGCCCGGCGGAGGTGGACAACCGCCCGCCGCTGGCCAGTTTCAAGGGATTCGGCAAGTCGCGCAGCGTCGAGCCCTTCGACCTCGACATCCGCCCCGGCGAGGTGGTGGCGCTGGCGGGATTGCTGGGCTCCGGCCGGACGGAGACGGTGCGGCTGGTCTTCGGCATGGATCGCGCCGACCGGGGCCAGGCAACGGTGGACGGCCGTGCGGTGCGGCTGAAGGGGCCGCGCGACGCCGTGCGGCTCGGCTTCGGCTTCTGTCCGGAGGACCGCAAGAAGGAGGGCATCGTCGGCGAGCTGTCGGTGCGCGAGAACATCATCCTGGCGCTCCAGGCGCGGCAGGGCTGGCTGAAGCCGATCCCGCGCCGCCGGCAGGAGGAGATCGCCGACCGCTTCATCCGCCTGCTCGACATCCGCACGCCGGACGCCGAACGGCCGATCCAATTGTTGTCGGGCGGCAACCAGCAGAAAGCGCTGCTGGCGCGCTGGCTGGCGACCGAGCCGCGCCTGCTGATCCTCGACGAGCCGACGCGGGGCATCGACGTCGGCGCGCATGCCGAGATCATCCGCCTGATCGAGCGGCTGTGCGCCGACGGCATGGCGCTGCTGGTGGTGTCGTCGGAACTGGAGGAGATCGTCGCCTACAGCCGCCGCGTCGTCGTGCTGCGCGACCGCCGCCATGTGGCGGAACTGAGGGGAGGGGAGGTCAGCGTGGAGCGCATCGTCGCCGCCATCGCGTCGGAGTCGAAAAGCGGTGAGGTGCTGCAATGACGCTGTCCGCTCCCGGTCCGGCGCGCAACCTGCCGCAATATGGCGCGCTGATCGCCGTTCTGCTGGCCAACTGGCTGCTGTTTCCCGATTTCTTCGCCATCCGCCTGCAGGACGGCCGGCTGTTCGGCAGCCTGATCGACGTGCTGAACCGCGGCGCCCCGGTGGCGCTGCTCGCCATCGGCATGACGATGGTCATCGCCACCCGCGGTGTCGACCTGTCGGTCGGTGCGGTGATGGCGATTTCCGGCGCGGTCGCCGCAACCATGACCGGGGCGGGCTGGAGCCTGCCGGCGGTTCTGGCGGCGTCGCTTGCCGCCGGCCTGCTGTGCGGGCTGTGGAACGGGCTTTTGGTGGCGGTGCTGCGCATCCAGCCGATCATCGCCACGCTGATCCTGATGGTCGCCGGCCGCGGCATCGCCCAGCTGATCACCGAAGGGCAGATCGTCACCTTCACCAGCCCGGCGCTGGCCTTCATCGGCGGCGGGTCCTTCCTGACCGTGCCGATGCCGGTGGTGCTCACCATCGCGCTGCTGGCGGTGACGGCCCTGCTGGTGCGGGCGACGGCGCTGGGGCTGATGATCGAAGCGGTCGGCATCAACCGGCTGTCCAGCGCCGGGGCTGGCGTCAACACGCCGGTGGTTCTGGTCGCCGTCTATGTCTGGTGCGGGCTGTGCGCGGCGGTGGCCGGGCTGATCGTCACCGCCGACATCCGCGGCGCCGACGCCAACAATGCCGGGCTGTGGCTGGAGCTGGACGCCATCCTGGCGGTGGTGGTCGGCGGCACCTCGCTGCTCGGCGGGCGCTTCGGGCTGGTGCTGTCGGTGGTGGGGGCGCTGATCATCCAGGCGATGAACACCGGCATCCTGCTGAGCGGCTTCAAGCCGGAATTCAACCTGATCGTCAAGGCGGGCGTCCTGATGGTCGTCCTGCTGCTGCAATCGCCGACGCTGACCCTGTTCCTGCCGCGCCCGAAGGGGGCGCGGCCGATGGGCACGGTCAAGCCGCCGGTGGCGCCGTCGAGCGGGGGTGCAAAACCATGACCAACGCAGCGATCCAGCGCTTCCTTCCCCTGATCGTCACCACTGCGGTGCTGGTGGTCGGATTCCTGATCTGCGCGGCGCAGTTCCCCAACTTCGCCTCCTGGCGGGTGGTGGCAAACCTGCTGACCGACAACGCCTTTCTCGGCATCACCGCGGTCGGCATGACCTTCGTCATCCTGTCGGGCGGGATCGACCTGTCGGTGGGGGCGGTGATCGGCTTCACCACCGTGCTGCTGGCCGTGCTGATCGAACATGGCGGCTGGCACCCCGTCCCTGCCTTCGCCGTGGCGCTGGTGGTCGCCGGCGGCTTCGGGGCGGCGATGGGTGGGGTGATCCATGTCTTCCAAATGCCGCCCTTCATCGTCACGCTGGCCGGCATGTTCATCGCCCGCGGCCTGGGCTTCGTCCTGACCACCGATTCGGTGCCGATCAACCACCCGCTCTATGGCGAGCTGAACGACATGGCGCTGCGCTTCGACTTCGGGCTGAAGCTGAGCCTGCCGGCGCTGCTGATGCTGGGGGTGGTGGTCGCCGCGGTGGTGCTGGCGCACTGGACCCGCTTCGGCGCCAACCTCTACGCGCTGGGCGGCAACCGGCAGTCGGCGGAACTGATGGGCGTGCCGGTGGGGCGGACGACGGTGGCGGTCTATGCCCTGTCCGGGCTGCTGGCCGGGCTGGCGGGGATCGTTTTCTCGCTCTACACTGGTGCCGGCTATTCGCTGGCGGCGACGGGGGTGGAGCTGGACACCATCACCGCCGTGGTGATCGGCGGCACGCAGCTGACCGGCGGCTACGGCTATGTCGTCGGCACCTTCGTCGGCGTGCTGATCCAGGGGCTGATCCAAACCTACATCACCTTCGACGGCACCTTGAGCAGCTGGTGGACCAAGATCGCCATCGGCGTGCTGCTGTTCGTGTTCATCCTGTTGCAGAAGGGCCTGCTGACGGTCTGGGCCGGCCGCAGCGGCGAACCGGCGGAGGCATGATGCCCATCAGGAGTTTCCTGTTCGATACCGTCGAGGGCCGTCCGGTGGAGGGCTTCGTCCTCTCCGCCGGCGGGCTGGAGGCGACCGTGATCGCCCATGGCGCACGGCTGGTGCGGATGTCGGTGCCCGGCCGTGATGAAAACACGGCCGACGTGGTTCTGGGCTTCGACCGGGTGGCCGACTATTTGGCGAGCGACGCCTATTTCGGCGCCACCTGCGGGCGCTACGGCAACCGCATCGGCGGGGCGGCCTTCACGCTGGACGGCGTGCGCCATGAATTGAGCGCCAACGAGCCGCCGAACCAGCTGCATGGCGGGCCGGACGGCTTCGACCGGCGCATCTGGGACGCCAAGGTGGAGGAGGCGGAGAACGCCGTCACCTTCACGCTTGTCTCGCCGGACGGCGACCAGGGCTATCCCGGCACGCTGACGGCGAGGACGCGCTACCGGCTGACCGACGACGGCGTGCTGGACATCCGAATGACCGCGACCACCGACCGGCCGACCATCGTCAACCTCGTCCATCATAGCTATTGGAACCTTGGAGGGCATGCTTCCGGCGACCTGCGCGACCACCGGCTGGCGGTGCGCGGCGGCTTCACCACGCCGGTCGGCGCCGACCTGATCCCGACGGGGGAGGTGCGGCCGGTGGACGGCACGCCCTTCGACCTGCGCGAACGCGTGGTGCTGGGAGAAGCGCTGGAGGCGGTCGGCGGCTTCGGCTTCGACCACAACTGGTGCCTGGAGGGGCCGGCGGGGGAACTGCGGCCGGTGGCGGTGCTGGAGCACCCGGCATCGGGCCGGCGGATGGAACTGGCGACCGACCAGCCGGGCCTGCAGGTCTACACCGGCGGCTATCTCAGCGAGCAGGTGGTGGGAAAGGGCGGACAGCGCTATTGCCGCTTCGCCGGGCTGGCGCTGGAAAGCCAGCGTTTTCCCGGCAGCCCCAACATCGGCCATTTCCCGTCGGCGCGGCTGGACCCCGGCGGGACATACCGGCACCGCATGCAGCTGCGATTCCGGGCGGGCTGAGCGGAAAGCGGGGAACCGTCCACCGGTTTGCGGGGTTCATCGAAGGCACGGCAGCGGTTCCGCTGCTGCCATTGCGCAACCCCACCATGCCGGAAGGAAAGGTCGACATGGCCGCGACGCCGGACGCCGCCCGTCCAAGTCCCGTTTATCGGACCGACCAAATCCCGGCCGGACCGATCCTGGTGCCCGGCCGGACCTGCTGGCGCGTGGCGAAGGCGGACCGGATGGCTGTCATCATCGACGCCGCCGCCTATTTCGCCCGGCTGAAAGCGGCGATCCTCGGCGCCCGCCACACGGTGATGCTGATCGGCTGGGATTTCGACACTCGGATCAAGCTGGAACCCGATGATCCGATTCCGGACGTGCCGAACGAACTGGGCGACTTCCTGTCCTGGATCGTCCGGACGCGGCCGGAACTGACCATCAATGTGCTGAAATGGGACTTGGCGGTCCTGAAGATGCCGTTCCGCGGCCGGACGCCTCTGGTCCTGCTGGACTGGTTGAGCAGCCGGCGCCTGCGCTTCCGCCTGGATTCCGCCCATCCGCCCGGCGCCTGCCATCACCAGAAGATCGCCATCATCGACGATGCGCTGGCCTTCTGCGGCGGCATCGACATGACCACCGACCGCTGGGACACCCCCGAGCATCGCGACGACGATTCCCGCCGCGTACGGCCCAGCGGCATAGCCTATGGCCCCTTCCACGACGTGACCACCGCCGTCGACGGCGAGGCGGCGCGGGCGCTGGGCGAGTTGGCGCGGGAGCGCTGGCGCCGGGCCACCGGCGATGCGCTGCTCCCGCCGCCGCCGACCGAGGCCCATTGGCCGGAGGACCTGGAGCCCGACTTCCGAGACATCCCCGTCGCCATCGCCCGCACCGACCCGATGGCTGATAATGAGGACCGGCAGAAGACCGGCAAGCGCGGCGTGCGCGAGATCGAGGCGCTGTATCTGGCCGCCATCGCCGCGGCACGGCGGTTCATCTATCTGGAAAGCCAGTATTTCGCCTCGCAACGGATCGTCGCCGCCATCGCCGCCCGTCTGTCGGAGCCGGACGGGCCGGAGGTCGTGGTCGTCAATCCGGAACGCACCCCCGGCTGGGTGGAGGAGGAGGCGATGGGCAGCGCCCGCTCGCTGCTGGTCCAGCGCCTGCGCGCCGCCGACCCCCACGGCCGCTTCCGCATCCTGGCCCCGGTGACGGAGGGCGGGCAGGGCATCTATGTCCATGCCAAGGTTCTGGTGGTGGACGACCGCTTCCTGCGGGTGGGATCGTCCAACATCAACAACCGGTCCCAGGGGCTGGACACCGAATGCGACCTCGCCATCGAATGCCCGCCCGGCGATGGGCAGGAGGAGTCGGAGAACTGCCGCGCCATCCGCTCCGTCCGCACGCGGCTGATGGCGGAGCATCTGGGCGTGGCGGTGGAGGAGGTCGAGCGGACGGAGGAGGGGAGCGGCTCGCTGGTCGCCACCGTCGACCGGCTGATGCGCCCCGCCGGCCGGTCGCTCCGGCCGCTGGAGCCGGAACCGCTGAGCGAGGCGGAGGTTGCCCTGGTCGACGAGCGGCTGCTCGATCCCGATCGGCCGGAGCCGATGGCGAAGATCATCCTGCGCGGCGCGACGGTGTTCGGCGACGTGAACCGCACCACGCTGCGCATCGCCGCCGGGGTTGCCGCGGGTGCCGCGATCGGGATCGGGCTTGCCGTCTGGGCCGGCCGGAAAGGGGTTCGGAAAGGGCTTGGGAAAAATTTTCGCGGAGAGTGAATTCTGTGCTTGCGGGCCACGGTCCATCCCGCTACATAGGCGCTCCCCGCGGCGCACAACGCGGTGCGGGGAAAGCGCTTGTGGCGGAACTGGTAGACGCGCTAGGTTCAGGTCCTAGTGGCTGAAAAGCCGTGGGGGTTCGACTCCCTCCAAGCGCACCAACACTCCAAGTGTTGGTGAAGGGTAGCAGAAGTATAGTGGGGCCATAGCTCAGCTGGGAGAGCGCTACAATGGCATTGTAGAGGTCAGGAGTTCGATCCTCCTTGGCTCCACCACTTCTGAAGGTTTGGGTAGAGTTTAGGTCTTGTCTATCGGGGTGATGTCTTGTAAAAGGCGCCGCTCCTCAGCGCGGGTGTAGCTCAGTTGGTTAGAGCGCCGGCCTGTCACGCCGGAGGCCGCGGGTTCAAGTCCCGTCACTCGCGCCACTTTGCGGGCGTAGCTCAGGGGTAGAGCACAACCTTGCCAAGGTTGGGGTCGAGGGTTCGAATCCCTTCGCCCGCTCCATTACTGGAGCGACAGTTTTTGGTTTCCCGTGGTCTCGTAGCTCAGCGGGAGAGCACTACGTTGACATCGTAGGGGTCACTGGTTCAATCCCAGTCGGGACCACCATTCTGAAGGCCGCCAACCGGAACGGGTTGGCGGCCTTCGCCATTTTGGGGGGCGCCACCGTTTGGCGCGTGATGGTTTCCGAAGATCGGCCGCGGTTCTCCACGCAGAAGTCCGCCACATCGACCCTGCCGATGTCGTCGATCGGAGCATGGTTCTCGCTGGGCCTGATGATGCCGTGTCCATGCGGGCGGCCCAGAGCTTTGCGTGTCACTGCCGACACTGCCGCTCGACGTTCCGAGCGCAATCGATCGCTTCGGAGAACTCGTAGAGCACGACATTGTATTTCATGAAAGCGCCTACAGCCCTTACCAGAAAGTTGTTGTCCTCGTGCATCATCGCGCTTCCGACACCAGCTATTCCTCCCTTGACCATTGATCCGAGCACCGCATCGGCATCGATCGTTCCATTCTGCAGTCCCGAGGATGCTGCGCTGCAGAGTGCCGACGTCGCCACGCTGGTCAGGATCACTCCAGCTTCAGATTTCTCTCCGAGCAAGTGCTGGCAGGCCGTCTCTCCTGCCAAAGCAACAAAGCAGATTGCCTGCTTGTTCAAGATTTCGTTTGAAGAACAGCCGCGCCGATTGCCGGACGGAGAGTTATAGACTGCTGCCGTGGATATAGAAGATGCAGGTGCACTCAGTCTCATTGGTCTTTCGATGTTTCCCGGCAGTTCGTCAGCGCTGTGGTACATTCTCAACGCATATCGGTCTCCTTTGTTGAGGTAAGGTTCCTCTGCGGCAATTTTCGAGTTCGATGCCTTGATGTCTTCGAGAATGAAATTTGCCTCGGACGTTTGGAAGGGACCAGATACAACGGCATACCAACCATTGAGCGCCAGGAGAACGATGTAGGGCCCATGCTGCGGCGTCTGCTGTCGCAGCAGGGACGCGATTGCAATCGCTTCCTCCGCGGTTGAGCGGCTGGCCAGTTGCACCCATCGCATCCCATCCTTTTCCCATGCACCTGGTGAAAAGGTCAGACTTGCAAGGGAATCGAGAGCATGTATTCGCCCTCTATAGGTGGCTTCGATGCATTGGCGATCGACGTACCGTTCGCCTGATTTGCAGCGACTGTTTCTGTCCTTGACCCAAGCGATCTCCCCCTTTTTCAGGAGTGATGCTTGGTGCGAAGGCAAGGTGTTGATGTATCCATGGTAAGATCTGCTTAAATCCCGATCCAGCGCCGCAAGGGCTCTGTCGTTGCAGACGAACACCTCCACCGCGTCTGTTACCAACGAGCAATCGTAACTGGGAGAATAGTTCTGCGCCATGGCCGGAGCGGCCACCATGAATACAAACGCACTCAAAAGCCATGATGCTATTTTCATAGTTTTAAAGCTCCCGGCCAGCTTTTGCCCATCGGGAGCGAACCTTAATACATCTGCCGCCGCTGATAAAAGCGAGAGATGTGTATCAATGATTTATTCAATCTAAAGATATTACTGTATGGGAAATAGTCATTATAGATTGATTTTAGAAGGGAATTGGGCGGGCTGGCGTGTGCGGAGGGTGGGTTCCGACAAGCCGTGCGGATTCTAGCGCCGATGCTTCGATCCTCCCCGCCCATCCGTTCCTCAAATCATCGCCAGCGGTTGCTTGCGCTTCGGCGGCGGGAAGGCCCGGTCGATCTCCGCGATGTCCTCGCCTGTCAGGGTCAGCTTCACGGCCTCGGCGTTCTCGATGGCGTGCGCCGTGGATCCCGCCTTGGGGATCGCGATCACGCCCTGCTGGCGCAGCGCCCAGGCCAGCGCCACCTGTGCCGGGGTGGCTTTGTGGCGCTTCGCCACCGACAGCAATGCCGGGGAGCGCAGCAGGCGGCCACCCTGGCCGATGGGGGAATAGGCCATCACCGGCATCCGCGCGGTGTGCTGGAAGGGCAGCAGGTCGTACTCGATCCCGCGGTGCTCGGGGTTGTAGAGCACCTGATTGACGGCGCAGCCGCGCAGGTCGGTGGCTTCCCCCAGTTCCTCCAGATCGTCGACATCGAAGTTGGAGACGCCCCAGCGGGCGATCTTGCCGGACTGGCGCAGCAGTTCGAACGCCTCCACCGTTTCCTCCAAAGGCACGCCGCCGCGCCAGTGCAGCAGGTAGAGGTCGATGCGGTCGATCCCCAGCCGCTTCAGGCTGCGCTCGCAGGCCTTCACCGTGCCGATGCGGGACGCGTTGCTGGGCAGGACCTTGGTGACGATGAACAGGCCGTCGCGCCTGCCGGTAATCGCCTCGCCCACCAGTTCTTCCGACGCGCCGTCGCTGTACATCTCGGCAGTGTCGATCAGGGTCATGCCGTGGTCGATGCCGGCCCGAATGGCAGCGATCTCGGCGGCGCGGTCGCCGCGCCCTTCCGCCATCATCCAGGTGCCCTGGCCGAGAGCCGGAACGTCGGTGCCGTCCGGCAGGGTCACGCGCTTCATCTCTGGTCCCTCGTCCGTCATCCCGAAAAACAACAAGCTGGCCCCGTGAGGCCAGCTTGTCCAATGCCTATTCGGTGGGATTTCCGGAAGATGGAAGCGCCTCAAGCCGCCTTCTTCGGCGCCCCGGCGTGGCCGCCTTCCAGGAAGTTCAGCAACTCCTCGCGGTAGTCGTAATAGCGCGGGTGCTCCAGCAGGGCCTGACGGGTGCGCGGATGGGGGATGTCGACGGACAGGATGTGGCCGATCTTCGCGTTCGGGCCGTTGGTCATCATCACCACCCGGTCGGCCAGCAGCAGCGCCTCGTCCACGTCGTGGGTGACGCAGACGGCGGTGACCTTGGTGCGCGCCCAGACCTCCATCAGCACCTCCTGCAACTCCCAGCGGGTCAGGCTGTCGAGCATGCCGAAGGGCTCGTCGAGCAGCAGGAGCTTGGGCGACAGGGCGAAGGCGCGGGCGATGCCGACGCGCTGCTTCATGCCGTTGGACAGCTCCGCCGCCTTCTTGTCCATGGAATCGCCCAAGCCCACACGGGCGAGATAATAGCGGGCGATGTCGGCGCGCTCGCCCTTGTTCGCATGGGGATAGACGCGGTCGACGCCGAGCATGACGTTTTCATAGGCGGTCAGCCACGGGAACAGGCTGGGGGCCTGGAACACCACGGCGCGGTCGGGGCCGGCGCCGTCCACCTCCTTGCCGTCCAGCACGATGCCGCCGCTGGTCACGTCGGCAAGGCCCGCCACCATCGACAGCACGGTGGACTTGCCGCAGCCGGAATGGCCGATCAGCGAGACGAACTCGCCCTTGCGCATCTTCAGGTCGAAGCCGTCCACCACGGTCAGCGGCCCCTTCGGCGTGGCGAAGGTCTTGGTCAGGCGGGTGAATTCCAGATAGCGGTCTTCCATCCCGCGCCCGCCCATCGCCTCGATATAGGCCTTGGGCGGCGGGGCGGCGGTGATCGGCTTCACGTCGGGGAGAGTCAGGTCATCATCGCCGCCGGTGCCGCGGGCGACGCCGACCTCCATCAGGTATGCGGTGACCTCGGCGCGCAGGCGCTTGAAGTCCTCGTCATGGTTGACGGCGGTGCGGTCGCGCGGGCGGGGCAGGTCGACGGTGAAGGCGGGGCCGAGCGTGGCTTTCGGGCCGGGCGTGAGTGGGATGATGCGGTCGGCCAGCAGGATCGCCTCGTCCACATCGTTGGTGATGAGGATGACGGTCTTGCGGTCCTTGCGCCAGATCGCCTCGATCTCGTCCTGCAGCTTGGCGCGGGTCAGGGCGTCGAGCGCCGACAGCGGCTCGTCCAGCAGCAGCATCTCCGGGCTCATGGCGAGTGCACGGGCGAAGCCGACGCGCTGGCGCATGCCGCCCGACAGCTCCTTCGGCCGGCGGTCGGTGGCGTGGCCGAGCCCGACCGTCTCCACCGCCCGGCGGGTCAGGACGCCGCGCTCCGCACCGCCCTTCGCCTTGTGGACGGCGTCGACCGCTAGCGCGACGTTCTCCTTCACGCTGAGCCAGGGCATCAGCGAATAGGATTGGAAGACCAGGCCGCGCTCCGGGCCGGGGCCGGTGACCAGCTTGCCGCGATAGAGCACCTCGCCGGCGTCCGGCATCGCCAGTCCGGCGATCAGGTTGATCAGCGTCGACTTGCCGGAGCCGGAGAATCCGACGATGGCGACGAACTCGCCGTCTTCGATCGACAGGTCGATGTCGCGCAACACCGTGGTGCCGCCGTAGGACTTCGACACGCCCTTCAGGTCCAGGATCGCCATGGTCGTCGTCTCCGTGTGCAGAAGGGGTCAGCGGGCGGGGCTGTGGCTGACGGCGGACTGGAGCGCCAGCATCACGCGGTCGAGCAGGAAGCCGATCAGGCCGATGGTGAAGACCGCCACCATGATCTTGGCGAGCGAGTTGGAGGAGCCGTTCTGGAACTCGTCCCAGACGAACTTGCCGAGGCCGGGGTTCTGGGCCAGCATCTCCGCGGCGATCAGCACCATCCAGCCCACGCCCAGCGACAGCCGCAGCCCGGTGAAGATGTAGGGCAGGGCGGATGGAAGCACGAGGCGGCGCACCATGGTGGGGCCGGACAGTTGCAGCACCTTGCCGACATTCATCAGGTCGCGGTCGATGGAGGACACGCCGACCGCGGTGTTGATCAGGGTCGGCCACAGCGAGCACAGCGTGACGGTGATGGCGGAGGTCAGGAACGACTTCTCGAACAGCGGGTCGCTGCCCGACACGGTGGCGCTGACGACCATGGTGACCAGCGGCAGCCAGGCCAGCGGCGACACCGGCTTGAAGATCTGGATCAGCGGGTTGATCGCGGCGTTGACGGTCGGCGACAGGCCGCTCGCCACGCCCAGCGGCACCGCCACCAGGGCGCCGAGCAGGAAGCCGGTGAAGACCGTCTTCAGGCTGGTGAAGATCTGGTCGATGTAGGTCGGCTTGCCGGCATAGGGGCGGGTCTTCACCTCCGCCTTCGGGTCCTTCGCCAGAAGCTCGGCATTGCGCTTGCTTTGCCGCTCGTAGAAGGCGGCTTCCTTGGCGCGTTCGGCCTTGTGGTCGGCGTAGAGGTTGGTTGCCTGCTCCCACACCTGGGCCGGGCCGGGGATGGCGCCGAGGCTGGTCTGCACCTGTGGGGCGGCCCAGCCCCAGGCGGCGAGGAACAGCAGGATGGCGGTCAGCGGGATGCCCATCTGGCGCCACAGCTCTACGCCCTGCTGGCGCGGATTCTCGCCGGCGGCAAGCCGCAGCAGCGGCGCCAGCCAGCCGAGGCCGACGGTGTTCAGGGCGGAGGCGATGCGGTTCAGGGTGTGCGTGCGGCGGGCCTTGCGCTGGGCGCGGGCGAGGTCGGAGGCGGTGTCGGTCAAGCTGGTCATGGAAGTCTTCCCCTTGGAAAGATCCCTTCTCCCCCCTGGGGAGAAGGTTAGGATGAGGGGGTTCGGCGCAGCCGAAATCAGTTCGGCGTGTGCCTCCCCCCTCACCCCGACCCTCTCCCCGGGGGGGAGAGGGAGGATTGGGCAGGTGGGGGCAATGCTGCTTACCCCCCCACCACCTGACCGCCCTCGACCTTCTGGTCGCCCTTCAGGCCGATGGGCTGCTTGGCGAGGTAGTCGTTGGGCTTGCGGCCGTCGTACGGGATGCCGTCGATGAAGCCGTTATCCACCGGCTTGTAGCCGTCGCTCTTCCACGGGAAGTCGGCCTCCTTGACCTTGCCTTCCTCGACCAGCAGCTTGGCGGCCTGGAGATAGACGTCGGGCTTGTAGACCTTGCGGGCGGTCTCGTCGTACCAGGCATCGGGCTTGGCCTCGGCGATCTGGCCCCAGCGGCGCATCTGGGTCAGGTACCAGACGGCGTCGGAATAGAAGGGGTAGGTCGCGTTGTAGCGGAAGAAGACGTTGAAGTCGGGAACGTCGCGCTTGTCGCCCTTCTCATACTCGAAGGTGCCGGTCATCGAGTTGGCGATCACCTTGGCGTCGGCGCCGACATATTCGGGCTTGGCCAGGATCTTCACCGCTTCGGCGCGGTTGGCGTTGTTGTTCTCGTCCAGCCACTGGGCGGCACGGATCAGCGCCTTGACGACGGCCAGATGGGTCTTGGGATTCTTCTTCGCCCAGTCGTCGGTGACGCCGAACACCTTCTCGGGGTTGTTCTTCCAGATCTCGGTGTCGGTGATCACCGGCACGCCGATGCCCTTCATCACCGCCTGCTGGTTCCACGGCTCGCCCACGCTGTAGCCATAGATCGTGCCGGCCTCCAGCGTCGCCGGCATCTGCGGCGGCGGGGTGACGGACAGCAGCGCGTCGGCCCCGATCTGGCCCGACACGTCGGTCGGGCTGTAGAAGCCGGGGTTGATTCCGCCCGACGCCAGCCAGTAGCGCAGTTCGTAATTGTGGGTCGAGACCGGGAAGACCATGCCCATGTTGAAGGGCTTGCCCTCGGCCTTGTACTGGGCGATCACCGGCTTCAGCGCGTCGGCCTTGATCGGGTGGCCCGGCTTGCCGTCGGCACCCTTCGGGACATTGGCCTTCATCTTCTGCCAGACGTCGTTCGACAGCGTGATGCCGTTGCCGTTCAGGTCCATGGAGAAGGCGGTGACGATGTGCGCCTTGGTGCCGAAGCCGATGGTGGCACCCAGCGGCTGGCCGGCCAGCATGTGGGCGCCGTCCAGTTCGCCGGAAATCACGCGGTCGAGCAGGACCTTCCAGTTCGCCTGCGGCTCCAGTGTCACCGACAGGCCTTCATCCTCGAAGAAGCCCTTTTCGGCGGCGATGGCGAGCGGCGCCATGTCGGTCAGCTTGATGAAGCCCAGCTTCAGCTGGTCCTTCTCGACGTCGAGCGGAGCGGCGATGGCAGAGACGCCTGCCGTCAGGGCGACGATTGCGGCAGCGGATGCGAGAAGGTGGCGGAGGGGGCGGGAAGTGGTGCGGAAGGACTGGGCCACGTCGGTTGCTCCATCTCTGAAATCCGGACCAGCGGTCGGGTGTGCGACACCGGTGTCGTTTTTCTGGGCAAGTCCCGGACTGGCTGTTTTTCGGGCAGATGGTGGTGGAGCACCTTGGCCGTCGAACGCGTCCAGCGGGATCGACCGGAAAAGCCTCGGTACAAGGCCTGTCGATACCGGGGTCGGCAACACTGCCGGGCTGGCCCATCATTGGACGCTTGGGATGCACGCACCGTCGTTGGCGCGTCTCTGGCCTCCCTCTTCGCAAGCCTCATGCCAAAGGATGGCTTTTGCGGAAAAATGGGCCGGAGCGGTTGATTCCGTTGGCTATGACCCGGCGGAAGGTATGAGGTGCCCGCCGCCACCATCGCGCCGCCTGCCGATTTTTGCGGCGCACACAAGCCTGCATGGTCATCCTTTGTGCAAGACCTAAGGATGATCCAAAATTAGGCACCTAGGTATCGGGTGAGAAGCAGGGCGCGACCCCGCGGAATCCCTGGAGTTTTCTCGAGACCGTCCGCTTGCGAAGGGATTGGCACGCGGATTGCAAAGGGAGTGGCGAGACAACAGCGGGCGCCAGCAACGTCGCCAGTGCCCGCGACACCCGCCGAAACCGTGCGACGACGCGCGGAATTGGCTCTGGTTCGACGACGAACCGCCCGGACAACGGCGTCCGAACAGGTCTGCACCCATCTTCGCGAGTCACTCGCGGGGCAGGGACTCAGGCCCGTTCGGACGCCTTTCTTTTTGGCCCCGTGCCTGACTTTGCAGCAGGCCGGACACGATAGACGAGGCAGACGCGCCATGGACATGCATCTCTCATCGAACAACGGGCCCGCCGTCGAACTTAACGAGGCCGAGCTGCGCAGTGCCGGCCCGGCCAGGGAGCGGCTGGTGGTGGTCGGCAACGGCATGGCCGGCATGAAGACGGTGGAAGAGCTGCTGGCCAAGGCGCCGGGCCGCTTTGACGTCACCGTCTTCGGGGCCGAGCCGCATCCGAACTACAACCGCATCATGCTGTCGCCGGTGCTGGCGGGGGAGAAGACCTTCGACCAGATCGTGCTGAACAGCCGCGAGTGGTACGACGCCAACGGCATCACCCTGCTGACCGGCGAACCGGTGGAGGGCATCGACCGCGAAGCCAAGACGGTGGTTTCGCAGTCGGGCCGCGTCGTTCCCTATGACAAGCTGCTGATCGCCACCGGGTCGATGCCCTTCATCATCCCGGTGCCGGGATCGACCCTGCCGGGCGTCATTGGCTTCCGCGATCTGGCCGATGTCGACGCCATGCTGGCGGCGGCGGCGAAGGGTGGCCGCGCCGTGGTGATCGGCGGCGGGCTTCTTGGGCTGGAGGCCGCCAACGGCCTGCGAGTCAAGGGGATGGAAGTCACCGTCGTCCACCTGATGCCGACGCTGATGGAGCGCCAGCTCGACCCGTCCGCCGGCATGCTGCTGCAGCGCGAGTTGGAGCGTCGCGGGATCGAGGTGCTGACCGGCGCCGATACCGCCGAGATTGTGGGCGACGAGTGGGTCAGTGCCGTCCGGCTGAAGGACGGTCGCGAGTTGCCGGCCGACATCGTCGTCATGGCGGTGGGCATCCGCCCCAACATGGCGCTCGGCAAGGCGGCCGGGCTGGACTGCGGGCGCGGCATCCGGGTGGACGACCAGATGCGCACCAGCGACCCGTCGATCTACGCGGTCGGCGAATGCGTCGAGCATCGCGGCGTCACCTGGGGCCTCGTCGCCCCGCTGTTCGAAATGGCGAAGGTGCTGGCCCACGACCTCGCGGGCGGGGAGGGTGCCGCCTACACCGGTTCCGTCACCTCGACCAAGCTGAAGGTGACGGGCGTCGACGTGTTCTCCGCCGGTGACTTCTCGGGCGGGGCGGGGACCGAGGACATCGTGTTTCGCGACGCCGCCCGCGGCGTCTACAAGCGGCTGGTTCTGAAGGACGGCAAGCTGCTGGGCGCCGTGCTGTATGGCGATACCAAGGACGGCGCCTGGTACTTCTCGCTTCTGAAGGACGGCGCCGACGTGTCGGCCGAACGCGACACCATGATCTTCGGCCAGGGGTTCGGGAGTGCGGACGCCGGTGACCCGAACGCCGCCATCGCAGCATTGCCCGCCAGTGCCGAAATCTGCGGCTGCAACGGCGTCTGCAAGGGCACCATCGTCAAGGCGATCACCGACAAGGGCCTGACCAGCCTGGACGAGGTGAAGGCGCACACCAAGGCGTCGGCCTCCTGCGGCGGCTGCGCCGGCACGGTGGAGCGGTTGCTGGCGGTGACGCTGGGCGACGGCTTCACGGCGGCGCCCAAGGTCAAGCCGATGTGCAAATGCACCCACCACACCCATGACGCGGTGCGGGCGGCCATCGTCGACCGTGGGCTGAAGACCATGGCCGACGTGTTCCAGGCAATGGAATGGACGACGCCCGACGGCTGCGCCTCCTGCCGGCCGGCGCTGAACTACTACTTGCTGTGCGCGTGGCCGGGCGAGTACCGGGACGACTACCAGTCGCGCTACATCAACGAGCGTGCCCACGCCAACATCCAGAAGGACGGCACCTATTCGGTCGTGCCGCGCATGTGGGGCGGCCTGACGACTGCGGCGGAACTTCGTGCCATCGCCGACGTGGTGGACAAGTTCGCCATCCCCACCGTGAAGGTCACCGGCGGCCAGCGCATCGACCTGTTCGGCGTGAAGAAGGAGGATCTGCCGGCGGTCTGGGCCGATCTGAACGCCGCCGGGATGGTGTCCGGCCATGCCTATGCCAAGGGGCTGCGCACGGTGAAGACCTGCGTCGGGTCGGAGTGGTGCCGCTTCGGCACGCAGGATTCGACCGGGCTGGGCGTGAAGCTGGAACGCATGACCTGGGGCACCTGGACCCCGCACAAGGTCAAGCTGGCGGTGTCCGGCTGCCCGCGCAACTGCGCCGAGGCGACCATCAAGGATCTGGGCGTGGTGTGCATCGACAGCGGCTATGAACTGCATGTCGGCGGCAACGGCGGCCTGCATGTCCGGGCCTGCGACCTGCTGGTCCGTGTCGCCACCGAGGAGGAGGTGCTGGAATACACCGGCGCCTTCATGCAGCTCTACCGCGAGGAGGCCCGCTATCTGGAGCGCACCGCGCCGTGGGTAGAGCGGGTCGGCCTCGACCACATCAAGGCGGCGCTGGTCGATGATCCGGAGCGGCGGCGGGCGTTGAACGCGCGCTTCCTGTTCTCGCAGACCTTCTCGCAGGACGACCCGTGGGCGGAGCGCGCCGCCAAGGGCGTCGACCGTCACGAATTCAATCTGCTCGCCGAAGTGGGATAACCGATCATGGACAGCATCATCATGGAAAACGCCGCTGCTGAGACGGTCTGGACCCTGGTCGGCACCGTCGACGACATCCCCGTGCTGGGGTCGCGCGTCGTCCGCACCCCCGACGGCGACATCGCCCTGTTCCGCACGGCGGCCGACGAGGTCTTCGCGCTGGAGGATGCCTGCCCGCACAAGCGGGGGCCGCTGTCCCAGGGCATCGTCCACGGCCGCCGCGTCACCTGCCCGCTGCACAACTGGGTGATCGAGCTGGCGACCGGCGAGGCCGTCGCCCCCGACGAGGGACGCACCGGCCATGTTCCGGTGCGGGTGGACGGGCGCAGCGTCGCCATCGCGCTCGGCGAGGCCAAGCTGTCGCGCGGTGGCTGCCGCAAGGCCTGCGGCCATGTTTGACGGAGCGGAGCTTGCCTCCGGCGGACAACGGGAGGTGAAGACCACCTGTCCCTATTGCGGGGTCGGGTGCGGGGTGACCGCGACGGTGAAGGCGAATGGCGCCGTCACCGTGCGCGGCGATGCCGACCACCCGGCGAACCGGGGCCGGCTCTGCTCCAAGGGATCGGCGCTGGCCGACACGCTGGTGCCGGAGGGGCGGTTGCTCCATCCCGAGGTCGGGAACCGGCGCGTGTCGTGGGACGAGGCGCTGGACGAGGTGGCCCGGCGCTTTTCCGACACCATCACCAGGCATGGGCCGGATTCGGTCGCCTTCTATGTCTCCGGCCAGCTGCTGACCGAGGATTACTACGTCGCCAACAAGCTGATGAAGGGCTTCATCGGCTCGGCGAACATCGACACCAACTCGCGCCTGTGCATGGCGTCGTCGGTGGTCGGGCACAAGCGGGGCTTGGGCGCCGATGCGGTGCCGGGGACCTACGAGGATTTCGAGAGCGCCGATCTGGTGGTGCTGGTGGGGTCGAACCTCGCCTGGTGCCATCCGGTGCTGAACCAGCGGCTGCTGGCGGCGCGGGCGGAGCGGGGAACCCGCATCGTCGTGGTCGATCCGCGCCGCACCGACTGCGTGGACTCCGCGGACCGCCATCTGGCGCTGAAGGCCGGGACCGACGCGGTGCTGTTCAACGGGCTGCTGGCCTATCTGGATGAGCACGGCCATCGCGATGCCGGCTTCACCGCCGCCCATGCCGAGGGGGTGGAGGACGCGCTGGCTGCTGCCCACGCCGATGCGCGGGATGTGGCGACGGTCGCCCGTCGCTGTGGGTTGGAGGAGGCCGAGGTCGCCGCCTTTTATTCCGAGTTCGCGGCGACCGGGCGGGTGGTGACCGTCTATTCCCAGGGGGTCAACCAGTCGTCCCAGGGCAGCGACACCGTCAACGCCATCCTGAACGTGCATTTCCTGACCGGCCGCATCGGCCGGCCGGGCTGCGGTCCCTTCTCCGTCACCGGGCAGCCGAACGCCATGGGCGGGCGCGAGGTCGGCGGGCTGGCGAACCAGCTGGCTGCCCATATGGGCTTCACGGCGGAAGAGGTCGACCGGGTCGGCCGCTTCTGGAGCGCGCCGCGGATGGCGGACAAGCCAGGGCTGAAGGCGGTCGACCTGTTCCGCGCCATCGAGGCCGGGACGGTCAAGGCGGTGTGGATCATGGCGACCAACCCCGCCGTCAGCATGCCCGACGCCGGCCGGGTCCGCCGGGCGCTGGAGCGCTGCGAGACGGTGGTGGTTTCCGACTGCATCCGCGACACCGACACCGGCCGCTTCGCCCATATCCGCCTGCCGGCCAAGGGCTGGAGCGAGAAGGACGGCACCGTCACCAACTCCGACCGCACCGTCTCGCGCCAGCGGGCTTTCAGGGATGGGGCAGGAGAGGCGCGGGCCGACTGGTGGATCATGACCCAGGTCGCGCGGCGCATGGGCTTCGCCGGGGCCTTTCCCTACGAGACTGCTGCCGAGGTTTTCCGCGAGCATGCGGCGCTGTCGGACTTCGAGAATGGCGGAACGCGCGCCTTCGACATCGGGGCGCTGAGCGGGCTGGATGACGCCGGTTACGACGCGCTGGCGCCCTTCCCCTGGCCTTGGCGGGCGGGGGGCGAGCCGCAGAAACGGCTGTTCGGTGATGGCCGCTTCTTCACCGCGGATGGACGCGCCCGGATGCTGCCGATCACGGCGAAGCCCCTGCCGCGGAGCCTGTCGGAAGGCGCCTTGCTGCTGAACACGGGGCGGCTGCGCGACCAGTGGCACACCATGACGCGCACCGGCCTGTCGGCGCGGCTGTCCGCCCATGCGCCGGAGCCTCGGCTGGACATCAACCCGGCGGACGCCGTCGCGCGGGGGCTGAACGACGGCGGACTGGCCCGCATCGCCACGGCGGCAGGGGAAGCGCTGGCCCGCGTCCATGTCACCGATGCCCAAAGCGAAGGCACCATCTTCCTGCCGATGCACTGGACCGACCGCTTCACCGGCGGCTGCGTCATCGGCCGGCTGATCGACGACGAGGCTGTGGACCCGTTTTCCGGCCAGCCGGACCTGAAGCGGATGCCGGCGACGGTGGAGCCCTGGCGGCCGGACTGGACCGCCTTCCTGCTGGCCCGCCAGCCGGTGGAGCCTCGGCATGGCGGCTATTGGGCCAGCCGCGCGGTGGCCGGCGGCCATCTGGTGGAGATGGCGGGGATCGGAGCCATCCCGGCTGTGGAAGCTTGGCTGCCCGGCCTCGACCCTGCCGGGGCGGTGGTGGAGTTCCGTGACGAGGCGCGCGGCAACCTGCGCATGGCCTGGATGGAGGGCGACCGGCTGGACGCCTGCCTGTTCGTCGCCGCCGACGGGCGCCTGCCGCCGCGCGGCTGGCTCGCCGGTCTGCTGGAAGCGGACGGGCTGGACGACAGCGCGCGGGCCGGGCTGCTGGCCGGACGGGCGCCGGGCGCCGCCGCGGACGAGGGGCGGGTCGTCTGCGCCTGCTTCAGCGTCGGCATCAACCGGCTGGTCGGAGCCATCCGCGACCGGCGGCTGACCAGCGTGGCGGAGATCGGTGCGGCGTTGAAGGCCGGCACGAATTGTGGTTCCTGCGTGCCTGAACTCAAGGAGGTGCTTCGTCATGCTCATCAGCGCGAAGTGGCGTGATGGCCAGACTCTCCCTCTCCCCCCCGGGGAGAGGGTCGGGGTGAGAGGGATGCGTGGCGGAGCCTCTTGGGATTGGCTGCGCCCCGCATTCTCTGTGTTCGCTCGTCTTTTGGAGAGGTTTTCCCCCTCACCCCGACCCTCTCCCCGGGGGGGAGAGGGGGATAGTGGCGGTGTCGGCACCGTCACCCTCGTCGGCGCCGGCCCCGGCGACCCCGACCTGCTCACCGTCGCGGCGGTGAAGGCGTTGGCCGCCGCCGAGGTCGTGCTCTACGACGCGCTGGTCGGCGACGGCATCCTCGACCTCGCCCATCCTGGGGCGGAGCGCATCTGTGTCGGCAAGCGGTCCGGCCGCCATTCGCTGCCGCAGGGGGAGATCAACGCGCTGATCGCCTTCCATGCGCAGCGTGGCAAGCGCGTCGTTCGCCTGAAGGGCGGCGACCCGATGGTGTTCGGCCGCGCCGGCGAGGAGATTGAGCATCTCGACAGCCTCGGCATTCCGGTGCGCGTCATCCCCGGCATCACCGCGGCGCTCGGTTGCGCCGCCTCGACCGGGCTGTCGCTGACCAAGCGCGGGGTGTCGCGCGCCGTCACCTTCGTCACCGCCCATGGCCGCGACGGCGAGCGGTTCGAGCCCGATTGGGCGCGGCTGGCCGATCCGCAGGGCACGCTGGCGATCTATATGGGCCGCGAGCAGGCCCGCGCGGTCGGTCAGGGGTTGACCGGGGCCGGGCTGCCGGCCAAAACGCCGGTTCTGGCGGTGGAGAATGGTTGCCGGCACGACGAGCGGCGCTACTGGACGACGCTCGGCGAGATGGCGGAACAGGGAGTGGCCGCCGGCAAGGGGCCGACCCTGCTGCTGGTGGGTGAGGCGCTACGCCCGCGTCATGCCGTCAATGAAATGGTGGGGACGGCGGACTCCGTTGATCTCCGCGCGCTTGGCGACCTCGCTCAGCGGTTCGATCACGACTGACATGGTGAAGACGGTGGCATGCAGCAGGTTCGTCCCGTCCACCATTAGCCCGACATGGCCGGGGAAGAAGACGATGTCGCCGCGCTGATAGATGACATTACGGCCATCTTCGGACACCCACGCCCCCAGCCGCTCGTCCTTGCGCTGCATGCCGCTGCTGTGGTGGGAGACGACGCCGGCCGCCGCCATGGCGGTCAGCACCAGCCCGGAGCAGTCGATGCCGAAGCTGCTGCGCCCGCCCCAGACATAGGGCGTCTCCAGAAAGCGCAGGGCGGTGGCGATGTGGTCGGCCGCAGGCGCCGAGTCCACCGGCTCCAGCCATCCCGCGAACAGCCACAGCCCGTCGTCGGTGCCGACCCAGCCATTCTCCACCCGGCCGTCGAGCGTCACCAGCGACCCGAAGCTGAGCGTCGCCACCGGCGGCGCCTTGTGCGTCGGTCCGGGATGCAGGTCGGCGCGCAATGCCCGCACGCGGTGGGTGGGAGCGACCGGCTCCCGATGCGCGGTGCCCGGCGGCAGCCAGCCGACATGACCGTCGAAGGCGTTCTCCGCCCGCAGCCAGCCGCCACACTCCTCCAGAACGCGGAAGCGCTCTCCACGGATCAACTCGCTGGTCTGGGGAACGCCGTGTTGCGGCTCCTCCAGCAGGACGGCGTGCGGGGCGGTCAGTTGGCGCATGGTCATGGCGGCGGGCCGGACTTGGGGAAACCGGCTGCGACCTTAGCGCCGGTGCCGATGCCGCGCGAGGGATAAAGCACATCCGTCATTTCAACGGCACTTCCGTCATTCCGCCGGAAATCTCAAGCGTGACCGGCGCATTGCCCGGTTCTGCCCGGCCACATCCGCCGACACCTTTTGTGTGCGAGCCAATCGCCAAAACACAAACGGCTGAACAGAGGAGCGGGAGACATGGCAACGATGAAGGTTCTGGTTCTGGGTGCGGGCAAGATCGGGTCGATGATCGGCACGCTGCTGTCCGAGACCGACGATTTCGCCGTCACTGTCGGCGACCGGGACGAGGCGCTGCTGTACCGGGCCGAACGGGCCGGGCTGCGGGTGACGCGCGTCGATGTGGAGGATCCGGTCTCTCTGCGTGCCGCGATGGAAGGCCAGCATGCGGTCTTGAGCGCCTGCCCCTTCACGCTGACCCCGGCCATTGCGACCGCCGCCGTCGCGGCCGGTGCCCATTATCTGGACCTGACCGAGGATGTCGCCGCCACCCGCAAGGTGAAGATGCTGGCGGAGACCGCCAACACCGCGCTGATCCCGCAATGCGGTCTGGCGCCGGGCTTCATCTCCATCGTCGGGCACGACCTTGCCCGCCGCTTCGACGAGCTGCACAACCTGCACCTCCGGGTCGGCGCCCTGCCGCAATACCCGACCAACGCCCTGAAATACAATCTGACCTGGAGCACCGACGGGCTGATCAACGAATACTGCAACCCGTGCGAGGCCATCATCGACGGCCGCCCGCACGAGGTGATGCCGCTGGAGGGTGACGAGCGCTTTGCGCTGGACGGCGTCGATTACGAGGCGTTCAACACCTCCGGTGGACTGGGTTCGCTGTGCGAGACGCTGGCCGGCAAGGTGCGGAACCTCGATTACAAGACCGTGCGCTATCCCGGCCACCGCGACATCGTCCGCCTGCTGATCCGCGACCTGCGGCTGGGCGAGCGGCGCCATCTGCTGAAGGACGTGCTGGAAACCGCGGTGCCGCTGACCCTGCAGGACGTGGTGCTGGTGCTGGCGACCGCCACCGGCGTGCAGGAGGGCGAGCTGCGGCAGGAGACCTTCGCCACCAAGATCTACAGCAAGCCCATCGCCGGCCGCACCTGGAGCGCCATCCAGGTGACCACCGCCGCCGGCATCTGCGCCGTGCTGGACCTGCTGCGCGAGGGTTCCATCCCGCAGGCCGGCTTCATCCGGCAGGAACAGGTGCCGCTGGACGCCTTCCTCAACAACCGCTTTGGCCGGCATTACAAGGGCTGACGGGGGGCTTGGCCGGCATCGGCGCCGTGTGAGCCCGTTCGGGCCGCCGTTCCCGCGACGACGGGGACGGCGGCCCCTGACTGTAAGTATAAGAGATTGTCAGCAACAGGAACATTGTGGAGAGCCGTTCTGTTGGTCCAGTAGCCGATGTCGCCATCCCTTTGCATCGCTCGATGCAGGGTGGCAGCTGTCGTTCCGGCTATGGAGAGCGGTCGTGCGCCACGTCGATCCCGATGCCAGCAGAGCCCTTGATGCGGTTGCCGTTGGGACGTCCAAACCGCGGTGTGAGGCGTCATTCCTTTGGGCATTGGCCCCGCGGGTCTGCCGGTGACCTTCGTTGAGCCGCCATGGCCTCTCAACGAGCCGGCCCGCATCGACCGGCTGAAGGGATATTGCATCCTCGACACGCCGCCGGACCCGGTCTTCGACCGGCTGACCAGGCTTGCCGCCCGCTTCTTCCGTGTGCCGACCGCCTTGGTCAGTCTGGTCGACGAAAGCCGCCAATGGTTCAAGGCGCGCTACGGCTTTCATGTCCAGCACACCGCCCGCCGGCTGTCCTTCTGCGCCTACACGATCCTCGAAGACCGCCCGATGGTGGTGCACGACACCATGGCGGACGAGCGGTTCGCCAATAACGACCTCGTCACCGGAGAGCCGTTCATCCGCTTCTATGCCGGGGCGCCGCTGAGGACGCCGGAGGGGCTGCTGCTGGGAACCTTCTGCCTCATCGACTATGAGCCGCGGCATGATTTCGGCGAGCAGGAGCAGAGCGACCTGGCGGAATTCGCCCGCATCGTCATGCACGAATTGGAAATGCGCGCGGCGCAACACGCAGCCGAGGCGGCGGAGCAGGCGGAACGGCAGGCCCGTGCCGCCACGGAAAGGGCTGAAACCCGGTATCGCGCCGTGGTGGAAACCGCCGTGGACGCGATGGTGGTGATCGATGAAGCCGGCGTGATGCAGTCCTTCAATGCCGCCGCCGAGCGCATCTTCGGCTACGCCGCCGAGGACATGGTCGGGCGCAACGTGTCGGAACTGATGCCGGAGCCCGACCGGTCACGGCACAAGGAGTATATCGGCCACTACCTGCGAACCGGGATTCCCCGGATCATCGGTTCGGGGCGCGAGGTGGAGGGACGGCGGCGGGACGGAACGCAGTTTCCGCTGGAACTGGCGATCGCCGAATGGTGGGACGGCGAGCAGCGCTTCTTCACCGGCATCATGCGCGACATCACCCAGCGCCGGATGATCGAGCAGACTCTTCAGCAGACCAACAGGCTGCTGGGGACGCTGATCGAGGGCATCACCGACCCGGTGTTCGTGAAGGGGGCGGACGGGCGGTTCCTCGTGGTCAACGATGCCACCTGCCGCCTGTTCGGTGCCGGCCGCGACCGGGTGCTGGGCGCGCGCGACCGGGACTTCTACCCGCCCAAGCTCGCTTCCCATATCGAGGCGGTCGACCGGCAGGTGATCGAGACCGGCGAGATCGTGGTGCTGGAGGAGGAGATCCTCGACTGCACAAGCGGGCAGATCCGTTTCTGCCTGACGACTAAGGCACCCCTGCGGGACTCCGATGGGCATGTCGTCGGCGTCGTCGGCATCGCCCGCGACATCACCGAGCGCAAGCGCTTCGAGGACAGGCTGCGGACGGCCAAGTCGGAAGCCGAGCGGGCGAATGTGGCGAAGTCCAAGTTCCTTGCCTCGGCCAGCCACGACCTGCGCCAGCCCGTCCAGTCGCTGGTCCTGTTCATGGGTGCGCTGCAGGGCCATGTCGAAGGAACTCCGGGGATGCGCATTCTGCGCTCCATGGAGCAGTCGATGGACGGCTTGCGCATGCTGCTCGACGGGCTGCTCGACGTATCGAAGCTGGATGCCGGCCTGGTGACGGCCAACCCGGTGGCGATGCCGATCGCCCCCATCATCCAGCGCCTGGCCGACGAATATACCCTGCGCGCGGCGGAGCAGGGACTGCGGTTCCGGACGAGCGGCTGCGGCACGGTGGTGCAGAGCGACCCGGTGCTGCTGGAGCGCATTCTGCGCAATCTTGTGGAGAATGCCCTGCGCTATACCGAGCGGGGCGGGGTGCTCGTCGGGTGTCGGCGGCGCGACGGTCAGTTGCGTATCGAGGTGGCCGACACCGGCATCGGCATCGCGCCGGACCGTCAGCAGGAGGTGTTCGAGGAGTTCTTCCAGGTCGGCAATCCCGAGCGCGACCGCGACAAGGGGCTGGGCCTGGGACTTGCGGTGGTTCGTCGTCTGGCGCGCCTGCTGGGGCATGAGGTGGAGGTCCGGTCGATTCCGGGGCGCGGATCGACCTTCGCCGTCACGGTGCCGCTGATCGAGGCCGGCGGCGCCTCTCCTGGCCGCAGCGAAGCTGTTGCGCCGGAGGACTGCAGCGGCGTCGTCCTTGTGGTCGACGACGAGGAATTGGTCCGGACCGGAATGCAGGCGATGATCGAGACCTGGGGATACCGGGTGCTGACCGGGTCCTGCCGGGCCGAGGCGATCGGGGTGCTGGACGACCACCCGCCCGACATCCTGCTTGCCGACTACCGGCTGCGCGACGGCGAGACCGGGCTGGATGTGATCCGCGCGGTGCATGCGCGGCTCGGCAGGCGGATCCCGGCGGCGATCGTGACGGGCGATACGGCGCCGGAACGGCTGGCCGAAGCCCAGGCGGGAGGATACCGCCTTCTTCACAAGCCCGTTGCCGCGACCGACCTGCGCACGGCCGTCGTCGAACTGATGGGGCAGGCCGTGCGCCTCGGCGCCGACCCCCAGGCGGGCCGGCGCGGTGGGGCGTGAAGCCGCCCAGGTGAAATCCGGGTGAAATCCGGGTGAAGCCCGGCTGCGGATGCCTACGGCCGGGCCTCCTTGCCGCCGGACTGCGGCGGGCTGATGATCAGCAGCGTGTCCTGCGCCTGGATGATGTAGCGGTTGCGCTCGGTGAAGGGGATATCCCGGCCGTGGCTGTGGACCTGGACGACCATGCCGGCGGAGACCTCCGCCATGGTTTTGCCGACCTCGTCCGCTTCCGCCCGCCGCTCGCTCAGCACCATCTGCCCGCCGGTCGACATCAGGTCGCACAGGAAGGGGGTGGCGTGCCGCGTCTCCACCGCGTCGGCCATCAGATAGCCGCCGATCTTGGGCGGCGACACCACGAGGTCGGCGCCGCTGAGATTGGCGAGCTTGATGTTCTCCTCCTGCTTGATGCTTGCGACGATCTTGGTGTCGGCGGACAGGTGGCGCACGGTCAGGACCACCAGGACGGTGGTGTCGTCCCGCCCGGTGCTGACGATCACCGCCTTCGCCCGGCCCACGCAGGCCTTGGTCAGCGTGTCCTCGCTGGTGCCGTCGCCGAGCAGGCCGATGAAGCCGCATTCGGCCGCCAGTTGGATGCGCTCCTCCGATTCGTCGATGACGACGATGTGATCGGCGGGATGGCCCTTCGAGACGGTTTCCTGTGCGGCGATGAACCCGCTGTGCCCGAAGCCGCACAGCACGATGTGCCCCTGCAACTGCTTCTGAATGCGGCTCAATCGGAATTCCTCCACGATCCTCTGCACCACCAGTTCGTAGGCGGTGCCGAGAAAGATGAACCAGATGAAGATGCGGATCGGCGTGACGGCGAAGGCGTCGATCAGGCGGGCGGTGTGGCTGACCGGCACGATGTCGCCATAGCCGACGGTGGTCACCGTGATCATGGCGAAGTAGAGGACGTCGGGGAAACTGATGTTGCCGTCGATCTGGTCCTTCAGCCCGTCGCGGTCGAACCAGAACACCGCGATGACCAGCGTGATCAGGACGATGACGATCCCGATGCGCACCAGCAGCGTCTTCTCCGCCGACAGGCCGGAGCGGACATGCAGCAGCTTCCCCTTGCGCAGGGAAGGCTTCGCCCGCCGCCTGTCCTGAAGCCGCCGCTCCGCCGGTTTGTCCATCGGCCGTCCGTCCGGATCCGTTTTGTTGTTCTTCGATAGTCTGAACGCGCCAGACCGCATTCCGGGTGCGGGGCTCCCGCTTTTTAGAATTTGAACACTGCTTCCATGCCTGCGAAATGGATGGTCTTCGCCGGGCCGCTGTCCTTCAGGAAGGGACCGGGACGGAATGCCGAGTAGGAGATCAGCCCTTCGAAGGAGCGGCCGGAGCTGTAGGACAGCACCAGTTCGCCCTGGGTGCCGACATAGCGTGCCCGCGATCCGGTTCCGGAGCGCAGAAGGCCGCCGGTCAGGTCGTACACGCCGTCGTCCAGGCTCTCCCGCCAAAAGGCGATGGCGGAGGCGGACAGGCTGAATTCGTCGGACAAGGCGAGGTCCAGCGACGGGTGCAGGTTCATCAGGTTGTAGGGGCCGACCGGCGTCAGTTCGCCGAAATACTTGGCGCGCGGGAACAGGGGATTGAAGGTCTCCAGCCGGTCGTCGCGGGGATTGTCGTCGCCACTGGCGATGTTGGCCTTCAGGCCGAGGCGCGGTTGCAGCGGCAGGGTGGTGAAGCGGTAGCCGGTGTCGGTGGCGAGCGACCATGCCCGGATGGACCCGCTGCCGAAGCGGCCGAACTGGCCCATGGCTTCCCAGTTCCAGTCCCAGCCGGCGGCCTTGCCGAAGGCAAGCAGACCGACCGTGTGCCGCAGTTCGCGTGCAGCACCCGCGTCGAAGCCGGCGCGGCGGTTGCGGTAGCCGATGTAATAGGCGTCGAGCCCGGCGCTGTCGGTCCACTCCAGATCGAGCGGTCGCGTGGCGTAGAGCGCCCAGGCGGTGCGGCGGGCGTCGCGGCCGTCGTCGAACAGCTCCGGCGTCGGTTGGATCGGGCGGCCGAGGAAGGCGTCGACCCGCCAGGGGCCGGCGGTGACGACGCCCTTCACCGCGTCGAAGGATCGGGGGACATTGGCACCGTAGCGGATGGAGATCAGCCGCTCCGAACCATAGGCCAGCATCTGCCGGCCGACGCGCAGCGTGCCCCGGGCCTCGCCCAGCGTTGCATTCAGGTCGGCGAAGCCCTGCATCAGGTCGATCCGGTCGGCGTCCGGCGGGGCGAGCGGGTCCAGCTTGCCAACCGCGTCGGCCATGATCAACTGGCCGAACAGGCGGACGCTCTCCCCGACACGCAGGTCGGCATAGGGCAGGGCGCGCCACAGCCCGTAGGCGTCGTTGCGCGGATCGTCCTGGCCCCAGCCGCTGTTGCGGACCGCCTCGCCGCGCAAGCGCAGTTCCAGCCCGGTGGACAGCGAGGCGAAGCCGTCCGACGTGACCGGGATGGCTTTGAACCGCTCCCAAGCGGCGCCGGACCGTGCCTGGGGCGAAATTAGGTAGCGATAGTCCTCGTCGAAGCGGGTGTTGGTCAGTGGCGGCGGATCGGCGGCATGGGCCGGACCGATCCACAGCAAAAGGGCGACCGCCGCCGCGCGAAGGCGGGTCGTCATGGGGCATCTCCGTGGTGGCGCTGGACTGCACCGATCCTACGGAGATGCCCGGCGGTGTGATTGCTCCATCGGAACCGCTTTTGACGGTTCTGTGCACCCGCGCTTGCGCGTTTATCCCACCGCCGCCATGGACGCCGCAGAATCGGCCGTCCGCGTGGTGCCGTAGCGGCGGATCATCGCGGCGCAGAACTCGGCGAATTCCTCCGCCACCTGGGGCGGGCTGGTGTGGTGGGGTTCGACGCCGCGGTGTTCGGGGGTGAAGCAGAAGGTGACGGTCACCTCGAAATCGGCCAGCGCCTCCATCTGGCGGTCGAACCAGTCCAGCGCGTTGGGGCGGAAGCTGTCGGCCCAGGACAGGCCGGTGCGCAGGTGCCGCACGCCCAGCCGCTTCAGCCAGCCCACCGCCTCGTCCAGCCGGTGGTCCTCATAGTGGAACCACTGGCAGATGCCCATCTGCCCGGCATAGGGCGCGAAGGCCTCCACCGCCGGCTTAGGGGTGCCGTCGGCGCGCAGCAGCCCCATGTGGAAATGGCGGTAGTAGGACGACCCTTCCGCCTCCTTGTGGCGGGTTGTGGCCTCCCAATGGCTGGGCAGGTCGTACAAGCTGTACCAGTGGATGCGCGGCACCTTGCCGATCAGCAGCTCCGCGGTGCGCTTGACGCCCCAGGCCTGCACCTCCTCGGCGCCGAAGGAGGAGACGCCGGCCTCGGTCACCCAGATCGGCTTGTTGGTGACGGCGCGGATCTCGTCGATCTTGTTCGGCCACTCGTGGATCTGCCAGAGATTCCAGTCGAGCGGGAAGCCGTGGACCGCCACCACGTCCACCTCCTCCAGCACGCCGCGCTCGTCGAGCCGGCGGACGAAGGACGGATCGATGGGGGACATGCCGCCCAGCACGCGGGTGATGGTGGAATTCTCCGCCCGGATCGCCTGCCCGGCCAGGATTGTCATGCGGGCGAACAGGTCCCATTCGGGGTCGAGGTTGGGATCCCAGTGCGATTTGTTGTTCGGCTCGTTCCAGATCTTGGCGGCTTCGATCATCCCTCGGTCCCTTTCTTCACGGCGTCTTCTTTCGGCTGGGCCGGATACACCGCCCCCGCCTCTGTCGGGCGGTCGACCCGGCGGCAGACATAAACCTCGCGTTCCGGATGCTCGACGATGGCGAAGCCGGCGCTGCGCAGCATCGCCTCGGCGCAGGCGGCGTTGGGCGCCCACCAGTTGGTCCAGTCGCGGGCGTATTCGTGTTCGATGAAGTGCAGCTTCGGATAGCCGGGATCGTCGAAGTGATCCTGCTCGAAGAAGTCGTAGTCGGCACGCACCGGCGCCACCTCGGCCGAGCCGCGCTGCATCGACTGGAAGATCATCAGGTCCTTGGCGACATGGTCGTGGATCAGGTCCAGCGCCAGCAGCGGGTGGCGCAGGTGGTAGAGCACGCCCATGAACAGCACGACGTCGAAGCTCTCGCCGAGCTTGGCGACGTCGTAGACCGACATCTTGTGGAATTCGATGTCCTGCCCGGTCACTTCGGCGGCGAATTTCGCCTGCGCCAGATAGCGGTCGTCGAAGTCGATGGCGACCACCCGGTCGGCACCGCGGCGCTTCATCTCGATGGAGTAGAAACCGCCGTTGCAGCCGATGTCGAGAACGGTGCGGCCGGTCAGATCCTTCGGCACCGCATGCTCGAAGCGCTTCCACTTCACGTTCGGGTAGTCGTTCAGGAAATGGTCGGGTGCCGTGCGCACGCCGTTGAGGTCGATGTTGTGGAACCAGTCGCCGAGTTCTGCGACGCGTTCGCGGATCTGGTCGGCCGTCAGGCTCGTCATGCCGCACCCTCGTTGATGCTGTGGACCTTCAGCCCCCAATCGCCGGCGATCACAACGCTGCGGGAGGCCGGGCTGATTTCGAATCGTCCGTAGAAGTCGAGCGGCAGCCCCATGGCGTGGGCCAGTGCCGCCTTGATGATGTCGCCATGGCTGACCAGCGCCAGCGTGCCGCCGGGATGGGCGCGGCGCAGCCGGTCGAGCAATGCTGCGATCCGGGTCTGCGCCTCCGCCATCGACTCACCTGGAGTCTCGCCGGGGGTGGGGCGGGTATGGCTGCGTGCCCGGTTCCACAGGTCCCAGGCGGGATCGCCGTGCAGGTCCTCGAACCGCTTGCCGCTCCAGGCGCCGAGGTCGAGTTCGTTCAGCGCCGGCTCGATGGTCGGCGACAAGCCCTGCCGCTCGGCGATCGGGGTGGCGGTCTCGACGGCGCGCTCCAGCGGGCTGGACAGCACGGCGGTCAGGCGCAGTGACGACAGGCGGTCGGCCAGCGAATCGGCCTCCGCCCGGCCCTGGGCGCTGAGCGTCACGCCGGCCATGCGGCCGCACAGGACCGAGCCCAGCCGGTCGTGCGAACCGTGGCGCACCAGGATGAAGATGGTCTCCATGCCGCCGCTCACATCAGGCGGGTCGGCTTGGTCTCGAGAGGTTCCCCGGCGATGAAGCGCAGCGTGCGTTCCCGTGCCTCGTGGTCGGTGAACTGTTCGGGCGGCGACTTCATGAAGTAGCTGGACGGGCCGACCAGCGGGCCGGCGATGCCGCGGTCGAGCGCCAGCTTGGCGCAGCGCACCGCGTCGATGACGATGCCGGCGGAGTTGGGGCTGTCCCAGACCTCAAGCTTCAGCTCCACATTCAGCGGAACGCCGCCGAAGGTTGTGCCTTCCAGCCGAATATGCGCCCATTTGCGGTCGGTCAGCCAGGGCACATGGTCGCTGGGGCCGACATGCACGTCTTCCGGGTCGAGCGGCACATCGAGTTGGCTGGTCACGGCCTGGGTTTTGGAAATCTTTTTCGACTCCAGGCGCTCGCGCTCCAGCATGTTCTTGAAGTCGGTGTTGCCGCCGAAATTCAGCTGATAGGTGCGGTCCAGCCGCACGCCGCGCTCGCGGAACAGGTTGGCCAGCATGCGGTGGACGATGGTGGCGCCGACCTGGCTCTTGATGTCGTCGCCGATGATCGGCAGGCCGCGTTCGGCGAAGCGCCGTGCCCAGACGGGATTGGAGGCGATGAAGACCGGGATGCAGTTGACGAAGGCGCAGCCGGCCTCCAGCGCCTGTTCGGCATAGAATTCCGTAGCCTGCTGCGATCCGACCGGCAGATAGGAGACCAGGATGTCGGTGCCGGTGCGGCGCAGGGTTTCCGCCACGTTCACCGGCCGTTGCTCCGATTCGGCGATGTCGCCGGCCAGGTATTTGCCGATGCCGTCCAGCGTCGGACCGCGTTCCACCGGCACACCGAAACGAGGCGGTTTGGCAAAGCGAATAGTATTATTAGGAGGTGCGAAAATAGCCTCCCCGACATCGAGCCCCACTTTCGAGGCTGCAACATCGAAGGCGGCAGAAATCTCGATGTCTCCAACGTGATAGCCGCCAAGATCGACAGTCATAAGCCCCGGGGGCGGCTCATTGGCTTTGGCGCCAGCGTAATAGCATATCCCTTGTACAAAAGATGATGCACAATTTCCGACGCCCGCGATTGCTACCCGGAGCTTTTTCCCAGTCACGAAGCTCTCCCATCCTTAAATGCACGGCGCTCCACGGAGCATGGTTATTTGTAAACAGGAAAAGGAATCATCGGAAGATCAGTCGTTGGTGGCACGCCTTTTGGACGAGGTGCGCAATTTTTAACGGCGGTGTTAACGTCGACAGTGCGGCCGTCGTGACTCAGCCAAGGAGTTGCGAGTCGGTCCCGAAATAAAACCGCACAGGGTGCCCTGGGCAACTTGCGGGGACGAGCGGGGGGCCTTCGGTGTCGATCGCCGTAAGGCCCTGCCCCTTGTTTCCGCACGTCAACGTCAAGAATCGTATCAAATTCCTCGGAGGGACTTGTGGGAGAGACCGTTCTCGTCACTGGCGGAGCCGGCTTCATCGGCCGCCATGTCGCCAAGGCCCTGCTTGCCCGCGGCGACCGCGTCCGGGTGCTCGACAGCCTGATCGAACAGGTGCACCCGACGCGGCAGCGTCCCGACGAACTGGATGCCGATGTGGAGTTGCTGGTCGGCGACGTGCGTGACGACGACATGGTCGCCCGTGCGCTGGAAGGCGTTGATTCGGTGATCCACCTCGCCGCCGAAGTCGGCGTCGGCCAGAGCATGTATGCGGTCGACCGCTACACCTCGGTGAACGACTACGGCACCGCCGTTCTGTTCCAGCGCCTGATCGACAAGCCGGTTCGCCGCGTCGTCGTCGCGTCGTCCATGAGCATCTATGGCGAGGGGCTGTACCGCACCGCCGACGGCACGCTGATGGAGGACGTCGTCCGCGGCGCCCGCAATCCCGATGGGTCCTGGGACCCGCTCGACCAGCAGGGCCGGCCGCTGGTGCCGGTCCGCACGCCGGAAAGCAAGCGCCCGGCGCTGAAGTCGGTCTACGCCATCGGGAAATATGTGCAGGAACGGCTGACCCTGACGCTGACCGCGCAGTACGGGATGGAGGGCTCGGCCCTTCGCCTGTGGAACGCCTATGGGCCGGGGCAGGCGCTGTCGAACCCCTACACCGGCGTGCTGGCGATCTTCGCCTCGCGCATCGCCAACGGCCAGCGCCCGATGATCTTCGAGGACGGGCAGCAGCGCCGCGACTTCGTGCATGTCCGCGACGTCGCCCGCGCCTTCCTGCTGGCGCTGGACAACCCGGCCGCCAACGGCGAGGTGTTCAACATCGGCTCCGGCGAGGAGCGCACGGTGGAGGAGGTGGCGCTGATGCAGGCCGCCTCGATGGGCCGCGCCGACCTGTCGCCGGAGATCACCGGCAAGGCGCGCGCCGGCGACATCCGCCACAACATCCCCGACCTGACCAAGGCCCGTACCGTGCTCGGCTATGACCGGAAGGAGGATTTCTCCGATGGTCTGGCCGAACTGGCGGAATGGGTCGCCCGGCAGGAGGCGCAGGACCGCGTCGCCGATGCCCGCCGCGAACTGGAAGAGCGGGGTCTGGTGGCATGAGCGGCACCAAGAACCCGGTTCTGATCACCGGCGGCGCCGGCTTCATCGGATCGAACCTTGCCGACCGGCTGGCGTCGGACGGGCATGACGTGCTGATCTATGACGCGTTGCGCCGTCCGGGGGTGGAGCGGAACCTGCGCTGGCTGCAATCCCGTCACCCGTTGCGCATCAGCGCCGTCACAGCCGACCTGCGCGACGAACAGGCGCTGGCCGATGCTGCCAAGGACGCCAAGGCGGTGTTCCATCTGGCCGCCCAGGTCGCGGTGACCACCAGCATGGTCGACCCGGTCGACGATTTCGAGGTGAACATCCGCGGCACCCTGTCCCTGCTGGAGGCGGTGCGCCGCCACGGCCAAAATAAGGGCAAGCGCACGCCGGTGATCTTCGCCAGCACCAACAAGGTCTATGGCGACCTCGCCGACGTGCCTCTGGAGTTGGTGGATGACGCCTATGCGCCGGTCGATCCGGCGATCCGCGCGCATGGCGTGTCGGAGGCGCGGCCGCTCGACTTCCACACCCCCTATGGCTGCTCGAAGGGCGCGGCGGACCAGTATGTGCTGGATTACGCCCGCAGCTTCGACCTGCCGACCGCCGTGCTGCGGATGAGCTGCATCTACGGCCCGCGCCAGATGGGGACGGAGGATCAGGGCTGGGTCGCCCATTTCCTGATCCGCGCGCTGAACGGCGAGCCGATCACCATCTACGGCGACGGCCGGCAGGTGCGCGACGTGCTGTTCGCCGCCGACACGGTGCAGGCCTATGTTTCCGCCTGGGAGCGGATTGAGCAGGTGAAGGGCCGCGCCTTCAACCTGGGCGGCGGGGCGGCCAACGCCATCAGCCTGCGCCAGCTGATCGCGCACATCGAATATCTGATGGGCCGCAAGGTGGAGGTCAGCTACGGCGACTGGCGGGCCGGCGACCAGCGCTATTACGTGTCGGACACCCGCGCGGTCCGCGACGCGCTGGGGCTGGCCGCGCCGACGGAGTGGAAGCGCGGCGTGGCGCTGCTCGCCGAATGGCTGCGGGCGGAGAAAAGCGGCATGCCGTCCCCTGCCGAACCGCAGTCGGTGGAGGCCGCCTGATGAGGGTTGCGCTGGTCAACCCGGCCTGGAGCTTCGACCACAGCATCTATTTCGGATGCCGCGAAGCGCATCTGCCGCTGGAGCTGGGATACAGCAAGGCGCTGCTGGAGCAGGCCGGGCACGAGGTGCTGCTGCTGGACGGCGCGCTGGACGGCCTGTCGAACGCGGAGATGGCGGAGCGGGTCGCCGCCTTCGCCGCCGACATGACCGTGCTGACCACCGCGCCGACCTACCTGTTCTGGCGCTGCGCCCAGCCGGAACTGCGCGTGCCGAACGAGTTCTTGGCGGCACTGGACGGTCGCGGCGGGCGTACCGTCGCGGTCGGGCCGCACGGCTCCACCACCCCGGCGCCGACGCTGAGCAAGCTCGGCGTCGATGTGGTGGTGCGCGGGGAGTGCGAGGAGATCGTCGCCAAGCTGGCAGACGGTTTGGTGCTGGACGACATACCGGCGCTGGCCTTCTACCGCGACGGCGATCTGGTGGTGACCGGCGGGCCGCATGCGGCGCGCTTCACCGATCTGCCGGCGCTGTCCTGGCCGGTGGAGTGGCTGCAGCGCCACCCGCACCACCATCACCGTTACGGCACTGAACCGGTCGGGCCGGGGGCGGAGGTGGAGGCGTCGCGCGGCTGCCCCTACAACTGCAGCTTTTGCGCCAAGATCGATTTCCGCGACCAGTACCGGCGCCGCGACACCGCCATCATCCTGGAGGAGATCGACGGGCTGATCGCGGCCGGCGTGCGCTACGTCTATTTCATCGACGAGATCTTCCTGCCCCGGCGCGACCTGCTGGAAGCGCTGGTGGAACGGCCGATCGAGTTCGGCGTGCAGACGCGCATCGATTTGTGGAAGCCGGAGATGCTCGACCTCTTGGGGGCGGCCGGCTGCGTGTCGATCGAGGCCGGGGTGGAAAGCCTGACCGAGGAAGGCCGCGCCTCGCTCGACAAGAAATGCCGGATGAGCACCGACGATCTGGCCGACCGGCTGATCCATGCCCGGCGCAGCGTGCCCTTCGTCCAGGCCAACCTGATCGCGGTGGCCGGCGACGATGCCGACATGGTCAAGGCCTGGCGCGAGAAGCTGCTGGCCGCCGGGGTGTGGGCCAACGACCCGGTGCCGCTCTACCCCTATCCGGCCTCGCCCGATTACCGTCGCCTGTGGGGCGAGCCGGACGACCGGGCGTGGGAGCGGGCGCACGAGCATTACCTTGCCCAGTTCGAACGCCTGAGCGACATCCAGGAGGACGAGCCTTTGCCGCTGACGGAACTGGAGGCGGCATGCTCCTGCCGCTGACGAGTGCCCAAAGAATATTGCCGCCCGCGGAACCACCCTATGTGCTGATGACGGCCGACAGCGTCGGCGGGGTGTGGACCTATGCGCTCGATCTGGCCCGCGAGTTGGCGGGACAGGGGACGCGGGTGACGTTGGCGGTGCTGGGGCCGTCGCCCCACCCCGATCAGGTCGCCGCCGCCGCCGCGGTGGACGGGCTGGAGCTGATCGATACCGGTCTGCCGCTCGACTGGACCGCCCCCAATGAGGCCGCGGTGCGCCGCACGGCGGAGGCGCTCGGCGATCTCGCGGCAAGGCTCGGCCCCGATGTGGTGCATCTGAACAGTCCGGCGCTGGCCGCTGACGCCGGCTTCACCATGCCGGTCGTCGGCGTCTGCCATTCCTGCATGGCCAGTTGGTGGGCGGCGGTGCGCGGCGGCGAGATGCCGGAGGATTTCCGCTGGCGGACGGAGCTGCTGCGCCGCGGCTATCAGGCCTGCGACGTGCTGGTGGCGCCGAGCGCCGCCTTCGCCGATGCCACTGCCGCGCTGTACGACGTGGCGCCGCCGGTGGTGGTGCGCAACGGGCGCTATGCCCGCAAGGCCGGACCGCGGCGGGCCGCGATGGGGCGGGAACGCTTCGTCTTCACCGCCGGACGGCTGTGGGATTCGGGCAAGAACGTCGAACTGCTGGACGCGGCGGCGAAGCTGCTGGACGTGCCGGTCTTCGCCGCCGGACCGCTGGAAAGCCCGACCGGGCACCGCGTCGGGCTGACCCATGCCAAGGCATTGGGGCGGCTGGACGGCGCGTCGGTCGCCGGATGGATGGCGCGGGCGCCGGTCTTCGCCTCCCTGCCATTGTACGAGCCGTTCGGGCTGACGGTGCTGGAGGCGGCGCAGGCCGGCTGCGCGCTGGTTCTGTCGGACATCGCCAGCTTCCGCGAGTTATGGGACGGCGCCGCCATCTTCGCCGATCCGGGCGATGCCAGGGCACTGGCCGCGACCCTGCGCCGGCTGCTCGACGACCCGCTGGAGGCCCGGCGGCTCGGCACCGCCGCCCGCCGCCGCGCCGCCCGCTATGACATGGACCGGCTCACCGCCGGGATGCTCGACGTCTATCGGTCGGTGACGCACCCGGTGCGTTCGGAGGTGATCGCGTGAGGATCGTCTATTTCACCCATTCGCTGGCTTCCTGCTGGAACCACGGCAACGCCCATTTCCTGCGCGGGGTGCTGCGCGACCTGATCGCCCGCGGCCATGACGTGCGGGTGCTGGAACCCGACGGCGCCTGGAGCCTGCAGAACCTGCTGGCCGACCATGGCGAGGCCGGGCTGGACGCCTATCGCAGCGCCTATCCGGACCTGTCCTCGCGCACCATGCCGAAGGGCTTCGATGTCGAGGCCGCCTGCGATGGCGCCGATCTGGTGGTCGTCCATGAATGGAACGACCCGGCGCTGGTCGCTGCCGTTGGCGACGCCCGCAGGCGTGGCGGGCGCTTTACCCTGCTGTTCCACGACACCCACCACCGCGCGGTCAGCGACCCGAAGGCGATCAACGCCTTCGACCTGTCCGGCTATGACGGCGTGCTGGCCTTCGGCGAGACACTCGCCGCCGTCTATCGCCGCTGGGGTTGGGAAGGCCGTGTCTTCGTCTGGCACGAGGCCGCCGATATCCGCCTGTTCCATCCGCCGGCCGAAGAAGGGCAACGAGAAGGCGCGGTGTGGATCGGCAATTGGGGCGACGGCGAGCGGACGGAGGAGCTCGAACGCTTCCTTTTCGCGCCGGCCAAGTCCGCCGGGCTGCCGCTGGAGATCTACGGCGTGCGTTACCCGGCGGACGCCCTGGCGACGCTGAAGCGTTACGGCATCGCCTATAAGGGCTGGCTGCCGAACGCGCGGGCGCCGGAGATCTTCGCCCGCCACCGCGTCACCGTCCATGTGCCGCGCCGCTTCTACGTCGACCTGCTGCCCGGCATCCCGACCATCCGCGTGTTCGAGGCGCTGGCCTGCGGCATCCCGCTGGTCAGCGCCCCGTGGAGCGATGCGGAGGGGCTGTTCCGCCCCGGCCGCGACTTCCTGTTCGCCCGCGACGGCGAGGAGATGGCCGGCCACCTGCGCGCCATAGACGAGGACGAGGGGCTGCGAGCCGAACTGGTCCGCAACGGGCTGGAGACGATCCGCGCCCGCCATACCTGTGCCCACCGCGTCGATGAGCTGCTGTCCATCGTCGGCAGCCTGCGCGGCAATCAAAAAGAACCGGTTCTCGAGGAGTCCGCCCGATGAAGATGGCCTTTTACGGGTCGAGCCTGCTGTCCTCCTACTGGAACGGCGCGGCCACCTATTACCGCGGCATGCTGAGCGAACTGGCCAAACATGGCTGGGACATCACCTTCTACGAGCCGGACGCCTTCGACCGACAGAAGCACCGCGACATCGAGCCGCCGGACTATGCCAAGGTCGTCGTCTATGACGCCACGCCCGAAGCCTGCCGCGCGGTGATCGCGGAAGCGGTGAAGGCCGACGTGGTGGTGAAGGCCAACGGAGTCGGCGTCTTCGACGACGAACTGCTGGACGGCGTGATGGATGCCGCCAATCCGCAGGCGTTGCGCATCTATTGGGACGTGGACGCCCCGGCGACGCTGGCGGAGCTGCGGCAGGCGCCCGACCATGTGCTGCGCCGACGCCTGCCGGAGCTGGACTTCGTGCTGACCTATGGCGGCGGGCCGCCGGTGGTCTCGGCCTATGAAGCGATGGGGGCGCCGGTCTGCCGGCCGGTCTACAACGCGCTGGACCCGTCCACCCACCATCCGGTGCCGCCGCAGGACCGTTTCCGCGCCGACCTGAACTTCCTCGGCAACCGGCTGCCCGACCGCGAGGCGCGGGTCGAGCGCTTCTTCCTGGAGCCGGCGGCGCGCAATCCGGATGCCCGCTACATCATCGGCGGCAGTGGCTGGGAGACCAAGGGGCTGCCGGCCAACGTCACCCACATCGGCCATGTCGGCACCGCCGACCACAACGCCTTCAACACCTCGGCCAAGGCGGTGCTGAACATCGCCCGCGACAGCATGGCGGAGGTCGGCTTCTCCCCCGCCACCCGCGTGTTCGAGGCGGCAGGCGCCGGCGCCTGCCTGATCACCGATGCCTGGGAGGGGGTGGAGCTGTTCCTGGCCCCCGACGAGGAGGTGCTGGTGGCCCGCGACGGGCAGGACGTGACCGAGCATCTGCGCGCGCTGACGCCGGAACGCTCCCGCGCCATCGGCGAGGCGGCGCGCCGCCGCATCCTGGCCGGCCACACCTATGCCCGCCGGGCGGTCGAGGTGGACCAGCTGTTGCGCGGCGCGCTGGCCGCCCGTCGGGAACGGAGCGCGGCATGAAGCTGGTCGTCCTGGGCCTGAGCCTGTCCTCCTCCTGGGGCAACGGGCACGCCACCACTTTCCGCGCGCTGCTGAAATCCTTCGCCGCGCGCGGGCACGAGATCCTGTTCCTGGAGCGGGATGTTCCCTGGTACGCGAACAACCGCGACCTGCCGAATCCGGCTTGGTGCGAGCTGGCCTTCTACAGCGACCTTGAGGATCTGAAGCGCTTCACCGCAGCCGTCGCCGGGGCGGACGCTGTGCTGGTGGGATCCTACGTGCCGGAAGGTGTCGCGGTCGGACGCTGGGCGCAGGAGACGGCGCGCGGCGTCGTCGCCTTCTACGACATCGACACGCCGGTGACGCTGGCGAAGCTGGAGCGCGGCGATTACGAGTATCTCGCGCCGGAGGTCATCCCCGGCTACGACGTGTACTTCTCCTTCACCGGCGGGCCGACGCTCGACCGGCTGATGGAGCAGTACGGCTCTCCTGCCGCGCGGGCGCTCTACTGCTCGGTGGATGCGGAGGCCTATGCGCCGCTGCCGGTGCCAAAGCGCTGGGACCTCAGCTATCTCGGCACCTACAGCATCGACCGCCAGCCGACGCTGGACCGCCTGCTGCTGGAGCCGGCACGCCGCGCGCCGGAGCTGCGTTTCGTGGTCGCCGGGCCGCAATATCCCGACGACATCGTCTGGCCGGCGAATGTGGAGCGGCTGCACCATGTGCCGCCGGCCGACCATCCTGCCTTCTATGCGGCGAGCCGCTTCACCCTGAACGTGACGCGCGAGGACATGATCCGCGCCGGCTACAGCCCCAGCGTCCGCCTGTTCGAGGCGGCGGCCTGCGCCACCCCGATCATCTCCGACATCTGGGACGGCATCGACACGCTGCTGGAGCCGGGGCGGGAGATCATCCTGGCCGAGACGGCCGACGAGGTGCTGGACGTGCTGCGCCGCCCGGCCGGAGAGGGCGAGATCGGCGAGCAGGCGCGGCGGCGGATCCTAGCGGCGCACACCGCGGCCCATCGGGCGGAGACGCTGGAGACGGAGTTGGTCGCGGCGATGGAGCGGGGGCTTGCCCCCACCCCAACCCTCCCCCGCTGGGCGGGGGAGGGGGCAGGTGCTTAGGCGGGAAATCGGCGGCAGTCCCCTCCCCTGCGAAGCGGGGGAGGGTTAGGGTGGGGGCACGATCGACAGCTCACGGCACCCGCTTCTTCTCCAGCTTGCGGGCCAGCGTGCGGCGGTGCATGCCCAATCGCCGCGCCGTCTCCGAGATGTTGAAGTTGGTCTCCACCAGCGTTTCGTGGATGCGCTCCCACTCCAGGTTCTTGATCGAGGTGGTGCGGGCGGCGGGGGCGATGGAGGTGTCGCCTTCGGTGCGGTCGAAGGCCGCCTCGATGTCGTCGGTGTTGGACGGCTTGGCCAGATAGTGGCAGGCGCCAAGCTTGATCGCCTCCACCGCGGTGGCGATGCTGGCGAAGCCGGTCAGCACGACGATGCGGGTTTCCTCATCCGCCTCGTGCAGCTCCTTCACGCATTCCAGGCCGGAGCCGGTGGCGAGCTTCAGGTCGATCACCGCGTAGTCGGGATCCACCGTCTGCAGAAGCTCCCGCATCTCCTCCAGCCCGGCGCAGGCATGCACCTCGTAGCCGCGGCGTTCGAAGGACCGGCGCAGCGCCCGGGCGAAGGCGGCGTCGTCCTCGACGATCAGCAGGGTGCGGTCGCCGCCTTCCAAATCAGGCGTCTCCTGCTCAGTCGTCTCCATCGGCGCCTCCCGGCGACAAGGCGGCGAGCGGCAGGGTCAGCGTGACGGTGGCGCCGCCGCCGGCCCGGTTCTTGGCCGAGACGGTGCCGCCCAGCTTGCGCAGCACATTGACCACCAGGAACAGGCCGAGCCCGCTGCCCGGCCGCATCTTGGTGGAGCGGTAGGGCTTGCCAAGCTCCTCCAGGATGGCGGGATCGAAGCCGGGACCGGAATCGTTGATCGCCACCACCAGATTGTCGCCCTGCCGCAGGGCGGCGACGCCGATCCAGCCCGGCGACGCCTCCAGCGCGTTGTCCAGCACGTTGAACAGGACCTGCTTCAGGGCGAGGTCGGCGATCATCCGCTCCTGCGGGCCGACCGTGTTGTCGTACTCGAACCGGCCGGGGGAGCGGCTGGACAGCCAGTCCTGCACCAGATCGTCGAGGAACCCTTTCACCGTGGTGCGCACCGTGCCCTCGCCGCGCGCCTCGCCCGACGACAGCAGGATGCCCGACACGATGGCCTTGCAGCGGTCGATCTGGTTCTGCATCTCCGCCACCTCCTCCGACAGATCGGGATCGGACATCAGCGACGGCATGCGGCGCCAGTCGTTGAGGATCACCGACAGGGTGGCGAGCGGCGTGCCCAATTCGTGCGCCGCGCCCGACGCCAGCAGGCCCATGCGGACGATGTGCGCCTCTTCCATGGAGCGCTGGCGCAGTTCCGCCAGATAGGCGTCGCGGGCGCGCAGGTTGCGGTTGATCTGGGTGAGGAAGGGGACCAGCAGGCTCGCCGCCAGCACGAAGCAGATGAACATCCCCTGGATGTGCAGGCTGAACAGCTCGCCCTCATGGGCATGGGGCAGGAGAAGCGGCTGGTAGGTGCCCGTCAGCCAGGTGAAGCCGGCGGTCGCCACCAGCACCAGCGCCCAGGCCGACCATGCCTCCAGCAGCACGGCACCCAGCGCCACCTGAAGAAGATAGAGCGAGATGAAGGGGTTGGAGGCGCCACCGCTGAGATAGAGCTGCAGGGTCAGCGCCCAGACGTCGATCAGCAGCTCCAGGAAAAGCTGGGTGTTGGAAACGCTGGCGCTGCGGCGGATCTGGATCAGGCTGGCGATGTTCAGCGCGATCAGGACGAGGATCACCGAGGCCATCGGCATCAGCGGCAGCCGGATGCCCATCTGCAGATGGACGATCAGGATCGTCACGATCTGCCCGACGACGGCGAGCCAACGCAGCTGGACGAGCAGGAACAGGTTTTTGCGGTCGGTGGTGTCGCGCACGAAAGACGTCCTGTTCCTCACCCGGTTCATCAGCCCACCGACTTATATAGAGAGTTACCGGCGGGAGGGGAGCTTTGTGGGCTATTTCCGGTACGCCAAAAGTCGTTGCTCCTTATCGACGCAGGCGTGGGCTTGGCCGTTGACACTCTGCGTTTCAGAGTATAGTTACTCTGCATCACAGAGTGACACCGCCGGAAAGCCAACGGGATCCCGATGTCCGACAGCCTGTCCCAGCGCCTCGACGCCATTCACTCCATGCTTTCGGCCGGGCACCGCAATCTGCGGATCGAGCGGCATACCCTGATCCTGTGGGGGATGACGGGGGCGGCGCTGCTTCTGCTCAGCGACCGCATCCTGACCCCGGCGCAGTTTACGGACGTGACGCAGCAGGCCGTGGCGTGGCTGCTGCTGCTCACCCTGTCGTTGGGCGGGGTGGCCGTGCTGGACTGGCAGCTCACGCGGCGAGTCAAGCGGCATAGGGACGAGGCGTGGTCCTTCATCCACCGGCAGGTGCTGAAGGTCTGGTGGCTGCTGGTGGCGCTGGGCATCCTGATGACCTTCGCCACCTTCTTCTTCGGCGGCGGATACATGGTGTGCGCAACCTGGGTGGTGCTGATCGGCCTCGGCCTCTACGTGCACGGCCTGTTTTCCGAGGAGTTGCTGGAGTGGATCGGCGTGCTCGCCATCCTCACGGGCATCGCCAGCCTCGTCTACCGGCTTGATTACGGCATCATCCGGCTGATCGCGGCGTCCGTTTTCGGGTTGGGGCTGCCGCTTCTGGCGCTGATGCTCGACCGCGGCCGGGCGCGGCCGTCCTGGCACCGCATGGCGCAATCCGCCGCCTGGATGCTGGTGGTGCTGGGCGTGCCGCTCGCCTTGCGGCACCACGGCGATCTCGGCGCCCCGATGGACGCGCCGGCCCTGACCTTCGACGCCTTCCGCAAGGGGGAGGGTGCCGTGGGGCGTCACATTCTCACCCTGCCGGCGGGCACGCCGGTCCCGGTGGAGATCCGCGTGAACGGCAACATCTTCCGCAACGATCCGGCCATCATTCTGCCCCTGACCCTTTCCAAGCCGGTGCAACTGGTGCTGGAGAACGGCGTACCGACCGGAGACGCCCGTTTCGACGGCGAGCCCTGGATGCGTGGCACGGCCGGCCTCTGGCTCCATGTCCCCAAGCTGGAGGGCGATCTCACGCCGGAACGCGGACCGGTGGTCCGTGCCCCCGTGAACGCCAACTCCATGGCCGATCCGCAGCGCTGACCGGCCCTTTCCCTTCCCTCTCCCCTTCCATACCCTCAGGAGAAAGACATGACTCGGATTCTGACTGCGGCCCTGCTGGCCGCCACGGCGACGCTTGCCGGTTGCGCGGGCTTGATGCCTCCGCCGGGCGCCGACGAGATGGCGAAAATCCCGGTTGTCCGCTATGGTGAGGCACCGTCGGCCGGCGGCGATTACGTGCTGCTCTATCCGGCCGGGGCGCCGCTGCCGGTGGTGGCGTCGGTTTCCGGTTCGCTGCTGTCCAAGCCGGGCCTGGCACGGATGGAGGTCGCCACCAACCGTGACGTCTACCTCTACAAGAACTGGCTGAGCTTCGACGGAAAGAGCTGGATGTCCGCGACCCGTGCGGTCGGCGGGGAATTCGCCATCACGCTGCCGGGCGAGACCGACAGCAAGGCGCCCGGCACGATGTCGGCGCGCTTCGACCTCAAACCCTAAACGGAACTGCTTTGGATACGCTCGACCCTTTGCTGCACCAACCGCTGCGCACGCAGGTCGCCGCCTTTCTGGCCGGTGCCGGCGAGGCGACCTTCACCGAGCTGAAGCAGCGGCTGGAGGTGTCGGACGGCAACCTCGACTCGCATCTGAAGAAGCTGATCGGGGCGGGGTACGTGTCGGTCCGCAAGGACACAGGGGAGGGGCGGCCGCAATCCAGCTACGCTCTCACCCCCGCCGGTCGGGAAGCGCTGCATGGCTACATCGCCGCCCTGCAGCGCCTGCTGCCGCTGGACGAGGTTGCGGCCTCGGCACCGGGGGGAACCCCGTTTCTGAGGCCGCGCACCCAGTAGAGGACGGGTTACGCCCGCCTGCGCCGCAATTCGCTGCGGATCACGAACAGGACGGCGGCGATCAGCATCAGGTCCAGCGCGAACCAGGTCAGCGCATAGCCGAGATGGCTGTTGGGGAAGCTGACCACGGTCAGCCCGCCGACCGGCCAGCCGCCGGGATTGCGGCTGGAATCGGCATCGATGAAATAAGGCGCGGCGTCGCCCAGCCCCTTGGCGGCGGCGATGGCGGCGATGTCGCGGGAATACCAGCGGCCGGCGGCCGGGTCGTTGCTGCGCAGGAAGCCGCCCTTCGGCTCGGTGACGCGCAGAAGGCCGGCGATGGTCACGGTGCCCTGCGGCTGCCCCTCGGCGCGGGTCGCGGGATCGCGTTTTTCCGGGGGCACGAAGCCGCGGTTGACCAGAACGGTGAAGCCGCGGTCGGTGACCAGCGGCGTCAGAACCCAGAACCCGCCGCCCAGGTCGGAAACCGCCTGGACCAGCGCTTCGCGGTCGTGCAGGAAACGGCCGGTGACGGAAACCCTGCGGTATTCGTCGGCAGCGGCGGAGACGGTGGGCCAGGCCTCCGGCCCCGGAGCGGGCACGGGGGAGGCGTGGATTCTGCCCTCCACCCGCTCGATCAGGTCGAGCTTCCAGGCCCGACGCTCGAGCTGCCAGACCCCGAGTGCGGTCAGGCCGGCGATGCCGGCCAGCGACAGAAGGCCGAAGAGGGCCAGCGCCCAGACCGGGCGGGCCCTCCTGGCCGTGCCGCCCGCGTGGGGCGCGGACGGCTGCCCGGTCACGGCATCTTGCTCATGTCGGGGGTGGTCATGCCGGGCATCATGTTGTGGTTCATGTGGTACATGACCCACAGCGAACCGGCGAACATGATGACCACGACGATGATCGTGAAGATCATCGCCAGCATCGACCAGCCGCCCTCGACGCGGCCGTTCATGTGCAGGAAATACAACATGTGGACGAGGATCTGGACCACGGCCAGCCCCAGGATCACGGCCGTGGTGGTCGTGTTGTCCAGCGTGCCCGTCATGACCAGCCAGAACGGGATGACCGTCAGGATCACCGACAGGACGAAGCCGGTCATGTAGCTGCCGAAGGTGCCGTGGGCGCCTTCGACGTGGCCGTGATCGTCGTGACCGTGGCCGCCATGCCCACCATGTCCATGGCCCTGATGGGCGTGGTGATCGCCGTGCGCGTGAGTGCTCATCGCAGCATCCCCATCAGATAGACATAGGTGAAGACGCCGATCCAGATGACGTCCAGGAAGTGCCAGAACATGCTGAGGCACATCAGGCGCCGGCGGTTGGCCGGGATCAGGCCGCGGCGGGCGACCTGGACCATCAGCGTCACCAGCCACACGCTGCCGAAGGTGACGTGCAGCCCGTGGGTGCCGACCAGCGTGAAGAAGGCCGACAGGAAGGCGCTGCGGCCGGGGCCGGCCCCCTCATGGATCAGGTGCGCGAACTCGTACAGCTCGATGCCGAGGAAGGCGAGACCGAACAGCAGGGTGATCGCCAGCCAGCCCTGGGTCTGGGCGGTGCGGCCCTTCTCCATCGCCAGCATGGCGAAGCCGTAGGTGATGGAGGAGAACAGCAGCATCGCCGTGTTCAGCGCCACCAGCGGCAGGTCGAACAGCTCCTTCGGCGTCGGACCGGCGGCGTAGCTGGTGCCCAGCACGCCGTAGGTCGCAAACAGGACCGCGAAGATGAGGCAGTCGCTCATCAGGTAGATCCAGAAGCCGAGCGCGGTGCTGGCGGCTTCGTGGGCGTGCTCGTCCCTTACATAGAAGACGGGCGGGGTGGCGTCGCGCGGGGCATCGTGCCCCGCGTGGCCGCCATGCATGGCTTCAACGGTCGTCGTCATGCTTTACACCTGTCCCGCGAGCAGACGGGTCCGCTCGTTCTCGGTCGCCACGACCTCCTCCACCGGGATGTGGAAGTCGCGGTTGTAGTTGAAGGTATGGCTGATGGCGACCACCAGCAGGCCGATGAAGCTCAGCGCCGCCAGCCACCAGATGTGCCAGACCAGGGCGAAGCCGAGCGCGGTGCTGATGCCGGCCAGGATCACGCCGGTGCCGGTGTTGGCGGGCATGTGGATCGGGCGGTAGCCTTCCAGCGGACGGGCATAGCCGCGCTTCTTCATGTCCCACCACGCGTCATTGTCGTGGATCACGGGCGTGAAGGCGAAGTTGTAGCCCGGGGGCGGCGAGGAGGTCGCCCATTCCAGGGTGCGGCCGTCCCACGGATCGCCGGTGACGTCGACATACTGGTTGCGCTTCAGGACGCTCACGGCGATCTGGACCAGGAAGGCACCGATGCCGATGGCGATCAGGACGGCGCCGACGGCGGCGATCTGGAACCAGATCTGCAGCGACGGGTCCTCGAACACGCGCAGGCGGCGGGTGACGCCCATCAGGCCCAGGACGTAGAGCGGCATGAAGGCGACGTAGAAGCCGATCACCCAGAACCAGAAGGACACCTTGCCCCAGAACGGATCCAGGCGGAAGCCGAAAGCCTTGGGCCACCAGTAGTAGATGCCGGCGAACAGGCCGAACAGCACGCCGCCGATGATGACGTTGTGGAAGTGGGCGATCAGGAACAGGCTGTTGTGCAGCACGAAGTCGGCCGGCGGAACCGCCAGCAGCACGCCGGTCATGCCGCCGATCACGAAGGTCAGCATGAAGGCGATCGTCCACATCATCGGCAGCTCGAACCGGATGCGGCCGCGGTACATGGTGAACAGCCAGTTGAAGATCTTCGCACCCGTCGGGATCGAGATGATCATCGTCGTGATGCCGAAGAACGAGTTCACGCTGGCGCCCGAACCCATGGTGAAGAAGTGGTGCAGCCACACCAGGTAGGACAGGATGGTGATGACGACGGTCGCGTAGACCATCGAGGTGTAGCCGAACAGCTTCTTGCCGCAGAAGGTGGAGGTCACCTCCGAGAAGATGCCGAAGCAGGGCAGGATCAGGATGTAGACTTCCGGGTGGCCCCAGATCCAGATCAGGTTCACGTACATCATGGGGTTGCCGCCCATGTCGCTCGTGAAGAAATGGGTGCCGACATAGCGGTCCAGCGACAGCAGGACCAGCACGGCGGTCAGGACCGGGAAGGAAGCGACGATCAGGACGTTGGTGCAGAGCGAGGTCCAGGTGAAGACCGGCATCTTCATCATGGTCATGCCGGGGGCGCGCATCTTCACGATCGTGCAGATCAGGTTGATGCCCGACAGCGTCGTTCCGACGCCCGCCACCTGCAAGGCCCAGATGTAATAGTCGACGCCGACGTCCGGGCTGGCCTCCAGACCCGACAGCGGCGGATAGGCCAGCCAGCCGGTGCGCGCGAACTCGCCCACGAACAGCGAGGCCATGATCAGCACGGCGCCGCCGACGGTCATCCAGAAGCTGAAATTGTTCAGGAACGGGAAGGACACGTCGCGTGCGCCGATCTGCAGCGGCACGACATAGTTCATCAGCCCCGTCACCAGCGGCATGGCGACGAAGAAGATCATGATCACACCGTGGGCGGTGAAGACCTGATCGTAGTGGTGGGCGTTGAGGTAGCCCTCGCTGCCATTGAAGGCGATGGCCTGCTGGGCGCGCATCATGATGGCGTCGGCGAAGCCGCGCAGCAGCATGATCAGGCCCAGGATCATGTACATGATGCCGATGCGCTTGTGGTCGACGGTGGTGAACCACTCTTTCCACAGGTAGCCCCACAGCTTGAAGTAGCTGAGGGCCGCCACCAGCGCGATGCCGCCGAGCATGACCGCGAAGAAGGTCGCGACCAGGATCGGCTCGTGATAGGGGAAGGACTCCAGGCTGAGGCGCCCGAAGAGGAAGGTCGTCAGTGTCTCAAGCATGCCGGTGTGCCCAATCAGGGATTGGCCAGCCGCTGCGGCCCGGCCTGGGAGGCGGACGCGCTGATCGGCGTGACAGTGGGGCGCTGCACGGCGCCCGAGTTTGCGGCGGCTTCGACCGCCTCGGCGACGGTGCACAGGCCGGTCGGCTGCGTGTCCGGGAAGCCGGCCAGGGTGTTGGCCCGCAGGATCCCGTTGGCCGCGGCCATGCCGCCGGCGTTCAGCCCGCCCGCACGGTCGATGGCGGCCATGTCGCTCATGCACATGGTGCCGGGACGCACGCACAGGTTCACGACGGCGTTGAACAGCTTCGGATCGACGGTGCCGAAATGCTGGACCGGAACGGCCTCGCTCGGCTTTTCAAGCGCGATGTAGGCGTTGCGGTCGAGCGGGGCCCCCGCCGACTTCACCTTGGACACCCAGCCGTCGAAATCCTGGTTCGACAGGCCGTGGAAGGCGAAGCGCATGTGCGAGAAGCCGGCGCCGCTGTAGTTGGACGAGAAACCCTTGTAGGTCCCCGGCTCGTTGATCACGGCGTGGAGCTTCGTCTCCATGCCCGGCATGGCGTAGATCATGCCCGCCAGCGCCGGAACGTAGAAGGAGTTCATCACCGTGGAGGAGGTGAGGCTGAAGCGGATTGGACGGTCGACCGGCGCCGCCATCTCGTTCACGGACGCGATGCCGTATTCGGGATAGACGAACAGCCATTTCCAGTCGAGCGCCACCACCTGCACGTCCAGCGGCTTCACGCCGGCCGGGAGCGGCTTGTCGGCCGCGATGCGGTCGAGCGGACGGTAGGGGTCGAGCTTGTGGGTGGTGACCCAGGTGATGGCCCCCAGGCAGATGATGATCAGCAGCGGGGCTGCCCAGATCACCAGTTCGAGCTGCGTCGAATGGTCCCAGTCCGGTTCGTAGCGGGCTGTGTTATTCGACTGACGGTAACGCCAGGCGAACAGCACGGTAAGCGCCATGACCGGGACGATGATCAGCAGCATCAGCAGGGTGGAGATGACCACGAGGTCTCCCTGCTGGCTGGCAACGTCGCCGGCCGGGTTCAGCACGACCAGGTTGCAGCCACTCAACGCCGCCATCACTGGCAGCAGGGCGATTGCGCGATAACGGCTCAAGGCAGGACCTGTATCAAAGGTTTGCTTTGGGGAGACAGCTAGCGTCCATGCCCCAGCGGCGACATTGGACAATTTGTCCAATGCCCCGACTCCTGCGCGCTTGACAGGTCACTGATTGGTGCGGTGACATATTGTATGATCTACGGATCATCGCAAGCGAAATAACGCAGCCGGGGCCGACATGATGACTTCATCGATTGCGGCGGTCGAACGGGATGCGAGGCTGGTGAACGCGCGGCATCACGGGGTGAATCCCGGAGAAATTGCCATCGGCGTGATCATCGGCCGAACCTCCGAGTTTTTCGACTTCTTCGTTTACGCCATTGCTTCCGTGATCGTCTTTCCGAAGCTGGTGTTTCCCTATGTCGATCCGCTGACGGGCACCCTTTGGTCTTTTGCCATCTTCGCGCTGGCCTTCGTCGCGCGGCCGATCGGCACCTTCATCTTCATGGCCATCGACGACAATTACGGGCGCAGCGCGAAGCTGACCATCGCCCTGTTCCTGTTGGGCGGGTCGACGGTGGCGCTTGCCTTCCTGCCGGGATATGAGGCGATCGGCGTTGCATCCGCCTGGTTGCTGGCGCTGTCCCGCGTCGGGCAGGGCGTGGCGCTGGGCGGCACCTGGGACGGGCTGGCTTCGCTCCTGGCGATGAACGCACCGCAGAACAAGCGCGGCTGGTATGCGATGATCCCGCAGTTGGGCGCACCCATCGGCCTGATCGTGGCGAGCGGCCTGTTCGCCTACATGGTCAACAGCCTGTCGGCGGAGGATTTCTTCGCCTGGGGCTGGCGCTATCCCTTCTTCGTGGCCTTCGCCATCAACGTGGTGGCGCTGTTCGCCCGGCTTCGTCTGGTCCAGACGCCGGAGTTCGAGCGGCTGTTCACGAATCGCGAACTGCAGCCGGCCCCGGTGGTGGAGACGCTGCAGATGGAGGGCAAGCGCGTGGTCATCGGCGCCTTCGCGCCGCTGGCCAGCTTCGCCCTGTTCCACATGGTCACCGTCTTCCCGCTGTCCTGGATCTTCCTGAACGCGCAGCACGAGACCGGGGCGTTCCTGGTGATCGAGGTGATCGCCGCCGCCTTCGGCATCGCCGCCATCGTCGCGTCCGGCTACATCGCCGACCGGGTCGGGCGGCGGACCCTGCTGGGCAGCTGCGCCGCCGCCATCGCGGTGTTCAGCGGCTTCGCCCCGCTGCTGCTCGACGCCGGGCAGACGGGCGAGGCGGTGTTCATGGTGGTGGGCTTCGTCATCCTCGGCCTGTCCTTCGGCCAGTCCTCGGGGTCGGTGGCGTCCGGCTTCAGCCAGCAATACCGCTACACCGGCTCGGCCATGACCTCCGATCTGGCCTGGCTGTTCGGAGCGGGCTTCGCGCCCTTCGTCGCGCTGTTCCTGTCCAGCCAGTTCGGGCTGGTCGCGTCCGGCCTCTACCTGCTGTCGGGTGCGGTCTGCACGCTGGTGGCGCTGCGGGTCAACAAGACCCTGTCCTCGTGACGTTCGTGTCCAACGGGTGGGCTCAGGCCTGCCCGTTGGCACCCACCCGGGCCTCCATGGGCGCCAGCCGTTCGCCGGCGGCACCCGAAGCGGGACGCGCCAGATCCAGCCTTTCGCGCGGCAGCGATCCCGGATACTGCTCCGTCAGGAAGCGGATCATCTCCTCGCGCACGAGGCAGCGCAGGTCCCAGGCCGTGCCGGCATCCGGCGCGCTGACCAGGGCGCGAAGCTCCATCGTGTGTTCCTTCAGGTCGGTGACCTGCAGGTTCCACACCCGCTTGTCCCAAAGGCTGGTGCTGTCCAGCACCTTGCGCAGATGGTCGCGCAGCGCCGGGATCGGCACCGAGTAATCGACATACAGCATGACCGAGCCCAGGATGTTCGGCGCGTCGCGGGTCCAGTTCTGGAAGGGCTTCTCCAGGAAATACCCCAGCGGAACGATCAGCCTCCGGTCGTCCCAGATGCGCACGACGACATAGGTGGAGGTGATCTCGTCGACATTGCCCCACTCGCCCTCGACCACCACCGAGTCGCCGATTCGGATCGGCTGGGTCAGCGCGATCTGGATGCCGGCGATCAGGTTGGCGATGGTCGGCCGGGCGGCGATGCCCAGCACGATGCCGGCGACGCCGGCCGAGGCGAACAGGCTGATGCCGATGGTCCGCACCAGCGGCACGGTCATCAGCATGAAGCCGACGGTCAGGGCCATGACGGTCAGCAGCGCCAGCCGCCGGAACACCGTCAGCTTGGTCCGCCGCCGCCGCCATTCGAACCCGCGTTCGTTGGGGCCGCTGCGGCCGAGATAGGCGTCGAACACCGCCCCGACCTTACCGGCGATGGACCAGCCCAGCGCGCCGATGAAACAGATGCCGACGGCGCGCGCCAGCATCTCCATGGCGGCGGGCGGCAGCGGCAGCGCCGGCACCGAGGCGAGAAGGGCTGCGAAGATCACGGCGAAGCGGGTGGCGGTGCGGCCGGCCGTGACGACCCGGCTCAGCACCGGCGCGTTGGTCGGGCGGAACAGCCGTTGCAGCACCCGCCACACCACCTCGTGAATGGCGATCGCGACAGCCACGGCGACGACCGGCGCCAGGAAGGCGGCGACCGTGGAGGAGATCGGAAATTCCATCGGTTCCTGCTGATCCGGTTTCTGCTGATCGATGAGGCGAGGGGGCGCGGCGCCCCCGGTTCTTACGGGCTTGAGAACATGCCGGCCGGGATTTGGTTCGGGGGGCCGTCCCATCCGGACGCCGACCGACCCGCCGGGTATAGGGCGTCGGAGGGACCCCCCTGGCCGGACGAGGCAGTGCTTGCCGGAAGAGGCTCCGCCGCCAATCTTGCAGGGTGAGACAACCGGAAAAGGCGACCAGACCGATGCAAGTCCTTCCCCGCGCGACCACCCCGGCGCCGATGCGCAAGAGGCTGCCCATCGCCGCGCTGGCCGTTCTGGCGGGCCTGTCCGCCTGCGCCGGAATCGAGCCTGATTTCCGCAAGCCGGGCGCCCAGCGCCTGACCGGGCCGGAGGTCTCCACGCTGCTGGGCGGCCACACGCTGAGCATCGTCAACCCGCGCGGCAAGTCCTACATGAACCGCTTTTCCAAGGACGGGTCGATCGTCATTTCCGGCGCCAAGGGCAACGAATACGGGCGCTGGACCGTCACCGGCGACCGGTATTGCCTGACGCTTGACGTGGATCCCCGCCAGCAATGCATGGAGATCTACCGGCTGCCCGACGGCCGCTACCAGATGGTCAATGCCGACGGGACACTGCGGAACACCTTTCAGGTGGATTGAGGACAGGTGGATTGACGCCCGACCGTCAGCCGGACCGAAGCGCGTTGACCGTCAGCCGCCCCGCCGGCCAGGAATGGACGAGGCCGGTGGCGCGCAACTCCGGCAGGGCGCTGCCCACCTCCTCCGCCGACAGGCCGGTGGCCTCGACCAGGGCGGGGCAGGTCTGCGGACCGGAGCCCAGCGCCGAGAGGATTGCGGCGGCCGGCGTGCCAGGCACGTGGAGCGCATCGGCCGGACGGGGCGGGGTGCGGCCGCGGGCGGCGGCAATCGTCAGCGCCAGCGCCCGCAACTGTCCCAGCCGGTGCATCGCCTCGCCGCCCAGATCTTCGGCCAGCGACAGAGCCGTGTGGCAGCGCGCGACCAGCCGGGCGAGCGCGGTGAGGTCGTCGGTCCGGTTCGCCACCACGGCGGCGACGGCTGCCTGCGCCAGCGTTTCCAGTTCGGCGTCCGCCACGGCCCAGTCCTGCCGCCGGACGGCCTCCAGAAGCGCATCGGTCAGCGATCGCAGCGCCGGCTCCAATACGCTCATTCGCTGCTCTCCTCCTTGGGATCGGGTGGTTCGGGATCGGGCAGGGCGGGCCAGCGGCCGGGCGTCCAGCCGGCGCAGACATAGCCGGGGGACGGGTCGGCCAGCGGCAGGGTCACGCATCGGATGCGCGGAGCGCCGGCTTGGCTGGCCCGCGGTTGGAACAGCAGGGCGACGCCGCACTCTTCGATGATCTTGTCCTCTTCGCCGTTGGCGCGGCAGTAGCGGTTGAAGCGGTGCGACAGCGCCATGCTGTTGGCGACGATCACCCGGCAATAGCCGGCGCGCGACGAGGCCCCGCCTTCCTTCGCCTGCCAGCGCTCGGTGGTCAGGCCGCTGTCCATCACCGGGGTGACCAGCCAGTCCACCATCATGCCGGACGCGATCCAGGCACTGGGCTCCGAACGCCCCAGATCTTCGCAGATGGCGACGGCGAGCCGGCCGAGGTCGGGCAGCTCGAACAGGGTGAAGCAGTCGCCGGTCTCGATGTCCTCGCGCGCGCAGTCCAGCAGCCGGCCGTTGCGGTCGCGCAGGTCGTAGGAGCGGCACTGGTTGCTGTCCAAATCCCAGCAATGCAGCTTGGTCTGGCTGCCGATCACCGTGCCGCAGCGGTCGAGCAGCAGCGCCCGGTTGTGCGGCCGCCCACCGTCCTCCGCCTCCTCCTTAACCCCGACCAGGGCGTAGCGGATCGGGCCGTCCACCGCCTGGGTGCGCAGCGCTTGCCGGATCGCGTCCAGCGTGCCGGCCCTGACCGAAACCTCGGGGAACAGCACGAAGGTGGCACCCTGCTCCGCAAGTCCGGCGATGGCGTCGGCGGCGCGGCGGCTGAAGTCGCGTGGGGTGGGGTCGTACCAGTCCTCGCCGTCGCGGCGGAACTGATGGATGGCGAGGTCGTCCTCCGCCTCGGCCAGCGGGACGATGCCGATGACCGGCGTCCAGGCGGGGTCGGCCGGGTCCTGGTCGGACACCGCGGCGATGCGGCGATATTCGACGGCGATGCGGCGATCCGGGTCGCCGTCGCGCTCTGCCTCTATCGTCAGGCCGGGCGGCACGACCAGCAGGGTGGAGAACAGGTCGACCGGGTCGAAAGCGTCGGGATCGGCGCCCGGCGGCGCCGTCTCCCGGATGTTCATGGCGCGCGCCAGCAGGCCGGGACGCAGGATCAGTTGGCCCTCCGCCGCATCGGCGTTGAAGCGGCCGTCGCGGTTCAGGCGGCGGCGCGCCTCCAGCCGGTCGGCGGGGAGCAAGTCGTCGGACGCCCGGACGTCATAGCGGGAGGCCAGCGGCGCGAACCACCCGTCGATGGCCTGCGCCGCCGCGAGAACCCGGTCGAGGTCCAGTCCGTCCCCGACCCACCTCTCCAGAGCGGCGGCGCCCCTCCGCAACTGCGCCGCCGCGTCCCCGGCCAGCCGGCCGGCCCGCGCGTGGTCCGCCTCCAGCCCTTGGGCCAGGACGCGGACCTCGTCGCGCCGTTCCTCCAGCAAGCGCCACAGCGCCATGAACAGATCGGCAGGGTGCATGTGCGTCAGGGGCTTGCCGTCTGGGTTTGGGCAGTCTGGCTTTGGGCCGGCTGGAACTGCAGGATCTTCGGCGTCCGCATGTCCTCGCCGATGGGGGCGTCGCTGGCGGCGCCGCGCATTGCGGAGACCGAACGGGGGAAGCCGCTGCGGTCGCTGTAGTCCGGCACCGGCAGGCTGCGGTAGTAGGCCTCCTCCTGGTGCAGCTTCTGGGCGCAGACCACGTCCAGCGCCGTCGCCGCCACCACCGCGCCGAAGGCGATGCGGGCGTTGCCGGCGCGGGGGTTGTCCTGCATGCCGGCGGCGAGCGTCGCCATGTCGACGGCGTCGCCGGCGATGCGGCTCCAGATCCAGGGCTTGGGATCGCCGAGAGCCAGCAGGCCGACGCCGGCGGTGATCTCCCGCACGCCATAGGCGCGGATCAGGTTGGTCTTGTCCTCCATCCCCATCCAGCGGGCGATGGTCCGGCCGGCCATCAGTTCGGCGACGCCGAGGCCGATGCTGAACCAGCCGAGCCCGCGGGCGAGGTTGTCTCCGGTCGAGGAGCGGTTGTAATAGGCCATGACGTCACCTCAGGGCTTGAGGACCACCTTGATGCAGCCGTCCCGCTTGTCGCGGAAGGTCTTGTACATCTCGGGGCCCTGATCGAGCGGAACGGTGTGGGTGATCACGAAGGACGGGTCGATCTGTCCTTCCTGGATGCGGTTCAGCAGGTCGTCGGTCCAACGGTTGACGTGGGTCTGGCCCATGCGCCAGGTCAGGCCCTTGTTCATCGACATGCCGAAGGGCATCTTGTCGATCAGCCCGCCATAGACGCCGGGGATCGACAGCGTGCCGGCCGGGCGGCAGACATAGATCATCTCGCGCAGCACATGGGCGCGGTCCGATTCCAGCATCAACGCCTGCTTGGCGCGGTCCATCATGCTGTCGAGCGTGGCCGTGGCGTGCGCCTCCATGCCGACGGCGTCGATGCATTTCTCCGGACCCTTGCCGCCGGTCAGCTCGTTCAGCCGCTCGACGACGCTCTCCTCCTCGAAATTGATGGTGATGGCGCCGCCGGCCTTGGCCATCGCCAGCCGTTCCGGCACGCGGTCGATGGCGACCACCTGCTTGGCGCCTAGCAGGATGGCGCTGCGGATCGTCATCTGCCCGACCGGGCCGCAGCCCCAGATCGCCACCGTGTCGTCCGGCTGGATGTCGCACTGGGCGGCGGCCTGCCAGCCGGTGGGGAAGATGTCGCCCAGGAACAGAACCTGCTCGTCGGTCAGTCCGCTGGGGATCTTGATGTGAGTGCGGTCGGCCATCGGCACCCGCACATACTCGGCCTGTCCGCCGGCATAGCCGCCGGTCAGGTGGGTGTAGCCGAACAGGCCGGCGGTGGTGTGGCCGAACAGCTTGTCGGCCAGCGCCTTGTTGCGGTTGGAGCGCTCGCAGACCGAATAGTTGCCGCGTTTGCACTGGTCGCACTCGCCGCACCAGATGGTGAAGGGCACCACCACCCGCTCGCCGACCTTCAGCGCGCTTTTGGCGTCGGCCCCGACCTCCACCACCTCGCCCATGAATTCATGGCCGACGATGTCGCCCTTTTCCATGCCCGGCATGAAGTGGTCATGCAGGTGAAGGTCGGACCCGCAGATGGCGCAGGTCGTCACCTTGACGATGGCGTCGCGCGGATGCTCGATCTCCGGATCCGGGACCGTGTCGCAGCGGATGTCGTTGGCGCCGTGCCAGACCAGTGCTCTCATCGATCTCTCCCCGATATTGGCCGTTCATCCAGGGCCGTTCATCAAGTCGGTTCAGCAACAGGACCGGCGGGCGGAGCGTTCCGCCCGCAGTCGTGCAGTCCCGTCGGGATCAGAGGATCAGCGCCTTTTCGCGGGCGACGCCGCCGGACATGGTGGCGGTCTGGCTTTCGTCCATGCTGTTGCGCAGGGCGGGAAAGTCGATCTCCTCCTCCTGCCGGATATGGCCGTCGATGATGCGCTTCAGGTCCAGCGCCACGGCAAGCCAGTGCGGATCGTCCTTCGGCGTCTGCTCCAGCGTGAAGAGATGCATCTTCATCTCCGCATGCTCGCCGTAGAGGTGCTTGGCGTCCTCCTCCTTCCGCGCCTGGTCGTGCAGCATGGGATAGACGACGTCCTCCTCCGCCATGGCGTGGGCGGCCAGCCGGCGCTTCAGGCGCAGCAGCAATTGGGTGCGGCGGCCGGGCGCGTCTATGGGCGTCTGCACCATCTCCACCAGCAGCGCCTGAATGTGGCGGTGGTCGTCGATCAGCGCGTCGAAACCGTCGCGGCCCGCAGACGCGCGGGCCGATCCGGCGAGCTGCGCCACCACCGGTGGCAGCAGCCGGCTCGCCACCAGCGCCAGGGCCGCACCGCCGGCCATCATCGCCAGCCCGCGGGCCGACATCCAGCCCGTGCCGTCCTCATGGGAATGGCCTGCTTCCGGATAGCGTGGCGTGTAGCGTGGCATGTCTGGGCTCCTTCCTGCCGGTTGGGTCATCTGGCCCACCAACAGGCGTGGAAGCCCCGGCGTTCCGGTGTGCGGCCGGGAGCCAGGCGGCGCGGGCCGCGCGTCAGCCCGGCAACGCCGCCTGAGGGAAGGACAGCGGCCGGCTTTGGCGAACCGGTGCCGCCACCCGCCACAGCACCGTCATGAGGATCAGCGTGCCGAAGAACATGTAGGATTGCAGGATGTTGAAGGACGTGTCCGCCAAGGCGTTCGCGGGCTTGAAGGCGTCGACGGCGGTGAGAAGGAACGCGACGCCAAGGAGTTGGAAATTGCGGTTCGCGGCCTGTGGGCTTTCCGCCGCCGTCCCGGCCACGGCGAGGAAGGCGATGGCGAAGGCGGGCAGCAGAATGCCGAAATGATGGATCCAGGCGACCGGCGATCCGACCGTGAAGCATATGCCGGCCATCGCGAAGGACAGGATCCCGCCGTCACCGTGGTCGTGCCGGCGCCAGAGCAGGCCGAAGCCGATGAACAGCAGGCCGGACGACATGGTTGCCCAATAGACCAGCGGATGGTGCGGGGCGAAGGCGTCGCCCAGCCATTGCACATTGTTGCCGTTGTGGAGCAGCCGGTTCAGAAGCCCGTTCAGCGTCTGGTTGGAGTAATATCCCTCGCCATGCGCGCCGATGAAGGACAGGACGTCCAAATAGGTCAGCATCGGCTTCACCCCGTACAGCATTGCCGTCACCGCGGTGCCGACCGCCACGACGGCCGCCCAGCCCCCGGCGATCCGCCACTCCTTGCGCAGCAGCGCCCACAGCAGGAACAGCGACATCTGCGGCTTTATCAGCGTCGACAGGCCCAGCAGCATGCCGACCGCCCAACGGCGGTTGCGGCAGTAGAGGATCGTCGACAGGACGAACGCCGCGTTCAGCCAGACCTGGATTTGGCCGACCGAGAAAGCCTTCGCCACCGGGAAGAAGCCGAGCGTCGCGAGTACGCCAAGGCTGGCCAGCTTCAGACGCGCGGACAGCGTATCGGACGGGCCGGACAGTCCCAGCCGAGCCGCCAGCTCCAGCATGAGAACGCCCATGCCGAGCGCGGTGGCGCAGGTGAGGATGAGATTGACCAAGATGTAGACCCGAAGGTGCAGCAGGCCGACCGACGACATCACCTCCATCGGGAGAAGGGAGGTCAGCGGATATTGGAACTTCACATGTTCGACGAAGAAGATCGCTTCATAGACATTCTCGCCGAGATGCCGATGCAGCCAGTCGAAGGCCTTCATCATCGGTTCCCAGGAATCCAGGGGAAGCCGGGCTGGCGATCCGACGAAAATCAACTGGAGGACATCGGAGATCGAACACTCGGTCAGGCTGGTGGAATCCAGAAACGGCTTGAGAACGATATCGAACAGTACGATGACGAGAAGTAGGAATGCCGACGTGATTGCGACTGCCGACATCAGCCGATTCGTGCCATTTGCCCTGCCAAAGTCCTGTTGCCCGCCAGCATCCATGCTCGTCGCTCCCGATCCCGATTATTATTGACGATCGACGGTGGCGGGGGCCGATGACGAGACGGCCGGCACATCCGATCTTTGATCGTCTGCTCGTCGACGCTTCGCAGCGCTCGACGTTCGGAGCGGAAGGCTAGGTTAGTAATCTGGCTTTTGGAACATGTCCCACCGGTTGTAGGCAGGATTAATGCCATTGTGTGGACGAAACATTTCCGGGCGCCAGAGCCATCATCGGTGACGGTTCGACCAAATCCGACTTAGCGTCCACTCGTCTGCTGCGGTATCTCCGGTTCCGCCATTCGACCGGTACCTCGGGCAAGGGTCGGTTCCGGCGAGTGCCTGAACGGGTGCGCCGAAGCACTCGCCGGTATCGAAGGCCGGTCAACCCGGCTTGCCTTCCTCCCGGTTGCGCGGACGCTTGCCGGCGTTGTCCTTCGGGGTCGGCGGGGCGGCGTGCTGGTCCGGCAGGTCGCGGCGCTGTCCGGTGCCCTCGCCGACGGTGACCGTGGTCGACGGTCCGCCGCCGACAGTGTGCGGCAGGTCGTCCGCGCTGCCGGTTCCGACACCCATGCCCTGGCCGGCCCGGCCGGGAGTGACCGGCCCGCCACCCTGTGCGCCCGGATTGGGGCTGTCGGCATTGGAGACCTGCCGGTCGCGATCCTGATCCCGATCCTTGTTCATGCTGTCCTCCCATTGGTGTTCGCCCTTCGGCCAACATGCCGTCCGGTCGGGAGTTCCGGACACGGTCGGACGGGGAGGGGTCGGAACGGCCGTCGAGGGGCCGCGGTTGTTGGTTGGCGGCGACGGGCGGCAGCGCCCGGACGGCCGCCGCGGAGTATGGAGACCCAACGATGGCAGATTTCTCGCAGACCGCCGCCGGCGCCGGGCGCAGCGGCGGCCCACCGACTTACCCGCCGCCGCAGACTGCCGGTCTCAGTGCCGTGCTGGAGCGCAACATCCAGGCGCTTCAGGCCCGCCGCAAGCGGGAGGAGGTGGAGGCCACGTTTCAGGACCGCATCGCCGACCGGATCACCCGCTTCACCGGCAGCATGCGCTTCGTCTACCTGCATCTGGTGCTGTTCGGCGGCTGGATTCTGATCAATCTGGGCTGGATCCCGATCGTCAAGCCATGGGACCCATCCTTCGTCGTGCTGGCGATGATCGCGTCGGTAGAGGCGATCTTCCTGTCCACCTTCGTCCTCATCAGCCAGAACCGCATGGCCTCGGTGTCGGACAAGCGTGCCGACCTCGACCTGCAGATCAGCCTGCTGGCCGAGCATGAGGTGACGCGGCTGGTGACTCTGGTCTCCTCCATCGCCGACCATCTGGGGGTGAAGACGGAGGTCGACGCGGAACTGGACGTCATCCGGCAGGATGTCGCCCCCGATGCCGTGCTGGACGAGATCGAGGCGAGCCAAGCGGAGGCCAAACGGAGTTGAACGGCGGCGAGGCGCCATCCGGCAACCCACCGTTGCCGAACGCATGGAGGTTATGCGTTTAGGGAATCCCTCGGTCCTGCATGCGATATTGTTCTGGAGGCGAAGAATATCCTAAGGTCAGGCTACCCCCATTTCGGGCTTGGCGCAGACCACGTCCCGACAGAGACCAGCTTAAGGCCCCCGGTGACCGACGGTGATGGCGTCCTCTCACATAATCGTCGGTGGCGCCACCTGGTTCTACCTGTCGAGCCGGTACGGGATGACCTTCGACCCGGTCGCCTTCGGCGCGGCGATTCTGGGGGCGCTGGCGCCGGACATCGATCATCCGAAATCGACTCTGGGACAGATGGTGAAGCCGCTGTCCACGGCGATCTCCAACATCTTCGGACATCGCGGAGTCACCCATTCGGCCCTTGCCATCGCCGGATGCCTGTGGGTTCTGCATGAGCATGCAGCCTACCAGCATCTGCTGATTCCCTTCATCGTCGGCTATCTCACCCATCTGGCCGGCGACCTGCTGACCCCCGCCGGGCTGCCGCTGCTGTGGCCGATCAAGCGGCGGCGCAACTTCGCCCTGCCGGTGCTGAAGACGGGCGGATTTTCCGAACAGTTGGCGGTGACGCTGATGGCGGGCTGGATGATCTCCGGCCTGTTCGCCGGCGGCTGGCCGCAGTTCCCCCTTGAGCGCCCCTGGCGGTCCGTCGTCGCCGCGGCGCAGACCTATCTGGGGGAGGGCGGCGAGAAGTCCGCACCCCCCGTGCCTGTGCGCAAGCCGCCCGAAAGCAGCCGCACGAAGCCGCTGAAGGGCTGAGCGCCGCCCATTCCCGCGCTTTTGCTCCATCGCCGATGAAAGTTCGGTTTCCGTCGCCGCTCTCAAGAGACATGCGGCGGCGAGTAGGAATTTCCGAATTTCGTTCCGCCAACTCGCACAAGCGCTCGGATTGCGATCGCAAACAGGCAGTATGTTCTGAGATTTTGCCGCAGAACCAAAATTCTGTTCGGCATCGAGGACGTATTACGAGATGTTAATCGGAAAAATTGGCAAAATACCAGATGGCATGGATTCGGGAAAATCGGTTAGCCTGACAGGCATCGGACCGGCCCTTGCGCAACGCCGGCCACGAGCTTTTTCCAGCTCTCGCCCCCCGCCCCCGACCAGAGCCAGCCACGCGATGAACCAGATGATCGACCCGAGCGTTGCCCCCGCCTTCGAGCCGTCCCTCTCCACCGGTGCCGGCCCCTTCGCCGCTTTCGCACCCGTCGTTCGTCCGGCCAGTCCGCTGCGTCAGGCGATCACCGCCGCCTATCGCCGGCCGGAGCCGGACTGCGTGGCGTGGCTGGTGGAGCAGGCGACGCTGCCGGCCGAGGTGACCGCGGCGGCGGCCCAGACCGCGCGGACGCTGATCTCGGCGCTGCGCGCCAAGCCGCAGGGGCGCGGGGTGGAAGGGCTGATCCACGAATACAGCCTGTCGAGTCAGGAAGGCGTGGCGCTGATGTGCCTGGCGGAGGCGCTGCTGCGCATCCCCGACCGCGCCACCCGCGATGCGCTGATCCGCGACAAGATCTCCGGCGGCGACTGGCGCGCCCATCTCGGCAATAGCCCGTCGCTGTTCGTCAACGCCGCGACCTGGGGGCTGCTGGTCACGGGCAAGGTGACGGGCGTGCTGGGCGATACTTTCGGCGGCGAGCAGGCGCTGTCCTCCGCTCTGACCAAGCTGATCCTGCGCGGCGGCGAGCCGCTGATCCGCCGCGGCGTCGATTTCGCCATGCGGATGATGGGCGAGCAGTTCGTTACCGGCCAGACCATCGACGAGGCGCTGTCCAATAGCCGCAAGATGGAGGCGGAGGGCTTCCGCTATTCCTACGACATGCTGGGGGAGGCGGCGACGACCGCCGCCGACGCCGACCGCTACTACGCCGACTATGAAAAGGCGATCCACGCCATCGGCAAGGCGTCGGCCGGGCGCGGCATCTATGACGGTCCCGGCATCTCGATCAAGCTGTCGGCCCTGCACCCGCGCTATTCCCGCACCCAAGCCGACCGCGCGATGGCGGAGCTGCTGCCGCGCGTCACCGAGCTGGCCCGGCTCGCCCGCCGCTACGATATCGGCCTGAACATCGACGCCGAGGAGGCCGACCGGCTGGAGCTGTCGCTCGACCTGCTGGAATCGCTGTGCTTCGACCCGGATCTGAAGGGCTGGAACGGCATCGGCTTCGTCGTGCAGGCCTATGGCAAGCGCTGCCCCTACGTCATCGACTTCATCATCGATCTCGCCCGGCGCAGCGGCCACCGGCTGATGGTGCGACTGGTCAAGGGCGCCTATTGGGACAGCGAGATCAAGCGCGCCCAGGTGGACGGGCTGGAGGATTTCCCGGTCTACACCCGCAAGCTGCACACCGACGTGTCCTATGTCGCCTGCGCCCGCCGGCTGCTGGGCGCGCCCGACGCGGTGTTCCCGCAGTTCGCCACCCACAACGCCCAGACGCTGGCGACCATCTACCGGATGGCCGAGCAGATGAACCCCGCCGGCTTCCAGGTCGGCCAGTACGAGTTCCAGTGCCTGCACGGGATGGGCGAGCCGCTATACAAGGAGGTGGTCGGTCCGCTGAAGCGGCCCTGCCGCGTCTATGCCCCCGTCGGCACCCATGAAACCCTGCTGGCCTATCTCGTCCGCCGCCTGCTGGAGAACGGCGCCAACAGCTCCTTCGTCAACCGCATCGCCGACAAGAGCGTGTCGATCGACGATCTGGTCGCCGACCCGGTGGCGCAGGCCCGTGCCGCCCTGCCGGTGGGCGAAAAGAACCCGCTGATCGCCCTGCCGAAGGACCTTTTCGGGGTGGAGCGGGCGAATTCCGCCGGCCTGGACCTGTCGAACGAAACCACGCTCGCCGACCTGTCCGCCGCGCTGCGCGACAGCGCCGCCATCGCCTGGACCGCCGCCCCGCTGCTGGCGGACGGCGAGCGCCGCGGAAGCGCCCAGCCGGTGCTGAACCCGGCCGATCACCGGGACGTCGTCGGGCACTGCGTCGATGCCGCCCCGGCCGACATCGCCGACGCCTTCCTGTTCGCCGACGCGGCCGCCCCGGTCTGGGCCGCCACCCCGCCGGCCCAGCGCGCCGCCTGCCTGTTCCGTGCCGCCGACGAGATGCAGGCGCGCATGCCGACCCTGCTGGGCCTGATCATCCGCGAGGCCGGCAAGTCCACCGCCAACGCCATCGCCGAAGTGCGCGAGGCCATCGACTTCCTGCGCTATTACGGCGCCCGGGTGCGGGACGGCTTCGACACCGACACCCACCTTCCGCTGGGACCGGTGGTTTGCATCAGCCCGTGGAACTTCCCACTCGCCATCTTCTCCGGGCAAGTCGCCGCGGCGCTGGCCGCCGGCAACCCGGTGCTGGCCAAGCCGGCGGAGGAAACCCCGCTGGTCGCGGCGGAAGCGGTTCGCATCCTCCGCGCTGCCGGCGTGCCGGCCGGTGCGGTGCAGCTGCTGCCCGGTGCCGGTCAGGTTGGCGCGGCGCTGGTCGGCCATGCCGGCACCCGCGCGGTGATGTTCACCGGCTCCACCGAGGTGGCCCGGCTGATCCAGCGCCAGCTGGCCGAGCGGCTGTCGCCGGAAGGCGCGCCGATCCCGCTGATCGCCGAGACCGGCGGCCAGAACGCCATGATCGTCGACAGCTCCGCCCTGGCGGAGCAGGTGGTCGGCGACGTGATCGCCTCCGCTTTCGACAGTGCGGGGCAGCGCTGCTCGGCCCTGCGCATCCTCTGCCTGCAGGAGGATGTGGCCGACCGTACGCTGACCATGCTGAAGGGCGCAATGCGCGAACTGCGCCTCGGCAGTCCCGACCGGCTGGCCATCGACGTCGGTCCGGTCATCACCGCCGAGGCACGCGACGGCATCACCCGCCACATCGAGGCGATGCGGGCCAAGGGCTGCCGTGTGGAGTTGCTGCCGCTGCCGGCGGAGACCGCCAACGGTACCTTCGTCGCGCCGACGATCATCGAGATCGACCGCATCGCCGACCTGGAGCGCGAGGTGTTCGGCCCGGTCCTGCACGTCCTGCGCTTCCGCCGCGACGATCTGGACCGGCTGGTCAATGCCATCAACGGCACCGGCTATGGCCTGACCTTTGGCCTGCACACCCGCATCGATGCCACCATCGACCGGGTGACCAGCCGGATCGAGGCCGGCAACCTGTACGTCAACCGCAACACCATCGGCGCGGTGGTCGGCGTACAGCCCTTCGGCGGCCACGGCCTGTCCGGCACCGGCCCGAAGGCCGGCGGCCCGCTGTACCTGTCGCGCCTGCTGTCCGTACGTCCGGCCCTTGACCTGGGCTTGCGCGGAAATGACGCCGTACGTGCGCCGGCCCATGCCTTCGCCGGCTGGCTGGCCGACCAGGGCAAGGCGGAGATCGCCACCGACATACGGTCGCTGGCGAAGCGCTCGCCCGTCGGCGGCAGCGTCGAACTGGCCGGTCCGGTGGGTGAAAGCAACGTCTACAGCCTGATCCCGCGCGGCCGCATCCTGCTGCTGCCGCAGACGGAGGACGGGCTGTACCGGCTGCTGGGAGCGGCACTCGCCACCGGCAACGAGGTGGTGGTCGACGGCGATAGCGCCGTCACCGCCTGCCTGGCGAGCCTGCCGGCGGAGCTTGCCGCCCGTGTCCGGGTGACGGCGAACTGGCTGTCCTTCGGTGCCCTGGCCGGTGCGCTGGTGGAGGGCGATGCCGCCCGCCTGCTGGCCGCCACCCGCCGCATCGCCGAACTGCCCGGCCCCATCGTCCTGACCCAAGGCGTGCCGGCCGGCGGCGAGGGGGTGGAGATCGCCTGGCTGATGAACGAGCGCTCGCTCAGCACCAACACCACCGCGGCCGGCGGCAACGCCAGCCTTGTGGCGATGAGCTGAGGGCGGGAGGGGGAAATCCCCCTCTCCCCCCTGGGGAGAGGGTCGGGGTGAGGGGGATGCACCGCAGGATTTCCACGAAGGTCCCGTAGTGCACCCCCTCACCCTAACCCTCTCCCCGGGGGGAGAGGGGATCCCTCGCCGTTTCGACAAGTGTCCGGCGCAACCTCTCCGCCGTCTCTGCATCGGCTGGGAAGAAGGCCTCGATCGCCAATTCAGACAGGGTGACGTCCACCGCCGTCCCGAAGACCGTGGTCGTGCTGAACAGGCTCAACAGGCCGAGGGACGTGTGCAGGCGCAGCGGAACGACCACGTCGGGATGGTGCCCGGCCTCGCAGCCGCTATCGTTCGAAGAAGAGGGCGGGTCGGGATAGCCCTGCAACTCGTTGCGCAAGGCCACCAGCGCCGGGTCGGCGCTCGCCTCGATCTGGCGGGTCAGGCGGGACTGCACATGCTCGCGCCATTGCGCCCAATTGCCGATGCGGCCGGCCAACCCGTCGGGATGCAGGCTGAGACGCAGGACATTGACCGGCGGTGTCAGCAACTCCGCCGACACTCCCTTCAGCAGCGGCGCCACCGCCCGGTTCGCTGCAATCAGCTGCCAATGCCGGTCCACCGCCAGCGCCGGGAAGGGCTCGTGCCCGGTCAGCACGAGGTCGACCGCCTTGCGCGCCGCCTCCATCGCCGGGTTGTCCAGGCTGTGTTCGCTGTAGACCGGGGCGAAGCCGGCGGCGACCAGCAGGGCGTTGCGGTCCCGCAGCGGCACGTCCAGCCGTTCGGCCAGATGGATCAGCATGCTGCGGCTGGGCTGCGAGCGACCGGTCTCCAGGAAGCTGACATGCCGGGTGGAGATGTCGGCCTCGCAGGCGAGATCCAGTTGGCTGAGGCCGCGGCGCTGGCGCCAGGACCGCAGCAGGGCGCCGACCGGCGGCCCGGCCGGCGTCCTGCCGGTGCGGGTGGCGGCTTGAGGAGTGCCATGGGGCATGGAACCTGCTCCGAACCCATATCGACGGCTATCGTTGCCGTTATCGGCCGGCGAAGGCCAGCAGTTCCGCGTTGAAGCGGTCGCGGTGGGTGAGGAACAGGCCGTGCGGAGCCCCCTGGTAAAGCGACAGGGTGGCATTCGGCATCAGCGCCACCGTGCGCTCGGCGAGTGCGAGCGGGGTGGTCACGTCGCGGTCGCCATTCACGACCAGGGTGGGCACGGCGATGGCCGGCAATTCATCCCGGAAATCGGCAGAGGTGATGGCGCGGTGGCACTCCAGCAAAGCCTTCAACGAGGATTGCAGCGCCATTCCGGTGACCCAGCCCTTCATTTCCGCCGATGTTTCCCCGGTCACGAATGGATCGATGTTGTCGCCGAGCCATTTGGGGAAGTCGCGCAGCAGCTGTTCCGACCGGAAGGTTTCGAACAATGCCGGATCGACGCCGTCGGGGTTGTCGTCGGTCCTCGCCATCAGCGGCGTGATGGTGCCCACCATCACCACTCCCTTCACCCGCCCGGCGCCGTGGCGGGTCAGATAGCGCACGATCTCGCCCGTCGCCATCGAGTGGCCGACCAGCGTTACGCCGCGAAGGTCCAGCGCCTCCAGCAGGGCGGCGACGTCGTCTGCCAGCCGGTCGAAGCCGTAGCCGGACGGCGACTCGTCCGACTTGCCATGGCCGCGGCGGTCGAAGGCGATGCAGCGGCATCCCTGCTCGGACAGCGGCGCCATCTGGTAGGCCCAGGCGTCGGAGGTCAGCGACCAGCTCGACACGAAGACGATGGGGTGCCCTCCCTTCGGGCCGCCCTCCTGGTTGCCCCAATCGCGATAGAACAGGCGCACGCCGTCATCGGTCTGAATGAACCCCATGATGTCCTTCCTCCCTTGCCGACCCGCCGGATTGTCCCGGCGAACCCAGGATCGCCCGGCGGAGGGAGCCGAATCGATTACTTGGCAGGTAACGGCGGCCACGAACCTCCCCGCGGCATGCGCATGCCTGCCATCACCGTCGCACTGCGGTACGCCCGCGGCCGATCCGGTTAAGGTCCTGAACCTCTGTCGTCGCCGTTCGGGCCATCCATGCGTCTTATCTTCCTGCTCGGCCTCGCCGGGTTCGCCAGCGCCTTTTCCCTGCGCACCACCGATCCGATGCTGACGCTGATCGCCGACGACCTCGGCGTTACGGTCCGGCAGGCGGCGCTGCTGGCTTCCGCCTACACGCTGCCCTATGCGCTGATGCAGATCGTGCTGGGGCCGGTCGGCGACGCCATCGGCAAGTCGCGGCTGGTGCGGCTGGCGCTGGCCGTGCTGACGGTGGGGCTGGCGCTGTCCAGCATCGCGCCGACCTACGGCACGGTGATGGCCGGGCGCATCCTGGCCGGCGCCTTTGCCGGCGGCATCATTCCGGCCTCCATGGCGCTGATCGGCGACCGCGTGCCCTATGAGGAGCGCCAGATCGCCATCAGCCGCTTCCTGCTGGCGGTGATCCTGGGGCAGATGTCGGGGTCGGCGGTGTCGGGTGCGCTGGCCGAGGCCTTCGGCTGGCGCGCGGTGTTCGGCCTGTCCACCGGCCTGACCGCGCTGATCTGCGTCGCCACCCTGATCGGGCTGGCACGGGAGGTGGAGACCCGCTCCCGCCTGTCGGTCGCGGACGCGCAGCGGCGCTACGCCACCGTGCTGACCAACCCGGCCTCGCTGATCGTCTTCGCCACGGTGGCGGCGGAAGGGCTGCTGATCTTCGGCGTCTTCCCCTTCGTGGCGCCGGTGCTGATCGAACATGGCGCGGCCGGCGCCTTCCAGGCCGGGCTGACCATCGCCGCCTTCGCCATCGGCGGCGTGGCCTACAGCGCGGTGGTGCGGCGGCTGATCGCCTCGCTCGGCCAGTGGGGCATGATGAAGGCCGGCGGTCTGGCGGCCGGTCTCGCCTATCTCGTCATCGCCTTCCCGGTGCCCTGGCCGGTGGTGAGCCTCGCCTTCCTGGTCGCCGGCTTCGGCTTTTACATGCTGCACAACACCATGCAGACCCAGGCGACGGAGCTGGCGCCGACCGCCCGCGGGTCGGCGCTGGCCCTGTTCGCTTCCTGCTTCTTCATCGGCCAGGGGATCGGGCCGGTTCTCTACGGCTACATCTCCACCCATACCGGCTTCGGTCCGCTGTTCCTCGGCGTCGGCGCGCTGACCGCCGGGCTGGGCTTCGCCTCGGCCCGGCTGATCCGGCGGGGACGGGCGTAGGCATTCCTCAGAGACAAGCCCGGATATAGGGCCGGTTCGCCTCCCACAGCTCGTCCAAGATGGCGACGGCGGCGGTGCTGGAGTTGATGACCGGGTCGATCAGCAGGGCCTGCAGCGCCAGTTCCTTCGATCCGTGCAGCGCCGCCTCCACCGACAATTGCTGCACGTTGGCCTGGACCGACAGCAGTTTGACAATGCCGTCGGGCAGGCGTCCGAGCGAGATCGGGTGGATGCCGGCGGCGTCCGCCACCAGCGGAACCTCCACCGCCAGCTCGTCGGGCAGGCCGGGGATGACGCCGCGGTTGATGACGATGCCCGATTCGATGAAGCGCTTCTGGTTGTGCAGTTGCCCGGCGATCACCGCCACCGCCCGTTCGCCCCAGGACGGCTTGGTCCAGTCGTCGGGGATCGGCTTGCTGCCGTCGATGACGCCGTACATCAGGTCGCGCAGGATGACGCGGCCCTCTTCATCGTGCTTGAAGTCGAAGCCGTGCTCCCCGGCTTCCCAGCCATAGGGCAGGAACTCGCCGGTGTGGTCGTCGCTGGGCGTCACCCACAGGCCGAAGGCGTGGAACAGGCGCCGCGCCAGCGGGGTGAAGGCCGGGTCATGGACCGCTTCGCGTTCGCGCAGCAGGGGGTAGAGGTCGCGCCCCGTCGCCTTCTCGCGGATCGCGGTCAGCCATTGGAAATGGTTCAGCCCGGCGCCCCAGACATCCACCTCCTTCTCCGCCATGCCCAGGATCTGGCAGATGAACCAGCGCGCCAGGAAGATGCCGTGGCAGAGCCCCAGCGTCCGCACCGACGTGCAGCGCGACAGGCCCAGGACGATGCGGCTTTCCGGGTTGGACAGGTTGATGAACAGCGCGTCCGGGCAGATCGCCTCGACATCGCGGACGATGTCGACGATCAGCGGCAGGGTGCGCAGCGTGAAGAACAGCCCGCCGGGGCCGCCGTTCTCGCCCAGCGTGTGGCGGATGCCGTGCTTCTTCGGCACCTCGAAATCCAGCTTCCACAGCCGGTTGCGGTCGATGGCGATGGCGCACAGCACGAAGCCGGCGCCCTGCAGGGCCGCCTTGCGGTCGGTGGTCTTCTCGATGGTGATGCCGGCGTCCCCATGGCGGTTCATCACCTCGGCCAGCGCCGCCATGCGGTCGAGCGCCTCCGCGTTGGTGTCGACCAGGGTCAGGGTGCTGCCGGCCAGTTCGGTGGTGGAGAACAGGTCCTGGAACAGGCTGAGCCCGAAGGCGGCGCTGCCCGCACCGATGAAGACGATCTTGGTGGTGTTCGGCATGGTGGGGTTCCTCCGTGAGCGGAGCGGCTGACCGCCGTCTTATCGCAACAGGCTACGCCTTTCGGACGGGTCCGCACAGTGCCTGCGTGCAACCGCCCGCTGCTGCGCCACCGCGTCGCGCTATGCCCGATCGCGTGCTTGTCCCATGGCGAAGGGCGGCCGGCTGGGGCATGCTGGGGAAAACGACCATCCCCGTGGGAGGATAAGAATGGACAGCTTCAGCCAGCCCGTGTCCCAGGCCGCCGATGCCAAGCCGCTGAGTTTTCCGCCGGATTTCCGCTGGGGTGCGTCCACCGCATCCTACCAGATCGAAGGGGCGGTCAATGCCGACGGGCGTGGCCCTTGCGTGTGGGATACCTTCACCGCTGATGGACGCATCATGGACGGCAGCAGCGCCGCCGTCGCCTGCGACCACTATCACCGCTTCCCGGAAGACATCGCGCTGATGAAGGCGGCGGGCTTCGACAGCTACCGCTTCTCCATCGCCTGGCCCCGCATCCTGCCGACGGGAACCGGGGCGGTGGAGACGCGCGGCCTCGATTTCTACGACCGGCTGGTCGATGGGCTGCTGGAGGCGGGGATCACGCCGATGGCCTGCCTCTACCATTGGGACCTGCCGCAGCCGCTGGAGGATGCCGGCGGCTGGCAGGGGCGGGAGATCGTCGGTCCCTTCGCCGATTATGCCCGCATCGTCACCGCGCGGCTGGCCGACCGGGTCAAGACCTGGATGATGCTGAACGAGCCGAACGTGGTCGCCATCTTCGGCTATGGGGTGGGGGAGCATGCCCCCGGCCACAAGCTGGGCGAGCAGGGCATCCTGCGCGCTCTGCACCACCAGAATCTGGCCCAGGGGGCGGCGTTGCGCGCCATCGCGGCGGAGCATTCCGGCCTGACGCTGGGCACCGTGCTGAACCTGCAGCCCGCCGTTCCCGACAGCGACCGGCCGGAGGATGTGGCCGCCGCCGCCCGCTGGGACGCGGTGTGGAACCGGGTGACGCTGGACGGGCTGATGCGCGGGCAGATCCCGGCGCTGCTGGCGGACAAGATGGCGGACTTCGTGCTTCCCGGCGACGAGGAGGCGATCCGCTATCCCATCGACCTTCTGGGCATCAACTACTACTCCCGCATGACGATGAAGCATGAGGAGGGGCGGCCCTTCGACGTCGGCTGGGGCGAGGCGCAGTGCCAGCGCTGGACCGGCATGGCGTGGCCGGTGCAGCCGGAGGGGCTGTACGACCTGCTGACCGAGCTCCGCACCGGTTACGGCAACCCCGCCGTCTACATCGCGGAAAACGGCTGCGCCTATGACGACGTAGTGACGCCAGACGGCCAGATCCATGACGCGGAGCGGGTGCTGTATTACCGCGAGCATCTGGAATCTGTGGCGCAGGCGCTGGCGGACGGCTGCAACGTCAAGGGCTACCTGTGCTGGAGCCTGCTCGACAATTTCGAATGGGCCTTCGGCCTGTCGAAGCGGTTCGGCATCGTGCGGGTCGATTACGACACGCTGGAACGCACGCCGAAGGACAGCTACCGCTTCCTCGCCGAGGTTGTGAGAACGGGGAGGCTTTAAGCCTTTCTTCGCCCCTGCCCCTGTACTTTTGTCCAAGCACGTCCTATTCGTTAGTAATACGGACGGTAAGGGATTGAGGGCGGAGGCCCGGGATGGCCGACATGACCGACGATAGAGGCGCCAAAACCAGCGGCGGCAAAACCGGGAATGCCAATACCGGCGACGGTGCGCCCGGCTTCGCCCGCCGCTTCCTCCGCCTGGCGGGCGGTTACTGGCGCGGGCGGTCACGGGTGACCGTCTGGGCGCTGACCGTGGCGCTGTTCGTGCTGACGATCGGACAGGTGTCGGTCCCGGTCCTGATCAATCTGTGGAGCGAGCGGCTGTTCGACGCGCTCGAACAGCGCTCCATGGACCGGTTCCTGACCATGATCGGACTGGTCGGGCTGATCATCGTCTACAACATCGTCATCGTCGTGCTGCACCTGCGGGTGAAGCGCCGGCTGCAGATGGGCTGGCGCGACTGGCTGACCCGCAAGCTGCTGGAGGATTGGCTGCGCCGCGGCCGCCACCACCAGATCGCCTATATGCCGGGCGAGCATGACAACCCCGACGGCCGCATCGCCGAGGACATCCGCATCACCGCGGAGATGGCGATCGACCTCGGCCATTCACTGACCTATTGCGCGCTGCTTCTGATCAGCTTCACCAACATCCTGTGGATGCTGTCCGGCACGCTGTCGCTCACGCTGTTCGGAACCGAGCTGTCGGTGCCGGGTCATCTGCTGTTCGTGGCGCTGCTCTATGCCGCCATGGGCACGACCATCGCCATGCTGATCGGACAGCCGCTGGTCAATGCCGTCAACCGGCGCCAGGGCTATGAGGCGGATTTCCGCTTCGCGCTCGCCCGCATCCGCGAGAACGGCCAGACCATCGCGCTGCTGCACGGGGAATCGGCGGAGCGCGGGCATCTCGCCTCGCTGTTCGGCGGGGTGGTGCGCGGCTGGACCGGGCAGACCCGCGCGCTAAGCCACATGATGGTGTTCAGTGCCAGCTATTCGGTGCTGTCCGCCGCCTTCCCGATCCTGGTCGCCGCCCCGCGCTACATCGCCGGGACCATCTCGCTCGGCGTGCTGATGCAGACAGCGCAGGCCTTCCAGCAGACGGTGGGCGCCCTGTCCTGGCCGATCGACAACCTGCCGCGCGTCGCCGAATGGCGGGCCTCGGTGGAGCGCGTGCTGAACCTGCACGACGCGCTGGTGCGGCTGGACCGCGATGTCTGCGACGTGCCGGACGGCCACATCCAGGTCGTGCGCTCCGAAGAGCACCACACGCTGGTCTTCAGCGGCGTGTCCATCGACGAACCGAACGGCACGGCCGTCGTCCATGCCTTCGACCTGGAGGTCCGTCCGGGCGACCGGGTGCTGATCGGCGGTGATGCGACGGCGACCATCCGCCTGTTCCGTGCCGTGGCCGGCGTGTGGCCGTGGGGCAGCGGGCGCATCACCCTGCCGGCCCACACCCGCGTCTTCTTCATGCCGGAACGCCCCTATCTGCCGCACGACAGCCTGCGCGCGGTGCTGGCCTATCCCGGCCCGGCCTCGTCGGTGGCGGACGACCGGGCGTCGGAGGCGCTGGTCAGCGTCGGTCTGCCCGATCTGGTCGACCGGCTGGACAGCACCGACCGCTGGGACGAGGTGCTGTCGGTGCCCGACCGCCAGCGGCTGGGCTTCGCCCGGCTGCTGATCCGCCGCCCGGACTGGATTTTCCTGGAGGACGCCACCGACAGCCTCGATCCCCCGGCCGAGGAGGAGTTGCTGACCCTGATGGAGCGGGAGTTGCCGAACGCCACCCTGCTGACCATCGGCCATCATGCGGGGCTCGGCGCCCACCACAGCCGCAAGCTGGTCCTGGAACGCACCAACGGCGCCGTGACCCTGCGCGAGGAGGTGCGCGAAGCCCGGCCGGTGACGGAGAGCGTGGCGTGATGGTTCCCTCATGCGGGCGTTGATCGCCGCATCCTTGGAACGCATCCAAAAAGCTGCCACACTGCCCGGCGACCACCGTTCGTACCCACAGCATCGTCGCCCCGCAAAACCATGGACATGAACGTGAAGAAGACCAGCATCAACGCGGCGTGGCGGGGGCTGGCGAACTGCCGGGGGTGCGGCATCAGGGAATCCGCGCTTTTCGCCGATCTGACGGAATCCGATTTCAACCTGATTCATCTGCCCATCGACGAAATGACGGTGGCGCCGGGGGCGGCGCTCTACCATGTCGGCGACGAGCCGACGGCCCTCTTCACCGTGCGCGGCGGGCTGGTGAAGCTGGTGCAGTATCTGCCCAACGGCGGCCAGCGCATCGTCCGGCTCTTACGCACCGGCGACACCGCCGGGCTCGAGGCGGCGCTGGGCGAACCCTATCGCCACACCGCCATCGCCATCCACCCGGTCCTGACCTGCCGCATCCCCCGCGCCGTGATCCAGCGCCTGTCGGAGGAGACGCAGCACCTGCACCAGCAGTTGATGCGGCGCTGGCATCAGGCGGTGGAACGCGCCGACGCCTTCCTGGTCGAACTCGGCACCGGCAGCGCGCGGGCGCGGGTCGCACGGCTGTTCCTGACCCTGGTGGACGACCAGGGCGAATGCGATTTCTTCGGGCGGGAGGATGTCGGCGCCGTGCTGGGCATCACCACCGAGACCGCAAGCCGCGTCGTCGCCGAACTGAAGCGGCAGGGCCTGCTGAACGAGATGCGGCCCAACCGCTTCCACTGCGACGTGGACGCCCTGCGGGAGCTGGCGGACGGGCCGTAGCCCGTCCTCGGCATCCGTACCCGCATCAGGCCGCCCGCATCTCTCCCACCAGCGCATCGACCTGGCCGGACAGGGTCCGCAGCTGGCCCTGCACGGTTGAGGAGGCCGACAGCACCCGGTTGGCGGATTCGCCCGACTCCCGCGCGGCGTCGGCGACGGAGTCGATGTTGCCGCGGACATGCTGGGTGCTGTCCGCCGCCTCTCCCACATTGCGGGCGATCTCGCGGGTGGCCGCGCTCTGCTGTTCCACCGCGGCGGCGATGGTGACGGCGATCTCGTTCACCTCGCGGATGGTGCCGGCGATGGAGCGGATGGCATCCACAGCCTCCTGCGTCACCGACTGCATCGCGGCGATTTGGGCGGAGATGTCCTCCGTCGCCTTCGCGGTCTGGGTGGCGAGCCCCTTCACCTCGCTGGCGACGACGGCGAAGCCTTTTCCCGCCTCGCCGGCGCGGGCGGCTTCGATGGTGGCGTTCAGCGCCAGCAGGTTGGTCTGGCCGGCGATGGACTGGATCAGCCCGATCACCTCGCCGATGCGGCCGGCGGTCTGGGCCAGCCCTTCCACCGTGCGGTCGGTGCGCTCGGCCTCTTCCGCCGCCTTGCGGGCGATCTGGCTGGAGGCGTGGACTTGGCTGCCGATCTCCTGGATGGAGGCCGACAGCTCCTCCGTCGCGGCGGCGACCGCCTTGACGTTGCCTTCGGCCTGCTGGGAGCTGCCGGCGGCGGTCGTCGCCTCCCCGGCGGTCAGGTCGGCGCTGCGGGTCATGCGTTCGGCCATGTCCTGCATCTCGCTGGCGGCCTGGGCCACGCGGTCCAGCACGCCGCGGACGCTGGTCTCGAAATTCTCCGCCATCTCGACCATGGCGCGGCGGCGCTCGCCGGCGGCACGGCCGCGTTCGGCCTCGGCGCGGGCGTTGGCTTCGCGGGCGGCGTTGGCGGTGTCGCGGAAGACCATCAGCGCGCGGGTCATGTCGCCGATCTCGTCGGTGCCGGCGGCGGGGATTGATGCGTTCAGGTCGCCGGCCGCGATGGCCCGCATGGCGTCGGACAGCGCGCTGAGCCGGGCGACGATGTGGCGTCCCACCACCAGCCAGGCCAGCGCCGCGGCGCCGACCAGACTGCCGACGGCGAACAGGATCAGCATGTTTCGGCCGGCGGCGATGGTGCCGTCGGTACCGGCGACGGCGGCCTTGGCCTCGTCCCGCATGGCGGCGATCTGGCGGTCGACGGTGGCGGCGAAGCTCTGGGACAGCAGGCGGTTCTCCGCCAGGACCCGGCCTGTGTCGGCCACGGCCGCCAGTTCGGCCCGGCGCAGGGCAACGATGCCGTCTTCCCCCCGGCCGAAGGCGGCCAGCGCCTTGGCCAGGGCGCTGATGACCTCGTTGCCGGCGGCATCCTCGGCGCCTTCGCCCTTATCGGTATCGGCGAGCTTGACGATGCGCTGGTCGAGCGCGATGGCCTCGGTGATGAAGCGCTTTTCCAGCAGGGCCAGGCGGGTGGCGTCGGCGGCCTGCGCCGCTTCGTTCAGCGCGCCGGCCAGGGCGGTGCCGTGGGTCGACAGTTCCAGATAGGTGCGGAAACGGTCCAGGCCGGGGCCCAGCAGATCCTGCGTGGACTCCTGGATGCGGGAGCGGACGTCGAAATTGGCGCGCTTGATGTCGCTCTGCACCTTGCGCAGCGGCGCCTTCAGCCCGTCCAGCAGGCCGGCCGCCTGCGCCCGCGCCGCGCCCAGCCTTTCATCCAGCCGCCGGTTAATCGCCCCGGCGCTGTTCTCGCCGCTGTTCCCGCCGCTGTTGCTGGGGCCGTCCAGCGCCGCCCGGCGCAGTTCGAAGACATTGTCCTTGCCGTAGCCGAAGAGGAACAGCGTGTCGATCTTGCCGGCCATGTCGACTGGCAGCCGGTCGCCCAGCGTGCCGAGCGTGCCCGTCACCTGGGAGGAGGCTTCCAGATAGGCCTGCTGCAGCTCGCCGATGGTCTTGGCGTCCGGCGCGGTGCCGGACCGGTTCATGGCGTCGAGCGCAGCGGCGATGCCGCCCCGCAGGTCGTAGAGCGCGATCATCGACCGCACCGCGTCCGACAGCGCCCCCATGTCGCTGTCGGTTCCGCCGTCCAGCGCCATGCCCTTGTCCTGCAGGGACTGTCCGGCGCCCTCCACCAGCGGCGCCAGCGTCTTGAGGAAGCCGTCATAGGCCTGGGCTAGCCGGGCCGACGCAGCCTCGCGCCGGTCGCGCAGGGACAGGCGGGCGGCGACCCCGTCGTTGACGCGGTCCAGCGTGGCGATCAGGGCGTTGCCGGTATCCCGCACCTCCGACAGCAGCGGGTCCTGCGGGCGGCGCCCGGCCAGCTCGTCGACCAGCGCCAGGAAGGCGTGGGAGCGTTCGCGCGTGTCGGCCTGGATGCGCTCGCGTTCCTCCTGGCTTCCGGCGCCGTCCAGGGTCGGGGCGGCGGTGGCGATGCGGCTGCTTTCGCCGGCCAGCCGGGTCGCCAGTTCCATTTCCGGCAGGCTGGTGTCGGCGATTTGCGCCATCGGCCGTTCGACGGCGGAAAAGGACATCAGCCCGACGGCGCTGGCCGCCACCGTCATCGCCGCCATGCCGGCGAAGGCCAGCAGCAGCTTCGCCCGGACGCCGAGGCGGCGCCGGTTGCCCAGGCTTGGATTGCTGCCGGACGGTCCTGAAACGTGCTGGGGGAGGGCAGATGCGGTGGTGGACATGGCGTCGGGTCCCCTCGGGGCGAGTGTGGGGGCGGGTGTGATCGCTGTCACCCGGAGGCGGCGGCTGCGCTCCACCCGGGCGCCGGCGGCTCCCATCGGCCGCAAGCCTGCATTGAATGCAATCTTGGTTCTGCAAGTACCGAGAGGTTCTTGCGGCGATCGGTCACACCGGCTCCTGCATGGTTTTCGAGCGGAGGATTTCCCGTCAATTAAATTTCCACTGACAGGAAAAGAGATTACAGGTCATTCCATCAGATGGAATGTCGGCGCGGCCGTAGTGGAAAAATTTCGCAGGCGAGAAAGTGTATTGCCCGTGGGTCATATATCCGTTCGGACTCGGCAACCGCCGTCGGGATGGCGTCGGCTGCATAAATCCCCCGCCGGCCAAGCCCAGGCCTAGGCCGGTGGGTCATGGTCCGAACTGGCAACACCAAAGGCATCGGGACCATCGACCAACGCTATCCCTGTGCTTACCCCTACCGGAGAAAAAGCGATCACTTGGATAGCCCGACGGCCATACCGATGCCGAGTGGAAGCACCGGGGTGGCGTGGCTAGCTTGGGATCAGCAAGTTTCCGAGGGATTTCGAGAATGCCGCAGGACGCCAGCCCGCCTTTCCCCAACCCGTCGCTCCAAGCGGCCGGGGGTGCCGGGCTTCCCCCCACCGCCGGTGGCGGTGCAGATGACGGGATGATCGCCGCTATCCGTTCGGTCCTGGCCGAATGTGGCGGACTGGCGGTCGATGCCGGCAGGCTCGCCGTCGATGACGATCTCTATGCCGCCGGTCTTACCTCTCATGGTTGTGTCGGTCTGATGCTGGGGCTGGAGGAGCAGTTCGACGTCGAGTTTCCGGAAAAGCTCCTGAACCGCCGCACCTTCGAGAGCATCGCGGCGATCCGCGACGCGGTGCGTGGCCTGATCGACGGGGGCGAGGCGTGAACGCCGCCCCGGCCGGCGCGGCTCCGAGCCTTTCGGCCCGCGCGCGCGCCATCGGGGCGGAGATCGCCGCGCGCCATGCCGACGCGGTGGACCGGGAGAGCCGCTTCCCCGCCGAGGCCTTCGACGCCTTGCGCCGGGACCGGTTGCTGGGCGCCATGGTGCCGGCCGATCTCGGCGGCGGCGGCGCCTCGCTGTTCGAGGTGGCGGCGGCCTGCCATGCGCTGGCCCGGGGCTGCGCCGCCACGGGCATGATCTATGCCATGCACCAGATCCAGGTCGCCTGTCTGGTCAATCACGGCAGCAACGGCTGGCACCGTGAGCTGATGGCGCGCATGGCGGCCGAACAGCTGCTTCTCGGCTCCGCCACGACCGAGGCCGAGACCGGCGGCGACATCCGCAACAGCGTCTGCGCCGTCGAGGCGGATCGGGGGGCCGGGGACGGCCGTTTCACCTTGGCGAAGAACGCCTCGGTCATCTCCTACGGCGACCAGTCGGACGTGATCCTGGTCACCGCCCGCCGCCATCCCGAGGCGCCGTCGTCGGATCAGGTGCTGGTGGTGCTGACCCGGGACGATTACCGGCTGGAGAAGACCACGCTGTGGGATGCAATGGGGATGCGCGGCACCTGCTCCGACGGCTACCGGCTGGAGGCGTCGGGCGTCACCGAGCAGATCCTGCCGCTGCCCTACGCCGACCTGTCGGCCCAGACCATGCTGCCGGTCACCCACATCCTGTGGAGCAGCACCTGGCTCGGCATCGCCGCCGACGCGGTCAGCCGCGCCCGCGCCTTCGTCCGGTCGGAGGCCAGGCGCAAGCCCGGCACCACCCCCGCCTGCGCGGTGCGGCTGGCCGAGGCGACGGCGAAGCTGCAGCAGATGAAGACGGTCATCCTGACCGCCATCCGCCAGTACGAACTGGCCTGCGGCTCGCCGGAACTGCTCACCACCCTGTCCTTCGCCACCGCGATGGGAACGCTGAAGGTCACCACGTCCGAACTGGTGCGCGAGGTGGTGGAGGCGGCGATCCGCACCTGCGGGCTGGCCGGCTACCGCAACGACACGCCCTACAGCCTGGGCCGCCACCTGCGCGATGCCCATTCCGCCGCGCTCATGATCGGCAACGACCGCATCATGTCGCACATCGCCACTCAGCTTCTCGTCCAGCGGGACGGGTCGGGGCCATTCGAATGAACATGGTCGACATCGGGGCGGCCCAGGCGGCCTATCGCGACGAGCTGGTGGCGGCCGGCCTGCTGATCCCCACCGGCGTGGACGGCCTCTATGGCCGCAGCGGCCTGTTCGAGGAGGTGGTGGAGCGCTTCGACGCGCTGGTCACCCGCTGGGGTGGGCAGGACGGTGCGGAGGTGATGCGTTTTCCGCCGGCCGTGAACCGCCGGTATTTCGAGGAAAGCGAGTATCTGAAGAGCTTTCCCCATCTGGCCGGCACCATCCACAGCTTCGGCGGCGACGAGAAGGCGCACCGCACCCTGCTGCGCCGGCTGGAGGAGGGGCAGGACTGGACCGAGGATCAGGTCGCGACCGACGTGGTGATGACGCCGGCCGCCTGCTATCCTGTCTATCCGACCATCGCCCGGCGCGGCGCGCTGCCCGGTGACGGCAAGCTGATCGACGTCTTCTCCTACTGCTTCCGGCACGAGCCGTCGATCGACCCCGCCCGCATGCAGATGTTCCGCATGCGCGAATACATCCGCATCGGCACGCCCGAGCAGGTCGTGGAGTTCCGCGAGCGGTGGCTGGAGCGCGGCCGCGCGATGATGGCCTCGCTGGAGGTGCCGCTGGACATCGACGTCGCCAACGATCCCTTCTTCGGCCGGGCCGGCGCCATGCTGTCGAGCAGCCAGCGCGAACAGAAGCTGAAGTTCGAGTTGCTTATCCCCGTCACCAGCACGGAGAAGCCGACCGCCTGCCTCAGCTTCAACTATCACCAAGACCATTTCGGCCATATCTGGGACATCCGCACCGCCGACGGCGGCGTTGCCCACACCGCCTGCGTCGGCTTCGGGATGGAGCGCGTGGCGCTTGCGCTGTTCCGCCATCACGGCTTCGACCCGGCCGGCTGGCCGGCGGCGATCCGCAAGGTGCTGTGGGGCTGATGGGCGCCATGTGGACCCGGCACCAGCCCGACGGCCACGACCGCCATCCCCTGCATCTGGGCGAGCGGATCTGGCTGGAGACCAACTGCTACGTCGATCTGTGGGTCGAGGCGCTGCACGCCCGCGGGCTCGACCCGCTGGCTATGCTGGGCTTCACCGTCACCCAGGATTTCGAAGGCGACCAGTTCACCTTCTTCAAGGTGCCGCTGGAGGATCTGGAGACGCTGTACGGCCTGCGCGTGCAGGAACTGGCGATCTACGACAGCGTCGAAGCCCATGTGGCGGAGCAGCTGAGGCGCAGTCCGGATGGCGGGCTGGTTCTGGTGGAGGTCGATGGCTTCCATCTGCCGGACACCCGCGGCACCTCCTATGGCACCACCCATGTCAAGACGACGGTCGGCATCGTCCGCATCGACCCGGCGGCGCGGACGATGGACTATTTCCACAATGCCGGTTTCCACCGGCTGGATGGGGCCGATTACGACGGCGTCGCAGCGGCGGCGGCCGGGCCGCTGTTCCCCTATGTGGAGTTCGTGAAACCGGCCCAGCCGGCGCTGGAAGGCCGGGCGCTGATGGACGCATCACTGGCGCTTCTGCGCCGCCACCTCGCGCGCCGGCCGGCGGCGAACCCCATCGCGGCCTACCGCGCCGCTTTCCCGGAGCATCTTGACCGGCTGCTGTCGCGGCCGATGGAGTATTTCCACCTCTACGCCTTCAACCTGCTGCGCCAGCTCGGCGCCAATTTCGAGCTGCTGGGCGCCCACACCCGCTGGTTCGACGGACCCGCGGAGGCGGAGGAGGCCTGCCGGATTATCGCCGAGGGCGCCAAGGCGATGCAGTTCCAGCTGGCCCGGACGGTGGCCCGGCGCAAGGCGCCCGACCTGACCGACGGCTTCGACCGGATGGAGCGGGCCTATGACACCGCCTTGGGCACGCTGGCCCGGCATTACGGGTGACCGGCGATGGCGCGCATCCGATCGGTCACGGGACGGCGGATCACCGCGCTGACGGAGGGATGGGACCTGACCCTGCTGCCGCCCGGCAGCGCGGGGGAGGGCGTGCCTGCCGCCGTGGGGGCCACAGTGCCTGCCGCAGTGCCCGGCACCGCGGCGCAGGCCCTGCAGGCGGCCGGGCTGTGGTCGCTGGACGATCCGCTTCCGCTGCATGACAAGGATATCGTCTACCGCACCCGGCTGACCGGCCAGGGTCCGCGCAACTTGCGCTTCCACGGCCTCGCCACCATCGCGGAGGTGCGGCTGGACGGGGAGCGTATCCTGACCTCCGACAGCATGTTCCTCGCCCATGAGGTGCCGGTGACGCTGAACGGGGAGGCGGAGCTGTCCATCCGCTTCCACGCCCTGCATCCGGCGCTGGCAGCCCTGGCGTCGTCGAGGAAGGGCCGTGCGCGCTGGCGGCCCAAGCTGGCCGAGCCGGCGACGCTGCGCTTTGTCCGCACGACCCTGCTGGGCCATATGCCGGGCTGGTGCCCGCCGGTCCATGCGGTCGGCCCGTACCGCCCGGTGGAGCTGGTGGAGGAGACCGGCCCCATCCGTGTGCTGGGCGCCGACCTGCGCAGCGGCTATGACGGGCGCGACGGTCGGCTGTCGCTGCGCCTGACGGTGGACGGCGCCCGGCAGGCGGATGGGGCAGGCATGACCGGCTCGGTGGAGGTCGCCGGGCAGGTGGCTCCGCTCCGGTTCGACGGCATCGACGCCTTCCACGCCGACATGACCTTGCCGGGGGTGGAGCCCTGGTGGCCGCACACCCATGGCGAACCGGTGCTGCACGGCGTGGTCGCCCGCATCGTCGCGCCGGGGGGCGTCGTGGAGGTCGATCTGGGGCGCGTCGGCTTCCGTTCGCTGGCGGTGGACCGGGGACCCGACGGCAACGGCTTCGCCCTGCTGGTGAATGGCGAGCGGGTGTTCTGCCGCGGCGGCTGCTGGGTGCCGGTCGATCTGGTCGGCCTGCCGGCCGACCGCGCGGCCTATGAGCCCGAACTGCGGCGGATGCGGGAGGCCGGCGCCAACATGGTCCGCGTCGGCGGCACCATGCTGTATGAGTGCGACGCGTTCTTCGAGCTGTGCGACGAACTGGGTATCCTGGTCTGGCAGGATGCCATGCTCGCCAATTTCGACTACCCGACCGACCCGGCCTTCCTGGACGGCGTGCGGGCGGAGATGGCGCAGCTTCTCGACCGCACCCAGGCCTCCCCCTCCTTGGCCGTGCTGTGCGGCGGCAGCGAGATGGAACAGCAGGCGGCCATGCTCGGCCTGCCCCGCGCCGTCTGGACGCAAGAAGCGCTGGCGGCAGTGATTGCGGAGGAGACGGCTGCGCGGCGGCCCGACCTGATCCAGATTGCGAACTCCCCCAGCGGTGGGCCGCTGCCCTTCGTCGCCAATGCCGGGGTGACCCACTATTACGGCGTCGGCGCCTATCTGAGGCCGCTGGAGGATGCCCGGCGGGCCGACGTGCGCTTCGCCAGCGAATGCCTCGCTTTCGCCAACCTGCCGGAGGACGACCCGCTCGGCGTCCCGGCGCTCCATCATCCCCGCTGGAAGGAGCGGGTGCCGCGCGATCCCGGCGCCTCCTGGGACTTCGAGGATGTGCGGGAGCATTATCTGGAGGCACTCTACGGCGTCGATCCGCGACGCCTGCGCCATGAGGAGCCCGACCGCTACCGCCGCCTGTCCCGCGCGGTGACGGGGGAGGTGATGCAGGCGGTGTTCGACGAGTGGCGGCGTGCCGGGTCCGGCTGCGCCGGCGGGCTGGTCTGGCAATGGCGCGACCCCTGGCCGGGCGCCGGCTGGGGCGTCGTCGCCGCCGACGGCACGCCGAAGCCGGCCTGGTATGCGCTGAAACGCGCCTTCCGTCCGTTGCGCGTCATCCTGACCGACGAGGGGGTGAACGGGCTGGCCGTGCATCTGATCAACGACACCGCCCGGCCGGTGGAGGCGCTGCTGCGGCTGACGGCGTGGCGCGACGGGACGCTTCCGGTGCTGAAGGCGGAGCGGCCGGTGACGCTGCCGGCGCGGGCGGCGGTCACCCTGCCGGCCGCCGGGATGACCGACCGCTTTTTTGACACGACTTACACCTACAGGTTTGGACCGATCCCACACGATGTGGTGTCGGCGCAATTGCTGTTGGCCGAAAGGGAAGCGGAACCAGTTGATGAGTCTCATTATTTCCCGAAGGGTCGCTCGCTGCCGCGCGCGGATCTCGGCCTGACTGCGGTGGTGGAGCGGCAGGGGGACGACTGGGCGTTGCGGCTTGCGACCCGGCGGCTTGCCTGTTCGGTGCATGTGGAGGACGGGCGGTTCCGGGCGGAAGATGCCTGGTTTCACCTGTCCCCCGGCGTCGGGCGGGTGGTCCGTCTGCGGCTGCGTACCGGCGCGGGCGATGGGGTGCCGGATGGGGAGGTCCATGCGCTGAACGCGATGGCGCCCGTCCGTTACAGGGGGGACGCATGAAGCCGACACCGATGGTGTTCGAGGGTTGTTTCGGATGGCTACACCCGGCGCCGGGCCTGCGCGGGGTGGTGCTGTGCGGCCCCTACGGGCATGAGGAACTCTGCGTACACCGCGCCTGGAAGACCTTTGCGGAGAAACTGGCCGCCGCCGGGCTGCCGACCTTGCGGTTCGACTATCCGGGCTCCGGCGATTCCGCCGGTGACGACAGCGAGCCGGACCGGGTGCGCGCGTGGCTGGACGGCGTCAAGGCGGCGGTGCGCCGCCTGCGCGAGGATACCGGCGTCACCGAACTCGCCCTGGTCGGCTTCCGCCTGGGCTCGCTGCTCGCCGCCGCTGCGGCGCTGGAACTGGCGGAGGAGGGGCAGGGGGTGGATGCGCTGGCGCTGCTGGCGCCGATCACCTCCGGCCGCAAGGCGGTGCGCGAGTTGCAGACGCTGGCCACCATGGTGCTGCGCCCGGTCTGCAACCCGGAACCGCCGGAACGCGCATCCTGGCTGAACGTGATCGGCATGCCGCTGACACCGGAGACCGCACTGGCGCTGAGCGGTCTTGCCCCTTGCGACCAGCCGAATCCGCCGGCTCCACGCATCCTGATCGCCGACCGTCCGGATGCGAAGACGCCGGTGAAGCTGGCGGCCCGCTGGCGCGCGATGGGCGCGGTGGCGGAGCCGATGGGCATCAGCGGCATGTTGGAGATGGTCCAGCAGCCGCAGCGCGCCCAGGCCGCCGCGGTGTTCGACCCGGTCCTGCGCTGGATCGCCGCCGGACCGATCACTATGGGTGCGACCCCGCCGCCGGACCGCCCGGCCGGGCTGATGACCACGACGGCGGTGGAGCGGCCGGTCTTCTTCGGCAAGGATCCGGAGCTGTTCGGCATCTATTGCACGCCGGTCCTGGCCGACCCGGCCGGCAGCCGGCCGGCCATCCTGTTCCTGAACAGCGGCGCCACCCATCATGTCGGCTCCGGACGCGCGACCGTGGTGCAGGCCCGCCGTCTGGCGGCGCGCGGCTATTGCTCGCTCAGGATCGACGCCGCGGGGATCGGCGACAGTCCCGGCCGGCCGGGCATCGCCGACAACCTGCTCTACCACCGGGACGGGATCGGCGACGTGCGGGCGGCTCTGGACTGGCTCCAAGCCCATGGGCATGCGCGGGTCGTCGTCATCGGCCTCTGTGCCGGCGGGACACCCGCCCTGCATGCCGGTTTGGGCGACAACCGGGTGGTCGGGCAGATCGCGCTGAATCCCGGACGGTTCGAGCTGGGCGACGGCACCGCCGTGTCGGAGCTGATGCGGACGGTCGCCTTCCGCTCCACCACCGAATATCTGCTGGAGGCGCTGAAGCCGGCCCGGCTGCGCGCCAGCTTCCGCAAGCGCGCCCGGGTGATGGGACTGGCCAAGCGTCTGGCCGGCCGCTTCGTCCGCAAGGTCCTGATCCGTACCGGCCTGACCCGCCATGCGCTGCGCATGTTCCGCCGCCTGTCAGCGGAAGGCCGCCGGGTTCTGCTGGTCTACAGCAGCGGCGACATGACCCTGGCCGAGTTCTATCTGCATCTGGGCGAAGGCGGCCGCGCCCTGGACGGCCTGGCCGGCATCGAACTCGTCTATCTCGACCGCGCCGACCACAGCCTGACGGTGTGGGAGGCGCGCGACCGGCTGAACCTGCTGATCGACCGCCATCTGGCGAGCCTCGACACCGCCACCACCGATCCGGCCACCTCCGGCTTGGCCGATTGGGGGCTAGGGCTGCCATCGGGGGAGCGGGTGGGGTAGAGGGGGGACGGGCTTTACTCCGTCCGCTGCACCATGCCCGCCCGGCGCGCCTTGACGAGGGCGATGAACTTCTGACGGAGTTCGTTTAAGAAGCGTGTCGGCAGCAACCCATAGGCTACGCTTCCTGCATCGTCCGCTCGGGCAGGACGCAGGTCGGGGCCGGGCCAGATAAAGCGGTTGGCCTCCGCCAGCACGACCCAGGACCGTTCTGCGTCGAGACCGAGGCGGGACTTCGTCGTCGCAGGGATCTCAATTGCCAGAGCCGGGTCGGCCGGCGGGGAATGCGTAATCGGCAGTACCGTTACGCAACGATCCCCCTCCTCCGTCATGGTTGTCAGGATCACCGCGCAGGGACGGTTCTTGACCCCTTCTTCCTGCCCACGTCGGTACTCTGCCCGCCAGAGATAGCTGTAGCGGATGACGAGGCCGGGGACCGGATTTGGGAATAGGCACGGCTTTTACGATGTCGGCGTCAGTTCGTCGTCAAATGCGTCGGCATCGGCCGGGGCGCGTGCGGCCTCGAGCGCAGCGATGTCCGCTTCCGTGAAGTCCTCAGGCCCCATGACCCGACGCTCCCGGCGCTTCAGGCGGCGGTACTCCTCGGTGGAGATCAGCACCGTGCTTTCCCGTCCGTCACGTGTGACGGTGACGGGCCGGCTCAAGGCAATGTCCTGATAGCGGCCGACGTTCTGCTGGAATTCGGCGTCGGACACCTTGATCGCGTCCATGTCATTCACCCTCTGTAGACTCTGAAAGTTAGAGAGCGCGCGTGAATTTGTCCAGCTTCCGGCCGTCCCGGCACCAGGCGTCGATTCACCCCAGCAGTTCCGCCAGAGACCGCGCAACCACCTGGGTCGCCTTGCGCAGATCTTCCAGCACCAGCTTTTCGTCGGCGCGGTGGCCGTTGGCTTCCAGCAGGTCGCGCGGGCCGGCGCCGTAGAGGATGGTGGGGATGCCGGCCTCCGAATAATGGCGGGCGTCGGTGTAGAGCGGGATGCCGTTCTGGCCGACCGGAACGCCCAACACCTCCTGCGCATGGGCCGCGAACAGCGCGGCGAGCCGCGGCGCGTCGCCGACCGAGCGGAAGGGCCGGGCCAGCAGGATGCGGCGGATGGTGACCCGGATGCCCTCGCGCCCGGCGGCGGCGCGCTCGATCAATCCGCGCAGTTCGGCCTCTACCTCCGCCGGATTCTCTTCCGGGATCATGCGGCGGTCGAGGCGGAAGGTGACGCGGTCGGGGACCACGTTGGTGTTGATGCCGCCCTGGATCAGCCCGACGGTCAGCGACGGGTGGGTGATGCCGGCGACGCTGGAGCGGCGGGTCGCCAGTTCCGGCCGGTGGGCGTAGAGGGCCGCCAGGATGCCGGTCGCAGCCTCCAGCGCGTCATGGCCGGTGTCGGGGCGGGCGGCATGGGCGGATTTGCCGTCGACCTGCACCTCCAGATGCAGGCAGCCGTTGTGACCGGTCACCACCGAATATGCGAAGCTGGCCGACACTGCATAGTCCGGCTTGGAAATGCCCTGGTCGAGCAGCCATTTCGGACCGATCTCGCCGCCGGCCTCCTCGTCATAGGTCAGGTGCAGCTCGACCGTCCCCTTCAGCGCGGCCTTGCTCGCCATCAGGGCCTGCAGGGCGAAGGCATAGGTGGCGAAGTCCGACTTCGATACCGCCACGCCGCGGCCATACATCACGCCGTCGCGGATCTCCGCGCCATAGGGATCGCTCGACCAGCCCTCGCCGGGCGGCACCACGTCGCCATGGGCGTTCAGCGCCACGGTAGGGCCGTCGCCGAAGCGGTGGCGGATGACCAGATTGGTGGCGCTGATCATGCCGTTCGCCCGCACCAACTCGGCCGGCACCGGATGGCGCTCGACCGTGAAGCCCATCGCCTCCAGCAGTTCGGCGGCGCGGACGGCGTGGGGGGCGCAATCGCCGGGCGGATTGTCGGACGGCACCTTCACCAGCTCCGCCAGGAAACGGACCTCCTCGTCGAAGCGGGCATTCACCGCCTCGTCCAGCGTGGTGGCCAGTGTGGTGGCCAGGGTGGCGGCGAGGGAGGGGGACAGGTCGGTCATGGCAGGCGGTCCGTCACGAAAGGGAGGTTGCAGGCTGGAAGTTTTCGACGAAGCGGGCGAGCACGCGGGCGCCAGCCTCGGCATCGGCGGCGGTGATGCGTTCGGCCGGATTGTGCGAGATGCCGCGTTCGCAGCGCACGAACAGCATGGCGATGTCGGTCAGCGCCGCCACCGCCATGGCGTCGTGGCCGGCGCCGCTCGGCAGTTCCGGCGCGTCCAGTCCTTCGGCGGATGCCGCGGCGGCGAACTGCGCCATCAGCGCCGGGTGGCAGGCGACGGCCGGGCTTTCATGCAGGGTCTCGAAGCCGATGGCGACGCCGCGGGCATCGGCGATGGCCTCCAGCCGGGCGCGGACGGCGCCGACCCGCTCCAGCCGCAGGGGGTCGCGGTCGGCCCGCAGGTCGATGGTGAAGCGGACCTTGCCGGGGATGACGTTGGTGGCGCCGGGCGACGCCTCGATCCGGCCGACGGTGCCGACCAGCCGTTCCTGTCCCGAGCAGAGCTGTTCCACCGCCAGGATCATCTCGGCCGCAGCGGCCAGCGCGTCGCGGCGTAGGGTCATCGGCACGGTGCCGGCATGCCCGGCCATGCCCTCCACCCTCACCGCCAGCCGGGTGGCGCCGGCGATGGCGGTGACCACGCCGACCGGGCGGCCCAGCGCCTCCAGCACCGGCCCCTGTTCGATGTGCAGTTCCACATAGGCCAGGACGGCTTGCGGCTCATAGGCGGCAGTGGCCCAGGCGGCGGGATCGAGCCCGAAGGCGGTCATCGCATCGGCCAGCCGCATGCCGGCGGCATCGCGCGTCTCCAGAACCGCCGGGTCGAAGGTGCCGGCGATGGCGCGGCTGCCGATCAGCGTGGACTGGAAGCGCGTGCCCTCCTCGTCGCCGAAGCCGATCACCTCGACGGCGAAGGGAAGGCGGCGGCCGCGGGTGTGCAGAGCCGCCACCACGGCGATGCCGGTCAGCACGCCCAGCATGCCGTCATAGCGCCCGGCATCCCGCACGGTGTCGAGGTGGGAGCCGATCAGCAGCGCCGGCAGGCCCGGCCGGTCGCCCTCGTAGCGGCCGATGATGTTGCCGACGGCATCCTCCCGCACCGCCATCCCTGCCGCCGTCATCCACTGCGCGACGAGATCGTTGGCGCGGCGGTGTTCCGGCGTCAGGTAGAGGCGCGACAGGCGTCCCTCTTCCGCGCTGATCGCCGCCAGCGCGTCGATGCGCTCGAGAAGGGCCGGCCCGGACAGCGGCGACGGGGAGGACGGGGAGACGGGCATCTGGATTCCGGACTGCAGAGGGTTCGGGCCGAGGATTCGGGATGATGGCACCGGTTATACGCCGAAGCCGCCACCCGGCCCTAGCCCCCGGCCCGCGAAGACAGTTTCAAAGAATCCCGGAAAGGCGACCCGTCACCGACTTTTGGTCATACTGCAACGCAAAAAGACGGAGAAAAGAGCGTTGGTGGTGCCGAATACTGCCTACCACCCTCTGGAAGAGATCGGCAGACTTCATAAATGAAGGAAAACAAGATCCGCTGCGAAGCGGTGGGAATTTGCTGCGACCGCGAAAGAAACTGCTGAGGGGAGGTGCGTCCATGACGTCGTTCGATCCCGATATGCCTTTCGAAAACGCAACGCCGATTGGCCGACCGGGCGGTGCCCTGTGGTTCAACGACCGGGCGGGATTGGCCCAGGCCCGCACATTGGCGGGATGGATAACGCTGCTGGCGGAAGACCGCGGGCTGGATGACCGGCAACTGGCCGCCGTCACCGGGCTCGACCCGGAGGATGTGCGCGCGGTGCGCGACGGCGCGGTGGCCATGCTGCCGCCCCGGCTGCTGAACCGGGCGCTGGCGCGGCTGGAGGGCCGGAACGACGAAGGGCGGCTGCAATAGCTGCAGGCCGCCCTTCCGGAGCGATTGGCCGAAAAACCGGATGGTGCGGCGGCGCCTCAGGCGACGGCCAGCACGTCTACATACATGTTGGCCGGCGCCGACAGGTGGATGCGGTACAGCATGCCGGACTGGTCGACGATGATGTCGGCGACCGGATTCTTGGTCGACAGGTCGGTCACCGCGGCGCGGACATTGCGCGGCAATTGTTCCAGGGCGACGTCGCGGTAACCGCCCTTGTCGGAAAGCTTGATGGTCTTGTTGCCCATGATGGCAGCTGCTCTGTTTCAGGAAGGCTTGAGAGGGGATACTCGATTTGCTGCGGGACAATGATCCCCACCGGTTAACCGAGTGTTAAGCACCCTCCCAGGTCATCCGAATGCCCGCGCAGGGCAGCAGCGCATCCGGTGCAGGGGGGCGGAAACGCCCACCCTGATCCGGTCATGGCTCAGCGGCGGTCCCGCCCGGCGGTGCCGGCCATGGCGTCGTTGCGGCGCAGCGTGTCATCCTCCGGCAGCGGCTGCTTGCCCAGCACCATGGAACTGTTGTCGAGCGCCGCCACCATGGCGTCCCGCGCCGGGGCGCCGGGGCCGGTCACGCTGCCCTCGCCCTGCGGAGCGGCCGGCTCGACCCGCTCACCGAGGCCGACGGTCGTGGTCTGGCCCGGCGCGTTCCGGCTGGCGACGCGCAGGTCGTTCTGCACATGGCCGACGCCCGACACGCTTTCCGCGATGTCTTCCGCCCGGCGGCGGGCGGCGCGGTCGGCGACGGTGCCGGACAGAGTCACCTCGCCGCCCTCCACCTTCACCCCGACGTCGGAGGCGTCGATGTGGTGATCGTCGGTCAGGCGTTCGTTGATGTCTTCCAGAATGCGTTCGTCGGACCGGCGGTAATTGCGCGGGCCGACGCCGCGGTAACGCGCCTCCGGGCTCATCTTGGCGAACTCCTCGCTCCAGGGATGGCGGTGCATGCGCATGGCGGCCTCCGTTTGGCAGATTCCAGGATCTTTCGCCGTTCAACAAAAGTGGCGCGCTCCGCGTTCCGAAGCTTTGCCGGATGGGCAGCGATACGTAGCGAATGGCACCCATCGCTTAGACATGTCGCAACCAACTCCGCCCCCGTTCGTTGGGATCGGAAAGGATTTTGGTTGAGGACGTGCCATGAAAAAAACCGAGCGAAGCGTCGCCCTGTGGGCGATGACAATTCTGCTGGCAATATTGGGGCTCGGGTCGCTGGGCGGCGGCCTTTGGCTGATCCTGCTGGGCGGGTCCTGGTACTATGCCGTCGCCGGCATCCTGTTCCTGGTCACGGCCCTTCTGCTGGTGAAGCGGTCGCCCGCGGCGTTGACGGTCTACGCGCTGCTGGTGATCGGCACGCTGGTATGGGCCTTGTGGGAAGCGGGGCTGGACTGGTGGCCGCTGGCGGCGCGCGGCGACGTGATCGCGGTGGTCGGGTTCCTGCTGCTGATGCCCTGGATCACCCGCCACCTGGGCGAACGGCAACCGATGGCCGGCGTGCCCGCGCCCGGCGCCTATCCGGTGGGGGTCTTCCGCGGTTCCGGCATTCCGCTGGCCGCGTCGCTGGCGGTCGTGCTGCTGGTCGCCGTCGCGTCCTGGTTCACCGACCCGCACCGCATCGACGGAACCTTGCCGGCGCGGCAGCAGACCGCATCGGCCGGAACTCCGGCTGCCGGTCCCGGCCCGGCGATTCCCGACGGTGAATGGCATGCCTATGGCCGCACCGGCTACGGCCAGCGCTATTCGCCGCTGACCGGCATCACGCCGGAGAATGCCGACAAGCTGGAGGTCGCCTGGACCTATCAAACCGGCGACCTTCGCGGCCGACCCGGCGATCCGAAGGAAACCACCTTCGAGGTGACGCCGCTGAAGTTCGGCAACCGGCTGTTCCTGTGCTCGCCTCACCAACTCGTCATCGCGCTGGACGCGACCACAGGCAAGGAGGTGTGGCGCCGCGACCTGCAGATCGATCCCAAGCAGTTGGCGTTGCAGCACCTGACCTGCCGCGGCCTGTCCTACCATCCGGCTCCGCAAGCGTCCGCCAATGCAACCGCGGGTGCGTGCGCCGCCAAGCTGTTCATGCCGACCGCCGATGGGCGTCTGGTGGCGCTGAACCCGGAGGACGGGTCGATCTGCACCGGTTTCGGGCAGAGCGGCGAGATCAACCTGTGGGCCAACATGCCGAATGTCCGGCCCGGCGCCTATTATTCGACCTCGCCGCCGGTGGTGACGGCCAACCTGATCATCGTCGGCGGCACGGTGCTGGACAATGTGTCGACCAAGGAGCAGTCGGGCGTCATCCGTGCCTTCGACGTGAATGATGGCCATCTGGTTTGGAACTGGGACTCGGCCAGGCCCGACCAGACCGCGCCGATCGCGGAGGGACAGACCTACACCGTCAATTCGCCCAACAGCTGGTCGATCTCCAGCGTGGACGAGGCGCTGGGCATGGTCTATGTGCCGCTGGGCAACCAGCCGCCCGACCAGTTCGGCGGCAACCGCAGTCCGGAGGTGGAGCGCTTCTCCTCCTCCGTCGTGGCGCTCGATCTGGCGACGGGGCAGGTGCGCTGGGTCTTCCAGACCGTGCATCACGATCTGTGGGACTACGACGTGCCCGCCCAGCCCAGCCTGATCGACCTGACGGTGAACGGACAGACCGTGCCGGCCCTGGTCCAGCCGACCAAGCAGGGAGAACTGTTCGTGCTGGACCGCCGCACCGGCCAGCCGGTGTTGCCGGTGACCGAGAAGCCGGCGCCGCAAGGTGCCGCGGAGGGCGACCACACCGCCCCGACCCAGCCGGTTTCCGCCCTGTCCTTCGACCCGCCGCCGCTGGGCGGAGCGGACATGTGGGGGGCGACGATGTTCGACCAGCTCGCCTGCCGCATCGCGCTGAAGCGGCTGCGCTACGAGGGGCGCTACACGCCGCCGTCACTGCAGGGGTCGCTGGTCTATCCCGGCAATTTCGGCGTCTTCAACTGGGGCGGCGTCGCGGTCGATCCGCAGCGCCAGATCGCCTTCACCACTCCGACCTATCTCGCCTTCGTCTCGCAGCTGGTGCCGCGCCGGAACGACAAGGATTTGTATGTCCAGGGCGGCGAGCGGCCGGAATTCAGCCTGCCGGCGCTGAACGAGAATTTCGGCGCGCCCTATGCGGTGAAGCTGGCACCCTTCGTTTCGGTGCTGGGGCTGCCCTGCCAGGCGCCGCCCTGGGGTTATGTCGCCGCGGCCGACCTGACGACCGGCAAGGTCGTGTGGAAGCACAAGAACGGCACGACCCGCGACGCCTCGCCGATCCCGCTGCCCTTCCGCATGGGCGTGCCCAACCTGGGCGGCCCGATCATGACGGCGGGAGGCGTGGCCTTCCTGTCCGGCACCATCGACTATTATGTGCGGGCCTATGACGTGTCCAACGGCAGGCAGCTGTGGGAAAGCCGCCTCCCGGCCGGCGGCCAGGCGACGCCGATGACCTACCGGGGCGAGGACGGCCGGCAATATGTGCTGGTGGTCGCCGGCGGGCACGGCTCGCTGGGGACCAAGGGAGGCGATTCGGTGATCGCCTATGCGCTGCCGAAGTGAGGGGGAGATAGTGTCTTTACGGAGACGTTAGACCCCCACCTAACCTCCCCCGCTGGGCGGGGGAGGGACTGCCGCCACCTTCCCGAATAAGCATCAATCCCCTCCCCCGCCCAGCTCTCGCACAAAGCTCCGCTTTGTGCTGACGCGGCAGGCGGACCGTAGGTCCGCTGAGAGCGGGGGAGGGTCAGGGTGGGGGCATCGTCAGCCAGCCACTTCTCAACAAAGAAGCCCCCGCAAACAGTCCTCAGCGCGTCGGGACCGGCGGCGTCTGCGAGTAGTCGTAGAATCCGCGGCCGTATTTCTTGCCGATCCAGCCGGCCTCGACATACTTCACCAGCAGCGGGCAGGGGCGGTACTTGCTGTCGGCAAGGCCTTCGTACAGCACCTGCATCACCGCCAGACAGGTATCAAGGCCGATGAAGTCGGCCAGTTCCAGCGGGCCCATCGGGTGGTTGGCGCCCAGCTTCAGCGCGGTGTCGATGGCCTCGACGCCGCCGACGCCCTCATAAAGGGTGTAGACGGCTTCGTTGATCATCGGCAGCAGGATGCGGTTGACGATGAAGGCCGGGAAATCCTCGGCCACCGCGGCGGTCTTGCCGATGGCGAGAGTCAGTTCCTTGATGGCGTTGAAGGTCGGCTCGTCGGTCGCGATGCCGCGGATCAGCTCGACCAGCTGCATCACCGGCACCGGGTTCATGAAGTGCATGCCCATGAACTTGGCCGGACGGTCGGTCGCCGCGGCCAGGCGTGTGATCGAGATCGACGAGGTGTTCGTCGCGATCAGCGCCTCCGGCTTCAGATGCGGGACCAGCTTCTTCAGCAGGTCGCGCTTCAGCGCCTCGTTCTCGGTTGCGGCCTCGATCACCAGATCGGACTCGCCGAACACCGACAGGTCGGTGCCGGTGACGATGCGGCCGAGGGCGGCGGTCTTCTCCGCCTCTTCCAGCTTGCCCTTCTGGATCTGGCGGTCGTAATTCCGGCCGATGTTGGCGAGCGCCTTTTCCAGGACCGCGTCGCTGATGTCGGACAGGACGACATCATAGCCGGCCTGGGCACAGACCTGGGCGATACCGCTGCCCATCTGGCCGGCACCGATGATGCCAATCTTCTTGATCGTGGTCATGGGGGCTGTCCCGCGAAGGATGTGGGTAGAAAGGCCGCGGTCGAGGGGAGCTTCCCCCTCGACCGCGATCCGGATCAGCGCGCCTTGTCCAACTCGGCCGTCAGCTCCGGCACGGCCTTGAACAGGTCCGCGACGAGGCCGTAATCGGCGACCTGGAAGATGGGCGCTTCCTCATCCTTGTTGATCGCGACGATCACCTTGCTGTCCTTCATGCCGGCGAGGTGCTGGATCGCACCGGAGATGCCGACGGCGATGTACAGCTCGGGCGCCACGATCTTGCCGGTTTGCCCGACCTGATAATCGTTCGGCACGAAGCCCGCGTCCACGGCGGCGCGGCTGGCGCCCACCGCGGCACCCAGCTTGTCGGCCAGAGCCTCCAGCATGGGGAAATTCTCGCCCGACTGCATGCCGCGGCCACCCGACACCACCACGCGGGCGGCGGTCAGTTCCGGACGCTCCGACTTGGTCAGTTCGGCCGAGACGAAGCTCGACAGGCCGGCGGCACCGGCGCCCGCGACCTTCTCGACCGAGGCCGAACCGCCTTCGGCGGCGGCGGTCTCGAAGGCGGTGGTGCGGACGGTGATGACCTTCACCGCATCGCCCGACTGCACGGTGGCAATCGCGTTGCCGGCATAGATCGGCCGCTCGAAAATATCGGCGGAGACGACGGCGGTGATGTCGGAGATGGCGGCGACGTCCAGCAAGGCGGCGACGCGCGGCAGAAGGTTCTTGCCGACCGAGGTGGCACCGGCCAGCACATGGCCGTAGCCGCCTTTGGCAACGGAAACCACCAGCGGGGCGACGTCTTCCGGCAGCTGGTGCTCATAGGCCGCATCGTCGGCCAGCAGCACCTTGGCGACGCCGGCGACCTTCGCTGCTGCCTCGGCGGCAGCCTGCGCGCCCTTGCCGGCGACCAGGATGTGGATGTCACCACCGATCTTGGAGGCGGCGGTGACGGCGTTCAGCGTGGCGGGCTTCAGCGAGGCGCCGTCATGTTCCGCGATGACGAGAATGTTGGCCATGGTCAGTTCATCCCCCTCAGATCACGCGCGCATCGTTCTTGAGCTTGTCGACCAGTGCGGCGACGTCCGGCACCTTGATGCCGGCCTGACGCTTCGCCGGCTCGGCAACCTTCACCGTCTTCAGGCGCGGGGCGACGTCGACGCCCAGGCTGTCCGGGGTGATGGTCTCCAGCGGCTTCTTCTTCGCCTTCATGATGTTCGGCAGCGAAGCATAACGCGGCTCGTTGAGGCGCAGGTCGGCGGTGACCACCGCCGGAAGCTTCAGCTCCACCGTCTCCAGGCCGCCGTCGATCTCGCGGGTGACCGCGACCGTGCCGTCGCCGGCCACGACCTTCGAGGCGAAGGTGCCCTGGCCCCAGCCGAGCAGGGCGGCCAGCATCTGGCCGGTCTGGTTGCAGTCGTCGTCGATCGCCTGCTTGCCGAGGATGACGAGGCCGGGGGCCTCCTTCTCGACCAGGGCCTTGAGGACCTTGGCGACGGCCAGCGGTTCGGTCGTCACGTCGGTCTGCACCAGGATGGCGCGGTCGGCACCCATGGCGAGAGCGGTGCGCAGCGTCTCCTGCGCCTGGGTCGGGCCAACGGAAACGACGACGATCTCGGTCGCCTTGCCGGCCTCCTTCAGGCGCACCGCCTCTTCGACGGCGATCTCGTCGAAGGGGTTCATGCTCATCTTCACGTTGGCGGTCTCGACGCCGCTGCCATCCGCCTTGACGCGGATCTTCACGTTGTAGTCGACCACTCGCTTAACGGGGACGAGGACTTTCATAACTCACCCTGGCTGCTGAGCGCGCGCCCATTACGGCGAACACCGCGAAAATTGCTGTGGTTGCGAACGGACCATAGGATCTGGCATTACCACTGTCAATGACGCGCCAGAAGCCCCGGAAGCGCCGGCGGCGGCGCAGGCCGGATTAGGTGGCCGGCTCTCACCGGTTGGCGCCGGGAACCCACAGGATGTCGTCCGCCCCGTTGCGGTTCACCACCCGGCTCAGGACGAACAGGTGGTCCGACAGCCGGTTGACGTATTTCAGCGCCGCAAGCGTCACCGGTTCGTGGCGCGCCAGATCGGTCATCAACCGTTCCGCCCGCCGCACCACGGTGCGCGCCAGATGCAGGTGCGCGGCGGCCGCAGAGCCGCCGGGAAGGATGAAGGAGGTCAGCGGCGCCAGACCGGCGTTCATCGCGTCGATCTCCGCCTCCAACCGGTCGACCTGGGCCTGCACGATGCGCAGCGGCGGGTATTTCGGCGCCTCCTCCTCCGGCGTGCAGAGGTCGGCGCCCAGGTCGAACAGGTCGTTCTGGATGCGGCCGAGCATCGCGTCGGCCTCCGGCCAGTCATTGGTATGGAGGCGCGCCATGCCGATGACGGCGTTCGCCTCGTCCACCGTGCCGTAGGCGGCGACGCGGCGGTCGTGCTTCGGCACCCGGCTGCCGTCGCCGAGCGAGGTTTCGCCGGCATCGCCGCCGCGCGTGTAGATCTTGGTCAGCTTTACCATGGAAACCGTCAGCCTTTGGTCAGGATGGCGAGAACGAACAGCAGCAAGGCTGCGCCCTGCAGGATCACGCGCAGGCGCATAGCCTTGTTGGAACGGCGCGGGTCGCCCCTGCCGCCGCGGGCCATGAAGAAGAGGCCGACGAAGAGCGAGCCGACCACAGCCAGCATCGCCAGGACCATCAGGATGGGGAAGAGATCGTGCATGGCGCCAATATAGACCGCGATGGGCGCCGCGCCTATGGCCGCCCTTGGATGCGATGTCATGGATATGATGTGTGGGTTGTGATGTCGCGGGGGGCGGTGCCCCGGAAGAATCGGCGATGCGGGTAATCACCCGGTTGCCAAAGCCGTTGGACCGCATACAGTGCGCGGCGACGGACGGCCACAGCCCGGTTGGGCGGCGGAGCGGAGATGCGGGCGATGCGGCGGCGGAGTTTCCTGAAGACGGCCCTGAAGGTGACGGCGGCCGCGGCGGCCGGCGGCGGCGCGATGGCTGCACTGACCCGCGAGGGCGTGCAGGCGGCCCCCGACTCGGCCCCCCGGACGATCGCCTTCCCCGATGGGTTCCTGTGGGGCGTCTCCACCTCCAGCTACCAGATCGAAGGGGCGGTGGCGGAGGATGGGCGCGGCCCCAGCGTCTGGGACACCTACAGCCATTCCTTCGGGCGGATCGCCAACGGCGACACCGGCGACGTCGCCTGCGACCACTACCACCGCTATGCCGAGGATGTGGAGTTGATGGCGCGGGCCGGCATGAAGGCCTACCGCTTCTCCATCGCCTGGCCGCGGGTGATGCCGCAGGGCACGGGCGCCGTGAATGCCAAGGGGCTCGACTTCTACGACCGGCTGACCGACGCGCTGCTGGCGAAGGGCATCCAGCCCTGGCCCTGCCTGTTCCACTGGGATTTGCCCCAGGCCCTGCAGGACCGCGGCGGCTGGACCAACCGCGACATCGCCGGCTGGTTCACCGACTATGCGCTGGCGGTCACCGCCCGGCTGGGCGACCGCGCCAAGAACTGGGTGATGCTGAACGAGCCGTCGGTGGTCGCCATCTTCGGCCACGGCACCGGCGGCCATGCGCCGGGGTTGACCGGCCGCGACAACTGCCTGAAGGCCATCCATCACCAGAACCTCGCCCAGGGCACCGCGCTGGCCGCGCTGCGGCAGGTGGGCGGCCGGAACTGGCAGCTCGGCACCGTTCTGTCGCTGCAGCCGTCCTGGCCGGTGGGGGGACTCGATTCGAACTATCCGGCGTCGCTGATGTGGGACGCGGTGTGGAACCGCTCCTGCCTGGACCCGCTGTTCAAGGGCCGCTTCCCGGCACAGCTGGAGGCGGATTTCGCCCGCATCGCCAAGTCCGGCGACCTGGAGCGCATCAAGCAGCCGGTCGACTTTCTCGGCGTCAACTATTACAGCCGCATGCACCAGCAGCCCGATCCGCAGGGGCTGTTCGGCACCGGATACGGCTCGGCGCCCGAGGGCACGCGCAAGACCGGCATGGAATGGCCGGTGGAGCCGGACGGCCTGACCGAGATCCTGGCCGAACTGCAGGAGAAATACGGCAACCCGCCGGTCTATGTGGCGGAGAACGGCGCCGACTATCCCGATACGGTGGCCCCGAGCGGCCGGGTGGAGGACCGCGACCGCATCGGCTACCTGCGCGACCATCTGCTGGCCGCGGCGAAGGCGATCGACGAGGGTTGCAACCTGAAGGGCTATATGGCCTGGACTCTGTTGGACAATTTCGAGTGGTCGGAGGGCTACCGCCGCAAGTTCGGGCTGGTCCAGGTCGACCGGGAGTCGATGGCCCGCAAGCCGAAGGCCAGCTACGACTGGTACGCCTCGGTCATCCGCAACAACGCGGTTCCGCTGCGCTGAGTGTGGCGATAGACTGCCGCCCATGCCGACCCCGCGCCCGTCCCAGCCGACCCGATTCGCTATCCAGAAGGCGCGCGGCAAGGGGTGGAAGACGCTGGAGGTGGGGGAGGAGCTTGCCCACGCCAAGGCACGCTTCGACCAGATGGTGGGCATCAACCCGCGGGCTTATTTCCGGCTGATCCAGCTCGATTACAACGCCGACTCCGCCTATGAGGGCATGGAGTTCAACTGGACGCTGATCGAGCTGTACGACCCCACCAAGGGGCCGGCAAAGGGAGGACGCGTCCGTCCTGGGGCGAAGCCGGCGGCGGCCGCCAAACCGGGGCGCAGGCGCAAGGCGGCGGAACCGGTGGCTTTGCCGCTGCGGGTCTATCTTGCGGTGATCCTGATCGGCACGTTGGCGGGCGCCCTGGCCTACCTGCATTTCGCCGGTGGGAGATAAAGGGGCGGACGGTGGAGGGTCACTCCGTCGCGTAGCCCTTGCGGCGCATGCACAGCGCGAAGATTTCCTTGCGGTAGCCGTACTGCGGCGTTTCCGGCAGCGGGCGCAGGGGGTAGCCGCGCAGGCGCATGGTGTGGTCCACCTGCTCGGTGCACTCGTCGTAGGCGATGGTCGGCACGTCGGGGCTGGCGGTCCACTCGCGGTAGGCCGGCGGGCTGCCGCAGCCCGACAGCAGGAAGACGGTGGTCACGACGCAGACGGCGACCGCCGGCCCGATCCCCGGTCTTGCCCTCGGTCCTACCCACGGAGATGCGTTTTCGAACCCGGTCATGGCGCCCCTGCATTCCATGTGTTGCCCCCGAATTGACGCTACCACGTCCGGCCTTTTCCGATCCATTTTCGCACACCATTTCCGGGAACGCGCCTTTTCGGCAACGCTGCGTGGCGGACAACGCAGACGCACAAAAATCGCCGCCGGAAAAGCGGTGCAATCTGGTAACACGATCCATGTCCCCGATTCGGGGGAAGTGTCGTGGCTCTGAAATCGGTCTGGCGTCACGGACGGAGGGATAAGGCGATGTCTGAGATTTCGCGGCGGGTGCGTGGTGGCGCCGCGGTGGCGGCTGTTGCAGTGGTGGTGTCGGGTCTTGCGCTCGGAACGCCGGGTTCCGCACGGGCGGAGGCATCGACGGCCGATATCCAGTGGGCGCAGACCTTCCTGAAGGACAAGGGCTACAACATCGGCGGCCGCGCCAAGGGCCAGATGACGCCGGAAACGCGGTCCTCGCTCAGCGCCTATCAGAAGTCGGTCGGCCTGCCGGCCACCGGCAACCTCGATCAGGCCACCATCAACAAGATGATGGGCGAGCGCGAGAAGAAGGCCGCTCCCACCATGGGCAGCCTGTCCAAGAGCCAGGTCGGCCAGACCCGCCAGGACAAGGAGGTGGCGCCGCGCGCCGCCCCCACCGGCCGGGTCGAATCCGGCAGCGAGAGCGTCGGCGGCATGGCCCAGTTCGGCGGCGCGCCGGTTTCGGCGCCGTCCTCCCCGTCGACTTCCTCTTCCACCGGCCACAGCGCTCCGGCCGCGGCTCCGCGCCCCTCGGCACCGGCGGCGGCTTCCAATGCGGTCGCGCCCAGTGCGGCGCCTCAGGGCGCGGCGCGTCCGTCGGCCGGTGCCGCCGAAGGGCCGGCTCCGCAGGCGGCTCCCCGCGGGACGGTGGCGGCGACGACCCCGGATGGCAAGCCGGCCCCGGTGGAGGAACCGGTGGCGGTCGGCGGCGGCACGTCGCTGTGGCAGTCGAACGCGGCGCGCGCCGGTGTGGCCGGACTGCTCGCGGTGACGCTGGGTGGCGTCGGCTTCGCCTGGTGGCGCAGCGGGCGCGGTGTCGATCCGCTGAGCCGCACCCCCGCCGGCGACGACCGGCCGCGCGAGTCGCGGGTTGAGCCGAGCTTCGGCTCTCCCCGCCGCCGGGAGGAACTGACCATCGAACCGCGCTTGACGGCGGAGGCGCGGCGGCGCTGAGCTTTGCCCCCACCCTAACCCTCCCCCGCCCTCGGCCGGTCCGATCGCGGGAGAGGGGACTGCCGCCTCTAAGCAAATCTCCCCCTCTCCCGCGAAGCGGGGGAGGGAGGGACCCGCGGCGCAGCCGTGGGAGGGAGGGGGCAACCCGACGCCGAACCTCCCCTCACATCATCATCGGACAGCCGCCCCCGCCGCAGCCGCCGGTCGCGCAGGCGGGTGCCGGCGCCGGCTGGGACTTGCCGACGCGCGGTGCCATGATGGCCTTGGTGACCTCCGTGCCGCCGCAGGAGGGGCAGGGGATGCCGGCGGTCTTCTTGGCGTCGTAATCGGCCATGTTGTCGAACCACTGGTCGAAATCATGGCCGCAGGCGCAGTGCAGGGCGTAGACGATCATCGCGGAGCCTCGAAAAGCGGAATCTTGGCCGCCGTTCTAGCCAAGCGCCCGCCGCCCCGCCAGGATCTGCATCAATCGCTGCGCCTCAGCGCGACTCCGTGACGCCCACCCGCGCGCACATCGACAAGAGCGGGCAGGTGGAGCAGCGCGGCCGGTCGCCGGTGCAGATCCATTTGCCGAAGGGCACCAGCCGCTCGTTGATCTCCACCCAATACCGCTTGGGCAATACCGCCAGCAGCGCCGCCATGGTCTTTTCCGGCGTGCGCGCCGACACATAGCCCCAGCGGTTGGTGACGCGGTGGACATGGATGTCGACCGCCAGCGCCGGGATGTCGAAGCCGACCGCCAGCGTCAGCGCCGCGATCTTCGGCCCGACCCCGCGGAAGCGCATCAGCGCGTCGGGCGTGTCCGGCACTTCGCCGCCATGGTCCTCGACGATGCGGCGGGAGAGGTCGCGGATGTCACGCGCCTTGGGTTCCGGGAAGGTGGCGCCGTGCAGAAGCTCCACCAGCCGCTCCTCCGGCAGGGCGGCCATGGCGGCCGGAGTGTCTGCCACGGCGAACAGCCGTTCGGCGACCACCAGGCTCGTTTCGTCCCGCGTGCGGGCGGAAATCAGGCTGGCGACCAGCTGCTGGAAGGGCGTGGCATAGCCGCGGTCGCGCAGGTCGAACATCGCCGCCTTGGGGTAGGGGGCGACCGCGATCCGCAGGCGGCGGAAGGCTTCGTCGATATCGAAGGCCTGGGACGTCGCGGGCTGCAAACTCACGGGAGAACCACCTCCGGGGAACGGGCTGCGATGGCACCCCGTTCGAAAACCGGCAAGCCTCCAGATTGTTCCGGCCAGATTGTTCCGGCCGGGTCGCTCCGATCAGAGTGCCTTGATCTGCATCTTGATCGGCCCGTCCGCGCGGCCATGGACGAACTGGTCGACATAGGCGTTGCCCGAATTGTCGATGTCGCGGGCGTGGCCGGTCCAGATGATGCGGCCCTGGTAGATCATGGCGATACGGTCGGCGATCTTGCGGGCCGAGGCCATGTCGTGGGTGATGGTGACGGCGGTGGCGCCGAGGTCCTTCACGCACTGCACGATCAGTTCGTTGATGACGTCGGCCATGATCGGGTCGAGGCCGGTCGTCGGTTCGTCGAAGAAGATGATCTCCGGTTCGTCGGCGATCGCACGGGCAAGGCCGACGCGCTTTTGCATGCCGCCCGACAGCTCCGCCGGCGACAGCTCCGCCACGTCGGGGGTGAGGCCGACGGCGCCCAGCTTGGCGACGGCGATCTCCTTGGCCTGGGATCGGGACATATGGGCGCCCTGGATCAGGCCGAAGGCGACGTTTTCCCAGACCGTCAGGCTGTCGAACAGCGCGGCGCCCTGGAACAGCATGCCGAACTTGTGCAGCATCTTCTCCCGCTCGCGCGAGCGCAGGCGGGTCGTCTCGACGCCGTCGACCTTGATGGAACCGGAATCCGGAGTCAGCAGGCCGAGGATGCTCTTCAGCATCACCGACTTGCCGGTGCCCGACCCGCCGATCACCACCAGCGACTCGCCCTTCGCCACCTCGAGGTCGATGCCGTTCAGCACTTTCTTCGGGCCGAAATGCTTGGTGACGTCTTTGAGCGCGATCTTTGGGACAGTGGTCATGGAGTGGCGCTCACTTGGTCGAGAAGAAGAGGCCGGTGATCAGATAGTTCCACACCAGGATCATGATGGAGGCGGACACCACCGCGTTGGTGGTCGCAGCACCCACGCCCTGGGCGCCGCCCTTGGAATGGTAACCGTGGTAGCAGCCCATCAGCGCGATCAGGAATCCGAAGATCGCCGCCTTCACCAGGCCGGAGATGACGTCCAGCGGTTCCAGGAATTCCCAGGTGCGGTTGATGTAGCTGGCGGCGTTGAAGTCCAGCCGGTAGACGCCGACCAGGAAGCCGCCGAACACGCCGATGATGTCGGCGACGATCACCAGCAGCGGCACCATGGTCAGGCCGGCGATCAGGCGCGGGGCCACCAGATACTTGTACGGATTGGTCGACAGGGTCGACAGCGCGTCGATCTGCTCGGTGACCCGCATGGTGCCGATCTCCGCCGCCATGGCGGCGCCGATGCGGCCGGCGACCATCAGGCCGGCCAGAACCGGTCCCAACTCGCGCGTGATCGACAGCACGACGACGGTGGCGATCGCCCCCTCCGCCTGGAAGCGGGAGAAGCCGCTGTAGCTCTGCAGGGCCAGCACCATGCCGGTGAACAGCGCCGTCAGCCCGACCACCGGCAGCGAATAATAGCCGATGTCGATCATCTGCCGCAGGATCTGCCGGGGATAGAGCGGCGGACGCACGCAGTGCGACAGGGCGGACCCGGTGAACAGGGCAAGGCGTCCGGTCGCTTCCAGGAAGATCAGGAAGGCCCGGCCGGTGGCGGCGAGGAAACCCATCAGTCGGCCCGCATCCTTGGTTTGAGACTCATTTGGGCGCTGCGGTCATAGCACCGATGGACCCCGCGGTCATCCTTGGACTTTGCAATGGAGGGGAGACGGGCTGTCGCGGTGATCTCGCCCTCTTCCCACTTTCGGCGGACCAATGGTCCGGCTGTCGCGTCAGCGCAAACGAAGTTTGCGCGTGAGCGGGGAGAGAGGGGAAGCTGGTCACTCGCCGACATAAACCCGGTGATAGCGCCGGCCGAGCGAGGTCAGGATTTCGTAGCCGATGGTCCCACCCTCCGCCGCCACCGTGTCGACGGGGCGGCGCGGCCCGATCAGCTCGACCATGCGGCCGGCATGGGCCACCGACTCCGGCAAGCCGGTGACGTCGATGGTGATGAGGTCCATCGAGATGCGGCCGACGATGGGAGCGGCGACGCCGTCGACGAAGATGTGCCCCTTGCCGCTGAGCGAGCGCAGGTAGCCGTCGGCATAGCCGACGCCAATGGTCGCGATCCGCGCCGGGCCGGTGACCTTGTGGGCCGCACCATAGCCGACCGTCATCGGCACCGCGCAGTTGCGGACCTGCAGCAGACGGGCGTCGAGACGCACGGTGCCCAGCATCGGGTTGGGCAGATGCGGCGTCGGGTTGACGCCGTAGAGCGCGCAGCCCGGCCGGGCGAGGTCGAAATGATGGTCCTTGCCGTGGAAGATGCCGGACGAATTGGCGAAACTGGCCTTCGCCTTCGGCAGCCGGGCCAGCGCCGCGCGGAAGCGGTCGAGCTGCTCCCCGGTCATCGGGCTGTCGAACTCGTCGGCGCAGGCGAGGTGGGTCATCCAATAGCGGACGTCGATGCCCGCAAGCCGATCCGGCTCCGCCGCAAGGGTATCCAGCTCGTCGGGACCGAGGCCCAGGCGGTTCATGCCGGTGTCGATGTGGATCACCGCCGGCAGAACCTCTCCCCGCGACTGGGCGAAGGCCCGCCACGCCGCGATCTCGCCCAGATGGTTCAGCACCGGCAGGATGCGGTTGGCGATGAAGTCCCCCTCGCACCCCGCCGGCAGGCCGCCCAGCGAGAAGACCTGTGCCTCCGGGGCGACCGGCTCCAGCGCGCGGCGGACGGCCAGCGCCTCCTCGAACTGGGCGACGACGAAGGTGCGGCAGCCGGCGGTGGCCAGCGCCGGAACGACGCGCGCCACCCCCAGCCCATAGGCGTCGGCCTTGACCACGGCGGAGCATTCCGCCGGGGCGACGCGGTCGCGCAGCCGGGTCCAGTTGGCGACGACGGCGCCGAGATCCACGGTGAGGATGGCGCCGGCGCGCGGGTTCAGGTCGCTCGTCACTCTGGTCACTCGTCGGTCTGGTGGTGCTGGTCGAGATCGCCGAACTTGGTGAACTGGCCGTCGAAGTAGAGGCGGACGGTGCCGATCGGACCGTGACGCTGCTTGGCGATGATCACCTCGGCGGTGTTGTGCACCTCGCCCAGGCGCTGCTGCCAGCGCTGATAGCGGTCGTTGAACTTGTCGTCGCTCTCGTCGGGCCGGCGCGAAGGCTCGGCGCGCTCAAGGTAATACTGTTCGCGGAAGACGAACATGACGACGTCGGCGTCCTGCTCGATCGAGCCCGATTCGCGAAGGTCGGCCAGCTGCGGGCGCTTGTCCTCGCGAAGCTCCACCGCGCGGCTCAGCTGCGACAGCGCCACCACCGGCACGTCCAGCTCCTTGGCGATGGCCTTCAGGCCGCGGGTGATTTCCGAGATTTCCTGCACCCGGTTCTCCGACCCGCGCGACGACGAGCCGCGCAGAAGCTGGAGATAGTCGACCACCACCATGCTGAGGCCGGAAGTACGCTTCAGCCGGCGGCAGCGGGTGCGCACCGCGGCGACCGACAGGGCCGGCGTGTCGTCGACATAGAAGGGGCAGCGGGCCAGATCCTGGCTGGCCTGGACGAATTTCGGGAAATCGGTGTCGCGGATCTCGCCGCGGCGGATCTTGTCGCCGGGCACCTGCACCTCGTCGGCGAGGATACGGGTTGCCAGCTGTTCCGCCGACATTTCCAGCGAGAAGAAGCCGACCACGCCGCCTTCCTGGCCGGATGAGCGCATGTGCGCCTTGGCGGCGTTGAAGGCAATGTTGGTGGCCAGCGCCGTCTTGCCCATGGACGGACGCCCGGCGAGGATGATCAGGTCCGACGGATGCAGGCCGCCCAGCTTGCGGTCGATGTCGATCAGGCCGGTGGTGACGCCGGTGACGTGGCTGGAGCGGCGGAAGGCCGCTTCCGCCGTCGTGATGGCGTGCTTGACCGACTCGCCGAACGCCACGAAGCCGCCCTGGACATCGCCCGTCGAGGCGAGATCGAACAGCTGCTTTTCCGCCTCGCCGATCTGGTCGAGCGCCGTGATGTCGAGGTCGTGGCGGTACGCCTCGTTCACCATGTCGGTGCCGACCTCGATCAGCTGCCGGCGGATGAACAGGTCGTGGATGGTCTTGCCGTAATCGCCGGCGTTGACCACGGTGACGACGTTGGCCGCCAGTTCCGCCAGATAGGCGCTGCCGCCTTCCACCGCCAGTTCGGGATCGTTGTCGAACAGGGACTTCAGGGTGACCGGGTTCGCGATCTGGCCGCGGTCGATCATCTTGGTGATGGCGGCGAAGATGCGCTGGTGGGCCGGATCGTAGAAATGCTCCGGCCGCAGGAACTCGCCGACCTTCTCGTAGGCCTTGTTGTTGACCAGGATCGCGCCCAGCAGCGCCTGCTCCGCCTCCTCGTTGTTGGGGGGCGTGCGGTACTCGGCCGTCGGCTTGACCGCGGCGGAGGGGCGGGGATCGAACAGCGATGAGGTCTGGTTGCTCATGAAGGACACAATAGCAGAAACAGAACGGGAACGCTCTGCGAAGGGTGGGGAACCCTCCACAAAAGCTGTGTACAGAAGTTATCCACAGGCTGAGAAGTTTGGGGATAACCGGGGGAAGGGGCGAGCCGGCCTCAGAACTTCTTAGGCTGGGCCGGATGGGCCGCATCCGGCATCACCTCCAGCGCCTCGAACACGGCGTCGATGTGGTCGGCGACGCTGTAGAGGGCGGAGCGGTCGATGCGGGCGAAGCCCTGGGCGACCATGTGGTCGATCAGGCCGAGCAGCGGACGCCAGTAGCCGTCGACATCGGCGATGACGATCGGCTTGTCGTGCAGTTGAAGCTGCTTCCAGGTCAGGATCTCGAAGGCCTCGTCCAGCGTGCCGAGTCCGCCCGGCAGGATGACGAACGCGTCGGCGCGCTCCACCATCATGCGCTTGCGGGTGTGCATGCTGTCGACGACATGCAGTTCGGTCAGGCCGGTGTGCTCGATCTCCGCCGACTGGATGTGTTCGGGGATGATGCCGACCACCTCGCCGCCGGCGGCGATCGCGGCGTCGGCGGCGATGCCCATCAGCCCGACCCGGCCGCCGCCATAGACCATGCGGATGCCGCGGCGGGCCAGCCCGTCGCCCAGCGCATGGGCGGCTTCCTTGTAGACATCGGCGACGCGGCTGGATGCACCGCAATAGACGCAGACGGACGACAGGCTCTTCATCGCGGGTCAACCTTTCTCGCCACCACCGCCCACCAGGGGCGGGGCGTAAACAATCCGGTGAAAGCCATGGAATATCGGGAGAGGGCGGCGCGTCAACAGCGGCACAAGCACCGTTAAGCCAGGGCATCATCGGGAGGGACCACATGAGCAACCGCGTCGTCAATGTCCTTGCGGCAGCATCCGTCGCCGGTCTGATGTTCGCGCTGTTCGGCATGTCGGCGGGCAAGGCCGGCGCCGCCGATCCGGCCGAGCAGGTGAAGGACCGGCAGCAGACGATGAAGAAGCTCGGCGGCGGGATGGGCGCCGTCGGCAAGTATGTGAAGAACGAGGGCGCCACCCTGGAGGATGCGGCCAAGGGGGCGGAGGCCGTGCTGGCGGTCTCGAAGATCGACCCGAAGGTGATCTTCCCCGAAGGCACCGCGGTGGGCGTGACCGACAGCGCCGCCAAGCCGGAGCTGTGGAAGAACTGGGCCGAGGCGCAGCGCTACTGGAGCGGCCTGCAGCCGGTGGCCGAGAAGCTGGACGCCGCGGTGAAGAGCGGTGACCGCACCCAGATCGCCCAGGCGCTGGGCGCGACCTCCAAGGCCTGCGGAAGCTGCCACGAGGACTTCCGCGTCAAGAAGAACTGACCGATGCGGCGCATCCCGACCGCCGCCGCGATTCTGTTGCCGCTCGCCGTCGCGGGCGGCGGTGCGCTGGCCGCGGACGGGACGTCGGCGGGCGATGCGGCCACCGGCGATTCGGTGACCCGGGGCGCCTACATCTTCCATGCCGCGGGCTGCCTCGGCTGCCACAGCAACGAGAAGGAGGGCGGTGCGCCGCTGGCCGGCGGGCGGGCGCTGGCGACCCCCTTCGGCACCTTCCACACCCCCAACATCACGCCGGATCCGGAGACCGGCATCGGCCGCTGGAGCGATGCCGACTTCATCCGCGCCTTCCGCGAGGGCGTGCGGCCAGATGGCGCCGCGCTGTTCCCCGCCTTTCCTTATGCCAGCTACACGCGGATGACCGACCGCGACCTGCTGGACCTGAAGGCCTACCTGTTCAGCCGGCCGGCGGTCGCCGCCCCGAACAAGCCGCACGACCTGACGCCGCCCTTCTCCTGGCGCTTCCTGCTGCCGGTCTGGCAGTGGATGTACCTGACCCCCGGCCCGGTGCCCGACGATCCGGCAAGGCCGCCCGCCTGGAACCGCGGGCGCTATCTGGTCGACGCGCTCGGCCATTGCGGCGAATGCCACAGCCCGCGCACCCTGATGGGCGGCATGGACGCCGACCGCTATCTGGCCGGCAACCCGGACGGCCCGGACGGCGACAAGGTGCCGGGAATCACCGGCGTCCAGGGCAAGGGGATCGGCGACTGGTCCGACGGCGATCTGACACTGCTGCTGGAGACCGGACTGACCCCGGAGGGCGACGTCGTCGGCGGCGCGATGGGGGAGGTCGTGCGCAACAGCACCTCCAAACTGACGGCCGAGGACCGCGCCGCCATCGCCGCCTATCTGAAGACGGTCCCGGCGAAGGAGTGACTCCACCCGATTCCCGGCCGAATCGTGATCTTATGGGGCAATCGATGCCGATTGGCCGATGGAAATGCTCCAACGGCGCCATTCTTTTGGCACCTGTCCTTCTGCTATAATTGCTCATCCTGCCGTGGTGGCGGGCCGCCGGATGGGTGCTCAGTGAAACGAAACGCGTTGTTCGCAGCTTTGGGCGTGGCCCTGACGGGTGGGGCGTCGGCGGTTGCCCTGTGGCCGGCCGGGGGTCCTGTGCAGGCACCGGTCCCGGCGGTGTCGGCTCCCGCCGCCTTGCCGGCGACGAGCCAGCCGGCGGCGCCCGCGAAAGCTGCGGCGGCACCGGCTCCCGCAGCACCCGCGGCGCCCAGCTTCGACGTGGTGCGGGTGGCGCCCGACGGGGCGACGGTGATGGCCGGCCGCGCGGCGCCGGGATCGCAGGTGACGGTCACCGACGGCGGCACCCCGGTCGCTACCGCCAAGGCCGACCAGCGCGGCGAATGGGTGATGCTGCCTGACAAGCCGCTGGCCCCCGGCACGCGCGAACTGAACCTGACGGAGGCCCGTCCCGGGACCGACACGCCGGTGCCGGCCGACAAGGTGGTCGTGGTGATGGTGCCCGAACCGGCGGCCAAGCCCACGGCCGAACAGATCACTGCGACCCAGGGCACCGCGACCGACTCGGTGTCGCAAGGAACGGCGGTGGCCGTGGCGGTTCCGCGCGACGGGCTGTCCGGCGCGCCGGCATCCATGGGCGGCAGTTCGGTTCTGCAGGCTCCGCCGGTCCCGGCCAACGGGGCGCCGCCGCCGCCGGGCGGCGTGTCGGTGGAGACGATGGACTATGATCCCGCCGGCCGCGTGGCGCTGGGCGGGCGGGCGGCGCCCAACAGCGCGGTGCAGCTCTATCTCAACAACATCCTGGTCGGCAGCGCCCACACCGATCCCAAGGGCGGCTGGCGCCTGATTCCGGAAAAGCTGATCGATCCCGGCGTCTACACCCTGCGCGCCGATCAGGTCACCCAGTCCGGCAAGGTGGTGGCGCGGGCCGAACTGCCGGTCCAGGTTTCCGCCATGCCTACCGGGGCCACCGACGGACGCAGCATCGTCGTGCAGCCCGGCAACAGCCTGTGGCGGCTGGCCCGCCGCACCTATGGCGACGGCATGCTCTACACCACCATCTACACCGCCAACCGCGAGCAGATCCGCGACCCGGACCTGATCTATCCCGGCCAGATCTTCTCGCTGCCCCAGGTGAATTGATCTGTGAACTGACTGGTGAACCGACCGGGGGCCGCCGGCTCAGTCCGGCGGCAGGCGGCCGATGGCGGCCCAGCCCAGCGGGGTCAGGCGCAGCATCTCCGGTCCCTCGCCGGCCGGATTGGTCTCCAGCGCCACCAGTTCCCGATTCTCGAACCACGCCCAGCGCGCCACCTCGGCGGTGGTGCCGGGCCAGCCGTCGGCAAGGCGCTTCAGCACTTCGAGATCGGCCGACGCGATGGGGAAGCGCGGCTTGGGCGTCAGCGGTTTCGCCGCCGAAGCGGGAACGGCTGCCGGCAGAGGTGGGGCGTCGGCCCCGGCATGGGCGCGGATCCAGTCGGTCTGGTAGCTGCGGAGCGCCTGCTCCAGTTCGCTCCGCGCCGCATCCACCGGGCAGCGCAGATAGGCGTCCAGCAGGGCGTGCAGCGTGTTCTTTGCGTCGCTCATGGTCCGAATATCCCTAAAGGGCAGCTTGGCCGGGAAGTTCCCCGCCGCGGCAGCGTCAAAGCCAACCCGTCCGCCGGAAACGGATATACAGGCCGGCGCAGACGGCGGCGATCACGGCGAGCACCGCCGGGTAGCCGTACCGCCAGTGAAGCTCCGGCATATGCTCGAAGTTCATGCCGTAGAGGCCGGCGATGGCCGTCGGCACGGCGAGGATGGCGGCCCAGGCGGCCAGCTTGCGCGTCACGTCGTTCTGCCGTGCGGCAGCCAGGATCATACTGGTTTCGAAGGCGAAGGACAGCACCTCGCGCATCGATCCGATCTGTTCGTTGACGCGGATGACATGGTCCTGCACGTCGCGGTAATAGGGGCGGATCGCCGGGTCGATCATCGGCAGGTCGAAGCGCTCCAGCCGCGAACAGACCTCCAGCAGGGGCGAGGCGTTGCGGCGCATCCGCTCCAGGTCGCGGCGCAGCTGGTGGATGCGCTCGATCTCCGCCGTTCCGGGCGGACGGGCGATCAGCTGGGCGTCCAGCTCCTCCACCATCGCCGCCATCTGGTCGAGGACGGGAGCATAGCAGTCCACCACATAGTCCATCACGGTGTAGACGACGAAGTCCTCGCCATGCTTCAGCAGATGCGGCGCGCTTTCGGCCCGCACGCGCACCGGCGAATAGCTGGTCGATGCACCGTGCCGCACGGTGACGACATAGCCGCGCCCGGCGAAGACATGGGTTTCGCCCAGCACCAGTTCCCCCTGTTCCAGCCGGGCGGTGCGCAGGACCATGAACAGGCTGTCGCCATAGACCTCCACCTTCGGGCGCTGGTGGGCGTGCAGCGCGTCCTCCACCGCCAGCTCGTGCAGGCCGAACTGGCGCTTCACCTCCATCAGCAGCGCCTCGTCCGGTTCCCACAGGCCGATCCAGACGAAATGCCCGTCCTTCGCGGCCCAGGATCCCGCCTCCGCGATCGGCACGTCGGCGATGCGCCGGCCGTCGCAATAGGCGGCGCTGGCCATGACGGGGTCGTGGGTGGGAACGGGGGAGGGCGGCAAGGTCATGGTGCGGAAAACCGGACTGCGGGCGGCGGAGTGGCCGCACTCTAAAGAGGTTCCCCGGCAGCGTCGACGACTCCGATGGTGCCGGCCGGGCGGACCGGGCGTCCCGCGCGTTGTCACTGCCAAGGACCAGTTCGGATCGGGAAGGAAAAGGTAATGTTCCAAACGGCGGCGCGCGGCATGTATCTGCTGGCGGCGGTGACGCTCAGCCTGTTCGCCCTGCTGTTCATCGGCCTGTCGGCCCTGACCGTCGTGGAGGGGATGGTGGCGCTGGACAGTCACGCGCTGACCTCGGCGATGCTGGAAGGGGTCGGGATGATCGTGCTGGCCATCGCCGTCTTCGAGATCGCCAAATACCTCTACGAGGAGGAGATCGTCCGCGAACGCGAACTGCGCCGCGCCGACGAGGCCCGCCGCACCCTGACCAAGTTCCTGACCACCATCATCATCGCCGCCAGCCTGGAGGGCCTTGTCCTGGTGTTCGAAGCGCGCACCAGCGAGATCTCCGCCATCGTCTATCCGGTGATGCTGCTGGGGGTGGTCACGCTGCTGGTGGTCGGGCTTGGTGCTTTCCAATGGCTGGCGCGCAAGGCCGAGAGCATCCATGTCGATCCCGCCGCCTCCGAAGCGGACGCGGCGGAGGACGGCAAACAAAGCGAAGAGGACGAAACCGCCAAGGCATAGGCCGACAAGACAGGACGCCGAAGCCGGAGCGTCCGCCTTTTGCCATCATTGACCCGGCCATGCCGCCTGCGCCAAGCTTGCCGGCATCCAAGGTGGTAGAGGGAGAAGGGGCATGCCCCGCGATACGGGCAACTACACGGCCGTCTACGGGTTTCCGGAGTCGGCGGACGCGGCGCGCCGGCTGGCCCAGGCACTGGACATTCCCTGCCACATCGCCGAGTTGCACCGCTTTCCCGACGGCGAGAGCCTCGTCCGCCTGCCCGAGCCGGTCGAGCGCGCCATCGTCTACCGCTCGCTCGACCGCCCGAACGACAAGCTGGTGGAACTGACGCTCGCCTCCTCCGTGCTGCGGCGCCAGGGGGCGACCGACCTCTGTCTGGTGGCGCCCTACATGGCCTACATGCGCCAGGACGCCATCTTCAGGCCGGGCGAGCCGGTCAGCCAGACGGTGGTCGGGGAGTGGCTCGGCCGCTGCTTCGACCGGTTCGTCTGCGTCGAGCCGCACCTGCACCGCACCAACACGCTGGACGAGGTGTTCGTCGGCCGCCCCTCCATCGCGCTGAGCGGGGCGGCGCCCATTGCCGACCACCTGCGCGCCGCCGGCGTGGTGCCCGGCACGGTGATCGTCGGCCCCGACGAGGAGTCCGCCCCGTTGGTGGAGGCGGTGGCCGGCCCGCTCGGCCTGACCGGCGTGGTCGGGCGCAAGGAACGACGCGGCGACCGCGACGTGACGGTGGCGCTGCCGCCCGATGCGCCGATCCATGGCCGCCCGGTGGTGATCGTCGACGATGTCATCAGCTCAGGCGAGACGATCTTCTCCTGCGCGCGGGCCGCGCGTGTGCTGGGGGCCGACACGGTCCGGGTGTACGGCGTCCATGCCCTGTTCAACGACACCGTCGCCGCACGCTTCGCGGCGGAAGGGCTCGGCCACCCGCTGTCCTGCGATGGCGTGCCGCATCCGTCGAACGCTTTGTCCCTCAGCGGCCTGATCGCAGAAGCCATTCAATCATTCGCAGACAAATGATGGCTCCCGGAACGCGGCCTCTGTAGACGGTCCGGTGTGGCATAGATGCCTGATGAGAAGGCAGGTGCGACCATTATGCGCAGCCCATTGCCGATCCTTTGATCCATTAAGGCCGGCCTTGGGTTGCGATTTACGATAATTGTCATATAACTGTCGCCGGATGCATCGCGGCTTCGCGCTGATTGTGCGTATGCCGCATCAATGGTGTGGATGGGCGACATGGCGGCTGATGGGCGGGGACTTGGGGCGGACGCGGGCTTCTTCGGACTTGAGGCGGAGGAACGCGGACTGCTGGCGAGCATGGGGCGGCTGATCGACCGCAGCCTGCCCGACCTGTCCGAGCGCTTCTACGCCCACCTCTCGCGATGGCCGGAGACCCGCAAGCTGCTGGACGCCCATGGCGACCTCACCCGGCTGAAGCGGCAGCAGGCCGATCACTGGCGCCTGATGTTCCAGGATGCCGGTTCGCCGGCGCACGAGGCCCGCTGCCGAGCTGCCGGGGAGGCGCATCTGCGCATCGGGCTGGAGCCGTCCTGGTACATCGGCGCCTATGGCGTTGTGCTGAGCGACCTGCTGGCCCTGGTGCAGGGCGCGCTTCGCTGGCGCCCGGCCACGGCGCGGCGGGCGGTGGCGGCGGTTGCCCGCGCGGTGTCCTTCGACATGGACCGGACCCTGGCAGGCTACGGCCTGTCGACGGCCGGAACCGCCGGTGGTGCCGGATGCGGGCGGCCGCTGGGCGACTTCGCCGCGGCGCTGATGGACCGCACCATCGACGTGGCGATGGCCATCAACGAATCGGCAGTCGCCAACGCCCAGATGGTGGGCCAGTTGCGCGCGGTCGATCACGAGTCCCAGGGCATCGCCGCCGCGACCGAGGAGACGGTGACCGGCATCCAGGAGATCTGGGCGCGCAGCCGCGACGTCGCGGCGCTTGCCGGGGAGGCGCGGTCGGTGACCGCCGACGGCGGCCACACCGTTCAGCAGGCGGTCGCCCGCATGGAACAGATCGCCACCGCGGTGGACGGGGCGGCGACGCGGGTCGGGGAGCTGTCGGTCGCCTCCGAACGCATCGCGGAGATCGTCTCCACCATCGAGGCGATCGCCAAGCAGACCAACCTTCTGGCCCTGAACGCGACCATCGAGGCGGCGCGGGCGGGGGAGGCCGGCAAGGGCTTCGCCGTGGTGGCGAGCGAGGTGAAGAACCTGTCCAACCAGACCGCCCGCGCGACCGAGGACATCCGCCTGCGCATCGACGCGCTGAAGGCGGAAATGGGCGCCATCGTCGCGTCGATGGAGGATGGCACCCGCGCCGTCGCCGCCGGCCAGCAGGCGATCCGCGAAGTCAGCGAGCGCATGGCCGACATCGGCGACCATATCGGCCGCACCGAACAGCGCATGTCCGACATCGCCAGCATCCTGACCCAGCAGTCCGCCGCCGCCAACCAGGTGGCTTCCGGAACCGCACGCATCGCCGAAAGCAGCGCGACCAACAGCGCCGCCATCCTGCGCAGCGTCCAGGCGACGCGCGGCGTGGAGACGCTGCTGGGCAACCAGTTGACCCAGCTGATGGAGCAGGACATCCCCGGCAAGATCGTGAAGATCGCCAAGGTCGACCACGTCATCTGGAAGAAGCGGCTGGCCGACATGCTGGTCGGGCTGGAAACCCTGCGTCCGGATGAACTGGCGAGCCACGAGGCCTGCCGGCTGGGCAAATGGTACTACGGCCCGTCCTCGATGGCCTATCGCGCCCATTCCGCCTTCGTCCGGCTGGAAACCCCGCACCGGCTGGTCCACGACCACGGCAAGGCCGCCGCCCGCGCCTTCCTGGCCGGCGACATCGACCGCGCCCTCGCCGAGGTGGCGGAGGTGGAGCGGGCGTCCAAGGACGTCATCGACCTGCTCGACACGCTCGACAAGGCCGGGCTGGGGAACGCCCCGACGCCGGCCGCCGCGGTCGGGTTCTGAAGGCGGCTTCCGACCGGCGGGTAACACTAACGATCGGGGCAGGTTCTGGTGTAGGCTGGCCGCCATAGGCGGGGCGAGCAAGGGCGGCCCGGCAAGGATGCGCGAGGGCGGGCCGTTGAGCGGAGGGGTGTGATGTCGAAGGTGACGGACGTCGTGCTTCGGATGTCCCGGAAGCTGACGGAAGACATCGCCGCCCTGGGCCGGCTGCGCGCCGCGGGAAAGCCGAAGACCTTTCCGCGCTTCCGCGAGATCCGCGCGGCCTATCTGGACATCCAGGGGCTGATCTTCTCGATCCAGGAAAGGCTGGAGGCCGCCGGGAAGGAGCTGCCGCCGAATTTCCCGCAATGGGTTCTCCGGCAGAAGCTGAGCGCCATCGCCATCTTCACCGACATCAGCCATTCCTTCGTCAGCGATCCGCCGCTGGCGCTGACCTCCTCGCTGGGTGCCTTCGACGTGCTGGTGGCGGAGCAGAAGGCCTTCAACGAGACCCTGCACACCTTCGACACGATGCTGATGGAAGCGGGCATCGACGACAAGACCGCCGACGAACTCGACGCGACCCGCACCAAGATCGAGCAGATCCTGGGCATGATCGAAACGCTGCTGCTGACCAGCCCCAAGATCCTAGAGGAGTTCTGATGGCGGAACCGGCAGCCGATCCCGCAGTCGATCAACCTGCGGACCGCCCGCCGGCCTCCCGCCCGGAACCCTCCTTCCGGCGCTTCCTGCGCAATCTGCCATTGCCGGCCGTCATACCCGTTCTGGCATTGATTGCCGGCTGCGGCCTGTCCGTGCTGGCGATGCTCCAGTCCGACCGCCTGCTGACCCGCGAGGAGGAGCACCGCTTCGCCGCGCGGGCCGAGGAGATTCACGGCCAGCTGGCCGACCGGCTGCAGGTCTACCAGCAGGTCGCCCGCAGCGCCGCGTCGCTGGTGATGACCTTCCCCGACCTGCATTGGACGCAGTGGAACCGCTTCGTCGAAGCGCTGGACATGCCGCGGCGCTATCCCGGCATCATTTCCGTCGCCTATGCCCGCGCCGTTCCGGCGACCCGTTCCGGCGAACTGGTGGCGGCGATGCGGGCGGCCGGCCTGACGAATTTCCGCATCTGGCCCGAGAGCGCGGGGGCGGAGCGGGTGGTCAACATCTTCACCGCCCCGGTCGACGAGGCGAATGTGCGGGCGATCGGCTTCGACATGATGTCGGAAGCGACGCGGCGCTCCACCATCGAGCGGGCGCGCGACGGCGGCGAGCCGGCCGCCACCCGCGCGATCACGCTGAAGATCGACGAGGCGGCGGGGGCGAAGCCTGCCTTCATCCTTTATCAGGCGACCTATCGCGGCGATCCGCTGCCGCCGTCGCTGGAAGCGCGGCAGGCCTCCTTCACCGGCGTGGTTCTGGTCCCGGTGCGGATCGGTCCGCTGGTGGAGGGGCTGGTCGACGAAAAGCGGCCGGACACCGGCATCGAGATCTACGACGTGCCGCCGGCCGAGGCGGAATTCCCGCTCTACCGCAGCCGGCGTCCGCTGGAAACCACGGCCGCCATCAGCCTGATGCGGGAACTGCCGGTGGGCGGCCGGGTCTGGACCGTGCGCTACGACAGCCTGCCCGATGGCGTGCTGACCGCCCATGAATGGGTGCCGGGGGCGCTGCTGGCCGGCGGGATCGCGCTGAGCATCGCGCTGTCGCTGGTCCTGCGCATGATGCTGGCGACCCATTCCCGTGCGGTTGAACTGGCGGGGGAGATGACGGCCTCGCTCCGCCTGCAGGAAGCGGAACGGCAGCAGCTGTTCACCCAGGCGCCGCTGGGGATTGCGCTGGTCGGCACGAATGGCCTCCTGACCGACTGCAACCCGGCCTTCGCCGCGGCCGCGGGGCTGGTGCGGGAGGAACTGTTGGGCGCCGACTTGCGGCTGCGCTTCGGCGACCAGGCATCCGTCTTCGCGCTGGAAGCGGCGCTGCAGGGGGAAAGCGGCAAGCTGGAGTCCGACCAGCCGCTGGTGCTGGGCGGGCGGCGCAGCCATTTCAGCCTGCATTTCCAGCCCGTCACCCTGACGGAAGAGCTGAAATTCGTCCTGGCCTTCGCCGAGGACATCGGCGAGAAGCGCCGGGCGGAACAGCACATCCAGTATCTGGCGCATTTCGATGCGCTGACCGGCCTGCCCAACCGCGTCCTGCTGTTCGACCGCATCTCCCAGGCCCTGCGCGAGGCGCGGCGCGAGGGCAGCAAGGTGGCGGTGCTGTTCATCGACCTCGACCGCTTCAAGGTGATCAACGACAGCCTGGGCCACAGCTTCGGCGACGAGGTGCTGCGGTCGGTGGCGCGGCGGCTGCAGTCGGGATTGCGCGAATCCGACACGGTCGGCCGGCTGGGCGGCGACGAGTTCCTGATCGTGCTGCGCCGGGTGATCGAACCGGAGGATGCGGCGCGCGTGGCGGAGAAGGTGGTGGCGCATCTGGCCAGCCCCTTCACCGTCGGCGGCCAGAATTTCGTGGTGACGCCCAGCATCGGCATCAGCCTGTATCCCGACGACGCCGACGACCCGGAAGGGCTGATCCGCTGCGCCGACATCGCCATGTACCACGCCAAGGAAAATGGCCGGAACGGCTTCCGCTTCGTCACCAAGGAGATGGGCGCCAGGTCGCGCGAGCGCATGGATTTGGAGGGAAGCCTGCGCGACGCCATCCGCGAGGGGCAGCTGTTCCTGGTCTATCAGCCGCAGGTCGATACCCTGACCGGCCGGATCGTCGGGCTGGAGGCGCTGATCCGCTGGCGCCACCCGGAGGAGGGGCTGATCCTGCCCGGCCGCTTCCTGCCGGTGGCGGAGGAGACCGGGCTGGTGCTGGCGATGGGCGACTGGGTGCTGTTCGAGGCCTGTGCCCAGATCCGGCGCTGGCGCTCGCGGCTCGACCTGTCGATCCCGGTGGCGGTCAACGTTTCCGGCGCCCAGTTCCGCGATGGACAGCTGCCGGCCAAGGTGGCCCGCGCGCTGGACGCCAACGGCCTGAGCGGGCCGGAACTGGAGATCGAGGTGACGGAAAGCACCCTGATCGACGACGTGGAGTCGGCGGCGGCGACGCTGGGGGCATTGAAGCAGCGCGGCGTTCTGATCGCGCTGGACGATTTCGGCACCGGCTATTCCAGCCTCAGCTACCTGCACCGGCTGCCGATCGACAAGCTGAAGATCGACCGTTCCTTCATCCACGACCTGTCGACCGGCGCCAGCGACGCCTCCGTCCCGCGCGCCATCGTCGGGCTGGGCCGCAGCCTGGGCCTGTCCGTCATCGCCGAGGGGGTGGAGACGCAGGAACAGCTGCAGCTTCTGCGCGACCTTGCCTGCGAAAGCTACCAGGGCTTCCTGTTCAGCCGCCCCGTCCCGGCCGACGAGGTTGAGCGGCTGCTGGGCAGGCAGGGCGCTGCCCATGCGGTGGCGGTGGAGTGACGGCGGCCACGATGCGACGGGAGCGCTGAGCAAACACCCGTCATCCTGGGAAGTCCGCCGAAGTCGGGTCGCCTTGGGGTCGGCACTGCAACAGCGTCTCGATCACGGCCGTATCGCTATAGGGTTTCGCGATCACCGGGCGGTGGCGGTGCGACTTCGGCAGCCCATCCTCGCCGTGTCCGGTGGTGAAAATGAATGGAATGCCCGCGGCAGCCAGACGGTCCGCAACTGGATCGATCTTCTGGCCTCGCAGGTTGATGTCGAGCAACGCTATGTCGAAGCGATTTGCTGCGATGAGGTCCAGAGCGCTGTCGATCGACCCAACGGGGCCAAGGCAGATGGCACCCTGGTCGCTCAGCACATCTTCCAAGCTCATCGCGATCAAAGGCTCGTCTTCGACGATCAGAATGGTCAGGTCGATCAGAGTGTTGCTGGTCAAGGTTTCCTCGCCTGATTTCCCGAGCTGATGTTGGTGGATTTCAAATAAAATCGAACGGACTGTTGGGAAAGCCTAAGATATCAATTTCGGAATTTCCGGTTTTGTTAGATTTTCAATCTCTGGGAATTAATATTCGAGTTCTCTCCACAGTATCCGCATGATCCAACCGACTGATAGGAAAAACGTACTAATACAGATGGAGCAACCCGGTCGCGCGGTGCTTCCATGGCAGACGTTTTGAATACGTTCGTGGAGCGACGCTGGATCTGTGAGGCAGGCGATTAAATGACCTGCATTGAATCGGAGGCGGGCGGAGAAGAGGGCGTCAGCAGTGCGCTTCTGATTCGACCGACCCGGAACGGTTTCAGGATATTGGTAAAGCAAAAGACGGATACGATATAAATATTGCGATGCAGGCCTTGGTCGCAAATATGATCGAGAACCTGGCGAGGTTGTTCAATCCCATCGCCGATGTGTGGAACATCGGTCGCAGGATGTTCCATTCCGTTCCATTCGCCGCTCGGCAGGCGGATCGATGCCCGATGTCACGTCCCTGACCGCAGGCGGGCACGCGTTCAGAAGCGCAACCCGTCGTCGCTCTTCATCAGCCCCAGTGTCGCCAGCGCCATCACCTGGGCCGAGTGCACCATGTCGTCGATGCTGACCCATTCGTCGGGCTGGTGGGCGAGGTCGAGGATGCCGGGGCCATAGGCGATGCAGTCCTTCAACTGGCCGACGCGCACGACGTGCTTCTGGTCGTAGGTGCCGGGGGAGACGACATGCTGCGCCGGGCGGCCGAGAACGGTTTCGATGGCGGCGGCGACCGCCCGCACCACGGGGGCATCGGCGTCGGTCATCGTCGGCAGGAAGGCCAGCACCTCGCGCAGCTCGTACTCGAATCCGGGGCGGCTGCGGCGCAGATCCTCCAGGATGGCGACGATCTCGCCGCGGACCGCCTCGGGATCCTCCTCGATCAGGTAACGGCGGTCGATCACCATGCGGCAGCGGTCGGGCACCATCGGGCTGGGCAGGCCGTCATGGTCCTCGCGCTGGCCGCCGTGGATGGCGTTGATGTTGATGGTGGACTGGCGCGCACCTTCCGGCACCACCGGCATGTCGGTACGCTTGGCGGCGAGGCGGGGGATCAACTCCGTCTCGATCCGGTGCAGCACGGCGCCCATGTGGCGCACCGCGCAGTTGCCGAGGAAAGGCATGGAGCCGTGGGCGACGCGGCCCTTGGTCTCGATCTCCGCCCACCAGACGCCGCGATGGCCGATGCAGACGCGGTCGACGTTCAGCGGCTCCGGAATGATGACGTGGTCGACCCTGGGCCGCGAGAAATAGCCGAGCTTCGCCAGATGGCCGACGCCGCCGTAGCCGCCCGATTCCTCGTCCACCGTGCCGGAGATCTCCAGCGCGCCGGCGGTCAGCAGCCCTTCCTCCAGCAGCGATTCGACCGCGATGATCGAGGCGGCGATGCCGCCCTTCATGTCGCAGGCGCCGCGGCCATAGACCCGCCCGTCCTTCACCACCCCGCCGAAGGGATCGACGGTCCAGCCCTGGCCGGCCGGCACCACGTCGATATGGCCGTTGAAGTGGACGCAAGGGCCCGGCCGCGGCGCTTCGATGCGGGCGACGACGTTGGTGCGGGGATAGCGGTCGCTGTCGCCGGCCGCGCCCTCCGCCCGCACATACTCCACCGTGAAGCCGCGCGCCGCCAGCCGCCGGCCGATCAGCTCGGCACAGTCGGTGTAGACGTCGCCGGGCGGGTTGACGGTGGGCACGCGGATCAAGGCCTGGGTCAGGGCGACCAGATCGTCGCGCCGCGCCTCGATACGGCGGAACAGCTGGCTGGTTGCGGCGTCGGTGTCGGAGCGCATGGCCTCTCCCGCGGCAAGGACGCAATCAGTGTCGCCCCAAGCGGATGGTCCGTCCACCCCGCCTTTCGGGAACGGTGTTTGTGCGGCGCACTTTCCCGGACCGGCCGGGGCCGCTACAGTCGCGACGCCCCCCAGCGGAGAGTTCCCGTCATGACCGTCACGCACCCCATCGGGCTGAGCGCCCCGACCCTGGCCGACCCGGTGATCGCCGAGGCCGCCGCCCGCTTCGTCGCCGCCCGCCGCAGCGCGACCGGGCTCGACGAGTTTCCCGGCCCGTTGCCGGCCGATCTCGCCACCGCCTACGCCATCCAGGCGACGGCGACCGCGGCCTGGCCCGACGAGGTCGCCGGCTGGAAGGTGGCGCGGGTGCCCCCGGCGTTGGAGGAGGCGCTGGGCGCCATGCGCTATATCGGCCCGATCTTCGCCGGAACGGTGGCGACCGCCGATGGCGGAGCGCTGAGCTTTCCGGTGATTCCCGGCGGCTTCGGCGCGGTGGAGGCGGAGTTCGCGGTGCGCATCGCCGCCGACGCACCCGCCGACAAGCTGGACTACAGCCCGGCGGAGGCCGCGGCCTTCATCGCCGCCGTCCATGCCGCCGTCGAGGTGGCGGGTGGCCCGCTGTCCCCGGTCAACGAACTGGGGCCGACTGCCTCGACCGCCGTCTTCGGCAACAACAACGGCCTGATCGTCGGCGAGGAGATCGTCGGCGGGCTCGAAGGCGCCGATGCCCTGCGGGCCGAGGTGTTGATCGACGGGCAGAGCGTCGGCGTCGGCAGCGCCGCCAAGCTGCCGGGCGGCATCGCGGCCGCGGTCGCGGTGGCGCTGAGCATGGCGGTCCGGCTCGGGCGGCCGCTGAAGGCGGGGCAGTGGGTGTCCACCGGCGCCTTGACCGGCGTCCATTCAATCGCCATCGGCCAGCAGGCGCGGATCGCCTTCACCGGCCTCGCCCCGATGAGCGGCACCGCCGTCACCGCGACGCCTGCCGCCTGAAGGTCCAGACGCTTTACCATCAGCGTCGCGGATTGTGCAATCCAGGGTGGGGCGGAGGGCATGGCCGTCCGCCGCCTTGGGGCGAGCCAAACGGGCGCGGGGATGCTTGAATGGCGTTCCCTCTCCCGTCGCCGGATCCACACCTTGTCCCAAACCAGCGCATCCCAGGCCAGCCTGCCGTCCGATGGCGCCGCCGCGGCGTCCGTCCTGCCGCCGGTCCAACTGCTGGCCGGGCTCGGGCTTGCCGTGGCAGGGGTGGTGGCCTTCTCCCTGCGGCCGGTCATCATCAAGCTGGCCTACCGCTACAATGTCGATCCGGTGACGCTGATCATGCTGCGCATGGTCTTCGCGCTGCCCTTCTTCCTCGGCATGGCGCTGTGGTCGGGGGCCAAGAAGGGAGAGCGCGCACCGGTTTCCGGGCGCGACCTCGCCCTGACCATCGGGCTCGGCGTCACCGGCTATTACGCCGCCAGCTTCTGCGATTTCCTGGGGTTGCGCTACGTTTCGGCCGGGATGGGGCGGCTGCTGCTGTTCCTCTACCCCACCATCGTCGTCCTGCTGTCCGCCATGTTCCTCGGCAAGCGGATCGGACTGCGCGAGGTGGTGGCGCTGGTCGTCTCCTATGCCGGCGTCGCGCTGGTGGTTTGGTCGGAGGTCGGGACCGGCCATCCCAACTTCATGGCCGGGGCCGGGCTGGTATTCATGGGGGCCTTCCTCTATTCGGTCTATCTCGTGGGCAGCAGCCGGGTGGTGCAGCGGATCGGCTCCATGCGCTTCACCGCCTATGCGATGACCGCGGCCTGCCTGTGCTGCATCCTGCAATTCGCTGTGCTGCGGCCCCTGTCGGCGCTCGACCTGCCGCTGCAGGTCTACTGGCTGTCGGCGGTGATGGCGGTGGTCTGCACCGTGCTGCCGGTGCTGATGACGGCGGAGGCGCTGCGGCGGGTCGGCCCCAATCTGGTGGCGTTGAGCGGCGCCATCGGTCCGGTGGCCGCCGCCGTCTTCGGCTATCTGGTGCTGGCGGAGCCGATGGGCTGGCTGCAACTGGCCGGCGCCGCCCTGACCGTGGCCGGCGTCATGATCATCACGCTGTGGAAGACCGCCTGAGGCCATTCTTTCAGCCGTCGGCGGAATAACGGGCTTTCCGCCATCGTCACCTGTTCCAAGTGAAACCGGGATAAGGGACCAGTGCGATGACCAACCATGCGACGACGCCGGGCGGCTTCGCCACCGGCGCGGGAACCGCCACCGCCGGACAGGACGCGCTGCTTCTGGGCGCCCGCGTCCTGCTGGGCGCCATTTTCGTGCAGAGCGGCTTCGGCAAGCTGATGGCGCTCGGCGGCTTCATCGCCGGGATGGAGAGCCAGGGCGTGCCGATGGCCATGATTCTCGCACCCATCGGTGCGCTGGTGGAGGCGTTCGGCGGGCTGGCCATCGTTCTTGGGGCCTGGACCCGGCTGGCGGCGCTGCTGGTCGCGGCCTTCACCGTCGCCGCGACCCTGATCGCCCACCGCTATTGGGACGTCCCGCCGGAGGCGATGAAGATGCAGCAGACGCAGTTCATGAAGAACCTCGCCATCATCGGCGGCTTCCTGGCACTGGCCGCGGCGGGGGCCGGGCGTTTCAGCATCGACGGCTGGCGCGCCCGCCGCTGACCTCAGGAGCGGGTCTCACTCATCGTATGCCATCAGCGAGACGCTGGGCACGTCGATGCGGTCCCGGCCATTGAGGAAGGTGAGTTCCACCAGGAAGGCGGCGGCACGGACGTCGGCGCCGACCTGACGGAGCAGGTTGATGGCGGCGACCATGGTGCCGCCGGTCGCCAGCAGGTCGTCCAGCACCACCACGCGCTGGCCGGGCTTCACCGCGTCCGCCTGCACCTCGATGGTGTCGGTGCCGTATTCCAGGTTGTAGGAATGGGCGATCTTGTCGCCCGGCAGCTTGCCGTGCTTGCGCACCATGATGAACCCGATGCCCAGCGCCAAAGCCAGCGGGGCGGCGACCAGGAAGCCGCGCGACTCGATTCCGACCAGAAGGTCCGGCTTGTGCGGGCGCACGGCCTCGGCCAGCTCGTCGATGGCGGCCTTCCAGGCGGCGCCGTTCGCCAGCAGCGGCGAGACGTCGTAGAACAGGATGCCGGGCTTCGGGAAGTCCGGAATGCCGCGGATGTGGTCTTTCAGGTTCATCGGAAATCTTGTCCGTAAAGGGTCTGGTGCCGGCATGAAAAGCCGGGTCCGCCGCCCGGCACTCTAGCGGCTGCCTGCCTGCGCGGAAAGACGCGATTGGCCGCGGTGGCCGGCACGGGGCATAGCCGCCGTGCTGCGCGGCTATGCCGCATGGGGTTGACCATTCGGCGGTGCTCCGCCACGTTCCACAAACACCGGTCGGCCAAATGCACCGGGCGGAGTGCGGATGCGTGCGGCGGAGCCTGTGGCTGTAACATTGGCGAAGGACGGAGCGGCGGCGGAGACGGCCCGGATCGATGCCGGGCCGGAGGACGGCGGCTGGCGGATCAGTGCCGCCGGGCGCTGGACCCTGCACGCGGCCGGGTCCGCGTCGGACGCGCTGGACCGGGCGCAGAAGCCGCAGGGCGGTGCCGCAGTGCGGCTCGACCTGTCGCGGGTGGAAGCTCTCGACACCGTCGGCGCCTATCTGCTGAACCGGCTGGCCGACCGGTTGGGGGCGGACGGGCATGCGGTGGAGGTTGTCGGGCTGCGGCCGGAGCATGCCGCCCTGTTCGGCGCGGTGCGCGATGCCGGCAAGGCGCCGCCCCATGCGATCGAGCGCGACCACCACCCCATCCTGGACATGGTCGTCCGCACCGGGCAGACGACGGTGAACGCCGGCAAGGAGATGCTGGACCTCGTCGGCTTCCTCGGCCTGGTTACCGTCACCTTCGGCCGGCTGATCCTGCGCCCGTCGCGCCTGCGCCTGACCTCCGTCCTGTTCCATATCGAGCAGACCGGGCTGAACGCGCTGCCGATCCTGGGGCTGCTGTCCTTCCTGATCGGCGTGGTGCTGGCCTTCCAGGGGGCGGACCAGCTGAAGCGCTTCGGGGCGGAGTTGTATGTGGTCAACCTGCTGGGCATCTCCGTCCTGCGCGAGATCGGCATCCTGATGACGGCGATCATCGTCGCCGGCCGCTCCGGCTCCGCCTTCACCGCACAGATCGGCACCATGAAGGTGAACCAGGAGGTCGACGCCATCGGCACCATGGGCCTCGACCCGATCGAACTGCTGGTGGTGCCGCGGGCGCTGGCGCTGATGATCTCGCTGCCGCTGCTGGCCTTCTACGCCGACGTGATGGGGCTGTTCGGCGGGGCGGTGATGGCCTACGCCACGCTGGACATCACCTTCGGGCAGTTCATCCGCCAGCTTCACAGCGCCGTCGGCATCAACACCGTGATCGCCGGGCTGATCAAGGCGCCGGTCTTCGCCCTGGTGATCGCCATGGTCGGCTGTTACGAGGGGCTGAAGGTCTCCGGCAGCGCCGAAAGCGTCGGCATCATGACCACCAAGGCGGTGGTGGAGGGGATCTTCCTGGTGATCGTCATCGACGCGGTGTTCTCCGTCGTCTTCTCGATGCTGGGGGTGTGATGGGCGCGCCCCCCGTCATCCGGGTGCGGGGGCTGGTCACCCGCTTCGGCCCGCAGACCGTCCATGACGGGCTCGACCTCGACGTGGAGCGGGGGGAGGTGCTGGGCGTCGTCGGCGGGTCCGGTACCGGCAAGTCGGTGCTGCTGAAGGAAATCCTCGGCCTGATCGCGCCGTCGGCCGGCCGGATCGAACTGCTGGGCCACGACACCGCCGACCTCGACCGGACGGAGCGCACGGCACTGCAGGCCCGCACCGGCGTGCTGTTCCAGAACGGCGCGCTGTTCAGCTCCATGACGGTGGCGGAGAATGTGATGCTGCCGCTGAAGGAGCACACCGATCTGCCGCCGGCACTGATCGCCGAGGTGGCGCGAGTGAAGATTGCGATGGCCGGCCTGCCGCCCGATGCCGGGACCAAGCATCCGGCCCAGCTGTCGGGCGGCATGATCAAGCGCGCCGGTCTGGCCCGCGCGCTGGCGCTCGACCCCGACATCCTGTTCCTGGACGAGCCGACCGCCGGCCTCGACCCCATCGGCGCCGCCGCCTTCGACACGCTGATCCAGGGTCTGCAGCGCAGCCTGGGGCTGACGGTTTTCATGGTCACCCACGATCTGGACAGCCTGACCTCCATCTGCGACCGCATCGCGGTTCTGGTCGACAAGAAAATCAGGGTCGGGACATTGGCCCAGCATCTGGCCGATCCGCATCCCTGGATCCGCGACTACTTCCACGGACCGCGCGGACGCGCGGCGCTCGACGCCAAGGAACGCAATCAAGCTCGACAGCTTGCGAAAGGGTAGGGACACCTCATGGAAACCCGCGCCAGCTACATCCTCGTCGGCAGCTTCGTGCTGGCGCTGGTCGCCGGCCTGCTGGTCTTCACCGCCTGGATCGCCAAGGTCCAGCTGGACGAATCGCGAGAGACCTACCGCATCTACTTCACCGGCTCGGTCACCGGCCTGCAGCAGGGAAGCCCGGTGCGCTACCGCGGTGTGCCGGTGGGCACGGTGTCGGACATCCAGCTCGACCCCGACAACGTGACGCGGGTGCGGGTGACGGTCCAGGTGCAGAACGGCACGCCGATCATGTCCGATTCCATCGCTTCGCTGGAGGTGCAGGGCATCACCGGCGGCGCCTATGTCCAGATTTCCGGCGGGACGGTGGGGGGCAAGCATCTGACCGCCACCGATTCCGACGGGGTGCTGACCATCCCGTCGCGGCCAAGCTCGCTGACCGCGGTGGTGGACAGCGCGCCGCAGCTGGTCAACCGCGCTCTGGAGGTCATCACCAGGCTGGGCGAGCTGCTGAACGGCGAGAACCAGAAGGCCATCGGCGAAATCCTGGACAACGCGCGCATCCTCAGCGGCGAGCTTGCCCGGGCCGGCTCCGGCCTGGAGGAGACGATGGCCCAGGCGCGGCAGACGCTGAACGGCTTCGAGACGGTCGGTCCGCAGCTGGACCGCACGCTGGCCCAGGCGCGGGAAACGCTGGCGACGGTGGACGGCAGCGCCAAGCAACTGACGGGGGAAACGCGCGAGCTGATGCGCTCGCTGAAGCGCACCTCCGACACGCTGAATGGCCTGATGGCCGAAAATCGCGAGCCGGTGCGCGACTTTACCGCCACCGGGCTGTATGATTTGACGCTGCTGATCTCCCAGCTGCGCGACCTGTCCGGGCAGCTGTCGCGGGTGATCACGCGGATCGAGAACGACCCGTCGAACTTCCTCTTCGGCGGGACGCGGCAGGGTGTGGAGGTGCGTGGAAAATGACGGGAGCGGCGATCTTGCGGAAGGGGACGGGCAAAGGGGCAGCGCGGCCGGCGCTGTGCGCGGTGGCGGGGGCCGTCCTGCTGCTGGGGCTTGCCGCCTGCTCCACGCTGAACCCGACGGCGCCGCAGCTCTACACCCTGACCCCGCCCGCCAGCATCGGCCCCGGTCCCAAGGCCGACTGGCAGCTGCTGGTGGAGACGCCGGCCGCCGCCGCCGGGATCGACACGCCGCGCATCGCGCTCGCCCGCACGCCGACCTCGCTGGATTACTTCGCCGACGTGTCCTGGGCCGACCGGGCGCCCAACATGGTGCAGGGGCTGATCGTCCAGACCTTCGAGGACAGCGGGCGGATCGTCTCGGTCGGGCGCGACACGGTGGGCTTGCGCTCCGACTATGTGCTGAAGTCGGAGCTGCGCGACTTCCAGGCGGAATATGCCACGCCGGGGGCCGCCCTGCCGGACCGGGTGCATGTGCGCCTGTCCGCGAAGCTGGTCGCCATGCCGCGCCGGACCATTGAGGCGGGCGAGACCTTCGAGGCGTCGGCCCCGGTGCGCGGCCGGTCCTTCACCGACATCGTCGCCGCCTTCGACGAGGCGCTGGGCCGCGTCACCGGCGACTTGGTCACTTGGTCGCTGTCGCAGCGCTTCCGCCCCTCCGGCAGCTGACCGGCCAAGCGCAGGCCCGGCTGCAACGCCAAGTGCCGCAGCGGAAAAGACCTTGCCACGTCCGCATAGCCGCGTACGTAATGGGGGTGTTCGCGCAGCGCAGGATCGGGCGATGACGGATTTGTCGGACGTGTCCCGGGAAGAGTTGGAGGCGATGGCCGAGGCGGGGCGCGAGGTGCGCCTGTGCCAGCGCGTCCTGGCCAAGACCGGCGACACGGTGGTGGGCGAGCTTCTGCGCGGCCACGGCACGCTGTACGAGTGGAAGCACTATCCGCCGGGCGACGTCTACGACGCCGAATTCCACGCCCAGTATTATTACCACTGCCACCCCGAAGGCGAGCGGCCCAACGGGGAGCATGGGCATTTCCACACCTTCCTGCGGCCCCACGGCATGCCATCCGGCCTGAGGCCGGCGCCGTTGCCCGATTTCCAGCCGCCGGAGAACGACAACGACGCGCTGTCGCACCTGATCGGCATCGCCATGGACGTCGCCGGCCAGCCGGTGCGCCTGTTCACCACCAACCGCTGGGTGACGGGGGAGACCTGGTACGGGGCCGACGACGTGATCGCCATGCTCGACGCCTTCGAGGTCGACCATGCCCGACCGTCCTGGCCGGCCAACCGCTGGATCACCGCGATGATGCGGCTGTTCCGCCCGACCATCGTCGGCCTGCTGCGCGAGCGGGACACCTCCATCCGGCGCTGGGCCGACGCGCATCCAGACGCCTACGTCTACGAGGACCGCGGGCTGGAGGTCGCCTCCCAGCGCCACATCTCGGTGGAGGAGCAGATCGCCGAGGTCGCAATCCACCTGCGCGGTGCCCGGCGGCGCCGCCCGATCCTGCCGGAACCGCCCAGCTTCGTCGAGCTGCCCTGATCCTTCCGACAATCTATGACCCGCCGGCGTTAATGAAGGTTCAACCGTTTCGGAAGATCCTTGACGGTGTGGACAAGTCTCCGCCCACATCCGCGCGGGTATCGCCTCTTCGCGACCGATTTGGAGACGGACCAGGGCAGGAAGGGTCCCGGACCCATGAGTGACGGTATGAAGTCGGGTCATCTGACCCAGGAGGACGTGGTGCGGCTGCTGGCCGACCCGTCGCCGAACAGCCGGACCGATCTGGCCGCCAAGCTGGCCCAGCAGTTCGACAGCCCCGAGCTGTCGCAGGCCGAGCACAAGCTGGCGGAGGACATCATCCGCCTGATGGTCAACGACACGGTCCTGCGCGTCCGCCAGACCCTGGCCGAGAACCTGAAATCCAGCCCGTCCCTGCCGCGCGACGTGGCGTTGAGCCTTGCCCGCGACGTGGAGGCGGTGGCTATTCCGCTCCTCAGCGTCTCCACCGTGCTGACCCCGTCCGATCTGGTCGAGATCGTACGGTCGGGGGCCGAGGCCAAGAGCACCGCCATCGCCCAGCGCCCGACCGTGCCGGCGGTGGTCGCCGACGCGCTGATCGAAAGCGGGTCCGAACGCGCCGTCGCCGCGCTGGTTGCCAACGAGGGGGCGGAACTGGGCGAGCAGAGCCTGGGCCGCGTCATCGACCGGTTCGGTGCGAGCGAGGCGGTGCAGGACCCGCTGGTCCACCGCTCCAGGCTGCCGATCACCATCGCCGAACGGCTGGTCGCCGTGGTGTCGGAACGGCTGCGCCAGCATCTCGTCGCCCACCATGAGCTGCCGGCGAAGGTGGCGTCGGAGCTGATCCTGCAGAGCCGCGAGCGGGCAACCGTGGCGCTGTTCACCGGGGAGAGCGACGAAGGCGCCCTGGACCGGCTGGTGGGCCAGCTCGCCCGTACCGGCCGCCTGACACCCTCGCTGCTGCTGCGCTCGCTGTGCACCGGCGACATCGCCTTTTTCGAGATGGCCATGTCGCGCATGGCGAACGTGCCGCTGACCAACGCCCGCCTGCTGATCCACGATGCTGGCCGGCTGGGGCTGAAATCGCTGTACGACAAGGCGAAGCTGCCGCCGGCCCTGCTGCCGGCCTGCCGGATCGCCATCGACGTGCTGAAGGAGACGCCCTATGACGGCGAGCCCGGCGACCGCGAGCGTCACCGCCGCCGCGTGATCGAGCGCATCCTGACCCAGTACGAGGATCTCGCGCCCGAGGATCTGGAATTCCTGCTGGCGAAGCTGGGCGACATCATGCAGCCGGAAAACGCCGCGGCGTGACCGACCGGACGGTTTTCATGGACGCAAGCTCCGCCGGGCCGGCGGAGACCGTCCGCCGTCTCGAAGCCCGCGTGGCCGAGCTGGAGGCCGCCCTGCGGCAGAGCGAGGCGCGGGCGGGCGAAGCGCGTTTCCGCTCCCTGGTGCAGACCGCGGCCAGCATCATCCTGGTCCTGGGCGAGGACGGCCGCGTGCAGGAGGCCAACCGCGAAGCCGAACGCGCCTTCGGCATAGACGGGGGCGGCGCCATCGGCCGCCATTGGACGGAGGTGATGGGGGAGCGCCCGACCGGGGCCTTCGCCGCTCAACTCGCCATCGCCGTCCAGGGCACGGAGATCCGCAACTTCGAACAGGCGCTGCGCGAGCAGGACTGCATGAGCGAGCGGGTGTTCCTGTGGAACCTGAACCGCCTGCCGGAGGCGGACGGCGTGGCACCGGGCATCCTGTGCGTCGGCCAGGACATCACCCGGCGCAAGCGGGCGGAACTGGCCCTGCGGCAGGCCCGCGACGAGCTGGAGATGCGCGTCGCCGAGCGCACCCGCGCGCTGATGCAGGAAATCCAGGAACGCCGCCGCGCCGAACAGGCGCTGATCCAGGCCAAGGAGCAGGCCGAACTGGCCAACCGGGCCAAGAGCGAGTTCCTGGCCAACATGAGCCACGAGCTGCGCACGCCGCTGAACGCCATCATCGGTTTCTCCTCGATGATGGAAAGCGAGATCGTCGGGCCGCTGGGCCATCCCAAATACCTCGACTATGCCAAGGTGATCGGCAAGTCGGGGCAGCATCTGCTGGCCGTCATCAGCGACATCCTGGACGTCGCCAAGATCGAGGCGGGGAAGCTGGAGATGCATCCGCAGCCGATGGACGTCCGCGATGCGGTGGAAAGCTCGCTGCTGCTGATCGCCGAACGGGCGGAGGAAAGCGGCCTGACCCTGACCCAGGACATCGCCCCCGATACGCCGCACCTGCTGGGCGACCCGGTGCGGGTGAAGCAGATCCTGCTGAACCTGCTGTCCAACGCCGTCAAGTTCACCCCCGCCGGCGGCGGCATCGCGCTGCGCGTCCGACCGGAATGCGGCCGCATCCTGATCGAGATCGCCGACACCGGCATCGGCATGAACGCCGAAGGCATCGCCGTGGCCCTGCAGCCCTTCGGTCAGGTCGACAGCCAGCTGTCCCGCCGCTCCGGCGGCACCGGGCTGGGCCTGCCGCTGGTCCGTTCCTTCGTCGATCTGCTGAACGGCACGCTGGACATCCGCAGCCGCGAAGGAGAGGGCACGACGGTCAGCGTGCGCCTGCCGGTGGCGCCGCCCTATGACGGCGAGTGATCGCAATCAGGGACGATAGCCGCTTGCACGCCGCCACGCGGCGAGCCACTTTGCCTGCTTGAATAGACGACAGGCGGGGTGGGTTATGGCGGTCAGCCGGGATGATCTGAAGACGCGCATCGGGCAGGCGCTGGGCGAGGCGAAGGCCGATCTGGTCATCAAGAACACGCGCTTCCTCAATGTCGTGACCGGCGAGATCGCCGAGGGCGACATCGCCGTCTGCGGCGAGGTCATCGTCGGCACCTACGAATCCTATGACGGGGTGGAGGAGATCGACGGGCGCGGGCTGACCGTGGTTCCGGGATTCATCGACACCCACGTCCATTGCGAATCCACCTGCGTCACCCCGCAGGAGTTCGACCGCTGCGTCCTGCCGCGCGGCACCACCACCGCCATCTGCGACCCGCACGAGATCTGCAACGTGCTGGGCGAGCGGGGGCTCAGCTATTTCCTGGACAGCGCCGGCGGGACGACGCTCGACCTGTTCGTGCAGCTGTCCTCCTGCGTGCCGGCGACGGAGTTGGAGACGTCCGGCGCGCGGCTGGAGGCGCCGGACCTGATCCGTCACATGGACCATCCCCGCGTCCTGGGGCTGGCGGAGTTCATGAACTTCCCCGGCGTCTTCCACAAGGTGGATGGGGTGCTGGACAAGCTGGCCGCCTTCGACGGGCGCCACATCGACGGCCACGCCCCGCTGGTGTCGGGGAAGGAGCTGAACGCCTACCTGTCCTGCGGCATCCGCAACTGCCATGAGACCACCAGCGCCGCGGAAGCGATGGAGAAGCTGCGCAAGGGCATGCAGGTGCTGATCCGCGACGGGTCGGTGTCGAAGGACGTCCATGCCCTGGCCGAGGTCATCGGTCCCGAGACCTCGCCCTTCCTGGGCTTCTGCACCGACGACCGCAACCCGCTGGACATCGCCGAGGAGGGGCACATGGATCACCTGATCCGCAGTGCCATCCGCCTCGGCGCGCCGGTCGCCCATGTCTATCGTGCCGCCACCTGGTCGGCCGCCCGCGGCTTCCGCCTGTACGACCGCGGGCTGGTGGCGCCGGGGCATCGCGCCGACTTGGTCCTGCTCGACGACCTGGAGGATTGCGCGGTCAACCGCGTCATCCGCAACGGCAGGATCGTCGGCCCGCACAGCTTCGACGGCCGGCCGGCGGTGACGCCGGTGGGGCTGGATTCGGTGAAGCTGGAGCCGGTGGCGGAGGAGGATTTCGCCGTCCCGGCCGGCGGGTCGATCCAATCGGTGATCGGGCTGGAGCCGGGCAGGATCCTGACCGAGCACCGGCGGATCGAGGTGCCGGTGGTGGGCGGCCGGATGGTGGCCGATCCGTCGCGCGACCTGCTGAAGATCTGCGTGTTTGCCCGCCATGACAGCAACCGCAACATCGGCCGCGGCTTCGTCCAGGGCTTCGGCTTCGCGGAGGGCGCGCTGGCGTCGTCGGTCGGGCATGACAGCCACAACATCTGCGTGGTGGGGGCCAGCGACGCCGACATGCGCATCGCCGTCAACCGCCTGATCGAGCTGCAGGGCGGCTTCGTCGCCGTGCGTGACGGCAAGGTGGTGGGCGAACTGGCCCTGCCGCTGGCCGGGCTGATGAGCCTGGAGCCGTTCGAGGCGGTGGAGGGGAAGCTGCGCACCCTGCGCGCCTCCGTCCGCGCCATGGGCTGCCCGCTGGCCGAACCCTTCCTGCAACTGGCCTTCCTGCCGCTGCCGGTCATTCCGCACCTGAAGATCACCGACCGCGGCATGGTCGATGTCGACCGGTTCGAGCTGATTGCCGCCTGAACGGGCGGGTTGCCTGGGAATGAGGCAGAGGCGCAGGGAATGGGCGGGGCCTGGTCGTTCGGAAACCAGTCACCTGGGGCCCGGACAGATCCCCTCTCCCCTTGCGGGAGAGGGCTGGGGTGAGGGGTCGCAAACTTCAGGATTTCCATCGGCCTGTCGGCCGCCGCACCCCTCCCCCCAACCCCTCTCCCACAAGGGGAGAGGGGCTTTAAACAGCGGGCGGAGCGGGATGAAAATTTGAGTAAATCACTCCGGACCCTCTGGCACAGGCTTTGCCTCGACGACACATTATTCGTTGTTCGTCATCGAGCGAGCCTGATCAGCCATGACCCATCTGGCCCCGGTGATCCATCAGTCGCATGATCTGCTGCCGGTCCGGCCGCCGGAAACCGTGTCGATGCGGACGCGCGACGGTGTGCGGCTGGATGCCGACCTCTACCGGCCGGACGCCGCCGGCACATGGCCGGTGCTGCTGCTCCGCGTCGCCTGCGGGCGGCGCACCGCGCTGACCAGCCATTATGCCCATCCGCGCTGGTACGCGGCGCGGGGCTATGTCGTGGTGGTGCAGGATGTGCGCGGCTGCGGCACGTCGGACGGCCGTTTCCGCCCGTTCGAGGCGGAGCGGGAGGACGGGGCCGACGCCGTGGCCTGGGCGGCCTCGCTGCCGGGGTCGTCGGGCGTGGTGGCGATGTATGGCTGCGGCTATGCCGGGATGGCGCAGTGGCTGGCGCTGACGGAGCGGCCGGCAGCCCTGCGTGCGGTGGCGCCGGCCTTCGCCGGCTGGGACGTCTTCTCCGACTGGGCCTATGAGGGCGGGGCCTTCCGGCTGGCCGACGCCATGGGCTGGGCTCTGCGCACCGCCGCCGAGGCGGCGCGGCGGGTGGAGGACGGCACCGGCCACCGCATCCTGTCCGATGCGGCGCGCAGCCTGCCCATCGACGACGAGATTCCGTCGCGGCCGCAGGCCCTGCGCGATTACGCCCGCTATTCCCATTACGACGACTGGCTGACCAACCCGGTGCCCGGCCCGGCCTGGACCGCGCTGTCGCCCAGGGCGATGCTGGCGGAGATGCCGGCCGACGTCGCGGTGCTGCAGCTCGGCGGCTGGTACGACCCGCGGCTGGCCGGCACGCTGGATGCCCACGACCTGCTTGCTGCGCGGGGGCGGGCGCCGGTGCGGCTGGTGGTCGGTCCCTGGGGCGCCGATGGTCCGGCCGCGGCGCCGGGGGAGGCGCCGACACTCGACACGCTGCAACTCGCCTGGTGGGAGCGGGTGCTGAAAGGGCAGGGGGCGGACCGCGGCGGCCAAGTGCGCCTGCATGACGTGGAAACCGGGCGCTGGCACGACCTGCCCACCCTGCCCGCGGCCGAGGCGGTGCTGCACCTGGCCAGTGACGGCCTTGCCAACCGGCAGGGTGGCCGGCTGGCGCCGGAGATGCCCGATTTCGAGGCACTCGACGTGGTGGTGCATGATCCGCGCAGTCCGGTGCCGACGGTCGGGGGGCATGCGGTGCCGGCCGCCGCCGGCCGCTTCGACCGCGCCGCCGTCGACCGCCGGCCGGACGTGGCGACCTACACCAGCCTGCCGCTGGACGAGCCGCTGATGCTGGCCGGGCGGGTCGCGCTGGATCTGTGGGTGGAGGCCGACGCCCCGTCCTTCGACGTCAGCGCCGTGCTGTCGGTGGTGCGCCCGGACGGGCAGGTGTTGCCGCTGACCCAGGGCCATGCGCGGGTGGAGCCGGGCGATCCGACCCGGCCGCTGACCATCGCCATGCGGGCGGCCTGCGCCACGCTGGCACCGGGATCGGCGCTGCGCCTCAGCCTCGCCGGCTCCTGTTTCCCCGCCTATCCGGTCAATCCCGGCACCGGGGCCGAGCCGGGCGAGACCCGCCGGGTCGATGCGCTGCCGATCACCCTGCTGATCCACAGCGGACCGGATCGGCCGTCGCGCCTGCGCCTGCCGGCCTGACTGATCGGCGCCCGGTTCTCAGGAAGGGGCGGCGTCGTCGTCGGCGTCGGCCTTTCCCGCCGCCTCCAGGCAGAAATCCAGGCTCTGCGACAGGAAGCGCATCATCAGGTCGCGGAACGGCGTCTTGTCGCCGACCGCCCAGGCCCGCTCGACGAGGTCGAGATAGAGACCGCGGTCCTCCGCCAGGACCACCACCGGCGGGTAGCCGGCCCGGTTCAGGATCAGGTTGCACAGCAGAAGCGCCGTGGCCCGGTTGCCGGTATGGAAGGGTCGGATGGCGCTCAGCTTGTGATGCGCCTCGAAGGCGGTGTCGGGGCCGGCGTCCGACTTGCGCATCCAGGTCGACAGCGCCGACATCGACACGCGCAGCTTGGCCGGGTCGGGCGCGGTTTCCGCCGGATCGTCCTTCGGCGCGCCGTTGCGGTATTTCCCCGCCTCGTCCTCGATCCCGCGATACAACACGCTGTGGAAGGCGGTGACCGTGCGTTCGGTCACGGCGCCCGTCGGATCGAAGGACAGCCGCGCCATCAGTTCAAGCGCCGCGCGATGGTTCAGCACGAAACGCTGCTCCTCCACTGCGCGGTGGCGCAGGATGCTGCCGCGCTCCAGGATCGCCTTGACGTCGGCGGGCTTGACCGGCACCTCCTCCAGCGCGGCAGCGGCGACGGTGAGGTCCAGTTCGAAGCGGTCGGCGATGCCATGCACGACCTCCTGCGGCAGGGGGCGGGCCGCGTCCAGCGCCCGTTTCTTCTCCGCGATCTCGTCGAGCAGGGCCATCGGTCACTCTGGGGCTGGTGGCGGGGGAAGGTCGGTCAGAAGGTGCCCGGCGCATCATGCCGCGCCCCCTGCGGGGATTTGCCGCTTGGACGGGCACGGTTGCCGGTTTTAGGATCCCTGTCAAGATGTCCACAACCCAGCCATGACCGGCCGCAACCGCTTGAAAAGGGCGGAAGGCGCTTGAATTCGCGGGATGCGAGGGGGGAGGTCGCTGCGATGACCTATGTCGCCTGGGACGAATCCATGAGCGTCGGCGTGCCCGTGCTCGACGAAGAGCATCGGCGGCTCCTCGACCTGTTCAACGGCCTGCTGGAAAGCGGCATCACCCCCGCCAACCGGGAGGAGCTGTCCAGCCTGCTCGGCAGCCTCAAGGACTACGTCGCCGTCCATTTCGCGCGGGAGGAGGCGATGATGGAGCGTTGCGGCTATCCCGAACTGGACGGCCACCTCGCCGCCCACCGCTATTTCGCCGAAGAGGTGGACAAGCTGGCCCGCGACTTCGACGGCGGCAACCCCACCATGCTGCGTGTCGACCTGATCCTTCTGCTGAAGGACTGGTTCGTGGAGCACATCCAGCAGACGGACAGCCAGTACAAGCCCTATGTGGGGACGAAGGTTTAGGGGGACGGAAGTTCCCTCTCCCGTCCCGGGAGAGGGCATTCAACCCACTACTTCGCCGCGGCCTTCCGGTCGGCCATTCCCTCGTCCAGCTTGGCCTGGATGCCGGCCTTGTCGGTGTCCTCGTCGGCGTTGCGCAGCGCGCGCATCCACTGGAACCGGGCCTCGTTGCGGCGGCCGGCGCGCCAGTAGGCATCGCCGAGATGGTCGTTGATGGTGGGATCGCCCGGCTTCAACTCCACGGCGCGCTCCAGCTTCGCAACCGCGCCCTCGAAATCGCCCAGCTTGTAGAGCGCCCAGCCCAGGCTGTCGACGATGTAGCCGTCGCGCGGGCGCAACTCAACCGCGCGCTCCACCATCGCCCTGGCCTTGTCCAGATGCTCGCCCCGGTCGATCCAGCTGTAGCCGAGGAAGTTCAGCAGCGACGCTTCGTCCGGCCGCAGCTTCAGCGCGGTCTGCAGGTCGGCCTCCGCCTGCGGCCATTGCTTGGTCTTCTCGTAGCTCATGGCGCGGGCGTACAGCAGCGGCCAATGCCGCTCCTGCGGCGCACCGATCCGCTCCAGCGCGGTGGTGTAGGCGGGGATCGCCTCGTCGTACCGCTTGGCATAGCGGTAGATGTCGCCCAGCCGGGTCACCGCGTCGGTCCGCTCCGGCCGTTCGGCGGACAGGGCCTTGAGAACGGCAATGGCGTCGTCGTTGCGGTTCATGCGGGCGAGGCTGTCGGCTTCGCGCATGCGGGCGGTCCAGCCAAGCAGCGGGTCCTTCGCCAGCAGCCGGTAGGCGGTCAGCGCCTCCTCATGATGGTCGCGGGAGGCCACGATGTCGCCGATCAGCAGATGGGCCAGCGCCAGATCCCCGCGCAGGTGCAGCGCGATGCGGCCGAACAGAAGCGCCGGCTCGTCGGCATTCTCGTGATGCAAGGCGCTGCCAAGGTCGAACAGCGCCTCGGCAAGTCCGGAACGTGCATCGGGCACCGGGCGGGCGTCGGCCGGCGCCTTCGCCATGGCGTCCAGCGCCGGCTCCACCAGCAGCCCGTCGGGGTTGTTGATCTGGAAGGTCTCGTAGAGCTTGCGCGCCTCGTCCTTCTTGCCGGTGCGCATCATGAAGTTGCCGACGATCTGCACCACCCGCAGCGGCGCCTCGGTGTCCGTCACCTTGACGTAGCGGGCGGCGGCATCCTCGCTGCGGCCGGCGAGGTCGAGGATCAGCGCGGCATGCAGGTTGTAGAGCGCGCCGAAGCCCTGGACGGCCGCCAGCGGTTCCAGCGCGGCCAGCGCCTCGTCGGTCTTGCCGCGGGCGGTCGCCAGCCAGGCGCGGGTCAGCGGGGTGATGAAGCGGCCCAGCCCATCGGCCGGCAGGCGCGCGGCATAGCCGTCGGCCTCGTCCAGCTTGCCCCTGGCGAGCGCATCGGCGGCCAGCAGGGTCAGCGCCATCTGCGGTTCGCCCTGCTCGCCCAGCAGGCGGGTGGCATAGCCGATGGCGGTGTCGACCTGCCCCTCGCCCAACCGCAGCAGGAAGGTGCGGCGCAGCAGCGCCTGATCGTCGGGATCGGCGGCCAGAGCCTGGGCGGTGAAGCGCGCCGCCGCCGTCCAGTCGTCCTGGTGCTGGGCGTAGCGGCCGGCCAGATAGCTGCCGGTGGCAGAGCCGGCGGTCTCGCCGGGCGGGCCGGCGGCGAAGGCCGGGGCCAGAATGGCGCCTGCAAATACGCCACCGGCCAGCAGGGTGGCCAGGGAGGTCGGCAGCAACCGGCGTCGGAAACTCGTCATGCTCTCGTCACCTCGTTTTCCGAGTCGGTATCCCATCATTTTCCCCAGGGCACGGGCAAGAGACTTTCGTGCTCCCTCTCCTTCTCCCCCCTGGGGAGAAGGTCGGGATGAGGGGGGCGGCGAAGCCGAACCATCCCCACATGCGGTTCCCCCTCACCCTAACCCTCTCCCCGGGAGGGGACTGGGGCCCAATCCCGGCGCACCTGTTCGATCCGTCCGGCGCGCAGGATGTCGGTGGCATGGGCGTCCATATGGGCGCGCAAAGGCTCCGGCATGCCCGGAGACAGCGTGGCGCCTTCAACCGACCAGCGCGCCATCCAGGACAGGGTGCGCAGCCAGGTCAGCCGGCGCAGCGGCTTCAGCCAGGGCCGCACCTCGTCGGCGAGGTCGCCGGGAACCGCCATAGACCAGGCATCGACGAAGGCGTCGATATCGGCCGGCGCCAGTTCCGCATCCACCGCCGGGTCCCATTTGGTGGAGGTGTAGAGGCTGGCATGGGCGAGATCGCTGGCAGGGTGGCCGTATTGCAGCTTCTCCAGGTCGGTGAACCAGGCCTTGCCATGGCCGTCGATCAGGAAATTGCCGGGATGCACGTCCACGCCCACCGCGGTCAGCGGCATCGGGGTCTCCGGCGGCGGGGCGAGGTCGCCGCTGCGGGCGGCGGCAAGCTCCTCCGCGACCAGGGCGCGGGCGTCGGCGTCCAGTGCGGCGCGGTCGAACCACTCCGCCTGCCGCTCCACCTGGGCCAGCAATGCCGCGACCGGATCGGGCGGGGCGGGCAGCGGCTCGTAGAAGTCCGGCGGAGCCATGCGGTGGATCGCCGCCAGCGCGCGGGCGATGGCCGGCATGTCGGCGGGCAGGACGGGGGTGCGACCCTCCACCTCGCCGACCACCAGGGCGCCCAGCGGCAGCCCCTCGCCCGGCGGCAGCAGGCCGGCAAAGGGCGGGGTGTGGCCCGACGGTTCCGCCCGCCGGAAGGCGGCGGCTTGCCGGTCCAGCGCCGTCCAGGCGTCGAGGCCAAGCTGGCTCCAGCGCGGGATGCGGGCGACCAGCCGGCGGCCGCGCAGGCGGACATGGTCGTGGGCGACGCCCTTCAGCGGCATCGGCTCCAGCGCGTCGGGTGGGAGGTCGGCAAGGCGCGGCAGCCGGATCAGGGCGGCGTGCAGGGCCTCCATCGAGAAGCCAGCCGGTGCACTCACGCCAACTCCGCTCACGCCATGTGCTCGCGCAGGCGGGGCATCAGCTCCACCAGATTGCAGGGGCGGTGGCGGTTGTCGAGCTGCCAGACCAGGATGTCGTCCCAGGCGTCGCGGCAGGCGCTGGGCGAGCCCGGCAGGGCGAAGATGTAGGTGCCGTTGGCGACGCCGCCGGTCGCCCGGCTCTGGATGGTGGAGGTGCCGACCTTGGCGTAGCTCAGGTAGCGGAACAACTCGCCGAAGCCGGGGATCGCCTTTTCATAGAGCGCCTCGACCGCTTCCGGCGTCACGTCGCGGCCGGTGACCCCGGTGCCGCCGGTGGTCAGGACCACGTCGATCTGCGGATCGGCGATGTATGCCTGCACCTGGGCGCGGATCGCCGCGATGTCGTCGCGAACGATGGTCCGGGCGGCGAGCCTGTGGCCGGCACCGGCGATCCGTTCCGCCAGCGCGTCGCCGGAGCGGTCGTCGGCGGCGCTGCGGGTGTCGGACACCGTGATCACCGCGATGTTCACGGGAAGGAAGGGGCGGCTCTCGTCGATCTTCGGCATGGCGGCAGGCGTGTCCTCGTGTCGGGCCGGAGCCCGGCAAGGGCGCACCGGCGATCAGGGTATCGGGCTGGCCTCCCCCCGCTCCGCCACCGTCTCCATCCGGGCCGGAACGGCCGGAGCGTCCGCGACGGAAGGCTCGGCCGCCGGGGCTTCCGCCGTCGGCTTCTCGGCGGCTGCGGTCACCGCGGCCGGGACCGCCGGCTTTGCCGCCGGCAGCGGGTCCGGCTGGGCCGCGACCTGGGTCGCGGGGGCCTCCACCGGGATGTAGGACGGCCATTTCCCGTCGGCGACGGCGTCGAGCGAGGCGGTCTCCTGGCCCAGCCGAAGCTGGTAGATCCAGAAGTTGGCCATCACCTTCTCCACATAGTCGCGCGTCTCGCCGAAGGAAAGGCTTTCGATGAACAGCAGCGGATCGGTGATGTCGCTCAACTCCCGCCGCCAGCGCGCCAGCGTGCCCGGTCCGGCATTGTAGGCGGCGGCGGCAAGGAACAGGTTGCCGTCGATCTCCGGCATGCCCAGCAACTCGGTCAGATAGCGCTGGCCCAGCTCCATGTTGCGGGAGGGATCGAAAAGGGCGTCGCGGTTGGCGTCCTCGCTGCCGATGTCGGCGTGGCGTTCGCGCACATGCTGGGCGGTGCTGGGCAGGATCTGCATCAGCCCGGTCGCCCCGGCGGAGCTGACCAGCCGCGGGTCGAAGCGCGACTCCTGGCGCATCACCGCGAAGACCAGGGCCCGGTCCACCGCGAAGCCGTCGCGCGGCGTCCAGTGGGGCAGGGGGTAGAGGGCGGCGGCATAGGGCGCACCGTCCGGTCCGGCCACCGCGTTGCCCAGCCGCAGCGACAGGGTCGCCACCCCGGCGCGGTCGGCCAGTGCCACCATCCCCTGTTCGACCATCGGGTCGCCCTGCGGGTGGATGCGCTGCAACTCCATGCCGGCCAGTTCGCGCTGGCCCACCTGCAGCAGGGCGATGGCGCGGGATCCTGCCGGCTTGGCCGCGATCGCCGCCAGCGTCCGCCCGCTCAGTTCCGGCGCCTGCCAGCGCACATCGTGCAGCGTGCCCAGGGTGCGGAGCGCGATCAGGCCATAGAATGTGTGGGGATAGCGGGCCGCGGCGGCCAGATGCTCCGCCGCCTCCTTCTCCTTGCCGGGCTTGCGGGCCAGGGCGCGGGCCGCCCAGTAGTCGGCGGCAGCCGCCTTCCAGGGGGAGCGCGGACCGGCGGCGGCCATGCCCTGGAAATGGCGGGCGGCGCGGTCGGGCTGCTTCAGCCGCCATGCGGAAAGCCCGGCGATCCAATGCGCGTCCGGCAGCATGTCGCCCGACCGGGCGGCGCTGGCGGAGGCGAGCGTCAGTGCCTGCGCCGTCTCGCCCGAGAAGTAGAGGGATTCGGCGATGCGGGCGCGGGCGGCGTCATACTGCACGGTGTCGAGCCTGCCGCCGAACTCGTCCTGGTTCAGCAAGGTCAGGGCGTTGCTGGCGCGGCCGGAACGCAGCAGCTCCTCCACCCGCGCCACGGCGGCGCGGTCGCTGCGGGCGCGCGACACGGTGCGGCTGCGCGGGGCGACGGTGACGCCGTCCTCCTCGTCCTCCTCGTTCGCGGCGACGGTGCGCAAGCCGCCCAACCGTTCCAGCGAGCCGACGAGACGCACGCGTTCCTCCCCCCGCGGGGGCTTCGGCGCCCGCTGGCCGGCGGGCTGGCGCTTCTGCGCCAGGCTGTGCACCCGCTCGGCCCCGGCAAGGTCGCCGTAATCCTGCATCCAGCGGGCGAGTTCCTCGTAGCCGGCGCGGCGGTCGGGGTGGAGATAGCGCTGGCGCAGGACATAGCCGATCAGCCGGCGGTCCTTCAGCTTCGCCATCTCGGCGTCGGCGGCGTCCCAGTCTGCGCGGTCCTGCAGCGCGAAGATGCGGCGGTAGCGGCCGGCATCCTCCTCGTCCAGTTGGACGGCACGGGCCTCGTCGTCGCTGGCGAGCAGCAGCGGGGAACCGGCCGGGCCGGTGGAGGCATCGGCCGCCGGCGCGCCGAAAGACGGGGCGCCGGGAATGACCGGGTCGGGGAGCCCCATGACCGGGTCGCCGATGACCGGATTGCCAGTCGGTTCGCCGAAATCGGGGGTATGGGGGTCAGGCACGGAATCCGGGCCGGGCGGGACGACGGCGTGACCGTCCGGCGCGTGAATAATGAGGGCGGCGCAAGCGGGACGGAGCCCGACCGCACCGTCGGGTCCCAGGGTGTAAGCCACCGCGAGACCCAGCACCCCCAGAAGGTTCCGCCGCAGCGGGACCGCATTCGCGGCCCGGTATGCTGCACTGCAAAATATCCGGAGCATTGTTCCGAAATAGCGCAGGCGCTCGCGAACCGCAAGCAACGGATTCGCGCGGAATGTGTCGGCACCGGTATTCGCCAGTCTCTACAACGGGTTAAGGGAGGCGACAAAAAGGCCTTAGCCCATTGGGAAGGTGCCTTTGGATATGGGCGGATTACATTTGTGTCATGCAACCTGCCCGGTCATACAAACGATTTCGGCCGGGCTGTGACATCGATTTTTATCTTAGGAATACTTGATTCCTTCTTCGTCGATCTTTTGACGCAGCGCAAGCATGTCCCGCCACGCTTCCCGCTTTGCGATAGGGTTGCGCAAGAGGTACGCCGGATGGAGCATCGGCATCAGCGGCACCGGTGCGCCGGTTCCCTCATAGGACCGCCATTGCCCGCGCAGGCGGGTGATTCCCTCCGCCCGGTTCAGCAGGGTCTTGGCCGACACGCCGCCCAGCGCCACCAGCAGCTTCGGCCGCACCAACTCCACATGCCGTTCCAGGAAGGGCAGGCATGCGGCGATCTCCGCCTGGGTGGGGCTGCGGTTGCCGGGCGGGCGCCAGGGCAGGATGTTGGTGATGTAGACCTTGCCGCGGTCCAGCCCGATCTGCGCCAGCATGCGGTCCAGCAGCTTGCCGCTGACCCCGACGAAGGGCTTGCCCTGCCGGTCCTCGTCCTCGCCCGGCGCTTCGCCGATCAGCATGACCGGAGCCTGCGGATTGCCGTCGGCGAAGACGGTGTTCATCGCGGTGGCCTTCAACGGACAGCCGTCGAAGGAGCGCAACGCCGCCTCGAGCGCGTCCAGGGTCTGCGCCTCGTGCGCGCGGGCCCGGGCCTGGATGCCGGCCTCGCTGGCGCCCAGCGGCTGGTCGGGCGACGGGAAGAGTGCGGACGGGCGCGGCGCCGCGGGGGCGGGTGCCCGAGTCGGTGCCGGGCCACGGGCCATGCCGGTGCCCAAACCGGCATTTGGCGCCGCACCGGCACCCGCGGGCATGGTGCGCGCCGCCGGCCGGGCGGAGAAGGCGGCCCAGTCGATCGGCTCGTCGCCGATGGCCTCGTCGCAGCCGATATCGGCATGCCAGCGCAGCGCGTCGAGGATGTCGCATACGTCAATCATCGTTTGACCTTACCACAGATCGTGTGGTCTTACATGTCCAGATACCCAATTTGGGTGCGGTGCAAACCGTGCTACAAGCACGCGCCCGCAAAACACCATAGGGCGTCCCGAGGGAAACAGTACCAAAACAAGACGGTGGGGGAGTGTGGTGATGGAACGCGAACCGCGCGAGGTCATGGAATACGATGTTCTGATCGTCGGCGCCGGCCCGTCGGGCCTGAGTGCTGCGATCCGCCTGCGGCAGCGCGCGGTCGAGACCGGGCAGGAGCTCAGCGTCTGCGTGATCGAGAAGGGGTCGGAGGTCGGCGCCCACCTGCTGTCCGGCGCCGTTTTCGAACCGCATGCGCTGGAGGAGCTGATCCCCGACTGGAAGGAAAAGGGCGCGCCGCTGACCACCCCGGCGCGCGAGGACCATTTCCTCTTCCTGACGGAGACGAAGGCCTACAAGTCGCCCTACGCTCCGCCGCAGATGAACAACCACGGCAACTACATCATCAGCCTGGGCAATCTGGCCCGCTGGATGGCGACCCAGGCCGAGGAGCTGGGGGTGGAGATCTACCCCGGCTTCGCCGCGGCCGAGGTGCTGTACGACGACAACGGTGCGGTGAAGGGCGTCGCCACCGGCGACATGGGCATCGGCAAGGACGGCGAGAAGACCGGCAACTACACGCCCGGCATGGAGCTGCACGCCAAGCAGACCATCTTCGCCGAGGGCTGCCGCGGCTCGCTGACCAAGACCCTGTTCGAGCGCTTCGACCTGCGCCGCGACTGCCAGCCGCAGACCTACGGCATCGGCATCAAGGAGCTGTGGGAGGTCGATCCGTCGCAGTCGAAGCCGGGCCTGATCGTCCACACCATCGGCTGGCCGATGGACCCCAAGACCTATGGCGGGTCGTGGCTGTATCACATGGAAGGGAATCTGGTGTCGGTCGGCTTCGTCGTCGGCCTCGACTACTGGAACCCGCACATGAGCCCGTTCGAGGAGTTCCAGCGCTACAAGACCCACCCGGCGATCCGCCCGACCTTCGAAGGCGGCCGCCGTCTGTCCTATGGCGCCCGCGCCCTGTCGGAAGGCGGCTTCCAGTCGATCCCGAAGCTGACTTTCCCCGGTGGCCTGATCATCGGCGACGGCGCCGGTTTCCTGAACGTGCCGAAGATCAAGGGCAACCACACCGCCATGAAGTCGGGCATGGTCGCGGCCGAGGCGGTGTTCGACCACCTGACCGGCGGCAGCGACAACGGTCCCGAGGTCATCGCCTATCCGGAGCGGCTGAAACAGTCCTGGGTCTGGCCGGAGCTGTACGCCGTGCGCAACATTCGTCCGGGCTTCCAGAAGGGCCTGTGGGCCGGTCTGGCGAACGCCGCCTACGAGACGGCGCTGAAGGGCAAGTCGCCCTGGACGCTGAAGCACCACGCCGACCACACCACCCTCGTGAAGGCCAGCGAGGCGCCGAAGATCGCCTACCCCAAGCCGGACGGCAAGGTCACCTTCGACCGCCTGTCCTCGGTCTACCTCTCCAACACCAACCACGAGGAAGACCAGCCGCCGCACCTGACGCTGAAGGACAAGTCGGTCCCGATCAGCGTCAATCTGGCGCTCTACGATGCGCCGGAGCAGCGCTATTGCCCGGCCGGCGTGTATGAGATCGTCCGCAACGACGACGGCGGCGATCCGCGCCTGCAGATCAACGCGCAGAACTGCGTCCACTGCAAGACCTGCGACATCAAGGACCCCACCCAGAACATCAACTGGGTCGTGCCGGAAGGCGGCGGGGGTCCGAACTATCCGGGCGGGATGTAAGGTTTTTTCGGTTCCCGCCGCCTGCTACGGCAACGCGGCTTGAACCGAAAAGCCCTTCTCCCCTCCGCGGGAGAAGGGTTGGGATGAGGGGGCGGCGGCCGCAGGACGGGGAAATCATAATTTGCTACCCCTCACCCCAACCCCTCTCCCGCAAGGGGAGAGGGGCTATCCTTCTGTTACCGGAAAAGCCACATGCAAAAGGATGAACGGTGCCGACACGCGGGTGTCGGTTGCGCCGCCGGCCACTCCTATCTATAACGCAAGCGGTAACCTCTCTGCGACGGCGCGATGATCGTTTCCTGTCCGACCTGTTCAACGCGCTACACCCTGTCCGACGAGTCGCTCGGCACTGACGGCCGGAAGGTGCGTTGTGCCCGCTGCGGCCACACATGGTGGCAGATGCCGGAATGGGCGGGCCCCGAGCCGGTGGTCGCCGATGCGCCGACGGAAATACGGCCGGCGAACCCGGCAAAGGTCGCAGCGAAGGCGGCGGGAAAGAGCAAGCCCAAGCCGCCGAAGGTTCCACGCGCCAAGCCGGCGCGCAGCACGGTGGTCGGCTTCGCGCTGCTGGCGGTGCTCGTCGCAGGGACCGCGGCCGGCGGCTATTTCGGCCGCGATGCCATCGTCCGCAGCTGGCCGGCCACGGCCCTCTTCTACGAGACCATCGGTATTCAGGCCGAGCCGCCGGGCTTCGGGCTGGAGCTGCGCAGCATCCGTTCCGAACAGAAGCTGGAGGGCGGGAAGACCGTCCTGCTGCTGGATGGCGAGATCGCCAACACCACCGATGTCGAGCGCGCGCTGCCGCCGCTGCGCGCCATCACCTTCGGCGCCGAGCACAAGCCGCTGCAGAGCTGGACCATCGAACCGTCTGCGCCCGTGCTGCTGCCGGGTGCGGTGGTGAGCTTCCACCACAGCCAGCCGGATCCCGGGCCGGTGACCGAGGTGACCATCACCTTCGGCGGCCCGCCGCCGGGGCTGGATGCGCCGGCCACTGAAAAGCCGGGCGAAAAGTCGGCCGAGAAAGCTCCGGAGAAGCCGGCCGCAGCAAAGCCCGCTGCTCCGGCCAAGCCCGCTGGTCACTGATCCGGTCGCCGATCGGCCGCGTCACCGTTCCGGAATGCCGTACTTCCGCAGCTTGTTGGCGATCATGGTGTGCGAGGTGTTCAGCCGCACCGCCAGCTTTCGGCTGGAGGGGAAGCGGGGGTAGAGCCGGCGCAGAAGCGTGCGTTCGAAACCGTCCACCGCATCCTCCCAGCTTTCGGCATCCTCCGCCGGCACCTCTGCGGACTGCATGCCGGCCCCGGCCAGTTCCAGGTCGGCGGCGTCCAGCGCGCCGCCGTCGCTCATGGTCACGGCGCGGAAGATGACGTTTTCCAACTGGCGGACATTGCCGGGCCAGCGGTTGGCGAGCAGCGCCGCCGCCGCCGCCGGGGTCAGCCGTCCGGGCGGACGGCGGGCCTGGGCCGCGGCGCGGGCGATGAAATGGCGGGCCAGCAGCAGGATGTCATGCCCGCGCTCCCGCAACGGCGGGACGCTCAGCGTCAGCACGTTCAGGCGGTAGAACAGATCCTCGCGGAAGCTGTGATCGGCGACCATCGCCTCCAGCGAGCGGTGGGTGGCGCTGATGACGCGCACATCCACCTTCTGCTCGCGCTCGCCGCCCACCCGGCGGAAGCTGCCGTCGTTGAGGAAGCGCAGCAGCTTCGCCTGGAGGTAGGCCGACATCTCGCCGATTTCGTCGAGGAAGACGGTGCCGCCATGGGCCAGTTCCAGCAGGCCGGGCTTGCCGCCGCGCTGCGCCCCGGTGAAGGAGCCGGGGGCGTAGCCGAACAGCTCGCTCTCCGCCAGGTTCTCCGGCACGGCGGCGCAGTTCAGCGCCAGGAAGGGCTTGTCGCGGCGCGGGCTGGCGCGGTGGCAGGCGTGGGCGATCAGTTCCTTGCCGGTGCCGGTCTCGCCCAGGATCAGCAGCGGCGCCTCCATCGCGGCGACGCGCACGGCCCGCGCCTTCAACGCCCGCACCGGCGGCGATTCGCCGAGGATGCGGTCGAAGCCGCCGCCCAAGCCCAAATCGTCGAAATTCTGGATCGCGTTGAGACGCTCGCCCAGGCGCGACGGGGTGAACAGGGTGATGACGGCGCCCGCCGCCTCGACATCGACGATGGGCGTCACCTCCAGCAGGAAGGGCTGGCCGTTCAGCGTCACCTCGCGGCCGGACATGCGGAAGCCGCCATCGGCCAGTTCACGCGTCAGGCCGGGGTCGCCGAACAGCTCGCCCAGGTCGAGGCCGGCGAGGCGCGATTCCGGCAATCCGGCGACCTGCGCGGCGGCGGCGCTCGCCACCACGACGCGGGCCGCGCGGTCGACCGCCAGCACCGGGTCGGGCAGGGCGGCGAGCAGCGCATCGAGATGCAGCCGCCGCCGCGTGCCCGGCAGCATGTCGATTGCGGCCACCGCCTGCACGCCGGCGATGCGTTGCAGCGCGTCCGACAGGGCGGGGAGTGCCGCCGGGTCGAGGCCGGGGGCGTCGATGTGGATCAGCGGCGGGTCGACCTCGACGCCGACGACGTTGAGCCGGCGGAGCGCCAGCACGGCGAGGATCTCATGGGCGATGCCGACACGGTCGGTGAAGGTGACTTCGATGCGCATGGGGGTGGGGGGCTGGGGTGGGAAGTGCCTTTGCCCCCTCCCTAACCCTCCCCCACCTTCGGTGGGAGAGGGAACTCCGCCGCTTCGGCGCCAACTCCCTCTCCCGCGAAGCGGGGGAGGGTTGGGGAGGGGGCATCCAGCAATCAATGTACACAATACGTTACGCCGTATCAAAATCTTTACACCACTCCAACCCTTTGCTCTTCAGCACTCATCACCCTCAAACCCATCCCCCTGTAAACAACCGCATACACCCCGCGCCCGACCACTCCCTCCGCACCGCAGCAAATCCGCCATTCCCGCCCTTGGCACACCGTTTGCGAACCAATCCTCCCAAGCGAAGTCATTCATCCCCTTGGGAGCCAGTCTCATGCGCGTGATCGTTCTGGGCAGCGGCGTCATCGGTGTCACCACCGCCTATTATCTGGCGCGTGCCGGGCATGAGGTGACCGTGCTGGACCGTCAGGCCGGCCCGGCGCTGGAGACCAGCTACGCCAATGCGGGCGAGGTGTCGCCGGGCTATTCCGCTCCCTGGGCGGCGCCGGGGCTGATGCTGAAGGCCGCCAAGTGGATGCTGATGAAGCACTCGCCGCTGGTGATCCGGCCGAAGCTGGACCCGGCCATGTGGTCCTGGTGCCTGAAGCTGCTGGCCAATGCCAACGAGGCGAGCTATCAGCTGAACAAGAGCCGCATGGTCCGTGTCGCCGAATACAGCCGCGACTGCCTGAAGGCGCTCCGCGCCGAGACCGGCATCACCTATGACGAGCGCACCCAGGGCACGCTGCAGGTCTTCCGCACCCAGAAGCAGATGGACGCCGCCGGCTACGACATGGCGGTGCTGGAGCGCTACGGCGTTCCCTTCAGCCTGTTCGACCGCGACGGCCTGACCTCGGTCGAGCCGGCCTTGGCCCATGTGAAGGACAAGCTGGTCGGCGCGCTGCACCTGCCAGGCGATGAGACCGGCGACTGCTTCCAGTTCACCAACAAGCTGGCCGCCTATGCCGCCAAGCGCGGGGTGGAGTTCCGATATGGCGTCTCCATCCGCGGGCTGGAGAGCGACGGGCGCAAGATCATCGGCGTGCAGACCGACGAAGGCACGCTGACCGCCGACAGCTACATCGTCGCCATGGGCAGCTATTCGCCCAAGCTGGTGAAGCCGCTGGGCATCGACCTGCCGGTCTATCCGGTGAAGGGCTATTCGCTGACCCTGCCGATCACCGACGCCGCCCACGCGCCGGAATCGACGGTGATGGACGAAACGCACAAGATCGCCGTCACCCGGCTTGGCGACCGCATCCGCGTCGGCGGCACGGCGGAGTTGACCGGCTTCGACCTGAGCCTGCGCGAAAGCCGCCGCGGTCCGCTGGACCATGTGGTCAGCGACCTGTTCCCCCGGGGCAGCGACCTGTCGAGGGCGGAGTTCTGGACCGGCCTGCGCCCGAACACGCCGGACGGCACGCCGATCCTGGGACCGACCCACATCCGCAACCTGTATCTCAACACGGGCCACGGCACGCTGGGCTGGACGATGTCCGCCGGCTCGGCCCGCGTGCTGGCCGACGTGGTCAGCGGCCGCCAGACCGAGATCGACATGGAAGGGTTGAGCGTCGAGCGCTACGGCCGCAAGCCGTCGGTGGCGGTGTCGCGCCCGGCCGCCGTCCGTCCGGCCTAATGGGATAAAGGGACCCGCGCCGCACGACGGACGCGGGTCATCGCCAGCTCAAGAAGGGCGGCGTCGGTGATCTCGGCCCCATCCAGCCGATGTCGCCCGCGCCGCCCTTCGCATTTCTCCACCCGGTGGCCGAGGCGCCTGAGATGCAGGATCGCCTCGTAGAGCCGGGTCGCCGGCTCGTTCGCGGGTCGGGCGGCAGGCTGGCGGGCCGTCATGGGTGGACCACCAGGACGACCAGCCGCTTCGGGCCGTGGACGCCGTAGGCCAGCGTCTGCTCGATGTCGGCGGTCTTGCTGGGGCCGGACACCAGCAGCGCGTTGGTCGGCATCGCCTGCGCCCATCCTTGATCGCGCATCGCCTGCAGGAAGGTGTCGTAGAGGGCGTCGGTGCGCAGGATTGCGACGTGGATGTGGGGGACCAGCGAGAGCGTGCGCGGTTCGTCCGCCGTTGGCCACAGGATGAGGCTGCCGGTCTCGGCGATGGCGCCGCGGGTGGTGGTCAGGCCGGCGTCGATGGTTTCGAAGAGCTGGGGCTTGAGGTCTTCGACGGGGCGGTCGTAGGGGATGAGGGCCGGTCCCTCTCCCATCCCTTCAAATCCCCTCTCCCCCCCGGGGAGAGGGTTAGGGTGAGGGGGGTGCGTGGCGGGACCTTCGGGGGAATCATGCGGTGCTTCCCCCTCACCCCAACCCTCTCCCCAGGGGGGAGAGGGGGATTTCGGTGCGGAATAGGCAACGCCCCACCCCTCGACCAGCCGCTTCCCCGCCTCCGTCCCCGGTGCATAAAGCAGCGACCCCACGCCCTCCCGCGCCAGGAACTCGCGCAGCACCGCCGGCCAGTCGGCCTCCGTCGCGTCGAGGAACTCCGTATGCACTGCCTCCATCAGGCGGCGGATGCGGGGCAGGCGTTCCTCCGCCGCCCAGTGCTTCGCCTCGATCGGTGCGAAGTCCGACGCGGGCGGGGTTAGCGGGTGGGCGTCGCGGGTGGCGCGCAGCTTCGTCAGGATCGAGTTGCGGGCGTCAGACATCGGGAACCCCCTTGGCGCGGGCGAGGTCATGCAGGGTGCGGCCGGCGAAGCGCGGCTTGGTGCGGACATTCGTCCACTCCTTCAGCAGCGGCAGCGACGAGGGTGCGGCGTTGCCCAGCCTGCTCATCGCCGCGGTCGCGACGCGGTAGGCGGTGGGGGAGGCGTTCATCGCCGCCCAGCCGCTCCACACCATCGCTTCCGCCCGGCTGGCCTTGGCGCCGCCGTCCTTCACCGCGCCACCGGGTTTCACCGCCTCTACCCGCAGCCGCCCCATGATCTCGACGATGGGGATCTTCACCGGGCAGATCTCGACGCAGGCATTGCACATGGTGCAGGCGTGGGGCATGGCGCCGCGCTTGTCCAACCCCTCGATCTGCGGCACCAGGATCTTGCCGATGGGGCCGGGATAGGGCGCCTCATAGGCATGGCCGCCGACCTTGGTGTAGACCGGGCAATGGTTCATGCAGGCGCCGCAGCGGATGCAGCGCAGGGTGTCGCGCAGTTCCGGGTCGGCGTAGATGCTGGATCGGCCATTGTCGAGGATGATCAGATGCACCTCGCGCGGGCCATCCTTTTCACCCGGCTTGCGGGGACCGGAGATCATGTTGACGTAGGTGGTGATCGGCTGGCCGGTGGCGGAGCGCGGCAGCAGGCTGATGACCGGCGGCACGTCCTCCAGCTTTTCCACCACCTTCTCCAGACCCATGAAGGCGATGTGGACCGGCGGCACCGTGGTGCACATGCGGCCGTTGCCCTCATTCTCGATCAGGCAGAGGGTGCCGGTCTCCGCCACCGCGGCGTTGACGCCGGACATGCCGACATCGGCGGCCTGGAACTTGGCGCGCAGCACCCGGCGGGCGAGGTCGGTCAGATAGGCCGCATCCTCCCGGCTTTCGGCGTCCTTGATCTTGCGCTTGAACAGATGGGCGATCTGTTTGGTGTTCAGGTGGATCGCCGGCATGATGATGTGCGACGGCATGGTGCCGTCCAGCTGCACGATGTATTCGCCGAGATCGCTCTCCAAAACCTCGATGCCGTCCTTTTCCAGGATAGCGTTCAGGTGCATCTCCTCCGTCACCATCGACTTGCCCTTGACCACCAGCCTGGCGTTGGCCTTGTGCAGGATGTCGAGCGCGATGGCGTTGGCCTCGTCCGTCGTGGCGGCCCAGTGGACGGTGATGCCGTTGCGGGTGCAGTTCTCTTCCAGCTTTTCCAGCAGTTCCGGCAGCTTCGACAGGGCGCGCAGCCGGACCGAGGCCGCCAGCGCCCGCACGCCATGCCATTCGCCCGCGTCCGCGAACTGGGCGGCGCGCTTTGTCATCAGGCCGTCCATGGCGCGGCGGAAATTGCCGCGCAGCTGCGGGTCGGCCAGCGCCGCGCGCGAGGCGGCGGCGAAATCCGGTGCGTTACCGTCCATGGATGCGCTCCTTCAGGAACTGGGCGATGTGCTGGCCGCGCGCGGCTTTGTTGCCGGCCTCAAGCGCGCCGCCGATGTTCAGCAGGCAGCCGCAGTCGCCCGACACCACGCGGGCGGCACCGGTGTCCTCGATGTCCGCCACCTTGTCGCCGACCATCGCGGCGGAGATCTCCGGATGACGCACGGCGAAGGTGCCGCCGAAGCCGCAGCATTCCTTCTCCCGCTTCAACTCCACCAGCTCGACATTGGCGAGTTGGCGCAGCAGCGTCTTCGGCTCCTCCACCACGCCCATCTCGCGCTGGGCATGGCAGGAGGCGTGCCAGGTGACGCGCAGCGGCTCGCCCTGGTCGGTGAGACGGACGTCCAGCACATGGACGAGGAACTGCGTCAGTTCCCAGACGCGGGAGGCGACCTGCACCGCCTTGGCCTCGTCCGGTTCGCCGCGGAACAGGTCGGGCCAGTGCTTCTTCATCATGCCGGCGCAGGAGCCGGACGGCACGACGATGGGATCGTCGCCGGGGAACAGGTCCAGCTGGGCGCGGGCGACCTTCAGGGCATCGGCCCGGTAGCCGGAGTTGTAGGCGGGCTGGCCGCAGCAGCTTTGGCCCTGGGGGAAGACGACGGTCAGACCCTGGGACTGCAGTAGCTCGATCCCCGCCATGCCGGCGTCGGGGAAGAACAGGTCGACGAGGCAGGTGCCGAAATAATAGACGCGGGTTGGTTTGGGAGTGGAGGGCATTGAGCGTTTCCTCAGAGGCGTCTTTTTATGGCTGGGCGTCGGTGCCCCCTCCCTAACCCTCCCCCGCTTGCAGCGGTGGAGGGGACTGCCGCCGCTTCGCAGAAGGCACCCTCTCCCGCCGAGGGCGGGGGAGGGTTGGGGAGGGGGCAACCGGCGCTTTTACGAATCATCGCTCAAAAAGCCACCTCCGCCACCCGCGCCGCCGTCGCACCCACCTTCGCCGTCGCGCAGGCGTCGACCAGATAGACGATCGACCGGTAGGGCACGCCCGCCTTGTCGGAAAGCCCGATCTCGCAGGTGCGGCTGGTGGAGTAGCCGGACGCGCAGCCCTCCGGCACCGCGGCCGGCAGGTGGCGCAGGGCGTGGGCGTTCAGTTCCGGCGTGGTGAAGCCCTTGTCGCCGGCGAAGCCGCAGCAGCCGACGTCGGGCGGGACCACCACCGTCTCGGCACAGGCCTTCGCCACCGCGGTCAGCGCGCCGTCCAGACCCATGCGGCGGGTGGAGCAGGTCAGGTGCAGCATCACCGGCTCCGCCGACTTGGCGATGTCCAGGCGGGGCAGGGCGAACTCGCTGAGGAACTCCGCCACGTCGAGGATGCGCAGGCCGGCGTCGGTCAACCGTTTCTTCAGGCGCAGGGCGCAGGGGCTGGTGTCCATCACCACCGGGTAACGGCCACCCCGGCTCGCCTTCGACAGCGCGGCCAGCATGGCGTCGGCCTTGGCGTCGGCGGCCTCGATCAGCCCCTTGCTTTCCAGCGGCATGCCGCAGCACTGGCCGTCCGCCGCCTCCGGATAGAGGATGCGGAAGCCGGCCTTGCGCATCACCGATTCCACGACCTCCGGCAGCGGGCGCTTCTGCGGATCGCTGGCGGCAGGACCCATAGTCCGGCTGACGCAGCTGGGGGCGTAGACCACCGTCGGCACATCGTCGGCGCCAAGGGTGTCCGCCTTCGGCGAGAAGGTGGCGGCGGTCGGCAGGTTGCGGGGCAGCGAGGGCAGGCCGCCGCCGGTCAGGACGCGGGCCGCCGCCTGGGTGGCGCCATGCCCCACCGTGCGGCGGGCGAGGTCGGCCAGCCGCAGCCCGGCGCGGGCGAGGCCCAGCGTGCCTTCCATGTGGTCGGCGACCAGCGCCCCCGCCTTGCGGGCCATGGCACCGCGCCGCTCGCCGCGGAGGGACTTCACCAGCAGCCCGGTCTCGATCCCCACCGGACAGGCGGTGGCGCACAGGCCGCAGGCCGCGCAGGTGTCGATGCCCTGATAGTCGTAGGTGGCGCTGATCTCGGCCAGGCGGGGGGCGTCGTCGCCGGCAGCTACCAGCCGCGCCATCTCGCGCCTGCCGACGATGCGCTGGCGCGGCGACAGGGTGAGGCGGTGGGACGGGCAGGTCGGCTCGCAGAAGCCGCATTCGATGCAGGTGTCGACCAGCGGATCGGCCGCGGGCATCGGCTTCAGGTTCTTCAGATGGGCCTCGGGATCGCCGTTCAGGATGACGCCGGGGTTCAGCAGCCCTTCGGGATCGAAGAGGTCCTTGATCTCCTTCATCAGCCCATAGGCCTGCGGACCCCATTCCATCTCGACGAAGGGGGCCATGTTGCGGCCGGTGCCGTGCTCCGCCTTCAGCGAGCCGTCATAACGGTTCACCACCAGCACGGCGACATCGTCCATGAAGCGGCGGTAGCGGTCGATTTCGGCCTGGGTGTCGAAGGCCTGGGTGAAGACGAAGTGCAGGTTCCCTTCCAGCGCGTGGCCGAAGATGATCGCCTCGTGATAGCCGTGGCGGACGAACAAGTCCTGCAGTTCGCGCGTCGCCTCGGCCAGCCGGGGCAGGGGGAAGGCGACGTCCTCGATGATGACGGTGGTGCCGGTCTGGCGGATGGCGCCGACCGCCGGGAACAGGCCCTTGCGGATCTTCCAGAAGCCTTCGCAGGCCTTGGCGTCGGTGGTGAAGTGGGTATCGCCGATGGTGATGCAGTCGGCCAGCACCGCGGCGATTTCCGCCACGTTCGCCTCCAGGGCGGCGGCACTCTCGGCGCGGGTCTCCACCAGCACCGCAGCCACCTCGGGTCCGAAGCCGCTGATCTGCGGCGGCATGCCCGGCTTGTCCTGGATGGAGCGGAGCGAGGCGCGGTCCATCAGCTCCGCCGCATCGACTGGAGCCGCCTTCAGCAGGGACACGGCGTGGCAGGCCTCGCCGATGTCGGGGAAGAACAGCAGGGCGCTGGCCTTGTACGGATGCTCCGGCACCGTGCGCAGCGTGATGGCGGAGATGAAGCCCAGCGTCCCCTCCGACCCGATCATCAGGTGCTGGAGGATGTCGACGGGGTCCTCATAGTCGACCAGCGCGTTCAGGCTGTAGCCGGTGGTGTTCTTGATGCGGAACTTGTCGCGGATGCGGCCCGCCAGCGCCGCGTCGGCGCGGGTGCGGGATCCCAGATCCGCCAGCCGGTCCAGCAGCGCGCCGTGGCTGTCGCGGAAACTGCCGCGGCTGGCCGGGTCGGCGGTGTCCAGAACCGTGCCGTCGGCCAGCACCAGCCGCATGGACTCCAGCGTGCGGTAGCTGTTCTGCGCGGTGCCGCAGCACATGCCGCTGGCGTTGTTGGCGGCGATCCCGCCGATCTTGGCGGTGGCGATGGACGCCGGGTCGGGACCGATCTTCCGCCCCAGCGGGGCGAGGCGCCGGTTCGCCTCCGCCCCGATCACGCCGGGCTGCAGGGTGACCGTGGCCGCAGCCGGACCGATGGTGCAGCCGCGCCAGCCGTCGCCCAGCACCACCAGCACGCTGTCGCTGACCGCCTGCCCCGACAGGCTGGTGCCGGCGGCGCGGAAGGTCACCGGCACCTTGTGGCCGCGGGTGATGCGCAACAGCCGCACCACCTCCTCCTCCGTCTCCACCAGCGCGACGATCTTCGGGATCAGCCGGTAGAAGCTTGCGTCGGTGCCGTAGGCCAGCGTGCGCAGCGGGTCGGTGACCAGCCGGGCCTGCGGGACGACGGACTGAAGCTCGGCCAGGACATGGTCGTAAGGAGAAGGCAGCATCGGCGGCGGCTCCTGCCGGTGGGGGAAAGGCCGCCTTAGCGGCCGATGACCATTTCGGTGAAGGGCCACAGATAGGCCTGGGCCATCACCAGCAGGCCGACCAGCGCGGTCAGCGCCAGCGAGTGCCAGATGACGTAGCGCAGGATCTTGCCCTCATGACCATGCCACTTGGTGGCGACGGCGGCCACGACGATGCTCTGGGCGTCGATCATCTTGCCCATCACGCCGCCCGAGCTGTTGGCGGCGGCCATCAGCGTCGGCGGCAGGCCGAGCTGTTCCGACGACACCTTCTGCAGGCTGCCGAACAGAACGTTGGACGCCGTGTCCGACCCGGTCAGCGCCACGCCCAGCCAGCCCAGGAAGGTGCCGAAGAACGGGTAGAGGAAGCCGGAATTGGCGAAGGCGAGGCCCAGCGTGGTGTCCAGCCCCGAGTAGCGGGTGGTGTAGCCCAGCGCCAGCATGGCGGAGATGGTCAGCAGCGAGTTGCGGATGGCGTACAGCGTGTGGCCGTAGGTCTTCAGCATCGCGGCCGGCGAGTAGCCCATCACGAAGCCGGAGATGACGGCGGCGATGAAGATGCCGGTGCCGGTGGCCGACAGCCAGTTCAGCGTGTAGACGGCGGCCTCCGGATGGGCCTTGGGCACCACCGGGGGAACGCGCAGGATCATGTTGTGCAGGCCCTCGATCGGGAATTTGAAGATCGAGATGCCGTCGAGGAAGGCCTTGACCTCCGGGATGCCCCACAGGAAGACGACGACGCTGAGGATCGCCCACGGCGTCCAGGCGCGGCGGACCTCCGCGGCGCTGTAGCCGTGGCTGCGGCGCGCCTCGCCCTGCACCACCGCGGCGCCGACGCCCTGCGTCAGGGCGGATGCCCCGCCGGCGGTGTGCCAGATGGCCTTCGGGTGCCACACCTTCAGGAACAGCGTGACGCAGACCAGCGACACGATGGCGGCGGCGACGTCCACCAGCCAGGGGCCGTGGTAGTTGGACACCAGGAACTGCGGAACGGCGAAGGACACGCCGGCGACCAGGATGGCCGGCCAGATCTGGACCATGCCGCGCCAGCCGGCGAAGGCCACGATCAGCCAGAAGGGCACCAGCACCGAGAAGAAGGGAAGCTGCCGGCCGATCATCGCCGACAGGTCCAGCAGCGGCAGGCCGGTGACGGCGGCCAGCGCCAGCACCGGCGTGCCCAGTGCGCCGTAGGCGACCGGGGCGGTGTTGGCGATCAGCGACAGGCCCGAGGCCGCCAGCGGGGTGAAGCCCAGGCCGATCAGCATGGCGCCGGTCACGGCGACCGGCGTGCCGAAGCCCGCCGCGCCCTCGAAGAAGGCGCCGAAGCAGAAGGCGATCAGCAGAAGCTGGAGCCGGCGGTCGTTCGTGATGCCGGTGATGCTTTCCTGCAGGATCTTGAACTGACCGCGCTGTTCGGTCAGGTGGTAGAGGAAGATGATGTTGACGACGATCCAGCCGATCGGCAGCAGGCCGTAAGCCGCACCCAGCAACGCGGTCTTTCCCGCCATCGCCATCGGCATGCCGAACACGGCGACGGCCACCAGCAGCGCCGCCGCCAGACCCAGCAGGGCGGCGCGGTGCGCCTTCATGTGGAAGATGCCAAGACCGCCCAGCATCACCAGGACCGGCAGCGACGCGAAGAACGTCGACAGCCACATGTTGTTCATCGGGTCGTAGACTTGCGACCAGCTCATCCTCGGGGACCTCCTTCTCGGGGGACGTGATGTCGGTCCGAACGGTGTCCCGGGACGGCTTTCCACGGCCTGTCGGCATGGCTCCGCCTTCCCGCGCCGGGATGGCGGCGCGGAGGAGGGCCGGCGATCGGCAATGCAGCGGCGTTCACCGCCGCCATGGCCTTTCGGCGCGCGGCAGCGGTGCGGATGCGCCCCTTGGCGGGGTTGGTCCGTCCTGTCCCGGTACGTGTGGATGCCCTTTCCAGCCCGGCCGCTTCGGGAAGTCTCCCTTGTCAGACGGACCGCGGTGGACATCTCTTATCCATACGGCGCAAGTTGGATAAAAGATTTTACCATACTGTGCAACGGCTGAATCGTTTGCCACTCGACCAACTTTGGTAGGGGGGTGCGACGCTGTCGGACAGCCGCCCCTCTGGACGCATGTTCCGTCCACCGGTATTGAAGAGGGCCAAGAGGTGCAGGGAGGGGTCGCCGATCCAATGCAGGGGACGATCAAACCGGCCAAGCTGGCCGACGCCATTGCCGAGCATCTGGAACGGCTGATCCTGGAAGGCGCGCTCCGTCCGGGGGAAAAGCTGCTGGCCGAACGCGAGCTGGCGGTGAAGCTGGACGTGTCCCGCCCGTCGTTGCGCGATGCCATCGCCAAGCTGGAGGAGCGCGGCCTGCTGGTCACCGGGCGCGGCGGCACCCATGTCGCCACCTTCCTGTCGCAGATCGCCGACCCGCTGATGACGCTGATGCGCAACAAGCCGGACGCGTCCTTCGACTATCTGGAGTTCCGCCGCTCCATCGAGGCGGCGGCGGCCGGACTGGCGGCGCAGCGGGCGACCGACGTCGACCGCGACGGCATCCGTGCCATCGTCGCCCGCATGAAGGCCGCCCACGGCAAGGACGACAGTTCGGAAGAGGCGGATTCCGACGCCGACCTGCATCTGGCGATCTACGAGGCGGCGCACAACGTCGTGATGCTGCACATCATGCGGACCCTGTCCGACCTGCTGCGCAACGACGTGTTCTACAACCGCGCCGACCTCTATTCCCGGCCGGGGGTGCGCGAGTTGCTGCTGCGGCAGCATCTGGCCATTGCCGACGCGGTGCTGGCCGGCGATGCGGATGCTGCGAGCGCGGCGGCCGACGCCCATGTGGAATTCACGCTGCAGACCTTGCGCGAAATCCGGGAACACAATGCCCGCGTCCAGGTCTCGTTGCGGCGGATCGGGCGGACCGACCTGATCGACAGCGGGGCGTAGGGGGAGAGCCGGGAGCCGCCGAGGCGGAGGCATCCGTCGAAGGTCATATGCCGGAGGGCTCGCCCCGACTGGCGGCGGGGCTTTGGCCGGGTTACACTGTGGAGGAATTTCCGTCCGCCACCGACTGCCCCACCGACTGCCCCATCGACTGCCCCATCGACTGCCCGAGTGTCGCGCCCGTGTCCTCCGCCAAGAAGCACCGCATCCTGCTGATCGAGGATACGGTCCCGCTCGCCAAGCTTTATATCGAGTTCCTGCGCGCGGATGCCCATGAGGTTGTGCATTGCACCCGCGGGCGCGAGGCGCTGGACGCCGCGGCTGCATCGCCGCCCGACGCGGTGATCCTGGACCTGAAGCTGCCGGACATGGACGGGTTGGAGGTGCTGCAGGCCCTGCAGGCCCGCGACGCGAGCGTGTCGGTGGTCATCATCACCGCCCACGGCTCCATCGACCTGGCGGTGGAGGCGATGAAGCTGGGCGCCTTCGACTTCATCGTGAAACCCTTCAACGCCGACCGGCTGAACCTGACCCTGCGCAACGCGCTGGAGCGGCGGACGCTGGCGCGCATGGTGGAGGGATACCGCAAGGATCTCGACCGCGGCCGCTTCCACGGCTTCATCGGCAGTTCGCCCGAGATGCAGGCGGTCTACCGCACCATCGAAAGCGTGGCGGCCAGCCGCGCCAACGTCTTCATCACGGGAGAGAGCGGGACCGGCAAGGAGGTGGCGGCGCAGGCCATCCACCGCGCAAGCCCGCGGCGCGACCGCGCCTTCATCGCGCTGAACTGCGCCGCCATTCCGAAGGAACTGCTGGAATCGGAGATTTTCGGCCATGTGAAGGGCGCCTTCACCGGGGCGGCGGGCGACCGGCCGGGGGCGGCGCTCCTGGCCGACGGCGGTACGCTGTTCCTGGACGAGATCTGCGAAATGCCGGTGGAACTGCAGAGCAAGCTGCTGCGCTTCGTCCAGACCGGCACCGTCAGTCCGGTGGGCAGCGGGCGGGAGGAGCGGGTGGACGTGCGCTTCGTCGCCGCCACCAACCGCGATCCGCTGGCCGAGGTGCAGGCCGGCCGTTTCCGCGAGGACCTCTATTACCGATTGCACGTCATCCCGCTCGCCCTGCCGCCGCTGCGCGACCGCGGCGACGACGTGATCGAGATCGCCCGCTCCTTCCTGATCGACTATGCGCGGGAGGAGGGGAAATCCCTGGTGGTCTTCGCTCCGGAGGTGGAGGCGCGGCTGCGCGCCCATGATTGGCCGGGCAACGTGCGGCAACTCCAGAACGTGCTGCGCAACGTCGTCGTGCTGAACGACGGGCCGCAGGTGGTGCTGGAGATGCTGCCGCCCCTGACCGGGGCCGGCGGGATCGGTGCCGACGCCGCGGCCGGCGCCGGAACCCCGGCGGATGGCGGGCAGGAGGAGGATGGCGCCGTCCTTCCGCTGTGGCAGGTGGAGAAGGAGATGATCCTCAAGGCCTTGCGGCTCAGCGGCGACGACGTGCCGCGCGCCGCCCTGATGCTGGAGATCAGCCCGTCCACCATCTACCGCAAGCTGCAGCAGTGGCGCGCCGCGGATGGGGCCGCCGCCCAAGGGAACGCCGCCCAGGGGAACGCCGCCCAGGGAAGCGCCGCGTGAGCGGGGACGCGGTAGGTGCGGTTCCTGCGGTGCTGCCCCCGGACGAGGAGCGGCGGCTGGCGGTTCTGGAGTCCTATTGCGTCCTCGACACCCCGGCGGAGTCCGGCTTCGACAACATCACACGGCTCGCCCAGCATTTCTTCGGCACGCGCATCGCGCTGGTCTCGCTGATCGACCGGAACCGCCAATGGTTCAAGAGCCGCATCGGGCTGGACGTCGAGGAAACGCACCGCGACCTCGCCTTCTGTGCCCATGCCATTCTCAACGACGGCGTCCTGGTGGTGCCGGACGCGACGAAGGACCCGCGCTTCGCCGGCAATCCGCTGGTCACCGGGAATCCGGGCATCCGCTTCTATGCCGGCGCGCCGCTGGTGGCGGACGGCCACAAGCTGGGCACGCTCTGCGTGATCGACGACAGCCCCCGCGGCGGGTTCGAGGCGCGGGAGGCTGAAACCCTGACCCAGCTCGCCCGGCTGGTGGTGGACGAGCTGGAACTTCGCCGCGAGGTGACGCGGCGCCAGCAGGCGGAAGCGGAATTGCGCGACCGCTCCCGGCTGTTGAACCTGGCCGAGGAGATCGGCCAGTTCGGGCATTGGTACATCGACTTCGTCACCGACACCCGCCGCTGGTCGGACGAGGTCTACCGCATCATGGGCCTGAGCCCGCAGGACGGCCCGCCGACCGTCGACATGTCGCGCGGCGCCTACCATCCCGACGATCTGCCGAGGATCGCCCCGCTGGTCGAGCGTGCGCGGGCGACCGGCGAGGGATTTTCCGTCGAGGCGCGGATCATCCGTCCGGACGGCACGCTGCGCCACGTCTTCATCCGCGGCATGGCCGAATGGGGGCCGGCCGGCCGGCCGATCGGACTGCTGGGCGTCGTCCAGGACATCACCGACGCCAAGCGGGAAGAGGCGGAACTGCGGTCGAACCGCGAACTGCTTGACCTCACCGTCCAGGCGACGCGGGACGGCATCTGGGACTGGGCGCTGGACACCGGCGCCATCTGGTTCTCCCCCACCTGGAAGGAGCAGCTGGGCTACCGCGACGACGAGCTGGAGAACAGCCTGGACATGTGGGCGGGCCTGATCTTCGAGGAGGACCGCATCGCCGCCCTGGAGATGGTGCGGGCCTACAATGCCGGGCTGATCCCGAAATTCGAGGCGGTGCAGCGCTTCCGCCACAAGCAGGGCCACACCGTCTACATCCTGAGCCGCGCCATCCACATCCGCGATGCCGAGGGGCGGGTGGTGCGCATGGTCGGCGCCCATACCGACATCACGCGCGACAAGATGACGGAGGAGGAGCTTCGCCTCGCCAAGCAGACTTTGGACGACGCCATCGAAGCGGTGCCGGAAGGTCTGGCCTATTTCGATTCCGACGACCGGCTGATCCTGTGCAACCAGCGCTACCGTGAGGCGCATCCGCTGACCGCCCCGCTGCTGACGCCCGGCCGTCCCTTCGAGGAGATCCTGCGCGCGGCGATCGCCAACGGCGAATTCGCGGCCAACCCGGACGGCCCGAGCGACGAGGCCTGGATCCAGGCGGAACTGGCCCAGCACCGCAATCCCGGCCCGCCATTCGAGCGGGAACTGCCCGACGGCCGCTGGATCCTGGTGGCGGAGAACCGGACCAGCAGCGGGGCGCTGGTGTGCACCCGCACCGACATCACCGAGCGCAAGCGCTTCGAGGCGGAACTGCAGCGTCAGGCGGCCGACATGTGCGCGTTGGCCGAAGGTCTGGACGCCGCCCGCGAGGAGGCCGACGCCCTGCGCGCCCGGGCGGAGGCGGCGACCCAGGCGAAGTCGGAATTCCTGGCGGCGATGAGCCATGAGATCCGCACGCCGATGAACGGCATCATGGGCATGACGGAGCTGATGTTCGACACGCCCCTGACGGCGGAGCAGCACCAGTTCGCCCAGGCCATCCGCAGCTCCTCCAACGCGCTGCTGACCATCATCAACGACATCCTCGACATCTCGAAGCTGGAGGCCGGCCGCGTCACCATCGAGACGCTGCCCTTCGACCCCGCGGATCTGGTGGAGGGGGTGGTGGAACTGCTGACCCCCCGCGCCCACGAGAAGGGGATCGAGATCGGCTTCTACATCGACCCGTTCCTGCGCCGCACCCTGTTGGGCGACCCAACGCGCATCCGGCAGATCCTGGTCAATCTGGTGGGCAATGCGGTGAAGTTCACCGATCAGGGGTCGGTCGCGGTGGAGTTGGAGGCGCTGGACGCCACCGAGGCCCATCTGGTTTTGCGCATGACCGTGACCGACACCGGCATCGGCATTCCGGCGGAAGCGCTGCCCATCCTGTTCAGCAAGTTCCAGCAGGTGGACGGGTCGATCACCCGGAAATTCGGCGGAACCGGACTGGGGCTGGCGATCTGCCGCCAGTTGTCGGAACTGATGGGCGGCAGCATCGCGGTGGAAAGCAGTCTGGGCGCCGGCAGCCGCTTCTTGGTCGATCTGCCGCTCGCCCTTCTCGACGAGGCGCTGCCGCCGGCCGAACAGCCGCTGGCCGGGCGCCGTGCCTTGGTGGTGGACGATCTGGCGGTGAACCGCCGCGTGCTGGCGGCGATGCTCGACAGCCTGGGCGCCCGGCCGACGACGGTGGACAACGGCCCCGATGCGCTGGAGGCGCTGACCCGCGCGGCAGTCGGCGGCCGGCCCTTCGACGTGGTGCTGGTGGACCAGACCATGCCGGGCATGGGCGGCGACGCCCTGCTGGCGGCCATTGCCGGCAATCCGATGCTGGGCGGCACCAGACGCGTGCTGATCGCCGGGCTGGGACCGGCGGCGCGGGCCGACGGCGGACCGGTCCAGGGGCTGGCCCACGCCATTCTCAACCGCCCGCTGCGCCAAAGTGCGCTGGCCGGCTGCCTGACCGGCCTGTTCCAGGCGGCTGTACCGCCCTCTTCAGCGGACAGGCAGGCCGAAGGACAGCCTGCCGACCGCAGCGAGGAGCCGGCGCGCAGCGGCAGCATCCTGCTGGCGGAGGACAACCGCACCAACCAGTTGTTCGCCACCACGCTGCTGCGCAAGCTGGGCTACACGGTCGAGGTGGCGGAGGATGGGGAACAGGCGGTGGCGGCGGCTTGCCGCGGCGGCATCGATCTGGTGCTGATGGACGTGCAGATGCCGGGCATGGATGGGCTGGAGGCTGCGCAGGCGATCCGCGCGCGCAGCGGGCGGCTCGCCAACCTTCCGATCATCGCACTGACCGCGGACGCCATGCCGGGCACGCGCGAGCTGTGCCTGCGTGCGGGCATGAGCGATTACCTGACCAAGCCGATCAGCCGCGCCGGACTGCTGGCCGCGCTGGACCGATGGATGGCGGAGGCCGGGGCGGCCGCGCATGCGGCGGCGGAAACCGGTGTCGACGGCGGAAATGGCGGCGGCGACGGCGATGATGGCGAGGTTCTGGACGAAGCGGTGCTGGCCGATCTGGTCGAGACGGTGGGTGCCGACAATCTCGCCCTGATCGTCGACAGCTTCCTCGACGATGTGTCCCGACGGCTGGAAAGGCTGTCGGCGATGGCGCAGTCAGCCCCGGCCGGCGCCCTGGACATGCGGGCGCTGGCGGGGGAGGCGCACGACCTGTCCAGCCTCGCCGGCAGTTTCGGCGGGATGGCGGTCATGCATCTCGCCTGGCGGATGGAAGTGATCTGCCGCAACGGCGACACGGCGCAGGCCGCCCAGCTTCTGCCGGTGCTGCTGCGCGAGGCCGCCCGTCTGGAGCGTCTTTTGCGCGAGCGCACCGGCGTGGAGCGGCCGGCGGCCTGAGCCTTCCCCCGGAACTCTTCCGGCCGGAAGAGCGTCAGCCGGTGCCGGGCTGGGTCGAGCCGTCCGTGTCCTCGGCCCGTTCCCGCAGTTCCTTCGACGACATGCCGGCCGGGGTGGCGTCCTGCAGGGTGCCGTCGCCGGGCGTCTTGGTCATGTCCTCGCGCGGGGAGCGTTCGCCCGCCGGCGTCTGGTCTTGGGTATCGGAACCGGATTTGCCCGAGTCGGATTTGTCCGGTGCGGGTTTGTCCGATTGGGATTTGTCAGGGCGGGGCATTCCTTCGGAGGGGATGCGCGTTTGAGGCGTGTCGGTCATGATGTCCTCTGCTATCTTCCGGAGGAGTCAACGACAGTGGACGGGTGCGGGTTCCGATCCTGACCGATCCTTCGGAGACCGGGAGAAGACGGCGCGGTGCCGATAGGGTGCCAAAGCGCGCGAAGAACGGGCCAACCACCAAGGTCCGGCAGCGGAGACCGACAGGCGCCGCCCGGCCGGCCAGCAAGGAGTGTGATAAGGTCATGGAATCGAGCAAGCATACGCCGCACGGCGATGTGACCCAGGTCGGCACCGTCACGCTGACCGACGACGCCACCGGCAAGACGCTGAAGCTGCCGCTGCTGGGCGGGTCCACCGGTCCCCACGTGATCGACATCCGCAAGCTCTATGCCGAGACCGGCTATTTCACCTACGATCCCGGCTTCACCTCCACCGCCGCCTGCGATTCGGCCATCACCTACATCGACGGCGACGAGGGCGTCCTGCTGCACCGCGGCTATGCCATCGCCGATCTGGCCGAGAACTGCGATTTCCTGGAGGTCTGCCACCTGCTGCTGAACGGCGAACTGCCGAACCCGCAGCAGAAGGCCGATTTCGAGCGCACCATCACCTACCACACGATGGTGCACGAACAGCTGACCAAGTTCTACAGCGGCTTCCGCCGTGACGCCCATCCGATGGCGATCATGTGCGGCGTCGTCGGCGCCCTGTCGGCCTTCTACCATGATTCGACGGACATCTTCGATCCGGTGCAGCGCAAGATCGCCGCGCACCGCCTGATCGCCAAGATGCCGACCATGGCCGCCATGGCCCACAAATACACGGTCGGCGAACCGTTCATGTATCCGCGCAACGACTTGTCCTACGCGGAAAACTTCCTCTACATGACCTTCGGCACGCCGTGCGAGGAATGGACCGTCGATCCGGTCCTGTCCAAGGCGATGGACAAGATCTTCATCCTGCATGCCGACCACGAGCAGAACGCCTCGACCTCCACCGTCCGTCTGGCCGGCTCGTCCCACGCCAATCCGTTCGCCTGCATCGCGTCGGGCATCGCGGCACTCTGGGGCCCGGCCCATGGCGGCGCCAACGAGGCCGTTCTGAAGATGCTGGAGGAGATCGGCTCGGTCGACCGCATCCCGGAATTCGTGCGCCGCGCCAAGGACAAGAACGATAGCTTCCGCCTGATGGGCTTCGGCCACCGGGTCTACAAGAACTACGACCCGCGCGCCAAGATCATGCGTGAGACCTGCTATCAGGTTCTCGACCGCCTGGGCATCCATGACGAGCCGCATCTGGCCATCGCCATGGAACTGGAGAGGATCGCCCTGTCGGACGAGTATTTCATCGAGAAGAAGCTCTATCCGAACGTCGATTTCTATTCGGGCATCATCCTGAAGGCGATGGGCTTCCCGACCAGCATGTTCACCGTGCTGTTCGCGCTGGCCCGCACCGTCGGCTGGATCAGCCAGTGGAAGGAGATGATCGAGGATCCGGCCCAGAAGATCGGCCGCCCCCGCCAGCTCTTCACCGGCAACCCCGCCCGCCCCTTCGTGCCGCTGGACAAGCGTTGAAACCAGACCATCGGCCGCCCCCTCTCCGCAAGGAGAGGGGCGCGCCGTGACCCAGCCCCTCCAACTCGGCTTGTCGGTCGCCATCGTGGCGGTGACCGGCGGGACGCCGCGCGTGGTGACGGTGCGCAGCGGCTTTGCCGTGCCGGAAGACCACCGGCGCGGCGACGAGCCGTTGCCGCATCGCGATGCCTTGCCGGGCGCGCCCTTCGAGCCCGACCGGTTCCGCACCCTGCAGGAGGGCGTGCGCGCGGTGGCGGAGGGGCTGTCGGGCCTTGCGCTGCGCTATGTCGAGCAGCTCTACACCTTCGGCGACCGCCACCGCGACCCGCATGAGCTGTTCGGCGGCCCGCGCTCGGTCGTGGTCGGCTATCTGGCCCTGGTCCGCGACGGACCGCTGGGCGGCGACGCCTCGGCCGAGTGGCGCGACCTCTATGACCATTTCCCGTGGGAGGACTGGCGCGACCAGCGCCCGGCGCTGCTGGACGGCGTGATCGCCCCGGCGCTCGGCGGCTGGATCGCCTCGGCCCCCGACGAGGAAACCCGGCTGCGCCGGGCCGAGCGTGCCCAGATGGCCTTCGGGCTGGACGGCGCCGACTGGGACATGGAACGGGTGCTGGAGCGCTTCGAACTGCTCTACGAGGCCGGGCTGGTGGTGGAGGCCTTCCGCGACCGCGACCTCGCTGCGCGGGTGGATGCGTCGGTGCAGACCGGCGGACCGATGCCGCGGGCGCTCGGCCGGCCGATGGCGCGCGACGGCCGGCGCATCCTGGCCACCGCGCTGGAACGGCTGCGCGGCAAGCTGCGCTACCGCCCCATCGTCTTCGAACTGCTGCCGCCGACCTTCACCCTGCACCAGCTGCAGCTGGTGGTGGAGGCGCTGTCGGGCGAGCGGGTGCACAAGCAGAATTTCCGGCGCCTGATGATCTCCGGCGGGTTCGTCGAGCCCACCGGGCGCTATGAAAGCCAGACCGGCGGCCGGCCGGCGGAGTTGTACCGCTTCCGGCGACAGGCCATCCACGAACGCACCAGCGCCGGGGCCATTCCGTCCGCGGACGGATAAGGGTAAAATCTCTCGGAAACGTCGACGCGCGGCATTGGGCGCAGTTGTCAACGGGCGGCTGCAAGCGGATACTGCTGGAACGGTTTTAAACCCGGAATGTCCATACCCGGAAAGTCCAAGAAGGCCGATGTCGCACCGCATTCTGATCGCCGACGACCACCCGCTGATGCGAACCGCGCTGACCCAGACCATCGGGCAGGCGATCCCCGGCGCCGTGATCCTGGAGGCGTCGCGATTCGAGCAGATCAAGCCGCTGCTGGACACCGGGGAGCCGCCGGACATTATCCTGCTCGACCTGCACATGCCCGGCATGAGCGGCCTGATCGGGCTGATGATGCTGCGCTCCGAACATCCGGCGATCCCGGTGATCGTGGTGTCGGCGTCGGAGGATCCGGTGACGATCCAGCGCGCCATCGACTATGGCGCCTCCGGCTTCGTGCCGAAATCCGCCCCCAACACCCAGATCGTCGAGGCGATTCACGCCGTTCTCGATGGTGAACTATGGCTGCCGGAGATCAACGGCGGCCCCGAGACCGACGCCCCCGATCCAGCCCAGCGCGCAGCCACCCTGACCCCCCAGCAGCTCCGCGTCCTGGCCGGCATCGCGGAGGGCAAGCTGAACAAGCAGATCGCCTACGAGATGAACGTTGCCGAGACGACGGTGAAGGCCCACGTCACGACGATCCTGCGCAAGCTGGGCGTGCTGACCCGCACCCAGGCCGCGGTGCTGGCGAGCCAGCTGGCGCTGTCCTCGGCACCTCCGCCGCCGGTGGAGTGAGTTTTGCCCTCTCCCGTCCCGGGAGAGGGAGGGGACCCACGAAGTGGGGAGGGTGAGGGGAATCCCAAGGATCCCGAACCGCATGGTTCCTTGAACCACCCCTCACCCTTCCCACCGCAATGCGGCGGGCCCCTTCCCTCTCCCGGGGCGGGAGAGGGAGAGTTATCCCGCCATCCGCTGCCCCTCCGCCAGCAACTGCCCCAGCAGTGCCCGCAACGCGCCCGGACGCACCGGCTTGTAGAGCAGGCGGCAGCCCGCCGCTTCGATGTCCTCGCGGACGGCGGCGTCGCGGTCGGCGGTGACGACGGCGGCGGGGAGGTCGCTGCCCAGTGCGGCGCGCAGGGTTGCCAAGGCCTCCACCCCGGTCAGGCTGCGGTCGAGGTGGTAGTCGGTCAGGATCACGTCGGGCATGCGCCCGCCCAGCTTCGCCAGGGCGAGATCGGGGGACGCCGCGGTGACGACGCGGCAGGACCAGCTCGACAGCAGATCCTCGGTGGCGCGGGCGATGGCGGGCTCGTTTTCCAGGCAGAGCACCAGCACGCCGCTCAGGTCGCGGCCGCGCGGTCGGGCCACCACGGCGCGGGCGGCGACCGGCTCGTCGGTCAGCGGCACCAGGACGGAGAAGGCGCTGCCCCGCCCGACCCTGGAGCGCACCTGCACCGTGTGGCCGAGGATGCCGGCCAGACGCTCGACGATGGCGAGGCCGAGGCCCAGCCCCTTGCCGCGGTCGTCGGCATCGTTGTCGAGTTGGCGGAACTCCATGAAGATTTCCGGCACCTTGTGCTCGGGGATGCCGGGGCCGGTGTCCCACACCTCGATCGACAGGAAATTCCCACGGCGGCGGCAGCCCAGCAGGATGCGGCCGGTGCGGGTGTAGCGCACGGCGTTGGCGAGGTAGTTCTGCAGGATGCGCCGCAGCAGCGTCGGGTCGCTGTGCACGATGGCGGAGCAGTCGACCACCCGCAGCCCCAGACCATGGCGGCTGGCGAGAACGGTGAACTCCTCGCCCAGCGGCTTCAGCAGTTCCTCGATCCGCATTGGCACCAGGTTCGGCTTCACCACGCCGCTGTCGATCTTTGACACGTCCAGCAGGTCGCCCAGAATCTGCTCCACCGACCGCAGCGAGGCGTCGATCTGGCGGATGGCGCTGTCGCCGTTGCGTTCGGCCAGGGCGGACAGGAACAGGCGGGCGGCGTGCAGCGGCTGCAGCAGGTCGTGGCTGGCGGCGGCAAGGAAGCGGGTCTTGCCGCGATTGGCGCGCTCGGCCTCCGCCTTCGCTTCCGACAGGGCGTGGGTGCGCTCCTCGATGCGGCGTTCCAGCGTTTCGTTGGCTTCGCGCAGGGCGGCGGCGGCGCGGTGGCGTTCGGTGACGTCGGTGTAGACGGCGACGAACCCGCCCCCTCCGGGCTTCGAACCCGGCATCGGGTTGGTGGCGATTTCCAGCACCGTGCCGTCGGGCCGCACCCGCTCGTAGACGTCGGGCTTGTTGCGTCGCCGCGGGTCGGAACGGCGCTCCAGCAGGGTTTCGATCTCGCCGTTGCGGCCATATTCGCCGCGCCGCGCGATCAGCCCGACGATCTCCTGCAGCGAGGTGCCGACCTGGACGAAGCCGTCGGGCAGGTCCAGCAGCACCAGGAACTGGTTGTTCCAGGTGGCGACGCGCCAATCCTCGTCGAACACGGCGATGCCCTGCGGCACGTTCTCCACAGTGGCGCGCAGCAACTCATGCTGCTTCAGGATGGCGCGCGACGCCTCGTCGATGATGGAGCGCGCATCGGTGCGCGACAGCCGGCGGTCGGACAGGAGGCCGGCGACCACCACGCGGGCCGAGGCGGAGCCGACGGCGCCGGCGAGCAGCCGCTCGGTCAGCTGGATCGCCTCACCATCGGTGCGGGTCAGCAGCGCGGTGCGCAGATCGCCGTCCTCCACCCCGGTGAAGCGGCAGAAGGCGGCGTCGGCGCGCGCCTGCCCGACATAGCGCACCGCAAGGTCGTGCAGGTCGGCCAACGTGGCGCCGCGCGGCCCGGTGGCCTCTCCGTCGGCAGAGCGGCGCAGGCTGATGAAGCGCGCGGCCTGCTGGCGCTCCAGCGTCGACGGCCGGGTCAGCAGCGAAACCAGCACGAACAGCAGGATGTTCGGCCCCAGGCTCCAAAGCGCGGCATTGGTCAGCGGATCGATGCCGGCGATGCCGGCCAGCGCCACCGGACTGAGGCCGGTCAGGCCGAACGGCCCCTCGCGCAAGGCGCTGGAAGCCAGCCATCCAGCATCGGCGAAGGATGGCAGCAGCATGGTGTAGGCCCAGCCGAGGAAGCCGGCGCAGATGCCGGCGAAGGCGCCGCTGCGGCTGGCGCGGCTCCAGATCAGGCCGCCGAGCAGGGCGGGGGCGAACTGGGCCACCGCGGTGAAGCTCATCATGCCGATGGTCGCCAGCGGAAAGGCTGGGCCGATCAGCCGGTAGCAGCCGTAGGAGAGCAGCACCAGCACGATCACCGCCGACCGGCGGATCAACAGCAGGATCCCCGCCGGGTCGTCGCGCAGCCGCCGGTCGTCAGGGCGCAACGCCATCAGCAGCGGCACGGCGACGTCGTTGCAGATCATGGTGCTGAGCGCCACCATCTCCACCAGGATCATGCTGGTGGCCGCCGACAGGCCGCCGATGAAGGCGGCCAGCGCCAGCCACGGCCAGCCCTGGCTCAAGGGGATGGAGACCATGAAGGTGTCGGCATTGGTCGTGCCGTCCGGGAACAGCATCAGCCCGGCCAGCGCCACCGGCAGCACGAACAGGTTGATGGCGACCAGATAGGCGGGAAACAGCTTGGCCGACGACCGCACGTCGCCGTTATGGGTGTTCTCCACCACCGCGACGTGGAACTGGCGCGGCAGGCACAGGATCGCCAGCGCCGACAAGAGGCAGGCCACCCACCAGTCCGCACCGATGCTGTCCAGCCGGATCAGGTCGAGGAAGCCGGGATGGTTCGCCGCCGCTTCGAAGAAGGTGGCCGGATCGCCGAAGACCGAATAGGCGATGGCGCCGCCCACGGCCAGCGCCGCCGCCAGCTTCACCACCGATTCCGCGGCGATGGCCATCATCAGGCCGCGGTGGTGTTCGTTGGCCGACACGCTGCGCACGCCGAACAGGATGGCGAAGGCCGCCATCAGCAATGCCGCCATCAGCGCGGTCCCGCCCGGCATCTGGTTCAGGTCGGTCCCCAGCGACGCCCCGGCCAGAATCTCGAAACTGACGCTGATCGCCTTCAGCTGCAGGGCGATGTAGGGCAGCAGCCCGATCACCGCGGCGACGGTGACGAGAGCGGCCAGGCTGCGGCTCTTGCCGTAGCGGGCCGACAGGAAGTCGGAGATGGAGACGACGTTCTCCGACTTCGCCACCCGCACGATGCGGGCCAGCACCGGCCAGCCCAAACCGATCATCAGGATCGGCCCGATATAGATCGGCAGGAAGTAAAAGCCCCCGGTGGCCGCCCGTCCCACCGCGCCGTAGAAGGTCCAGGAGGTGCAGTAGACCCCGAAACTCAGCGCATAGAGCCAGGGCGTGCGCCGCTCGGCGCCCTGGTCGCCGGTCCGGTCGCCGTACCACGCGATGGCGAACAGCGACAGCAGATAGGCCATCGATGCGGCCAGGATGAACCAGCTTTCCATGGGGCTTTTCGCATCCCGCTTTTGATTTTCTCTCCCTGCGGGCGTCAGCCTATCACAGAGCGCGCGCCGGCGCCGCGCCGCCGTTCGGCTCCCACCTTCGACCCCGCGCAAAAGAATGGTCCCGCCACCGAGGAGGGCAAAGGGGGCCGTCCGACCGCACGTCCGGAGATACCGGGACACATTCGGTCCTCCGTTGTTCTTTCTGCCGGGCTTTGAGGCCTTTGATCGAACACGCAAGGTTAAGGAGAGTCCGAATGGTATCGGTCAGCGCCGGTTCCCAGACCAGCATCAACACCGACGATCTCGGGGTTACGGGCATTCGGGGCGGCACGGTTGCCTTGGCGACAGCCAACCAGCTCGTCATCAACTATGCCGACGGCCGGTCCACCGATTTCCGCGGCAATTTCACCTATGACGCCGCCGGCCAGACCCTGACCGGAGGCACCATCTCCAGCGTCACCAACTCGACGAACGGCGTCCCCGGCCTGTCGGTGTCGCAGTTGAACCTGCCGGTCGCGACGGCGCTGGGCTGGGAGGCCGCCGGCACCGATCCCGCGGAGATCCGCGCCGCGCTGCTGGGCGGCAACGACAGCCTTACCGGGTCGGACGTCAACGACACGATCCGCGCCTATGCCGGCGACGACACCATCAACGGCGGCATGGGCGACGATCTGCTGGATGGCGGCAGCGGCGTGAACATCATCGACGGCAGCGACGGGATCGACACGGTCGCCCGCAGCGCATCGCTCGCAGACAGCGGCGCCGTCAAGCACAACGGCGAGATCTATGTGATCGACGCCGGCGGCTACGACCGGCTGACCAACGTCGAGTTCATCCAGTACACCGACCAGACGGTCGCCAGCGCCACCGCCCCGGTGTTCGACGCGCTGTCCTACCTCGCGGCCAATCCGGATCTCGCCGCCGTCTACAACACCGAAAGCGACGACGCCTTCGACCACTATCGGTCCTTCGGCTGGAGCGAAGGGCGCGCTCTGACCTTCAACGCCGCCGGCTATCTGGCCGACAACCCCGACCTTGCCACGGCCTTCGGCACCGACACGGCGGAGGCGACCCGCCACTACATCGAGGTCGGCCGCAACGAGAACCGGCAGGCCGACTTCGACGCCACCAGCTATCTGGCGGCCAACCCGGACCTGATCCAGGCCTTCGGCAGCGATCCGACGGCGGCGGCGCTGCATTACGCGACCTATGGTCGGAACGAGGGGCGGAGCCTGGACTTCGACGCCTCCGCCTATCTGGCGCGCTATCCGGACCTGCAGGCGGCCTTCGGCGGCGACCTGCAGGCGGCGACCGCCCATTACGTCGCCCAGGGCTATGAGGAGGGCCGCAGCGCCGCACCGCTCGGCACCAGCACCGGCACCGCCTTCGCATCGGCCGATGCCCTGCAGCAGCAGGCGACGCTGTCGATCGCCTGACGGGTCTGCCGGCTTCAGCCACGGTCCGAACGGCAAACGGGCGGAGGGTCATCCCCTCCGCCCGTTTCCTTTTGCCGGATTATGATCTGCTCAGGCGGAACCCTGTTCAATCATGCTGGTAGATGTCCACGTCCTTGGTTTCGCGGACGAACAGCAGGCCGATCACCAGGGTCGCGGCGGCGATGATGATCGGGTACCAGAGGCCGGAGTAGATGTCGCCGGTCGCCGCCACGATGGCGAAGGAGGTGGTCGGCAGGAAGCCGCCGAACCAGCCGTTGCCGATGTGGTAGGGCAGCGACATCGAGGTGTAGCGGATGCGGGTCGGGAACATCTCCACCAGCATCGCGGCGATCGGGCCGTAGACCATCGTCACGTAGATGACCAGGACGGTCAGCAGGGCGACGACCATCACCGTGTCGATGCGGGCCGGATCGGCCTTCGGCGGATAGTTGGCGGTCTTCAGCGCATCGCCCAGGCCCTTGTCGAAGGCGGCGCCGGCAGCCTTGGTGTCGGTCGGCGCATGCGAGGCGGTCGGGCCGTGGCTGAGCGACACGGTCGTGCTGGCCTGCGGGGTTGCGGTGTAGCTGGGGATGACCGTGCTGCCGACCTTGATCGACGCGACGGTGCCGGCCGGGGCCGCTTCGTTGGTGTAGGGGATGCCGCGCCGGACCAGTGCGCTCTTGGCGATGTCGCAGGAGCTGGTGAACTGGCTGGTGCCGACCGGGTTGAACTGGAACGAGCATTCGTTCGGATCGGCGACCACGACGACCGGCGAGGTCGCGATGGCTTCCTCCAGCGCCGGGTTGGCGTAGTGGGTGATGGCCTTGAACAGCGGGAAGTAGGTCAGGCAGGCGAGCAGCAGACCGGCCATGATGATCGGCTTGCGGCCGATCTTGTCGGCCAGCGTGCCGAAGATCACGAAGAAGGGCGTGCCGATCAGCAGGGCCGCCGCGATCATCAGGTTGGCCGCCTGGGCGTCGACCTTCAGCGTCTGGGTCAGGAAGAACAGGGCGTAGAATTGGCCCGTGTACCACACCACCGCCTGGCCGGCGACGAGGCCGAACAGGGCGAGCAGCACGATCTTCAGGTTCTTCCATTCACCGAAGGATTCGGTCAGCGGCGCCTTGGAGTGCTTGCCCTCCTCCTTCATCTTCTTGAAGGCGGGCGATTCGTTCAGCATCAGGCGGATCCACACCGAGATGCCGAGCAGAACGATGGAGATCAGGAACGGGATGCGCCAGCCCCAGGCGTTGAAATCCTCCGCCGTCATCGACACGCGGCAGCCCAGGATGACCAGCAGCGACAGGAACAGGCCGAGAGTCGCGGTGGTCTGGATCCAGGAGGTGTAGTTGCCGCGGCGGCCGTGCGGCGCATGTTCGGCCACATAGGTCGCGGCGCCGCCATATTCACCACCCAGCGCCAGGCCCTGCAGCAGGCGCAGGACGATCAGGATGATCGGGGCGGCGATGCCGATGGTGGCATAATTGGGCAGGATGCCGACGATGAAGGTCGACACGCCCATGATCAGGATGGTGACCAGGAAGGTGTATTTGCGGCCGATCATGTCGCCGAGACGGCCGAAGACCAGGGCGCCGAAGGGACGGACGGCGAAGCCGGCGGCAAAGGCCATCAGCGCGAAGATGAAGCCCGCGGTCGGGTTGACCCCGGAAAAGAACTGCGCGGCGATGACCGCGCTGAGCGAACCGTAGAGATAGAAGTCGTACCACTCGAAAACGGTCCCGAGCGAGGACGCGAAGATGACTTTCTTCTCCTCGCCCGTCATCGGTCGGACGGCATCGCCCGACGAAGCCGCATAGGCCATGGTCTTCACCCTCCCAAGTGAATAGTCATGCATACCGGTTGGTTATTAGTGAGCGGTGCATTACGGTCATATGAACTGATGACCAAGCCCGCCCGTTGGTTTTCTAACCGATAGTGTGCTTACCGAATTATCCGCGTCACCCCCTACCATGGTCGGGGGTATCAGACGTTGCGGTATTGGGCTACAGTGAACTTTTGGACAGGTGCGACGCCTCCGCCCGAACGGTGACACCTACTGGAATACGGGTGCGTAGAGCAGTCCGCCCTGGGTCCAGGGCCGGTTCGGTCCGCGGTCCAGCTTGAAGGGAGAACGGGCGCCCAGATTGCGTTCGAAGATCTCGCCGTAATTTCCCACCTGCACCACCGCCTGATAGGCCCAGTCTGGACGCAGGCCCGCCTTCGCCGCGACCTCCGGCAGACCGGACAGCAGGCGCCGCATCTCGCTGCCGCCGGTGATCCGCTGGAAATTGGCGTTGGCGCCGGTCACGCCGGCATCCTCGGCGAGGAACAGCGCATAGATGGTCCAGCGCACCGCCGCCATCCACATGCGATCGGCGTTCGGCGTCAGCGGCGCCAACGGCTCGCGTGACGGGAGAGGGGCGTCGGCGATCTCCAGCGCTTCCCTGGGCGACGCTTCCCTGGGCGACTCCAGCATATGCAGCGCGGTGGTCAGCAGGGCCCGGTCGGCGCTGAGCGCCGCGCAGTCGCGGCTGAGGAAGGCCTCCAGCGCATCGGGCCAGCCGGGGAAGCTCCGCAGCTTCCAGGGCCGCTTTCCGCCGGCAACGAGCGCCTCCAACTCGGCCTGGGTGGTGGTTCCGGACGGGACGCAGACCGTCAACTCCGTTCCGTCCAATGCCGACCGGCCGTCGGGCAGGCGCCATGCGGCGATCCCCTGCACGTCGTGGAAGACCGGCGGACCAAAATCGACGGCATAGGTCGCGTCGCGGGTCAGCGTCCAGGAGGTCTGGGCGAAGGAGACGTCGACCTCGCCGGCGGCGACGGCGTCGAATTCCTGCGGCTTGGACAGGCGGCGGATCTCCACGGCGTCGGCCTTGCCCAGGACGGCGGCGGCCAGCGCCCGGCACAGATCGACCATGAAGCCGACCGGCCGCCCGCTGTCGTCGTTGGCGGCGAAGCCGGGATTGAAGGACACGCCGCAGCGAACCACCCCCCGCCGCTCGATTTCCGCCAGGACGGGTCGGTCGCCGTTCGGCATGGGCTGTGCGTCCGGCTGCGCCGCGGCGGTTCCGCCAAGCGCCGGGACGAGCGCCAGAATCAGTCCCAGCGCGGCGGCAACAGGCTTCAGCCCCATCCTTCTCCCCTTATCCTACGGCGCCGCTATGATACGCTGCCCATGGCACCGCGCAAACGATTGGGGGTGTCAGGGCTGGGCGTCTGGACGGGACTGGCGGGATTGGGAATGGCGGGCGGCAGCAAGTCGGAAACCGGCAGGTCCGAAGCCGGCAAGGCGGGCGTGGTGAGGATCGGCGTTGGCGCGCGTCTGTTCGGCGCGCTCGCCTTCAATGGTCTGGTCGCCTTCCTGATCGGGCTTGGCGCCTACATCGCCTTCGACGGCCTGCATGCCGGAATCACCAAGGTGACGTCGGAGCAGTTTCCGGCCGTGGTCGCCTCCGCCAAGCTGGAGCGCCAGCACCAGCGGATCATGCGGACCCTGGAACAACTGGCCCTGTCGGACGACAATTTCGGCCGCGAAACCATCAAGCAGGGGTTGGCGGACCAACTGGACGGCTATGACCGGCTGCTGGCGGAGATGGACTCGTCCGACGCCCCCCAGGCAAGGCGGATCGCCGGATTGAAGCAGCAGCGCGACGAGATCCTGCGGCTGCGCGACGCCATCGACCGCGGCGTGACCGCCCGCGTCGCCGCCCGCCGTGCCTTGGCCGACCGCACCCGCGACGTGCGGCGGATGGCAGACGCCCTGGCGGAACCGGGGCTGCGCGGGGTCGAGGACGTGGGCGTTCAGCGCTGGCTGGCGATGGCCGAGCGGCTTCTGTTCCTGATCGCGTCGGTCCATCAGGCGGAGAACAGCTTCGCCCTGGCCCGTCTGGCCGACGGCGCGGCGGCGCAGCTGGAAAGCCTTGCCTCGTCCGTGCCGCAAGGGCTTGCGGACGGCGTATCGGACCGTCTGACCCGCCTTGCCGAGGGCATGCGCGCGGTGGTGGAGGGCGACCGTTCCGTCTTCCGCCAGCGGCAGGCCGAGTTGCAGGCGTCGGAGGCCCTGAACGGGCTGGTCGACCGCGCCAATCAGGTGTCGCTGGTCAACACCGGCCTCAACACCGGCATCTTCGTCGAGCAAACCAAGGCGGCGGAGGAAAGCCGCCAGCAGGTGATCGAGGTATCGACCACCTACACCCGCCTGTTCTTCGCCTCGGTGGGGGTGGTGGTGCTGGGGATGGTGCTGTCGGTGCTGTATGTCCGGCGCAAGGTGCTGGCCCGGCTGTGGGCGGTCAGCGAGGCGATCCGCGACCGCACCGGGGGCGGCAGGGCGGAGGTGCCGGCGACCGGTGCCGACGAGATCGGCGAGCTGGCCCGCGCGCTGCGCTTCTACATCCAGGAGACGGAGGACAAGAGCGAGGCGTTGCGCCGCAACGAGCAATGGCTGCGCACGGTGCTGGAGGCGGCGCCGGTCCCGCTGGTGATCTCGGGCCGTGCCGACGGCCAGATCCGCTTCGTCAACCGCCGCGCCGCCGACCTGTTCGAGGCCGCCGATGCCGGCGAACTGCTGGGCCGCCCGGCCGCCACCGTCTGGTATGTCCCGGCGGTGCGCGAGGAGTTCGTCCGCGACGTCTTCGACACCGGCCTGGCGCTGGACGTCGAGACGGAGCTGGTGACCCGCACCGGCCGCCGGCTGTGGGGCCTGCTTTCCGGCATCGCCTTCGAATTCCAGGGGGAGGAGGTGCTGCTGAGTTCGGTGGTCGACATCACCCGCCGCCGCGAGGCGGAGGAGCTGCTGCGCCGGACCCAGGCCTTCCTGGACGCCGTGATCGACAACGTGCCGAGCGTGCTCTACGTGCTGGAGGGCGATACCGGCCGGGTCGTGCTGTGGAACCGGGCGGCGGAGGATTGCTTCGGCACCCGCCGTGCCGACATCGAGGACCGCACCCTGGCCGAGGTGCTGGGGCCGGAGACCGGGCGGGCGCTGGCCGGCGGCGATCCCGGTGCCATGCGGTCGCTGGGCGTGGAGGAGCTGGTGCTCGCCCGCAACGGCGAGACCGCGGTCTTCGCCCTGCAGCGCCATCCCTTCGAATGGTCGGGCGACGGCCGCTGCCGCATCATCTGCGTCGCCAACGACATCACCGCCTCGCGCCGGGCGCGGGAGGAGCTGCGGCAGGCCAAGGAGAGGGCGGAGCGCGCCGACGCCGCCAAGACCGAATTCCTCGCCACCGTCAGCCACGAGATGCGTACGCCGCTGAACGGCATCCTCGGCCTGTGCCGGCTTCTGCTGACCGGGCAGCTGCATGCGGGCGAGCGGCGCTATGCCATGTCGATCATGCGCTGCGGCCACGGGCTGCTCGATCAGGTCAACGACATCCTCGATCTGCGCAAGATCGAAGACGGCAAGCTCGACCTCGATCCTGCGCCCTGCGCCCTGCTGCCGGTGCTGGAAGAGGTCGTTGCGACCGTGGAAGGATTGGCGAACGAGAAGGGGATCGACCTCGACCTCGACATTGCGCCGGAGGTGCCGGAACTGGTCGTGGTCGACCGCCAGCGGCTGCGCCAGATCCTGGTGAACCTCGTCGGCAATGCGGTGAAGTTCACGGAACGCGGCGGGGTCGATCTGCGCGTCGATATCGAACCGGCACCGGAACGTTCCGGGGGCGGAGAGACCGGCGAAATGCTGCGTCTCGCGGTGCGCGACACCGGCATCGGCGTGCCGCCGGAACGCCGCGCCGCCATCTTCGAGAAGCTGGAGCAGGCCGATCCCACCATCGCCCGGCGCTTCGGCGGCAGCGGGCTGGGGCTCGCCATCGTGCGGCACCTGCTGGACGCCATGCAGGGCAGCATCCGCGTCGACAGCGCGGTTGGGCTGGGCAGCGTCTTCACCGTCACCATCCCCCTGCAGCGGGTGGAGGAATCCGCCCTGCCGGCGCGGCGGCCCGGCCGGCTTCTGCCGATCAGTCGGGTACGGTCGCTGGCACTGCTTCTGGTGGAGGACGACGCGATCAACCGGGAGGTGGCGCTTGGCCTGCTGTCCGACGCCGGCCATCGCATCACCATCGCCGAGACGGGGGAGAAGGCGCTGGAACTGGCGGCCCGGCGACGCTTCGACGCCGTACTGCTCGACATCCGCCTGCCCGACATCGACGGGCCGGAGGTGGCGCGCCGCATCCGGGCCTTCGATGATGCCGACCGGGCGGCGGTGCCGATCGTCGCGGTGACCGCCAACGTCTTCGCTGCCGACCGTGCCCGCTATCTCACCGCCGGCATCGACGCGGTGATCGAAAAGCCGATCTTCCCGGAACGGCTGATGCATCTGCTGTCGAACGCCGTCGCCTCGCGCGGGGATGGCAATGGCGAGGACACAGGAGGCGACATGGTCGCCGTTGCGATCCCCACCCGCCCACCGGTGGTGGTCGAGGAGGACGTGAGCGACGAGATCCTGGAGCGCTACATCCGGTCCCTCGGCCCGGCGCGCTTCGCCACCATCCGCGGATTGCTGCTGGACTCCGCGCAGGAGGGGTTGCCCCGCCTGACCGCCGCCGATACGCCCGACGACGAGATCGAGGACATCGCCCATCGTCTGGCCGGGGCCGCCAGCCATTTCGGCCTGACCCGCTTCGTCGGCCTGATGCGCGCGGTGGAGGACGGCATGCGCGAAGGCCGCCGCGTCGAGGCCCAGGAACTCGCCGCGACCGCGGAGTCGGTGTTCAGCCGCGGGCTTGCGGCGATGGACGCGGTGCAGGGAATGCTGCAGGGGGCGTAGGGCGGTTCCTACACGATCGACAGCATCGCCGCCGCCGGTGCGTCCAGCGCATCGGCCAGCGCGCGCAGGCCGCGCGCGGTCTCGTCGCGGCTGCGCGGCATGCACAGCCCCACGCGCACGGCATGGGGGGCGCTGGCGCGACCCACGGCGAAGGCGTCGGCGCCGGTGACGATCACGCCGCGGCGCCGCGCCTCGCCGACGAAATCCTCGCGCCGCCAGGGCTCCGGCAGGACCAGCCACAGATGCTGTGCCGCCGAGCTGCCGTAGATGGTGCCGGCCGGCAGGATGGAGCGGGCAAGCCGCTGGCGGGCCAGATCCTCTTCCCGCTGGGTGGCGACGATGCGGTCGGCGGTGCCATCCTGGATCCAGCGCGCAACCACCTCCGCCGGCAGGGCCGGGGCGGAATATTGCAGCGCGCGGATGGCCGTCTCGACGCGCGAGCGCAGTTCCGCCGGGGCGACGACGAAGCCCAGCCGCAGCCCGGCGGCAAGGCTCTTGGACACGCTCGACACATACAGCGTGATGTCGGGGGCGATGGTCTGGATCGGCCGGGCATCCGGAACCATGAAGCCGAACACGTCGTCCTCGATCAGGATCACGCCATAGCGGCGGGCGATCTCCGCGATCTCGCGGCGGCGGGCGGCGGGCATCACCACCGCCGTCGGGTTCTGCAGGGTCGGCACCAGATAGACCGCCTTCGGCCCCAGCCGGCGGCAGGCGCTGTCGAAGGCGTCGGGCACCAGCCCATGCTCGTCGATGGCAACCCCTTCCAGATGATAGCCCTGGGTGGCCGCCAGCGCCTTGGTGCCGATGTTGGTCAGCCGTTCCGCCAGGATGACGTCGCCGGGGCGGGCGACGGCAGCCAGCGCCACCGCCAGTGCGTTCTGCGCCCCGGTGGTCAGCAGCACCGAGTCGGCCGTCGCTTGCACCCGGTGCTGGCGCTCCAGCCAGGCGGCGACGGCGGTGCGATGGTCGGGCAGCCCGGCATGCGGGCCGTAGCCGATCAACGCCGCCGCACGGCCGGAGGCGCCGATCGCTGCAAGCGTCTGGCCGAAGGCCTGCACCGCGACGGCATGTTCGGGGTGGACCGTGGTCATGTTGACGATGGCGGAGCCGGTGCCCGCCTCCCCGGCGGACGTTTCTCCGGCCGGTGGCCAGCCGAGCGGGAGGGGTGTCGCCGGCGGGCGCTGGCCCTGCACGAAGGTTCCGCGTCCGACCTCGCCGCCGATCAGGCCGCGCTTTTCCGCTTCCGTATAGGCGCGCGTCACCGTTCCCACCGTGACGCCGAGCCGGAAGGCGAGGTCGCGGTGGGTGGGCAGGCGGGTGCCGACCGGCAGCGCGCCCTCCGCGATGTCGTCGGCCAGCGCGTCGGCGATGACGCGATAGAGCGGGCCGGCGCGGCCCTCCAGGTTCGGGGTCCAATTTGTCATGAGTACAAATGTGGCATTGTCCCCTCGATCTGGCAAGTTCGGCGCGATTGTCCCTATTTGCTGGCTCTTGGTGCGCCGCACAATCGACGGATGCCGCTTGGGAGGACCCGTGTGCTCCACCTTGTATCCGGTTGGCGGAACCGATAGCCTTGCTATGAGGGGCCGGCAGACAATCCGCCGGCCATCGGACTCCGTCACGGGGGACAATGAACACCATCGCGGTGGTCGACGACGATCCCATCACCCGCGAGACCCTGAAGGCCTATCTGGAAGGCGAGGGGTATCGGGTGATGCTGGCGCGCGACGGCGATCAGCTGTCGGCGCTGCTGGCGCGCGGGCGGATCGACCTGCTGCTGCTGGACATCCGGCTTCCCGGCAAGGACGGGCTGGCGGTGACGCGGGAACTGCGGGCCACCTCCAACATCGGCATCATCCTGATCACCGGCCGGTCCGACCGGATGGACCGGCTGATCGGGCTGGAACTGGGTGCCGACGACTACATCACCAAGCCGTTCGAACCGCGGGAAATCCTGGCCCGCACCCGCAGCCTCCTGCGCCGCATCGCCAAGCCGACCAAGCCGGCGGGCGGGCGGGTGAAGCGGTTCGACGGGTGGGAGTTGCATCTGGACAAGCGCCGCCTGCGCGACCCCGAAGGCGAGGATGCGCGGCTGACTTCGGCCGAATTCGAACTGCTGGCCGCCTTCGTCGAGAATCCGGGGCGGGTGCTGAGCCGCGACGATCTGCTGGACCTGACGCTGCGGGGCGACTCGATACCCTACGACCGCTCCATCGACCGGCTGGTCCGCCGCCTGCGCCGGGTGGTGGAGCCCGACCCCGCCGACCCGACCCGCATCGTCACCGTCCACGGCATGGGGTACATGTTCCAGGCTGCGGTGGACTGATCGCGCACGCCGCTCAGGATTGGGCGGGCGAGGTCCGGCGCTGCGGACGGGCGGCGGCGCCTTCCTCCTCCAGCTTGCCGGGCTTGCGGAAGGTGCTGAGTTCGGAAATGCGGTTGACCGTCAGCCCGTTCAGGCGGCAGCCGGCAACCTCCAGGATTTCGAAGCCGGCCTTCCGGGGGTAACGGGCGGCCACCCGCTCGCGCGCGTCACGTTCGCCGTCGGCGATCAGCAGGAAACGGCGGATGCCGGACCAGCCGCGATGGCCGCGCTGGTCGGCGAAGCTGACAGCGGTCGGGTGAAAGCGCACCGCGACCTCCCAGAAGCGGCCGGGGCGCGGCTCGTTCCGGTCGAACACGAAGTAGCGCTGCATGGCGGCGCCCTTCTTCTGGTCCAGCTCCAGGATGGCGGCCTGCATGTCGATTTCCGCCTTCTGGACGCGCTTTTCCATTTCCGCATGGTGGTGGGCCAGCTGGGCATAGTCGGAGGCGACGTCCGCGACCTCCTTGGTCACGTCGTCCACCTTCTCCTTCAACTTGGACATGGCAACCCGGGTCAGGGTCAGCTGGCGGCGCCAATAGCGGTTGGACAGGACGGTCAGCACCATCAGGCCAAGCGCGAAATACAGCATCATGCCGGTCATCAAGCCGTTCCCATCATGCTGCGGTCGCCTCCACCTCGGGATCGGGAGCCAGCGCCAGCGGCACCACCGGCGAACTGATCAGGCCGTTGCGCTGGGAAAAGCTGGTCCGCACCGTGCCGTGCGCCTGTTCGGCCGACGGCGCCGTGATGTGCGCGACGTTGCGGTACTCCCAGATCTGGCGCGAGAAGACGATGTCCTTGCGATCCAGTTCGTTGAAATTGGGGCCGACCGCCAACTGCGCCCAGTAGACGTCGCCGTCGGAATCCTGGTCGCCCAGTTCGTGCACCAGTTCGATCTTGGAGAATTCCAGCGCCCGCAACTCCGTCAGCGCCTTCTGGCGGCGGCCGTTGAATTCGGTCAGGCGGGCTTGCAGGGTGGTGACGTCGACGCGCTTGCGCTCCGTCTTCTGGCGCCATTCGGCCAGTGCGGCGCGCTTCTTGTCGTATTGTCTCTGGTTCATCGCCTCGCGCGCCTTTTCGGCGCTGACGCGGCCGACGTCGACCACGATCGACAGACCAAGCGCGGCGGCGCTGGTGATCAGAAGCAGCATCCCCAGGAACTCGGCCGAAATGACCATTCGCCCTCCGCCAGCCGCACCGAATGCCCGCGCCGCTTCGACGACGCATGGTGCCATGGACGGCGGAGGGTCGCGATGCCCTCGCGACAACCCGCCGCACGGGGGCAGATCATACCATCGCGCTCTGGGCCAAGGTTGTCATTTTTAGCTGAATTAGGGGTAAACCCGCCTTTTTTGGGAGGGTTTATGACCAGACGCCGATCAGGCAAAGGACTCCGGCGCCCGGTCATAGTTCTGCGGGTCAGCCGGACTTTTCCGTAGGCACGAAAGTCATGGCGACGCCGTTCATGCAGTAGCGCTTCCCTGTCGGCTGCGGCCCGTCGTCGAAGACATGGCCGAGATGGCCTTTGCAGCTGGCGCAATGAACCTCGGTTCGCGGATAGGCCAGCTTGTAGTCGGTGGAGGTCTCCACCGCTCCGGGAATCGGCTCCCAGAAGCTGGGCCAGCCGGACCCGCTCTCGTATTTGGTATCGCTGGCATAGAGGGGCTGTCCGCAGCCGGCGCAGCGGTAGACGCCCCGGCGCTTCTCGTCGTTGAGCGGGCTGGTGCCGGGATACTCGGTCGCGTGTTCGCGCAGAACCTTGAACTGGTTGGGCGACAGCTCCTGCTTCCAGTCCTGTTCGCTCTTGGCCGTGTTGGTCTTGTCCGATTCGGGCATGCCGCCGGTCTCCGCTGATGGTGGTCGGTGTTCCAGACCCACTATATTGGTCGGACTTGCCGCCGGCCCAAGCGGGTCGGGAGGGCGATCACGCGGCTGTGATGGCGGCGGTCCTATGTCGGACCGGATCTGAGGCTGCGACAAAAGATTCTTGCCGGTCTGGCGAAGGTTCGAGGGGACATGCCTTCCGAAATTGAATCGGTTTCGGTAACATCCCGATTGCCAACAGTCCGGGACAGCGTGTCCGGGACGGCAGTGCCGGGGCATCGACGCGCCGCATGACGGATGAACGCTACCTTCGGGCGGTTCGCGACGCGCTGGTGCGGCACCAGCAATGGCTGCTGCGCGACCCGGCCGGACGGGGGCGCCGCGCCAACCTCAGCTTTTACGATCTGGCCGGGCTGGGCCTTAACCGCGTCAACCTGTCGGGCGCCAAGCTGACGGGTGCCAGCCTGGCGCGGGCGCGGATGGTCGGCACCGTGCTGTCGAAGGCCGATCTCTACGGCGCCGACCTGTCGAAGGCCGATTTGACCGGCGCGCAGCTGCAGGGCGCCGATCTGCGCGGGGCCAGGGTCGACGGTGCGAAGCTGCAGAACGCCAACCTGCAGGGCGCCGACCTGCGCCGCGGCATGGTGCTGGACGCGGGCGAGTTCCGGGCGGCCGGCAACAGCGACGGAACCACGACCTTCGTCGGCTGCAGCCTGACCAAGGCGATCCTGACCGATTGCCGGATGGCGCAGTGCGATTTCAGCGGCAGCGACCTGTCCGGTGCCGATTTCAGCGGCAGCGACCTCAGCGGCGCCATCCTGATCGGGGCGGATTTGACCGGGGCCACCATGCGCAAGGCGACGCTGGACGGCGTACTGATGTGCGGCGCCCGCCTGCACGAGGAATTGCGGGTGGCGCTGGAGCGGCACGGCGTCGATGTCGACGGAACCGGCCTGACCACCACCGCGGCGCGGATGACCGACCTGATCGCCGAGCATCAGATCTGGGTGGAGAAGCTGGGAAAGGGCGGCGAGCGCATCCAACTGCAGCGCATCGACCTGCGCGGCTACAATTTCGCCAACCAGCTGCTGTGCGGGGCGGTGATGCGCTTCTGCGGGCTGCGCGGGGCGGATTTTTCCGGCGCGAAGCTGATGATGGCCGACCTGTCCTACAGCGACCTGCGCGATGCCGACTTCACCAGCGCCGACCTGTCCGGCTGCAACCTGGAAGGCGCCAATCTGGCCGGCGCCAAGCTGTGGCGGGCCAAGTTCCGCAAGGTGGACCTCAGCGGCGACGGCAGCCGCCTGTGGCCGACCAGCTTCGCCAAGGCGCGGCTGACCGGGGCCGACCTGCGCGACGCCAGCCTTGCCGGGGTGGTTCTGCGCGGCACCGACCTGACCGCTATCAAGACAAGTTTCGCCACGCTGAAGGGGGCTGACCTGTCCGCCGCCCTCGGTTGGCAGCCTTGCGAGGCGCCGGCCTGAGCCTGCCCCGACTTCGGATCGACTGCCGGTTCAACTGCCGTCCGCCACGGGAATCCGGCCGGCGACGATGGCCCGGCGGGCCGCCTCGGCCGCGTCCAGCATGGCGGGGGTCAGAAGCTCCCGGTTGTTTTCGTCCAGCGCGTAATCGACCGCTCCCTCCGCCAGCCCCAGCGCCACCGTGCCGGCGCTCCATCGCCCCTGGAGCGCTGCCTGGAAGGTCGAATCCACCACCAGATCCACCCGCTTCAGCATGGAGGTGAGGATGGAGCCGGGATACAGGTAGTTCTGGTTGCTGTCGACGCCGATGGCCAGCCGGCGCGCGTCGCTTGCCGCGGCGAAGATGCCGAAGTTCGACACGCCGGCCCCGGCGAAGACCACGTCGGCTCCGCGCTGGAACTGACTGCGGGCCACCTCCGCGCCGGCGGTGGGGTCGTTGAAGGCGGCGGGCGTCGTGCCGACGAAGTTCACCACCACCCGGATGTCGCCCCGGGCGTGGCGCGCACCCTGTTCGAAGCCGGCGATGAATTTGCGGATCAAGGGGATGTCCAGCGCGCCGATGAAGCCGACGGTTCCGGTCTTGGACGCCAGCGCCGCCAGCACGCCGACCAGGAAGGCGCCCTCCTGCTCCTTGAAGGTGACGCAGCGGATGTTCGGCGCCTCCGCCACCGCATCGACCAGGGTGAAGCGCACCGCCGGGTGTGCCGGGGCCAGCCGGGCCAGCGGCGTCGCATAGTAGAAGCCGATGGCGACCAGATCGGTCACGCCCCGCCGCAGCAGGGATGCAACCCCCTGGTCGAACTGGGCCGGATTGGACGGCAGGTATTCGACGACCGGGATGCCGGTGGCGGACCTGAACCGCTCCGCCCCGGCGAAGGCGCCTTCGTTGAAGCTCTTGTCGAATTTCTGTCCCGCCGCATAGACCAGCCCCGGCCGTATGGCCTCCGCCTGCGCGTGCCGTGGCAGCAGGGCCAGGGTGGCCCCGGCGGCGGCGCAGGACAGGACCGACCGACGGTTGGGGTGCGGCATGGCACGGCCTTCAGCTGGGTGGAAAACCCGGTACTCGGCCTCAATTCTAGCCACGGCTCCGTTGACGGAACCAGAATTTTGTTGCGCCGCAAGCCGCGGCCGAATGGCCGGCTCCCAGGATCGGGCGGCAAACCGGCCAAAGTCCGGATTGTCGCGGTTTCGGCCCGTCGCGCATCGGTCAAGGCAGCCATGACAAGACGGGACTTTGCGCATGGCGGGTGACGGATCAGCTTAGAGACTGCGGACTCCGTCCGGCCGATTCCCCCCCTTTTTTCTATTCGGATTTGCTGATGCTCGCGCGCCTTGCCGCCGTCCGTTCCCGTTTGCCTGCCGAAAGCCCCTTCTTCATCGCGGCGCTCGGCGTGCTGATGTCGTTCGGTCCGATGGGCACCGACATGTATCTGCCCGGCATGCCGGAGATCGGGCGCGACCTGCACGCGCCGCAGGATCAGGTGCAATGGACGCTGTCGGCCTTCTTCCTGGGATTCGGCGTGGGGCAACTGCTGTGGGGGGCGTTGAGCGACAGGTTCGGCCGGCGGATCCCGGTTGCGACCGGCATCCTGCTCTATGCCGTGGGCTGCGTCGGCTGCTCGCTGACGACCGATGTCGGCCATCTGGCGGCTTGGCGCTTCGTGCAGGCGGTGGGGGCGTGCGCCGGCCCGGTGCTGGTCCGTGCGATGATCCGCGACGTGTTCGAACGCGACCGCGCCGCCAGCGTGCTGTCGATGATGATGCTGGTGATGGGCGCCGCCCCGATCATCGCCCCGCTGATCGGCGGGCAGATCCTGATCTGGGCGAACTGGCGCTGGATCTTCTGGGCGCAGGCGGCATTCGGCGTCATCGCCATGCTGGCGCTCGCCACCCTGCCGGAAACCCACCCCGAAACGCGGCGCACCAGCCTGCGCCCTGTAGTGCTGGCGGAATCCTACCGCAAGCTGCTGACCAACCGCCGCTATCTCGGCTATGCGGTGGGATCGTCCTTCATCTATGCGGGGATGTTCGCCTTCATCTCCGGCTCGCCCTTCGTGTACATCGAGCTGTTCGGCGTGCAGCCGGAGAATTACGGCTTCCTGTTCGGGCTGAACATCGTCGGCATGATCATCGTCAACACGCTGAACAGCCGCGCGGTGATGCGCTTCGGGTCCGACGTCATGCTGCGGACCGGCGTCTGGCTGTCGGCGGCGAGCGGGATCCTGCTGGTCGTCGTCGTGGCGAGCGGCTGGGGGGGCTTGTGGGGGCTGGTCGGCTGCCTGTTCCTGTTCATGTCGCTGACCGGCTTCTGTTTCGCCAACTCCATGGCCGGGGCGCTGCAGTCCTTCCCGCAAATGGCCGGCACGGCGTCGGCGCTCGCGGGCATGCTGCAGTTCAGCATCGGCGCGGCGTCGGGCTGGGCTGTCGGGCTGATGGCCAACGGCACAGGCTTGCCGATGGCGGCGGTGATCGGCGGCGCGGCCCTGGTCAGCCTGGTGTTGAACCTGTGGCTGATCAGACCCGTCCGTCGCCGGCAGCATGGCGAACAGTAAGACAGAAAATTCTTGTTGAATACTGGGATGTGTCATTTCAGAATGTTGTGAATTGAGTTTCCTAGCCGGGCGGGCTAGCTTTGCCCGGCAAAGGGAGACAGCAATGCCGACGACCAGCCGTTTCAACACCACCCTTCCCATCGCCCGCCGCCGGCTGCTGGCCGGTGCAGCCGCATTGGGCGCCGCCGGTGCCGCTGCGTCGCTGCCGCTGCCGGCCTTTGCCGCGACCAGTTTGCGTGTCGGCTATATCCCGATCATTCCCATGACCCAGCTCTATGTGCTGACGGGGGAGGGATGGGCGAAGGATGTCGGGCTGGCCCTGCAGACCACCAGCTTCCAGTCGGGTCCGGCGATGATCCAGGCGCTGGCGTCGGGGACGCTGGACGTCGCCTATGTCGGCATCGGCCCGGCGATGATCGCGCGGTCGAAGGGGGTGAAGCTGAAGGTCGTCGCCGCCAACGTCATCGATCAGGTGGCGCTGATCGGCCGCGGGCCGCTGGCCAAGGCGATGGCCGGTGCCGCCAGCCCGGCAGAGGGGATCAAGGCCTTCCGCGCGGCCAACGGCCGGTTGCCCAAGATCGGCTCGCTGCCGGCCGGTTCGGTGCCGGACACGGTGCTGCGCTATTGGATGGCGGAAGTCGCCGGGATCGGTGCGGACGATGTCGAGATCGTCGGCATGGGCGAGCAGCCCCTGCAGCAGGCGCTGCTGACCGGCGCCATCGACGGCGCCTCGATCCTGGAGCCGATCCTGACCCTGGTTCAGTCGCGCCTGCAGGATGCCGCCATCATCGCCAAGGCCGGCACCATGTTCCCCAAGCAGCCGGGTGCCGTCCTGGTGGTGACGGAGGACGCCATCGCCGGCAATCGCGCCGCCGTCGCCGATCTGGTCAAGCTGCACATCCGCGCCACCGCCTTCGCCAAATCTAATCCCGACCGCACGGCGGAGCTGGTGACGGAGATCATCGGCAAGGGCCTGGTCGAGCGCGACGTGATGCGGGCGGCGCTGACCTCCGACGCGACGACTTTCATCGACGACCCCAGGGTGATCCTGGAGTCCACCAAGCGGATGCAGGCGTTTCAGCAGACGTTGGGCCAGATCACCGAACCGGTCGACGTGGACGCGCTGTTCGACCTGTCCTTCCACGACGCCGCCCTGGGGAAATGACGGCGATGACCCCGCCCCCGAGCGGCACCCTGCGACTGGTCATCCACGCCCCCACCCCGGCGGCGCTGGAGCGGGCGCGGAACAACACCCGCAACCTGCTGAAGGTGCGGCCGGACGCCGAAGTCCGCATCGTGGTGAATGCCGGTGCCGTCGCGGCGGCGCTGGACGCCCCGGATGCGGAGACCGACCGGCTTCTGCGCGTCTGCGGCAACACGCTGGCGAAGACCGGCCGGTCGGCGGAAGGGCTGACGGTGGTGCCCGCCGGCGTTCTCGACATCGCCGAGGCGCAGGCGGAGGGTTGGGGCTACATGCGGGCCTGAGCCGCATTCGCTTCGGTCAGCCCACGCCCCAGCCGCCGGTGTCGGGGAAGGGGGCGGCCGGCGGCGGGACGGCGGCAACGGGATCGGCGACGATGTCGCGCGGCAGGACCGGGGCGTCGGGCGGGGTGGGGCGCAGGCGGGTCGGCTTGACCCACCAGCCCGGTTCCGCCGCGGCGATGGCCTTGGCCGCACCCTCCGCCTGCTGCGCCGTGGCATAGAGGCCGAAGCAGGTGGCGCCGCTGCCCGACAGGCGGGGCAGCAGGCAACCGGCGCTGCGCTCCAGCGCCGCCAGCACGTCGGCGATCACCGGGGCGACCGTCAGCGCCGGGGCGGTGAGGTCGTTGGTCCGCTCCAGCAACAGCGCTGCCAGATCATGGGCGTCCGCCGGCTTGCGGGTGAAGCGGGCAGGCGCGGAGAATCCGGCGCCGTTCGCCGCCCTTGCGGCGGCCATCGCCTTGAACACCGCTGGCGTCGGCACCGGCACGTTCGGGTTGACCAGAACCACATGGGTTTCCGGCAGGTCCGGCGCCTCGTCCAGCACGTCGCCGATGCCGCCGAAATAGCAGCTGCGCCCAGCGACGCAGACCGGCACGTCGGCGCCCAGCCCTGCGGCCACCGCGAACAGCGCCGGATCGCCGGCCGGCATCCCCCACAGGCGAGCCAGCGCCCGCAGGCAGGCGGCGGCGTCGGCCGACCCGCCGCCGATGCCGGACGCGACCGGCAGTGCCTTGGTCAGCGCGATCATCACGTCGGCCTGACGCCCCAGCCGGGCGGCCAGCGCATGGGCGGCGCGCATCACCAGATTGCCGGCCGGGTTCTCGCCCATCAGGACCGGGCCGAAGGGGCCGGCGATGGCCAGCCGCGGCCCGGCAGGCGGAAGGTCGGCGCCGCGCAGCGCCACCCTTGCGGCGCCCGGCGTCAGGGTGATGGTGTCGCCAAGTTCGGCGAAGGCGACGAGGCTGTCCAACTCGTGATAGCCGTCGGCGCGCCGGCCGGTGACGTGCAGGTACAGGTTCAGCTTGGCCGGGGCGGCCTCGGTGATGGGAATGCCGGTCATAAGCTCCAATCCGCTGGCGGGCGCGCGACGACGCGCCCTGTGTCGCACCCTTGGCCCTGCAGCGGCAAGGGGTTGCTTCACAGCTGCGCCAGCAGATCCCTCAGCAGGGTCTCGCCCATCGGCCAGGGGCCGTGGCCGCTGTCGTCGTTGATGTGACCGACCTCGCCCGCGTCGATGAAGTCGGCGCCCCACAGGGCGGCAAACCCGCAGGCACGGGCGGCGGCGCAGTAGGGATCGTTGCGGCTGCCGACCGTCACCGCGGTGAAGGGCAGCGGATCCGTCGGTACCGGCGCGAAGCGGAGGACCACCGCCGGCACGCGATCCGGCGACTCGACGTCGGGCGGGGCGACGAGCAGGGCCGCCGCCACCTTGTTTGCTGCGTCGGACTCCGCCGCCCAACGCGCGACCAGGATGCAGGCCAGACTGTGCGCCACCAGAACCACCGGTCCCGGTGCGGCGAGGGCTGCGGCGCGGACCGCCGCATCGAGCCGCTCCACCCATCGCTCCGGCTCCGGCGCGTCCCAGTCGCCGAGGTCGACGCGGTTCAGCGCCGGCAGCCTGCCTTCCAGCCATGTCTGCCAATGCCCCGGTCCGGAATTGCCCAGGCCGGGAAGAACCAGAACGGTCGGCTGCGTCATTCTTTCAACTCTGCGTTTGTAAATGTTGCGTGTAGTGTCGGAAGATAACCAAAAACATGGCAAATGCTCTCCGTCCGGTGGGCGGGGCAGGGCCGGGAAGCACCAACCGAAGATAGGGGAGAAGCGCCTTGGACATCAGCGCCACCATCGCACAGGATCTCTGCGACGCCATCGGCCGTGAACTGGACGCCGTCGTGTCCTTCATCGGCAAGGGCGGCACCGTCGCCGCCTCCACCCTGCGGGAGCGGATCGGCACCGGCCACCCGGCCGCGGCCGACATCGTCGCACGGCGGCTGGACGAGCGTGCCGTCAGCCGGGAGGAGGCGGCCAAGTCGGGCGGAACGATGCGCGAGGGATACGCCATCGCCATCGACCTGGACGGCGAGCGGGTGGGGGCGCTGGCCGTCGCCGGGCCGGCCGACCAGGCCCGCCGCTTCGCCCGCCTCGCCCGCCATTGGGCGGTGGCGACCCTGCGGGCCGAGACGGCGGAGAGCCGCCGCGTTGCCCTGATGCGCGACCTGTCCGACCGGGTGGAGCGCGAGGTCGGCGGGCTGGCCGCCGATCTGGCGGATGCCGGGCGCCGGCTGGAGACGGCAGTCGCCTCCGTCCGCACCGCCGGGACCGAAGGGCTGCGCCAGACCGCCGATGCCGCCGGTGCCGCGCGCGCCGTCGACGGGTCGGTCGGCGCCATCGCCGGGATGCTCGACCGGCTGGCCTCCACCTCCGACCAGATCTCCGGCGACACCAGCAAGGCGCGGGAGATCAGCCTGGAGGCGGCGTCCGACAGCGACCGCGCCACCACCGTCATGAACTCCCTGCGTTCCGCGGCGGAGCAGATCGCCAGCGTGGTGAAGCTGATCAACGCCATCGCCAGCCAGACCAATCTCTTGGCGCTCAACGCCACCATCGAAGCGGCCCGTGCGGGCGAGGCCGGGCGCGGTTTCGCCGTCGTCGCCAACGAGGTGAAGGCCCTGTCGCGCCAGACCGCCGACGCCACCAAGCAGATCGCCGATCAGGTCGCCAACCTGCAGAAGGAGACGGCTGCCGTGGACGAGGCGCTGGGCCGCATCCATTCCACCATCGGTTCGATCCAGGCGATCAACGGCACCGTCGCCGCCGCCATCGACGAACAGGCGTCGCTGACCGCCGAGGTGGCGCGCTCGCTCGACCGCTCCCGCCAGGATGCCATGGCGGCGGAACAGCGGATCGGCGACGCCGAACAGACGCTGGGCGGGGTGACGCGCACGCTGGACGAGCTGGCTACGCTGAGCCAGACCATCGCGGCGCGGGCGGGAAGCCTGGGCAGCGGGCTGGGCAGCCGGTTGTCCGACGCGCTGCGTCAGGTCCGCGGGTAGGGCTGCCGGTCCACCGGGTCGCCGCCGGGGCCGGTGATGATGCGGGCGCTGCCGCTTCGCGCGGCGGGGGCCGCGCCGCCCGGCAGGGGCACGATCAGCCGGCGCTTGACCGGCTGCTGCGCCGCCCGGCGCGACACGCCGGCGAAGATCTGCTTCGACGCCTCGATCATCGTCACCCCGGCGAAGGCCTTGAACCAGCGGACGCCGACCTCTTCCCAGGCCGGCGCCGTCTTTTGCAGGAAATGCGAGCGCAACGGCGGGATGAACAGGGCGTGGCGGGTGCGTTCCGGCACGAACATGGTGTCGCGCAGCACCTGCTTCAGCTGCGAGGCCGAATAGGGGAAGCCGTGGCCGAAGGGCGTCCAGTCGGCGCGCGCCCACAGGCCGCGGCGGTTCGGCACCACGGCCAGCACCCGGCCGCCGCCGGCCAGCACGCGCCAGATCTCGCGCATCATCGGCCGCAGCTGTTCCGTACCCTCCAGGCCGTGGACCAGCAGGACGCGGTCGATGGTGTTGTCGCCGAAGGGCAAATCCGCCTCGTCGCCCAGCGCCACCATGCCCGGCCCTTCCGCCGGCCAGAAGCTGACGCCCTGGCTGGCCGGCATCACGGCGACCACCCGGTCCGCCTCGCCCATGAAGGGGCGCAGGTACGGGGTGGTGTAGCCGACGCCCAGCACGATCTGGTCGCGCACGTCGGGCCAGATGGTGCGGATGCGCCGGCGGATCATCCGCTGGGCGGTCCTGCCCAATCCGGACTCGTAGAACTCCCTCAGATCGACGATATCTGTGTACATGGTATTCCAAGCGTAACACGGGTTTCGTATCGCAACAGCAGGGAGTCCGCTGCCGTGGAGGTCATTCTCGTTCCGGCTTTCGCCGACAATTACATCTATGTGCTGCGCGACGCGGCATCCGGCAAGGTCGGCGTTGTCGATCCCGGCGACGCGGCCCCGGTGCAGGCCGAGCTGGAGCGCCGCGGCTGGACCCTGAGCCACATCTTCCTGACCCACCATCACAACGACCATATCGGCGGCGTGGCGGAGTTGAAGGCCCGCCACCGCGCCACCGTGATCGGCGCCCGTGCCGATGCCCACCGCATTCCCGACCTGGACGTGGCGCTCAGCGACGGCGACCGCACGGTGTTCGGGGAGCAGACCGCCCGCATCATCGCCGTTCCCGGCCACACCAGCGGCCACATCGCCTTCTGGTTCGAGGCGGCGGAGACTCTGTTCAGCGGCGATACCCTGTTCTCGCTCGGCTGCGGACGCCTGTTCGAGGGCACGCCGGCCCAGATGTGGGAGTCGCTGCAGGGCCTGCGGGCGCTGACCGATTCGACCCGCGTCTATTGCGGCCACGAATACACCCAGTCCAACGGCCGCTTCGCCCTGACCGTCGACCCCGCCAACCCGGCCCTGCAACAGCGCATGGAGGAGGTCGCGGCATTGCGCGAGCGCAACCAGCCGACCATCCCGACCACCATCGGCCTGGAACGCCGCACCAACCCCTTCCTGCGCGCCGACGACCCCGGCATCCAGTCCGCCATCGGCCTGTCCGGCGCCCCGGCGGTGGAGGTCTTCACCGAACTCCGCCACCGCAAGGACCATTTCCGCGGGTAGGAGCCGTCGTTCGGCCGCAGCTCCCGGTCAGAACTGCTTCAGCAGGCGGTCGATGTAGTTGCGTTCCTCCTGCGGGCGGCCGTACTGGCCGGAGCGGCGGCGGAGTTCGTCCAGGATTTCGCGGGCGCGCTGCAGTTCCGACTGTTCCGGAATCTTCACGTCGTTGGAGTCCTGCATGCCGTAACCGGACGGGCGGCGGCCCAGAGGGTCGCGGCCACGGCCGTTCTGGCGCGGCATCTGGCCCTGCTGGCCCATCATGGCCGGTCCCTGGCCCATCATCATCTGCTGGGCCATCTGTTCGGCCATGCCCTGCATCCCCTGCTGAAGCTGTTCCATCGCCTCGGTCTGCGACGGCACGGCGGCGCCGGGGGCGCCCTGTTGCAGGGCCTGGGCGGCGTCGCGCATGGCACGTTCGGCGCGGCCCAGCGGCTGCGGGATCTCGCCGCCCTGCTGCTCACCCATTCGGCGCATCAGCTCGCCCAGCTGGCGGCGCAGGGCCTCCTGATGTTCGGCCTGCTTCTGCAGGGTCGGGCTGCCAGGATTCTGTTGGCCGTTCTGTTGGCCGTTCTGCTGCTGGCCGTTCTGGTTGCGGCGCTGGTTGGACTGCCGGTTGCGCGGCTGTTCGCCCTGCTGCCCCTGCTGCTGCTGATCCATCGATTCCTGCGACTGGCGGAAGCTCTGGTCCAGAAGCTGTTGCTGCTGCTGCGCCAGCTTCTGCAGCTGCTGCATCATCTCCCAGTTCTGGTTCTGCTGCTGGCCGTTCTGCTGGTTCATCTGGGCCATGGCGCCGGAGCGCATGTTCTCCAGCATCTGCTGCAGCTGGGACAGCATCTGGCGTGCGGCGTCGCGCGATCCCGTCTGCGCCATCTCGCGCATCTGGTCGAGCATCTGCTGCAGGTCGTTGCGGTCCGTCATCTGGTCGGCCATCTCCGGCGGAACCATGGGCAACTGCTCGCCGCGCTGCATGGCTTCCATCATCCGCTGTTCCATGGCGTCCAGGAACTTGTCGAGAGCCGCCTGCAGCTCGTCCATCAGGCGGTTCAGCTCCTCGTCCGACGCATTCTTGTCCAGCGCCTCGGAAAGCCGCTTCTCGGCGTCGCGCAGATCCTTCTCGGCCAGCGACAGGCCGCCGTCCTCGATGCGCAGCGCGGTTTCCCACATCAGCTGCTGCAGCGGGGGGATGGCCTCGGCGCTTTCATCCAGCATCAGCCGGGCGATGGCGGTGCGCATCGACAGGAAGGCGACGATGTCGTCGCCATAGGTGCCGGGCCGGGCGGAGATCTCGGCCAGCGCGCGGGCGACCTGCACCCGCGAACCCTGCGGGTTGCGGGTCAGGATCTTGCGCTGGTTCACGATGGCGCGGGCGACGGGGTGGTTGAAGGTCCGTTCCGGCAGGGTGATCGCCGCGTCCTCCGACCGGCCGGTCTGGCCAGCGCCATCGGCGGCGGTCAGGCGCACGGTCACCGGCATGCCGGCCCAGGGGTGGGCGGTCAGGTCTTGGAAGGCGGTGCTGTGCGCCTCCTTCGGGCGGACTCCGGGCAGCGACAGCGGAAGCTCCAGCATCTCGGCGCTGTCCGCCTTCTCCTCCGCCGCTTTCCTGTCGGCGTCGGTCGCCGGCGGAGCAGCGGGGGCGAGGCGGATTTGCGCCTTCACCTCGGTCAGGCCGTAATCGTCGCGTGCGGCATAATCCAGTTTCAGGGCGCCGCGCTCCGCCGCCGATGGCGGGCTGGCATGGGCGATGATGGGCGCGCGGTCCGGCACCACTTCGATCGGCCAGGAGCCGAGCGTGCGGCCGCCCTGGGTGACGGAGATGCGGGTGCCGCCGGTCACCGGCCTTTGCACCTGGAAATTGGTGGAATCCACCGCCTCGAACGGGCCGGTCCGGTCGCCGGCCTCCAGGCTGGGGGTGCCGCTGCCGCCGGTGACGCGGGCCAGCACGAGGCTGCCCTGCGGAACCTGGACCGGCTGGTCGGCCGGCTGCTGGCCGGACGCCTGCTTGTTGGCTCCTTGCTGGCCGGGGGGCGTGGTGCCGGGTGTGCCGGCGGGTGTGGCGGTGGAGCCGGATTTCAGGAAGACCGGCGGCAGGCCGGTATACTCGGGCGGGTTGATCCAGAGATCGAGCGTCGCCGTGGCCGTGGCGGTGCCGCCGTCCAGCCGCGGGGTCAGGGCGGCGGCCACCCGCGGGCGCCAGTCGCCCCAGGCGGCGGCCCCCGCCACCACCAGCGTCAGGATCACAAGGGCGCGCAGGGCGTAGCGGTCGTGCGACGGCACCTCGGTCCCCGGCCAGGCGACGCGCAGCTTGCGCATCGCGGCCCGGGCGCGCTCCTGGTGCAGGCGCCATAGGGCCTGGGCCATCGGGTCGTTGCCGGCCGGACGGTCGCGCAGGGTGTGCAGCGGACGGTGGTCCAAACCGCTGTCGCGCTCCAGCCGCCGTCGCGCCTCATCCTCGGCCGGAGCGCGGAAGCGCCGGACGCCGACGACGAGCGACAGCAGGAAGGCCGCGGCGAGCGCCAGCAGCGCCAGCGCATGCAGCCAGCCCGGCAGCAGGATCAGCAGATTCAGCAGGGCCAGCGCCAGAAAGGCGCCCAGCACGGACAACGGCGCCCACAGCGCCGGCCCCAGCCGTTCCCATAACAGCGCCGCGCGCGCCTGGACCAGCCGGAAGCGCGGCTCTCTTAGGCCGTCGCCCCCCGGATTGCCATCGGCAGGCCGGTTCGGCCCAGCTCCGGAGTCGCCGCGTCGCTCGTTCTGCTTCATGCCGCCCCCTCCGCGCCGAAATGCAGCCGGTCCGCCACCCACCGATACTGCTGCGCACGCCAATCATATAGGTGCCGGCGATGGATTTTGCCCATCGGCGCGATGGTACAGCCCATCATTGCGTAGTGGCGAAACTATGGCGGCGAAACTATGGCGCGAAAATTCAGAGCCGGAACAGGCGGTTGAGCCTTCAGTCGCCGTCGCCGGGCGGCAGCGGCTGGGACGGGGTGGCGCGGCGCCGGGTCTCGCGATGCAGGATGTACAGGCCGCTCGCCATCACCACCGCGGCCCCGATCACCATGGTGCCGGTCGGCACCTCCCCCCACATCAGCCAGCCGAAGCCGACCGCCAGCAGGAGCGAGGTATAATTCAGCGGCGCCACCACCGCGGCCGGCGCCAGCGAATAAGCCCGCGTCAGCATCAGCTGACCGCAGCCGCCCAGCAGGCCGGTCGCCACCAGCAGAAGCCAGTCCAACGGCTCCGGCGTGACCCAGGAAAAGGGCAGGGTCAGCCCAAGGAGGACGGTGGTCAGCAGGGTGAAATAGAAGACGATGGTGTCCGGCGGCTCCGTCCGGCTCAACTGGCGGATGGCGATCATCGCCAGCGCGTTGGTCAGCGCGCCGGCTAGTGCGATGATGGCTCCCAGGTTCAGCACGTCGCCGCTGGGCTGTACGATGATCAGCACGCCGGCGAAGCCCACCAGCACCGCGCTCCAGCGGTGGATGCCGACCTTCTCGCTGAGCAGCGGCACGGACAGCGCGGTGAGGAACAGCGGGGCGGCGAAGTTCAGCGCGATGGCGTCGCCCAGCGGCAGCAGGTGGAACGACCAGAACATGGCGACCATGGTGGTCAGCCCGATCAGCGACCGTCCCATATGGCCCCAGGGATGGCGCGTGTACAGCGTGGACGCGAAGCCCTTGCCCAGATGGATCGACAGGCAGACCGGGATCAGCGCGAACAGGCTGCGGAAGAACATCACCTCGGTCACCGGGAAGCGGTCCATCAGGAGCTTCGCCAGGACGTTCATCAGCGAGAAGAACAGCACCGACGCCAGCATCGAACCGATGCCGAGCGGGGTGTTGTCGATGCGCTTGTGCGGTTTGGAGAGGGTTTGCGGCGGGACTGTCACGGTGCCCCGAGCCTACCAAGCGAAACCGCCCGCGTCACGGTGTCGCGACGCGGGCGGTCATGTCCACGGGGTATGGCGGCGTTGCGAAAACCCGCCCGACCCGCCGTCTAACCGGCTGAGGAGCTTAAACTTTGAACAGGCCGGTGATCTCGGCCTCGGCGCGCAGCCAATGCTCCTGCTCGCGCCCTTCCTGACGGCCTTCCTCTTCCCAGATCTGGTAGGCGCGTTCCTGGATCATCCGGTTGCGCTGGCCGCTCAGCAGGCCCTCGGCGATGTTCATGTTCAGGCGGGCCAGCGAGACCAGCTTGCTCGTCTCGATGGCGCCCTGGGTCGCCAGCATGGTGGTGGAGACGACATACTGCGCCAGATTGCGCAGGTTGGCCTTCACCTCCGGCTCGACCGGGCAATCGTCGTTCAGCAGGACGGTCTTGATCGCGATCCACAGCTTCAGGTTCTGGTCCAGCGCGATGCTGACCTTCTCCGGAGCATCCGATTCCAGAAGGCAGCTGGCCGCCTGCAGCAGGACGATGCTGTCCTGTTCCACCGACGCGAAGTTGGTCCGCAGGATGATGTCGGCCCAGCTTTCCACCGGCGCTTCGAAGACGGGCGCGGCAGCGGAAGGAGCGGTTGCGGGAGCAGCGGAGGCGGCGGTCTTGCGCTTGGTGGCCATGGTGGGTTCCCCGGGGAGCGTTCGGTCCGCGTCCACTTGAGCCGACCATGTTTAAAATGCAGTTAAGACGCTACCGCCGCGCGCGTTTTCCCACCGCCAGACGCCGCGACACGATGTCCTGTCGTGCCGGCAGGGTCAGGGACCGCCGAAAGGCAAACGGTAATAAAAGCCGAAGACGTTGTTGGTGCCCGCCGCCGGATCCCCTGCGGCGGCATCGTTGACGATACGGCTGTAGCCCAGGCTGAAGCGGGAGTTGTTGTCGAATTGGTACCCCAGTTCCAGCTGCGAGCGGAATTCCGTGGTGGGTGCGCCCTCCCGCCGCACGGTGGGCAGGGTGCCGGCGCCGACGCTGGGGGTGAAGACGAAGGAGCCGAGCGGCACGTCGATCAGGACGCCGCCCATGATGCCGGCCAGTCCGCCGGAAACACCGGCGCTTCCCGTGCCGGGCAGCCCGCCGGTCAGCCCGGTCACGGCGCCGCGCGGGGTCAGGCTGCTTCCGGTGCCCGGCCCGATCCAGGGCTGCACGTTGGCGTAGCCTTCGATCTGCGGGATCAGCGAGGCGCCGATCCGCATCTTGCTGTTGAGGACGGTGAGGCTGCTTTCGGCCGGCGGCTGCAGGCTGTAGGCAAGGCCGCCCAGCGCCCAATTGCCGAATCGCCCGTCGGCGTCGATCGCCTGTGCCGCTGCCGGTGCCGCAAGGGTGCACGTAAGGATGCCGGCGAGCGCACCGGCGATCAGGCCGGCCCGCGCCGCGGCGGGTGTGCTGTGCGTCAGGTGGCTGAACAGGCGGTTCACGGGCACCCTCCGGTGACGCGTCGGCTCCAAGCAAGCGTTCTCGGCCACTATAACGATGGGGCGTGGCCGTCGTCCCATGGTGTATCGGCGCTACCCCTAGGATGTCGTGATTGGCATCGGCGTTTCAACCATGAAAGCAGGAGCGGGGCGGGGCGCTGCTCTGTTACCATCACGTCATGACCGCGCATCCCGTCGATCGAAGCCCGACCCCGCCGCAGGGCTCCAGCCAGCAGGAGGAGGCGATCGCCTTCCTGAGCGATCCGCACAGCCATGGCGGTCGGGCGGTGGAGCGGATCGACACCCATGCCGCCCTGGTTTTCCTGGCCGGCGACCGCGCGCTGAAGCTGAAGCGCGCGGTGCGCTACCCTTATCTGGATTACTCGACGGTGGAGAAGCGCCACGCCGCCTGCCTGGCGGAACTGGCGATCAACCGCCGCACCGCGCCGGCGCTCTATCACGACGTGGCGGCACTCCGCCGCGGCGCCGACGGACGGCTGTTCCTGGATGCCGGCGACGGCCCGGGAGACGCCGTCGATTGGCTGGTGTCGATGACGCGCTTTCCGGACGACGCGCTGTTCGACCGCATGGCGGAGCGGCACCGGCTGACCCCCGACCTGATGCGCCGGCTGGCCGAACGGATCGCCGCTTTCCATGGCGAGGCCGACCCCAGGCCCGATGGCGGCGGCGCGGAAGCGATGCGGGCGGTCGCCGACGGCAACCTGGAGGATCTGCGAGCCGCTCCCGACCTGTTCCCCGAAGCCATGGTGGCACGGCTGGCGGAGCGCACCGCGGCGGCGCTCGACCGGCTGGCGCCGCTGCTGGAGGAGAGGCGGCGGACCGGCCTCGTCCGGCACGGGCATGGCGACCTGCATCTGCGCAACATCGTCCTGCTGGACGGCGAGCCGACCCTGTTCGACGCCATCGAGTTCGACGAGGCGCTGGCGGTCGCCGACGTCTTCTATGACCTCGCCTTCCTCTTGATGGATCTCGACCACCAGGGGCTGCGGCCGCTCGGCACTGTGGTGCTGAACCGTTATCTGGAGGAGACGGAGGATTACGGCGGGCTGGCGGCGCTGCCGCTGTTCCTGTCGCTCCGCGCCGCGGTGCGGGCAAAGGTGCTGGCCGCAGCACTGCGGCTGGACCGAACCGCTTCCGGCTTGGCGGAGGAGGCGAGGCGCTATCTGGACCATGCGCTGGCGGCGCTCGATCCGCCACCGGCGCGGCTGGTCGCGGTCGGCGGCCTGTCCGGCACCGGCAAGACCTGCCTTGCCGAAGGGCTCGCCCCCGGCCTGGGGCCAACACCCGGCGCGGTGGTCCTGCGCACGGACGTGCTGCGCAAGCGGCTGTGCGGCGTGGCCGACACCGACCGGCTGCCGGAGGACGGCTATGCCGTGCCCGTGACGGAGCGGGTCTATGCCGAACTGTACCGGCGGGCCGCCGCCGTGTTGGCCGCCGGGCATGCGGTGGTGGTCGACGCGGTCAGCGCCCGGCCGGATGAGCGCCGCCGCCTCTCCGCGCTGGCCGCCGATGCCTGCGTGCGATTCGACGGGATCTGGCTGGAGGCGCCCTTGAACGCGCGGGTGGAGCGTGTGGCCAATCGTCGCAACGACGCGTCCGACGCCACCGCCGACGTGGTGGAACGGCAGGAAAGCTATGATTTGGGTACAATCGATTGGACGCGCCTGGATGCTGGCAGGGTTGCAGCGGATGTGCTGGACGACGCCCGCGCAAGCTTGGCCTAATTCCAGGACGGACAACATGTTAAGGGTCGAAAGTCGACGGCTCCGCCCCAGGCCGTGGACCGTTGCGGCCATAGAGCTATGATGATGGGGCGAACGACGGCACGGTGAATGCCCGCCGCACCGGCGGGCGGACCGGAGCCGTCCGGGAAGGGCCGCTCGAACCGGTCCGGGAGGAGTCCATGACCTACAAGACCATCCTTGTGCCGCTGTGCGGCAGTGACAACGATCCGGTGGCCCTCAAAGGTGCGGTCGCGGTTGCGAAGGATTTCGACGCGCATATCGTCGCCCTGTTCGTGCGCCTCGACCCGCGCGATGCCGTGCCGATGCTGGGCGAGGGCATGTCCGGCGCCATGGTGGACGAGATCATGCGCGCGGCGGAATCGGAGTCGAACAACCATCGCGTCGCCGCCCGCCGGCATTTTGAGACGGTGATCGCCGAAGCCGGGATCGAGCTGCGCGACGTCCCCGGCGGGGTGGAGGCGCCGTCCGCCGCCTGGCGCGAGGTCGTCGGGCGGGTTGAGGATGTGGTGCCGATGGAAGGCCGCCTGTCCGACCTGATCGTCTGCGCCCACACCTCCATCGAAGCGGACACCCAGGGCTACACCACCATGGAAACGGCGCTGCTGGGCTCCGCCCGGCCGGTGCTGCTGGTGCCGAAGGATCTGCCGGCGGAGATCGGCCGCACCGTCGCCGTCGCCTGGAACGGCAAGGCGGAGGCGACCCGCGCCGTCGCCGCGGCACTGCCCTTCCTGCGCAGCGCCGAGCGCGCGGTTGTGCTGACCGCCGAGACTTCGGTGACGGAGGCCGCGACAGGACGCCGCATCACCGATTATCTCGCTTGGCAGGGCGTTAACCCTGAGTTAACTATATTGCATCCGGGATCGGAACCCGTTGGGGAGACGGTCACCAAGAAAGCCGTGGAGCTGGGCGCCGACCTGCTTGTTATGGGCGGCTATGGCCACAGCCGGATGCGGGAAATGATCCTGGGCGGTGTCACGCGCTACGTGCTGAACCACGCCGGGCTGCCGGTTCTGATGGCTCACTGATCTTTGCCGGCCTTCGGCCGCGCGGCATCCCCGCCGCCCATTCGGGCGGGGATGCCCTGCGGCGACGGCCGTTTCAAGGCGGGCGTTCCAGCCGAACCGATCCGCCCCTGTCCGCAGGGAGGCCCGGCCGTTCCTGGGAGGAACGCGCCATGTTGACGATCAAGGACTGCATCGCGCTGAGCGATCTCACCGAAGCCGAGATCGACGCGATCGCCGAACACGAACATCTGCCGGAAATGCTGGCGGTGGAGATGGGCCATTGCCTTGCCCACTGCCCCGGCGGACCCGACCGCATTGCCCATATCATCGCCGACGACATCGCGGAGGCCTGTGCCCACGGGCAGGTCGCCCATGCGGTGGAACTGATGCACACCCTGCGGGAATTCGTGGACACGCATCCGCAGGGCTGAAATGGCCGCAGGGCTGAAAGGGCGGTGCCGGCCGCCGGGAACAGTCCGGCCGCGGCGGGGTTCTATTGGCAAGCTTTTTCGCGATTGCCCTTCAGCGGTCGCCCCCGACAATTGCCAAGGACCCCGACGATGGCCAGCAAGACCACCGGTACCCAGGCCGACATCTTCGCCCGCATCAAGACCGATCACGACACCATCCGCAGCCTTCTCGATCAGACCGAGAAGGCCAACGGCAGCGGCCGCGCCGTGTTCGAGGACCTGCAGCGCGAACTGTGGGCCCACTCCAAGGTCGAGGAGGGCGTGTTCTACGCCTCGCTGAAGAAGGCCAAGGAGGCGAAGTCGGAAACCATCGAGGGGCTGAACGAGCATCATCTGATCAACGGCCTGCTGGACGAACTGAACGCGATGAAGACCAGCGACAGCGGCTGGAAGGAAAAGCTCCAGGTGCTGGGCGAACTGGTCCGCCACCACCTGGACGAAGAGGAGGAGGAGCTGTTCGAGGAGGCCAAGGACGTCCTCGACGACACCCGCGCCGCCGAGTTGGGCAGCGTCTACGCCGACCGCAAGCAGCACATCATGGCCGGGCTGGCGCCGCTGTAAGGGCGGGCTTCCTCTCCCGTTCGGTTGCCGCCGGTCGGTAAAAGGGCCATATCTGGACCTTTCTGGAACTGGCCGGCGGTGTCGATGTCAAAGCGTATCTGCGTCAAGCGAGTGCTCCCGCAGCGGGCCGGATGGTTCCGCAACGCCATGGTGGCGGTGGTCACATTCGGGATTTGTGCCGTCATGACCGTTCCGGCCTCCGCCGCTCCCGCCCCGCTGGCGGCAGCGAAGGATCTGGCCCAGAAGACTTGCGCCACGCTTGCGTCGCGGGTCGATGAGGTGTCGGGGCGCGGGCCGCTGTTCCTGCGCAGCTACGACAATTCCTACGCCCCCGGCCCCACCTCGGAGCCGGCGCTGTCCAACGCCGCCTTCACCTACGACAACGCGCTTGCGATCATGGCGCTGACCGCCTGCGGCCGGCAGGACCGTGCCTTGCGCATCGGCGAAGCGCTGCTGGACGCGGTGTCGCTCGACCGCGCCGGCTGGAAGGGACGGCTGCGCAACACCTATCGGGCGGGCGCGCAGAAGCAGCGGCCGATCCCGCCCAACGGCTGGTGGGATGCCGTCGGCAACCACTGGGGCGAGGACCCCTATCAGGTCGGCACCGCAACCGGCAACGTCGCCTGGGCCGGGCTGGCGCTGCTGACCCTGGCGGAGTCGACCGGCCAAACCCGGTTCCGCGACGGTGCGGGCGAACTGGCGCGCTGGGTCGTCGAGCATACCCGCGACCCGCGCGGCCCCGGCGGCTTCAACGGCGGGCTTCAGGGCTTCGACGACGCGCCGCAGCCGCTGACCTGGAAATCGACGGAGCACAACACTGATCTGGTCGCCCTGTTCGGCTGGCTCGGCGGCGATTTTGCAGGTCCGGAGCGCGAGGCGCGCGCCTTCCTCGACACGTTGTGGACGGCCGGTGGCGACCATTTCCCGATCGGCACCGGGCCGGACGGGGTGACGGTCAGCACCTCCACCTCCGGCCTCGACGCCCAGCTCTGGCCGCTGATGCTGCCGAAGGCGCCGGAGCCCTGGCGCGCCGCGCTGTCCTATGCCGAGCGCGCCCATGGCGCCGACGGCGGTTTCGATTTCAACGACGACCGCGACGGCATGTGGGTGGAGGGCACGGCGCAGGCTGCACTCGCCTACCGCGTCGTCGGCCGCCGCGGCGATGCCGACCGGCTGTTCGGCGAATTGCTGAAGGAGATCAGCCCCAGCGGCTATCTCTACGCCACCCGGCCGCAGGTGCTGTCCACCGGCCTTGCCATCGGGCCGGACAGCAAGACCGACGACTTCCTCTATTACCGCCGCCCGCATCTGGGCGCCACCGCCTGGGCGGCGCTGGCGGCGCTGGGCTGGAACCCGTTCACGGGGAAGACGGTTCCGTAACCGTCTATCCGTGAAAATGCTCGTAGAGCTTTCGCGCTATGGCAGCGCTGATGCCCGGGGCAGCTTCCAGATCCTTCAGGCCCGCGGAGGCAACGGCGGTGGCGCTGCCGAAATGGTGGAGCAGCGCCTTCTTGCGGGTCGGTCCGATGCCGGGGATGCCGTCGATCCGGCTGTGCGACATCGCCTTCATGCGGCGGGCGCGGTGGCTGTCGATGGCGGTTCGGTGAGCCTCGTCGCGCAGGCGTTGCAGGAAATGCAGCACCGGGTCGTTGGGCGCCAGCGTCAGCGGCGGCTGGCCGGGGCGGAAGAAGCGCTCGCGCCCGGCATTGCGGTCTGGCCCCTTGGCGATAGCGACCAGCGGGATGTCGGTGATCTGCAGCATCGCCAGTTCGTCCTTCACCGCGTTCAACTGCCCCAGCCCACCGTCGATCAGGACGAGGTCGGGCCATTGCCCGGAATCGCGGCCGGAGTCGCTGCTGCGGTGGAAGCGGCGGGTGAAGGTCTCGCGCAGCATGGCGTAATCGTCGCCTGCCGCCTCGGGATCGCGGATGTAGAAGCGGCGGTAGGCGTTGCGCTGGAACCCCTCCGGTCCCGCCACCACCATGGCGCCGACCGGGAAGGCTCCCTGGATGTGGGAGGTGTCGTAGATCTCGATGCGGCGCGGGGCGGCGGGCAGGCCGAAGACGCGCGCCACCCCCTCCAGCAGCGTTGCCTGGGTGGACCGCTCGGCCAGCCGGCGGCCGAGAGCGTCGCGGGCGTTGGTCTGCGCATGTTCGACCGCGCGGCGCTTCGGCCCGCGCTTCGGGCATTCCACGGCGACGCGGCTGCCGGCCGACAGGCTCAGCGCCTCTTCCAGCAACTCCGGTGACTCGACCGGATCGCTCAGCAGCAGCAGGGCCGGCGGCGGGGTGTCGGCATAGAGTTGGGCGGCGAAGGCGGCCAGGATGTCGCCGGGCTCCTCCTCCGCGTCGATGCGGGGGAAGAAGGCACGGGTGCCCTGGTTGCGACCGCCGCGGAAGAAGAATGCCTGGACGCAGGCCGCTCCACCCTCGCGGTGCAGGGCCAGCACGTCGGCGTCGCCCAGCGTGTCCTCCAGATTGATGTCCTGGCGGCTCTGCAGCGCGGTCAGGGCGCGGATGCGGTCGCGCCAGCGGGCGGCGTCCTCATATTCCAGCCGGTCGGAACAGTCGGTCATGTGGCGGGCGAATTCCGCCTGCACCTCCGCACTGCGGCCGGACAGCACGTCGCGCACGCCCTGGACCTGGGCTGCGTATTCGTCTTCGTCGACGCGCCCGACGCAGGGGGCGGAGCAGCGCTTGATCTGGTGCTGCAGGCAGGGCCGGGTGCGCGAGGCGAACACCCCGTCGTCGCAGGTCCGCAGCAGGAAGGCGCGCTGCAGGGCGGCGATGGTCATGCCGACCAGATGCGGCGAGGCGTAGGGGCCGAACAGGTCGGAATCCCGGCGGTTGCCCTTGCCCGATGTGCCGCGGCGTTCGGCGCTGCCGCGATGCTGCATCAGGCGGGGGAAGTCATGACCTTTCCCGATGACGATGTACGAGAAGGACCGGTCGTCCTTCACCAGGATGTTGAAGGGCGGCAGCAGGCTGCGGATCAGGTTCGCTTCCAGCAGAAGCGCCTCGGCCTCGGTATGGGTGGTGACGAACTCCATGGCGCGGGTCAGCGACACCATCCGCCGGGTGCGGTTGGGCAGCCCGTCGGTCCGGGTGTAGCTGGCCACCCGCCGCTTCAGGTTCTTCGCCTTGCCGACATAAAGGACCGACCCGTCGGCCGCCAGCATCCGATAGACGCCGGGCGTGTCCGGAAGGGTCGGCAACTGGGCGCGGATGACGTCCGCTCCGCTGCCGGGCACCCCGTCCATAAGCACTCTCGTTCCCGCAAAGATCCGATTCGCCGCTCACCCAAGCAGTAGAACGGAACGGGACCAAGAGACAAGAATCGGACGACGTGTCCGGCAGGGATCAGCCATGCGGCACCGGCGCGGATCAGCCGCCGAACACGGTGTTCAGCTGGGCGCCGACGCGGACGAAGGTGGTGCGTTTCGGCACCTCCTTCAGCCGGGTGGCGCCGATGTAAGTCATCATGCTGCGCACGCCGCCCATGATCTCCTGCATCGTGTTCTCCACCGGGCCGCGGTAGGGAACATCCACCGTCTTGCCTTCCGAGGCGCGGTAGGAGGCGACTCCGCCGGAATATTTGTGCATCGCCGTGTCCGACGACATGCCGTAGAAAGTCATGGCGACCGGCACGCGGTTGCCGTCGCGGTCCTCGTAGCGGATCTCGCCTTCGCACTCGTCATGGCCGGCCAGCATGCCGCCGAGCATGACGAAATCGGCGCCGGCGCCATAGGCCTTGGAGATGTCGCCCGGCACCGTGCAGCCGCCGTCGCCGCAGACCTGCCCCTTCAGCCCGTGCGCCGCGTCGGCGCATTCGATGATGGCCGACAGTTGGGGATAGCCGACGCCGGTCATCTTGCGGGTGGTGCAGACCGACCCCGGCCCGATGCCGACCTTGACGATGTCGGCGCCGGCCAGCAGCAGCGCCTCCGTCATGTCGCCGGTGACGACGTTGCCGGCCATGATGACGGTGTCAGGGTTCTCCTCGCGCAGGCGGGCGATCACCTCGACGAAGCGCTCGGTGTAGCCGTTGGCGACGTCCAGGCAGATCTTTCCCACCGGCGCCTTGGCCTTGACCGCCTGGAACTTGTCATGGTCGGCGTCGGCGATGCCCATCGAATAGAAGACGTTGGACAGGGTGGCGGACTCGGCCTCCTCCCGGAAGAAGGCGGCCAGTTCGTCGGCCTTGTAATGCTTGTGCAGGGCGGTCATGGCGCCGAAGCGCGACAGCGCACGGGCCATGCCCATGCTGCCGGTGACGTCCATGTTGGCGGCGATCAGCGGGAAGCCGGTCCAGTCGCGCTGGGTGTGCAGGAAGGTGAAGGTCCGGTTGACGTCCACGTCGTTGCGGCTCTGCAGCGTGCTGCGTTTCGGCCGGATCAGCACATCCTTGAAGTCGAGCTTGAGGTCGCTTTCGATGATCACCGCACACCTGCTGATATCTGTTTGCCGGGCCAACCGCTTTCACATGGCCCAACATCACAGAGTGGAGGCGATGTCCCGCTTCGGCAAGCAGCATCGGGGTCGCAGACGGGGCATGGATGCTTGAGTTCAGGGCGATGGCTTTGCGTTTCGGATGCCCTTCTCCCCTTGCGGGGCGGGATCGGCCAAACGCCAACGGCGTTTTGCCGACCCGCGGGTTGGGATGAGGGGTGCAGGCGACTGGAAGTCGAAGGGAGTCAACGGTTTGCTACCCCTCACCCCAACCCCTCTCCCACAAGGGGAGAGGGGCTTTGTCAGCGGGCAAACATCAATCAAATGGCTGTGGGGCCAGGATCGGTCTGATTCTTTTGAAGCTGTTTCGCCGAATCAGGTAAATTCGCCTCAGTCCTCCGCATCCTCCACGTCGCCGTTGGCCGGCTCGCTGCCGTCGGCGACATGGACCTGGCAGTCGGCGTTGCCCAGCACCTCCATCAGCTCCGGCGGCGGCAGGCGGTCGGTGAACAGGGCGTCGAGCACGCTGACGTCGGCCATGCGGATCATGGCGTTGCGGCCGAACTTGGTGTGGTCGGTGACCAGGAAGACCCGGCGCGAGCTTTCGATGATGGCGCGGGCGACGCGCACCTCCTGCTCGTCGTAATCGAGCAGGTCGCCTTCGGAGTCGATGCCGCTGATGCCGATGATGCCGATGTCGACCTTGTAGCGGCGGATGAACTCCACCGTCGCCTCGCCGATGATGCCGCCGTCGCGTTCGCGGACGAGGCCGCCGGCGATGGAGAGCGCGAAGCTGGTGTTCTTGTGCAGGATGGTGGCGACGTTCAGGTTGTTGGTCAGCACCCGCAGCCGCTTGTGGCCGAGCAGGGCCTGGGCCACCGCCTCCGTCGTCGTGCCGATGTTGAGGAAGAGCGAGGCGTCCTCCGGCACATGGCGGGCGACCAGCTCGGCGATGCGGCGCTTTTCCTCCGCCATCAGGGTCTGGCGGGTGGAATAGGCGATGTTCTCCACGCTCGACGGCACGGTGACGCCGCCGCGGAAACGCCGCACGGCGGACTGGCCGGCCAGATGTTCGATATCGCGGCGGATGGTCTGCGGCGTGACGTCGAAATGTTCGGCCAGCCACTGGATCTGCACCATGCCCTTGGCATGGACCAGGGCAACGATCTCCTGCTGGCGGCGTTCGGCGTCCAGGCGCGCGTCCATCGGGGGGCTGTCTCCGGTCGGCTGGGGGTGGGGCGTCAGTGAATCAGATGCGCGGAATGGGTCAAAGCGAAAAACGGGTGGCTGCGCCGCCGCCGGTCGATCCGCCGCAGAGCGCGAGCCTCACCGTAAGGGCAAGACTGTTTGCCAGACAAGCATATTCGGTAACGAAAGCCCATTGCCAATCGAAGGCAGTCCGGCGACCAGCCGCGCTCATCGTCCCGCCCGCATCCCCCACTCCATTTCCCCGTAGCCAGTGGGAGCAAACCGGCGTAGCCTCAAAGCATGGTCCGCTGAACAAACATTTTCCTTTTCAACCGCGAACGAAAATCATATGTTCCGAAACGAAAGCGGCCGGGTTCGCAAGGAACCGGCGCGGTACGGAGAGGAACTCATGGCAAACGAGTCCGCAGTTACCGACCTTCTGATCGTCGGCGGCGGCGTGAACGGGGCGGGCATCGCCCGCGACGCGGTCGGGCGCGGAATGTCGGTGGTGCTGTGCGAACAGGGCGACCTTGCGGGCGCCACCTCGTCGGCCAGCACCAAGCTGATCCATGGCGGCTTGCGCTATCTCGAATATTACGAATTCCGTCTGGTGCGCGAAGCGCTGCAGGAGCGGGAGGTGCTGTTGCGCGCCGCTCCGCACATCATCTGGCCGATGCGCTTCGTCCTGCCCCACGACAGCAGCATGCGCCCGGCCTGGATGGTGCGGATCGGCTTGTTCCTTTACGATCATCTGGGAAAGCGCAAGCTTCTGCCGGGCTCGCACGGCGTCGACCTGACCAGCTCGCCGGCCGGAAGGCCGCTGGCGGGCGGCTTCACCAAGGCGTTCGAATATTCGGACTGCTGGGTGGAGGACAGCCGGCTGGTCGTGCTGAACGCAATGGACGCGCAGGCCCGCGGGGCGGAGATACTGACCCGCACCCGCTGCGACAAGGCCGAACGCCGCAATGGCTTGTGGGAAGCGACGCTGGTCGATGTGACCACCGGCGCCACCCGCGTGGTCCGCGCCCGCGCGCTGGTCAACGCCGCCGGCCCCTGGGTGCGCGAGATGATCGCAAAGCGCACCGGCGTCACCGTCGACAAGTCGGTGCGTCTGGTGAAGGGCAGCCACATCGTCGTCCGCAAGATGTTCGAAGGCGAACACGCCTACATCTTCCAGAACGACGACCGCCGCATCGTCTTCGCCATCCCGTACGAGCGTGATTTCACTTTGATCGGCACCACCGACCTCGATTACTCGGGCGATCCCGGCGCGGTGGCGATCGCTCCTGAGGAAATCACCTACATGTGCCGCGCGGTGTCGCGTTACTTCGCCAAGCCCGTGCGCGAGGCGGACGTGGTGTGGACCTACAGCGGTGTCCGCCCGCTGTTCGACGACGCCAGCGGCAACGCCTCGGCCGTCACCCGCGACTATGTGCTGGAGATGGACGAGCCGGCCGGCGAGGCGCCGATGCTGTCGATCTTCGGCGGCAAGATCACCACCTTCCGCCGGCTGGCGGAGGAGGCGACGGAAAAGCTGGGCAAGGCGCTCGGCAAGGGTGGCGTCACCTGGACGGCCGACGCGCCGCTTCCCGGCGGCGACATCGCCGACGCGGATTTCGCCGGCTTCCTGGCCGGGCTGAAGCGGAGCCGGCCCTGGCTGCCCGATGCGCTGGCCTACCGGCTGGCGCGGGCCTATGGCACGCGGGTCGACCGGCTGCTGGGCGAAGCCAAGGGGCTGGGCGACCTGGGAATCGATTTCGGGGGCGGCGTCTTTGAAGCCGAACTCGACTACGCCATGCGGGAGGAATTCGCCATGACCGGCGACGACTTCCTGTGGCGGCGCTCCAAACTTGGGCTGCACCTGGACGCAAATGTCCGGGAAGCCATCGGTGGCTGGTTTGACCGGCGCCGCGAAGCTACGGCCAACAGGGACACGGGGGAAAGCTCCGGCCTGCGGTCGATGGGAGGATTGCGGTGACACTCACACTGGAAGGCGTGGCGAAGCGCGTCGGCGCCGAGCAGCATCTCCATCCCCTGTCGCTGGAGCTGCAACCCGGCAGCTTCAACGTCCTGCTGGGGCGGACGCTGGCCGGCAAGACGACGCTGATGCGGCTGATGGCCGGGCTTGACGCCCCCAGCACCGGGCGCGTGCTGGAGAACGGCAAGGACGTCACCGGCACGTCGGTGCGCCATCGCGACGTGGCGATGGTCTATCAGCAGTTCATCAATTACCCGGCGATGACGGTGTACGAGAACATCGCCTCGCCGCTGCGCCGCCAGGGCAAGGACAAGGCGGAGATCGACGCCAAGGTGCGCCGCACCGCCGCCATGCTGCGGATCGAACCCTACCTGCAGCGGCTTCCCGCCGAACTGTCGGGCGGCCAGCAGCAGCGCTGCGCCATCGCCCGCGCGCTGGTGAAGGGCGCCGGCCTGCTCCTGCTGGACGAACCGCTGGTCAACCTCGACTACAAGCTGCGCGAGGAGCTGCGCGCCGAACTGCGCGACATCTTCGCCGACGGCAAGACCACCGTCGTCTACGCCACCACCGAACCGCAGGAGGCGCTGATCCTCGGCGGCAACGTCACGGTGATGCATGAGGGGCGGATGCTGCAGACCGGACCGACGGGCGACGTGTTCCACGCGCCGGTGTCGCTGGAATGCGCCGCGGTGTTCAGCGACCCGCCGATGAACGTGGTGGACGCGATCCTCACCAACGACCGGGTCGCGCTGTCCGACGGCACCAGCCTGCCGCTGTCGGTCCATGACCGCAACCTGCCGGCCGGTCCCTGCAAGGTCGGCATCCGCGCCAACCACCTGACGGTCCTGCGCCGGAACGAGCGGCTGGTGCCGATCAAGGGGCGGGTGGAACTGTCGGAGATCAGCGGGTCGGAGACCTTCGTCCACCTGCACCATGGCGGCAGCACGCTGATCGCACGCGAGGATGGGGTGCACAGCCACCCGATCGGCAGCGAGATCCAGGTCTATGCCGATCCCGACCGCATCTTCGTCTTCTCCACCGCCGGGCAGCTGGTGGCGGCACCCAACTGGCGGCGCGGCGCGCTGCGCAACATCGCTTAAGGGGGCGGGAGCGATGGCGACCATCCAATTCGACAATCTCGGCCACTCCTACCACCCGCATCCCAGCCGGCCTGAGGACTACGCGCTCCGCCGCCTGTCGCAGGAATGGGAGGACGGCAAGGCCTATGCGCTGCTGGGTCCGTCGGGCTGCGGCAAGTCCACGCTGCTGAACATCATCTCCGGCCTGCTGGTGCCCAGCGAGGGGCGGGTGCTGTTCGACGGGCTGGACGTGACCCGCTGCACCCCGGAAGAGCGCAACATCGCCCAGGTGTTCCAGTTCCCGGTGATCTACGACACCATGACGGTGTACGAGAACCTCGCCTTCCCCCTGCGCAACCGCAAGGTCCCGGCCGCCGACGTCGACCGCCGCGTGCGGCAGGTTGCGGAGGCGCTGGACCTGACCGCCGACCTGAAGAAGCGCGCCCAGCGGCTGACGCCGGACGCCAAGCAGAAGATCTCCATGGGGCGGGGCCTCGTGCGGTCCGACGTGGCGGCCATCCTGTTCGACGAGCCGCTGACCGTCATCGATCCGCACACCAAGTGGATCCTGCGCCGCAAGCTGCGCCAGATCCATGAGGAATACCGCCTGACCATGATCTACGTGACCCACGACCAGGTGGAGGCGCTGACCTTCGCCGACAAGGTCGCGGTGATGTACGAAGGCGCCATGGTCCAGCTCGGCACGCCGCAGGAACTGTTCGAGAATCCGCAGCACACCTTCGTCGGCTATTTCATCGGCAGCCCCGGCATCAACCTGATGCCCTGCACCCTGGGCAACGACCACGCGCTGGTGGATGGCGTCGCCATCCCGCTGCCGGACCGTGCCGTTCCGGCGGTCGGCGGCAAGTTCGAACTGGGCATCCGTCCGGAATTCCTGGAGCTGACCCGCAGCGGCAATGCCGGCGCCATCCCGGTGCAGGTCACAGGCGTTGACGATCTCGGCACCTCCAAGCTGGCGACGGTGCGGCTGGGCAGCCACACGCTGAAGGCCCGGCTGAGCGAGGAGCAGGAAATCCCGGCGCTCGACGCCGCCATCCGTTTCCCCACCCGGTGGACCAAGCTCTACCGCGACAGCCATCTGGTCGGTTGAAGGAGCCAGAGCCATGGATAAGGTCCAGGACAACCGGGCTTGGTTCCTGATCATCCCGGTCTTTCTGATCGTCGCCTTCAGCGCGGTGATCCCGCTGATGACGGTGGTCAATTATTCGGTGCAGGAGATCTTCGGCCCCGGCCAGACCTTCTTCGTCGGCACCGAATGGTTCTCCGCGGTGCTGGCCGACGAGCGGCTGCACGACGCGCTGATCCGCCAGATCATTTATTCGCTGGCGGTGCTGGCGATCGAGATCCCGCTCGGCATCCTGATCGCGCTCGGCATGCCCGGCGGTCGCAGCGCTAAGACGTCGCTGACGCTGGTGCTGCTGGCCCTGCCGCTGCTGATCCCGTTCAACGTGGTCGGCACCATCTGGCAGATCTTCGGCCGCGGCGACATCGGCCTCCTGGGCGCCACCTTCCGCGCCATCGGCATCGATTACAACTACACCAACAACTCGGTCCACGCCTGGCTGACCGTGCTGGTGATGGACGTCTGGCACTGGACCAGCCTGGTGGCGCTGCTGTGCTACGCCGGCCTACAGTCGATCCCGCCGGCCTTCTATCAGGCCGCCAAGATCGACGGCGCCTCCAAATGGGCGGTGTTCCGCTACATCCAGCTGCCGAAGATGCGCGGCGTCCTGATCATCGCGGTCCTGCTGCGCTTCATGGACAGCTTCATGATCTACACCGAGCCATTCGTGCTGACCGGCGGCGGCCCCGGCAACTCCACCACCTTCCTCAGCCAGTATCTGACGCAGATGGCGGTGGGTCAGTTCGACATCGGCAAGGCCGCGGCCTTCTCCATCGTCTACTTCCTGATCGTGCTGCTGTTCAGCTTCATCTTCTACACCATCATCACCCGCACCGGCGAGGGAGAGAAGAAATGAGCAAGGCCGCGGTTCTCGCTCCCGGTTCGCTGAGTGCGCCGGCCAACATCCGCCGATCCTCGGCGCGGGTGTCGAACAGGACGATCGTTCTCGTCTGCTACATCGTCTTCCTCATGCTGCCCATCTACTGGATGGTCAACATGTCCTTCAAGACGAACGAGGAGATCCTGTCGGGCCTGACGCTGTACCCGCACAATCCGACGCTGCGCAATTACGCGGTCATCTTCACCGATCCCAGCTGGTACAGCGGCTACATCAACTCGATCTACTATGTGACGCTGAACACCATCATCTCGCTGACGGTGGCCCTGCCGGCGGCCTACGCCTTCTCGCGCTACCGCTTCATCGGCGACAAGCACGTCTTCTTCTGGCTGCTGACCAACAAGATGGCGCCGCCGGCCGTGTTCCTGCTGCCGTTCTTCCAGCTGTACCAGACGGTCGGGCTGTTCGACACGCACATCGCGGTGGCGCTGGCCCACTGCCTGTTCAACGTGCCGCTGGCGGTCTGGATCCTGGAAGGCTTCATGTCCGGCGTGCCGCGCGAGATCGACGAGATGGCCTACATCGACGGCTACAGCTTCCCGCGCTTCTTCGGCACGGTGTTCCTGCCGATGATCCGGGCCGGCGTCGGCGTCACCGCCTTCTTCTGCTTCATGTTCAGCTGGGTGGAGCTTCTGCTGGCCCGCACGCTGACCTCGGTCGACGCCAAGCCGATCGCCGCGACCATGACCCGCACCGTCAGCGCGTCGGGCATGGACTGGGGCCTGCTGGCCGCCGCCGGCGTGCTGACCATCCTGCCGGGCGCGCTGGTGATCTGGTTCGTCCGCAACTACATCGCCAAGGGCTTCGCACTCGGTCGTGTTTGACCGGTCGCGTCTGAGGGAGACCCGTAATGGATATGGAATGGATGGCGTGGACCACGCCGACCGCGATCTTCTTCCTCTGCATCGCCCTGATGCTGGCCGGCATGACGGTTTGGGAGGTGGTGTCGCCGACGGTGGAGGCGAAGGGCTTCCTGCCGATGCGCACCACCCGTGGCGACCGCCTGTTCATCGGCCTGCTGGGCAGCGCCTTCATCCATCTGGGCTGGCTCGCCGCGACCGACGTGTCGCTGTGGGGCGCCTTCGCCGTCTCGCTGGTCTGGATCGCGCTGGTGATCCGGTTCGGCTGAGGGAACGGCTTTCAAGGGATCGGCCGTCCCGGCGAAGCCCGGGGGGCTGCGGTAAGAGCAAAACGAAACGTCAACCCGACATCAAGTCGATCAAGTGGGAGGAACCATGCTTCAGCACCAGACTCTGCGGCGCCGTCTGACCGGCGCGGTGATGGCCGGCGGCATCGGCGTTCTGCTGGCGATGGGGTCGGCGGCGCCGTCCGCCGCCATGACGCCGGAGCAGGAAACCGTCGCCAAGCGCATCATCGAGGAACTCCAGCCCTCCACGCTGTCCAAGGACGAGCAGATGAAGGAGCTGGAGTGGTTCATGAAGGCGGCCGAGCCCTTCAAGGGCATGGAGATCAACGTCGTCTCCGAAACCATCACCACGCACGAATATGAATCGAAGACGCTGGCCCGCCTGTTCAGCGAGCTGACCGGCATCCGGCTGAAGCACGACCTGATCCAGGAAGGCGACGTCATCGAGAAGCTGCAGACGCAGATGCAGTCGGGACGCAACGTCTACGACGCCTACGTCAACGACAGCGACCTGATCGGCACCCATGTCCGCTACGGCCAGGCGGTCGCCCTGTCCGACTTCATGGCGGGCGAGGGCAAGGACGTCACCCTGCCGACGCTGGACCTCAAGGACTTCATCGGCACCAGCTTCACCACCGGCCCCGACGGCAAGCTCTACCAGCTGCCCGACCAGCAGTTCGCCAACCTCTACTGGTTCCGCGCCGACTGGTTCGCCCGTCCCGACCTGAAGGAGAAGTTCAAGGCCAAGTACGGCTACGAACTGGGCGTCCCGCTGGACTGGTCGGCCTATGAGGACATCGCCGAGTTCTTCACCAACGACGTGAAGGAGATCGACGGCGTCCGCGTCTACGGTCACATGGACTACGGCAAGAAGGACCCGTCGCTCGGCTGGCGCTTCACCGACGCGTGGCTGTCGATGGCCGGCGCAGGCGACAAGGGCCTGCCGAACGGCAAGCCGGTGGACGAGTGGGGCCTCCGCGTCGAGGGCTGCCGGCCGGCCGGCGCCTCGGTCAAGCGGGGCGGCGACACCAACGGCCCGGCCTCGGTCTACGCCCTGACCAAGTATATCGACTGGCTGAAGAAATACGCGCCGCCGCAAGCGTCGGGCATGACCTTCTCCGAATCCGGCCCGGTGCCGGCCCAGGGCAACGTCGCACAGCAGATCTTCTGGTACACCGCCTTCACCGCCGACATGACCAAGCCGGGCCTGCCGGTGGTCAACGCCGACGGCACGCCGAAGTGGCGCATGGCCCCCTCGCCGCACGGGCCCTACTGGGAAGAGGGCATGAAGCTGGGCTACCAGGACGTCGGCTCCTGGACGCTGCTGAAGTCCACCCCGCTGGAACGCCGCAAGGCTGCCTGGCTCTACGCCCAGTTCACCGTGTCGAAGACCGCGTCGCTGAAGAAGACGCTGGTCGGCCTGACGCCGATCCGCGAGAGCGACATCAACTCGGAGCCGATGACCGCCGCCGCCCCGAAGCTGGGCGGCCTGGTCGAGTTCTACCGCAGTCCGGCCCGCGTTTCGTGGTCGCCGACCGGCACCAACGTGCCGGACTACCCGAAGCTGGCCCCGCTGTGGTGGCAGAACATCGCCGAGGCGGTCACGGGTGAGCGTACCCCGCAGCAGGCGATGGACAACCTCGCCAGCCAGATGGAGCAGGTGCTGTCCCGCATGGAGCGCGCCAAGATCGGCGGCGAGTGCGCCCCGCAGTTGAACAAGGAAGAGGACGCCAAGGTCTGGTTCGACAAGCCGGGCGCTCCGAAGGCCAAGCTGGACAACGAGAAGCCCAAGGGCGAGACCATCGCCTACGACGACCTGCTGAAGGCCTGGAAGGAAGGCCGCGCCCGCTGATAGCGGCTGCGGCGACGGGTTCTCACCCCGGCATTCGTCCTGGTTGAGCCGGAGGTGACCCTGGGGCGGCGGCATTCCTTCGAAAGGCTGTCGCCGCCCCGCTTTTACTCAACCACCTGCCAATCCCCCCTCCCCCCGGGGAGAGGGTTAGGGTGAGGGGGATGCACAACGTGGCTTTCAATTGTTGAAGCCGCTCCGCATTCCTTGAAAAGTCACGCCATGCGTCCCCCTCACCCCGACCCTCTCCCCGGGGGGAGAGGGAGAGACGCGCGAAAATCGGATTAATGGGGGACACGCACCATGAGCAAGGCCGGCCATATCCTCGCCATCGACCAGGGCACCACCTCGTCGCGGGCGATCCTGTTCGACGGCCGGGGGACCCCGCTGGCCGAGGCGCGGCGCGAGTTTCCGCAGCATTATCCCGGCGACGGCTGGGTGGAGCATGATCCGGCCGACATCCTGCGAGACGTCCGCGCCGTGGCGCGCGGTGCGGTGGAGAAGGCCGGGGTCGATGTCGCCAGCATCGCCGCCATCGGCATCACCAACCAGCGCGAGACCGCCGTGGTGTGGGACCGCGCGACCGGCGAGCCGATCCACCGCGCCATCGTCTGGCAGGACCGCCGCACCGCGTCGCTCTGCCACGATCTGGTGGCCGCCGGCCATGCCGAGTTGGTGCGGTCCAAGACCGGCCTGCTGATCGACGCCTATTTTTCCGCCACCAAGATCGCCTGGATCCTCGACCATGTGCCGGGCGCCCGTGCGCGGGCCGAGCGGGGCGAGCTGTGCTTCGGCACCATCGACAGTTTCCTGATCTACCACCTGACCGGCCGCCGCGTGCATGCGACCGATGCGACCAACGCCTCGCGCACCATGCTGTTCGACATCCACGCCCAGGATTGGGACGACGAGCTGTTGGCGCTGTTCCGCGTGCCGCGCGCCGTGCTGCCGCGGGTGCTCGACAGCTCCGACGATTTCGGCGAGACCGACCCGGAGCTGTTCGGCCGGCCGATTCCCATCGCCGGCGTGGCGGGCGACCAGCAGGCGGCGGCCTTCGGGCAGGCCTGCCTGACGCCGGGCATGGCGAAATCGACCTACGGCACCGGCTGCTTCGCGCTGATCAACACCGGCGAGACGCCGGTGGTGTCCAAGAACCGGCTGCTGACCACCGTCGCCTACCGGCTGAACGGCAAGACCGCTTATGCGCAGGAGGGCTCGATCTTCGTTGCCGGCGCGGCGATCAAGTGGCTGCGCGACGGCATCGGCATCATCACCCATGCCAGCCAGACCGACGACATGGCCACCCGCGTGCCCGACAGCCACGGCGTCTATTTCGTCCCCGCCTTTGTCGGGCTGGGTGCTCCCCATTGGGATTCGGATGCCCGCGCCGCGATCTTCGGCATGACGCTGGATGTCGGCCCGGCCCACATCGCCCGCGCGGCGCTGGAAGCGGTCGCCTTCCAGACCCGCGACCTGATGGAGGCGATGGCCGGCGACTGGGGCGGCACCATCAACGCGCTCCGTGTCGACGGCGGCATGGCGGCCAACGACTGGCTCTGCCAGTTCCTGGCCGACCTGCTGAACATGCCGGTCGAACGCCCGAAGGTGATCGAGACCACGGCGCTGGGCGCCGCCTGCCTCGCGGCCTTGCGGGTGGGCGTGTTCGACGGGCTGGATTCGGTCTCCGACGCCTGGGGCAGCGAGCGGCGTTTCGATCCGCGCATGGAGCAGGACAAGCGCGACCGCCTCTATGGCGGCTGGCGCGACGCCGTGGCGCGGGTGCGGTCGGACCGCCGATAGGGCCGCGATGGCGGAATTTTGCAGAGAGTCTGACGCAGACGGACAAGTCGCCCCGTTTGCCCGCCGCTAATCTGATTTCGGTTGCGCGCTCCTCCCTCGGGTGCGTCGTCCTCGCCGGTCCAGCGGGGACACTGGGCCGGACGGTTCACGCCGTCCGGCCCGTTTTCTTTCTGGCTCACACCCCCTCGGGGTCGGTCAGCATGTGGCGGATCTCGCTTTTCAGCAGCTTGCCGGTGGCGGTGTGGGGCAGGCTGTCGACGAAGCGGACATCGTCGGGGATGCACCATTTCGCGACCTTGCCCTCGAACACCGCCAACAGTTCCTCGCGGGTGACGGTCGAGTCCGGCTTGCGCACCACGACCAGGACCGGGCGCTCGCCCCATTTCTCGTCGGGAACGGCGACGGCGGCGGCTTCCTGGACGCCCGTGTGACCGACGGCGATGTTCTCCAGGTCGATGGAACTGATCCACTCGCCGCCCGACTTGATGACGTCCTTGGTGCGGTCGACGATCTGGACATAGCCGTCGGCGTCCATCGTCACCACGTCGCCGGTCTCGAACCAGCCCGGAACCATCTGGTGGGCCGGGCTTTCGGTCACGCCGAAATAGCCGGAGCAGACGGTGGAGCCGCGCACCAGCAGCCGGCCGAAGCTGGTCCCGTCGCGGGCCACGTCGTTGCCGGAGCCGTCGACGACGCGGAACTGCACGCCGCAGATCGGCCGCCCCTGCTTGGAGGCCAGCGCCAGCGCATCGTCGGCGCTCAGCCCCGAATGCTTGCCCTTGGGCATGTTGGCGAGGCCGAGCGGGCTGGTTTCCGTCATGCCCCAGGCATGCAGCACCTCGACCCCCATCTCGCGGAAGCGCTGGATCATCACCGGCGGGCAGGCGGAGCCGCCGATGGCGATGCGGCGCATGGTCGTCAGCTTCTTCTTGTTGGCGTCCAGCCAGTTCAGCAGAGCCAGCCAGACCGTCGGCACGCCGGCGGTGTTGGTGACCTTCTCGCTCTCAAACAGCTCGTACAGGCTGGCGCCGTCCAGCTTGCCGCCGGGGAAGACCAGCTTGGCGCCGACCATCGGCGCGGCATAGGGAACGCCCCAGGCGTTGACATGGAACATCGGCACCACCGGCAGGACCACGTCGGACGCCGACAGGCCGAACACGTCCGGCAGGCAGGCGGCCATCGCATGCAGGTAGGAGGAACGGTGGCTGTACAGCACGCCCTTCGGGTTGCCGGTGGTGCCGGAGGTGTAGCACATGCCGCAGGCGGTGTTCTCGTCCAGCTCCGGCCAGTCGAAGCTGCCGGGCTGGTCGGCCAGCAAATCCTCGTAGCACAGCAGGTTGGGCAGGGAGGATTGCGGCATGTTGGCCCGGTCGGTCATCACGACGATGCCCTTCAGCCCGGCCAGTTCATGGGCGATGCCCTCCAGCAGCGGCACGAAGGTCAGGTCGGTGAACAGCAGCCGGTCTTCGGCGTGGTTGACGATGTAGGCGATCTGTTCCGGGAACAGGCGCGGGTTGATGGTGTGGCAGACCATGCCCGAGCCGCCGATGCCGTAATAGCATTCCAGGTGGCGGTAGCCGTTCCAGGCCAGCGTGCCGATGCGGTCGCCCGGCTTCATCCCCAGCGCCGCCAGTGCATTCGCCAGCTTCTGCGCGCGGATCCAGGCGTCGGCATAGGTGTAGCGGTGGATCGGCCCCTCGGTCGTGCGCGACACGATCTCGGTGTCGGCGTGGTAGAGCGCCGCATGACGCAGGATCGAGGTCACCAGCAGCGGCTCGTTCATCATCATTCCACGCAGCATCGTTTCACTCCCGGTTCGTTTCTCTTCTGTGTGGGCATATTCTGCATCGGGTTTTCGTCAGGCATGCAGGTGGCGAGCCGCCGCTCGGCGTCGGCCTCCATCGCCTTCAGCTCGATGATCACTTCGGCGATTTCCGACTGCATTCGTTCAAGCTCGTCCAGCCGGGCGCGGATCTTGCGCAGCCCGTCGCGATACTGCCCGGCACTGGGCCGGCCGGACCGGTAATGGGCGAGATAGTCGGCGATCTGCTCCAGCGAGAAGCCCACCCGCCGGAATTTCAGGATCAGGATCAGCCGCGCGCGGTCGCGGTAGGTGAAGACACGGCGTCCCCCCGCCCGCTGCGGCGTCAGCAGCCCCTTTTCCTCGTAAAAGCGCAACGCCTGCGGCGTGAGGTCGAACTCCGCCGCCAGTTCCGTCACGCCGTAAACCCGATCCCGTTCGGACATGGACAATCCCCTGCGCCAGCGGATTTCGCCACGGGCGCAGGGGGAAGTCAACGTCAATGAGCTAAAGCGCGCTTTAGATCGGAGAGATCGTCACCCGGCGCGGACCTGGGTCAGGAAGCGGTCCACCTCATGGCTCAGCGTGTCGGTGTGGCTGGACAGCTGGCGGACGGAGGTCAGGACCTCGTAGGCGACCTTGCCGCTCTGGCTGGCGGCCTGGTTGACGCCACCGATGCTGTCGGACACGGTCTGCGTGCCTTGGGCGGCCTGCTGGATGTTGCGGCTGATCTCGCGGGTCGCGGCCCCCTGTTCCTCGACGGCCGACGCGATGGAGGTGGCGACCTCGTTGATGTGGCCGATGACGCGGACCACCTCCTGCAACTCTCCCACCGCCTCGCCGGTCATCGATTGGATCTCGGCGACTTGGACAGCGATGTCGTCGGTCGCCTTCGCCGTCTGGTTGGCGAGCGCCTTCACCTCGCTGGCGACCACGGCGAAGCCCTTGCCGGCGTCCCCGGCGCGGGCGGCCTCGATGGTGGCGTTCAGCGCCAGCAGGTTGGTCTGGCTGGCGATGGAGTTGATCAGTTCCACCACCGCGCCGATTCGTTGCACCGCCTGGGCCAGCCCGTCGACCTTGCCGTTGGCGCGCTCGGCGATGCCGACCGCCTCGCGGGCGATTTCCGAGGATTGGCCGACCTGCCGGCTGATCTCGCCGATCGAACTGGTCAGTTCCTCCGTCGCGGCGGCGACGGTCTGGACATTGGCGGAGGTCTGTTCCGTCGTCACGGCGACGTCGCTGGCCAGCCGGCCGGTCTGATCCGCCGCCTGCGTCACCGCGCTGGCGCGGCTTTCCATCCCGGCGGCTTCCTCGACCACCGCATGGATGACGCCGCCCACCGCGTGCTCGAAGCGGTCGGCCAGTTCGGCGATGGCCCGCTGCTTGTCCGCCTCGGCGCGGCGGGCCTGCTCGGCCTGTTCGGATTCGAGCCGCTGTTTGGCCAGCGCATTCTCCTTGAACACCTGCGTGGCGCGGCTCATGTCGCCAAGCTCGTCGCCACGGCGGGTTTCGGGGAAGGTGACGGTCAGGTCGCCATCGGCCATGGCCCGCATGCGGTCGGCCAGCGAGCGGATGGTGGCGCTGATGTTGTGCCCGACCAGCGCCAGCAGCACGATGGCCGGCAGGGCGAGGCCTGCGATGACGCCGAGCAGGGTCCAGAGCTGCGACAGGAACGCGGTCCATAGATCGTCGATGAAGACGCCGGTGCCGATGAAGATCCGCCAGGGCTCGAACCCCTTCACATAAGCCAGCTTCACCGCCGTCTCGGTGCCGCCGACCGTGCGCGGCCAATCATAGGCGTAGGTCCCTTCGCCCCTGGCCTTGATGATGCCGATCAGCGCCGGGATGACCGGCACCCCGGCCGCGTCCTTGATGCCGGAGACATCCTTGCCCATCAGGGCCTTGTTGACATGGGCGAAGCCGACGCTGTCGTAGGTGTGCGCGAACAGATACTCCTCCCCGCTGTAGCGGATGGCGAGGAAGGCTTCCTTGAAGCGGGCCTGCGCCTCGTCACGAGACAGGCGCCCGGCCACGACGTCGTTTTCGAATCGAGCCGCCATGCTGTGCCCGGCCTCGACCATGAAGCGCAGGGCCTCCACGCGGTCCTGATACATGCGGTTGTAGCTGAGATAAAGTCCGGCGCCTGCGATCGCCATGCAGGCGAGGCTGGCAGTTGCCACCAGCATCAGCAGCTTCGCGCGGATGGAAAGAGAAGATTTGGTCATTGACCACCACCTTTCGGCGTATCGCAGTCGCCTTGTCGTGCAGAGTGTCGTCGAGAAAATTATTGCCTGAATATTGAACAGAATGCTTATCGATTGGCCGCGCTACGGTGTCGCATGGGGATATGTCACGCAGGCAACAGCGAGTTTCCTGTATTTGAGCCGATTTGCAGGGATGCTCTGCTCGTGCGTGCTCTGGTTTTCGCTTCTGCTCGCCCGTCGCGAAAGGCGGCACAACCTTTGGTCTCTGGCAGGGAGTGCGCCTCTCAGCTCCGCGGCAGGAAGCGGCTGCGGTCCAGCCCGTGGCGGGCCATCTTCTCGTTCAGGGTCCGGCGCGGGATGTCCAGCAGGTCCATCACCGCCTTGATGTCGCCTTTGCAACGCTCCAGCGCCTGTTCGATCGCGCGCTTTTCGAAGGCATCGACCTGATCGACGAGCGCCCGCGGGACCGCCGCCGCCTCTCCGCCGATCGGCCGGCGGCGCAGCAGCCCGGCGACCCCGTTCCGCCCGACCGACAGGACATGGCGTTCGGCCAGATTGCGCAGCTCCCGCACATTGCCGGGCCAGTCATGGGCCAGCAGGGCGTCGAGGTCGGCCGGCTCCAGCCGGCGGGGCTCGCGGTTGTGGCGGGTGGCGAACTCGGCGGCGAAATAGTCGAACAACAGCGGAATGTCCTCCGCCCTGGCCCGCAGCGGCGGGATGTGCAGTTCCGCCACGTTCAGGCGGTAATAGAGGTCGGCGCGGAACCGGCCCTCCTCGCTGAGGTCGAGCAGATCGATCTTGGTCGCCGCCACCAGCCGCAGGTCGACCGCGACCTGCTTGTTGGAGCCCAGCCGTTCGATGGTGCGTTCCTGAAGCGCGCGCAGCAGCTTGACCTGGATGGCCATCGGCATGCTTTCGATCTCGTCCAGGAACAGGGTGCCGCCGCTGGAATGCTCCAGCTTGCCGGCGCGGCGCTGGGTGGCGCCGGTGAAGGCGCCGGGTTCGTGCCCGAACAGTTCGCTTTCCGCCATGCTGTCGGGGATGGCGCCGCAATTGACGGCGACGAAGGCGCCCTTCTGCCCTCTGCCGCCGAAATCATGCAGGCAGCGGGCGACCAGCTCCTTTCCCGTGCCCGTCTCGCCATGGATCAGCACGCTGGCGCTGGTGGCGGCGAGATCCATCAGCTCGCGCCGCAGCTCGGCGATGGCGGGGGAGGTGCCGATCAGCCGCGTATCGATCCCATCGCCGGCCGCACTGCGCCGCAGGCCGCGATTCTCCAGCACCAGACGGCGCTTCTCCGCCGCGCGGCGGATGACGGTGACCAGATTGTCGGGTTCGAAGGGCTTTTCGATGAAGTCGTAGGCGCCGCGCCGCATCGCCTCCACCGCCAGCGCCACGTCGCCATGGCCGGTCACCAGGATCACCGGCAGGTCGGCGTCGCGTTCCAATGCGCGTTCCAGCACCGCCATGCCGTCCATCCGCGGCATCCGCACGTCGGTGACCAGCACGCCCGGGAAGTCGGGCGACAGCAGGTCCAGCGCCGGCTGCGGCGTCTCGAAACCCTGTGCGGCGAAGCCGGCCAGCTGCAGCCATTGCGTCACCGACACGCGCATCGCCAATTCGTCGTCGATGAACAGCACGGGGGTGGCAAGCGGATCGGTCTTCATCGCGGTCCTCACTGTGCGTGCGGCAACTGGGCGTCCGGCAACTGGATGACGAAGCAGGCGCCGCCGCCGGGGTTGTTCTCCGCACGCAGCGTGCCGCCGAAGTCCCGCACGATGCCATAGGACAGCGACAGCCCCAGGCCAAGCCCCTGTCCGACCTCCTTGGTGGTGAAGAAGGGATCGAACAGCTGGAACTGGTGCGCCTCGGCGATGCCGGTGCCGGTGTCGCGGATGCGGATTTCCCAACCTTCCGCATCGCGGGCGGCGGTCAAGGTCAGCCGCCGCTCGTCGCTGCCGTCCATGGCGTCGGCGGCGTTGCGCAGCAGGTTGACGAAGACCTGTTCCAGCCGCACCGCGTCGCCGCGTACATGGGCGTCGGACGGGATCGCCTGCTCCACCCGCACCTCCTCCTCGCGTAGGCGGGGAGCGAGCAGGGCCAGTGCGCGGTCCATCGTGCGGGCGACCGGTACTGCTTCGACCCGCGCCGGCCCCTTGCGGGCGAAGTCCTTCAGATGGCCGGACAGCACCGCCATCCGCTCCGCCAGATCACCGATCATGGCGAGGTTGTCGCGCACCATCGCCGTCTCGCCCCGTTCGGCCAGCAGCCGCGTGGAGGCGACGAAGGTGCGGATGGCGGCCAACGGCTGGTTGATCTCGTGCGCCAGCGCCGCCGACATCTGGCCGAGCGCCGCCAGCTTGCCGGCCTGCACCAACTCCTCCTGCGCCTCGCGCAGGACGCGGTTCGCGGTCAGCAGTTCGGCCGTGCGTTCCTCCACCCGGCGCTCAAGCATCGCCCGCGCCTCCTGCTGCAGCCGCAGGGCATGGCGCCGCTGCCAGCCCAGCGCCAGGGCCGCGGCCAGCAGCAGAAGTCCCATGGCGGTCAGCACCGCCGCCCCGGCCGCCTGCGCCTTCACCGGTTCCAGATCGGACAGGAAGCGGATGGTCCAGCCGAATTCTGGCAGGGCAAGCTCCTGCATCAGATAGGCGCGGCGGGAACCGCCGGGAACAGAATCGGGCAGGCTGACCAGCCGGGCGCCGTTCTCCATCACCGGACCGTCGTGGAGGCCGAGCGGCATCACCTCGCTGCGATCGTACTGGCGGGTCTGCGCCAGCCGTGCCTTCACCGCGTCGGGGAGCGGGCGTAGGGCATGGTATTTCCAGCCGGCATGGCTGGACAGGAAGACGATGCCGTTCTCGTCCGTCACCAGCACCCGCTCGCCGCCGGCCGTCCAGTCGCGCTGGAGAGACTCCAGGTCGATCTTGACCACGGCGACGCCGATCAGCCGCTCCGCCAGATGCACCGCGTGCGACAGGAAATAGCCGGGCAGGCCGGTGGTGACGCCGATGCCGAAATAACGCCCGCTGCCGGCCTCCACCGCCTGCCGGAAATAGGGGCGGAAATCGTATGTCTGGCCGACGAAGCTCTGCGCCGGATCGGCCCAGTTGCTCGCCGCCAGCGCCAGCCCGCTGCGGTCCACCACATAGAGCGCCGCCGAGCCTGCCGCCGCATTCGCCGTCTCCAGCCGCCGGTTCACGGCGTCGCGCAATGCGTCCGATGGCGCGTCCAGCAGATCCAGCACCTCATGGTCGCGGGCGACCAGGAAGGGGAGATAGTCGTAGCGGCCGACCGCGTTGCGGATGCTGCTGGCATACAGCCCCAGCCGCTGGTCGCCGTTCAGGGTTAGGGCCGTCCGCGCGTCGACCTCCGCCCAGCGGTAGGCGCCCCAGCAGGCCAAGGCGGTGACCGCGGTCAGTGCCGCGACGAGAAACGCCAGCCTGCGGCGCCGCAGCGGACGGGTGGAGACGATGTCGGCCATGCTCCGTCTATGGGACGGTGGGGGCGATGCTGTCCAGCGGCTTTTCCCGTCCGGAAGGGACGATGGGAGTGGAAAAATTTCTTCGAACAATGGGGCGTCGTTCTTTGAATGAACGTTCAATCAAAAACGGCAAGGGCAAGCGACGAAATGGATAGGCCAAATGAACGGACCGCCGAATGGCGACGTTGGCCCGATTCTGTTGTTTGCGTCACTTTCATGAAGCTCCAAAGACGGCTATGGTGCGCCCCTGCCGGCTTGGGCTTGACCTTTGAACAGTACCCGGCATCGGGATCGAGAGAGGGGAAACAGGATCATGGACGCCGACTCCATTCGTGCGGCCTACCGCCGCTATGCGGGCTTCTACGACAAGGTGTTCGGGGTGCTTCTGGCGTCCGGCCGGCATGCGGCCGTGGAGTGGCTGAACCGGCGTGGGAACCTGCGGATCCTGGAAGTCGGCGTCGGCACCGGCCTGTCGCTGTCCGACTACCGCAAGGACAACCGCGTCGTCGGCATCGATCTGTCGACCGACATGCTGAAGGTCGCGCAGGAGCGGGTGGAGCGCGAGAAGCTCGACAATGTCGAGGGGCTGCTGGAGATGGATGCCGGCAAGCTGGCCTTCGCCGACGGCAGCTTCGACGTGGTGGTCGCCATGTATGTGATGACCGTCGTCCCCGACCCCCAGGGCACGATGGCGGAGTTGGAGCGCGTCTGCAAACCGGGCGGCGACATCGTGATCGTCAACCACTTCGCCGCTCCCCGCCCGGGCGTCCGCCGCGCGGTGGAGGGCTGGCTGTCGCCGCTGTCGAAGAAGCTGGGCTGGCGGCCCGATTTCACCCTGGACGCGATGATGGCCGGATCGCGGCTGGCGGTGGAAAGCATCCGCACCCTGCCGCCCTTCGGGCTGTTCAGCCTGCTGCATTGCCGGCGGGGGTAGGGGCGTGGGTAAGGGATTGATGATCGGTTGGTATCAGGCGGCGACACGGTCGTCGCGACGGGAGGCACGACTCCGCCGGCCGACCATGATCGTCGGCCGCTCTACCGTCAGGTGGACCAGACTGGCCACCGCCACCACCAGAATGCCTGCGCCCGCTAACGCCAGAGCGTATAGGCGCGCATCCTCGGCGATGACAGGGCGCAGTGCGGCATTGGCGGTGATCAGTGCCCAAATCATGATCCCGTGCAGCAGGTAGACGCCGTAGCTGATCTCCCCCAGCCAGAGGACCGGCTGCCGGGTCAGGACGCCGCGGAAATCCTGCCCGGCTGCGACCATGATGAAGAACAAGCCGAGCCCCAGCACTGGGAGCGGCGCATAGGCGGTTTCGAAGCCTGTGACGGCTGCCAACAGCGCGGCGAGCGCCACGGCCAGCCCGCGATCCGACCTCGCAAATCCAACGAGACAGGGTTGGCGGATGGCGTAGGCTGCGGCGATGCCGCCGAGGAAGCACTCCAATACCGCAAGGCTGAAGCTGCGGAAGTAGAGCAACAGGATCAGCGTCGCGACAGCCGAGACGAGGGCGGGCCGCAGCCGACGCGCCGAAGTGAACAGGAACGCCAACGCCGGCAGCGCCGCGTAGAACAGCAGCTCGTATGGCAGGGACCAGGTGGCGTAGGCGACGATCTGGCCGGTATTCTCCATTCCGTTGATCGGCGGCGCCTTGAAGGTCGCCCAGGCGATCAGCCGGCGCAGCAGGTCGAGCGGACCGGTCCTGAGTTCGAAGCCCGTCGATGCCAGTGCCAGGACCGCGATCAGCAGGACGGCAACCGCATAGACCGGATAGACGCGGTAAAAGCGGGACGACACGAAGCTCGGCCAATCCATGTCCGGCCCTGCCTTCAGCAGCTTATCCCAGAACAGGAAAGCCGTGACCATGAAGAACAGGGCGACGCTGCTCTGCCCCAGATGGGTATAGAGCCGGGAGGGCGGCAGCGCCCAAAGGCCGGTGTGCAGATAATGCCAGGTGATGGCGCCATGGTGGATGAACACGGCATAGGCAAGCAGCCCGCGCATGCCGTCGATGGCGGCGTACCGGCCGGTGGCGCTGGCGTGCGGGCGAAGCGGCAGGGCAACGAGGCGCAGGACGGTCCAGGATGCACAGATCGCCACCGCGAACAGGAAAACCGATAGGAGCGGGGACAAGGCCATAGCGTCGTTCCGGATCATCATGCGCAGCCATGGGAGGGCCGCGTGATGGGGGGCACCCGGACACCGCTTGTCAAGGTCGTTTGGTCAGGGGGTTGCCGGCAGTCGGCTGAATCCCACCCCTCCAACCGGCGCGTGACCGCCCCCGCCGCCTGCTGTTAGACTCGCCGTGACCACACAGGCGATCACGGGAGCGGGGCCATGTCCGAACAGGGCGGAGATCTGGCGGGAAAGCGGATTCTGGTGCCGGAGAGCCGGGATCTCGACCTGTTCGCCGGCATGATGGAACAGCATGGGGCCGAGACCATCCGCTGCCCGATGGTCAAGATCCTCGATCTCGATGACCCGGCACCGGCCTGGGAATGGCTGGACCGGCTGCTGGCCGAAGGCTTCGACGACATTGTGCTGCTGACCGGCGAAGGGCTGCGGCGGCTGATGACGGTCGCCCGCGCCATGGGCCGGGAGGCCGACGTGGCCGCCGCCATCGGTCGGGCACGCGTCTTCGTCCGCGGACCCAAGCCGGTGAAGGCGCTGCGGGAGATCGGCTGCAGCCCGTTCAAATCCGCCCCGGCTCCGACCACGGACGGCGTCATCGCCATGCTGTCTGACGAGGATCTGACCGGCCGCCGAGTCGGCATCCAGCTCTACCCCGACAACCCGAACGAGCCGCTGCTGGAGGCGGTGCGGGCGCGCGGCGGCACGCCGGTGGCGGTCACGCCCTACCGCTATGCCAACGATTCCGAGACCGGGGCGGTGCAGACCGCCATCCGCGACATGGCGGCCGGTCGGATCGACTTCGTCGCCTTCACCGCCTCGCCCCAGGTGCGGCGCCTGCACGAGGTGGCGGAGGCCTGCGGCCTTGCCGACGATTTCCGCCAGGGCTTCGCCAGGACCCGGATCGCCGCGGTCGGCCCGGTTGTCGCCGAGGCGGTGGAGGCGGCGGGCGGGACCGTCGCGGTGTCCCCGGAATCGACCTTCCACATGAAGCCGCTGGTCAATGCCATCCGCCGTCTGCTGACGGAAGGGGCGGGGGCTAGATAGGTCCGATAGGGGAGGGGCAGGGGTGAGGCCGCAGCACAGCGACCTTTCGCCCCACCCTCCCTTTGCGCAGCCTCATTGATAACAATTCTCACTCTCGCTTAACCTTTGACGCGCAGTGTTGGCGCCGGCCATCGGGAAACTCCCTGTGGCCGGCCGTTGCCAGGAGCGTCGTCATGTCCGTCACCATCCTCCCCCTGTCTCGCCGCGCGCTCGCGCTGGTGCTTCTGTCGGCCGGACTCGCCGGGGGCGGTTCCGCCCTTGCGGCGGATCTGTCGACGAAGGAAAAGCTGGGGGAGGCGCTGTTTTCCGACCACAATTTGTCGGCCAACCGCACCCAGGCCTGCGCCGACTGCCACAATCCCGATTTCGGCTTCGCCGATCCGCGCACCGGCGGCGCGGGCGGGGCGGCGTCAGTCGGCGATAACGGCAAGTCGGTGGGCGACCGCAATGCGCCGACGGCGAGCTATGCGGCCTTCACGCCGGCCTTTCACATCACCGCGGACGGAAAGGCGATCGGCGGACAGTTCTGGGACGGCCGCGCCGCGACCTTGAAGGATCAGGCCGGCGGCCCGCCGCTGAACCCGGCCGAGATGGGGCTGACGTCCAAGGAGCAGGCGCGCGAAAGGCTGGCCGAGAATCCCGATTATGCCCGCGCCTTCGTGGCGCTCTATGGTGCCGGCGTGCTCGACGATGCGGAGCGCGCCTATGATGCGATGAGCGACAGCCTCGCCGCCTTCGAGAAGACCGACGGTTTCGCGCCTTTCGATTCGAAGTACGACCGCCATCTGCGCGGCGAGTACAAGATGACGGCTGAGGAGGACTTGGGCATGACCCTGTTCTTCTCCACCCAGTTCACCAACTGCAACCAGTGCCACAAGCTGAAGCCGATGCCGGCCGCAGCCGGGGAGATGTTCACCAACTACGAACACCACAACATCGGCGTGCCGGCGAACCCGGCCCTGCGCGAGGCATCGGGCAAGCCGGCGAGCTTCGCCGACCGCGGCCTGCGCGACAACCCTGGGGCGGCCAAGCCGGCTTTCGAGGGGAAATTCAAGACACCGAGCCTGCGCAATGTGGCCGTGACCGGCCCCTACATGCACAACGGCGTCTTCAAGGATCTGGAAACGGTGGTCCGCTTCTACGATCACTACAACAACCGCACGGAAAAGGCGGCGATCAACCCGGAGACCGGCAAGCCCTGGGGCCCGCCCGAGGTGGCGGCGAACCTGTCGAAAAAGGAGCTGGAATCGGCTCCGGCGTTGGAAACCCGCCGCGTCAAGGCGCTGGTCGCCTTCATGAAGACGCTGACCGACGCGCGGTACGAGCATCTGCTGAAGTGAGGTCGGGCCTGCTTCAGCCGCCGATATCGATCCGGTAAAGCTCCAGATCCAGCAGTTCCATCGTCATCCGGCGGCGACCGGCCGTCTTGCGGGCGCTCAGCTTCCGGGCCAGTGGCCGGCTGAGCCAGGCTGCGCGGGCGCGGTCGATCAGGGCGGTGCAGCGATGGGACAGTCTGGCGTTCATGGCTGGTCAGCTTTCTCGCACGGGATGTCGGGATCGGCGGTTCTATGGGGTAGCGTCAGGCTCCTGTGAGCGGTTGCAGTAAGGATGACGCGGCACTGTGACAGTTTCCACCATCCGAAGGTTTAGCCCATAGGCCATAGGGCAGGGTTTTCGCCCTTTTCGCCCCTATCTTCGACCAAAGAAGGAGGGGCGAAAGAACGAGTGGGTCACATCACCACGCCGACCAGCCGCCGCAGCGCGTCGCGCGAATCCCCGTCGAGAACCGGCATACCGCCACGGGCATCCAGCATGTAGGCGCCGGGATCGGACAGCGTGCGCATGGCGAACCCGACCACGGCGGGCGGTTCGGTGCCGAGCGGCTGCGACTCGTAGACGGGGGTGAAGCTGCAGCCGGCGAGCAGCGCGCGGATCATCAGCGCCTCGTCGGAGGATGCGCCGGCGGCCGGGGTGTTGATGCCGAACAGCAGCCGTTCCGCTTCCGCCTCCGTCACCAGACCGCGCTCCAGAAGGATGTCCACCATGGCGGAACTGGTCATCACCGGTGCCGCGCGTCCCTTCCAGCAGAAGCGGCCGTCGTCCCAGCCGACATCGAGGCTGCGGAAGATCATGTGCGGTTCGCCGCCGCCGGGCGCGCCGGCGACGATGTAATTGACCCGCAGCAGGCCGTTCCAGGCACCCGCCGGGGCGACGATGCTGGACACGCCGCACCGTGTCAGGCGCAGGTAGGTGTCGTTGATGCCCGACGGTTCGAAATCGAAAAGCATGGCCTGTTCACCCCGCTGCCGGCCGGCGGGCCCGGTTTCCCGATTGCCCAGCCTTCGTTCGCTGAGTCAGGTGAGTGGCGGTCCGGCTCGCGCAAACTGTCCATGCGGATGCCCTCCCTTTGCGCAGAAATGCGAAAGGCGGTAGGCCGATCCGCCGGCCACCGCCTTTCGACTCCGCGCCAACGGAGAGCTTCTGTGACGGACTACTGGTTGGCCGGCCCCATGAACACGCTGTCGCGGCTGTTCTTTTCAGCGGTCACGGTGTCGGACAGTTGGAAGGTCAGCGGCAGCGAGGTGGCGGTCACCTCCCCGCGGGGGGCAGTCACATAGACGCGGTAGGTGGCGACGCTGTCCGCCTCCGCCGAGATGGTGGCGGTGTGGGCGGCGGTCTCCGCCTCGCTCTCGCCGATCACCTTGATGTCGGCAGCGGACAGGCCGACGACGCTGAGGGTGTAGGAGCGGTTCTGGCGGGTCTTGTTGGCGACCTTGAAGGTGTAGGCATTGCGGATCGACCCGTCCGACAGCGTGACGAACAGCGGCGCACGGTCGCGCAGGACGGTGATGTTCAGGCTGGGACGCAGCGCGAAGCTCCAGGCCATGGCGCCGCCGATGACCAGCATCAGCAGGGCGTAGACGATCACGCGCGGACGGATCAGGCGCCATTGATAGGTCTTGCCGGACGCGCGGGTGTCCTGGGCCGCCAGCGAATCGAAGGCGATCAGGCGGGTGGGCAGGCCCTGCTGGATCATGATGGTGTCGCAGGCGTCGACGCACAGGCCGCAGTTGATGCAGTCGGCCTGTTCGCCGGTGCGCACGTCGATCCCCATCGGGCAGACCTGGACGCACTGTCCGCAGTCGATGCAGTCGCCGAAGCCCTGCGCGCGCCGTTCGTCCCAGCTCTGCGACTTGCGCTTCGGTCCGCGGTTGTCGCCGCGGTCGGCCTGATAGGTGACGACGAGCGAATGTTCGTCCAGCATCGCGGTCTGGATGCGCGGCCAGGGGCACATGTACATGCACATCTGCTCGCGCGTCCAGCCGGCCATCACATAGGTCATGCCGACGAAAATGGCGAAGAAGGACGTCGCCTCGTAGCTGGCCTGGAAGGTGACCAAGTCGCGCAGCAGAGCCGGGGCATCGGTGAAGTAGGCGAGGAAGCCGAAGCCGGTGACGAGGCTGAGCGCCATCCAGCCCGCATGCTTGCCCGCCTTCCGCAGGAACTTGCGCGTGGTCCAGGGCTGCTTTTCCATGCGGATGCGTTCCGCCCGGTCGCCTTCGAAGACACGCTCGATCCAGACGAACAGGTCGGTCCACACCGTATGCGGACAGGCGAAGCCGCACCAGACGCGCCCGGCCAGCGCCGTCGCCAGGAACAGGCCCAGCGCCGCCACGATCAGGATGCCGGTAAGGTAGTAGATCTCCTGCGGCCAGATCTCGATCCAGAACAGGAAGAAGCGCGGCGTCGTCAGGTCGAACAGGACCGCCTGGGCCGGGGCTTCGGGCCCGCGTTCCCAGCGGATCCAGGGTGCGATGAAGAACAGCACCAGTAGAACGCTGAAGGTCACGGTTTTCAGGCGGCGATAGAGGCCCTTGACCGATTTCGGGTGAATCGTCTTATGGCTTTCGTACAGCGGAACCTTGGCTGGTTGGGCTGATCCCTGCTGAACGATGCTTCCGTCTGGCATGTCGATGCGCCTGATTTCCGATTCCACGTTGGCGCGGAGCATAGTCGACCACCAGTGCGGCGCGTTTGACCTCTGTCAAACAGCACCGATATTTTGAAAAGCCCCTGCTTTCCTGAGGCCTTCCGCCGGTTCGAGGGATCCGCGGTCCGGGTTCCGTTAATACTGTGCAGCCACCGTCGCCGACAAGCCCATTATTGCGTCTGATATGGACGCATGACATACAATACTAATACTATACTGTATTAAAAAGCTACTATCAGCGCAACGTACCGTCCAAGCTTGCCGATCGTGACCAGCAGCAGGAACAGCCGCAAGTCGACGCGCAGGATGCCGGCGACCAGGGTCAGCGGATCGCCGATGAAGGGGACCCAGGCCAGCAGAAGCGACCAGACGCCGAAGCGCTGGTACCATCCGGTGGCCCGTTCCACCAGACGGCGCGACGCCGGGAACCAGCGGCGGTCCTGAAAGTGCATCAGATAACGGCCGAGAGCCCAGTTGACCGTCGATCCCGCCACGTTCCCGGTGGTCGCCACCAGAATCAGGAGGCCGTCGTGATAGTTGCCCGAAGAATGCAACCCGGCCAACAGAAGCTCCGACTGGGCGGGAAAAATCGTCGCGGCCGCCAGCGCCACAAGGAACAGACTGCCGTAGGCCGCGACGTCCGACATCGTGCAAATCCTTTCCCGGCCAACGGTTTGCCTGTTACGCTTCACTGTCTGGCGCAGGATTAGGCGTCGGGCAGACGTAAAATCAAGGGGTTCACCGGCGGCGTCCGGCGGGAGCGGCTGCGTGATGGCCCTTGCCCGTCAACCGTCAAGAGACAAGAATGGGGCCGCGATCCGCACCGCGTGTCCGGCCGGCGGCTTTTGCTCGCCGGATATCGCGAATGGTCATCGCATGCAGGCCGAATTGGCGGTGGGAGAAGGCACGCGCATGGGGGAAACCGGGTTCGCCCGCTTCGACGCCGACGAACGTCTGGTCTGGGCCAATGCCGCCTTCGCGGCCCGGTTCGCCATGCCTCCCGCCGGAACGCCTGACGGGCCGTTCCATGCGACGCTCGACGCGCTTCTCGCCGGTCTTCTCGGGCTGTCCGGGATCGACGACCTGCGCCGCGGCCATGCCGTGACGCGGGCATTCCCCGACGGCTCCGCGGTCACTCTGGCGCTTGGCGCGGGCGCGCCGGGGGAAAGCCTGCTGACGGCCGTCGAGACTGCCGGTCAGCCGGAAATCCCGTCTGAGCGTGAACCCTGGGCCAAGACCAGCCTCGTCCTCGACTGTCTCAGCCAGGGCGTGATGGCCTTCGACCACGACCTGCGGCTGGTCGCGTGGAACCGGCGCGTGCTGGAACTGCTTTTCATCGACCCGGAATTCCCGCGCTATGCCCAGCCCTACGAGACGGTGGTGCGCCACATCGCGGAGCAGGGCGGCTATGGCCGCGGCGAGGTGGATGATCTGGTGGCGCAGCGGCTGGACTACATCCGCAACGCGTCCTGGCCCTTCTACAACGAGCGGGTGCGGCCCGACGGCGTGGTCATCGAGACGGTGACCCTGCCGCTGCCGGACGGCGGCTTCGTCACCACCTACACCGACATCACCCAGCGCAAGCAGGCCGAACGGGAATTGGCCGCCAGCCGCGAACTGTTCGAACTGGCGATCCGCGCCGCGCGGGAGGGCATCTCGCAGTGGGACCTGCGCACGGGCGAGGTTTGGTTCTCCCCGCAATGGTGGGGCCTGCTGGGCTATGGCGAGACGGAGATGGAGAACAGCCGCCGCCGTTGGGAAGAGCTGATCCACGCCGACGATCGCGCCGCCGCATTGGAGATGGTGGAAGAACTGGCGTCCGGCCGGCGTTCCGAAAGTCGGTTGCTGCAGCGGTTTCTCCATCGGTCGGGCGCGACGGTCTTCCTGGAGACCCGCGCACTGGCCGTGGCGGGCAGCGACGGCCGGACTTTCCGCATCGTCGGCTCCCACACCGACGTGACGGAGAGCGTCCGCGCGGCGGAAGCCGTCCGCGCCGCCAAGGAGGAGGCCGAGCGCGCCCTGCAGGATTTGAAGGAGGCGCAGGTCCAGCTGATCCAGGCGGAGAAGATGGCCGCGCTCGGCTCCCTCGTGGCCGGCGTGACGCACGAAATCAACACGCCGGTCGGCATCGCCCTGACCGGCGCCTCGCTTTTGGCGGAAAAGACGCGGAGCCTGCGCCGCCTGTTCGAAGCCGGCTCGCTGCGGCGCGGCGACTTCGCCGAATTCATCGACATCGCGGACGAGGCGACGCAGCTGATGCTGCTGAACGTCGAGCGCGCCACCCGCCTGATCCAGAGCTTCAAACAGATCGCCGTCGACCAGGCCAGCGAGGAACGCCGCGTTTTCGAACTGAACCACTATATCCACGAGGTCCTGCGCAGCCTGGGAATGCGCATCCGCCGCAGCGGACATGCCGTCGCCGTCCATTGCCCGGAAGACCTGATGCTGGACAGCTATCCCGGCGTCATCAGCCAGATCCTGACCAACTTCGTCATCAACTCCATCCTGCATGGCTATGATCCGGGCGTGCGCGGCCGGCTGACCGTAACGGTCACGCTGTCGGGCGGGGAGGTGGAATTGGTCTTTGCCGACGACGGCAGGGGCATTCCGGCGGACCTGCATGGTCGGGTGTTCGAGCCCTTCTTCACCACCAGTCGCGACCGCGGCGGCAGCGGGCTGGGGCTGAACATCGTCTACACGCTTGTCACGCGCAGCTTGCGCGGGCGTTTGCGGCTGGACAGCGCACCGGGGGCTGGAACGGCCTTCACGCTGCGTTTCCCGCGCGTCACGCCGGCAGATCCTCTGCCGCTGTAGCGGCGCGCGACAGGTTTTTCAAAGTTCAGAAGTCGATAACTTGGGAGTTTATCGCGGCACCGCCATGACGTGGTCGTCTGCTGGGGGCGGTCTGCTGCGGCGCACGCCATGGTGCGATGGTGGAAGGGGCTGGATTCGAACCAGCGTACGCGTACGCGGGCAGATTTACAGTCTGCTGCCTTTAACCACTCGGCCACCCTTCCATCGGGGCGCAGAGGATTAGCCTTTCGATCGGGTGGGCGTCAAGCCCCTTTTCGCGGATTTTTGCACCAACAAAAAACCTCCGCCCCAAGAACGGGACGGAGGTTTTTTGAAACACGGGATTCAAAGAGGGCGAGGAGACCCGCTTTTCAAAATCCGCTCAGTTCGGGCGACGCGATGCCCGGTGCGCGGGGATCGGAATCGGGCGAATCGCCTGTTCCTCGCGCCGGCTGGCCGACATGTCGATTTCCACGCGGGCCAGGGCCTTGCGCAGTTCGTGCACGCTTTCGGACAGCGACTGGATCGTCGCTTCGCTCGGCTGCTGGCGCCAGCCACGGTAGGCGGAGATGCAGGCCTTGGCCGTGTCGCGCAGGCGGCCTTCGATCGCATCCACCGGCGGGGTCGGCTGTCCGGCCGTCCGCGGAGCATCCACGGTCGCCGGGGCTGCCGCGACCGGAGCCGCCGGGGCGGGGGCTGCCGCGGGGGCCGGAGCCGGTGCGGGTTCCTGACGGTTCAGGCGCAGCGTTTCCGTCGGTGCCGGTGCCGCCGGGGCAGCCGCCGCCGGGGCCGGGGAAGCGGCAGGCGTCTCGACCGGGGGCTGATCGGCCGCCGGTTCCGTCCGCGGGGTACGGGTCAGCGTGCCGCGGACCGTGCGGCCGGCACGGCGCGGCTCTGCGGGAGCTTCGGCTTCCGCAGGAGCGGCGGGAGCGGGTTCGGCCGCCGGGGAAGCCGGAGCCGCGGTTACCGGTGCGGATGTCTCCTCGGCCGGTGCGGCCGGTGCGGAAGACTGACCGTCGTCCGCCTGGGCATCGCCCTGGTCGTCATCAGCGTGGGCGGCGTCGCCCTGGCCGCTTGCGGCCTCCGCCTTCTTGATGATGTAGGAGATGGCGCTGGGCGTGCATTCGAATTCGCGCGCGATGGCCGAAAGCGTTGCACCGCTGCGGTAACGTTCAAGAATTTGGGGCCACGCCGACTGCGGAATGCGCCCACGCTTCTTGGGAGACTCCGGTTCGCTCCCGGTTTCTGCGTTCATTATATCGCTCGGTTGCCAAAGTGAATTTTCAGTCATTCGTCAGCATGTCCACCCGAACCGCACGCTTCCGACGCGGGACCACGCGGGCGCGTGCGTCGGCAGCATCGTGGCTTCACGCTGGCGGGCGATGTTTTCGGTATGGATGACTATCGGAAACTCTTCTCAAAAATGCCAGCATAACTTTGCACGGAATCGTGATTTTGTGTCCGGTGTCACAACGGGGCACGACGATTGGTGGATGGCGGGGCTTTTAAAATCCGTTGACGGATGAAAAGCGCGTACCGGAAACCGCCGGTGGTGGCGTCTTTTGAAAAGTGCGATGGACCCCGGACGGGGGGTGGCGTGTTTTGACTTCAGGAATTTCCCTGAACGGGGCGTTCCGACCGTCACCGGGACTTGTCGGCTCGGCGGGCGGTGGCCGTTGGCTCCAACTGTTTTGCCCCACCGATTTTGCGGAGACCGTCCATGCCGCATGCGTCCGTTCCGCGTTCGCCCCACACCTCCCGCCATCTTCCGGCTGCGGCGCTGTGCGCGCTGCTGGCCGGTGCCGTCCTGTTGCCGGTGCTTCCCGCGGGTCCCGCCGCCGCGCAGGAGGCGCCCGCCGCGAACACCGTCAATGCTGCGCCCAACGCCAGCCGGACCTACGCGCCGCCATCCTTCCGCGACCTCGCCCGGACGCAGGTCGACACCGTGGTCAACATCTCCAGCACCCAGGCGCCGCAGGCATCCGGCGGCGGCCGCCTGCCGGAGGGGATGGACGTGCCCCCCGGCTCGCCGCTGGAGGAATTCTTCCGCGAGTTCCGCAACCGCCAGCGCGGCGGTCAGCCCAACGGCACGCCCGAAGGCGGTCCCAATGGCGGGCCTGGCGGCGGTCCCAATGGTGCGCCGGGGGGTGGCCCGGGGGGTGGGCCGGGCGGCTTGCCCAGCATGGCGCTCGGTTCCGGCTTCATCATCGATCCGGCCGGGCTGATCGTCACCAACAGCCATGTCGTCGCCGATGCGGCGGAAATCTCCGTCACCCTGCATGACGGCACCCGGCTGCCGGCCAAGCTGGTGGGGTCCGATGCGCCGACCGATCTGGCGCTCTTGAAGGTCGAAAGCGACAAGCCGCTGGCCGCCGCCCATTGGGGCGACAGCGAGACGGTGGAGGTCGGCGACTGGGTGGTCGCCATCGGCAACCCGTTCGGGCTCGGCGGGTCGGTGACCGCCGGCATCTTGTCGGCCCGCGCCCGCGATATCCAGCAGGGCCCCTACGACGAGTATCTGCAGACCGACGCCGCCATCAACCGCGGCAATTCCGGTGGTCCGCTCTATGATGCCGGCGGTGCGGTTATCGGCATCAACACCGCGATCTATTCGCCCACCGGCGGTTCGGTGGGCATCGGCTTCGCCATTCCGTCCTCGCTTGCCAAGCCGATCATCGATCAGCTGAGGGACGGTGGCAAGGTGCGGCGCGGCTGGCTGGGCGTCCAGGTTCAGCGGGTGACGCCGGACATCGCCGAAAGCCTGGGCATGGACGGCACCGGCGGCGCGCTGGTCACCAGCGTTTCGCCCGACAGCCCTGCCGCCTCCGCCGGCCTGCGCCAGGGTGACGTCATCACCGCCTTCAACGGCAAGCCGCTGGAGCAGATGCGTGAACTGCCGCGTCTCGTCGCCTCGACCGGGATCGGCAGCGACGTGCCGTTGACCGTGCTGCGCGGCGGCAAGCAGGAATCGGTGCAGGTGACGCTCGGCGAACTGCGCAACGAGCCGCAGCAACTGGCGATGTCCGGGTCGAGCGGGGCCCCCCGCTCGGCACAGCCGGAGGAGAGCAAATCGGCGCTCGGCCTCAAGCTCGCCCCGCTCACCCCCGGCCTGCGCGAGACCTTCTCCATCGGCGAGGACGTCGACGGGGTGGTGGTGACGGAGGTGGACGGCGACAGCGTCGCCTCGCAACGCGGGCTGGACCTGGGCGACGTGATCGTCGAGGCGGGGCAGGAGCCGGTGTCGACCCCCGCCGACCTGGAAAGCCGCATCGCCAAGGCAAAGGAACAGGGGCGCAAGACCCTGCTGATGCTGGTCAGCCGCGGCGGCGACCTGCGTTATGTCCCGCTTCCGCTGGATGGCAACAAGGGGTAACCCGTACCGACGCCCGGCCGATAGGACCGGTGCGGGGATCTGCCCCGCTCCGGTCTCATCCTTTTCCGCTACCGTTCGCCGCGCCGCGAGAGTAATTTGCGGCCCGTTTGGCGAATGGGATGGTAAACCGTGAGCATTTATCCGGAGAGCGGCCAGCCGGTGCGGCTGTCGGTCGTTGTCCCCGTCTTCAACGAGGCCGACAACGTGCTGCCGCTGCTCGAAGAGATCGAGCGGGCGCTGGCTCCGGTCGGCGGCTTCGAGATCATCTTCGTCGACGACCAGTCCGACGACGACACCCAGACGCGGCTTGCCCCGGCGGTCGAGGCCGGCCGGCTGCGCGTGCTGCGCCATGTCCGCCGCTCCGGCCAGAGCGCCGCGGTGCGCAGCGGCGTCAAGGCGGCGCGCGGCGAGTTCGTCGTCACCCTCGACGGCGACGGGCAGAACGACCCTGCCGACATACCGGCGCTGTTCGCGCTGGTGTCGACAGGGGAGGCCGGCGCGCCGGTGCTGGTCGGCGGCCTGCGCAGGAAACGGCAGGACACCCTGTCGAAGCGCTGGGCCTCCAAGATCGCCAACGCCGTCCGCCAGTCCTTCCTGCAGGACGGCTGCACCGACAGCGGCTGCGGGCTGAAGCTGTTCCGCCGCGACGCCTTCCTCGACCTGCCGTTCTTCGGGGCGATGCACCGGTTCCTGCCGGCCCTGTTCCGCGCCCACGGCCATCCGGTGGCTTATGTGCCGGTGAACCATCGCCCGCGCGAGCGCGGCGTGTCAAAATACAACAACTGGCGGCGCGGGCTGATCGGCGTGGTCGATCTACTGGGCGTTTATTGGCTGAAGCGGCGGACGAAGCTGTCGCCCGTCTCCGAACGCCTCTGACCGACCTTACGCTTGCGACCACAAGACCCTTTCGGGACAGGATTTCTACGATGCTTGAGCGCGCTGCGGCCTGGTTCAACGAGCAGAGCACGACCGACCTGATCTGGGTCGGCATCGGCTTCTTCGCCCAGCTGATGTTCACCATGCGCTTCATCGTGCAGTGGATCGCCAGCGAAAAGGCGCGGCGCAGCGTGGTGCCGGAGCTGTTCTGGTACTTCTCGCTGGGCGGCGGCGTGATGCTGTTCGCCTATGCCTTCTACCGCTTCGACCCGGTCTTCATGCTGGGGCAGGGCATGGGGCTGGTGATCTACGCCCGCAACGTCTATTTCGTCTGGACCCACAAGAAGTCGCTGGCCGCCGGCGATGCGGTGCCGAGCAAATCGTGACCGCATCCACCCTGCCGCGCGCCGCCCTGCCGATCTGGGCCTATGCGCTGCTGGCGCTGATCGCCGCCGCGCTCTTCCTGCCGGGCTTCACCGTGCTGCCGCCCTTCGACCGGGACGAGGCGCGCTTCGCGCAGGCGTCGTCCCAGATGCTGGACAGCGGCAACTTCGTCGACATCCGCTTCCAGGACGAGACGCGCTACAAGAAGCCGGTTGGTATCTATTGGCTGCAGACCGCGGCGACCACGGTGGCCGAAGCGGTGCGCGGCGTTCCGGCGGGCAGCGAAAAGCTGATCTGGACCTACCGCATCCCGTCCTTCCTGGGGGCGATCCTCGCCGTGCTTGGCAGCGCCTGGACGGCGGCGCGGCTGTTCGGCGGTCCGGCCGGCTTCATTGCCGGGCTGATGATGGCGTCCTGCGTCGTGCTGGGGGTCGAGGCGCGGATGGCCAAGACCGACGCCGTCCTGCTCGCCACCGTGGTGGTCGGGCAGGCGGTTCTGGCGCATCTGTACCTCACCCGCCGTGATCCGGCTCCCGCCGGGCGGGGGGCCTGGACCGCGCCGCTGGTGTTCTGGATCGCCGCCGGCGTCGGCGTGCTGGTCAAGGGGCCGCTGGTCCTGCTGGTGTCCGGCAGCACGGCGCTGGTGCTGGCCTTGTGGGACCGCGAGGCCGGCTGGCTGAAGCGGCTGAAGCCGCTGGCCGGGCTCGGCATCGTCGTCGCCATCGCCGCGCCCTGGCTGATCGCCATCGCCATCAAGAGCAAGGGCGCCTTCTTCGCCGAATCCGTCGGCCACGACATGCTGGGCAAGGTGTCGGGCGGGCAGGAGGGCAAGGGCCTGCCGCCGGGCTATTATCTCGGCACCTTCTGGGTCACCTTCGCCCCCTGGTCACTGTTGGCCCTGCTGGCGGTTCCCTGGACCTGGGCGCGCCGCCGGCTGGACGCCGTGCGATTCTGCATCGCCTGGATCGTCCCGAGCTGGCTGGTGTTCGAGGCGGTGCCGACCAAGCTGCTGCATTACACGCTGCCGGTCTTTCCGGCGATTGCCGCCCTCGCCGCGGCGGCCCTGCTCGACAATTTCGACCGCAGCCGCAAACGGCCGCGCCGCTGGCTGACGGCCGCCGCCGTGGCGCTCGGCGTCATCGGCTTCGGCGCCCTGACCCTGGCGGTCGCGGTGATCCCCTGGCTGGTCGGCCAGCGGATCGATCCGATCGCGGTGTCGCTGGTGCCTGCGGTGGGCGGGCTCTTCGCGCTCGCCCTGCATCGGTTGCTTGGGGGCGAGCGGCGGATCGGTCTCGCGGCCGGAGTTGGGGCCGCAGGCCTGCTCTATCTGGGGACCTACGCCGCGGTGCTGCCGAACATCGATGGCGTCTGGGTCAGCCGGCAGGCCGCTCGTGCGGTCGCCCAGGTCCGGCCCTGCGCCGACAGTGTCGTCGCGTCCGCCGGCTATTCCGAGCCGAGCCTCGTCTTCCTGCTGGGCACGCCGACCAAGCTGGTCCATGGCGCCGGTGCGGCAACCCATCTGCTGTCTGACCGTGCCTGCGGTCTGGCCCTGGTGGAGGACCGGGAAGCTGCCGCCTTCCTCGACAGCCTGGGCACCGCCACGCCGCTGCCGCTGGCGGAACTGGACGGATTCAACTACAACACGGGCAAGCGCCTGCACCTCACGCTCTACCGCCTGCCTGCGTCGTAAGGGCAGGGGAGCCCCCCGGTTGGGGATGGGCCTGCCGGGATGGGTAACGCGCCTCCGCATTGGACGGCGCGGGCGCTTTCCGCTCGACTGCACCTTCGGATCCGTTTTTTCCGGATGAAAGGTGCCTGTTCGATGACCCGCGTTGCCTCCGCTGCCACAGCTGCCGTCAGGACTGCCGCCGTCGCCGCCCTCTCCATCCTGGGAATGGCGGCGCTGTCGCTGCCGGCGAATGCCCAGAAGCAGGACTATGCGCCCTGGGTTTACGATCAGATGGTGCCGACCGGTCCCTTCATGCGCAACATGGATCAGGCGCAGCCGCTCCCCGGCCCGGCGCCGTCGCATTGGGGCGCCACGAAATCGGGCGAGCACCGCGCCGGCATGACGCGCTACGGCACCGACGTGAAGCGGACGAACCGCCACTATTCCAACACCCATTCGCTGACGCCGCCGCCGGTGGACCCGGCCGCCGCCCGGCGGGTGATGGCGCCGCCGCGCAGCGCAGATGCCCCGCCGACGCCGCGGACGGCCCAGCCTCAGTAATCCGCGTCCGGCATCTCGCCCGGCCGCCACAGCCACGCAGCGCCGCGCACGCCACTGGAATCGCCATGGCGGGCACGGCGCACCGGCGTGTCCAGCCGGTCGGAGAAGGCCCAGGGCTCCATCGCCGCCGACAGCCGGTCATACAGCAGGTCCGCGTTCGATAGGCCGCCTCCCAGCACGATCACGTCCGAGTCCAGCAGATTGACCACAGCGGCCAGCCCGCGGCCAAGCCGCCCGACCAGCCGCTCCGCCGTCGCGGCGCATCCGGGATCGCTGTCGGCGCGTGAGAGGATCGTTGCGGCGTCGAGCGCCTCGCCGGTGGCCACCAGATGGTCCGCCGCCACCGCCGGCCCGGAAACGAAGGTCTCCAGGCAGCCGTGCTTGCCGCAGTAGCAGGCCGGGCCCGGCCGCTCGGCGTCGGTCGGCCAGGGCAGCGGATTGTGCCCCCACTCGCCGGCGATGGCGTTGCGCCCGCCGAGCGGCCGGCCATGCACGACGATGCCGGCGCCGCAGCCGGTGCCGAGGATCGCCGCGAACACCACGCCGCAGCCGGCCCCGGCGCCGTCGGTCGCCTCCGACACCGCAAGACAGTTGGCGTCGTTCTCGATCCGCACCGGCCGGCCGAGCGCCTGGACGAGGTCGCAGGCGAAGTCCTTCCCGATCAGCCATGTGGAGTTGGCGTTCTTCACCAGCCCGGTGGCCGGGGAAATGGCGCCCGGAATCCCCAGCCCGACCGTCGCCTTGCCGCCGGCGGGGATCCCTCCTTCCAGCCTTGCGACCAGATCGCGCACCGTCGCGACCGTCCCGTCATAATCGCCCTTGGGCGTGGGAACCCTGTGGCGGGCCAACTCGTTTCCCTGGCGGTCGAGCAGGATGCCCTCGGTCTTCGTGCCGCCCAGATCGATGCCGATGCGGTGCCCGCTCGCAAAACCCGATCCGCCCGATTTTGATCCGGTGGCTGCCATGCCGCGTGACCCGTCTGACCGTGGAAAGCCCATCCATACCGTCGCCGCCACCGCGGCGTCCAGCGACGGCGACTGCCAAAAAGAACAGGCACCGAAGGAACAGGCCGCGGTCGCGACTCGGCGTGTCGACTCCGCCGCGGTCGTGGGACAAAACGCAAGCGCCCGGCAAATACCATTGACCGGCCCCCGCGTTCGGGTAGAAGGTCGCCGACTGTCGGGCGGTCGCCTATCCCGCCCCAACCCGTCCTGTCGTACCGCGCCACCGGAGCCCCTGATGAGTCGCCAGCGCGCTGCCCTTCGCCTCTCCCTGAAAGCCCTGACCGGCGCCGCCGTCCTCGGCGCGCTGCTCGCCCTGCCTGCCGCGCCCGCCAGCGCTGCCGCCGCCAAGGAGGCTGCGAAGCCGCCGGCGAAGACGGCCGCCGCCAAGGCGCGCCCGACCAAGGCCAGCACCCCGGCCGCGCCCGCCTGCTACAACCGTGCCGAACATGCGGCCGAGCAGATGATGCGCCTGCACACCGAGATGATGGTGGTCGGACTGACCTGCCGCACCGTGGTGCCGGACAAGAAGCCGTTCGACCTCTACCAGGACTTCTCGGTCAAAAACCGTGCCCTGCTGTCCAATTCCGAAGCGTCGCTCATCAGCTATTACAAGCGTTCCGGAGCCGGCGGCAACGCCACCCGTCAGTTCGACATGTTCCGCACCGAGCTGGCGAACGAGGTCAGCCGCCGTGCCGCCACCATCGGCATCCCGCAGTACTGCGCCAACTTCGTCGACCGGTCGGCCGCCGCCAAGGACCTGACCCCCGACGACCTGCGCACCCTGACCGCGGACGAAAAGAACGCCGGCCTGATGCATCTGGCCAGCCGCCCGCTCTGCGACGTGAAGGTGGTTAGCGGTCCGGACCCCGTCTTCGCCGTCGCCCAGGCCACGCCGGCTCCGGCCGCGCCGAAGGCGGCCGCCGCCAAGGCGAAGGCTCCGGCCAAGGCCGCCGCTCCGGCCAAGCCGAAGCAGAAGGTCGCCGCCGTTCCGGCCAAGCAGTCCGTCGCCGTCCGCTGACGCTGCAACGTCCGGTTTAAGACGCGCGATCCAACGCCCCGCCAGGCAGCTGCCGGCGGGGCGTTTTGCGTTTTTCGCCCCTCCCGACCGATGCGCAAACCGGACGACGCATGCGGGCAGCACAAATCTGTCTTGCAAAAATCCGTCAGGCTGGTACTACCGAAAAGGTCAGGGGGAGCGCTCGCCGAACGGCCCGGCCAAGTCGGAATCGCATCCTCCGAACAGGAAAAATCATGGTCCGTCAGACCGATAGACGGAACTCCGGATGATACGGCATTCCGTTTGGTGAATGGACGGGCTGCACCAGACAGGGGGCTGCTGTTGCGTGACCGGTGTGCCGAGTGTACCCGTGCCGCCGCACCCTGCCTTTGCGCCGTGCTGAAGGTGGGGTGAGGACATGGAATATTTTCTCCAGCAATTGATCAACGGCTTGTCGCTTGGGGCGATTTACGGCCTGATCGCGATCGGCTACACGATGGTGTACGGCATCATCGGGATGATCAACTTCGCCCATGGCGAGATTTACATGATCGGCTCCTTCGTGGCGCTGATCACCTTCCTGGCCATCGGCGCGCTCGGCATCACCTGGGTGCCGCTGGCCCTGCTGGTCATGCTGCTCGCCTCCATGCTGTTCACCAGCGTCTATGGCTGGACGGTCGAGCGCATCGCCTACCGGCCCTTGCGCTCCTCGCCCCGGCTGGCGCCGCTGATCTCCGCCATCGGCATGTCGATCTTCCTGCAGAACTACATCCAGCTCCTCCAGGGCGCCCGCTCCAAGCCGCTGCAGCCCATCCTGCCCGGCAACCTCACCCTGATGGACGGCGCCGTCTCCGTCAGCTACGTGCGCCTCGCCACCATCGTCATCACCCTGGTCCTCATGGTCGGCTTCACCATGCTGATCAACCGCACCTCGCTGGGACGCGCCCAGCGCGCCTGCGAGCAGGACAAGAAGATGGCGGGGCTGCTCGGCGTCAACGTCGACCGCGTCATCTCGCTGACCTTCGTCATGGGCGCCGCGCTCGCCGCCGTCGCCGGCATGATGGTGCTGCTGATCTACGGCGTCATCGACTTCTACATCGGCTTCCTCGCCGGGGTGAAAAGCTTCACCGCGGCCGTGCTCGGCGGCGTCGGCTCGCTGCCCGGCGCCATGCTCGGCGGCGTGGTCATCGGCCTGATCGAGGCCTTCTGGTCCGGCTATGTCGGCTCCGAATGGAAGGACGTCGCAACCTTCTCCATCCTCGTCCTCGTCCTGATCTTCCGGCCCACCGGCCTGCTCGGCCGGCCCGAGATCGAGAAGGTGTAAGCGCCATGACCATGCACTCCAACACCGTCTCGTCCGCCGCGGGCGGCACCGCGCGCGGCGTCGACTGGGCCGCCACCGTCAAGGACGCCGGCCTCGCCGCCTTCGTGGCATTGCTGCTGACCGTGCCGCTGGTCGGATTGCGCACGGTGGACCGTCCCACCGGGCTCGGCATCGAAGCCCGGCCGGAGGAGGTCGTCGCCTCGCTGCTGCTGGTCTTCCTCGGCCGGCTCGGGCTCGGGCTGATCCGCCAGGGCATGGCGCTGCCGGTGCTGATCCTGGCGCTGATCTGCGCCGGCGTCGGGCTGCTGCTGCCGATGCCGACCCAGGTGCTGCGCCTGGTGCTGGTGCTGGGCGGCGGCGTCATCGCCATCCGTGCCGCCATGACCGTCGCCACCGGCCGCTCCAAGCTGTCCCAGGCCGACCGCGACAAGCGCATGGACCGCATCGCCGCCAAGGTCCAGCACGCCAGCCGCTACATCGGCCCGGTCGCCGTCGCCTTCGCCGCCGTCCTGCCGCTGACCCCGCTGGCCGACCGCATGATCCTGGACATCGGCATCCTGCTGCTGACCTACATCATGCTGGGCTGGGGCCTGAACATCGTGGTGGGCCTCGCCGGCCTGCTCGACCTCGGCTATGTCGCCTTCTACGCGGTGGGCGCCTATAGCTACGCACTGCTGGCCCATTACTTCGGGCTCAGCTTCTGGGTCTGCCTGCCGCTGGCGGGCGTGCTCGCCGCCATCTCCGGCGTGCTGCTGGGCTTCCCCGTCCTGCGGCTGCGCGGCGACTATTTCGCCATCGTGACGCTGGGCTTCGGCGAGATCATCCGCATCATCCTGGTCAACTGGTACCAGTTCACCGGCGGTCCCAACGGCATCTCCGGCATTCCGCGGCCGAGCTTCTTCGGCATCGCCGACTTCTCGCGCAGCCCGGCCGACGGCATGGCCGCCTTCCACGAGATGTTCGGGCTGGAGTTCTCGCCGCTCCACCGCATCATCTTCCTCTACTACCTCATCCTGGCGCTGGCGCTGGTGGTGAACCTGTTCACGCTGCGGGTGCGCAAGCTGCCGCTGGGCCGGGCGTGGGAAGCGCTGCGCGAGGACGACATCGCCTGCGCCTCGCTCGGCATCAACCGCACCAACATGAAGCTGGCGGCCTTTGCGATTGCCGCGATGTTCGGCGGCTTCGCCGGCTCCTTCTTCGCCACGCGCCAGGGCTTCATCAGCCCGGAGAGCTTCACCTTCATCGAGTCGGCGATCATCCTGGCCATCGTGGTGCTGGGCGGCATGGGCAGCCAGATCGGCGTGGTGGTCGCCACGCTGCTGGTGATCGGCCTGCCCGAAGCGTTCCGCGAACTGGCCGACTACCGCATGCTGGCGTTTGGCGCCGGCATGGTGGTGATCATGCTGTGGCGTCCGCGCGGCCTGCTGGCCCACCGCGACCCGACCATCCTCCTGCATGGCGGCAAGAAGCCGATCCCGGCGGGAGCCGCGAAATGAGCGCCGTCATGAGTGAAAAGCCCCTGCTGACCGTCGAACACCTGACCATGCGCTTCGGCGGCCTGGTGGCGAACAACGACGTGTCGTTCGAGGCGCGGGCGGGCGAGATCACCGCGCTGATCGGCCCGAACGGCGCCGGCAAGACGACGCTGTTCAACTGCGTCACCGGCTTCTACACCCCCACGGTGGGGCGGCTGACGCTGCGCCATCCCACCGGCAAGGAGTTCCTGCTGGAGCGGATGCCGGGCTACCGCATCGCCCAGCTAGCCGGGGTGGCGCGCACCTTCCAGAACATCCGGCTGTTCAGCGGCATGAGCGTCCTGGAGAACCTGATCGTCGCCCAGCACAACAAGCTGATGCGCGCCTCGACCTTCGCCATCGGCGGGCTGCTGGGCTTTCCCAGCTACCGCAAGGCCGAGCATGAGGCGGTGGAGCTGGCGAAATACTGGCTGGAGCGGGTGCGGCTGACCGAGTTCGCCGACTGGGAAGCCGGCAACCTGCCCTACGGCGCCCAGCGCCGGCTGGAGATCGCGCGGGCCATGTGCACGGAGCCGGTTCTGCTGTGCCTGGACGAGCCGGCGGCCGGCCTGAACCCGCGCGAGTCGGCGGAGCTGGCCGAGATCCTGACCTTCATCCGCGACGTCCAGACCCCGCAGGGTCACCGCACGGGCGTGCTGCTGATCGAGCATGACATGAGCGTGGTGATGCGCATTTCCGACCATGTGGTGGTGCTGGACTATGGCCGGAAGATTTCCGACGGCGATCCGGAGCATGTGAAGAACGACCCGGCGGTGATCCGCGCCTATCTGGGCGAGGACGAGGACGAGGCGCTGCCGCCGGAGATCGCCGCCGACCTGAATATGCCGCAAGAAGCGCAGAAGGGGGCCTGAGCCATGCTGAAGGTATCGGGCGTCCACACCTTCTACGGCGCCATCGAGGCGCTGAAGGGCATCGACATCGAGATCGGCGCCGGCGAGATCGTCTCGCTGATCGGCGCGAATGGTGCAGGCAAGTCGACGCTGCTGATGACGATCTGCGGCAGCCCGCGGGCGCGCCAGGGCCGGGTGTTCTTCGAGGGCGAGGACATCACCGACCTGCCCACCCACGAGATCGTGCGGCGCGGCATCGCGCAGTCTCCCGAAGGCCGGCGCATCTTCCCGCGGATGACGGTGCTTGAGAACCTGCAGATGGGCTCCATCGTCGCGCAGCCCGGCAGCTTCGAGCGCGAGCTGGAACGGGTTCTGACGCTGTTCCCGCGGCTGAAGGAGCGCATCAACCAGCGCGCCGGCACGATGTCGGGCGGCGAGCAGCAGATGCTGGCGATCGGCCGCGCGTTGATGAGCCAGCCGCGGTTGCTGCTGCTGGACGAGCCGAGCCTGGGTCTGGCGCCGCTGATCGTGAAGCAGATCTTCCAGGTGATCCAGGAGATCAACCGGGAACAGAAGATGACGGTGTTCATGGTGGAGCAGAACGCGTTCCACGCGCTGAAGCTGGCGCACCGGGCTTACGTGATGGTGACGGGGAAGATCACGATGACGGGGACGGGGGCACAGCTTCTGGCCGACCCGGAGGTTCGCGCGGCTTATCTGGAAGGGGGCCACTGAGATGGAAACGATCCTTGGCTCTTCGGTTCCGGTGTTCGTGTTCCTGACGGTTCTGGTGTTCGGCGGCTGCGGCGTGCTGACCGGGCAGACCCTGGCGGAGGGGTGGAAGCCGGTCTCCAGCGTGCTGGCCTACTCGCTCCTGCTGGGGCTGGGCGACCGCTTCCTGGCCTGGGGCCTGTTCGGCGAGCAGCTGCTGTCGCTGTGGGGCTTCATCGTCCACACCGTGGTGATCGGGCTGATCACGCTGACGGCGCACCGCATCGCCATCGCACGTCGCATGGTCAACCAGTATCCGTGGCTCTATGAAACTGCCGGCCCTTTCGCCTGGCGGGAGCGGACTGGCGCGGCCGCCGACAAATAAGTCATTCGGAATAGACCGTACGGCTGATTGGTGCCCGTGAAACTGTCGCACACCGCACCACTTGGGGTATGGTAATCTGGAAACCGCCGGAGGGGACCCGGCGGCAAGGCCCGCAAGGGCCGGGGGTATGTTGCAACAGGGACCATTCACAGAACAGGGAAGCACACCCATGAAATTCAAGCTGTCCCTTCTCGCCGCGATCGCGGCGACCGCGCTCTCCGCCACGGCCGCCCAGGCCGACATCGCGGTGGCCACCGCCGGTCCGATCACCGGCCAGTACGCCACCTTCGGCGAGCAGATGAAGAAGGGCATGGAGCAGGCCGTCGCGGACATCAACGCCGCCGGCGGTGTCCTGGGCCAGAAGCTGAAGCTGGAAGTCGGCGACGACGCCTGCGATCCCAAGCAGGCCGTGGCCGTCGCCAACCAGCTGGCCAAGGCCGGTGTGAAGTTCGTGGCCGGCCACTTCTGCTCGGGCTCGTCGATCCCGGCCAGCCAGGTCTATGCCGAAGAAGGGATGCTGCAGATCTCCCCGGCTTCGACCAACCCGAAGCTGACCGAGCAGGGCCTGAAGAACGTCTTCCGCGTCTGCGGCCGTGACGACCAGCAGGGCCTGATCGCCGGCAAGTATCTGCTGGACAATTACAAGGGCAAGAACGTCGCCATCCTTCACGACAAGTCGGCCTACGGCAAGGGTCTGGCCGATGAGACGCAGAAGGCGCTGAACGCCGGCGGCCAGAAGGAAACCATCTACGAAGCCTACACGGCCGGTGAGAAGGACTATTCCGCCCTGGTGTCGAAGCTGAAGCAGGCGAACGTCGACGCCGTCTACATCGGTGGCTACCACACCGAGGCCGGCCTGATCGCCCGCCAGATGAAGGACCAGGGCATGAAGGCCATCATCGTGTCGGGTGACGCGCTGGTGACCAACGAGTACTGGGCTATCACCGGTGACGCCGGCGAGAACACCATGATGACCTTCGGTCCGGATCCGCGCGAGAAGCCGGACGCCAAGGCCGTCGTGGAGAAGTTCCGCAAGGCTGGCTACGAGCCGGAAGGCTACACCCTGTACACCTACGCCGCGCTCCAGATCTGGGCCGACGCGGTGAAGCAGGCGAACTCGACCGACGCTGCGAAGGTTGCCGAAGTCATGCGCAAGGGCAACTACAACACCGTCATCGGCAAGATCGGGTTCGACCCGAAGGGCGACGTCACCAGCCCGGCCTATGTCTGGTACAAGTGGAAGAACGGCCAGTATGCCGAAGTGAAGTAAGCGAAACGCATCAGCGTTCCGTTGAAAGGGGGCCGGCACTTCTGTGTCGGCCCTTTTTTATTCGACCCGACTTGGCGCCGGATCAGGGAATAGGTCGGGGAACATAGGCGACGGACTGGGCCACGGACGGTTGCGCCGCGGCAATGGCCGGCGAGGAGAGGCCGGATGCGACCCGACGACCCGACCGCTCGTTCAGCAGTCGTTCGGAGGTCCGCATCACCTCCCGCCAGAAGGCGGCGGCACGGGTGTGGTTGGCGGCCGTGAGTTCGACAAGACGAACGCGGCTCATTCGAATCGCGGTTTCGCCCAGTTCATCAACCAGGCGGGTCGCGAAGACAAGCACGTCGAGATCGGTGTTCATGACGGCTATGAACCCACAACCGGGGCTTTTGTTCCAGCTTGAAACCGCACTGCGGCAAAGGGTCATCGGTGGTGCCCCGGACGTGCTGCACCGCAACAACGCTTATGCGGCATCCAAGAACGGTCACCGAACGGACACTCGCCACGACGGGGGTGTTTTGTGGTTCAATGGCGCCCTTCGCGGCGGCCGTGACGGCAACCGGTATGGGATGGGTTTTGGAGAACGACAATGCGCAGAAAGCGCGAGGTGATCGAGGGGCAGATTTATCGCAAGCTGTCCCCCAGCGGCGGCTACTGGGAAGTGGTCGCCATCCGCAAGGATGGAATGGGCACCCAGCATGCCCAGATGAAGCGAACCGACGACCCGAAGACACTGAAGACCTTGTCGGTGTCGACCCTGCTCGACCCCCAGCAGTTCGAGATCGTCACCGAGTAGCGGCTTGTTCGACAAGCATGCGCCGCCGATAGAGGTCGACGTCCGGCCCAACCTTCCTGCCGCCCGACACACGCTCCAGTCGCCCCTTGCGGATCAGATGGTTGAGGTGCGCCACGGCTTCGCCCACGGCGAAGACGGTCTGGTGCGGGTCGAGCGGCCGCGGGAACAGCGCCTGCGTCACCTCTGCCGCCGTGCGGGGCGATGCGCAGAGCGATTCGATCTCCGCCAGCCGTTCGGCATGATGGTCGGCCAGATCGTCGGCGCGCCGGTGCAGTCCGCGGAATGGACGGCCGTGTGAGGGCAGGACCAGCGTGTCGGCCGGCAGGGCGGTCCAATCCTTCAGGCTGGCGAGATAGTCGGTGAGAGGATCGGCGTCCGGTTCGGTCGGCCAGACGCTGATGTTCGGGCTGATCCGCGGCAGAATCTGGTCGCCGGAGATCACCAGGGCCAAGCCGTTGCCGCCGTCATCGCCATCTGCCGGCCGGTACAGGCTGACCGGTTCGGCCGTATGGCCGCTGCCGCCGATCACGGTCCAGAGGCGGTCGCCCACCGGCAGCCTGTCGCCGGCCCGCAGGCGGGTCAGCGTCGCCGGCACGCCGGGGACGCCGCGGCTGTAGGCCCCCTTGCGGGCGAGCACGGCGTCCAGCGTCTCCGGCGCCAACCCGCACCGGCGGTAGAAACGCTCCACCGCGGCATCGGTGGCGGCATCGTTGCCGGCCGACAGCATGCGGGCGAACAGCCATTCCGTCAATGAGGTGGCGAAGGCCGCGCCGGTCCGCTCCACCAGCCAGTTGGCGGCGCCGATGTGGTCGGGATGGAAATGGGTGGCGACCACCCTTTCCACCGGCCGGCCGCCGAGCGCGTCGCGCAACAATCCCTCCCACAGCGCCAGCGTGTGCCGGTCACCCAGACCGCAATCGATCAGCGTCCAGCCGTCCGCTCCACCGTCCAGCGCCCAGGCGTTGATGTGGTCAAGTTGGAAAGGCAGGGACAGCCGGATCCACAACACGCCCGGCGCCACCTCTTGCCAGCCGCCGGGATCCGGGGTGGTGCAGATGGGGTAGTCGATCGCATCGTCCGGGGTAGGAAGCATCGGGGCGGGTGTCCAAGTCATTGTTATCACGGAAGGAAATGCCAGCAGGAGCGCTGCGGCAAATCTGCAACAGAAAAAGCGGCCGTGCGTGGGCGGGATTGGAAGCCGCGCGTGCTGATTCCATTGTCGGGGCCGGAGCCCGTTCTGTCACGCGTTTCGCCGCAGGCCGGGATGTCCCGATCCGCCAACGCCGTCAACGATGGGAACAAGAACATGACGATGCGTGGGATTTTGCTGGGCACGGCACTGGCCGTCGCCATTCCTTCCCTGGCCATTCCGACTGCCGCCTTTGCCGCGCCGGAAGGCTTCTACGTCGGCGCGGGGGCCGGCGTGAACTGGACCGAGGATGCCGACCTCAGCAGCTATCCGGCCCCGGGCCTGGGTCTGAAGGAGGAGTTCAAGATCGGCGGCATCGGCGACATTTCGGTCGGCTACGCCACCGCGATGGGCCTGCGCGCCGAACTGGAGGCCGCCTGGCGTTGGCGCAACAGCGTCGACGACACCAGCAGCGCCACTCCCGGCCTGAACGGCCTGGGCGGCAAGACGAGCTCGGTCGCCTTCATGGGCAACCTGCTGTACGATTTCAACATCGGCCTGCCGATCACGCCCTATATCGGCGCCGGTGCCGGTATCGCCGGGGTGAAGAAGACGCTGAACGGCGCCAGCGACCGCGACTGGGTCTTCGCCTATCAGGGCATCGTCGGCGCGTCCTATGCCATCAACGACAATGTGGCGCTGACACTGGATTACCGCTACTTCGCCACCGTCGATCCGGAGTTCGAGTTGGGTCCGGTGACCTCGAAGAGCGAATACCGCAACCACACCATCCTGGCCGGCCTGCGCTATACCTTCGGCGGGCCGTCGCGCGCCACGCCGGTCGTTGCCCCGGCCCCTGCCGCCCCGCCGATGGCGGCCCAGCCGCAGAGCGAGTATCAGGTGTTCTTCGATTGGGACAAGGCGACGATCACGCCGAATTCCGCAAGCATCATCGGCGATGCCGCAGAGGCGGCCAACCGTGCCCGCGCCGTTCGCATCCAGGTGATCGGCCACACCGACACCTCGGGCTCGCCGACCTACAACCAGCGGCTTTCGATCCGCCGGGCCGAGGCGGTGCGGCAGGCGCTGATCGCGCGGGGCACGCCGGCCAACATGATCTCGATCGAAGGCGTGGGCGAGAACCAGCTGATGGTGCCTACCGGTCCGAACGTGCGCGAGCCGTCGAACCGCCGCGCCCAGATCCTCATCAAAATCTCCTGACCGCAGGGAACCTGCACGCGGGGGAGGGGGCGGATGACCTCCTCCGCGCTTTTCTTTACGGTTCCTCCCGGCATTCCAATGACCGGACGTGCGAAGGAGGTAGCGCTGTCCGTTGCGTCAGCGTATGACGATGCTGCACGCGAGGCATCTTCGGTCCGAGACGTTACATGCAGGTTCTGATCGCCGACGATCATTCCATCGTCCGCAGCGGCTTGACCCATCTGGTGGGTGAACTGGACGAACAGGCCACCGTGGTGGCCGCGACCAGCTTCAGCCAGTTGAACGCCATCCTCGACGCGTCGATGCTCGAGGGCGGCATTGCATTCGACCTGATCGTGATGGATTTGCGCATGCCCGGCCTGGGCGGACTGGATGAGGTCGAGGCGCTGGTGAAGCGCGTGGCGCCGGTCCCCGTCGCGGTCTTCTCCATGATCGAATCGCCGGACGAGATGCGCGCAGTGCTGTCGCGCGGCGTGCGCGCCTTTATCCCGAAATCGACCGACGACGTGCTGGTGGTCAACATCCTGCGGCTGGTGATGGCGGGCGGCTCCTATGTGCCGCCGGTTCTGGGCATGCCGGGAGCGCCCCCGGCGGTCGGGGGGGGGCCTGCACGGGGCAGCGCGCCCAGCGTGTTCGACGGCCTGACCCGCCGGCAGCTGGAGGTTCTGGATCTGCTGGCCCAGGGCCTGTCGAACCAGGAGATCGGCGAAAGGCTGGGCCTGAACCTGTCCACCGTGAAGACCCACGTCACCGGAGTGCTGAAGGCGCTCGGCGTCGGCAGCCGCACCCAGGCGGTCCTGCTGGTCAAGGAATCGGGTCGCGACCGGCTGGTTTGAGGCCGGGCGACGCTCCTAAAGCAGCGCGTTCAGCAGCGACCCGCGCCCGCCGTAGCTGCCGCCGGATCCGCCCAGCATCATCGAGGCGGGGTTGATGGAGGCGCTGCCGGCGCCCAGGATGGCGGCCAGCCCCTGCAGCTTGGTGTTGTTGCCGAAGGGGTTGTCGCCCTTGGCCGGCTGCTTGGCGATGGTGTCGTAGTCCTTGCTGTAATTCCCCATGCGCAGTTGGACGCCGTAGCTCTTGGCATCCTTGACCGGCACGTCCTTCTCTCGGGCGATGCGCAGCGTGTAGTCGCCCTTGTCGAGCGTGAGTTGGCCGGACTTCAGCTTCTGGAAGGCGTCAAAGGTGGCGCCGGCATCCTTGTTGCTGTCGGCGATGACCTTGCCGCCGCGGTCCATCAACTGGAGCCGCACCCCGGCATCCCCCACCGTCCCCAGCGTCGGAGCGCCGGAACTGGTGACGGTGAATTTGTAGAAGTCGGCGGGATCGTTGGAAGCCAGGGAGCTGAAGACGTTCAGCCTGCTCGTGTCCTTCACCAGCGTGCCGATGTTGGTCGCGAAGGGCGCGGCGTTCAGCGCCGACTTGTTGACGGTCTGCTCGTACTCCTGGACCTTGCCGGTCGCGCCGCCATTGCCGGCTGCCTGCTGCTGCACGCGCTTGACCGCGGCATCAATCGACTGCTGCAGGCTCTGGGCCATGCCGCCGACATCGGCGTAGCTGGACAGGCTGACCATGGCGTGCTCTCCCTCGTTCCGCATCCCCTGAAGGGATGTCGACCGGGGCTTTGCAGGATGCAGGCCAGCTACAAGATATTGATAAAAAAGGAAGTTAGAACGCGCCGATCCTGCCGCCCGGCAGCTTTGCCCCGCGGGGCGGCAGGATTTTCCCAGCGGGTATCAGGCGCCCTTGGCGGCCCGATAGGCGTCCATCAACTGGCGGCCGGCCGCCATGATGGCCTCGCGGTCGCCCTTCTTGACCAGACCCTCGTCCACCAGCTTGCCGCCGGCACCGACGCAGGCCACGCCGGCCGCGACATAGGAAGCCACGGTGGTGGCGTCGATGCCGCCGGTGGGGACGAAGCGGATGCCGGGGAAGACCGACTTCAGCGCCTTGATGTGCGCCGGGCCGACGGTGGAGGCAGGGAAGATCTTGATGGCGTCGGCACCGGCGGAAATGGCGGCATGCACCTCGGTCGGGGTCAGGGCGCCCATCAGGCAAGCGACGCCATGGTCGCGGCAGGCGGCGGCCACCTTCGGCACGACGCAGGGCGACACGACATACTTGGCGCCGGCCTTCACCACGTCGGCGACGGCGGCCGGGGTCAGCACGGTGCCGGCGCCGATCAGGGCGCCGCCCTCCGCCGACAGCTCCTCGATCAGGCCGACGGCGCCGGGGGTGGTCATGGTGATCTCGAAGGTGCCATAGCCGGCCTCGCGCAGCCAGCTGACGGCGGTGCGCGCCAGATCGGCGGAGCTGTTGCGGATGACCGGAACGACGCCGTAGGCGGCGAGCTGGTCCAGGATCTCGGAAGCGGTCGGGGTGGTGGACATCAGGATTCCTCGGGATTCTTCTGAGGGGACGGGGAAAGCGAAGGAGCGGCGGAGGCCGGACGGTCCGGCACGCGGTGGTGCCCGGCCAGCACGGCCTTGATGCGGGCAAGGCGGCGGTCGAGGCCGGGAGGAGCCTGCAGGCCGACAGCGACGGTCAGGGCGTCGATCAGGGCCAGCTGGGCCAAACGGGAGGCCATCGGGGTGTGGACCGCGGTGTCCTCGTCCACGTCGACGGTCAGGCGGATGTCGGCGCGTTCGGCGAGCGGCGTGGCCGATGCGGTGATGGCGATCACCGTCGCGCCGCCGTCGCGTGCGATGGCGGCGACGTCGAAGATCTCGTCGCTGGTGCCGGTCTTGGAGATCGCCAGCAGGGCGTCGCCGGGGCCGAGCGTCGCCGCGGCCATCGCCTGGAAATGGGCGTCGGCACTGGCGGTCACCTGCGGGAGAAGGCGGAACAGCTTGTGGTGGGCGTCGAGCGCCACGGTGCCGGACGCGCCGACGCCGACGATCTGCACCCGCTGCGCACAGGCCAGCACGCCGGCTGCACGCTCCAGCGCCGCGGTGTCCAGGCGGCTGCGCAGGCGGACCAGCGCGTCGATGGACCGGTTCAGCACCTTTTCCGTGGCACTGGCGACGCTGTCGCCGGGGGAGAGGTCGCGCACCAGCGGGGTCGGACGGTCGCCGGCCTCTTCCCGCGCGGCGGATGCCGCCAGATGCTGGGCCAGCGCGATCTTGAATTCATGGAAGCCGCCGAAGCCGGCGGTGCGGCAGAAGCGCAGGACGGACGGTTCGCTGACCCCGGCCTTGCCCGCAAGCTGGGCCAGACTGGCACGCACGGCGGCATGGGGGGCGGCCAGCACGGTGCGCGCCACCGCGGCTTCCGCCCGGCGGAGCCTGTCGAGTGAGGATGCGATCGTGTCCAGCATGCGGGAGTCCACCAGGGGAGGTGCGGCGGCCGTCCGGGCTGCCTGCGAACCTGATGTAGTTTTACTACAGGCTTGCGGCTTTGTCGACCGATCTGTGAAGTAACGCTACATTTCGTTCGTTCACCCTCTTTACTTTCGGCGCCGACAGGTCAGGATCGGCGGGCGCCAAACTCCTACCAGGGAAGAGTTTTCATGAAACTGCTGCGCTACGGCCCGCCGGGCCAGGAAAAGCCGGGATTGCTCGACGCCGAAGGCCGCATCCGCGACCTGTCCGCCCATGTGGACGACATCGCCGGTGCGGCGCTGCTGCCGGACGGGCTGGATCGCCTGCGAGCGATCGAGCCGGCGACGCTGCCGCTGGTGGAAGGCAACCCGCGCCTCGGCCCCTGCGTCGGCCGCGTCGGCAAGATGGTCTGCATCGGCCTGAATTTCTCCGACCACGCGGCGGAGACGGGGATGGCAGTGCCGCCGGAGCCGATCATCTTCATGAAGGCGACCAGCGCCATCGTCGGTCCGAACGATCCGATCGAACTGCCGCGCGGGTCGGAGAAGACCGACTGGGAAGTCGAACTGGCCTTCGTGATCGGCAAGACCGCCAAATACGTCACGGAAGACGAGGCGATGGACCATGTCGCCGGCTATTGCATCGTCAACGACGTGTCCGAACGCGCCTTCCAGATCGAAAAGCAGGGGCAGTGGACCAAGGGCAAGAGCTGCGACAGCTTCGGCCCGACCGGTCCCTGGCTGGTGACGCGTGACGAAGTCGAGGACCCGCAGAAGCTGAAGATGTGGCTGGAGGTCAACGGCCACCGCTATCAGGACGGCAGCAGCGCCACCATGGTCTATGGCGTGCGCTATCTGGTGTCCTACCTGTCGCGATTCATGAGCCTGCAGCCGGGCGACATCATCTCCACCGGAACCCCGCCGGGCGTCGGCATGGGGCAGAAGCCGCAGGTCTTCCTGAAGGCCGGCGACGTGGTGGAACTGGGCATCGAAGGCCTCGGCACCCAGCGCCAGACGGTCGTCCAGGGCTGATACACCCCTTCACCCCAACCCCTCTCCCACAAGGGGAGAGGGGCTCCGGCTGCTGTTACGCCGACCGCACCTGGCGCAGGAAGCGGTCGATCTGCTGCTGAAGGTGGCTGGTCTGGGTCGAGACCTCCTGGGCCACCGACAGGACCTCCTGCGCCGACTGGCCGGTCTGTCCGGCGGCGGTGCGAACCTCACCGATGTTCTGCGAGGCCTGGGCGGTGCCGCCCGCCGCCTGCTGGACGTTGCGGGCAATTTCCGAAGTGGCCGCACCCTGCTGTTCCACCGCCGCGGCGATGCTGGCGGCGATGTCGTTCAGCCGGCCGATGGTCAGGCCGATGCTGCGGATGGCGTTCACCGCCTCGCCGGTCGCCTGCTGCATGGCGCCGATCTGGCCCGCGATCTGGTCGGTGGCCTTGGCCGTCTGGCTGGCCAGCTGCTTGACCTCCTGCGCCACCACGGCGAAGCCCTTGCCGGCCTCACCGGCGCGGGCGGCCTCGATCGTCGCGTTCAGCGCCAGCAGGTTGGTCTGGCCGGCGATGTCGGAAATCAGGTCCAGGACGGCGCCGATCCGGCTGGCCGCCTCGTTCAGTTCGCGCATCGTGCCGTCGGTGCGCTCCGCCTCGTTGGCGGCCTTGGCTGCGATGGTCGCCGATTCGGTCACCTGCCGGGCGATCTCGCTGATCGACTGCGACAGTTCATGAGCGGCGGACGCCGCCCCGTCGACGTTGACCGACGCGGTCTCCGCCGCCTCGGCGGCGCTGCCGGCCTGGCGGGAGGTGTCGTCGGCGGTCGCCACCATGCCGGCGGCGGTCTGGTGCATCTGGGTCGCGGCGGCGGACACCGTCTCCACCACCACCTTCACGCCGTTCTCGAACTGATCGGCCAGCGACAGCATGGCGTCTCGGCGTTCGCCTGCGGCCCGCTGGCGTTCGGCCTCCGCGGCGGCGCGGGTCGTTTCCACCTCGCGCGCGGTGTCGCGGAAGACGAGCAGCGCCGCCCCCATCTCCGCGATCTCGTCATGGCCGTGCAGCGCGATCTCCGCATCCAGGTCGCCCGCGGCGATGCGGCCCATCCCGGTCTTCAGTGACAGCATCCGGCGGATGACGACGCGGCCGATATAGAGCCAGACGACCAGGATCGACACCAGGATGCTGGCGGCGGCCACTGCGACCTGGGTCAGTCGGCTGTTGTCCAGCATACGGGTGGTGTCGCCGCTGGCCTCCGCGATGCCCTGCTTCTGGGCGTCGACCAGCGTGGCGATCCCCTTGGACAGGGTGCCGGCCAGCGCGTGGTTGCTCTCCAGCAGCTGGGCGAAATAGCCCTCGATCGCCAGCTCCTTCTGGCGCAGGGTGACCATCGACTCCTCGCCGACGGAATATCCGGTCAGAAGCTCCGCCTGCTTGGTGGCGACTTCGGCCAGACGCTCCGGCAGAGCCTGCGCGGCGTTCGCGAGACCGGCCAGCGACACGCCGACGCGCGTCTCGATGATCGCAAGCCGCTGGTCGTCACGGGTGCTCGCCGCTTCCATCAGCATGTTGCGGACGTTGGCCGCTTCGGCGGTGACCGTGGCCAGCGGCTTCTTCTGGGCCATGACCCGGTTCAGGGTGGTCGCGGCCTCGCGCAGGATGGCGGGCTCGGCGTCGGGATCGGCCAGGGTCGAGCGCGCCTGCTCCTCCTCGTTGTTCAGGACGGAGGTCCAGGGTGCGGTGAATTTCTGGATTTCGGCTTCCGCAGCCATCACCTTGGGCAGCATCGCCTCCCGCGCCGCCGCAAGCGCGACCCGATCCGCCGCCGCCTGATCGAGCTGCACGAGGTTGCCGAGCAGCCCCTTCGAGGAGTCTTCGATGGCGGTCAGCTGGGCACCGGCGGAACCGGTGGCCCGCAGCCGGTCGAGGCGCGCGTTGAACTCCCCCTTCGCCGCGGCGATGCGGGCGGACACCGCCTCGCGCGTGGCGGCCTTGTCGGCGGAGGTCAGTTCCGGCGCCAGCGCGACCAGCCGTTCGGCCTGCTGCGCCACGCCCATGCCTTCGGTCATCGCCGGCACCGCTTCGCCAACGATGGCGTCGATGGTGGTGCGCACGTTGGCGTAGCCGATCAGCGCCACGGCTGCGGCCACCAGCGTGCCGGACAGCACGACGCCGATGGCGATCATCAGCTTCCCACGCAGGCCGGAATACCAGGCATTGCCCTTTGCGGGCTTGTTCCGGTGACTATCGTTCGACATCCCGTCCTCCCCCCTGGCGCTCGCGCGCAGGCACATTCAGGTCTCTTCTGCGGTCGGCCGTTCCGGCTCTCGCCGCATTGGTCGTTGCGTCCATCCCCTTCGCCGGACTGTTGGTGGCGATGTCACAGGAAGGGAACACTTGTAAATAATTTGAAAGTTACGTGACTAAGAAAGCGCCAAATTCGCTAACAAATAAATAAGGAGAATCCACGATCTTTCCGTCTACCGGGATGAAAGTTGCTGCGGTGCGATGGCGGTTCGTCGTGGTCATAGAACTATTTCAGCGAATAGGCGCGCCGACGGCTCGTTTATGCCGCTTTGAATGGCGCATGGCTGTCGGACAGTCGCGCTTTCGTGGTGATATAACAGTTTTACTCACAACCGCCGGGCGTAGGCGTGACATCCGCGAGGCGGAGACAAGGACGGGCCAGCCTAAGGTTGAAGGGCCGGCCCGCCAGAGTGGAGCCCCAGAGTGGAGTCAATGATCAGGTGCCGCCGGTCAGGCTGGAGCTTAGGCGAGAGCTTCCCGGGGACCGAAGAACTCGTGGACGATCGCCGACTCCGGAAGACCCAGTGCGGTCAGCGCCTTCACAACCGCCGCCATGAAGGGCTTCGGGCCGACGACATAGGCGGCAACCCCTGCATCCTTCGGCAGCAGGCCGCCCAAGCGGTCCTGGTCGAGCAGGCCAACCATGTGCGGCCGGTCGCCCGGCTGCGGATCGGCATAGCAATAGACCGGCTTCAGGGTGTCGTGCCGTTCGGCCAGACGGTCGATCTGCTCGCGGAAGGCATGGACCGAGCCGTTGAGCGCCGCATGCACGTAGATCACCTTGCGGCCGGCCGCCAGTGCCTGTTCGGCCAGCGGCAGCGCAGGCGTCTGACCCACTCCGCCGGTGATCAGCAGCAGCGGGCCGGTCCCCTCGCGCAGCACGAATTCGCCGGCCGGCGGGAAGGCGTCGATCTCATCGCCGACCTGCGCGCGGTCATGCAGGAAGCCCGAGACCACCCCCTGCGGCTCCCGCTTTACCGAAATGCGGTAATCGCGGCCGTTGGGCGAGGCCGACAGGCTGTAGTTGCGGTGAACGGTCTCGCCGTCGACGGCCAACCGCAAGCCGAGATACTGGCCGGGCTGGAAATCCATCACCCGCCCGCCATCCACCGGCGCCAGCCGGAAGGAGGTGATGACGGCGCTCTCCGGCGTCTTCTCCACGATCCGGAAGCGGCGCGCACCGCGCCAGCCGCCGGTCAGCGCCGCCTTGCGGGCATATTCCTTCTCCTCCGCCGCAATCAGCAGGTCGGCGAGTTGCCAGTAGGCCGCGCCCCAGGCATCGGCGACCTCCGCCGTCACCGCATCGCCCAGCACCTTGCCGATGGCTTCCATCAGGCAGGTGCCGACGATCTTGTACTGGTCGGGGGTGATGTTCAGCGAGACGTGCTTCTGCACGATGCCTTCGACCGCCGGACCCAGAACCTCGAGCCGGTCGATGTTGGAGGCATAGGCGATGATGGCGTTGGCCAGTGCCTCCGGCTGGGCGCTGCTGCGCTGGTGGCTCTGGTTGAAGACGGCGCGCACTTCAGGGAAGCGCTCGAACATCAGGGGATAGAAGGTGCCGGTGATCCGGTTGGCATTGGCGGCGACGACGGGAGCGGTGGCCTTGATGACAGCGATCTGGGCAGGCGTCAGCATGGAGGGAGCAATCCTTTTGCGCGTCACGATGTCGCAATCGGTTGGCAATCCCTGTGCCAAAGCGACGCAGGGCGGAAACCGGCACCCTGCGATGCCTCTGTTGTCAAAGCGACCACGCAGGCTATGATGTCGGATGGACAACGGCGCAGTCATTTTGACAACAACCCTCACGCTGGATGAGGCCGGTGCGCTGCTGCGCATGCTGGATGAGCCTGTGCGGCTGTGGCCGCTGCTGCTGGATCTGATGACGCGGCACCTGCCCTGCGACGCCTGTGCGCTGTTGCGGCATGACGGTGGTTCGGGCGATGCACTGCTGGTCCCGCTCGCCACGCGCGGGCTCAGCCCGGACACACTCGGCCGGCGCTTCGCGCTGGACGATCATCCCCGATTGCGGGCGATCGCCGAGACGGAGGGCGGGCCGTTGCGCTTTCCTCCCGACTGCGAGCTTCCCGACCCCTATGACGGGCTGATCCCCGACCTGAAGCAGCGGCTGCATGTTCATGACTGCGTCGGAGCGCCGCTGAGCATGGACGGCCGCCCGTGGGGCATGCTGACCCTGGATGCGCTGAACGAGGGGCGCTTCGACGGCTGGGAGGAGGAGATCGCCGCCTGGGCGCGGCTGGCCGCCGACCTCGCCACGGCGGTGGAACGGCACACGGCTCTCACGGATGGCGGAAGCCCGGGGATCAGGGAGATCGACGACCCGCCGGCGGACCTCGAATCCGGCACGGTCGGCACCAGCCCGGCGATGACGGCCCTGCTGACGGAGATCGACACGGTCGCCGCGAGCGACCTCGTCGTCCTGGTGCTGGGGGAGACCGGGGTGGGCAAGGAATTGGTGGCCCGCCGTCTGCACGCCCGCTCCACCCGCGCGGCCGGCCCGCTGGTTCATGTGAATTGTGCGGCGCTGCCGGACGCGCTGGTGGAAAGCGAGTTGTTCGGCCATGTGCGCGGCGCCTTTTCCGGTGCGGTGACCGACCGGCGCGGCAAGTTCGAACTGGCCGACGGCGGCACCCTGTTCCTCGACGAGGTCGGCGAGCTGCCGCTTGCGGCGCAGGCGAAGATGCTGCGGGCGCTGCAGAACGGCGAGATCCAGCGCGTCGGCTCCGACCGCCACATCACCGTGAACTTGCGGGTGATCGCCGCCACCAACCGCGATCTGGCGGCTGAGGTGCGGGAGGGACGCTTTCGCGCCGACGTCTACCACCGGCTCAGCGTCTATCCGCTGCGGGTGCCGCCGCTGCGCGACCGCGGCACCGACATCCTGCGGCTGGCCGGCCTGTTCCTGGAGCGCAACCGGGCGCGGCTGGGCCTGCGCAACCTGCGCCTGTCTGCGGCGGCGGAGCGGCGCATGTTGTCCTACCCCTGGCCGGGGAACGTGCGGGAACTGGAACATGCCATCGGCCGCGGGGCCATCCGCGCCCGCGCCGCCCGCCCGCCGGATGGCGGCGTGCTGACCCTGACCCCGGCCGATCTCGGACTGGAAGAGGTGGGGGAGGGGATTGCTGCGCCGACGGCGGCAATGCAGCGGCCTCATCCGGTGGAGGTGTCGGAACTGCCCGAACTGCCCTTGCGCGACGCGGTGGAGGATCTGGAGCGCCGAATGATCCTTGAGCATCTGGCCCGCCATGGCGGCAACTGGGCGCAGGCGGCGCGGTCGCTCGGCATGGACCGCAGCAACCTGTTCCGGCTCGCCAAGCGGCTGGGTCTGCGCGAATGACCGCGGAGGGGCTGTCCTGGCGGGACGACATCGACGCGCTTGTCTTCCGGCCGGCGGGACATGGCGGCTGGTGCGCCGTCCACCGGCTGGCCTTCCGCGCCCTGCTCGGCCTGCGGGAACCGACGCCGGAGGATTGCCTCGCCCACGCCGCCGCTCATCGCACGGCATTCGAGGCCGCGGCGGCCGACAAGATCGCCCGGCGCGGCTACGACGCCGCGGCCAGCCTGCATCTGACCAGCCGCGACATCGCCCGCGCTCTTTAGAACCCCATCTGCCGCGGCATCCACAGCGCCAGATCGGGCCAGACGATCACCGCCACCACCACCAGTAGCAGGGTGACGAGCGGCCACAGCACCCAGCGCAGCGTGCTTTCCATCGTGCAGCCCGTCATCCGGCAGGCGACCATCAGGTTGACCGCCATCGGCGGGGTGAACTGGCCGACGGCGATCATCAGGGTCAGGATGACGCCGAACCAGGTCAGGTCCCAGTTGTAGGCCTGGGCGATGGGGATCAGCAGCGGCAGCAGGATGATGAAGATCGAAATGCCGTCCAGGAAGGTGCCGATGACCGTCAGCATCAACACCAGCAGCGCCAGCACCCCATATTCGCCAAGGCCGGAATGGATGATGGCGTCGGCGATGGGGTCGATCACCGACAGGGTGCTGAGCGCCCAGCCGAAAACGCTGGCCAGCGCGATCACCGTCAGGATGATGGCGGAAATCTCCGCCGCATCGACCAGCATGGAATAGAGGTCGCGGAAGCGGATGGTGCGGTAGACCACCATGCCCAGCAGCAGGCCGTAGGCGACCGCGATCACCGCCGCCTCGGTCGGGGTGAAGATGCCGAAGCGCAGGCCGCCCAGGATGATGACCTTGGCGAACAGGCCGAGCGCCGCGTCCCACAGGCTGCGCCAGAAGGGCGGGCGCGGCTCGTGCGATAGCTTGGACCCCAGATTGTACTTCCGCGCCAGCCAATAGACCGGAACGATCAGGGCAAGGCCGGCCAGCGTGCCGGGGATGATGCCGGCGGCGAACATCGAGGTGGTCGGGGCGGCGGGCACCAGCACGCTGTAGATGATCAGCGCCACCGATGGCGGGATCAGGATGTCGGTGGCGGCGGCGGCGGCGATGACGCTGGCGATGTAGGGGCGGGGATAGCCGGCGCGGATCATGCTGGGCGCCATCACGCCGCAGACCGCGGCGGCGATGGCTGGACCGGAACCGGAGATGCCGCCCATCATCATCGCCACCACCACCGCGATGACCGCCAGCGCACCCTTGCCCTGGCCGACGATGGCGGTGGCGAAGCGCACCAGCTTCTGCGCCACGCCCGACCGGTCGAAGATGGTGCCGGCCAGCACGAACATCGGGATGGTCAGCAGCGGATACTTGGCGATGCCGGTATAGACGCTGGTCGGCACCGAAATGACGCCGAGATGGGCGAAGGCGATGGCGGCGGTGCCGGCCAGCCCCAGGGCGGCGGCGATCGGCACGCCCAGGACCATCATGACCAGGAAGGAACCGAAGAGCAGGGTGGTGATCACGGTTCCCCCTCCGGAATATGGCCGGTTTCCAGCGGCTCGGTGCCCTTGTGGATGCGGATCATGCGGCCCACCGTGCGGGCCAGCACCACCAGCGACAGCACCGGCAGCCAGATCGTGTAGATCCACTGCGGCAGCCCCAGCGCCGGCGACGTCACTTCGAACCGGTAGTCGTCCCAGGTCGTCCAGGCGCCGTAGACCACCAGCAGCCCGTACATCAGGGCCACGCAGGCCATGGCGAACTGCTCCGCCCGCCGGCGGTTGACGGGCGACATCTTGTCGGTGACGAAGGTGATGCGGATGTGGCGGTCCTTCACCACCGCGGCGGAGGCGCCGAGGAAGGTCAGGATCACCATCAGGGCGATCGAATATTCCTCGGTGAAGGCGAAGGACACGTCGGTCAGGTAGCGCACCACGACGTTGGCGAAGGTGATCAGCGCCACCACCGCCATGGTGACGGCGACCAGCACCTCTTCGATGCCCAATGGGACGCGGGGTTTCGGCACCGGCCGGACGACGGTGGGGTCGTGATCGCTCATATTGCCAGGGTCCAGATGGAGGGAGCGGGATTATTCCCTTCACTGGGCAATCAATGCAAGAAACGATCTCCCCAGCGGATTACTCCGCCGGCATGCCCGCCATCCCTTCCTCGCAGAGCGCCTCCTGGCGGAGCGGGATGCGCAGGGTGAAGACGCTGCCCTCGCCCAGCCGGCTTTCCACCGTCACCGTTCCGCCATGCAGCGCGGCGATGCGGCGGACCATATTCAGCCCGACGCCGCTTCCTGCCGCCGTCCCGGTGTTGGTGGCGCGGAAGAAGCGGTCGAACACCCGCTCCACCTCCTCCGCCGGAATGCCGATCCCCTGGTCGGCCACGGACAGCGCCAGTTCCGACTGCCCGCCCGGCCCTTCCCCGATCCACGCGCGCAGCCGCACCGGCGTGCCGGCGGCGGAGTATTTCAGCGCATTGTTCAGCAGGTTGTGGACGCACAGTTCCAGCATGGGGCCGTCGCCGGTCATGCCCGCAGGGCAGTCCTTCAGGTCGAGCTCGATCCGCCGGCCGGGAGCGGCGTCGCCTTGGGCCGCCGCCGCAGCGCGCAGCAGGGCCGGCAGGTCCAGCGGATCGCGGCGCAGGGCGAAGGCCGGGTCGCTCAGCCGGTCGTCGGCAAGGCAGGTCTCCAGGATGTTGACCTGCCGGCGCACCGCACGGCGGATCTTCTCCAGCCGCGGCAGCATGCCGGGAGCCTTCACCTCCGCATCCAGCTGCAGGATCTGGGCGGCGCCGTCGATGATGGCGAGCGGCGTCTTGAACTCGTGCGCCGTCATCGACAGGAAGCCCTTCAGCGCCCGCTTGGCCTCCTGCTCCGCGACCAGCCGTTCCTCCGCCTCCAGCCGGGCGAGGTCCAGGCGGCGGACGGTGTCCTCCAGCCGCGCCTCCGCCCGGCGGCGATGGGTGACGTCGCGCAGCATCAGCAGGCAGCCGACCTCGCGCGGTCCCGACCGTCCCCCGCCGCTACGGCCGCCGGAGGTCAGCGGCACCCACGTCGCCTCGAAGCTGCGCAGACCGCCGTCGCACTCCAGCGTCAGCGGAACCGGCAGCGCGGCGGAGGTGCCGAACGACAGGACAGACAGGCCGGGAAGCTCGGCCAGCCGGCGGCCCAGCGGCTGGCGGTCGCACACCAGCGCCTGGGCGGCGGGGTTCGCCTCCACCACCGTGCCGTCGGCGTCCAGGACCAGCACCGGGTCCGGCACCGCGTCCAGCAGGGCATCGCGGGCGACCGGCAGCAGGTCGAACAGGCGCCGCCGGGTGATCAGCCAATAGAAGACCGCTCCCATCAGAAGGAAGCTGAAAGGGGTCGGGTCCAGGTCGAACAGGGTCAGGTTGCCGGTGACATAGCCGACATTCGCCACCCACGGCACCGCCATCGCCACCAGGAAGCCCAGGTAGTGGGTGCGGTAGGCCGGCGTCGCCCGGTGGACGCCGTTGGCGGTGACGACGATGCTCATCACCATGAAGGCGTAGAGATAGATGGTGACGACGAAGAACAGCAGCCCGTGGCCGTAGACCAGCGCCGCCCCCGGCGCGTCGCTGACGGGGTGGACCGCGGTGTACATCAGCCGGTGGCTGGCGTTGGTCAGCGCCGCCGCCCAGGTCGCGGTCCCCACCACGGCCGGCACCAGCCGCCAGCGCGCCGGCAGCTCCTCCCGCGTGTAGGACCACAGGAACAACGCCCAGAAGCTCGGCGCGCCGACGATGCCGAGCCACGCCATCTCCGCCCAGAACAGCTTGTCCGCCGGTGCCGGGACGATGGTCTCGATGGCGGCGGCGGTCGCCCACCAGGAGGCCGAAAGCTGCATCGCCACGAAATTGAACCGGCCGGGGAAGGGCGGCAGGACCCAGCTGCGCCACGCCGTCCACAGGGTCGCCAGCACCGCGGCCAGGAGAAGGACGGCAGGCAGGCTCAGCATGGCGGGACGGACGGCAGGGGCAAGACGGCTCCGATGGACAGGTGCGGCCCGCCCGGAACGATCCGGGCCATCGGCGCGGCCGCAGCATGGACCGGCCCGCCGCGACTCCGCAAGGGGGTGCGGCACCAAGGTCGGAGAAGGCCGGCGGCCCGTTCCGCCATTGCGGATTCCGTGCGCGGTCCCGATAACACGGGGGATGGGACGGACGGGCACAGGGGAGCGGCCGGGGTGACGCACGGAACGGACAGCGACCGGTTTTCAGGCGATGGGCCGGACGCCCGTCCCTTCGACGGCGATGCCTTCGAAGGCGGGGCGGCCCTGCTGCACCGCCGCGCCATCCCGTCGCTGTTCGAGGCGCTGGAAACCCAGTCCGAAGGCACGGTGGCGGTCGACCGCGACGCGCGGGTGGTGTGGATCAACGCCAAATATGCCCGCATGCTGGGAATCGCCGACCCCGCCGAGGCCATCGGCCGCGAGGTGGAGGAGATCATTCCCCATTCGCAGATGCGGCAGGTCCTGGCGACCGGCCAGCCGATCCTGCTCGACCTGATGCTGTTCGGCACCCAGCGGCTGGTGGTGACGCGTTTCCCGCTGACCGACGACGACGGCGCGGTGATCGGCGCCGTCGGCTTCGTCCTCTATGACAGCCTGCACCGGCTGAAGCCCCTGCTGGCCGAACTGTCGCGGCTGGAGGCGGAACTGGCGGCGACCAAGCGCCGGCTCGACGAGGGGCGTCAGCCGCGCTACACGCTGCAGAGCTATGTCGGCGACAGTCCGGTGTGCCTGGAGGTCAAGCGCAAGGCCCGTCTCGCCGCCCGCACCGATGCGCCGATCCTGCTGCTGGGCGAGACCGGCACCGGCAAGGAGCTGATCGCCCAGGCCATCCATGGCCTGTCGGCCCGCAGCGGCCGGTCCTTCGTCGGCGTCAATGTGGCGGCGATCCCGGAAACGCTGCTGGAGGCGGAATTCTTCGGCGCGGTGCCCGGTGCCTATACCGGGCTCGACCGCCGCGGGCGGGAAGGTCGCTTCAAGACAGCCAACGGCGGCACCCTGTTCCTGGACGAGATCGGCGACATGCCGCTCGGCCTCCAGGCCAAGCTGCTGCGGGCATTGCAGGAGCAGGAAATCGAACCGCTGGGATCCGACCGGCCGGTGAAGGTCGATGTGCGGGTGATCGCGGCGACGAACGTCGATCTGGAGCAGCGGATCCGCGACGGCCGTTTCCGCTCCGACCTTTATTACCGGCTGAACGTGCTGCCGATCCGCCTGCCGGCCCTGGCGGAGATGGGCGGCGGGCTGGAAGCCATCGCCGAATCCATCCTGCAGGAGATCGCCGCCCGCACCGGGCTCCCCCTGCGCGGCCTGACCCCGGAGGCGGTGGAGGCGCTGGGCCGCCACCGCTGGCCGGGCAATGTGCGCGAGCTGCGCAACGTCCTGGAGCGGGCCTGCCTGCTGACCGACAACCGCCGCCTGACCGCCGCCGACCTTGCGGAGGCGCTGCCGGATTTGGGTGACGTTGGTCCGGCGGCGCTTCCCATTACGGTTCCGGCGGTCGTCCGTACGGAACCGCAGCCCTTGCCGGGATACGACGAAGCCTTCGACGAATTCGAGCGCGGTCTGCTCGGCCGCGCGCTCGCCACCAGCGGCGGCCGGGCAGCGGAAGCGGCGCGGGCGCTCGGCATCTCCCGCGCCGCCTTCTACAAGAAGCTTGCCCGTCTGGGGATGCGGGGGCGGTAGAATCCCCCTCTCCCCCCCCGGGGAGAGGGGATCTTGCCGAAGCCGAAACGCTATCGCATCACACCGGCAACTGCTTCATCGCCGCGACGGCGGTCATCACGCCGCGGATCTCGGCCAGACCGCGCAGGCGGCCGATCATCGGATAGCCGGGGTGGGTCGGCTTGCCGATGTCGTCCAGCAGCTCGTGGCCGTGGTCGGGGCGGAAGGGCAGGCGCCAGTTGTCGTTGCCGGCATCCTGGCGGCGCTTCTGCTCCTCCAGCAGGGTGGTGACGACCGACACCATGTCGACGTCGCCGCCGAGATGGTCGGCTTCCTCGAAGGACCCGTCCGGCTCCTTGGCGACGTTGCGCAGGTGGACGAAGTGGATGTCCTCGACGAAGCGCTTGGCCATCGCCGGCACGTCGTTGGTCTGGCCGGCCCCCAGCGAGCCGGTGCAGAAGGTCAGGCCGTTGTTGGGCGACTTAACCGCGTCGATCAGGTGGGCAAGGTCGTCCTCGGTGCTGACGATGCGCGGCAGGCCGAACAGCGGACGGGGCGGGTCGTCGGGATGGATCGCCATGCGGATGCCGACCTCCTCCGCCGTCGGGATCACCTCGCGCAGGAAGCGGGCGAGCGTCTCGCGCAGGCCGTCGGCGGTCATGCCGTTGAAGCGTGCGATCATCTTGCGCAGGCCGGGGATGTCGTAGCGGTCATAGGCGCCCGGCAGCCCGGCCATGATGTTCGTCAGGAGCTTCGCCCGGTCGCTTTCGGAAGACCGGTCGAACCACTCCTTCGCCTTGGCCATCACTTCCGGGGAGTGATCCTCCTCCGCACCCGGACGCTCCAGCATGTAGACGTCGAAGGCCGCATGCTCGTAAGCGTTGAAGCGCAGCGAGGTGCCGCCACCCGGCAGCGCCGCGGCCAGCTCCGTCCGCGTCCAATCCAGCACCGGCATGAAGTTGTAGCAGATGGTGGTCACGCCGCAGGCGGCGAGATTTCGCATCGACTGGCGGTAGTTGTCGAACAGCTCCGTCAGGTCGCCTTCGCCGATCTTGATCGCCTCGTGCACCGGCAGGCTTTCGGTGACGGTCCAGCTGAGGCCGAGCTCCTCGTCGGACTCGATCATCGCCTTGCGCTTCTGGATTTCCTCGACCGACCAGACCACGCCATAGGGGATGTGGTGCAGGGCGGTGACCACGCCGGTGGCGCCGGCTTGGCGGATGTGGTTCAGCTTGATGGCGTCTTCGGGGCCGAACCAGCGCCAGGATTGTTCCATGGCTTCGAACTCCTTGGAAAGAGGGGGGGGCGGAAAGAGGGGGGCTTTGGAATTTGGAAGATCAGCGGAAAAGCAGGCTCGGCAGCCAGAGCGACAGTGCCGGGATGTAGGAGACCAGGAACAGGATCAGGATGTTGCAGAGCAGGAAGGGCCAGATCGCCTTGGTGATCGCACCCAGCGAGATCTTTGCGATGTTCGCCGCGACGAACAGGCAGACGCCGACCGGCGGGGTGGTCAGGCCGATCATCAGGTTCAGCACGGCGAAGGTGGCGAAATGGATCGGGTCGATGCCGACCTGGGTCGCCACCGCCAGCAGCGGCGGGAACAGGATGATCAGCGCCGCGATCGTCTCCATGAAGGTGCCGACGATCAGCAGCAGGATGTTGATCATCAGGATGATCAGGTACTTGTCGGTGGTCAGCGCCAGCATCGAAGCGGCGATGGCCTGCGGAATCTGCTCGCTTGTCAGGATCCAGCCGAAGACGTTGGCGAGCCCCACCAGCAGGATCAGCCCGCCCGACCCGATGGCGCTTTCCAGCAGGATCGCCGGCAGCTGGCGCAGGGTGAAGCCCTTGTAGACGAACAGCCCGATGACGAAGGCATAGAGCGCCGCGACGATCGACGCCTCGGTCGGGGTGAAATAGCCTCCGACGATGCCGAACAGGATGATCGCCGTCATCAGCAGCGCCCAGAAGGCGCCGCGGCTCGCGCGGACCAGCGCGCCGAAGCCCTGCCACGGCTCCCTCGGATAATTGCGGACGCGGGCCAGGATCCAGACCGTCAGCATCATGCCGAGGCCCAGCAGCAGGCCCGGGACGGCGCCGGCCATGAACATCTTGCCGACCGACAGGCCGGTCAGGGTGCCGACGATGATCATCGGCACGCTGGGCGGGATGATCGGCCCGACGGTGGAGGCGGCGGCGGTCACGGCGGCGGCGAAGGGCGCGTCGTAGCCGGACTTGCGCATCGCCGGGATCATCACCGCGCCGATGGAGGCGGTCTCCGCCACCGCGGTGCCGGAGATGCCGGCGAAGACCATCGAACCCGTGACGTTGGCAAGGCCGAGGCCGCCGCGGATGTGGCCGACCAGCCGGTTGCTGAACAGAACGATCTGGTCGGTGATGCCGCCGCCGTTCATCAGGTTGCCGGCCAGAACGAAGCCGGGGATGCAGAGCAGCACGAAGCTGTCCATGCCGGCATACATGAACTGCGGAACCACCGCGAGATCGATGTCGCTGCCGACCAGATAGACCGCCGAGGCGCCGCCCAGCGCGATGCCCACCGGCGCACCCAGGATCAGCAGCACGGCGAAGGTGACGAACAGTGCGGTGACCATCAGACGGTTTCCCCATGGCTGGGCGGCGCGGAATCGCGCCCAAGCCCGGCCAGCCGGGCGATCGAGAAGAAGGCGAGCGAGACCGGGATGATCAGAGTCACGACATAGACCCAGATCATCGGGACGTTGATGGAACGTGCCCGCTCGCCCACGCTGCCGACGACATAGTCCCAGGCGCCGGGGATGATGGCGACGGCGAAGACCAGGATCGCCACGTCGACCAGCCGGGCGACCGCCCACTGTGCCGGCTTGGGCAGCAGCAGGATGAACATGTCCACGTTCACCAGCTCGCCGCGGAGCAGCGCCAGGCCGCAGGAGAAGGCGACGAGATGGACCAGCGCGAAACGGGCCACCTCCTCCGTCCAGGCCGGAGAGGGAAAGCCGGGAACGCGGCCCAGCACCTGGATGGTCACGACGATGATGAGGACGCCGATTGCCGCCAGGGTACCCCAACGGCAAAGGGCGGATACGGCCGACACCGCGGCGGCAAAGGCTGTGCGCATGGAGAAGGCTCTTGCGGTTGGGGGGAGGCGAACCCGAAGGGTCCCCCTCTCCCCGGAGGGAGAGGGGATCTTCCCGGGACGGGAGAGGGCCTGACTCTCCCCCTCACTTCACCGCGAGGATTTCGTCGTAGATCGGCTTGATCTCCGGCGACAGGGCGGCGACCACGGCGGCACGGCCCTTCTCCGCGAAGGCGGCCTTGTCGACCGTGACAAACTCCATGCCCTTGGCCTTCAGGTCGGCGGCCAGCTTGGCCTCGTCCTCGATGAACAGCTTGCGCTCGGCGGCCTGCGCCGCCTTGGCGGCTTCCATGATGGCGGTGCGCTGTTCAGCCGGCAGGCGGCCCATTCTCTTCGATCCGCCGACCAGATAGATCCAGCTGATCACGTGTTCCGTCTGGTTCACGTATTTCTGGACCTCGTAGAAGCTGGCCGACTTGATGAGGGCCAGCGGGTTCTCCTGGGCCTCGATGGTGTCGTTCTGCAGGCCGGTGAACACTTCCGAGAAGGCCATCGGCGTCGGCTTGGCGCCCAGCCCCTGCCAGAAGGACACGAACAGCGGCACGTTGGGAACGCGCATCTTCAGGCCGTTCAGGTCGGCCGGCGTCTTGATCGGGCGCTTGCTGGTCAGGTTGCGCGGGCCGCGGGCGAAGTAGGTCAGCGGAACCAGCTGGGTCTTCTGCTCGATGGCCTCGGCGATCTTCTGGCCCGGCGCGCCGGTGACGACCTTGTCCAGATGGTCGAGGTCGCGGATGCCGTAGGGAACCGCCAGCAATGCCGCGGCCGGCGCCCAGTTCTGCAGGGATTCGCCGGTGATGGTAAAGTCGATGGTGCCGAGCTGGATGCCCTTGATCAGGTCGGTTTCCTTGCCGAGCTGCTCGTTGGGGAACACCTTGACCTCGACCGCGCCGTTCGTGCGCTTGGCGACTTCCTCGGCGAAGACCAGCGAGGCCTTGTGCCAGACATTCTCCTCGTTGGCGAGGTGGCCCAGTTTCAGCGTCGTCTTGGCCTGGGCACGGACGATGGCCGGCGCGGCGATGCCGCCCAGCAGCGTCGCACCGGCGGCGAGACCGGCACCGAGGCCGATGCTCCGGGCGAGCGTACGGCGGGAGATCGGGGTCTTGCTGTTCATCTCGTGGCTCCTCCGTTTTAGGCGGATCAGGTCCGCCTTTATTTGCGCGATGGATAAACTGGGGCGATCAGAGGCTGTGAACCTTCAGGCTGCCCTCTCGGCCGTCATCCCCGCGAAGGCGGGGATCCAGGCTTCTCGGGGAAAGCCTCCATTCGGCAGGTCTGGGCTCCCGCCTTCGCGGGGATGACGGCCGAGAAAAGCTCACGAACTCTCAGCCTTCGAAGTCGAGCTGCACCTTGATCGTGCTGGACGGGTCGGTCTCGATCAGGGAGAAGGCGCTCGCCGCGTCGGCGATCGGGAAGACCTGGGTGATCATCGCCGCCGGCTGCAGCTTGCCGCTCTCCAGCCACTCGATCACCTGCGGCAGCAGGCGGCGGTTCAGGCGGGACCCGACCAGCGTCAGCTCCTTCTTCACGATCTCCTGCTGGCTGATGTTGCAGGGGCCGGGGGAGAAGCCCAGCAGGCCGATGCGCGCGGCCGGGCTGGCAAGGCGGCAGGCCTCCTCCAGCAGGGCCGGCACGCCGGCACCGTCGATCACCACCGTGGGGCCGAGCCCGTCATTCTCGTCGCGCACCGCATCGGGAACCGACACGCGCGAGGAATTGAGGACGACGTCCGCACCGAACTCCTTCGCACGCTCCAGCCGCTTGTCGTCGAGGTCGGCGACGATGCAGCGGGCGCCGTGCAGCTTGGCGACCTGCACCACCGTCAGCCCGACGGTGCCGGCGCCATAGACGAGGACCGTGTCGTCGGCCGCGATGCCGGTGCGCGACAGAACGTTGGCGGCAATCGACAGCGGCTCCGCCAGGGCGGCAATCGAAATCGGCAGGTCGGAGCGCACCTTCACCGCATTGGCCGCCGGCACCACGACATGGTTGCGGAAGCCGCCGTCGCGATGGACGCCGAACACCTCCAGATTGGCGCAGACGTTGGTGCGCCCGGCCCGGCAGGCATAGCAGCGGCCGCAGGACACCACCGGATCGACCACCACATGATCGCCGGCCGCCACGTTGGTGACACCGTCGCCGACCACCTCGACCGTGCCGGCGAACTCGTGGCCGATCACGCGGGGATAGACCGCGAAGGGATTGGAGCCGTGGTAGATGTGCAGGTCCGACCCGCAGATCCCGGCGCGCTGGACGCGGACCAGCACCTCGCCAGCCTTGACCGGCCCGGCAGCCGGGGCGTTTTCGGGACGAAGGGCCAGCACATGCGGCTTTTCGACGGTCAGGGCAACCACGGGAACACTCCCTAGAGAAGATGATGCTTTGAAAGCTGGGTCAGGCGGTGGCGGCGACGACGGCGCGGGCACCTTCGGCGAACAGCCGCCTGAGCGCGGCGGTGACCGGCCCGGTGAAGCGCGGGTCGCGCGGCAGATCCTCGCCGAACACCGCGGTCAGGCCGAACAGCGCCTCGGCCAGCCTGTCGGGGTTTCCGGCAGTCGATGCCGCGATCTCCGTCAACTTGGAGGCCAGCGGATCGCGCACGTCGATGGGCTGGCCCTTCTCGTCGATGCCGGCGACGTAGCGCATCCAGGCGGCGACGGCCAAAACCATCCGGTCGATCGGTTCCCCGGCGGCCAGCCGCTCACGGATCGGGTTCAACAGGCGCTGCGGCAGCTTCTGCGTGCCGTCCATGGCGATCTGCCAGGTGCGGTGGCGCAGCGCCGGATTGCGGAAGCGGGCGATCAGCGCGTCCTTGTAATGCTCGAGGTCGGCGCCGGGCGGCATGTGCAGGGTCGGGCCGGTCTCCAAATCCATCAGGTTGCGGACCAGCGTGGCGAAGGCGCGGTCGGCCATGGTGTCCGACACCGTCTCGTAGCCCGCCAGATAGCCCAGATAGGCGATGGTGGAGTGGCTGCCGTTCAACAGCCGCAGCTTCATCGTCTCATAGGGATGGACGTCGGCGACCAGCTCGACGCCGACCTCCTCCCAGGCCGGCCGGCCGGCGGGGAAGCGGTCCTCCACCACCCACTGGGTGAAGGGCTCCGTCACCACCGGCCAGGCGTCCTGCAGGCCGAGAGCCTGGGACACGCGGGCGCGGTCGGCCTCCGTGGTGGCGGGGACGATGCGGTCGACCATGCTGTTCGGACAGGCGACGGTCTCCGCCACCCAGGCGCCGAAGCCCGGATCGCGCAGTTCGGCGAAACGGCGCAGGATGCGGGCCACCGTGTCGCCGTTGCTCGGCAGGTTGTCGCAGCTCAGCACCGTAAAGGGCGGCAGCCCGGCGGCGCGGCGACGGGCCAGCGCCTCGGCCAGGAAGCCGATTGCGGTGCGCGGGCTGCCGGGATTGTCCAGGTCGTGGCGGATGTCGGGGTGGGCCTCGTTCAGCGCGCCGGTGGCCGGATCATGGCAATAGCCCTTCTCCGTCACCGTCAGGGTGACGATGCACACCGACGGGCGGCACATCCGTTCCAGCACCGCCTGCGGATCCTCATGGGCCACCAGCAGTTCCAGCAGGCAGCCGATCACCCGCAGCCGCTCTCCCGCCGCATCGCGCACCGCGACGGTGTAGAGCCCGTCCTGCGGTTCCAGCGCGTCGCGGGTGTCGGGGCTGCGCAGGCTGACGCCGGCAATGCCCCAGGGCCCGAAACGCTTTTCCAGCAATGCGTCGGTGTAGGCAGCCTGATGGGCACGCTGGAAAGCGCCGACGCCGAGATGGACGACCCCGAGTTCCAGCGCCTTGCGGTCATAGGCCGGCCGCGCCACCGCCACCGGCAGGGTTGACAGGCCGGCGGCACCGAGACGAGGCAGGGAAGAGGTCGCAGGGGATTGCATGGGGGTTGGTTTCCTTCCCGGCGGAGCGATTGCGCGAGGCGTTGGCTCGCATTCTTGTATGGTAGTATGTCAAACACTGCGGGCGAGGGCAACCCGGATTGTTCCGCAGTTAAATGGTATGGCGTCCTGATAAGGAAACAGGCCGATGCTGCGCCGGTCAGCGCAGTCCGGCAACCTTCGAACGGCCGGCAGACCGGGAGGAAGCCTTGGGAGCGGGAGGCGGCACGCCATCCTCCTGCGTGAACAGGTCGGGGAACTTGCCTTCCAATTCGGGCAGAGACGTCAGGATCTCGCGCAGGTGCATGCCCATCGCCGCTTCGGCCTTGGCAGGATCGCGGGCGACGATCGCCTCCAGCACCGCCTGATGCTGGGAGATCAGCCGGCGGATCGGCGTGGCATAGGGCACGCTGAGATAGCGGACGCGGTCCATCTGGGCCTTCGTCTCCTCGACGATGCGCCAGGCGTAATCGCACTCCGCCCCGATGGCGATGGTGCGGTGGAAGGCCTCGTCCAGCTCCAGGAAGCGCACCGGCACCGGTTCGTCGGCGATGTCCCACTGGGCCTTCAGGTTGTCGCGCAATTCGGCGAGTCCAGCCGGCGTGATGGTCTCGCAAGCCTTGCGGACGACCGCGGTCTCCACCGCCTCGCGGACGAAGCGGGCATCGAGCACCTGCTTGACCGAGATCTTGACGACGAAGGTGCCGCGCTGCGGCCGGATGGTCAGCAGGCCGGACTCGCTCAGCTTGATGAAGGCCTCGCGCACCGGCTGGCGGCTGACGCCGAGCTGGTCGGCGATCTCCTGCTCGGACAGGGCTTGACCGGGGCGGAACTGCATCGTCACGATGGCTTGGCGCAGCACCCGGTACACGCGCCGAGCGATCGGCTCCCCGGAGTCCACGTCGATCTTGTTCAGCATCGCTTCGCCATCCTGTCAGGCCGCCCTTCTCCCCGCCGGCTTCGTCATACGGAGCATGGGCAGGAGGAAACAATCAGTCAAGCATACTACCATACTAGTTGGGAAGCAAGCGCCACGCTGCGGGCCGTTCATATGCGACGTCGCATTTCACAGCGCTACGACTTATGGAAATCATTTCGCACCAGCACACGGACTGTTGAAACTTCCTGAGGAATCGGCATGCTGTCGCCGATGGTCTGACCACTTCGCGCGCAGGGGCTTACCCCTGCCCGGAATTTGATCATCCAAATTCATGTATCCGGCGCTCGCGCATCGACCCGTATCCGTCCATCCTCGACCAGGAAACCGTCGCCCATGTCCGCCATCCTGCTGCAGGAAAGTTCCGAGACGAAGGACCAGCCGCTCCGCGAAGACATCCGCCTGCTGGGGCGCATCCTGGGCGACACCGTCCGCAGCCAGGAAGGGGAGGCGGTGTTCGACATCGTCGAGCGCATCCGCCAGACCTCCATCCGGTTCCACCGCGAAGAGGACCAGGGCGCCCGCAAGGAGCTGGAGGCGATCCTGAACAGCCTGTCGCCGCCGCAGACGGCGCGGGTGGTGCGGGCCTACAGCTTCTTCTCGCACCTCGCCAACATCGCCGAGGACCAGCACCACATCCGCCGCACCCGCGCCCATGCGCTCGCCGGTTCGTCGCCGCGCGACGGCACCATGGCCCATGCGCTGGACGAGGCGACCAAGGCCGGCATCACCACCCAGCAGCTGAAGGAGTTCTTCGACGGCGCGCTGGTCAGCCCGGTGCTGACCGCCCACCCGACCGAGGTGCAGCGCAAGAGCATCCTGACCGTGCAGATGGCCGTCGCCAAGCTGCTGGCGGAGCGCGACCACGGCCCGATGACGCCGGAGGAGGAGGAAACCAACCTCGAATCCCTGCAGCGCGCCGTGCTGACGCTGTGGCAGACCGCGATCCTGCGCGCCACCAAGCTGGCGGTGACGGACGAGGTGGCGAACGGCCTGACCTTCTACGACTACACCTTCCTGCGCGAGATGCCGCGCTTCTACGCCCAGTTGGAAGACCATCTGCGGCGGATGGACCCGTCCTGGGCGACGACCGAGCTGCCGTCCTTCCTGCGCATGGGCAGCTGGATCGGCGGCGACCGCGACGGCAACCCCTTCGTCACCGCGCCCGTCCTGCGTCAGGCAATGCGGATGCAGAGCACCCGCGCCCTGCAATTCTACCTCGACGAACTGCACGCGCTGGGCGCCGAGTTGTCGCTCAGCACCCGCGTCATCGACGTGTCGGAGCCGCTGCGCCAGTTGGCCGAGCGCTCCCCCGACCCGTCGCCGCACCGCAAGATGGAGCCGTACCGCCGCGCCATCTCCGGCATCTATGCGCGGGTCGCCGCGACGTTGCGGACCCTGGACGGGCTGGAGGCACCGCGCCACGCCGTGGGCGACGCGCCGCCCTACCTGACGCCGGCCGAGTTCCGCGCCGACCTGGACATCATCGACCGGTCGTTGACCGTCAACGGCTCGGCCGCTCTCGCCAAGGGCCGGCTGCGCCACCTGCGCCGCGCCGTCGACCTGTTCGGTTTCCATCTGGCCAGCATCGACCTGCGCCAGAACTCGGACGTGCATGAGCGGTCGGTCGCGGAGCTGCTGTCCTTCGCCGATGCCGGTATCGACTACACGGCGCTGTCGGAGGACGAGCGGATCGAACTGCTGGTGCGGGAGTTGGAGACCAACCGGCCGCTGGCCTCGCGCTACGCCGACTATTCGGAAGAGACCGCGTCGGAGCTGGACATCCTGCGCACCGCCGCCGATGCCCGCGCCCGCTTCGGGTCGGACGCGGTGGTGAACTGCGTCATCTCCAAGACCGACGGCGTGTCGGACATCCTGGAGGTCGCCGTCCTGCTGAAGGAAGCCGGGCTGCTGCGGCCGAAGGACAAGGCGCTGGACCTGAACATCGCCCCGCTGTTCGAGACCATCGGCGACCTGCGCAACTGCGCCGCCACCATGGACCGGCTGCTGTCGATCCCGACCTACCGGCGCTTCCTGGAAAGCCGCGGCAACCTGCAGGAGGTGATGCTCGGCTATTCGGACAGCAACAAGGACGGCGGGTTCCTCACCTCCGGCTGGGAGCTGTACAAGGCGGAGATCGCGCTGGTCGAGGTGTTCGCCAAGCATGGCGTGCGGCTGCGGCTGTTCCACGGCCGCGGCGGTTCGGTCGGCCGCGGCGGCGGCCCCAGCTATCAGGCGATCCTGGCCCAGCCGGCCGGCGCCGTTCAGGGCGCCATCCGCATCACCGAACAGGGCGAGGTCATCGCCGGCAAATATTCCAACCCCGAGGTCGGCCGCCGCAACCTGGAAACGCTGGCGGCGGCGACGCTGGAAGCGACCCTGCTGCATCCGGAATCGGCGGAGCCCTGCACCGATGTGTTCCTCCAGACCATGGAAGAGCTGTCGGAGCATGCCTTCAAGGCCTATCGTGGGCTGGTCTACGAGACCGAGGGCTTCGAGAAGTATTTCTGGGAATCGACGGTGATCGGCGAGATCGCCAACCTCAACATCGGCAGCCGTCCGGCTTCGCGCAAGAAGTCGACCAGCATCGAGGATCTGCGCGCCATTCCCTGGGTGTTCAGTTGGGCGCAATGCCGCCTGATGCTGCCGGGCTGGTACGGCTTCGGCTCGGCGGTGAAGGCCTATCTGGCCCAGCATCCCGACGGCATGGAGCGGCTGCGCGCCATGCACCGCGATTGGGGCTTCTTCCGCACGCTGCTGTCCAACATGGACATGGTGCTCGCGAAGTCGAACATCGCCATCGCGTCCCGCTATGCCGGGCTGGTGTCGGACCCGGATCTTCGCGACGCTATCTTCTCCCGCATCCGGGCGGAGTGGCAGGACTGCATCGAGGTCCTGCTGGCGATCACCGAGCAGTCGGCCCTGCTGGAGAAGAACCCGCTGCTGGCGCGGTCGATCCGCAACCGCTTCCCCTATCTGGACCCGCTCAACCACGTCCAGGTCGAGTTGCTGAAGCGCCACCGCACCAGCGACAGCGGGGAGCAGATCGCCCGCGGCATCCATCTGACCATCAACGGCATCGCCGCCGGATTGCGCAACAGCGGCTGATCCGCCGGCTTGTTTTCCGCCGCCAGCAGCTGCAGCCGGACCTTTCGGAACGGGCCCCTCTTCCCCATGGAAGAGGGGCCTTTTTCGCTTGTGAGCAGATGCAAAATCAATTTGGCCAACAATCTTTCCCTGTTCTTGTGCAGTGCCGTTCAAGTCTTCGCCGCTGCAAAATGACGCAGGCATATTCGAATGGCTGAGCCGCAAAAAGTCATGGGTTCTTTCAAAAATCCGAATTGAAGGCAGACGAATAGTTTGATAGCTGTCGCGGCCTCACCAGGAGGATTGGTATGACCACTCAGTCGCAACAGCAGCAGATGGCCCAACCGGACGAGGTTCGGGCGCAAGGGACGGTCGGTGCCGTCGGCACCCAGCCGGGAGCCACCGCCGCCGACGAACAGGAAGAGCGTCTTGTCTGGGGCAGTGCCTGCGGCGCCGGTGCCGGGGCGGCGATCCTGTGGCAGCAGATCACCGTCCAGAGAAGCGGTCGGCAGTGACCGGTGCCGGGTCTATTGCAAAACTGGCTCTACCCCGCCGCTCCGCAGGTCGGACGACGGGGTAGGGCCAGCCGGTTTCCTGTCCTCCGTCTTGCCTTCAGCCCGCCCGCATCCGGTTGACCAGACTGTCGACCTGAGAGCCCAGCGAGCGCACCTCGTCCGCCACGGTGGAGGATGCCGTCAGCACGCGGGTGGCGGATTCGCCCGATTCCGCGGCGGCCCGGGCCACTGAATCGATGTTGCGGCGCACATGCTGGGTGCCATCGGCGGCCTCGCCGACATTGCGGGCGATCTCGCGGGTGGCCGCGCTCTGCTGCTCGACCGCTGCCGCGACGGTGGCGGCGATTTCGTTGATCTCGCGGATGGTGCCGGCGATGGAGCGGATGGCGTCCACCGCGTCCTGGGTCACCGACTGCATCGCCTGGATCTGGCTGGAAATCTCCTCCGTCGCCTTGCCGGTCTGGTTGGCGAGGCTCTTCACCTCCGAGGCCACCACCGCGAAGCCCTTGCCGGCCTCGCCCGCGCGTGCCGCCTCGATGGTGGCGTTCAGGGCCAGCAGGTTGGTCTGGCTGGCGATGTCGTTGATCAGCTGCACCACCTCGCCGATCTTGTTGGCGGACTGCGACAGCCCCTCCACCGTGCGGTCGGTGCGTTCGGCCTCGCTGGCCGCCTTGCGGGCGATCTGGCTGGAGGCGTGGACCTGGCTGCCGATCTCCTGGATCGACGCCGACAGCTCCTCCGTCGCGGCGGCGACCGCCTTGACGCTGCCTTCGGCCTGCTGCGAGGTGCTGGCGGCGGTCGCGGCCTCTCCGGTGGTGGCCTCCGCATTGCGGCTCATGCGCTGGGCCATGTCCTGCATCTCGCCGGCCGCACGCGCGACGCGGTCCAGCACGCCGCGGACGCTGCTTTCGAAATTCTCCGCCATCTCGACCATGGCCCGGCGGCGCTCGCCGGCAGCCCGGCTGCGTTCGGTCTCGGCGCGGGCGTTGGCCGCATTGGCCTCGTTGGCGGTGTCGCGGAAGACCATCAGCGCGCGGGTCATGTCGCCGATCTCGTCGGAACCGGCGGCGGGGATCGGGGCGTTGAGGTTGCCGGAGGCAATGGCCCGCATGGCGTCGGACAGGGCGCTCAACCGGGCGACGATGTTGCGGCCGACCACGAACCAGGCCAGCGCGGCGGCGCCGACGAGGCTGGCGGCGGCGAACAGGATCAACATCATGCGGCCGGCGGACAGCGCGTCGGTGGCGCCGGCAGCGGCGGAATCCGCCTCCTGCTTCATCATCGCGATCTGGGCGTCGATCATCCCGGCGAATTCCTGGGCGATCTGCCGGTTCTCGGCCAGGATCAGCTCGTTCTCGTCGACCGCATGCAATTCCGACTGGCGTAGCGCAAACAGGCTGGACTCGCCCTTGCCGAAGCCGATCAGGGCCTCGGCGCTCTTGACCAGCTTGGGAAGCCCGTCGTCGCCGACCGACTGCAAGGATTTCAACCGTTCCGCCATCGCCTTGGCGGCGGCGGCATAGCGGGCTTCCAGCGTCGCCAGCCGGTCTTCCGTCGGGGCCTGCATCGCCTCGTTCAGGGCACCGACGGTCGCGGCGGCATAGGTCGACAGCTCCAGATATGTCCGGAAGCGGGCCAATCCGTCGCCCAGCAGATCCTGCATCGAATCACGGGTCTGCGAGCGGATGTTGACGCTGGACAGCTTGATTTCGGCCTTCAACCGCATCAGCGGCGATTCCATCTGCTCCAACAGGACGGCCTGACGGCGCGCAGCGTCGGCCAGCACGTCGGCCACCTTCTGGCGCAGCCCGTCGCGCTCCGCGCTGCCGACCGGCAGTTCCAGGGCCTTGCGGCGCATGTCGAAGACACCGGTGGCGCCGTCGCCCAGCAGGAAGAAGGCGTCCAGCCCGTCGGAGGTCTCCTTGCTCAGCCGGCCGCCGATCTGCGCGGCAGCGCTGACCATGCGGGCGGCGGCTTCCAGATAGGATTGCTGGTGCTGGGTGACCGAAAAGGCGGTTTCGGCTCCGCCTGCGCGGGTCAGCGCCTCGGACGCGACGCTCAGGTCGCCGCGCACCTCGTACATGGTGATCAGCGAGCGCACGGCGTCTCCGAGCGCATTCATGTCGCTTTCGGTGCTGGCGTCCAGGGCCTCGCCCTTGCCGCGCAGGGTCGCGCCGGCCCGGTCGGTCAGGGGAGCCAGAGCCGCCAGGAAGGTGTCATAGGAGGTGGCCAGCCCGACACCCATCTCCTCGCGGGTGGTGCGGACCGACAGGCGCCGGTTGACGGCGGCGTTCTCCTTGTCCAGCGTGACGACCAGCGCCTGGGTCTTGGCCCGCAGTTCCGGAATGCGGGCATCGCCGGGCCGGCGATTGCCCAACTCGTCCACCAGGGCGCCCAACGTCTTGGCGCTGCCCATGATGTCGCGATAGGCACGCTCGCGCTCGGCCTGCGTCTCGGCGGCATCCAGCACCGGGGCGGCGGCGGCGATGCCGCTGCTTTCGCCGGACAGGCGCTTGGCCAGTTCCATTTCCGGCAGCCCGGTGCCGACGATCCGCGTCAGCGGCGCCTCCACGGCGGAAAAGGAGGTCAGCCCGACGATGCTGGCGGCGACCGTCATGCCGGCCATGCCGGCGAAGGCGAGCAGAAGCTTGCCGCGGACGCCCAGGCGGCGGGCGCGTGGCTCGCCGTCCTTGCGGTCCGGCATCATGCTGTCGTGGCGGACATCGATCGTCATGTTTCGTCCCTGCTCCCCCGGAATGATGTGACTGGCCGGGCTTGGCGCCCGTCTTGTTCGTTCCTGCTCCTGCGGCCGCCGGTTCCCGCTTGCGCGATTTGATCCAGACCTGCACTGCTTGGCAGACCAACCATACTGCAGTGTGGTTGACAGATCCTTACGGGGGAACTCTCATTTTCTGCCATTCGTAGGCATAGTCGCTTTCGGCGGCATGTTTGCGACCGGCCGTCTCGGCATGCGTCATTATGACCATCCGCATGCGACGAACGTTATAGAGGCTCTTCTCCCCCGCAACCGCCGTGTTAGTCTTCCGCGTGAGACGTCGATGATGGGGAGACGCATGCGGGTCTGGCAGACGGTGTTAGCGCCCTCGGCGGCGGAGGTGTCTCCGCAGCCCGTCCCGCAACAGGCCGATCTGGTGCTGGTCTTCGGCTCGGTCGCCCATTTCGACGCGCCGGGGTTCGCGACGAGGCTCGCCGATGCCTTTCCCGGTGCGGTGCTGGCCGGATGCAGCACCGCGGGCGAGATCGTCGGCGACGGCGTGCTCGACGACTCCTGCACCGTCACCGCCATCCGCTTTGAACGAGGCGCCGTCGCCGCGGCGGAGGCCGGCATCGCGGTCATCGACGACAGCCAGCCGGCGGGGGAGGCGTTGGGAGAGGCGCTTGCCGCCCGGCCGGGACTGGCGGGGGTGCTGCTGTTCGCCCGTGGCGTGGCGGTGAACGGCAGCGCGTTGATCGATGGGCTGGTGTCGCGCCTGCCGGCCGGGGTGCCGGTTTCGGGCGGATTGGCCGGCGACGGCGGCGCCTTCGTACGCACGCTGGTGCTGTCGCCGTCCGGCGTGTCCGACGCCGGTGCGGTTGCGGTGGGGCTCTATGGCGACGGGCCGCATCTCGGCCTCGGCTCCGTTGGCGGGTGGGAGCCGTTCGGGCCGGCGCGCAAGGTGACGCAGGCCGTCGGCAACCTGCTGCTGCAGCTGGACGGGGAACCGGCGCTGAACGTCTACAAGCGCTATCTCGGCGACTATGCCCGCGACCTGCCGGCGTCGGGGCTGCTGTTCCCGTTCGAGCTGCTGAACGGCAACCATGACTCGGTCGGGCTGATCCGCACCATCCTGGGCATCGACGAGGCTGCGGGCGGCCTGATCCTGGCCGGCACGGTGGAGGAGGGCTTCTATCTCCGGCTGATGCATGCCAGCACGGACGGGCTGGTCGACGGGGCGGAGCAGGCGGGGGCCATCGCCGCCGCCAGCACGGAGTCGAATACCGGGAAGGCAGCCGAGGGGGACCGGCTCGCCCTGCTGGTCAGCTGCGTCGGGCGCAAGCTGGTGCTGGGCGACCGGGTGGAGGAGGAGGTGCAGGCGGTGGCCGACCGGCTGGGGGCCGGCACCCTGCTGACCGGCTTCTACTCCTATGGGGAGATCGGGCCGATGCGCGATCTGGTCGATTGCCGGCTGCACAACCAGACGATGACGGTCGCCTTGCTGACGGAACGCTGAGCGCATGCACCGCCTGCTGCAAAGCCAGTTCAAGCGCGTGCTGGGCCTGCAAAGCGCGGAGGCGGCGGAGTCCGTGCTGGCGGAGCTGAAGGCGCTTGCCGGCCGGACCGGCCTGTCGCCGGAGGCGGCACGGATGCTGGCGGAACTGCCGGCCCTGTTCGGGCGCATCGGCCAGAGCTATGAGCAGGCGGACCGCGACCTGACCCTGCGGGCGCGCAGCCTTCAACTGAGTTCGGAGGAATTGGCGGACGCCAACGAGCGGCTGCGGCGGGAGGCGGCGACCCAGGCCCATGCGATCCGCCGCCTGCGCGGCGTCGCCAACAGCCTGCTGCGCGCCGACGGCCGCCCGGAGCTGCCGGATTCCGCCGAGAGCAGCCCGACAGACAGCCTGGAGCGGCTCAGTCAGCTGATGGCAGGGCTGGTGGAGGAGCGCTCCGCCGCCCAGCGGGCGCTGGAACAGCAGAAATTCGCGCTGGACCAGCATGCCATCGTCAGCATCACCGACCACCGCGGCATCATCACCTACGCCAACGACAAGTTCTGCCAGATCAGCGGCTTTTCCCGCGACGAACTGCTGGGCCGTTCGCACCGCATCGTGAATTCGGGCCGCCACCCGTCCGGCTTCTTCGCGGAGATGTGGCACACCATCATGGACGGGCAGGTCTGGCACGGCGAGATCTGCAACCGGACCAAGGCCGGCGAAGACTATTGGGTGGCCGCCACCATCGTGCCGCTGCTGACCACCGACGGACAGCCGCACCAGTACATCGCGATCCGCACCGACATCACCGAACGCAAGCGGATGGAAGCGGAACTGGAGGAAAGCCGCCGCTTCCTGCAGAGCATCACCGACAGCATGGGCGAGGGCGTCTTCTCGCTGGACCGCAACGGCTTCTGCACCTTCCTGAACCCGGAAGCGGAACGGCTGCTCGGCTGGTCGCTGGAGGACCTGCGCGGGCTGACCCTGCATGACGCGGTCCACTACAAGGATGCGCAAGGGCAGCCGGTCGACCGGAAGGACTGCGCCGTCCTGAACAGCGTCCGGCGCGGCGACTCCTATCGCTCCGAAACCGACCATTTCGTCCGGCGAGACGGCACCGTCTTCCCCATCGCCATCACGGCGGTGCCGTTGCGCGAGGAAGGGCGCATCGTCGGCTCCGTCACCGTCTTCCAGGACATCACCGAACGCCAGCGCATGCTGACCGCCCTGCAGGAGAGCGAGGAGCGGCTGACCGTGGCGCTGGACGCCTCCAACACCGGGCTGTGGGACTGGAACCCGGTGACCGACCATGCCTATTTCTCCGACCGCTGGCTCGGCATGCTGGGCTACGCCCCCGGCGAACTGCCGCCCTGCGGCGCCACCTGGCTGGGGCTGCTGCACGAGGACGACCGGGACCGGGTTCTCGCCATCCTGGAAGAGCATGTCGCCGGGCGCGTCGCGGTCTATGAGGTCGAGTTCCGCATGCGCCACAAGTCCGGCGCCTGGGTCTGGATCCTGTCGGCCGGCAAGGTGACGGACCGCGACGCAGCGGGCCGGCCCACCCGCATCACCGGCATCCACAAGGACGTGACCGACCGCAAGCGCACCGAGGACGAACTGGCGCGCGCCAAGGAGGAGGCCGACCGCGCCAACCGGCAGAAGAGCGATTTCCTCGCCAACATGAGCCACGAGATCCGCACGCCGATGAATGCGGTGATCGGCCTCAGCCACCTGATGATGAAGACCGACCTGACGCCGCGGCAGCGCGATTACCTCGACAAGATCCATGCGTCCTCGCGCAGCCTGCTCGGCATCATCAACGACATTCTCGACTTCTCCAAGGTCGAGGCCGGCAAGCTGACCATCGAGGCGATCCCCTTCCACGTCGGCGACGTCCTGCAGGAGGTGGCGACCGTCGTCCTGCCCAAGCTGCGGGAGAAGGGGCTGGAGCTGATCGTCGACCTGAACGGCGACGTGCCGGGCACGCTGGTGGGCGATCCGCTGCGGCTGGGGCAGGTGATCCTGAACCTCGTCTCCAACGCCGTGAAGTTCACGGAGCGGGGCGAGGTGGTGGTGACCGTGGCCGGCCGCATCGGCACCGGCGACGATTACCGGCTGGAGGTGGAAGTCTGCGACAGCGGGATCGGCATGTCGCCGGATCAGACCGCGGTGCTCTTCCGCCCCTTCACCCAGGCCGACAGTTCCACCACGCGGCGGTTCGGCGGAACCGGGCTGGGGCTGGCGATCTGCCGGCAACTGGTGGAGCTGATGGGCGGCCGCGTGTCGGTGGAAAGCCGGCAGGGGGAGGGCAGCATCTTCCGCTTCTCCGTCCGTTGCCGCGTCGCGGCAGGAGAGACCGCCGCCGAACGGCTGCCGCGCCACCTGATGGACCGGCGCGTGCTGGTGGTCGACGACAGCGACGCCGTACGCTCCATCCTGACCGACATGCTGGAGCGCTTCGGCCTGACCGTGGAAGCGGTGGCGGACGGCCTGTCGGCGCTCCGCCGGCTGGAGGATGGGCAGGCAGGCAGCCAGCCGCCGGTGGAGCTGGTGGTGCTCGACTGGCGCATGCCCGACCTGGACGGGGTGGAGACGCTGCGCCGCCTGCGCGCCTTGCCGGGCGTCCAGCCGCCGGTGGTGATGACCACGGCCTATGGAGCCGACGGCGTGCAGGGCGCCCTTGAGGAAACGCTGCCCGGCGGCGGGCCGGTCACCGCCGTACTGGAGAAGCCGGTGACGCCGTCGGCCATGTTCGATTCGGTGATGATGGCGCTCGGCGGCGCCGGCCCCCGCATGGCGGACGCCGTCCGCCGCATCCACGACCCGGCCCAATCGACGGAACTGTCGGCGCTGGTCGGGCGCACCGTCCTGCTGGTGGAGGACAATCTGGTCAACCAGCAGGTCGCCTGCGGCCTTCTGGAACTGGTCGGCATCGAGGCGATGGTGGTCGGCAGCGGCGAGGAGGCCCTGCAATGCCTGCGCGAGGTCAAGTTCGACCTCGTGCTGATGGACGTGCAGATGCCCGGGCTGGACGGCTACGAGACCACCCGGCTGATCCGGCGCGAGTTGGAGCTGTCGGCCCTGCCCATCGTCGCCATGACCGCGCACGCCATGGCCGGCGACCGCGAGCGCTGCCTGGACGCGGGCATGAACGACCATGTCTCCAAGCCGATCGACCCGGAGGCGCTCTATGCGGCGCTCGCCCGCTGGCTGAAGCCGGTGCGCGGGTTGGGCTCCGGTCTGGGTGGCGGGGCTCCTGCCGGAACGGTTTCGGCGCCAGTGGCGGCCGCCGTCTCGGCCGCTCCGGCGCTGCCCGAAAGCCTGCCGGCGCTCGACCTTGCCGTCGCCCGGCGCAACGTGAACGGCAATCTTGCCCTGTTGCGCCGGATCCTGATCGATTTCGCCGCCACCCATGCCGGGGAGGCGGTGCGACTGACCACCGCGGTGCGGGAGGAGCGGTGGAAGGATGTGTTGCGCCTGTCCCATACGCTGAAGGGCACCGCCGCCACCGTCGGGGCCATGGACCTGTCGGCCCTGGCGGGTGCGGTGGAGCGGGGGGCGATGACCTCGCCGCCCGTTCTGGAGGATGGGGTGCTCGACCGGATTGCCGACGCGCTCGCACTGGTGGTGGACGGGATCGGCACCCTCGGCCGGCCGGCGGCGGAGGCCGCTGCGACGGCGGATGCGCCCGCCGCTCAGTCTTCCGCCACCCTGCCATCCGCCACCTTGCCGCGCGATACCCTGCGGGCGGCGCTGTCGCTCGCCGATCAACTGGGCGGCCTGCTGATCGCCGGCGACCCGGAGGCCGGCGACATGGCCGACGGGCTGGCCCGGCTGCTGGTCGGCAGCCCGGTCGCCGCGGCGGCCGACCGGGTTAACCGCCACGCCGGCGCCTTCGATTTCGAGGATGCCGCCACCGCGCTTGCCGAGTTGCGCGACCGGCTTCGCGACCTGAGGGAGACTGCGACATGAGCATGCCGCTTCAGAACGGCGACAAGCCGCGGATCCTGATCGTCGACGACGAGCCGATCAACCTCAAGGTCATGGCCGACCTTCTGCGCGACAGCTACGGGCTGATCGTGGCGAAGGACGGGCCGCAGGCGCTCGCCCGGCTGGCCGGCGACCCGCTGCCGGACCTGATCCTGCTCGACGTGATGATGCCGGGCATGGACGGGGTGGAGGTGTGCAGACGGCTGAAGGAAGACGCCCGCACCCGCGACCTGCCGGTGATCTTCATCACCGCGATGGGGCAGGTCCACGACGAGACCCGCGGCTTCGAAGTGGGCGCGGTCGACTACATCACCAAGCCGATCTCCCCGCCGGTGGTGCTGGCGCGTGTCCGCACCCACATCGCCCTGCGCGAGGCCAAGCGCGCGCTCGCCAACCAGAACCGACAACTGGAAGACCGGGTGGCGGAGCGCACGCGCGACCTGCTGCGCGCCCAGGACGCCACCATCCGAGCCATGGCCTCGCTGGCGGAGACCCGCGACAACGAGACCGGCAACCACATCCGCCGCACCCAGAACTATGTGCTCGCCCTCGCCCTCCATCTCAGCCGCGACCCGCGCTATGCCGGTCAGCTGGACGAGGAAACCATCGAATTGCTGTACAAGTCGGCGCCGTTGCACGATGTCGGCAAGGTGGGCATCCCGGATTCCATCCTGCTGAAGCCGGGAAAGCTGACCGACGACGAATTCCAAATCATGAAGACCCACGCCGCGCTGGGCCACGACGCCATCTTCGCCGCCGAAGGGCAGGCGGACATTGCCACCGGCGAAAGGGCTGCCGGCGAAAGCTCCTTCCTGCGCATCGCGCGGGAGATCGCGCACGGCCACCACGAACGCTGGGACGGCGCCGGCTATCCCCAGGGGCTGGCAGGGGAGGCGATTCCGCTGTCGGCCCGCCTGATGGCGGTCGCCGACGTCTACGACGCCCTGATCAGCCGGCGCTGCTACAAGCCGTCCTTCCCGCACGAGAAAGCGGCAGCCATCATCCGCGAGGGCAGCGGCAGCCATTTCGACCCTGCCGTCGTCGCCGCCTTCACCGCGCTGGAGGACGAGTTCAAGGACATCGCCAACCGCTACAGCGACGAGGGGTGAGCCGTCAGGCGACGGTCAGATCCAGGAATCACCCCCGCCGTCGCTGCCGCCCTCATCGACGGGCGCGTCGTCGAATGACGCATCGTCTGCCGGCGGCGGGCCCGGGTCGTAGGATGCATCCTGCACCGCGTCGGTTTGCGGTCCCTGATCGCCGCCGTAGTTGTTGTTGATCACCGTCTCGTTGATCGTCTCGCTGACCGGTGTCTGCGCCGCCGCCTCACCGAAGGGGCCGGGGGAATGGTGCAGGAGGGAGGAGATGGCGCTCGCCGCCAGCATGCCGCCGGCCACGCCCGCCGCCGTCTGTGCCGCCCCGGCGAAGAAGCCGCCGCCGCGCGGCGCGAGTCCAGGGGCCATTCCGGGCGCCATGCCGGCTTGCGGGAAAGGAGGCGGTGCATAGGGTTGCTGCGGGTAGGCCGCGCCGGGTCCGCCACCCCACGGGCTGCGGCCGGCAGGCGGCTGAGGCGGCTGCGGAGTAGGAGCGGAGGGCGGCTCCGCACCCCGGCTCCACGGGCTGCGGCCGATGCCGAGCGCGTTCGACAGGAAGCTGCCGCCGGACGGCGCCGGCTGGGCCGGGCGGTCGCGCAGTTGCCGTTCAAGCTCCTCGATCCGGGTCTGCGCCGCAGTCAGCACCTGCTGCTGAACCAGGACGGTCTGCGTCATGTAATAGGCGGACAGCGGCTGGTCCTGGACCGACCGGCGGATGAAGTCCTCCGCTTCGCCGTCGCGCGGTTGGGATTCCACCTCGCGCAGGCGGCGGAACAGGTCGGACAGAAGGGTGCGTTCCTCAGGGGTCATCGCCATCTCCTCGCGCCATCATCTCGCGCGGCGTCCATCGCACAGGCGCCGTGCATGATGTGGAGTCGCCATCCCCCTGCAGACAAGTCCCCTGGAGACGGTGCTGCTCGACGGGCCTGTCGTCACCTCGAACAGCAGCCGAGCCATGTCATTACGTCTCTAAAGCAATATTGCGTTAGAACGCCGATGTGCTGCCGAACGTTCCGAACTTGGCACATGAGTTTGTGGATCGTTGGGCTGACCATTGTGGGAAGTGGGGCGGCTATACCGGCTATGGCGTCGCCGACTTAACATATGACATTGACGGGGGTGCCCTTTTTCCGGTCGATAGGCCACATTCTGGATGCGACCGCCGGGCGGCGCCGGTTGTGAAGCCGAGACCAAGAATGAACAGGCGCCGAGAGATGGTGGAACTGACCGACCTGGAGCGCGATGCGCTGACCGAGTTGGTGAACATGGGGGTCGGCCGCGCCGCAACCCATCTCAGCCGCATGGTCAACGACCAGGTTCTGCTGTCCGTCCCGACCGTGGACATCGTCAGCCGGCAGGAAGCCTCCGATTTCCTGAGCGCGCGCGAGCGCAGCGGACTGGTGGCGGTGGAGCAGCAGTTCCAAGGCTCCTTCGACGGGCGCGCCATGCTGATCTTTCCGGAGGCCAACAGCCTGGAACTGGCCCGCGCGGTGCTGGGCGGCGACCTCACCCTGGCGGAAATCGTCGATCTGGAACAGGACGCCCTGGCGGAGATCGGCAACATCATCCTCAACGGCTGCCTCGTCGTGGTCGCCAACGCGCTGAAGGACCGGCTGACCATCTCGCTGCCGGCGGTGCTGCGCGGCGACGGCGCCAACATCCTGAAGGACAAGGCGGGGGACTCCGATGAACTGGTGCTGTTCCTCTACATCGACTTCACGATCCGCAGCCGCAGCATCCGCGGTTACATCGCCTTGCTGATGGGGGTCTCCTCGCTGGAGTCGCTGCAGCTGCTGATCCACGCCTTCATCGAAGGCATCGCCTCCGAAGATCCCACATCCGCCGGAACGCCGCATGGTCCCCAGATTGCCTGAACAACCGATGTGGGCCTTGGACGTCCTCGGGGCGCTGGATGCAGGTATCCTGCTTCTCGACCGCCACTGCCGGGTCCTGTACTGGAACGGCTGGATGGAGCAGGCCTCCACCCTGACCGCCCGGGAAATCCTTGGGCATGACCTGTTCGATGCGCTGCCGAACCTGCGCGAATCGCGCCTGCACATCGCGGTGCGCGACACGCTGGCGACCGGGGCGCCCGGCGTGCTGTCCCATACGCTGAACCCGATGCTGTTCCCGCTGCGCCTGCCGGATGGGCGGCGGATGGTCCACAATGTGGTGATCCGTCCGCTGCCGGCCCACGCCCAGACGACCGGAGGGGTGGCCGGAGGAGAGGCGCGCTGCCTGATCCAGGTGACCGACGTCACCGCGTCGGTCAACCGCGAGCGCGTCCTGCGCGAGCAGCGCGACGCCCGCTACCGCGCCATCGTCGATACGGCTCCCGATGCCATCCTCACCACCGACACCCGCGGCATGGTGCAGTGGATGAACGGCGCCGCAACCCGCCAGTTCGACTATCGGCCGGAGGAGCTGATCGGGCAGAACGTGACGGTGCTGCTGGGCGACGACGCGCCGGACTGGATCGCCATGGCCGAGCACAGCGGCCCGGGCAGTTCCGGCAGCCTGGACGCCGTCACCCAGCCGGTTGAACTGTCCGGACGGCGCCGCGACGGCAGCCACATCGACCTGGAACTGTCGATGGCGCGCTGGGAATCGGAAGGGCGCAGCTTCATCACCGGGATCCTGCGCGACATCACCGAGCGCCGCCGCACCCGCGAGGAACTGCGGGCCAGCGCGCTCGCCATGCGGCAGCTGGCCGAGCAGACCAAGGCGACGCTGGATGCGCTGCCCGCCTTCATCGCGGTGCTCGACCGGTCCGGCCACATCGTCTCGGTCAACCGCGCCTGGGCGGAGGCGGGACCGGAGACGACCTTCCTCGGCCAGGGCTGCATCGTCGGCGACGATTACCTCGACCATTGCGGCAAGGGCCAGACCGCCGACCCGCGGGCGGACGACGTGATGGACGGCTTGCGCACGCTGCTGAGCGACGGCGGGCCGCCGGTGTCGGCGGAATATGTCACCAGCAACCAGCACTGGTTCCGCTGCCTTGCCGCCCCCATGCCGGCCGGCCCCTTCGGCGGCACGGTGCTGATGCACATCGACGTGACGGAGATCAAGTCGATGGAGGCGGCGCTGCGCAAGCTGGTCGGCCAGAAATCGACCCTGCTGCGCGAGGTCAACCACCGCGTCAAGAACAGCCTGCAACTGGTGTCCAGCCTCCTGACCCTGCAGACTCTCAGCCTGCCGGACGAGGCGGTGCGGGTGCATTTCCAGGACGCCCGCAGCCGCATCGAGGCGATCGCCCGCGTCCACAACCGGCTCTATCAGGCTGACCAGTTCCAGACCATCGAGTTCGGCACCTACCTGAACGAGCTGTGCGAGGATCTGGCCCGCGCCTCGGGCGGCGAGAGCATGTGCGACATCGTCGTGCGGTCCGAGGTCATCGATCTGCCGATCGACCACGCCGCACCGCTGGGCCTGATCGCGAACGAGCTGATCACCAACGCGGTGAAGCATCGCGGAGGCGGACCGGCACGAGTGACGGTGACCTTCCGGCGCGAGGGCGACGACCTGTCCCTGACCGTGTCGGACCGCGGTCCGGGGCTGCCGTCCAATTTCGACATCCGCAAGAGCCGCAGCCTGGGCATGCGCCTGGTTTCCAGCCTCGCCGGCCAGATCCGGGCCAGCGTGGACATCGACACTACCCCGCAGGGGACCACCTTCCGAATCGAGCTTCCGGTGCCGGACGCGGTGCCGCTGCTGGAAGCTTCCTCCGCCGAGGAGATTGACGGATGAAGATCCTGCTGGTGGAGGACGAGGTGCTGATCGCGCTGGAACAGCAACTCTACCTTGAATCGGTCGGCCACGACGTCATCGGCCCCGCCGTCACCGCGATGGAGGCGGTGGAGATGGCCGAGGCCGACAAGCCGGACCTGGCGCTGGTCGACGTGCATCTGGGCTTAGGCACCAACGGCATAGACGCCGCGCGTGGTTTGAACGCGCTCGGCGTGCCGTGCCTGTTCATCACGTCGTTCCGCGACGAGCTGAAGAAGGACGGCCCGCTCACCGGAATCGGCTGCCTGCCCAAGCCCTTCACCGAAAGCGGCCTCCTCGCCGCCGTCGACGTCGCCCGCGCGGTCCTGGCGGGGGAGACGCCGCGCAACGTGCCGCAGACGATGGAACTGTTCGTTTGAGAGGGCGGGGAGGGGAGGCGACGCTCACGCCTTGATGGCGGCGATGTCGTGCCGGGTGAGGCCCGGATTGATGTCGACGATGCGTATGGAACCGTCCGGAAGAACGCCGAAATCCATGATCCAGGCCCCTGCCCCAAGGGCATCGGCGGTCTTCCGCGCTGCGGCGGACAGCCGTCCGGACATGGATGCCACACTCCGTCCCGTACTGCCGCGAAGGCATGCGCTGATGCGTGCGACCCCGTCCCCGCCGGCAAGGAATCGAACTTCGCTGATGTCCGAAAAATCGACGTAGCGCGACAGGCGGACGAAGATCGGCGTTCGCGTGCGTGTCCAGGCTCTCGCGGCCAGGGATTGGGCGCTGGTCGGATGCTGAAGCAGCAAGGTCAGCATGTCGCGCATTGACACGCCCTGATAGATGATGCCTAGCGTACCACCGTCGCGCCAGCTTTTGACGCCGAGTTTGGGCATGAGAGCCTCCGGGGCCGGGCGGTCGGCCTCCCCGGGATTTGCCAGCGCGAAACCGTTGCCGCTCTGCCGGACGGCGAAACTCAGGATCGGCGGCGCCAGATAATGCCGACGGACAGGCTCCGGCAGGTTATCGAAATCCGTGCTCAGGATTTTCGCGTATGGATCGCCCATTCCAGGCTCCTCAACCGTCGAATTTCTTCAAGCCGTTTATGAAATCCATGAAGCTGTTGGCAACGAAACCCAGTTTCGTGACCCCACCCTCCCAATCGTGATTGTCAAAGCTCCAGTAATAAACACGCTCCGTCGGCTGTCCGAACTCGATTAGCAGCTCGCCCTGTCCATAGTCCATGGCGAACGGCAGGAGGTGCTCGGGCATGTTGATTTTTGGGTCTCTTTTTATCCCCTCGTAATATGTCAATGCCTGCTCTGGGGACTTGATGACGGAAACGGCCTCGCTGCGCTGCTCGGTTCGATCGTCCATCTGATAAACATAGTCGAAGCCGTTCTTGATGCGAAAAGCGAACTCGACGCTGCCATACGTCTTCATGAAGTCCGCGTAACCGGCTGGAGCCTTTCCACCAAGCTGTTGTTCGAGCAGGGCAATATCGGCGTCACTGGCCGGTTCCATTCCCGTCCGCTGCCAGTATGCCAACGTCTCCGGCGGAATCTGGAAAGACATTGCGCCTCCTTCAGAACAGGTCGTTGTTGATCATGGAATTGCCGCCGGTATGCGCGACGCCGGTGCCGGTGCGGTCATGGATTTCCTTGGGCACATAACCGACCGTACCATCCTCGAAATGATGGAGCGTGTATTTTTTGCTCGGAGCGGTCCAGTTCGGGTCGATCTTCAACATCATTTCCTCAAGGCGCCTTGCATCCGTACTGGCGTTGCCTGAAACCTCCCAGAGATTGTATTTCTTTCCGCCATAGACGTATTTGTCGAAATCCGGAAAGCCGCCTTTGAAATCGATGGAGTTCACCACGCGGCCATCAGGAAGGGTCACGGGCGACCCGAATGTGAAGGTTCCGGTTCCGTTGGGCGGCGAAAGGCCGTTGGGCGTTCTCCATGTGCCGCCGGTCGCAGGCATCTGCAGCGTCCGCGTCGTGCCCTTGTCCACCAGCTTTTTGCAATCCCTGCAGCCGGGCACCCTGTTTCGCGCATCGAGCATGGCCTGCTGGACCCGCTTCAGCGCCTTCTGCCGCGCCGCCGCCACCTGGGGGAGGGTAAACGCTTCCTTCAGGGCCTTCTCGCCCGCCTTCGCGAGGTTGTCGCCTCTGTGAAGCAGCGCCTCGACCAGCTTCGCCGTTTTGGGAGCGCGCCTGGCGATCTTGGCCGGCTTCGCCAATGCATCGCCCGCATAGGGAATGAAGCTGGCCACCGACAGGGCGACACCCATTAAATCACCTCGCACCAGCGATATCGTCCCGCCGACCGCATCGCTGAGTGGCGTCGGATCGAAGATTCCCGTTATATCCGCAGTCAGTTCCAGATAATCCGCGGGAGACATTCCTTTCGCTTCTTCTTTGACGGTGTCCCAGATCTTTTTCTTCGCCTGCTCCTGCAGGGCGTCGTTATAGGCCTCCGTCATGGCGGATCCTGCCAGAAGCGCGCGCGCCATTCCGCCGGCGAATCGAACCGGCAGGCGTCGTTCCATGCATCGGCGTAGCGCTCAGTTTCCAGAACGGCAAAGCGTTCCGACGCGGGCAGGGCGGTGTTCGACAGGACGGCCGCGATATCAGGCTGCTTGTAAAAGCCCGGCGCGATGTCCCAGTGCAACCGCACGAACACGCGGAGCATCCGGACATCGTCGATGCCGAAGCGGCTGGCGATGTCCAGGCTGTCACCGATGACCCAGCGCAGATAGCCGGCAGGATAGGCCGCGCCAATCGCCGGCCGATATTGCGCCAGATGTTCCTCGACATCCCGAACCAGCAGCGCGCGGTCGGAAAGAACCATGCGGTTAAGCTGCGCCTCGCCGATTACAAGCATCCCGCCATGGCTCTGCCAACTGTCGATAGGATGCACTCAACCTAGCACAACTTATGCAGCAGGCCATAGCGGGAACGGTTGAACGAAGCCGAATGCTAGCGCCCCTTCAAATTCGTCTGGCGCGGCTTCATGCCGGAAGGCTTCGGCGCAGTGGGATTGCCTCCAGCCGGTTTTGCACCCGGCGGCTTGCCCACCGGCGGCACCACGCGGCGTCCCTGGCCTGCCTGCTGGGTGAAGAAGGTCTTGCCGTTCGGCCCCTTCTCCCGCGGCTTGGCGGTGGCGCCGACCGGCTGCCACGCCGGGATCAGATGCTCCTCGCCCGGTCCGATCAGGTCCTCGCGGCCCATGCGCTTCAGCGCCTCGCGCAGGATCGGCCAGTTCTCCGGATCGTGGTAGCGCAGGAAGGCCTTGTGCAGGCGGCGCTGCTTCAAGCCCTTCGCCGACGACACCATCTCCGACCCGACGCGGCGCACCGGGCGCAGGGGGTTGCGCTCGCTGTGGTACATGGCGGTCGCCAGCGACATCGGCGAGGGCAGGAAGGTCTGCACCTGATCCGCCTTGAAGCCGTTCCGCTTCAGCCACAAGGCGAGGTTCATCATGTCCTCGTCCGTGGTGCCGGGGTGGGCGGCGATGAAGTAGGGGATCAGGTAGAGCTTCTTGCCCGCCTCTTTCGCCGCCTTGTCGAACATCCGCTTGAACTCGTCATAGGCGCCCATGCCGGGCTTCATCATCTTCGCCAGCGGACCCGGCTCGGTGTGTTCCGGCGCGATCTTCAGGTAGCCGCCGACATGGTGGGTCACCAGCTCCTTAACATATTCCGGATTGCGGACCGCGAGGTCGTAGCGCAGGCCGGACGCGATGTGGATCTTCTTCACCCCCGGCACCGCACGGGCCTTGCGGTAGAGCTGCACCAGCGAGGAATGGTCGGTGTTCAGGTTCTTGCAGATGTCCGGGAAGACGCAGGACGGCCGGCGGCAGACCGACTCCGTCTCCTTGTCCTTGCAGGCGAGGCGATACATGTTGGCGGTCGGCCCGCCCATGTCGGAGATGACGCCAGTGAAGCCCTTGGTCTTGTCGCGGATGTGCTCGATCTCGCGCAGGATGGAGCCTTCCGACCGGCTCTGGATGATGCGCCCCTCATGCTCGGTGATCGAGCAGAAGGAACAGCCGCCGAAACAGCCGCGCATGATGTTGACCGAGAAGCGGATCATCTCCCAGGCCGGAATGCGCGCATCGCCATAGGACGGATGCGGCGCCCGGGCGTAGGGCAGGTCGTAGACGCCGTCCATCTCGTTGGTTTCGAGCGGGATCGGCGGCGGGTTCAGCCAGACGTCGCGGTCGCCGTGGCGCTGGACCAGCGCGCGGGCGTTGCCGGGGTTGCTCTCCTGGTGCAGCACGCGGCTGGCATGGGCATAGAGCACCTTGTCGGCCGTCACCTGCTCGAAGCTGGGAAGGCGCACCGCCATGCGGTCGGCGCCGGCGGCGCGCGGCGACACCGGCGCCGACGGATCGTCGATGGAGCTGCTGTCGACCACCGTCCAGCCTTCCGGCAGGGACGAGCGCATGATGGCGGTGCCGCGGATGTCGGTCATCGCCTTGGGCGATTCCCCCTTCAGCGCGCGCTGGGCGATCTCGATGATCGCGCGTTCCGCATTGCCGTAGACCAGCATGTCCGCCTTGGAATCGACCAGGACGGAGCGGCGGATCTTCTCGCTCCAATGGTCGTACTGGGCGATGCGGCGCAACGACGCCTCGATGCCGCCAAGGACGATGGGAACGTCCTTGAAGGCCTCGCGGCAGCGCTGGGAATAGACGATGACGGCGCGGTCCGGCCGCTTGCCGCCCTCGTCGTTCGGCGTGTAGCTGTCGTTGTGGCGCAGGCGGCGGTCAGCCGTGTAGTGGTTGACCATCGAATCCATATTGCCGCCGGTCACGCCCCAGAACAGCCGCGGCTTGCCCAGGATCTTGAACGGCTCCGCACTGCTCCAGTCCGGCTGGGCGATGATGCCGACGCGCAGGCCTTGCGCTTCCAGCAGCCGGCCGATGATCGCCATGCCGAAGCTGGGATGGTCGACATAGGCGTCGCCGGTGACGACGATGACGTCGCACTGGTCCCAGCCCAGCCGGTCCATTTCCGCACGCGACATCGGCAGGAAGGGTGCCGCCTTGGGGCGCACGCTCCGGTCCGGACGGTGGGCGAACAGGTTGGGGGCCGCGAGCATCGCGTTCTCCGGGTCTCAGCTGTCAATGCGGATGGAAGCCGACAGTCTTACCTTGTCGGCCCGCAAATTCCCACCGCTGATAACGCAGCGGAGCAATGGGATATTGTGCGGGAGTGTGGGGAGCTATGTGGGACGCCCCACAGCCGGTGCAAGGGTTGCCCGTGGGGAAGGGGGCGCAGGGAAGGGGAAGAGGGAAGGGGCGCCGGTCAGGCCGCAGCGCCGTCCGCCTCTTCCGCCCGGCCGTTGCGCCGCGCCACCACCCAGCCGATCACCGCCCCCACCAGCAGCACCAGCGCCGCGCTGACGAAGGCCGCGCCCGGATGGGGGAACAGCGGCTCGGCCCCGACGGAGGCGGAATAGACCGCTCCGAAGAAGACCGGCGACACGATTCCGGCAACGCTCGCCACGCTCATGTTGGCGCCCTGCAGCTGGCCCTGTTCCGAAGGTGAGACCCGCTGCGTCATCAGCGACTGGATGGTCGGCATGGCCAGACCCCACAGCGCGTTCGGCAGGATGGCCAGCGCGAACCAGCCGCCGTCCGGCGCCAGACCCATGCAGGTCAGCCCGCCGGCCCCGCCGAACAGGCCGACCACCATCGTGCCGCGGTCGCCCAGCCATTTCACCACGCGGGACACCACCAGTCCCTGCATGACCATGTCCAGCGCGCCGACCACCGCCAGAAGAAGCCCGACATCCCAGGCGCTCCAACCGTACCGATGCGCGGCATAGAGGACGAAGACGGCGGGAAAGACATTGTGGGAGAAATGCAGCATGAAATTGACCAGGGCCAGCCCCGACAGCTCCGAGTGGGACCGCAGCAGGCGCAGCGCACCGAACGGATTGGCCCGGCGCCAGGAAAAGGCCATCCGGTTTTCCGCCGCCAGCGATTCCGGCAGAACGGCCAGACCATAGAGGAAGGCCAGCCCGCTGAGCGCCCCGGCCGCCCAGAAGGGGGCGCGCGGCGACAGCTCTCCCAACAATCCGCCGAGGAGGGGGCCAGCAATGAAGCCGGCGCTGAACGCGGCACCGATCAGGCCATAGGCCCGCGCCCGCTGCTCCGGCGGCGTCACGTCGGCCATATAGGCGAACACCGTGGTGAAGCTGGAGGAGGTGATGCCGGCGATCGCCCGGCCGACCACCAGCCACCACATGTTCGGCGCCACCGCGATCAGCACATAATCCACCGCCAGTCCCAAGGCCGACAGCAGGATCACCGGCCGCCTCCCGAAACGGTCCGACAGCGAACCGATCACCGGAGAGCAGAAGAACTGCATCAGCGCCCACAGCGCCACCAGCGCGCCGTTGATGGTGCCGGCCTGCGCATCGGGCCCGGCAAACTCCTCGATCAGCGCCGGCAGCACCGGAATGACGATGCCCATCGCGACGATGTCGAGCGCTGCGGTGACCAGAATGAATGCGATCGCGGCCTTGCGCGGCCGAAGAACGGGAGACATGGAAGAGCCTTGCAAAACACGACGGATAACTATGCCCCAATCGGGCGGGGGATGCGATTCCGGTCAAACTGGCGGCCGGAACGGGATCGCCCAGGGAAGCGGGATCATAGGCGGCAAGCAGCCGGTTGTGAAGCGAAATATTTCCGACTTCGGATGTATTTCGGAGGAGTGCGCAGATGACTGGACCCGCCGTCCAGCCGCACCACGGAGGAGATCGGCGGATGGACGCTCCATGCCGCCCTGTTGCCGGTCGTGCTTCCACCAGGAGCTTTTCGAAACGCGGTGATCGTCCTTCATTCCTCGAGAGCGCGTTCGATCCGCCGGTCCGGCACCAGCCACAGCAGGATCACCGACACGTAGAGCAGGATGGACAGCGACTGCAGGACGAAGGCCAAGGGAATGGCCATGGCGTAGAACGCCATGCTGATCTTGCCCTTCAGGTCGGAGCCGACGGCCCGCGCCACCGCCGAATCCCGGCCGCCGCAGGCGATGATCGCCCGTTCGGTCAGGTTGTAGCCGACCGCCGCCATGCCGAGGACGACGCCATAGGCCGCGGTCGCCACCGGCGAGAAGGCGCTTTCATCGAGCCAGCGGATGACGAAGGGCACCAGCGACAGCCAGAACAGCAGGAACAGGTTCGCCCACAGCACCCGCCCGTCGATGCGCGCGGTCGCCTGCAACAGATGGTGATGGTTGTTCCAGTAGAGCCCGACATTGATGAAGGACAGCACATAGGCCAGCAGGATGGGGATGCGCTCCGCCAAGGCGGCGAGGCTGCCGTCCACCGGCACCTTCAACTCCAGCACCATGATGGTGATGACGATCGCCACCACCCCGTCGGTGAATGCCTCCAGTCGGCCAGCCTTCATCGGTCCGATCTCCAGCGTCAGGCCACGGCCGGCGCGGCCGCCACCGGATGGAGCGCGCAGACCGCGGTCCCCGCCAGCACCAGCACGCCGACGACGACCAGGGGAAGCACCAGACCGCTCTGCGTCACCATGACGGCGCCGATCACGGCACCGAGGAAGATCGCGGCGACGCTGCCCATCCGGCGTGCCGCATTGGTGTTGGCGCCGCCGGCAAGGCTGGAATCGGCCGCCAACCCGGTCAGGGTCAGGGTCAGGACCGTCGTCGTGAGGTCGGGTACCTTCAACTGCCGGACCGTGGCGTTGCGGAAGCCCATCGCGAACCCGGTCAGGGCGATGATCGTATACAAACCGGAAGCGGGAGCCTGCGTGCCGACATCGAAACCGGTGGCGACGATCGCGGCGATCCAGAACAGCGACGTCTCGAACAGGGCCGCGGCCAGCAGCCAGTGCCGCATCGGCCGTCCAGCCAGAATCCGACCGACCCGGCCGGCGATGAGGGCGCCGGCAAGGAAGGATGCCAGCGCCGTCACCGCCGGCATGACCAGGAAACCCGGCGTGCCGGCGGCGGCGAAGCCGAGGAAGACGACGTTGCCGGTCATGTTGGCGGTGAAGACCTTGCCCAGGCCAAGAACGCTGATGGCATCGACCAGCCCCGTCGTCACCGACAGAAGAAGCAGAAGCCAGGGCAGGGGGGAGTTGCCGGGTGCGGCCGGTGCGGACATGGCTGTCGCTTTCCCATTGTTTCCGGTGGGTGAAGCGACAGCATCGGTCATCGCCGCGACGGCGGTCTTGTCGGTTCACGGCCGGCTTGGAAAATTCTGAACATCTTTCCGATGCGGCAGAGTCCTCAATCCGCAGCGCACTGACAGTTCGATCTTGCAGGTGGAGTTTCGACACATAAGTCCAATTATGGAAATACGTAGGTGGTTTGTCGTCCGCGCCGATGTTCATGCAGAGTTGCTGCAATCTCATGCGGGTGCCGCGAACAAGAGATGCCGGGTAGCCTTCGGGTCCATGGAGAGTGTCCCTCTCCCGAACCGCTCCTCGAAACCCCTGCGCTTGTCGAATCGCTTCTTCCCGGCTATGCTCAAACACAGGTGGCGGCGTACAGTAAGAGATGCCGGGTAGCCTTCGGGTCCGTGGGGCGTGTCTCTCTCCCCAGCCGCTACCTTCCTCTAATTCGGCGAATCAGAACTCCGCGCGCTCGCATGTTTGCGATCTGGTCGTTGTTGCTGCGCCGCAGGGACTGAAGATAGACCTCCTTGCGATCCACAGTCACTTTGACGACTGCGCACCACCAGACCGCATCATGGTGCGCAACGATCACGTGCCTCTCGCGATCCTCCCGAACCTCGCTTTGGTCCAAAATCTCCTGGAGACGGGCAAAGGCTTCCGGGGTCCATCTGTGCTTCTTATGGCTGTCCCTGGTCTCCGAAGACAGGAAAACGCGGGTCGTCTTGGCTCCGAGATGCCTTTGGATATCGGCCGGCAGGCGCGCCACGACGATGATGCCGGAGGCCTCCGACTCAAGAAAATCCTTCACGCCGCAGCCGTTCCCGCCATCACAGTGAGCGGCCCGATCCTACCCCACTTCAGAATCGCACGAAAGGCGGCGGTTGAATGAACCGCCGCCCTGAACAGCTTCCAGTATGCAACCCAACCACAATTCCCCGCCGGCCCTCCCCCTGGTGGGAAGGACCGGCGGAGCATGGGCGTCAGCCGAAACGGCCGGTGATGTATTCGGACGTCTTTTCCTTGGTCGGGTTGGTGAAGATCTCTTCCGTGTTCCCGAACTCGATCAGCTCGCCCAGATACATGAAGGCGGTGAAGTTGGAGATGCGGGCCGCCTGCTGCATGTTGTGGGTCACGATGGCAATGCAGTAGTCGGAGCGCAGCTCGTCGATCAGCTCCTCGCACTTGGCGGTGGAGATGGGGTCGAGCGCCGAGGTCGGCTCGTCCAGCAGCAGGACCGACGGCTTGACCGCGATTGCGCGGGCGATGCACAGGCGCTGCTGCTGGCCGCCGGACAGGCTCATGCCGTTCTGGCGCAGCTTGTCCTTCGCCTCGTCCCACAGGGCGGCGCGGCGCAGCGAGAACTCCACCCGCTCGTCCATCTCGGCGCGGGACAGCTTCTCGTACAGCTTCACGCCGAAGGCGATGTTGTCGTAGATCGACATCGGGAACGGCGTCGGCTTCTGGAACACCATGCCGACGCGGGCGCGCAGCAGGTTCAGGTCTTGCTTGGGCGACAGGATGTTGACGCCGTCCAGCATGACCTCGCCGGTCGCGACCTGCTTGGGGTAGAGGTCGTACATCCGGTTCAGAATGCGCAGCAGGGTCGACTTGCCGCAACCCGACGGCCCGATGAAGGCGGTGACCTGACGGTCGTACAGCGGCAGCGAAACGTTCTTCAGGGCCCGGTAGCCGTCATAGAAGAAGTCCAGGTTGCGGATGCTGATCTTCTCGGGCAGGCCGGCGCCGGCGATTCCGCGGTCGGCACCGGCACCGGGGATCATGCCGGGGGGCATCGTGTGGCTTCCGTGGGCGTGGCTGCCGTGGGCGGGGCTGTTGGCGTCCATGTGGGTCATCGTCATGGTTACTTTCTCGTCGAGCCGAGACCGGCCAGCAGCCGGGCGCCGATGTTGAGGAGCAGGATGGCGACCGTGATCAGCAGCGCGCCGCCCCAGGCCAGCTGGCGCCAGTCCTCGTAGGGAGACATCGCGTACTGGAAGATGACCACCGGCAGGTTGGCCATCGGCGCGTTCATGTCCGCACTCCAGAACTGGTTGTTCAGGGCGGTGAAGAGCAGCGGCGCCGTCTCGCCGCTGATGCGGGCGATGGCGAGCAGGACGCCGGTGATCATGCCGTTGCGGGCGGCGCGGTAGGCGACCATGGTGATCACCTTCCACTGCGGCGCGCCAAGGGCGGCCGCGGCCTCGCGCAGGCTGTTGGGCACCAGCTTCAGCATGTCCTCGGTCGTGCGGACCACGACGGGGATGACGATGACCGCCAGGGCCATGGCCCCCGCCCAGGCCGAGAAATGGCCCATGCGGATGACCATCACCTCGTACACGAACAGGCCGACCATGATCGACGGCGCGCTCAGCAGCACGTCGTTGATGAAGCGCACCACCTCGGCCAGCTTGCGGTCGCGGCCGAATTCGGCAAGGTAGGTGCCGGCCATGATGCCGATCGGCGTGCCGACCAGGGTGGCGACAGTGGTCATGATGACGCTGCCGAAGATGGCGTTCAGCAGGCCGCCCTCCCCGCCCGGCGGCGGCGTGTTCTCGGTGAACAGGGCGATGTTGATCGCCGACAGCCCGTTGTAGAGCAGCGTCCACAGGATGGCGACCAGCCAGAACAGGCCGAAGCCGGCGGCGCCCAGCGCCAGGGCCAGCGCCACCTTGTTGACGATGCGGCGGCGGTTGTACAGGCCGCCGGCCGGAGCGGCCAGCGTCGCGGAAGTTGACATGCTCATGGCCTCAGACTCCGGCCTGGCGCTGCAGGCGCAGCAGCATCAGCTTGGCGATCGACAGCACGGCGAAGGTGATCAGGAACAGGATCAGGCCCAGCGCCACCAGCGACGCGGTGTAGACGTCGCCGACCGCCTCGGTGAATTCGTTGGCGATGGAGGCCGAAATCGTCGTACCCGGCGCCATGATGGAGGAGCTGATGCGGTGCGCGTTGCCGATGACGAAGGTGACCGCCATCGTCTCGCCCAGCGCACGGCCCAGCCCCAGCATGACGCCGCCCATCACGCCGGTGCGGGTGTAGGGCAGCACCACGTTCCACACCACTTCCCAGGTGGTGGCGCCAAGCCCGTAGGCGGATTCGCGCACCATCGGCGGCACCGTCTCGAAGACGTCGCGGGTGATGGAGGTGATGAAGGGCAGCACCATGATGCCCAGGATCAGGCCGGCGGTCAGGATGCCGATGCCGTAGGGCGGGCCCATGAACAGGTTGCCGATTCCCGGAACCTGCCCCACCGTGGCGATCAGGAAGGGCTGGATGGTCGACTGCATGAAGGGGGCGAAGACGAACAGGCCCCAGATGCCGTAGATGATGCTGGGAATGCCGGCCAGCAGCTCGATCGCGACGCCGAGCGGTCGCTTGAGCCAGGCCGGGCACATCTCGGTGATGAACAGCGCGATGCCGAAGCTGACCGGAATGCCGACAGCCATGGCGATGACCGAGGTGATCAGCGTGCCGTAAATGGGGGCGAGCGCGCCGAATTCCTCCGACACCGGGTTCCAGACTTCGGTCGTGACGAACCCGAAGCCGAACGTGCGCAGTGCCGGAAGCGCGCCGTCGATGAGAGAAACCGTGACGCCGCCCAGGATGAACAGGACGAGCAGCGCAAAGAAGAGCGTGGCGTTGCGGAAAGCCGCATCCTGCAGGCGCTGGCGGCGGGCCCGTCGGGCGGTGGAAGCGTGTGCGTCGGTCAAAGTCAGCGCGATCTCGGTCATGGCCGCTCCGTGAGGCGTGCGGTGGGGGCGGCGAAATTTCCGTCCCCACCGGCGGATCATGCCCCCGGGGCGCACCGTCTGACGGCGCATCCCGGGGTCGGGTTGGCCGTGGTTACTTGGCCGACGCGGTCCAGATCGGCTTGCCGTCGGCCTGGATCGACTGCGACCAGGTCTTCTGGACCAAGGAGACGACCGCTTCCGGCATCGGCACGTAATCCAGATCGGTGGCCATCTTGGCGCCGCTCTTGTACGCCCAGTCGAAGAACTTCAGCGCTTCGGCCGAGGTCGCGACATCCTGCGGGTTCTTGTACATCAGGATGAAGCTGGCGCCGGTGATCGGCCAGCTCTCCGCACCCGGCTCGTCCGTCAGGATGACGTAGTAGCCCTTGGAGTTGGCCCAGTCGGCGTTCGCCGCGGCGGCCTGGAAGGCCTCGATCTTCGGCACGACGGTCTTGCCGTCCTTGTTCTGCAGGCCGAGATACGTGATGTTGTTCTGCTTGGCGTAGGCGTATTCGACGTAGCCGATCGAGCCGTCCGTCTGCTTGACCATGTTGGCCACGCCTTCGTTGCCCTTGGCGCCGATGCCGGCCGGCCACTGGACGGAGGTGTTGGCGCCGATCTGGGTCTTGAACTTCGGGCTGGTCTTCGACAGGTAGTCGGTGAACAGGAAGTTGGTGCCCGACCCGTCAGAACGGTACACCGGCGCGATGGCGGTGTTTGGCAGGTTGACGTCCGGGTTCAGCGACTTGATCTGCGGGTCGTTCCACTTGGTGACCTCGCCCATGTAGATGTTGGCGAGAACCGTGCCCGACAGCTTGACCTCGCCGGACTTCAGACCCTTCAGGTTCACGACCGGAACGACGCCGCCCATGATCATCGGGAACTGGATCAGGCCGGCCTGCTCCAGCTCTTCCGGCTTCAGCGGCATGTCCGACGCGCCGAAGGTGACCGTCTTGGCCTTGATCTGCTTGATGCCGCCGCCCGAACCGATCGACTGGTAGTTCAGGCCCGTGCCCGTCTCCTTCTTGTAGGCGTCGGCCCACTTGGCATAGATCGGGTACGGGAAGGTGGCGCCGGCGCCGGAGATGTCGGCGGCCGAGGCGACCGACAGCGGAGCGACCGACACGGACAGAACGGCCAGGGCACCGAAGGCGGCGCAACGAACGAACGCCGAGGTCATGGTTTTCACGGCAAAACTCCCGATAGGTTTGGACGGTGTCGTTGGGTTTGGGAAAATCCCGGCCTTCGCCGGAGGTCGTAACCCGCCTTCTTCGTCGCGGTGACCATAGCCACCGCTGGTGACGGGTTTGTTTTGTTTACGTGTCAGTTTTATGAAACCGACCCATTCTTGCCGGCTTCGCGATGGTCATCGCGCCGCCCGGATTTCCTGAAGGAACAGATGCACGGCGGAGCCGAGGCTGGTCGCCTCGTGCGACAGGCTTTCCGCCACCTGCAGCACGTCGCCGGCCTGGGCGCGCACCTTGGCCGCGGCCTCCGACAGGCCGGCGACATGGTCCGATGCCGCCTGCGTGCCCACCGCGACCCGGTGGGAGCTGTCGACGATGCTGGACGTGATGGTCGCCTGCTCCTCAACCGCCGCGGCGATGGCCGAGGCGTTGGTTTCGATGCGCTGGACGCTGCCGGTCATGGTCGCCACCACCTCCGCCGTCTGGCGGCTGGCCGCCTGGGTCGCGGCGATCTGGCGGGCGATCTCGGCGGTGGCCTGGGCGGTCTGGCTGGCCAGCGCCTTCACCTCGCCGGCGACGACCGCGAAGCCCTTGCCGGCCTCGCCCGCGCGTGCCGCCTCGATGGTGGCGTTCAGCGCCAGCAGGTTGGTCTGGCCGGCGATCTCGTCGATCAGCCCCACCACGGTACCGATCTCGCCGGCGGTGCCGGACAGGTCGGCGACGGTGGCCTTGACCTGCTCCGCCCCGGCGGCGGTGTCGCCGATGATGCGGGCCGATTCGCCGGTGCGCTTGCTGATCTCGGCGATGGATTGCGAGATTTCGGACGCGGCGGTCGCCACCTGCTGGATTCCGGCGGCCATCTCGCCGGACAGCTGCATCGCGGCCTCGGCGCGGTCGTTGGCGTTGGCGGCGATGTCGGTCAGCGAGCGGGCCCGCGCCGCCATCTGGCGGGCAGCGTCCGCCAGCGTCTCGACACTGCTCAGCACGTTGCTCTCGAACTGGTCGGCGATCTCCAGCATGCTGGTCCGCCGGGCCGACGCGGCGTTGCGGCGTTCGATCTCCACCTTCTCATGCGCCTCTTCCATGGCGCGGGCGTTGGCGATGAAGACGAACAGGGCGCGAGCCATGTCGGTGATCTCGTCGTTGCCATCGGCCTTCTGCTCCACCGTCAGGTCGCCGGCGGCGACCCGGCGCATTGCGTCGGCAAGCGCCTCCATCCGGCCGACGACGCGGCGCCCGACATAGAGCGAGACGATCAGACCGGCCAGCAGCACGCCGGCCGTCGCCAGCAGGATCTGCACCTGGTTGGTGCGCTCCAGCGCGGCATGGGCGGCTTCGGCCCCGTCAGCAGTCGCCTGCTCGGCCGCCTGGACCAGCCCGTCGACCATCCCGGTCAGGGCGGCGCCGGTGCTGCGGTTGCTGTCGATCAGCGCGGCATTTTCGGCATAGGCCGCCAGTTCGCCGCCGCGCAGCGCCAGGATGCCGTCGTCGCCGAAGCCCAGTGCCAGCAGCCGTTCGGCCAACCGGCGGACCTCGGCACCCAGATCGCCCTGCCCGTCCTGCAGAGACTTGCGGATGGTCGCGGCCAGCGGGTCCAGCGTGCGGCGCGCGGCGGCCAGACGGGCCGGCGTTTCCGCATTGCCAGCCTCGGCCAGCTTGCCGGCCAGCAGGTTGGCGTCGGCCATCAGGCCGCTCAGCACGGTGTAGCGGTGCTGCGCCTCCGGCACCACATTGGTGGAGAGATCCTGCATCCGCTCCGCGATGGCGCTTCCGGCCTCTGCGATGCGCCCGCGGGAGTTCAGCATCAGCGGCAGCATCCGGCTGTTGGCGTCGCGGTCCAGCCGGACGATCTCATCGACGGCGGCGGCCTGGGCCTCCGCCAGCTTGTGCGCTTCCGCCTCCCCGATGCCGGGGGTCAGCTGGCGGACGCGGCGGGTGTAGACGCTCTTGTCGCCGTCACCATATGCCGCCAGTTCGTTGATCGCCGCGACGACGGGAGCGGCCGCCTCGCTCTTCGACAGCGGGCGCAGGGCGCCCTGCAGGTCGGACAGCGCCGAATCGAAGTCGGTGGACAGCGACATCACCTTGGACCGGTCGGTCTCGAAGGCGCCGATCAGCAGCGCCTTGGTCAGCGCCGCCTCCGCGCCACGCAGCTGGAACAGCGGGATCACCGTCTGCCCCAGTTCGCCGCCGATCGCCTCGGAGGATTGCGAGGTCGCCTCCACCATCGCGGCGATTGCCTGGGCAAGCTGTTCGCGCGACGCCTGCATGTCCGGCTTCAGCGCCGCCAGCAGCCGGGCATGGGCGTCGCTCAACTCCGCCAGCCGGGCGCTGCGCTGTTCCTGCAGGCTCAGCCGGCGGCCGGTCGCCGCGCCCAGCGCGTCGATGGTGCCCAGAAGCGAACGCGCGGTGGCCGCCAGTTCGCCCATGCGGCCGATATCGCCATGCCCATCGGCCAGCCGGGCAAGCTGGCCGTCCAGCTCCCCGCGCTGCGCCGCCACGGCACTGCGCAGCCGGGTCAAATCCTCCTCCGACGACGCGGCGTCGATCAGCGGCCCCAGCGCCAGCACCCGCGCCGTGGTGGTGGCGAGGCCGTGCGCGGCGCTGAGCACCGGCACCTGCGTTCCGGTGATGTCGGCGACATGGCCCCGGACCGCGCCGTAGGACATCCAGCCGACGACCGCCGCGATGCAGGGCAGTGCCGCCACGGTGCCGAAGGCGATCAGCATTTTCGACTTGATGCCGGATCGCCGGCGCTGGTCGGCGCGATCTGCCATGTGGGCCACCCGTGGTCTGGAGGTTGTCCGCACCGGACCCGCGGTTCTCCGCGGCCCGGCCGACGCCATGGGTAGCCCCTCTCTTTGTATGTTTGGGTGACGGTTCGATGAAGTTTTCGCGACGCACAATCGAAACATCGTTGCGCCCGCGAAATCGCCGGTCCGGGCGATGGTCGATGGCCGACCATTGGCCAGTCATGGTGAATCGAACGTAAACAGCGCTGCGAAGCAAAAGCGGCGCCCGCTGGTGCGGGACGCCGCTTTATTACGCGTTTTCAGGGCAGGACATTCGACTTATTGCGGACGTTACACCGGCGGTGCGGTGCGCCGCAGGCTGTCGCGGTCCGCTGCCTTGTCGAACCAGGACGCAAGGGCCGGGCGGCCTTCGCGCCAGTCCTCGTGGCCGAAACGGAAATCGAGATAGCCGAGCGCCGCCAGCACGGCGAGCGTGCCGATGGTGGCCTCGCCGGCCAGTTCCGCCGCGTCGGCCTCCAGCAGGTCGAGCGCGCGGGCGACCGCCTTGCGCTGGCGCTCCATCCAGCCTTCAGACTTCTCGCCGTCGGGGCGCATGGATTCCAGCCGGCGGAGGATGGCGGCGTCGCAGATGCCGTCGGCGATCGCCTGGAACCGAAGCGCGGTCCAGCGTGCCGGCCCTGCAGGCGGGAACAGCGGCGCCCGGTCGCCGAGCGAATCGAGATACTCGACGATGACCGGGCTGTCGAACAGGGTGGTGCCATCCTCCAGCGTCAGGGCGGGAACCTTGCCCAGCGGGTTTTCCCTGGGCAGGTCGGTATCGGCCGACCACGGATCGGTCGCCACCCGCTCCACCCGATCCTCCAACCCGCGTTCGATGACGACCATCATCACCTTGCGCACATAGGGCGAGGTGGGGCTCCAGCGCAGCTTCAACATGGACGTTCCTTCATTATTGTCGGTTCACGGAGGCTCCGCCCCGCATCCTGCCACCGAACCGCCCGCCGGGGGAGCACACCATGAACAGGCCTGCGCGAAGGTTTTTGCACGTCTTCCCCGGCCGCCCCGGTCCTGTCCGATCCGCTTTGGCTTGCAACGCTTCGCCTTTGCCGTCATTTGCTGACATTGGCCGGTTGGGCCGGAGTGCATTGTGGACAGGCCGGGGGCGGGCGCATGAAGGTGATCATCTGTGGGGCCGGGCAGGTCGGAGCCAGCATCGCGCGGCACCTCGCGCTGGAAGACAACGACATCACGGTGATCGACACCTCTACCGAGCTGGCGCAGCGGATGGACGAGAGCCACGACGTGCGCGGGATGGTCGGCTATGCCTCGCACCCGGATGTGCTGGCCCAGGCGGGGGCGCGGGATGCAGACATGCTGATCGCCGTCACCCATTCCGACGAGGTCAACATGGTGGCCTGCGAGGTCGCCCATTCGGTGTTCAACATCCCGCTGCGCATCGCCCGCATCCGCAAGCAGGCCTATCTGCAGCCGGAATGGTCGGCGATGTTTTCCGCACAGCATCTGGCGATCAGCGTCGTCATCTCGCCGGAGGTGGAGATCGCCCACAGCATCGCGCGGCGCCTGCGCTCCCCCGGCGCGTTCGAGATGGTGCCGCTCGCCGACGGCAAGGTGCACCTGATCGGCGTCCACTGCACCAACAGCTCGCCCCTGCTCAACACGCCGCTGCGCCGCCTGACCGAGATGTTCCCGGACGTGCGCGCGGCCGTGCTGGCGGTCTTCCGCGACGGCGTCGGCTTTGTGCCCAAGGGGAACGACCAGCTGCGGCTGGGCGACGACGTGCATCTGGTGTGCCGCACCGCCGACATCGTCCGCGTCGTCGCCCTGTTCGGCCACAGCGAAGCGCCGGCCCGCCGTCTGGTCATCGCCGGCGGCGGCAATGTCGGCTTCAACCTGGCGCAGATCGTCGAACGCCACATGCGCGGCATCTCCATCAAGATGATCGAGGGCAACGCTGACCGGGCGGAGCTGATCTCGCGCTCGCTGCGCTCCAGCACCGTGGTGCTGAACGGCGACGCGCTGGACCACGAAATCCTGGAAGAGGCGCAGGTCGGCCGGGCCGAGACCATCGTCGCCGTCACCAACGACGATGAGACCAACGTCTTCACCTCGCTGCTGGCCAAGCGCGCCGGCTGCGGGCGGGCGATCACGCTGCTGAACAAGACGTCCTACGCGCCGATCGTCGCCGGGCTGGGGATGGACGTGGTGGTCAACCCGGCGGCGGTCACGGTGTCCTCGATCCTGCGCCATGTCCGGCGCGGCCGGGTCGCGGCGGTGCAGACCATCGGCGACAACTTCGGCGAGGTGGTGGAGGCCGAGGCGTTGGAGACCTCGCGCGCGGTCAGCGGCCCCATCGGATCCATCGGCCTGCCGGCCGGCATGATGATCGGTGCGCTGGTCCGCCGCGGGGAGGTCATCATCCCCACCAGCCAGACGGCGATCGAACCGCATGACCGCGTCATCGTGATGGCCACCGCCGATCTGGTGCGCAAGGTCGAAAAGCTGTTCGCGGTCGGGCTGGAGTTCTTCTGATCGGCCGCACCGCCCTGCCCGACACGTCATCCCCTTCCCGCCGCCGCCCATTCCCCTGACCAGAGACATCATGCCGAATTTCAGGCCGATCCTGTTCATCGTCTCCATCGTGCTGCTGGCGCTTGCCGCGACGATGCTGATTCCGGCCGCGGTCGATTTCGCCTATGGCAATCCGGATGCCGGGGTCTTCCTCTATTCGGCCGCCTTCACCGGCGCCTGCGGCGGTGCGGTGGCGCTCGGCACCCGGTGCCACCTGCATGGCGGATTGTCGCTGAGGCAGGCCTTCCTGCTGACGCCGCTGACCTGGACCAGCACCGCGGCCTTCGCCGCCCTTCCCTTCCAGTTCGGCCATTTTCCGGATCTGTCGCTGAACTACGCCAACGCCTTCTTCGAAACCATGTCGGGACTGACCACCACGGGATCGACGGTCCTGGTCGGGCTGGACCGGACGACAGAGGGCATCCTGCTGTGGCGGGCGTTGCTGCAATGGATGGGCGGCATCGGCATCATCGGCGTCGCCATCGCGGTCCTTCCGGCGCTGCGGGTGGGCGGCATGCAGCTGTTCCGCACCGAATCCTCCGACCGGTCGCAGAAGGTGCTGCCGCGCGCCCAGCAGATCGCCAAGGCGATCGTCGCGGTCTATGCCGGGCTGACGGCGATCTGCGGGGTCTGCTACTGGCTGGCCGGGATGACGCCGTTCGAGGCGGTGGTGCATGCGCTGAGCAGCCTGTCGACCGGCGGATTCTCCACATCCGACAGCTCCATCGGGCATTTCGAAAGCCCGCTCCTGCATTGGCTGGTGACGCTGTTCATGCTTCTGGGCAGCCTGCCCTTCGTCCTGTATGTCCGCACCCTGACCGGCCAGCGCGACGCGCTGTGGAATGACAGCCAAGTGCGGACCTTCATGGCCTTCCTGGCCGCGGTGATCCTGCCGCTCAGCATCTGGCTGGCGCTGAAGCACGGGCACGATTTCCACGATGCCCTGCGGCTGGTGGCCTTCAACGTGGTGTCGGTCGTCACCACCACCGGCTATGCCTACACCGATTACAGCCAATGGGGAAATCTTGCGGTCGGCGTGTTCTTCGGGCTGACCTTCATCGGCGGCTGCACCGGCTCGACCGCCGGCGGCATCAAGATCTTCCGGTTCGAGGTGATGGTGACGGTGCTGCGTACCCATTTCCTTCACCTGATCTATCCCCGCGGCGTCTTTCCGCGCCAATACGGCAACCGGCAGCTGGACGACGACGTGCTGGGATCGGTGATCGTGTTCTTCGCGCTTTTCTTCACCGCCTACAGCGTGATCACCATCGCGCTGATGGCCCTGGGGCTGGACTTCATCACCAGCGCCAGCGCCGCGGTGACCGCGCTGGCGAATGTGGGGCCGGGGCTGGGCGACATCATCGGTCCGGCCGGCACCTTCTCCTCCCTGCCGGATTCGGCGAAATGGCTGCTGTCTCTGGCGATGCTGCTGGGCCGGCTGGAGCTGTTCACCGTGCTTGTGCTGTTCATGCCCCAGTTCTGGCGGGGCTGAGGGGCCGAACCTGAGGGGGGGGCCGGCCGGGACCGGCCCCTTTGTGCGCTCTATTCGTCCGGATTGCGGTTGGCCGCGTGATCCTGCAGCTGTTCGGTCTGCACGGTCTTGCTGTCCAGCCCGCGGGCGTCGGAATGGCGGGACTTGTCGCGGTTCGACAGGACCGCGTTGTCGCCGATGGAACCGGCCGGCAGGTCGGTGGTGGCGCCGGTTCCGGTGCCCTTGCCCTGTCCGCTGGGGCTCATGTGCTTCTTGCTGGCGTTCGCCATCCTTGCTTTCTCCGTCGGTTGGCCGGGGGCGCCGGGAAGTGGATTCCCGGCGCCGCTCGGCTGGTGTCGGCTCAAATCCGCCGAAAGCCTTACTGCGGGTTGCGCGGCTGGGTGCTGTCCAGGCTGTTGGCGGTGCCGTGGGCCGCGTCGTTCTTCATGTCGCCGCCCTTGTTCATGGTGCCGTGGTCGGCGTTGCTGCCGCCGCTGTTGCGGTCGCCCTTGCCCAGCGAGACGGTGTTGTCATCGTATTTGAACTCGGCCATCTGCTTGACCTGATCCTCGGTCACCTGCCGGGCGACGATGCGGTCGCCATTGGCGTTCAGCAGGGTGTAGTCCAGGGCCACCTGCTTGGCGCCGATGCCCAGAATGCCGCCGCGGTCCAGGATCACCTGGGTGGCCTTGCCCGACTGGGCGTCGAGGATGATGTCGGCGACATCGCCGAGCTTGCCGCCGTCCTCGCCATAGACGGCCTTGCCCATCATATTCTCGAAGCTGGTGCTCTGCTGGGCAGCACCGCTGGTGGAGGCGACGTTCGGGCGCAGATCGCGGACCTGGCGCAGATGCTGCTCCAGGGTCGGCAGGGTCTGCTCGGCGAAGCGCTTCAGGTCGGCGTCCTGGCCTTTCTCGGCCTGGGTGCGGAACAGGGTGACGGCGGTCTGGTGGGCGTCGATCTGGCCCTGCAGATAGGCGGAATCGAACTGTTCACCCTGCTGGCCGCGCAGCTTGTCCAGCTTCTGCTGATGTTCGGAATCGAGCTTGGTCGGCAGCGTCATCGATTTCTGCTGGGCCATCGCCTTCATGGCTTCCGACGTCTTGGTGTGGTCGGCCACCATGTGGTTGCCGAACTGCTTGACGCCATTGTCCTTGGCATGGTCCTGCGCCAGCTTGCCGGCCTGGATCTCGAACATGTCGCTCATCGCGGCCTTTTCGGCGAAGGTCATGTCCTGCTGCGACATCTGCCCCTTCTCGGTCACGGTCTTCTGCGGCGTCGGCGTCTGGGCCAGCGACAGCGCCGGGGCGGAGAACAGGATCAGGGCGGCGGTGGCGAGAAGATGATGGCGTTTCATGGCGGCGGTTCCTGCGATTGCGTGGTTGCCGGTGCGCGTTCATCCGGGGCCTTCCGGCCGGGCCGAGGCACCGTTCTTACCCATTTCAACCGCCGACTGCGGCCGTCGTTCCCACCATCATTCCCGCCATCATCCCCAACGGCCTGGGCGATGCGGACAGGCCATCCGGATCGTCCGGGGTGCCGCACTTGCGTTGAGTATCGGAGTATTGCGGCGCGCCGGGGGTATAGCCGAATGCGTGCTCGGCCTAGGCTACGTGTCCGGGGCAAGAAGGGACGGCTTATATCCCTGGTACGGAGGCCAGTTTGCTTCGTGACGCCCGCCATGTCCTGAACGGCACCCATATCGATTGCGACCTGTGCGTGATCGGTGGGGGCGCTGCCGGCCTGACCATTGCGCGCGAGCTGGCCGGCAGTTCCTGCAGCGTCGTCCTGCTCGAAGGCGGCGGACTGGAGGTCGAGGGCATCTCCCAGGCGCTGTATGCCGGCCGCAACGTCGGCTTGCCGTATGAGCGGCTGACCACCGCGCGCAGCCGCTATCTGGGCGGCAGCACCAACTGCTGGGGTGGATTCTCCCGCCCGCTGGAGCCGGGCGATTTCGCCGAACGGTCCTGGATTCCAGACAGCGGATGGCCGATCCCGCGCGACACGATGATGCCTTATTATGAGCGCTCGCAGAGCGTGCTGGGCCTGGGTCCGTTCGACTACGACAATGATTTCTGGATGGAACGGGTCGGCGGGCCGAAGGCGGCGCTGATCCCGGTGGAAGAGGAGGGCGGAGACGGTTTCGAGAACCGGCTCGCCCAACTCAGCCCGCCGATCCGCATGGGCGAGGCTTACCGCGCGGAGATCGGTCGCGCCGCCAACATCACCGCCTTCCTCAACGCGAACGTCACCGGCCTGGATACCAACCCGACCGCCACGGCGGTGGAACGGGTGCAGGTCCGTACGCTGGAGGGACCCAGCTTCACCGTCGGCGCCCGGCTGTTCGTGCTGTGCTGCGGCGGCATCGAGAATGCGCGCATCCTGCTGCTGTCCAACAAGGTGCAGGCGGCTGGGCTGGGCAACGGCAACGATCTCGTCGGCCGCTACTTCGCCGACCATCCGCGCTTCAAGACACCGCCGATCCGCCTGACCCAGCAGGGGCGGCACCGCACGCTCTACGACGTCAGCCTGTGCCTGGCGCGGCGGCGTCTGCGCCGGCCGCACCCGTCGGTGGCGCTGGCGCTGTCGCCGACGGCGGAGCTTCAGGAACGCCACGCGCTGCCCAATTCCCGCACCTATCTGGTCGCCTCCTACCATTCGGCCGCGCTGGACGCCTTCAAGGCGATGCGCGACCTGCGGCTCCTGCCCTCGCGCCACAGCTGCCGGCGATTCGGCGTGTCGGAAGACGAGGCGGTGAGCCTGCTGCGCAATGCCGGCCCGCGTATCCTGCGAAGCATGCCGCAGCTCGCCCACGCCCTGTTCGACAGCATCATCGATCCGGGCTGGCTGTCCCGGCGCTTCACTCTGGAAACGGTGCTGGAGCCCGTCCCCAATCCCGACAGCCGCGTGACGCTGGACCATGCCACCGACCCGTTCGGCTGCAACCTGCCGCGGGTGGACTGGCGGCTGACCGAGCAGGACCGCCGGGGCGCGGCCGAGACCCAGCGCCTTCTGCGCGAGGATCTGCTGCGCCGCGGCCTGATCAAGACGGACGGGCGGCAGGACGAGTCCGCCGAGGCGACGATGGCGGATGTCGGCTGGTGCTGGCACCACATGGGCACGACGCGCATGCACGAATCGCCGCGCCACGGCGTGGTCGATGCGGAAGGCCGCGTGCATGGCGTCGGCAACCTCTACATCGCCGGCAGTTCCGTCTTCCCCACCATGGGCGCCGACCACCCGACCATGACCATCGTGGCACTGGCCTTGAGAATGACCGACCGCATCCTCGCGATGCTGCAGGACGAACGGAGCAGTCCGCCTGCCCCCGCGGTCGCCGCCTCGCTTTGAGCGGGGCGGCGGAGTCCTATATTTCCTCTCCCTGCGGAGAGGAACCGACCGATGGACCTGTTCGACGATGCTCCGGCCCCTCCCCCGGAAGGGATGCCGCCTGCCGCCGGGCCATTGCCCGACATCGTGGCGCCGGGGCTCGACTGCCTGTTCGTGGGCTTCAACCCCGGCCTGCGGTCGGGCGCGCTCGGTCACCATTATGCCGGGCGCGGCAACCAGTTCTGGCGCCTGCTGCATGAGGCCGGGTTGACCCCGCGCCTCTACCGGCCGGAGGAGGACGTCACCCTGCCGGCCATCGGCCTGGGCTCCACCAATCTCGTCGCCCGCGCCACCGCCGGCGCCGCCGAACTGTCGCGGGCGGAGCTGCGCGGCGGGGTGCCGCGGCTGGCGCGGATCGTCGGCTTCGTCCGGCCGAAGGTGTTGGCCTATACCGGCAAGGGGGTCTATCTGGCGGCGACCGGCCTGCCGGATGCGCCCTGGGGCGTGCAGGAGCGCCCGCTGTTCAACGGGGTTGCCGACGTGGTGGTGCCGTCGCCGAGCGGTCTCGCCCGCCTGCCCTTCGAGGAAAAGCTGCGCTGGTTCCGCGAAGTCCGGGCGGAGATCGACCGGCGGCGCTGACAGCAGCACTGACATGGGGGCCGCCGCCATCGGGGTGCCGCGCCCGCGCCAAAGGGAGCATGCCGACGAGCGGAGGGATGAGCGCCGGGGGCACTCCCCCTGTTCCGGCCTTTCGCCGGGAAAGACCAACACGTCCCGGGCGTCGATGGGCCATGCTGTGCGCCGCATGACCGTTATCGCACGACGCAATTCCAGCCATGACCGGATACCGCCCCCGGACGGGGACACGGGACCGGATCCCGTCGCCGCCCGGCTGCGCCGCCGGCATTGGATGGTGATGACGCTGGCCGTTCTGCTGCTGGCCGGGGTGGTGCGCGCCGCCGCCTATCTGACGGCGCTGTCACCGGTGGCCGCAGGCGCGGCGACAAGCGCTGCGGTCGACCCCTGGGGGCCGCATCCGCTGGGGACGCGGCCCTGGCAGCTCGCCCGGCTTCTGAGCAGCGAACAGCCGGAAGCGGCGGAGCGTGTCGCTCCCGCCGCTCTGCCTGCCTCTCCGATACTGCCGGACACAGCCTTGCGGCCTGCTGCGATCCCGGCCGCCGCACGGACGGCCGGGATCGCCGTTTCACCGCAGTCCGCTTCGCCCTAGCTGCCCCCCACTCAGCTGACGATGCCGTTGCGGCTGAAGGGCAGCGTCTGCTGCGGCTGGCCGGTCACCGAGAAGACGGCGTTGGCCACCGCGGGCGCGGCGGTCGGGACGCCGGGCTCGCCGGCGCCGGTCGGCCGTTCGCCGGACGGCACGATGTGCACCTCGACCACCGGCATGTCCGACATCCGCATCGGCAGGTAGCTGTCGAAGTTGGCCTGATCCACCACGCCGTCGGTCATGGTGATCTCGCCGCGCAGCGCATGGCCAATGCCCCAGCCGGTGCCGCCCTCCATCTGCGCCTTGACCACGTCGGGGTTGATCACCCGGCCGCAGTCGATGGCGACGACGACGCGGTCGACCTTGACCTGACCCTTGGCGTCGACCGTCACGTCGGCGACATGGGCGACATAGGTGTTGAAGCTCTCATGCACGGCGACGCCGCGGCCCTTGCCTTGCGGCATGGGCTGGCCCCAGCCGGCCTTTTCCGCCGCCAGCTTCAGCACGCCGGCCAGACGCGGATGGTCCTTCAGCATCTCCAGCCGGAAGGCCACCGGATCCTTGCCGGCCGCCTTGGCGAGCCGGTCGATCATCACCTCCTTGGAATAGGCGGTGTGGGTGTGCCCGACCGACCGCCACCACAGGGTGGTGACCGGCGAGGCGACGGTGTGGGCGTCCACCGCCAGATTCGGCACGGCATAGGCCATGTCCGACGCGCCCTCGACCATCGTCGCGTCGACGCCGTTCTTGACCATCACCGCCTCGAAGGGCGTGCCGGCCATGAAGCTCTGGCCGACGATGCGCTGCTTCCAGGCGACCAGGGCGCCCTTGGCATCCACCGCCGCCTTGATCCGGTGCAGGAACAGCGGACGGTAGCGGCCGCCCTTGATGTCGTCCTCGCGCGTCCAGACCAGATGCACCGGCGCCTTGGGATAGGCCTTGGCGACCATCACCGCCTCGGCGATGTAGTCGGCGTTGGTGGTGGCGCGCCGGCCGAAGCTGCCGCCGGCCCACTGGGTCTCGATCTTCACCTGTTCCGGCTTGCAGCCCAGGATGTGGGCGGCGACCATCTGCTCCACGCCCTGGAACTGGGAGCCGGCCCAGATGGTGCAGCCACCCTCCGGGTTCAGCGCCACCACGGCGTTCAGCGGCTCCATCGGCGCATGGGCGAGGTAGGGGAAGACGAAGTCGCCCTCCACCACATGGCCGCCCTTGGACGACGCCTCGGCGAAGGCCTTGTCGGCATCGCCCTTGCCGGCGGCGACAGCGCCCGGCTGGTCGGCCAGCTTGCGGTAGTCGGCCAGCATGGCGTCGGTGCCGCGCATCTCGGACTTGGCATCGTCCCAGGTGACCGTCAGAGCCTCGCGGCCCTTCATGGCTGCCCAGGTGTTCCTGGCGATCACCGCGACGCCGACCGGCAGGCTCACCACCTCGATCACGCCCGGCACCTTGCGGGCCGCCGCGTCGTCGACGCTCTTCACCGTGCCGCCGAAGCGGGGGCTGCGGGCCAGAACCGCCGTCACCTGATCCGGGCGGCGGATGTCCATGGCGAAGATCGCTGTGCCGTTGGTCTTGCTGATGTGGTCCAGCCGGTGCAGGTCCGGCTTGCCGATCAGCACATAGTCCTTGGGGTCCTTCAGCTTGACCTGCTGCGGCACGGGCAGCTTCGCCGCCGCCTCCGCCAGTTCGCCGAAGGTCAGGCTGCGGTTGCTGGAGGCATGGCGGACGATGCCCTTCGACACCGTCACCTCGCCGGCCGGCACGTTCCAGCGGGCGGCCGCGGCGGCGACCAGCATGGCGCGGGCGGCGGCACCGGCCATCCGCAGCTCGTCCCAACTGTTGGCGATGGCGGTGGAGCCGCCGGTGCCCTGGATGCCGAAGAAGTGGTTGGCGTACAGCTTGTTGTCGGCCGGGGCGAAGGCGCCGCGCACCTGGGCCCAGTCGGCGTCCAGCTCCTCCGCCACGATGGTGGCGAGGCCGGTGACGATGCCCTGGCCCTTGTCCAGATGCTTGGCCAGCACGGTGACGGTGTTGTCCGGCGCCACGATGACGAACAGCTGCGGGCGCGGGTCGGCCGGGCCGACGGTCTTCGCCGCGGCTTCAGCGGCCAGCGCCGGCAGCGGCACATGCGCGCCGATGACCAGCGCGCCGGCCCCGGCGCCGATGGCTTTCAGGAAACCGCGGCGCGACGGGGCGGGCAGCGGCTTCAGCGCGAGGGATTCGCCGAACCCATTTTGGGCAAAACCATTTTGGGCGGCCTGACGGATCAGATGATGCAGCATGGATCAGGCCCTCATCGTCTGGGCGGCATCCTTGATCGCCGCGCGGATGCGGACATAGGTGGCGCAGCGGCAGACATTGCCGTCCATCGCCGCGTCGATGTCCTGGTCGGTCGGGTTCTGGTTGTCGGTCAGCAGCGCGACCGCGCTCATGATCTGCCCCGACTGGCAATAGCCGCACTGGACAACGTCCAGCTTCTGCCACGCCGCCTGGACGGCCTGCGCCGCCTTGCCCTTCACGCCTTCGATGGTGGTGACCTTGCTGTCCGGCCCCAGCATGCCGACCGGAGTCTGGCAGGCCCGGGTCGGCGTACCGTCGACATGGACGGTGCAGGCGCCGCACTGGGCGACGCCGCAGCCGAACTTGGTGCCGGTCATGTTCAGTTCGTCCCGCAGAACCCACAGGAGCGGCATGTCCTCGGGCACGTCGACCTGACGGTTCTCGCCGTTGACGTTGATGCTAATCATGGCTCTTGCCTCTTTCTCCCTGAACGGAACCGCCGGACTGGAGTGACGACGAGTCCGCTGCCCGGTTGCGGGCCTTGGCTACGGATTGGATAATTTTTTGATTGTTGGCTGCTGGGTCAGCTCTGCCTCGACAGAATACACCGTCTAGTGCACAATGAAGTAGGCGGCTTTGGTTCATATCGTCATGAAAGCTATTCATAACCCGGCGCTCGACCTGAACCTGATCAAGGTGTTCGACGCGCTGCTGGAGACCCGCAACGTTTCCCGCGCGGCCGAGGCGCTGGGCGTCAGCCAATCGGCGGTCAGCCACGCGCTGGGCCGGCTGCGCACGCTGGTCGGCGACCCCCTGTTCGTGCGCACCGGCAACCGGATGGAGCCGACGCCCCGCGCCCAACGCTTGGCTGAGCCCCTGCGCGACCTGCTGGTCGGCGCCGCCCGCGCCCTGTCGGCGGAGGAGGACTTCGACCCCCAGCGCGAGGAGCGGAGCTTCAGCATCTCCACCCCCGATTCCATGCAGGCGGTTCTGCTGACCGGCATCCTGCGCGACGCGGCGGAGGGCGACCTGCGCGTGTCGGTCGCCCTGCGCAGCCTCGATCCAGACGCCATGCTGGATGCGCTGGACGACGGCACCCTCGATCTGGCGATCGGCTATCTGCCGGAACTGCGGCGCTGGCACGACCGTCAGGTCCTGTACCGGGAGACCCATGTCTGCCTGTACAACCCGGCTCTCGTGCCGGTCACTCCGCCCATCGGGCTGGAGGATTACACCCGCTACCCGCACCTGATGCCGTCCCTGCGCGGCGGCCTGACCAGCTTCATCGACGACGAGTTGGCAGCGCTCGGCACGAGCCGGCGCGTCGCCGCCTCCACCACCCAGTTCCTGGCGATCCCGATGATCCTGATGCGGGCACCGATGCTGACCTCCCTGCCTGCCCGGCTGGCCCGGCTGTGTGCCGACGCGCTCGGCCTCGCCACCAGCCCCCTGCCCTTCGATGTCGGCGACTACGAGATGTCGATGATCTGGCACCGCCGCAACACCGGCTCCCCCTCGCACAGCTGGCTGCGCCAACGCATCGGCGAGGAAGCGGCGAAGCTCTGACGCGAAGAGGAAAAGGGCGCCCATGGCGGCGCGCCCCTTCCACTTCGCTTGGGTCCCCCGGTCAATCGGCTGTGACGGACCGGATTTCGTCCTGGCTGAAGCGCTGCTGCTCTTCCATCACCATCTGCGACAGCTCCCGCTTCAGGCGGTTGAACTCCGGGGCGGAGCCGTCGCGCGGACGGGGCATGTCGACCGGGACGTCACGCTTGATGGTGCCCGGCCGGTAGGTCATCACGATGATGCGGTCGGCCAGATAGATGCTCTCCTCGATGGAGTGGGTGACGAACAGGATGGTCTTGCCGACCTCCTCCCAGATACGCAGCAATTCGTCCTGAAGCGTGCGGCGGGTCAGGGCGTCGAGCGCGCCGAACGGCTCGTCCATCAGCAGGATCGGGCTGTCGAGCGCCAGGACACGGGCGATGGCGACGCGCTGGCGCATGCCGCCCGACAGATCCTTGGGGAAGCGGTTGCGGAAGTCCTGCAGGTGCAGCTTCTGCAGCAGCCACTCCACCCGCTCGGCGATCTCGGCCTTCGACATGCCCTTGATCTCCAGGCCGAAGGCGACGTTCTGCGCCACCGTCATCCAGGGGAACAGGGCATATTCCTGGAACACCATGCCGCGGTCGGGACCGGGTTCGGTGATGGTGCGGCCATCGACGGTGACGCTGCCCTTGGTCGGCGGCTGGAACCCCGCCACCGCGTTCAGCAGCGTGGACTTGCCGCAGCCCGACGGCCCCAGCAGGCAGACGAACTCGCCCTTGCGGATGTCGAGGTCGATGTTCTGCAATGCCACGATCTTCTGCGGACCGACGGAGAAGGTCTTCTCCACCCCACGAACCTGGATTTGGACGGGGGCCGTCTCGGCGACGGGCGCGGTGTCGGCAACGGTCTTCAGCATGGGCGTCATCTCCATCCCCTCCCCATCAATTCTCGAGCCCACGGTGCCAGCGCAGCAGGTGGTTGTTCAGGCGGTTCATGCCGATGTCGATGGCGAGGCCCAGCAGGCCGATGGTGAACATCCCGGCGATGATCTTGTCGGACCACATGAACTCGCGTGCTTCCAGGATGCGGAAGCCGAGGCCGGAGTTGACGGCGATCATCTCCGACACGATCACGACGATGAAGGCGGTGCCGATGCCGATCCGCGCGCCGGCCAGGATGTAGGGCGTGGCGGCCGGCAGGATGACGCGGACGAACATGGTCAGCTTGCCGGCGCCCAGGTTGCGGGCGGCGCGCAGATAGATGCCGTCGACATGGCGCACCCCGGCGATGGTGTTCATCAGCACCGGGAAAAAGGCGCCGATGGCGATCAGGAACACGGCCGGCGCATTGCCCAGCCCGAACCACAGGATGGCCAGCGGGATGTAGGCGATCGGCGGGATCGGCCGCAGCACCTGCATCAGCGGGTCGAACAGCGCATAGATGCGCGGATTGCCGCCCATGGCGAGCCCCAGCGGAAGGGCAAGCCCGGCGCCGACGGCGAAGCCCAGCACCACCCGGTAGAGGCTGGACCAGGCATCGAACAGCATCTCGCCCGACAGCGCCCACAGGATCCAGCTGGACTGCGCCGGATCATAGGCCTCTGTCGGCAGCAGATAGGCCCACCAGCGCTCCACCACCGCGACCGGAGAGGGCAGGACCACCGGGTTGATCAGGCCGGACGTGGACAGGACCTGCCACAGCACGATCACCAGCACGGGAACCAGGGAGCCGCGCAGCATGGCGGCGGGCGAGAAACGGGTCTTGGCTTGGGACATGGGGTGTCCTCCTTCCGAATTGGAAGCGATTGGGTTCGGCTGTCCCGGGTCGGGCAAGTAGCCCTTCTCCCCTTGTGGGAGAAGGGTTGGGATGAGGGGTGCGGCCGGCCGAAGGCCGGAGGGAGTTCAGATTTGCGCCCCCTCACCCCAACCCCTCTCCCGCAAGGGGAGAGGGGCTTGCCCGCCGGACGCGGTGAGGCTCAGTTCGCCTTCACGGTGCCGGCACCGGCATCAGCGGTCTTGGCCGCCTTCGCCTTTTCCAGCAGGTCCAGCTTCACCCACTCGGCTGCCTTCGGCGGGTTGTCCATGCGGCCGACGCCGAACTTCTGCATCATGTCGGTCGTGACCTGCACATGATGGACCGACAGGTCGTAGCTGTAGGGGGAGTTGCCGATCGCGTCCCGGAAGTCCTGGCTGCTGATCTGGCCCTTGAACATCTGCTCGCGGACATACTTCTCCGCCAGATCGGGGTTGGCGATGAAGGTCGCCGTCGCCTCGACAAAGCAGCGGACCAGCCGCTCGGCGACGTCGCGCTTCTTGTTGTAGAAGTCCTCGGTGATGACCAGCGACCGCACCGGCTCGCCCAGTTCGGTGTCGTAGGGCTTGATCACCTCGACGCCGAAGCCCTTGTTGATGGCCTGGCTCGACTGCGGCTCGGACTGCGACATGGCGTCGATGCTGCCGGCCAGCAGGGCCTGGTTCATGTCGGCGTAGGCCATGTAGACGATCTGCACGTCCTTGCCCGAACGGTCCGACCAGCTCAAGCCATGCTTCGCCAGTTCGGCCAGCAGGATCAGTTCCTGCGCGCCGCCGCGCGGGGTGGCGACCTTCTTGCCCTTCAGGTCGGCGATGGACTTGATGCCGGCGTCCGGCTTGGCGACGATGCGCGCCCCGCCCTTGGCGAAGCCGGCCACGGCGTAGATCGGCACGCCCGAGGCCCGGCCGGCGATTGCGGCGTCCACCGCGCTGGCGGCGACGTCGATCTCGCCGGCGACGATGGCCGGCAGGATGTCGATGCCCTTGGGGAAGACCCGCTCCTCGATCTTCAGGTCGTACTTGCCGGCGATCTCCTTCATGTAGGAAACCGCGCCGTAATGGGCGAATTTCAGGTTGCCGAGTCGGACCAGATCGGCGGCCGACGCGGCCTGGGTGGCGAGTGCGGCGGCGGCGAAGGCGGCGGCGGCAAGCAGGCTCTTCCGAAGCATCGAGTCTCTCCCCTGGGGCTTGGTCCGCGGCCCGTCGCCGCGGTTGCCTCGGAGAAGAGCAAGGGGCATGCCATAGTCAGTTCGCCGCGCAAACAGTTGAAAAGCCTGGACCTAGCCCTTCGGACTAAGCCCCTGGTCGGCGGATTTCCGCCTGCACGCCCGACGGCATCGGCGGATTTCCGCCGATCAGCGATTGGGACGGGGCTGCGGCAGGTCGACGCGCCGGCCGAAAGGCCCGTATGCCGCATACGACAAGTCATCGCAGCGCAACGAAAAAGCGTGTAGAACTTGCTGCACCTGCGAACCAACGCAACCGCCAACCAATAGGGACAAGGAACAATGGCCGAGAGCATGGGAATCGAGACCATCGGCGTCATCGGCGCCGGACAGATGGGCAACGGCATCGCCCAGGTCTGCGCCGTCGCCGGCCTGACGGTGGTGATGACCGACATCTCCGAGGAAGCGGTGCAGCGCGGCCTGTCGACCGTCGGCGGCAGCCTGGACCGACTGGTCAAGAAGGAGAAGATGACGGCCGCCAACCGCGAAGCCGCCGTCGCGCGTATCACCGCCACCACCGACAAGTCGAAGCTGGCGTCCTGCGACCTGGTGATCGAGGCGGCGACCGAGAACGAGGATCTGAAGGTCAAGATCCTGAAGGACCTCTGCGCGACGCTGAAGCCGGAGGCGCTGGTCGCCACCAACACCTCGTCGATCTCCATCACCAAGCTGGCGACGGCCACCGACCGTCCCGACCGCTTCATCGGCCTGCATTTCTTCAACCCGGTGCCGCTGATGGCGCTCCTGGAGATCATCCGCGGCATCCAGACCAGCGACGACACGCATGCCAAGGCGATGGCCTTCGCCAAGCGCGTCGGCAAGTCGCCGATCACCGCCAAGAACAGCCCCGGCTTCGCCGTCAACCGCATCCTCTGCCCGATGATCAACGAGGCGATCTTCGCGCTGCAGGAAGGCATCGCCACGGCCGAGCACATCGACGCCGGCATGAAGGCCGGCTGCAACCACCCGATCGGCCCGCTCGCGCTCGCCGACCTGATCGGTCTGGACACCATGCTGTCGGTGATGGAGGTCTTCTATGAAGGCTTCAACGACCCGAAGTACCGCCCGGCCCCGCTGCTGAAGGAAATGGTCGACGCCGGCTACCTCGGCCGCAAGACCGGCCGCGGGTTCTACGACTACAGCAAGTGAGGTGTGGGGGCGTTAGACCCCCACCTATCCTCCCCCGCTGGGCGGGGGAGGGACTGCCGCCACTCTACCGCACAAGCACTTGCTCCCTCCCCCGCCCAGCGGGGGAGGGTTGGGGTGGGGGTCTAACGACCCCTCACGAAAACTCCCGCACCGTGTGCAGGTGGTTGAGCGGCCCATGGCCGTGGCCCAGCCCCGGCGCACTCAAAATCGCAGTCTCCACGTAACGCCGCGCCCGCGCCACCGCGTCGCGCGTGCCCAGCCCCTGCGCCAGACCGGCGGCGATGGCCGACGACAGGGTGCAGCCGGTGCCATGGGTGTGGGGCGTGTGGACGCGCCGGCCTTCGAAAACCGTCTCGCCCTCTTCCGTCAGAAGCAGGTCGTAGAGGCTGTCGTCCTCCAGGTGTCCGCCCTTCAGCAGCACCGATTTCGGACCGAAGCTCAGCATCAGTTCCGCGGCGCGGCGCATGTCGTCCAGGTCGCGGATCGGCAGGTCGCTCAGCGCCTCCGCCTCCGGCAGGTTGGGCGTCACCACCTCGGCCAGCGGCAGCAGGCGCTTGCGCAGGGTCACGACGGCGTCGGGATCGAGCAGGTGATGGCCGCTCTTGGCGATCATGACGGGATCGAGCACCAGCGGCACGTTGACCGCGCGCGCCTCATACTCCGCCGCCACCGCCTCGATGACGGGGGCGTTGGCGAGCATCCCGATCTTCACCGCGTCGGCGCCGATATCCTCCAGCACCACCTTCATCTGCAGGGCGACGAAGGCCGGATCGACCGGCACCACGCCATAGACGCCGGTGGTGTTCTGCGCCGTCAACGCGGCGATGGCGGTCATCCCATAGGCACCGAGCGCGCTGACCGCCTTGATGTCGGCCTGGATGCCGGCCCCGCCGCCGGAATCCGATCCGGCGACGATCAGTACGCGGCCCTTCACCGAGCCGGTCTTTACCATGCCGGTCTTTTCGGGGCCGGTCTTTTCCGGGCCGCCGGTCATTGCGCGGCCTCCAGGCTGCGGGCGGCGCTGGCGCGGATAGCGTCGGCGATGTCGCCGACGACGCCATGGACCAGCGCCTCGTCGTCGCCCTCCGCCATCACGCGGATGACCGGCTCGGTGCCGGACTTGCGGATCAGGATGCGGCCGCTCGACGCCAGCCGCGCCTCGCCTTCCCTGATCGCCTGCTGGACGACGGCATCCTCCAGCGGCTTTGTTCCGGCGGCGAAACGGACATTGGTCAGCTTCTGCGGCACCGGATCGAACACCCGGCAGACCTCGCTGGCAGACCGGCCCTCGGCCTGGATCAGCACCGCCAAAACCTGAAGCGCGGCGATCAGCCCGTCGCCGGTGGTGGAATAGTCGGACAGCACGACATGGCCCGACTGCTCGCCACCGACATTGTAGCCGCGCTCGCGCATCATCTCGACGACATAGCGGTCGCCCACGGGGGTGCGGGCTAGATGCAGGCCGAGCCCGCCGAGATGGCGCTCCATGCCCAGGTTGGACATCACGGTGGCGACCACGCCGCCGCCGCGCAGGGTCTGCGACCGCGCCCAGGAGGTGGCGATCAGGCTCATCAGCTGGTCGCCGTCGATCGGGCGCCCGGACTCGTCCACCATGATCAGGCGGTCGGCGTCACCATCCAGCGCGACGCCCAGATGGGCGCCGTGGGCCACCACCTGCTCCTGCAAGGTCTGGGTGGCGGTGGCGCCGCAGCCCTTGTTGATGTTGGTGCCGTCGGGGCTGACGCCGACCGGGATCACGTCGGCCCCCAACTCGTACAGCACCTTGGGCGCGACCTTGTAGGCGGCGCCGTTAGCGCAATCGACGACGATCTTCAGCCCGTCCAGCCGCAGCCCGCGCGGGAAGGTGTTCTTCACATATTCGATGTAGCGGCCGGTGGCGTCCTCCATACGGCTGGCGCGGCCGAGATCGGCGGGGCGGGCGAGGTCGGGGGCGAAGGGCAGCGCCATGCGCCGCTCGATCGCCGCCTCGACCTCGTCCGACAGCTTGTAGCCGTCGGGGCCGAACAGCTTGATGCCGTTGTCCTGATAGGGGTTGTGCGAGGCGGAGATCACCACGCCCATGTCGGCGCGCAAGGACCGGGTCAGCATGGCGACCGCCGGGGTCGGCAGCGGCCCGACCAGCACCACATCCATCCCCATGGAGATGAATCCGGCGGTCAGCGCCGGTTCCAGCAGATAACCGGACAGGCGGGTGTCCTTGCCGATCACCACCCGGTGCCGATGGTCGCCGCGGCGGAACTGCAGCGCGGTCGCCATCGCCACGCGCAGGGCCGTTTCGGCGGTCATCGGGTCGATGTTGGCGGTGCCACGGATGCCGTCGGTGCCGAACAGGTGTCGCGTCATGAAAACCTCGTGCAGGAACCGTCTTCAGGCCCGGATGTCGGGGTTCGGGGCCGGAAGCGCAAGCGAAGGATGTTTCTTCGCGCGGCAGCCCGGCCGGGTCAAGCTCCCTTAGGCGGCTGCGCGAAAGGGTTACAGCTTACCCTTGCCGAAGATGCAGCGCCTCCCAGACGGCGCGGGCCTGCGCGGTTTCAGCGACATCGTGGACCCGCAGGATCTGCGCGCCCTGGTTCAGCGTCTCCAGCCCGGCGGCGAGCGAACCGGCCAGCCGCTCCTTCGGCGGCTCCTCCCGAGACAGCCGGCCGATGAAACCTTTGCGCGACAGACCGATCAGCACCGTGCAGCCAAGCGCATGGTACAGCGCGGTGTGGCGCAGGATCTCCATATTGTGCTCGGTCCTCTTGCCGAAGCCGATGCCGGGATCGACGGCGATGCGCTCCGCCGGCACACCAGCCGCGACACAGAGGGCGACCCGTTCCTCCAGCCAGTCGAACACGTCGAGCGCCGCGTCGCGGTAGGTCGGATTGGCCTGCATGGTGCCGGGATCGCCCTGCATGTGCATCACCACCACCGGCATCGCGGTTCGCGAGACGACCGGCAGGGCCTGCGGATCGGACAGCCCGGCGATGTCATTGACGATGCGGGCACCGGCCGCGGCGGCGGAGGCCATCACGCTGGCGTGGCGGGTGTCGACCGAGACGGTCGCCCCCTTTTCGGCGAAATGGCGGATGACCGGCAGGACGCGCCGCTCCTCCTCCTCCGGCGGGACGGGAGCGGCGCCGGGACGGGTGGATTCGCCCCCGATGTCCAGGATGTCGGCGCCGGCCGCCAGCATCGCCTCGCCATGGGCGATGGCGGCGGAGGGGTCGAGGAAGTCGCCGCCGTCGGAGAAGCTGTCCGGCGTCACGTTGACGATGCCCATGATCAGCGGCCGGTCGAGCGCCAGCCCGGCGAAGGGCGCCCGCGCCCGGGTCAGCGCGCCCAGTTGGCGGTCCAGCGCCTCCGCCACGGCGCGCGACCGCTCCCAGCCCCAGGCCATGATCTCCGACAGCGGCGCGAAGGCGCGGTCGATGCGGGCCGCCTGGTCGCGGACGATCAGTTCGGCGGTCGAGAAGGCGAAGCGCCCGCCGGCCAGCGGCACCGCGGCCCCCTTGGCCCAGGCGGCGATCGGCATCAACCCGACCGGCCGCAGATAGACCCGCACCCCCTCCTCCCCTGCCCAGAGGCAGAAGCCGGCGAGCGACCCGGCGGCGGATTTGGGAGCGGCTTTGGCGGCGGGCTTGGCGGAGAGCGGCGGCATCGGGGTCCCCCATCACGTCACGGTCTGGCGATACCGTTCCTGGCACGCAGCCGGCGGGATGGCAAGGGGGTGGTGGGTACGCGATACTTGACGATCCTCGCCATGCATCCCCCTCACCCTAACCCTCTCCCCGGGGGGGAGAGGGGATGATGCGGCCCTTCAGCTTCAGCACATAGGTGATGACCTCCGCCACCGCCTGATAGTGCTGGAGCGGGATGGCGGCGTCCACCTCGGCCGAGGCATGGAGGGCGCGGGCCAGCGGCGGGTTCTCGACGACGGGGATGCCGTGCTCCTGGGCCAGCGCGCGGATGCGCAACGCGATCAGGTCGGCGCCCTTAGCGAGGCAGATCGGGGCGGCGGTGCGGCCGCGCTCGTATTCCAGGGCTACGGCGAAATGGGTGGGGTTGGTGATGACCACCGTGGCGCGCGGGACATTCGCCATCATCCGCTTCTTCGACCGCGAGCGGCGGATGTCGCGCAGGCGGGCCTTGGCGTGGGGATCGCCCTCGATCTGCTTGAACTCGTCCTTGATCTCCTGGTGGCTCATGCGCAGGCGGCGGCGCCATTCCAGGCGGTTCCACAGCACGTCCACCGCCGCCATCAGGACGGTCGCCAGCAGGACCGCCAGCAGCAGCCGCAAGGTCACGTCCCGCAGCAGCACGGGCAATCCGGCGACGTCCATGCCCACAGTATCCTCCGTCCATGCGATGTAGGGCGCCAGCGCGTACCAGGCCGCAGCGCTGATGATGGCGAGCTTGACCAAGCTCTTGGCGAATTCGACCAGCGCCGGCCGCCCGGCCATCCGCTTCCAGCCCGAGGCCGGCGACAGGTGCGACCATTTCGGCCGGATGCGGTCGGAGGCGACGAGAAAGGGCCCCTGCCCCAGCGCCGAAACCACCACCCCGCCCAGCAGGATGCCCAGCACCGGCAGCAGGGCCACAGCGGCGCCGACGATCAGCCAATGCAGGCTGTGGATGACGTCGATCGCGCTGCCGTCGATGCGGATGTCATCGGGATTCTCGATCAGCGGCAGCAGCAGGCCCGACAGCTGCGACGACACGCCGGGCGCCGCCATCAGCACGATCATCCAGGCCGCCACCATCGCGGACAGCAGGCCGACGTCGCGGGCACGGGGGACGTCGCCCTTCTCCGCCGCCTCGCGCAGGCGTTTCTCTGTCGGTTCCTCTGTCTTCTGCTCGTCGTCCTGCTCCGCCATGGCTCAGGACCCCGAAAGCCAGCCGCCTAGCGCGGCGACGAAGGCGGTCAGCATCGCGCCGGCGGTCGCCATGAACAGGCCCATGCCCACCATCAGCACGCCCGGCGTCGCGACGAAATAGACGGGCATCGCCGGCATGACCCGGTTGACCAGCCCCAGCGCCACATTCATCACCAGCCCATAGAGGATGAAGGGCGCCGCCAGCCCCACCCCCAGCCGGAAGGTGGTCGCCAGCAGCTCGGCGAAGCGCTGGGCGACCATGCCGAGGTCCGGGAACACCCCCGCCGGCCAGGATCCGTAGGAGCGCGCCAAGGCGCCGATCATCAGGTAATGCACGTCCGATGCGAACAGCAGCGCCAGCCCGCCGATCAGCAGCACGCCCGACAGCACCGATCCGCCCTCGAACCCCGCCGCCTCCATGGAAAACGGGTTGCTGAGCCCCACCACCTGCGCCACCAGCGCGCCGGTGGTCTGCAATGCGGCCATGAACAGCCGTGCGCCGATTCCGAGATAGGCACCGACCAGCGATTCCCCAGCCAGTGCGCGCAGCATCTCCACCGGCTGGTCCGGCATGCGCTCCGGCAGGCCGTCTACTCCCGGCAGCAGCACTAGCGTGACGATGATCGCCAACGCCGCCCGAATCCGCATCGGCACCGCCGCCTCGCCGAAGCCCGGCAGCAGCCCTATGGCCGCCGCCACCCGCGCCAGCACGAGGAGCCCGCGGTAGATCTCCAGGGTGAGGAACTGGCTCAGGGCGTCCATCCGCGCCTACACCTGATCGATGGTCTTGAGCGACGCCTTGCGGTGCAGCTCGGCATGGCTCAGCACCGGCGTCATCGGGCTGACGCGCTCAAGCAGCGACCGCACGAAGGGCCGCACCTCCGCCCCCACCAGCAGGGCGGGCCAGATCTGCGAGGTGGCGTGCTTCTGGATCTTCAGCCGCACGGCCGTCAGGAATTCCTGCACCTGGCTGGGCGGCATGACGAAGCGGCGGTCGTCGCCCTCCACCACGATGTGGTCGAGCAGGGCCTGCTCCCAGCGCGGGCTGAGCGCGATCACCGACACGAAGCCGTCCGGCCCGGCCAGCCCCTGGTGGATCTGCTGGCCCAGCCGCATGCGCACATGTTCGGTGATCAGCGTGATGTGGCGGGTCCAGCCGACCGCCTCCGCCACCGCCTCGACGATGGCCGGCAGGTTGCGGATCGACACCCGCTCCGACAACAGTTGCTGCAGCACGCGCTGGAGCACGACCAGCGAGATCTGGCTCGGCACCATGTCGTTGATCAGCTTCTGGTACTCGCGCCCCAGCCCGTCGATCAGCTTCTGCAAGGCGGCGAAGGTCAGCAGGGTGGACAGATTGTCCTTGATGACCTCGGTCAGGTGGGTGGTGATGACGCTTTCGGGGTCGACCACCGTATACCCCTTCGCCACCGCCTCCTCATGGCGGGAGGGGTCGATCCACTTGGCCTGCAGGCCGAAGGTCGGCTCGCGCGTGGGATCGCCGGCGATGTCCGGCACGGCGCCGCCGGTGGGGTCGATGGCCAGCAGATGCTTAGGCCGCACCTCCCCCTTCGCGGCCTCCACCCCCATGATGCTGATGACGTAGCTCTTGGGCGGCAGGAAGCTGGAATCCTTGATGCGCACCGATGGCAGGACGAAGCCGAACTCGGTGGCAAAGCGCTTGCGCAGCGTCTTCACCTTGGTGGTCAGCGGGCCGTTCTTGTTCAGGATCAGCGGGACGAGGTGGTTGCCGACCTCCACCTTCACCTCGTCCACCTTCAGCATGTCCTCCACCGCCTCCTCCGGTGCGGCGGGCGGCGCCTTGCGGCTCTCCTCCAGCTTGGCGAGCGCCGCGGCGCGGGCCTTGCGGCGCGGCGCGTACCAGCCAAGCACCGCGAAGGCCGCCCCAATGGCGAGGAAGGGCGCCATCGGCAGGCCGGGCGTCACCGCCAGCGCCACCAGCAGGCCCGACGCCACCATCAGCGCCTTCGGATAGGCGCCGAGCTGGTCGATCACCGCCTTTTCGGCGGAGCCGATGTTGCCGCCCTTGGTCACCAGAAGGCCGGCGGCCAGCGACACCACCAGCGCCGGGATCTGCGTCGCCAGACCGTCGCCCACCGTCAGCGTGGTGTAGATGGAGGCGGCGTGCTCGAAGCTCATCCCCTTCTGGGCGATGCCGATGGCCATGCCGCCGAGAACGTTGATGACGGTGATGACCAGCCCGGCCACCGCATCGCCGCGCACGAATTTCGAGGCGCCGTCCATGGCGCCGTAGAAGGTGCTTTCGTCCTCCAGCTCCTTGCGGCGGCGCCGCGCCTCGACCTCGTCGATCATGCCGGCGGAGAGATCCGCGTCGATCGCCATCTGCTTGCCGGGAATGGCGTCCAGCGTGAAGCGGGCGCCGACCTCGGCGATGCGGGTGGCGCCCTTGGTGATGACCACGAAGTTGATCACCACCAGGATGCAGAAAATCACCACGCCGATGACGAAGTTGCCGCCCATCACGAACTGGCTGAAGCCCTGGATGACGTGGCCGGCGGCGGCGTGGCCGTTGTGCCCCTCGCTGAGGATCAGGCGGGTGGACGCGATGTTCAGCGCCAGCCGCAGCATCGTCACCACCAGCAGCACGGTGGGGAAGGAGGAAAAATCCAGCGGCCGCGGGATCCACAGGGACACCATCAGCACCAGCACCGCGACCGAGAAGGACAGCGCCAGCCCGAGATCGAGGAACCAGGACGGCACCGGCAGGAACAGCACCGCCAGCACCAGCAGGATGCCGACCGCGAACAGCACGTCGCGGTTCGCCAGCCCGATGTCGCCGATCAGGCTGAACCGGCTGCGGACGTGATCCGTGAAGGTCATGGGGTCCCGACAGGTTTGTGGAGGAAGGGCGTTCCGGCAACGATAGGGGGGTGCGGTAAAACCGGGATTTAAACGGCCGCGGGTATTCCTGCCGCCGCTGTACCGCCGGTCATTGGTTCGGCAGCAGCGGCCGGGCCCGGCCGTCGGCGAACAGGCCGGACAGGAAGCTCAGCCGGCCGCGCTCCGCCGGGGTAAAGTCGGTGCTGCCGCCGCCCGGCCCCGCGGCCAGCGTCTGCAAATAGCCGAGCGCGCCGGCAACCCAGCGCAGGTTGCCGCTCACCCGCTGGCGATAGGCCTCGCCGCGCTCGGACTGGGACGAGTGGTAGCGGGCGATGGCCGTCTCCAGCGAACCATGGTCGCGCCGCAGCGCCGACAGGAAGGACGCGGCATAGCGGGCGTTGGCGACCGGATCGAAGGCGGTGACGAGGTCGGGAAAGGCATTGGGGTGCCAGCGCAGATTGACCTGCAGGCAGCCGACGTCGATGGACTGCACGCCACGGGCCTGGGTTTCCCGCACGAAGGCGATGGCATCGTCGCGCGTCGGGAAATAGTGGGACCGCCCCTCGGTGTTGACGGTCCAGGGCCAGGCGGTGAACAGCCGGTCTTCCGTCCGCCGCCCGGATTCGGTGAAGCCCATCGCCAGCAGCAGATGGTCGGTGATGCCCGCCGCCTTCTCCGCATCCAGGATCGCGGCGATGCACTGCGCTTCCGGCGGCAGGGCCTTGCGTGGAGGCTGGGGCGACGGCTGGGCCGGCAGCTTCGGCGCGGCATAGAGCGCGGTGCTCCACACCCCGATCTGCGAGATGTTGGCCGGCGGCGCCGCCGCACCGCCGGCCGGGCTTACGAGCAGCCCGAGAAGGGGGATGGCCGCTCGCAACAGGGGGCGCCGCATCGCCAGCAGCGTCAGTCTATGGCGACGATGAGGTCGCTCAGCCGGTCGGCGTAGGTGGCGAGCGCGCCATACATGAAAGGCAGCGCCAGCACCGTCACCACCAGGATCGCGACGATCTTCGGCACGAAGGTCAGCGTCATCTCCTGCACCTGGGTCAGCGCCTGCACCAGCGAGATCGTCACGCCCACCACCACCGCGACGATCAGCGGCGGCGCGGCGATCAGCAGCGTCGTCCAGATGCCGCTGCGCAGCACCTCCAGCACGTCGGCCTGGTTCATGGTGGGTCCTTGGCTGTAGAAATGCTTTTGAATGGAGACGTTAGCCCCCCACCTAACCTCCCCCGCTGGGCGGGGGAGGGACTGCCGCCACTTTTCTGAACAAGTGCGTGTCCCCTCCCCCGCCCAGCTCTCGCACAAAGCTCCGCTTTGTGCTGACGCGGCAGGCGGACCGTAGGTCCGCTGAGAGCGGGGGAGGGTTAGGGTGGGGGCAAGTGCGAGGACTCAAACCGCGATCCGCATGATCTCCTGATACGCCTGCACCATCTTGTCGCGGATGGCGACGACGCTCTGCACCGTCATCTCCGCGGCCAGCACCGAACGCACGACATCCTGCGCGCTCGCCTTTCCCGACACGGCGGCGAGCGAGACGCGCTCGCTCTCCTTCAGCGTGTCGACCGCCTGCGAGATCGACTTGTCGAGGAAACCGCCGAAATCGCTTTCGGCACTGGCCGCCACCGCATCGGTCTGACCGGTGGCGGACAGCGGCGAGGTCGCAGCCTGGGTTTCGGCGAGGCCGGCGACGAAGGGGCTGCGGTTGGCGGCGTAGGCGGCGGCGACGCGGCCGACGGACATCTCGATCATGGAACGGCTCCTCAGCTGCGCAGCAGGTCGACGACGCGGGTCATCATCGCGCGCGATTGTTCGATGACGTTCATGCTGGCCTCGAAAGCGCGGCCGGCCTCGCGCATGTCCATCATCTCGACCAGCGGCTGGACGTTGGGCTTCTTGACATAGCCCTTGTCGTCGGCCGCCGGATGCGAGGGATCGTAGGCGAGTTGGAAGTCGCTGCGGTCGCGGCCGATCTGCTTGACCTGCACCAACTCCGCCCCCACGCCGCGATCCATCACGCTGTCGAAGGACACCGTCTTGCGGCGGTAGGGATCGCCGCCCTTGGTGGTGGCGGTGGAATCGGCGTTGGCGAGGTTTTCGGCCACCACGCGCAGCCGGGTCGATTGCGCCTGAAGGCCGGCACCGGCGATCTTCAGCGTGGTGCCGAGGACATCGTTCATCATGGCTCGTCTCCGTCTCGAATACCGTCAGCCATTTCTCCAGGCCATGCGCAGCATCTGCACATTGCGCTGGAACAGGCTGGTGGTCAGCGCGAAGGCGTCGCGGGTCTCGCTGCCCTTGATCATCTCCTGCTCCAGCGACACCGCGTTGCCGGAGGGCGTCGTTTCCCACAGGCCGGCCTTGCCCGCCTCGCGGAAGCCGGCGGTGGAGCGGGTGCTCGCCAGATGAAGGCCGGAGGTGCGTGCGGTCTCCACCGGCCGGATACCCTCCATCACGCTGTCGAAGGATTTCAGGTCGCGCGCCTGGTAGTCGGGCGTGTTGGCGTTCACGACATTCTCGGCGACCAGCTTCTGCCGCTGCGCCAGATAGTCCAAGCGCGTGCCGGCAAGCTGGAAGAAACCGATTTTACTCAAATCCATTGCGACCTCGTTCCACCACATCTCTCCGGAACACGAGGCGGACGATGAACCCGCCCGTTTAAAACCGGATTTAAATTCCCTCCTCTAGGCTACCCCCATCGACTGAGATGATGGAGACAGCGCCGATGCCGGCACTCGCCACCCTGGCAGCGGAACTCGAACGGCTGCCGACGCGCCACTGGCGCGGGGAGATCCGCTCCGCCGCCGGCATGACGCTGGAGGTCGACGGGCTGCAGCGCGTGCTGTCGGTCGGCGACAAATGCCATGCGGAAACCGTGCGCGGCGGCCGCGTGCTGTGCGAGACCATCGGGTTCCGCAACGGCCGCTCGCTGCTGATGGCCTTCGACAATCTGGACGGCGTGGCGGAAGGCTGCGCCGCCGTCACTGACGACACCGCCTTCACGCTCCGCCCCGGTCCCGGCTGGCTCGGCCGGGTGGTGAATGCGCTGGGCGAGCCCATCGACGGCAAGGGTCCCCTGGTCAATGGCGAGCACCCGCGGGCCCTGCGCCAGCCGCCGCCGGCCGCCTGCGCCCGGCGCCGGGTGGGGAAGCGGATCGACAGCGGCATCCGGGTGATCGACAGCTTCGTGCCGCTCTGCCGCGGCCAGCGGCTGGGCGTCTTCGCCGGGTCCGGCGTCGGCAAATCGACCCTGCTGGCAATGGTCGCCCGCCATGCCGAGGCCGACGCCATCGTCATCGGCCTGATCGGCGAGCGCGGGCGCGAGGTGCGCGAGTTCATCCAGGACGATCTGGGACCGGAAGGGCTGGCGCGCTCCGTCGTCATCGTCGCCACCTCCGACGAGCCCCCGCTGATGCGCCGGCAGGCCGCCCTGCTCTGCATGACGGTGGCGGAGGAGATGCGGGATCAGGGGAAACACGTCCTCTGCCTGATGGACAGCGTCACCCGCTTCGCCATGGCCCAGCGCGAGATCGGGCTGGCCGCCGGCGAGCCGCCGACCGCCAAGAGCTATCCGCCCAGCGTCTTCGCCGAGCTGCCCCGCCTGCTGGAACGTGCCGGTCCCGGCCCGGAAGGAGGTGGAGAGGGCGACATCACCGCCATCTTCACCGTTCTGGTCGACGGCGACGACCATGACGAGCCCATCGCCGACGCGGTGCGCGGTATCCTCGACGGGCATCTGGTTCTCGACCGCAGGATCGCCGAGCAGGGGCGCTATCCCGCCGTCAACCTGCTGCGCAGCGTGTCGCGCACCCTGCCCGGCTGCCACGACGCGCGAGAGAACCGCATCGTCGGCCGCGCCCGCGCGCTGGCCGCCACCTATGACGGCATGAAGGAGATGATCCGGCTCGGCGCCTACAAGCGCGGCACCGATCCGGAGACCGACGCCGCCATCGACCTGCACCCGCGGCTGGAGGAATTCCTGCGCCAGGGCAAGGACGACCCCTCGCCATCCGCCGACAGCTTCGCGCATCTGGACGCGCTGCTCGCCGCCATCGGAGACCAATCATGAGCGTCAACACCCCGCCCGCCGACAGGAGGCTGGCAGCCCAGGCCGTCACTCCGCCCACGGCACAGCCTGCCCGCAAGGAAAAGGCGGAAAGCCCGGACGACAAGATGAGCCTCGGCTTCGACGATCTGGTGGATGCGGTCAACCCGCTGCAGCAGTTGCCGGTGGTGTCGTCGGTCTATCGCGAGGCGACGGGGGAGAGCATCTCGATCCCCGCCCGGCTGGCCGGCGGCTTCCTGTTCGGCGGCCTGCCCGGCCTGATCGGCAGCGCCGCCATGGTGGCGTTCGAAGAGGTCACGGGGGACACGGTGCTGGGCCATATCGGCGGCTTGCTGGAGGATGAGGCCGGCACCGCCGTGGCGGACGGCAAGGCCGATGGCGGAGCCGGAGCGCTGCCCTGGATGAACGCCGGGTCCGGCGAGGGCGCGGATCCGGCCCTGCCCTCCCCCCAGGCGCTGGCCGAGGCGCTGCGGCGCAAGTCTCCGGCCACGGAAACCGCGATGACGGCGCTCGCCGTCCCGGCCGCCGACCGCCCGGCGCCGCAGTTGCTGGCGAAGCTCTACAGCCTGGAAGCGACCGCCAACGCCGACGCGCCGGGCGTGGTCCGCAAGGCGGGGTGACTCTCCCTCTCCCCCCCGGGGAGAGGGTCGGGGTGAGGGGGATGCAAGGCGTGGATGTTGGGATGCGCGACGCGCTGCTCTCTAGAAAAGTTCTTTCGACGCGTCCCCCTCACCCTAACCCTCTCCCCGGGGGGGAGAGGGGATTCTCCCCGGTACCGAAACAGCTCCTGAAAAGCAGCCTGACACCCTGGAGCGGCGATGCGCAGGCATGCTACGATTCCCGCCGGATTCCAATCGTGGGTGGCCAGGTGGCGGAGGACGGAGACAGTGGCAGCAAGAGCGACAACGCCGGCACCCCACGCAGCCGGCGCTGGCTCTGGCTGCTGATCGGCCATTCCGCGGTCGGTCTCGCCACGGCCGGCGCGGTCCTGCCGGTTCTGCCCACGGTTCCTTTTCTACTTGTGGCCGGCTGGGCCTATGCCCGCAGCAATCCGGCCCTGCGCGAACGCCTGCGCAACGATCCGCGTTTCGGTCCTGCCGTGCGGAATTGGCAGGACCGCGGCGCCATCCCGGTCAAGGCGAAGGTCTTCGCCATTGCCGGCATGTCGTCCGGATTCACCGTGCTCGCCCTGTCCTCGCCGGGCTATCTGGTGCTGGGCGGCGTCGGGACGGTCATGGTGGCGGCCGGCACCTATGTGGTGTCGCGCCCCACACCCTCAGCCGACGACAAGACCTAAAGCCCGCCCCTCACCCGCCGAGATTGTTGCGCGACGCCTGTTCGATGGTCTTGATGTGGGCGAGGCCGGGCAGGATTTCGGACCGGATGAACTCCAGCCGCCGGACCGGGCCGCCGCCGCGGGCGAAGCGGTGTTTCCACAGGTTCATCTTCACCGCCAGACCGCACAGGACGCCGCCGATGGTCAGGTGGTGGGTGACGATCAGGTCGCGGATGCTGCGGAAGCTCTGCGGGTTGATGTCGCGCCAGAAATCGCGGGAACGGTTGTCGAAGCTCTCGAAACGCCCGGTGATGGAAGTGGCGATGTCGGTCAGGTCGTGGCCGATCTCGTCCAGCATCCGGCCCTGGCGGGTGTCGCGGCGCACCTCGCTGACCTGATAGAGTTCCGCCATCCAGCCGAGGAAGCCCTGCACGTCGGGAACGATGTCGTCCAGGCAGCGCTTGAAATAGGCCAGCGACAGGAAGATGTCGGCGTATTCCTCCAGGAAGGCCGGGATTTCCTGCAGCGGGATGTCGAGCCGGTCGGCCGTCATCTGCAGCCGGCGCCGCGCCTCCTCCACGTCGGGCTGGGCGAACAGGCGGATCAGTTCGTCCATGCTGGCGATTTCGGAGCATTGGATGCCGTAGACATGCTCGATCAGTGGCCGGGTGAAGATGCGCATGTAGCTGGTCAGTTCCGCCCGCTTGGCCTGCGACAGTCGCAGGGCGTCGGAATCATCGACGTCGATGTTGAGCCGGCGCAGCTCCAGCCGCAGGCTGTAGACGTCGAAGCTGGCGGCTTCCGCGATCTGCGCGATCTTGCGCAGGTCGCGGCGGAATTCCGGGTCGTCGATGCCGAAGCATTTGGGCAGCTGGTTGATGCCGATCTGGCCGCTGCCGGTCTGGGCGTCATTGAACAGCTCCGCCACCGTCTCCAGCCGGACATTCTTGATCAGCCGCGCCCGGCGCAGGCCCGGCGTTTCCAGCGGCAGGATCGACAGCGGCAGGATGTGCAGCGCATCGCGCGCCTCATCCTCCTCCGAGGAGGCCGGCGGCTTCAGCCGCACCGCCGCCGCTCCGGTGGTGGCCGGCGGCCGGATGCGGTCCCGTCCCGGTCTGTCCTGTGGGGTGCCGGCTGGCGGCAAGGCTGGGTTCTCCCCTCTGCCGAGCCCCCGCGGGCTTATCAGAAGCGCGGGAATCTCATCAGCGTCATGGTGATGGACGGATCGATGGAGATGACCGACGCGCGCCCGCTGCGGGAGATCGGTCCGATCGACGGCATGGCCGCCATGGCGGTGGCACCGCCATTCTGCATGTCGTACATCGCGGCGAATCGGTCGAGGAACTTGGCGACCTTCTGCGGATTCTTCAGGTCCGCGATGTCCATCCGCTTTTCCAGCAGCGCCTTCTGCTTGTCGACGTCCAGCAGCGCCGTCTGCTCCGGCAGGCCGAGCGCGGTGTAGACCACCTTGCGCAGGGCATTGTCGGCCATCACCTGATACCAGTTGTTGATGTTGCCCGACCGCCGCTGGAAATAGAGACCCAGGCGGACCGCCGGGTTGGTGTTCTCGGACTCCACCTCCAGCGTCACGTTGACATAGCGGTCGATGATCGCCCGGACGACGGCAGGCTGCTTCAGGTTGGCGCCGTCATTCTCGGCGAAGCCCAGGATGGTCGCCATCTCCCGGAACTTGGTGTCGCTCATCCGGTTGGCGGTGGAGTATTGGTCGCTGACCCCCTCCTCCAGCACCTTGCGGATCAGGCCGCGCGACTTCGCCTGGCTGCCCAGGTCGAACGCCTCCAGGACGAAGCGATAGAGCTTGTCGTCCTTCATGAAGTCTTCGGTGCTGGAGACCTTGCCGATGTTCTCCTGGAAATAGGAGATGGCCCGCTGCACCGCCGGGCGGCTGCGCACCGCCTGTTCGTAGCGGTCGTGGTTGCGGCTGACGACGCGGAGATCGACGAGGGTGGTCATGCCTTCACCTCCCCGATCCCGGCCCCGATTTCGGCCCCGATCTCGCTGCCGTCGCGCGGAATGGCCGGCTGCTCGTCGGCGGCGTCGGTTTCCGCCCCGTATTTGGCGGGGATGCGCATGATCACCTCCCCCGTCGCGGTGTCGAGCACCTCGGTGTAGAGCCGGCTCGTGCCGGGGTCGAGGTTGACCCGGTAGGGCCGGACGGCATGCTTGGGCTCCGCCTCCGCGGCATCGGTCTTCGCGGTGCGCTCCACCACCTCCGCCGGTTTGGTCGTCTCGGCCTGGGCGGCGCGGAGACGGTCGGCCTGCCGCTGGCGGGCCTCGGCGATGATGTCGGCGCTGGCGGGGGAGCGTTCGCCGCTCGGGCCGGTCACGCCGGCGACGGGGGTGGACATGGCGTCATCCTCCCGCGTGACGGTCGATCTGCACCGCCTGGGCCGCCTGGATGGATACCGCCGGGGCCGCATTGGCCGCCGACAGCAGCGTCCCCTCATACTCCATCACCGGGCGCAGGGCGGAGAGCGCCTTGTAGTAGTCGCGCTCGCCCACATGGCCCATGGCGCCGGCGATGCGGTCCTGAATGTCGGGACGGGAGAAGGTGGTGTAGAGCTGCGCCATCATCTCCGCCACCGCACCGCTGCCGGCAGCGGCCGTGGCCGGGTCCAGCAGCATGCTCTGGATCAGGAAATAGGCGCGGCGCACCGGGGTCACCGCATCCTCTTCCTGCAGGATGTCGCTGCCGCGGATGATCTGCGCGAAGTTGGAGATCGTCAGGGTGTAGCGGCGATTCTCGTTCTGCACGACGCAGCCGTTGATGACCACCCGCTCGCACGGCTTGAGGCGGAGCTTAAGTGCCATAGGACAGTTCCTCCGTGGCCAGCTCCCGCGCCGGCTGCTGGGCGGCACCCTGCAGGCCCTGCATGACCGACCGGTTGATGTGGATCAGCAGATCGATGCCGCCCTCCCCGCGCAGGACGCGCTGGGTGTTGCGGTTCACCGCGAAGGACAGCGAGACCAGCCCGGCGCGCAACGCTTCCGGCAGGGCGTTGCCGTCCTCCAGCAGATCGGCGCGCAGCGCGTTCCACAGCTCCAGGTTCCGCCACAGCGCGTCCTTCAGCTCGGCGGAGCGCCAGTCGGCCTCGCGGTAGGTTTCCAGTGCCAGGGTGATCCGCAGGAACACCCGGTATTCGATCTTTCGCGGATCGTCGCACTCGGCGATGGTCTGGTGGTAGGCGGCGATGCTCATGGGCGCACCCCTGCGGTGGGGTCCTTGGCGGCGGGAAGCCGGACCGGTTGCGGTGGGTCTTGGTGGACGGTCGAGGATCCGGCGAAGCGGAGGCCGGCCGTCGGCGATGCCCGCTCCGTCTTGCGGGCGGCGTGAACGGGCATGGCCGACGGGGCGGCGCCACCGTCCAGGGGTTCGGACGATGACGCCACCCACGAAGGGACTTAGCGGAACAGCGACAGGATGTTCTGCGGGCCCTGGTTGGCGATCGACAGAGCCTGGATGGCGAGCTGCTGCTGGACCTGGAGGGCCTGCAGGCGGCTCGATTCCTCGTTCATGTCGGCGTCGACCAGCGCGCCGATGCCCTTGTTCATCGAGTCGGTCAGCTTCGACACGAAGTCGTTCTGCACCGACACGCGGTTCTCAATCGAGCCGATCACCGCCGCCTTGCCGATGGCGCTGTCGAGCAGCGAATTGATGACTTCCAGCGACTTCTTCGAGTTGTTGACCACGTCGATCTGGGTCAGATCGGCGAGGCCGCCGAAGGCATCGCTTTCCTTCGAGCCGACCCACAGGCCGGACACCTGGGCGGTGAAGTTGCCGTCGGTGTTCTTGTCCTGGTCGGTGAAGGTCAGCGTGTCGCCGCTGAACGTGACCTGGAAGTCGCCGCCGGCGGCGGTCAGGGCGGTGTTGACCACACCCAGGATGTTGGTCTTGGTGGTCGCCAGATCGGTGTCGTAGGTCTGCCCCGACAGGTCGACCGACACGTCCGCCTTGCTGCCGTCCTCCTTGGTGACCGTCAGCGTCAGGCTGCCGAGACCCAGGTTCTGGCCGTCGATGAAGGTGGCACCCGGGGCACCGAGCTTGACGTCGACCTTGGCCTTGACGGCATTGGTCGAGTCGACCTGCTGCTCGATGGTGGCCTTGCCGACGATCGACTCCACGCGCATGTCCTGGCGCTGGAATTCGATGTAGCTCGGGTCGACCGTGCTGTCGCTGCGGCTCAGCGAGGCCAGGATCGCGACGTTCTTGTCCTTGGCCGTGCCGTCGTTCGAATAGGTGACGCGCAGCAGGTTATCGCCGTTGAAGGAGGCATCGGCGGCGGCGCCCTTGATCAGCTTGACCAGCTGGTCGACGTCGTTCTGGATCAGGGTCTTGTCGACGCCGTTGGTCTGGCCGGCGATGACGCGGGCCTTCAGCGTCTGCAGGTTCTCGACGATGTTCTTGGAGGCCACCGACGCGGTGTTGGTGGTGCCCGAACCCAGCTCCAGCGATTCCTTGACCGCCTTGAAGCCGGCGACGTCGGCCTTCATGGTCGTGGCGATCGACCAGTAGGCGGCGTTGTCCTTGGCGTTGTTGACCTTCAGGCCGGTCGAGATGCGGTCCTGCGTGGTCTCCAGATCCCCTGTCACGCGACGCAGGGTCTGCAGCGCGGTCATGGCGGAGGTGTTCGTCATAATCGAGGCCATGGGTATCTCCATTCGCGAGATGCATGGCGCCTTTCTGACGCCGGGGCCATTCGCGCCGGCCTTCCCGATCAGTGTGCGGGGGCGCGAGCGGCAAGATCAGGATGACGGAGCCGGTTTAAGCCGGGGTAAAAAATCGGACGCTTCGGAGCGGACGGAAAAGACGGAGCGATTCAGCCGCTATCAGCGCCCGACCGCACGGGCCGCGGCGCGCGGCGCCACCGGCGGGATGAAGGGCACGCGGGGGCCGGCCGCCAGCCCGCCGGCGCTCGACCAGCGGTCCAGCATCAGCTTGGCGCGGTCGGGAGCGACATGGTCGGGCGGCGCCTCGAACTTGTAGCCGCGGCCATAGACCGTCTCGATGTAGCGGCCGCCGCCGGTCGCCATGTCGATCTTCTTGCGCAGCTTGCAAATGTAGACGTCGATCACCTTGTCGAGCGGGTCGGAGCCGGACAGGCCGTAGACCTCCTCGTAGATATGCTCCTTCGACACCACGCGGCGGTGGTTGAGGGCGAGCACCGACAGGATCGCATGTTCCCGCTGGCTGAGGCGGAGGCGTTCGCCGTCCACCTCCGGGTCGCGGCCGTCCAGGAAGACGGTCAGGCGGCCGACTGAAACCGCGTTGCTGGTCAGCCCGTAGGACCGGCGGCGGATCGCCTCCAGCCGGGCGCGGATCTCGGTGCTGACCACCGGCTTCACCAGCACGTCGTCCGCACCGGCCCGCAGGATGCCGGCGGTGGTGTTGGCGCAGCGACGCTCGATCAGGCAGATGATCGCGGCGGTCACGTTGCGGGCGCGGAGCATCGCCACGCAGGCTTCGGTATCGCCGACATCGCCGATGATGATGGCGTCATGTCCGATCTCGACGGAGCCATGTCCGCCCACCAGTTCGCGCAGGCCATTCAGGTCCACGCGGTCATGGTTAACCTTGCATAGGGCAAGTTGCTTGCCGATTGCGTCGGCAATCAGATCGGCTGGCTCAATCAGCAAAGCCTGCATTGGATTCTCCATGGTCGAGCAAGCGCAGATAAAGCATTGTTTTTTACGCAATTGCGTTCATGTCACATGCTTATCACAGCCCCAAAAGAACCTATCGAAAGGCAATGTGTCAACAAAATGAGGTACCCGGATAGACATAGCCGGGGGTGGCGTTTTACGCCGTTTTAAGGGTTTCATACGACTAAATACCGGATAAATTTTTATTCATCCGCGGTTTTACTTCGAAACCCTAGTTGATTTTGCAGTGATCACCACAAGCAACCATTAATTCGTTCGACATCTATGGTTAACGGCAGTGAAGAAGGCGAAAGCCGGCGCTTATAAACATGAACGCTGGTTTAACCCTGTTGCCCTACGGTCGCCGGGCATCCGTGTTCGAGGAGGTTCCATGTCCGGAACGAAGGCGTCCGTCATTCCGGCGGCCGCGGCCGCTGCTTGCCTGTTCGTCCTGGCGGGCTGTGCGCAATTGTCGCAGGCCCCCGACAGCGATTACCGGCAAGCCCTTGAAAAAGCGATCACCGCCGGCCAATGCGACGGCGATTCCGTGCGCGACCTGTGGTCGGCCTATGGCCGGTGGTATGCGGTGGCCTCGTCCATCGCCGGCTATCCGAAGACCGACGAGGCCGTGGCGCTGCTGCGCCAGGGCGACCAGTTCCGCATCCTGGGCTGCCCGGAGGTCGCGCGCGCGTCCTACCAGACACTGATTCGCCGCTTCCCGGAAGACGGCTTCACCCCGTTGCGCGAGGCCGCCCGCGCCTCGTTGCAAGCCCTGCCGCCTCCTCTGCCTCTGGCGGGCCAGATGCCGGGAACGACTCAGGCGCCGGCAGTCCCGGCCGGACCGACTCTGGTCAGGCCGCCTGCGGAGATCTGAGGGCGGAGGTGTTGCCGAACATAGGGATTTGCGGGCTGGCGAAATCCCCCTCTCCCCAGGGGGGAGAGGGGATTCTGTCAAAGCGCCAGATCGGACGAAAGCGGCCGGTCCAGGCCCAGCCAAGCATCGGCCAGCGGCCCGACGGTCAGCGTGCCGTCGATTCGGCAATCGGCCAGGGCGGCGCTGAAGGTCTCATGCAAGTCGGCCAGCGCCGACGACGGCAGTCCGGCCGCCAGCCGCAGGGTCACGTCCAGCCGGCGCCCGCCCAGCGTCGCCATCAGCTGCAGCGGTCCCAGCCGCTGCGGCCGGGCCTGAAGCACCAGGGTGACGCGGTCGGACGGCCCGTCCTCGATCCCGACCGCGCACAGCAGCCCATCGCCGCCGTCCAGCAGCGGCACGCGCGACAACCGCCACACCCGGCCTTCGACGGGCTGGAAGCGCGGGGCCAGCGCCCGCTCGCATTCGTCGATCAGCAATCCGCCGTCGAGGTCCGAGAGTTCGTCCGCAGCATCCGCGCCGATCCAGCCGCGGCAGCCGCCGGCCGTCGCCGCCAGGAACAGGGCGAGCCCGGCGCCGAAGGTTGAATCGCAGCGCGGCAGGCATCCCCGGGCCAAAGCCGCGTCGGCCGGCGCCAGCGTGTCGAGCAGGTCGAGCAGCCGCCGCACCAGCGGCCCGGCCTCGGAACCATCTCCGGACCCGTCGCCGGCATCCCTCGCCGCGGCCGGCATGCCCACCGGCATAGCAGCGAAGCGCGCCGCCAGCAGGTCGGGTGGCGGCACCTGTCGGGAAACGAGGTCGCGCCCGGCCATCAGCAGCTCCACATTCGGCGGCTTCCCATCCGCTGCGCTCCGCTCAATAGACGACCGTGTCGACGTCGTCGGATTGCGGGATGATGATGGTGCCGTCGTCGGCCATCGCCTTGGCGGTGCGGACGATCTCGGCCTGGGCGTCGTTGACGTCGCGCATGCGCAAGGGGCCCATGTTCTCGATCTCGTCCAGCAGGATCATGCGGGCGCGTTCCGACAGGACCGACAGGAAATGGTCGCGTTGCGCCACGGGCGCGCCTTTCAGCGCGATGGCGAGCTGTCCGGTGTCGCAGCGGCGGATCACCGCCTGCAGCGACACGCGGTCCAGCCGCATCAGATCCTCGAAGGTGAACATCAGCTGCTTGATACGCTGGGTCGGCTCCGGCATCACCGTTTCCAGGTCGTCGAAGATCTCGGTCAGCGTCTCGCGGTCGATGCGGTTGAAGATGTCGGCCATCCGCTCCAGCGAATCGTTGCCGTGGGTGCGGGCGTAATTCGCCATGAACTCGTTGTGCAGGATCGATTCGATGTCCAGCAGCACCTCGCGCTGGACTGATTCGATCTGGATCATCCGCTCGATCACCTCGGTGCGGATGGAGGGCGGCAGCAGGACCAGCACCTTTGCTGCATGGTCGGGACGCATCTTGGACAGGATGACCGCCGCCGTCTGGGGATATTCGCCGGCAAGATAGCTGGCGAGCACCCCTTCGTTCACGTTGGACATTTTCTCCCACATGGTGCGGCCGGCGGGACCGCGGATTTCGCCCATGATCTCCGTGACGCGGTCGGCCGGCAGGAAGCGGTTCAGCATCCGCTCCGTGCTGTCGTAGGATCCCACGACCGAACCGGCATTGGCGAAGCGTTCGGTGAAGATGCGCATCAGCGTCTCCACCAGATTGGAAGTGACGTTGCCCAGCGTGGCCATCGACCGGCTGACGAGGCGGATTTCATCCTCGTCCAGCCGCTCCATCAGCCGCGAGCCGCGCTCCTCGCCCAGCGCCAGGAAGATGACGGCGCTCTTCTCGACGCCGCTCAGGCTCTTGTAATTCTCACGGATCTTGATCGGCGTTCCCATGGCGGCACCTCAGAAGGAGTAATCGGCGGACGGTGCGGAAGATGACGGTGCGTCGGGTCCGTCGGCCGGCGGCAGGGCCAGCGCGCGGTCGTGGCGGAAGGCGACCGCCATCACCGCGCCCGCCACCAGCAGCAGCGGATGCGGGATCAGCGGGTTGGGATCGATGGCGCCGAGCAGCCCGGCGATCGAGCCGTCCTCCGGCACCGCGGCGCCGCGGCGGCGGGCGAGCGCCAGAAGGCTGTCGGCCAGGCTGGCCGGCGGTCCGGCGGGAATGGCGGAGGATTCGTCCATCCTCACACCCCGTAGGAGCGGATCAGGCTGCCGGCGATCAGGAACCAGCCGTCGGTCAGCACGAAGAAGATGATCTTGAAGGGCAGCGCGATCATCACCGGCGGGAGCATCATCATGCCCATCGCCATCAGGATCGCCGCCACCACCATGTCGATCACCAGGAAGGGCAGGAACAGCAGGAAGCCGATCTCGAACGCGCGCCGCAGCTCCGACAGCAGGAAGGCCGGCATCAACAGCCTGAGATCGACGCTCTCCGCCGTCACCGGCCGCTCGTCCCTCTCCGTGGGCTTCGCGGCCGCGCCGTCCTCGCCCGCCGGCTTCGGCTTTGCGGTGAAGGCGGCGAAGGCGGCAAGGTCGCGTTCGCGGACATGGGAGGCCATGAAGCCGCGGAACGGTTCGATCATCCGCTCCAGCCCCTGCTCCTGCGTCACCTGCTCGTTCAGCAGCGGTCGCAGCCCCTCCTGCCATGCGCTGTCGATCGTCGGCCCCATGATGTGGAAGGTCAGGAACATGGCGAGGCTGACCAGCACCATGTTCGGCGGCGACTGCTGGAGGCCGAGAGCGGAGCGCAGCAGCGACAGCACGACGATGATCCGGGTGAAGCAGGTCACCATGATCAGCAGCCCCGGCGCCACGCTGAGCACCGTCAGCAGAACGATGCCCTGGACGATCCGCCCCGACAGGCTCGCCCCGTCCGCCAGCGACCCCAGCGCACCGAGATCGAGGTCGAGCGGCGCCGCGGCGGCAGGGCCGGCGGCGAGGATCAGGGCGAGGAGGGCGAGGGTGCGGAGGCGCATGCGGGGGCTTTCGGGGGGTGTTGGCGGAGTGGTTGCCGCGGTTGCCCCCTCCCCATCCCTCCCCCACCTTCGGTGGGAGAGGGGGCAGGACGCTTGCGGGAGGCACTCAAAGGAGCGGCGGCAGTCCCCTCTCCCACCGAAGGTGGGGGAGGGTTAGGGAGGGGGCACCGGTAGGGATTCCCTCTCAGTCGATCTCCAGTTCCGTCCGCACGATCTCGGTCAGGGTAACGCCCAGCCGCTGGTCCTCGACGATCACCACTTCGCCGCGCGCGACGAGGCGGTGGTTGACCAGCACCTCCACCGGTTCGTCCACCTTGCGCTCCAGTTCCAGCACCGCACCGCGGCCGAGCTTCAGAAGCTGCGCCACCAGCATGCTGGTGCGGCCCAGCACGACCTGGACGTCGACCGGCACGTTGTAGATGGCGTTCATTGGGCCATCGAAGGTCTTCTCGCCGAACTTCTCGGCGACCTTTTCAGTTTGCTTGGGATCGTCGTCGAGCATGTCGAGGTTCAAGGGAGGCATGAGGGTTCTCGCTTCGGATCGTTCAGGTGATGTCGGAGGACGGCGCCGGCCCAAGCGCGGCGACGGCACGGTCGGCGAGTGCGGCGACGGCGGCCTCGAAGGCTGCAGGATCGCGGCGGACGGAGCCGGCGCCCCAGTTCGCTTCCAAAGCGCCGACGGCGAGCGCCGGGTCGCCCTGGATGTCGATGCGGCCGCGGAATACGCCCTGCCCGGCCAGCCGCTCTTCCAGCGGAGGGCAGAGCGACGGGTGCAGGCGCAGGGTGAGGACCGGAGACTGGCCGGCGGCGCGCAGGGCGTCGGCGGCAAGCCGCTCCACCTCCTCGCGCGCCACATGATCCAGCAGTTGCGGCACCATGCGGCGAACCAGCGCCACCAGCACGAAGGCGCCCTGGGCCTCCAGCCGTTCCATCAGGGCGGCATGGTCGGCGTCGAGCGCCGCCATCCGCTGCGCCAGATGGTCCAGGGAGACGGCAAGCTCCGCCTCGGTCCGGCGGGCGGCGGCACGCTCGCCCTCGGCCCGGCCCTGGGCGAGCCCCTCGGCCAGCGCGTTCGCGCGGGCTTGCGCCAGGGCGGCCTGATGTTCGCGCTCCGACAGGGTGGGAAGGTCGAGCGGATCGGCCGCCTCCACCACCTCCGGCTCCGCCGCCGGGACGGGCGCACCGAAGCCGTGGTCGAAGCGGTAGCGCGGGTAGGCGGCCATCACGCCACCTCCTCATAGAGCCAGGAGCGCAGGATATCGATGGCCTCGTCGGGATACTGGTCGACCAGCTCGCCCAGCCGCCGGATGGACGAGGCGCGGACCCGGCCCTCCACCGTGCGCAGCTCGATCAGCTGGTCCATGGTCTCCTCGATGCCCAGCTGCGGCGCCATCGGCGCGGCGGCAAGTGCGGCAGCATCGCCCTCCCCGCCGTCGGCCAGCGCCGCGCCGCCGCCGGCCGCGGCGGCCGAGGCCATGACCGGGCCGGTCAGCTGCGGCATGGCGCCGGCTGCGGGCGCGGCCAGCGCCGGGGCCGGCGCTTCCGCCACCACCGGCTCGGGCGCCGGGAAGACGCGGCGGATCAGCGGACGCAAGCCGACCAGGATGACCAGGGCGGACAGCACCAGCAGGATCACCCACTGGATCAGCGTCATGACGTTGCGGCTCAGCGTCTCGGCGATCTCGTCGCCCAGCGGGCGCGGCGCCAGGTCGGGGGCCAGATCGACGAATTCCAGGTTGTCCACCGTCACCCGGTCGCCGCGCGCCTCGCTGAAGCCCATGGCGGAGCGGACCAGCTCGGTCAGGCGCTGCAGTTCTTCCGCGCTGCGCGGCTCGTACTGGCGGGTGCCGTCGGCGGCGGTCTTCCAGGTGCCGTTGACCAGCACGGCGACGCTGAGGCGGCGGACGTCGCCCGGCTCGATCACCGTCTCGCGGCTGACGTTGGAGATCTCGTAGTTGACGGTCTCCTCCTGCCGCTTGCTGTCGTTGGAGGATTGCGGCCCCTGCGGCTGGGCGCGCACGTCGCGCTGCGGCAGGTTCTGCTCGGCGGTGACCGGCGGTTCGCCGTTGCTGTCCTGGCTGCGGTCCTGCTCCTGCACGGTCTGGGTGGAGCGGACGACCTGGCTGTTGGGGTCGAAGGTCTGGCTGCGCACCACCTCGCGCTTGGTCTCCACCTCTGCGGCGACCTGGACGCGGACGTTGCCGGCGCCGAGCCGGGCGACCAGCATCTGCTCCACCGCGCGGGCGACGCGGGTTTCGGCCGCCACGCGCATGCCGTCGGTGCGCGCGGACGCCAGCCCCGGCCCGTCATCCTCGGTCAGCAGAAGCTCGCCGGAGGAATCCATCACCGTCACCGCGCTGGGCTTCAGGTTCGGCACCGCGGCGGAGACGAGATGGCGGATCGACAAGGCCTGCTTGCGGTCCATCGCTGCCCGGCCGCGCATGCGCACCACCACCGACGCGGTCGGCTTCGGCGCGCTGCGCGAGAACTCCTCGCGCTCCGGCAGGACGATGTGGACGCGCGCGGCCTCGACGCCGGCCAGCGTCTCGATGGTGCGGCCGAGTTCGCCCTCCATGGCGCGCAGGCGGTTGATGCGCTGCATGAAGCTGGTGATGCCGAGCGGCTTGTCGGTGTCGAACAGTTCATAGCCGACGCCGCCCTGCGCGGGCAGGCCCTTTTCCGCCAGCGCCATGCGGACGCGGGAGACCTCGGACTGCGGCACGCTGATCGTCGTGCCGTCGAAGCCGGCATTCACCGGCACGCCCATCTCCTGCACCACCTTGGCGATGCGGCCGGCCTCCACCGGTTCCAGGCCGCTGTAGAGCGGCGTCATGTGCGGCTGCGACAGCAGAAGCGCCATGCCGGCGACGGCCAGGACGATGCCGAGCCCGGTCCCCGCCAGCACGAGCAGCCGACCGCGCCCCAACGACCGCAACGTGTCGATCAGACTGTCCACGGTTCCCCGCACCTTTAAAGTTTCTGAAAATCGGCGGGCCTAGTCTTCGCCCTGCGCACCCCCTCACGCTAACGGGGCGACTTTTAAGCGGAGTAAAAAACGGCGCTGCCTCCCAAGACAAAGCGCCTCAAATCTTACCGAATGCCAGCTTTACTAAAATTTTCGGCAATCGCCGGCGGGATGGATCGATGATTACACGATTTGGCATGGCGGGGACGGCAACGATCCGGGACGAAGTCCTGAACTGGCTGCGCGGTTCGGGACGCATCCTGGTGATCGCCCTGCCGCTCGCCCGCCTCGCCGCGGGCATGTTGGCGCTGGGGGGCGTGGTGGCCGCCGGGATCACCGGATACTGGATGGCCGCCGGCCCGCAGGCGCTGGACCGGCTGTGGCCCGCGGCGACGGAGGCACTGCCGGCCGACGGCGTGATCGACATGCCGGAACTGGTCGTCAATCTGCGGCGCGACACGCCGTCCCGCTTCCTGAAGATCGGCCTGTCCCTGACCGCGGCCCACCGTGACCGCGAGAGGCTGGAGCGCGCGATGCCGCAGCTCACCGACAGCCTGCAGGAGTTCCTGCGCAACCTGGACCAGGACGACCTGGAGGGGTCGGCCGGGCTCCACCGGCTGCGCAGCGAGATCAAGCGCCGCTTCAACCTGATCCTGTCCGATCCCGCCGGCCGGCAGGAGGTCGTCACCGACGTCCTGCTGCGCAGCCTGCTCACGCAATAGCGACCTCCAGAGGCACCGGATGACCGACACCCCCGCCCCGACCGCCCCATCCATGGCCGCTCCCCAGCCGATTCCCGACGAGGCCGCGGACTGGTCCGACGCCGCGTGGGAACTGGCCGCCGCACAGCAGACCGATCCGCCCGCCCCGCCCGCCGCACCGTCGGCGGAAGCGATGAGCGAGGCGCTGGCCAACCTGTCCGGCGAGACCAAGACGCTGAGCCAAGAGGAGATCGACCGGCTGCTGAATTTCGGCGCCCCGGAAGGCGGCGGGCCGGAGATGAGCGCCATCCAGCGGCTGGTCAGTTCGACCACGGTCAACAAGGACCGGCTGCCGATGCTGGACGTGGTGTTCGACCGCATGGTGCGGATGCTGAACACCTCGCTGCGCCAGTTCGCCTCGACCAACGTGGAGGCATCGCTGTCGAAGATCGAATGGCTGCGCTACACCGATTTCCAGGACGCCATCGAACTGCCGGCGCTGATCGGCGTCGCCCGCGCCGAGCCGTGGGACAACCAGATGCTGGTGTCGATCGACAGCGCGCTGATCTATTGCATGATGGACGTGCTGCTGGGCGGGCGGCGGTCGCGGCCGGGGCGGATCGATGGGCGCGCCTACACCTCCATCGAACGCAAGATGACCGAGCGGATGATGAAGGTGGTGCTCCAGGATCTGGGGCAGTCCTTCGACCCGCTGGCCCAGGTGGACTTCGTCTTCGACCGGCTGGAGGTGAACCCGCAGTTCGCCACCATCACGCGCGCCACCAACGCCATCATCCGCGTGCGCATCGCCGTGGAGGTGGAGCGCCGGACCGGCCACATCGACATCGTCATCCCCTACGCCACGCTGGAGCCGGTCCGCGGCAAGCTGGTGCAGATGTTCATGGGCGAGAAGTTCGGCCATGACACGGTGTGGGAAAGCCACCTGAAGAACGAGCTGATGCGCTCCAAGCTGGAGCTGGTCGCCGTGCTGGCGGAGACCAAGGTGCCGCTGGGCGAAGTATTGGCTTGGCAGAAGGGCCAGTCGCTGAAACTGCGCATCAGCCCGGATCAGACCGTCCTGGTCTTCAGCAAGACCATTCCGCTGTTCGCCGGGCACATGGGACAGCGCAACGACAACATCGCGGTGAAGATCGACACCGATCTCGACACCAAGCAGGAGCTGATCGATGGTCTCCTTTCTCATTGACGCGGCCCTGGCGGTGATGCTGGTCACGGCGACCGCCTATCTGGTCATCGTCAACAAGCGGCTGAAGCTGCTGCGCACCGGCCAGTCCGAGATCAACGCCCTGGTGTCGACCTTCTCCAAGTCGATCGACGACACAGACGCCTCGATGAAGCGCATGGTGGCCTCGGCGACGGAGATCGCCGCCCGGCTGTCCGACGACCTCGACCGGGCCAAGGGCATGAAGGAGGACATGGCGCTGATCCTGGGCTCCTGCGAGCGCACCACCGCCCGCATGGAGGAATCGGTCCAGCATGCCCGCGCCCTGTTGCGCCGCCTGGATGAGGGCGCGATGCGCGTCGGCCGCAATCGGGCTCGGCCGGAGGGGGCGGACGTCGCCACCGCGGTCGACACCAATGTCGACACCACCATCGGCGGCATGGCCAAGCCGGCCGATGCCGAGGCCGCGCCGGCTTCCCCGCTGCTGTCGGCGCTGAAGGCTGCGGAGGTCGACAAGGGCGAGTTCCGGGCGCTCGAAACCGCTCTGCGCGCCGTCGCCGGACAGACCGCAGAAGCTCCTGCTGCGCCCGCCACAGGACCGGCTCCCAGCGGGCCGGCAAAGGCCGCGGCCAGTGCCTTCTACGCGCGGCTGCGCACCGTGGGATCGGAGGCGTCGGCATGATTCCGCGCATCCTCCCCATCACCTTGGTCGCCGTCCTGATGGTCCTGCCGCTGAAGCTCGGCGCGCTGGTGGACGGGTTCCCGGTCATCGCCCAGCAGTTCGACCGCGAATTCGGCGCCCATGAACGCCCGTGGGCGACCGACCTGAAGGCAACCGATCCCAAGGCCGCCGAAACGGCTGCGGCTCCGGCGTCGGTCCCCGCTCCCCTGCCGGTCTCCACGCCGGTCGCGGAAGCGCCGCCGCCGGTGGCGCTGGCTCCGCCCAGCTGCACCGACCCGCTTCTGCGCGCGGCCATCGACGAGCAGAAGGCCGACAGTTCCGGCCGCCAGAACCGCCTGCGCGAGGCCGAAGCGGTGCTCGCCGCCACCGAAGCGCGCGTCGGCACGCAGATCCAGCGGCTGAACGGCGTGAAGCGCGAGGTCGAGGCGCTGATGACCCAGCGCTCCACCCTGCAGCAGGAAGACCTGAAGCGCATGGTGGCGATCTACGAGGCGATGAAGCCCCGCGACGCCGCACGCATCCTGACGGACATGGAAACCGACATGGTGGTCGACGTGCTGGACCGCATCACCGAACGGCGCGCCGCCCCGATCCTTGCCGAGATGGCCGACGCCAAGGCCCGCGAAGTGACGCGGCTGATCCTGCAGCGCCGCGCCCTGCCCGGCGACCGCAAGGCCACCCCGGCCGCGATCCCGGTGACAGCCGCCACCGCCGTGCCGCGCCCCACCCTGACCAATTGAGCGCCATGACCAGCATGCCCGATGCCGTCGCGGCACCATCCCGTCCCGCCCCGTCTCAGCGCGGCGGTTCTGCCGGCGACGATGCGCGCGACGGCGACTTTTCCAGCCTGGTGGACGACGCCGCGGAGGACGAGTCCGACGAGGCCGCGACACGCCCCGACAGTCTGCGCAAACGCCGGGAGACGAGGCCCGACAGCCCCGCCGCCGCCCAGGCCGCGATCACCCAGGCGGTGGTCCAGCCGGCGATCCAGGCCGGCGGCAGCACCGACGCCCCGCTGATGCCCTGGATGGTCGCCGCCCCCCCGGCCGCGCCGCCGGCCGCATCCACGGCACCGGCTCCCAATCCGGGCGATGCTACAGCGCTGCCGGGGCAGAAGCCTCTTTCCGCAGCATGGAACGGCAATCCGCCCGTGGGGACCGCTGCCGCTCCGCAGCAGCCGGCCGAACCGTCCGCGACCGGCACCCCCGCGCCTGCGGGCACGCCACAGAGCGCGGCCGCCGCCGAGGGTGCCCCTCCGGGCACCATGGACCAGAGCGCGGCCGACCCCGCGTTCCCGCAGCCCGCGCCTGCTCCCGCCGAGGCGACCGCCGCGACCGCAGCCATGGCGGCCCCCGCGGTCCCAGCCGCCGATGCGGCCCCGGACGGGCGCGCCAGCCGCCGCGACGAGAGCACCGATCCCCGCACCGCGATCCGCTCCGCCCGCGGACCCGGCCGGCCGACTGCCGCAAGCAAGGCGGACCAGTCCGTTACCGCTGCGGCTGCTCCCCGGACGGCCCAGCCCGCCGCCGACGCGACCGCCGGCTTTGTCGCCCCCGAACCGCTCCCCGCCTTCGGCACTCCGCCCGCCGCCGGCAGCGGCAGCGGGAGCGCCGCGACCGGCTTCGAAGCCTTGCCCACCCTGCCCGCCCAGGCCGCGACGCAATACGCCGCCGCCGCGGCATCGGGCCGGGCCGCCACGGCGCACAGCCCGGCGATGGCGCAGCTTGCCGCCCCTCTCGTCCGCGTGCTCGAAACCGGTGGCGGCGAGTTCCACATCGACCTCGCACCGGCCGATCTCGGCCGCATCCGCGTCGTCGCCGACGTCAGCGACGGCAAGGTTTCGCTGACCGTCCAGGCCGAACAGGCCGACACGCTGGCGTTGCTGCGGCGAGACCTGCAGCAGCTCGAACGCGCGCTCGGCGACGCCGGCCTGTCGCTCGACAACGCCAGCCTCCAGTTCTCGCTGCAGGACGACGGCCAGTCGCGCGGCTTTGCCGCTCCCGACCAGGGGCACTCTGCCGCCGGCTGGCGCGCCCAGGCCCAATCCGAAGCCACTCCCGAACCCGTCGCGGAAAGACCGATGCGCCCGATCGACGGGCTGGTCGACGTCACCGTCTGAACAGGAAAGTCCCTCCCGTCATGACCACCACCCCCAGCACCGGCGTCACGGCCGCCACCACCGCGAAGTCCGCCGCTGCCTCCGCCGAGGAGGCGAAGAAGGCCACGGTCGATTACGAATCCTTCCTGAAGCTGCTGACCGCCCAACTGCGCAACCAGGATCCGCTGGCGCCGATGGACGCCTCGCAGTTCATGACCCAACTGGCGCAGCTGTCCACGGTGGAGCAGTCGATGCGCTCCAACGACACGCTCGGCAAGGTTCTCGACACGCTGAAGAGCAGCGGCATGCGCATGGACATGGCCCTGCTCGGCCGCAGGGTGGAGGTGCAGTCGAACCAGCTGTCGCTGACCGGCGGCAAGGCAGAGGCCGCCTACACGGTGGACGGCCAGCCGGCCAGCGTGAAGCTGGAGGTGCTGAACAGCGCCGGCAACGTCGTCCACAGCACCCCCGGCGCCCTGCAGACCGGCCGTCAGGTCTTCAGCTGGACCGGCAGAACTCCCAGCGGCGGCACCGCGCCCGACGGCCTCTACACGCTGCGGGTGACGGCGAAGGACAAGGACGGCAAGGCACTGAACACCGCCACCGTCGTCACCGACACGGTGGCCGAGGTGCGCAGCGTCGACGGCGCCACGAAGTTCGTTCTGAAGAACGGCGCCACCGTCTCGTCGGACGCCGTGCTGTCGGCCTCGTGAGGTGGCATGCCCTCTCCCCTTGGGGCTCCCCCTCTCCCCCCCGGGGAGAGGGTCGGGGTGAGGCGGATGCATGGCGTGGATTCGATGGAAGAGTGGGGCCGCGCGATACTTGAAGATCCTCGTTGCGCTTCCCCCTCACCCTAACCCTCTCCCCGCTTTCGGCGGACCAATGGTCCGCCTGCCGCGTCAGCGCAAACGAAGTTTGCGCGTGAGCGGGGGGAGAGGGGATTATCCACGGGGGAGAGGGCATCCATCACAGCCGCGTGTTGTCCTGGCGCAGCAGCCGGTCGATCAGCACCGCCCGCACCGGCTGGGTGCTTTCGTGGCTGGTCAGCGTGCCGTTGGCGCCGGCCAGCAGGGCGGTCGCAACGCCTTGCGGATCGACCGACGGGCCATTGAAGCGGCCATGGCCGGCGAGATCGAACAGGGCTTCCAGCATGGCGCTGCGCGCATGCGGCAGACGGCGGCGCACCAGCAGCGCATCGTCGGCGCTGGACGCCTCCAAAGTCACCTGGGTCAGGATGAAGGCAATGGTGCGGCCGCGTTCCAGCATCGGCACGATCAGCTGCCCGGCCTCCACATAGTAGGGCCCACCGGAGACCGGCGACGCGGCATCGGTCCGGCCGCCGGCCGCGGTGTCTTGCGGGGCCTCGAAACGGCCGAAGCCGTAGCCGCCGGCAAAGGCGAGCGCGGCGGCCACGGCGAACAGCAGGACGGCTTTCATGGTGCGGATTCCCCAGTGAAGCCGGATGTCAGAAGGGCAGGATCACGTCCAGAACCTGCTGGCCGTAGCGCGGCTGCTGCACGTCGGTGATCTGGCCGCGGCCGCCATAGGTGATGCGCGCCTCGGCGATCTTGTCGTACTCGATGGTGTTGGCATTGCTGATGTCCTCGGGACGGATGACGCCGGCGATGCGCATCTCGCGCAGCTCGTAGTTCACCCGAACCTCCTGCCGGCCGGCGATGACGAAATTGCCGTTGGGCAGCACCTGGGTCACGACGGCGGCGACGCGCATGGCGATCCGCTCGTTGCGCTGGATGGTGCCGTTGCCGCTCGACGTGCTGGAGCTGTCGAGATCGACGAGGCTCGACGGATCGACCGCGTCGGGCAGGATGGCGGGCAGGCGGCTTTCCAGCCCGAAGAAGTTGGGCAGGCCGGCCTTCTCGTTGTTGGTGCGGCCACGCTGCGTGCTGTTGCGCAGCTGCGCCTGATCGGAGATGTCGATGACGACCGTCAACAGGTCGCCCACCGATTTGGCGCGCGGGTCGCGGAAGAAGTCGCGCGATCCGGTGCGCCACAGGGAACTGGGGATCTGCTCGGCGGTGGTCGGCTGCGGCATCGGCAGCGAGATCACGCGCGCCTCCGGCTGCATCGCCGGATTGGAGATCTCCGACAGGGTGGGAGCGCTGCCGATATCGGACAGCCGCGCGCAGCCGCCGGTCGCAACCGAGAGCAGCAGGATGGGGACGAGCGCGGTGCGCATGACGGAAGCTCCCTTTTATGGGTCGATCGGGGCCGCGCGGCCCATGTTCAAGGTCGTTGAGGGATGCGCGGGCCGTTCACCGAAACGGTTTCCGCGCCGGTGACGGTCCCGGTGACGATGGTGCTGCTGGCGATGTTCATGACGCGCACGATGTCTCCGACGCCGCCCTCCTGCAGGGCACGGCCGCGCGCCGCCAGAACCAGGGCGCCATCCTCGTAGACCAGCGTCACCGGCCGGTTGCGCTGGACGACGATGGGCGCCCCCACCGATCCGACCTGGATCAGCCGTCCGGCCGGCATCTGGCGGCGCGGCGACAGGCCGATCAGCGCGTCGGGCGACGAGATGAAGCCCGACCCGGCGCGGTCCAGCGGCAGGCGAACGGTGGTCAGGTCGGCGGCCTCGATGATTTCGCCCGGCCGGATGCGGCGGACCGGCACCGGCATTGCCACCTCGACCTCGGCTCTCCCGTTCAACTCCACGATCTGGCCGTCGCTGAGGATGCGGGCCTGGAAGGTCCCGGTGCGGGGATCGAGGTTGATGTCGCGCACTGCGTCCAGCCTGCCGTCGAAGGGCCGGCCAAGCGTGACCGCCACCTGGGCGTCGGCCGGCACCGCCGGCCCGAGCGACGCCAGAAGCTCCTCCCCCAGTCGGGTCTCGACCGGACCCGCGGCGGCAAGTCGCGGCAGCGCCAGGGCGGCTCCAAGAAGCAGAACGGCAAGGGGCCGGCGGAGGGATCGCATCACCATCGTCACCGCATGTTGGTCATGGTGGAGGCCATCTGGTCGCCGGCCTCGATCACCTTGGCGTTCATCTCGTAGGCGCGCTGGGCCGAGATCAGCTCGGTGATCTCCTGCACCACGTTGACGTTGGAGGATTCCAGGTACTTCTGGCGGATGGTGCCGAAGCCCGCCTGTCCCGCAAGCCCGTCCTGCGCCTCTCCCGACGCCGGGGTGGCGCGGAACAGGTTGTCGCCCAGCGCTTCCAGGCCGGAGTCGTTGACGAACACCGTCATCGCCAGCTGGCCCTGGTTGACCGGCTGGTTCTGGCCGTCGACATAGGCCAGCACCTCGCCGGAGCGGTTGATCACCACCTCGCGCGTGCCCTGCGGCACGGTGATGCCGGGGGCGACGGTGAAGCCGTCGGCGGTGACGATGGTGCCCTCCGGCGACAGCTTGAAGCTGCCGGCGCGGGTGTAGACGGTCTCGCCGCCGGGCTGGGTCACATTGAAATAGCCGCGCCCCTCGATCGCCAGATCCAGCTCGTTGCCGGTGGAGGTCAGGTTGCCGGTGGTGTTGATGCGGTTGACCGAGGTCGGCCGCACGCCCAAGCCCACCTCGACGCCGGTCGGCACGATGGTGCCCGAATCGGTCGACTGGCTGCCCTGCCGGCGCTCCGCCTGATACATCAGGTCCTGGAATTCGGCGCGCGAGCGCTTGAAGGCCGTGGTGTTGATGTTGGCGATGTTGTTGGAGATGACCTCGACGTTCATCTGCTGGGCCATCATGCCGGTGGACGCGATGCTGAGCACGCGCATGGACGGACTCTCCTTCGGAGATTAAGTGGATTTGCCGAGGCGGTTGATGGCGGAGCGCAGAAGGTCCTGCCCGTCGTCCACCATCTTGGTCACCGCCTGATAATCGCGGGTCAGGTCCATCATGCGGCCGATCTCGACGATGCCCTGCACGTTGGACCGCTCGACCTTGCCCTCCACCAGACGGGTGTCGGGGGCGGGGCGCGCCTCCATGCCCTCGCCCGGCTCGAACAGGAGGTCGCCGGTCTGCTTCAGCATCTGCGGATTGTCGAACCGCGAAACGGCGATGCGGGCGATCACGTTGCCGTCGGCCGACAGCAGCCCGTCCGACCCGATGCTGATGACGCTGCTGTCCGACGGGACGACGATGGGCCGCCGGCCGTCGTCCAGCACGGGATAGCCGTTGGTGCCGACCAGCGTGCCGTCGGCATCGCGGCGCAGCCGGCCGTCGCGGGTGTAGCGCACGCCGTCCGGCGCCTGCACGGAGAGGAAACCGTCGCCGTCCAGCGCCACGTCATAGGGGTTTCCGGTCTCGGTGAAGGCGCCGGCGCGCAGGTCGGTGTAGGTGGACCGGTCGATGGTGAAGGCGATGCGGTCGGTCGGCTTGCGCCCGCCGGCCTCCAGCGCCGCCTCGAACAGGGTGCGTTCGCCGCGGAAGCCGGCGGTATTCATGTTGGCGACGTTGTTCGCCACGACGTCCAGCTGCCGCCGAAGCGCCATCTGGCGCGACAGTGCGATGTAAAGCTGGTTCTCCATCGCCGAACACTCCGGTTTTGAACTCCGCCTTAATCTGGACGATGCAGTTTAAAGCCGGGTTTCAACCTGGGCCGTCCCGGCCGGCACCTTTCCGGTCTTGGGCAGGGTTTGGCGATCATTTCGATAAAATGCGAGACGACTGTGATGAAACGGCGCCCGGATAACGCATCGGTCTTTGGTTCGACGCTGGTCCTCGCCCTGCTGGCGGTGTCCGGTCCGGCACAGGCCGCGTCGGTCCGCGCGCAGTTGGGCGACCATGGCGATTATTCACGGCTGGTGCTGTCCGTGCCGAAAGGGACGGAGCCGGTGGCCGTCGTCGACGGCTGCGTTCTGCGCATCAGCACGCCCGATCCGGTGCGCTGGCCGCTCGCCAGCCTGCGCGACAGCTTCTCCCGCCGCCTGTCGGACTTCGTGACCGCCGATGGCGGGCGCAGCCTGACCGCGGCGATCCCCTGCGGCGCGCGGGTCGCCAGCCTGATGGAGCGCCGGATGCTGATCGTCGATGTCGGCGGCCCGCCGGTTCCCGGCGTGAAGCCGGGCGCGCCGGAGGGCGGGCCGGTGGAGGTGCAGCCGGATGCGGTGGTTGCAGCCGTGGTGCCGGGGCCACCCCAGGTCGCTACGCCCAGCGTCGCCAAGATTGCCGAAGCTTTGAATCCCATTGGTACTGCTCATGCCGCGGTAATCGATCTCCCTCCCCCGGCAGAATCCCCTCTCCCCCCCGGGGAGAGGGTTAGGGTGAGGGGGGAGCGCAGTGAGGATTCTCGGGACAGTCATGCACTGCATCCCCCTCACCCCGACCCTCTCCCCGGGGGGGAGAGGGGGATGGCGCCAGGTTCAGAGATCCGTCAAACCGCCAGCCTGGAGGGCGAGGTCCGCTCCAGCATTGAGGACACGCTGCGCCAGTTGGAGCGCATGCCGGACCGCAGCTCGAAACCCGCCCCGCAAGCGGCCGAACCGCCCAAGCCCCCGGCTCCGCCGCCCATCGGGGCGATGGATCTCGCCGCCTGGGCCGGCGACGATTTCAACCGCACGCGCGAGGCGTTGCAGCGCGCGGTCGGCGCGGCGCAGGGCCGTGCGCGGGTCGATGCCCAGATCGCGCTGGTCCGCTTCCTGCTCGCCCGCGCCATGGACGAGGAAGGGCGCGCGGCGCTGGAAGCGGCGGCCAGCCTGTCGCCGGCGCCCGACCAGCGCTACAGCCTGCGCATTCTCGGCGATGCCTTCCGTGCGCTCGACCGCGAGGATGCGCCGGACGACAACCTGTTCGTCCAGCTGCCGGCCGGGGTCATGGCCGACCACAATGTCTGGCGCAGCGTCTCCCTGGCGCCCACCCGCTGGGCCGCGGCAAAGGAGGGGTTGCCCATCGCCCTGCGCCGCCTCCTCGACTATCCGGCCGACCTGCGGAGCCGGCTGCTGACCACGCTGGCCGCCGCGTCGGACGAGGCCGGGGACGTTGCCGCCCTGAACCTGATCGTGCTGGAGATGATCACCGTCGATTCCAAGGGCATGGCCGACGGGCGGCTCGACTATTTCCGCGGCCGGCTGGCGGAGCTGAAGGCGACGCCCGACGCCGCGCTGGAGCGGTACGACGCCGCCGCATCCTTGCGCCGCGGTCCCTTCGCCCGCCGGGCCGAGGTGCGCGCCATCGAACTGCGCCGCAGCCTCGGCCGGCTGGACGAGGACGGCGCCATCGCCGCGCTGGAGGCCCTGCGCTTCGCCTGGCGCGGCGACGAAATCGAGACGGACGCGCTGGCCGCCCTCGGCAGCGCCTATGCCCGCAGCGGCAACACAGACGCGGCGCTCGACATCTTCGGACTGCTGGGCCGCCGCTTCGGCGCCACGGCGCGCGGGCGCGATGCCCTGGCGGCTGGGCGCGACCTGCTGTCCGCCGTGCTCGACCGCCTCGACCGCTCACCGCCGGGCGGGCTCTACGCGCTGGCGCTGCAGGCGCGGCACGGCCGGCTGGTCGCCCTGGCCGATCGACCGGATGGCGGGCTGCGCCTGCGGCTCGCCACCCTGCTGCTGCGCGACGGCTACGCGCTGGAGGCCACCCGCATCCTGCATGCCCTGACCGAGTCCGCCAGCGGCCAGCATCGGGCCGAGTTGGGCGCCACCCTGGCCCGCGCCCTGATCGACAGCGGACGCGAGGCGGAGGCGCTGGACGTGCTGGCCAGCACCGGCAACCCGGCGCTGGAACCCGCGCTGGCCGAACGCCGCGCCCTGCTGCGTGCCGACGCGCTGCTCGGCGACGGCGACACCGTGCGGGCGCTCGACGCGTTGCGCGGCCTGAACGGGGCGGAGGCGGCGCGGCTGCGCGCCCAGGGGCTGTTCGCCGCCGGCGAGTGGTCGGCCGCCCGCAAGGCCTTCGGCGAACTGGCCGCGACCGGTGCCGAGCCGACGGCGGAGGATGTGGCTCTGCAGGGCCTGTCGGCCTATCTGGCCGGCGACGCCGATGCCCTGCGCGGTTTCGGCGACCAGCAGCGCGGCCGGCTGGCCGGCACCCGCTGGGCCGGGCTGCTCGACGCGCTGGCCCCGCCGCCAGCCGACGGCCCGCTCCGCGCGGAGTCGGTGGAACGCGACCTCGCCGCCGCCGCGGCGCTCGACCGGCTGTCGCGCGACTGGCGCGGCAAGCCCTGATTCCCATGCCGGGATCCGTAAAGCCGCTTTAAACGGCGGCCTGTAGCGTCGTCGGCGCAACATCCGTCGCGACGGCCTGTGCATATCCGGAGAAGAGAAACATGCGCTTGATGTTCGGGTTGATCGCGGTGTTCGCCAGCGTGCTCGGCGGATTCTACGCGATGGGCGGGCGGATGGCCGTGCTGTGGCAGCCGGTCGAGATCGTCATCATCATCGGTGCCGGCATCGGCGGCTTCGCCATCGCCAACAGCCCGTCGGTCCTGCGCGACACGCTGCGCGCCGTCGGCGCCATCGCCCGCGGGCGGAGCACGCCCAAGAACGACTATCTGGACATGATCGCGCTGGTCTACGGCCTGCTGCGCGTCGCCAAGTCCAAGGGCATGTCGCAGATCGAGGCCGACATCGACAAGCCGACCGAAAGCCCGCTGTTCACCCAGTATCCCAATGTCCTGCGCTATGAGCGCTGCATGACCTTCCTTTGCGACTATCTGCGCCTGATCGCGCTGGGGCAGGACAACCCGCACGATCTGGAATCGCTGATGGCGGAGGAGCTGGACACGCTGGGCCGCGAGCTGAACCAGGTGCCGAAGGCGCTGCAGAACCTCGCCGACGCCCTGCCGGCGCTGGGCATCGTCGCCGCGGTGCTGGGCGTCATCAACGCCATGGGCGCCATCAGCGAGGCGCCGGAGGTGCTGGGCCGCATGATCGGCGGGGCGCTGACCGGCACCTTCCTGGGCGTGCTGCTGTCCTACGGCATGGTCGGCCCGATCGCCAGCGCCGCCCGCCAGCGCCGCGAATCGGAACTGAACATGTATTTCTGCATCAAGGCGGCGCTGTGCGCCTATCTGCGCGGCAGCCCGCCGCAGGTCTGCGCCGAATATGCCCGCAAGGTGCTCTACACCGACATCCAGCCCAGCCTGGCCGAGGTCGAGGTCGCCACCACCCTGTCGTCGCAGGCCAAGGCCCGCGACGGCCGCCAGCCGGCGTGACCGGCCATGCCGCGCAAGACCGCCCTCCCCCCGATCATCGTCAAGCGCCATCTCGGCGGACACGAGGAAGAGGAGCACAACGGCACCTGGAAGCTGGCCTATGCCGACTTCGTGACGGCGATGATGACCTTCTTCCTGGTGATGTGGCTGATGAACATCACCACCACCGAACAGCGCAAGGGCATCGCCGACTATTTCAACCCGGTCGCGGTGTCGCAGAGCAACTCCGGCGCCGACGGCATGCTGGCCGGGCGTTCGGTCGACAAGAGCGGATCGCTGACCACCCCCAACGCCGCCGGCGATCAGGCGAGCCCGGTGGCCTCCCCGCCCGTCGTCGCCTCCGTCGGCGACAGCGACCGCCAGCCGGCCGGCCGCAAGGATCCGATGCCCCATCCCGCCGGCAGCCCGGTGCCGCCGGTCGACCTTCTGCGCCCCGCCGCCGAACCGGCGCAAACCGCGGCAGCCGAGCCGCCGGCCACAGGCGCCAGCGCGACGCGGGCGGAACTCGAGGCGCTGCTCGACCGCCAGTCCGCCGAGCTGACCGAACGGGTGGCGCTGGAAACGCTGGAACGCGACCTGCGCCAGCGTATCGCTGCGTCGCCCGACCTCAACGCCCTGCAGGGCAGTCTGGTGATCCAGCAGGTTCCGGAGGGTCTGCGCGTCCAGCTGACCGATCAGGCGCGCTTCTCGATGTTCAAGGTCGGCTCGGCCCAGATGAACGACCAGGGCCGCCGGCTGATGCGGATGGTGGCCTCGGCGCTGGCCTCCGTGCCGAATCCCATCGGCATCACCGGCCACACCGACGCGCTCGGCTACGCTCCCGACGCCAAATACGGCAATTGGGAACTGTCCAGCGACCGCGCCAACGCCGCCCGCCGCGAACTGCTCGCCAGCGGCATCCCCGGCAGCCGCATCGTCCGCGTCGAAGGCCGCGCCGACCTCGACCATTTCGGCAGCAGCGACCCGCTCGACCCCAGCAACCGGCGGATCAGCATCACGTTGTTGCGCCGGCCGGGGTGAGGTGAGGTTACCGCTTCGGTGCCCCCACCCCAACCCTCCCCCGCTGGGCGGGGGAGGGGGTAAGTGCTTAGGTGGGAGAGTGGTGGCAATCCCTCCCCCGCCCAGCGGGGGAGGTTAGGTGGGGGCAATCGAATCCTGCGCTTATCAAAGAAAAAGCCCCAGACATTTTAACAAAACCGCCCACCTTTTCCTTTAAAGCGCCTTTAAAACACCTTCGCTATCGTTAACCCCATCAGTCCTTCGTGGAGAATCCCGGGACGCGCCATTCCCCTTCCGTTTGTCGCCACTGCGACGGCCCGTTCGACGGCCTGTTCAACGGTTGACCAGAGGATCCCAAGGATGAGCCTGTACAGCGCAATGCGTTCCGGTGTCAGTGGCATGGCCGCGCAAAGCTCGCGCCTCGCCGCCATTTCGGACAACATCAGCAACTCCCAGACGGTCGGCTACAAGCGCTCCACCGTGGATTTCTCCACCCTGGTCACCGCCCCCGGCGCGCGCAGCACCTATACGGCCAGCGGCGTGCAGTCCGCCACGCACTATCAGGTGCAGCAGGACGGCACCATCCTCGGCACCACCTCGACGACCGACATGGCGATCAGCGGCGATGGCTTCTTCGTTGTCGGCAGCACCGCGTCCGGGACGCCGCAATATTCGCTGACCCGCGCCGGCAGCTTCCTGCCCGACGAAAGCGGCTTCCTGCGCAACAATGCCGGCCAGTATCTGGAAGCGTGGAAGCTGAACCCCGACGGCACGCTGCCCAACGTCAGCACCGCCCGTTTCGACGACCTGCAGTCGGTCAACATCGGCAACCTCGTCTATGGCGGCAGCCGCACGACGCTGATGGACTTCTCCGGCAACCTGCCGGCGCAGGCGGCGGCCGGCGACAGCTTCACCACCAGCCCGACCTTCTATGACGGGCTCGGCAACCCGCTGGACCTGTCGCTGACCTGGACCAAGGGCGCCACCCCCAACCAGTGGACGCTGACGGCCACCGGCCCGGCCGGCTACACGGTCGGCGGCGCACCGGTGACGCTCAACTTCGCGGCCACCGGCCCCTATGCCGGAAAGCCGGTGGACGGCGCCGGCCTGCCGCTGGACCCGATGCCCGGCATCACCGTCACCTCGCCGGCCACGCCGACCGCCGACAGCTTCACCATGTCGCTCGGCAACGTCACGCAGTTGAACGGCGACTATGTCCCCACCGTCACCGGCGACGGCGCCAAGGTCGGTCAGGTCACCTCGGTCAACATCGACGACAGCGGCAAGCTGTGGGTGATGTACGACAACGGCGCCCGTCAGGCGCTGTACCAGATCCCGATCGCCACCGTCACCAACCCCGACGGTCTGGTCGCCCAGGACGGCAACACCTACACGCTGGGCGCCGAGACCGGCACGCTGACGCTGGGCGCCGGCAAGAAGGGCGCCGCCGGCACCGTCATCGGCAGCGCGCTGGAGCAGTCCAACGTCGACATCGCGACCGAGCTGGTGTCGCTGATCGAGACCCAGCGGGCCTACTCGTCGAATGCCACCCTGGTGCGCACGGCCGACGAGATGGTCGAAGAAACCACCCGCCTGAAGCGTTGAGCCCAGTCGCGACGGAGCCCCGGCCATGAGCGTCCAACTCGCCCTCACCGCCGCCCTGTCCGGCCTGCGCACGACGCAGCAGCAGGCGGCGATGACCTCCCACAATCTCGCCAACGCCACCACCGCCGGCTATGTGCGCCGCGACCTCAGCCTGTCGTCGGCCAACACCGCCGGCCGCGGCGCCGGGGTGCAGGTCGACGCCATCGCCCGCAAGGTGGACGAGCTGCTGATCCGCGACGCGCGGTTCGAGACCAGCCGCTACACCGGGCAGGAGGCGCGTGCTTCGGCGCTTGCCGACTACGCCCTGGTGCTGGGGCAGCCGCAGGACGAGAAGTCGGTCTCCACCCAGCTGTCGAAGCTGCAGCAGGCCTTCTCCCGCCTGCATGGCATGCCGCAGGACGATGCCGCCCAGAACGCGGTGGTGTCGCAGGCGATCACGCTCAGCGACAGCCTGAACCGTGCGGCGGAAGCGGCGCAGACCGTGCAGTCCGACACCCGCGACCGCCTGCAGACCTCCGTCGACTCGGTGAACACCGCGCTGCAGCGGATCAGCGACCTGAACGGCAGGATCGCCGGGCTGGAAGCGCGCGGCGGCGACACCGGCGACCTGCGCGACGACCGCGACCGCCTGCTCGACCAGGTCTCGCAGGAGATCGGCATCCGCACCTACAGCCGCGAGGACGGCCAGGTGGTGGTGATGACCCGCAACGGCCAAACGCTGCTCGACCACCAGCTGGCGCCCGGAGAATCGCCGCTGACGCTGCTGGGGGACGATGTGATGGCCAACGGCGTCTCGCTGTCCGCCAACCCGGACAGCGAAATCCAGAGCGGCCGGATCATGGGCTATGTCCAGACCATCAAGCAGGACATGCCCCGCGCGCTGGCCCAGCTGGACGAGTTGGCCGCCGGCCTCGTCCAGGCCTTCCAGGGGGCCGAGGCCGACCCGGCCCAGCCGGGACTGTTCACCGATGCCGGTGCCGCCTATGGCACCACCGCCGGGCTGGCGTCGCGCGTCGCCGTCAACGACGCGGTGCGGACGGAAAGCTGGCGGGTGCGCAGCGGCATCCAGGCAGCGGCCCCGCTTCAGCCGGGCGACCAGACGCAGATCGACAAGTTCCTGACCGTCTTCGCCACCGCCCGCAGCTTCGCCGCCACCGACATGCCGGCCTCCACGACGCTGGGCAGCTACGCCACCGCCATGGTGTCGGCCCAGCAGGGCTACCGCACCGGCGCGGAATCGGAGATGAACGCGCGCAAGATCAGCGCCGACACGCTGGAAACCGCCCGCATCAACCGCGACGGCGTCAACATCGACGACGAGATGCAGAAGCTCCTGCTGATCGAGCAGAGCTATGGCGCCAGCGCGCAGGTGGTGCAGGTCGCCGGCCGCATGATCGACATCCTGCTGCAGATCAAGGGGTAAGATCCGATGCTGTACAACGCCCTGTCCACGCTGGGGATGAGCCGGAAGCTGCAAAGCACCATGACCCGGCAGCAGATGGAGCTGACCCGCGCGAACGAGGAGGTGGCGACCGGCGTCCATGCCGACGTCTCCGCGACCATCGGCGCCAGCACCGGTCGCGACATCGCGTTGCGCAACCTGTTCGACCGCACCGACGAGTATGTGAAGACCACCGACCTGCTCGACGGCCGGATGAAGATGATGGACAGCGCGATGACCAGCATCATCGCGTCCGGCACCGACCTGCTGGCCGCTGCCTCCACCGGCCTGGGGCAGCAGTCGCCGACCGGCACCTCGCTGCAGGTCCGGGCGCGCGGCGTGCTGGATCAGGTGGTGGGGCTGCTGAACGCCTCGTCCGGCAACGCCTATCTGTTCGCCGGCACGGCGCTCGACCAGCCGCCGATGCGCAATGTCGACGGCGACAAGTCGGGCCTGCGCGCGCCGATGCAGATCGTCCGCGACGCCATCCAGTCCGCCACCGGCGGTGCGGAGATGCCGGTGACCGCGGCGGAGACCGCGGCGGTCATCGCCCGGCTGGACGATCTGTTCGCCGTGCGCGACCCGGCCACGCCGGCCACGCCCCCGCTGACCGATACCTTCGAAGGCGGGCTCTACACCGGCACCACCTCGCTTCAGGCAGGCGGTGCCTCCTCCCCGCGCGTCGCGGGCCGGCCGGCGGACTCCAGCACCATCGCCTATGGCGTGCAGGCCAACGACCCGATGATGCGGGAGCTGCTGGAAGGCATCTACATGCTGGCGGCGGTCGATACCTCCAAAATGGATGTCGACGCCTATCCCGACTACATCAAAACGGCGGTCGACAAGCTGTCCAGCGGCCTCGGCAACCTGCGGGAGGCGACGGCGCAGCTCGGCGTCCAGCGCGCCCAGATCGCCACGCTGGCCGAACAGCACAAGACGCAGAAGTCGATCCTCAGCCTGCAGATCAACAATCTGGAAGGCGTCGACCCCTACGAGGCGAGCACGCGGATCAGCCAGCTGGAGGCGCAGATCGACGCCACCTCCAGCGCCACCGCGCGCATCGCCAAGCTGCACCTGACCAACTACCTCTAGGTCCCATCACCATGAGCCCCGGCATCCAGGCCCCCGTTCCGCGCCGGCTCCAGCCCGCCATCAGCCGCGCCTCCCTGAGCCGTGCTGCGGCTCTGGCCGCCGGGATTCTGCTGGCTCTCACCGCCCTGTCGGTGCTCCCCGCACCGGCGGCGGCGCAGACGCGGGTGAAGGATCTGGTCACCTTCGACGGGGTCCGCCGCAACCAGCTGGTCGGCTACGGCTTGGTGGTCGGGCTGAACGGCACCGGCGACCGGCTGATCAACACCCCCTTCACCGAACAGAGCCTGAAGGGGATGATGGAGCGGCTGGGCATCAACACCCGCGGCGAGACGCTGCGCACCCGCAATGCCGCGGCGGTGATGGTGACGGCCAGCCTGCCGCCCTTCCCGCGCCAGGGCACCACGGTCGACGTGACCGTCTCCGCGCTCGGCGATGCCACCAGCCTGCTGGGCGGTACACTGGTAGTGACGCCGCTGCTGGGTGCGGATGGCGAGGCCTATGCCGTCGCCCAGGGGCCGCTGTCGGTCAGCGGCTTCAGCGCCGGCGGTGCCGCTGCGACGGTGACCAAGGGCGTTCCCACCACCGCCCGCATCGCCAATGGCGCCACCGTCGAGCGCGAGCTGAAATTCGCCCTGAACGACGTCGGCGCGGTGCGGATGGCCCTGCGCAACCCGGACTTCACCACGGCGATCCGTATTGCCGATGCGGTGAACGGCCGGCTCGGCGCCGGCAACGCCAGGGTGGTGGACCTGACCACCGTCGATGTCCGCATCACGGGGTCCTACGTCGGCAATGTCCCCCGCCTGATCGGCGAGATCGAACAGCTGCCGGTCCGCCCCGACGCCATCGCCCGCGTGGTGGTGGACGAGCGCAGCGGCACCATCGTGATCGGCGACGACGTGCGGGTCAGCCGCGTCGCCATCACCCAGGGCAACCTGACCGTCCGCGTGGTGGAGACGCCGCAGGTGTCGCAGCCGCAGCCCTTCAGCAACGGCTCCACCGTCGTGGTGCCGCGCACCGACGTGCAGGTGCAGGAAGGCAACGGCCGCCAATTCGTCACCGTCGGCGGCAATGTCAGCCTGCAGCAGCTGGTCAACGGCCTGAACGCTCTCGGCGTCGGGCCGCGCGACATGGTGGCGATCCTCCAGGCCATCAAGGCCGCCGGCGCCCTGCACGCCGATCTGGAAATCATCTGACCGCGAGAAACGACGATGGACATCGCCGCAGCCACCTTCCGCGCCACAGCCGCGACTGCCCCTGAAACTTCGACGCCAGCCATTCCCAACTCGGCCCTTTCCAACCCCACTGGCGCCGACAAGGTCGCCAAGGAGTTCGAGGCGATGCTGGTCGGCCAACTGATGGAAAGCATGTTCGCGGGCATGCGCGAAAGCCCGCTGTTCGGCGGCGGCGGCCCGGCGGAAAAGCCGTGGCGCAGCATGATGTTGCAGGAGTACGGCAAGGCCATCGCAGAGTCCGGCACGCTCGGCATCGGCAAGATGACGCACGACGAGATCGCCCGCCTCTACGCCGCCCAAGGCGCCACCCAGACGGAGCAGCCGTCATGAGCGTTACCCTCAAGGACCTGATCCACGAATTCGCCCCCGACCGTGTCGCCGATCAGGCACCGGCCGAGGGGCCGGCCGCTCCCGATCCCGGCTATGATGGCGCTACCGCGCTGCTGGTGCGCGACTTTCTTGACGCTGTGGAGGCTCTCTCCGCCGTTCTGGAAGAGGAGTCCGCCTGCATCGCCGCCGGCATGCTCGACCGGCTGGAGGCCTTCGCCCACCGCAAGGCGGCGATGGCCGAACAACTGGAAGGTGCCGTGCTGCGCGCCCGCGACGAGGGCATCCGCCTGCCCGACGACCTGCGCGCGATGACCCTGGAGCGCATCGACCGGTTGGAGCGGGCGGTGTCTGTCAACGCCTCCGGCCTTGTCGCCCTGCGCAAGGCGGTGTTGACCATCAATCGCAACCTGCTGGTCGCGCTGGAAAAGGCGGCCAGCGACGGGACCTATGCCCGCGACGGACAGGCCCGCCGCCCGGTGGAGCTGTCCGCGTCTGGCCTGAACGCCAGTCTTTGAGCCCTAACCGCGGCTCTTCACGCTCGCCAGTTCGCCCGCCTGCTCCAGTTTGATGATGCAGGCAACCAGCGCACGCTGAAAGCCGCGGGCGTCCGACGGCAGCGCCACCCCGGCGCCCGTCGGCCAGAACTCGACGAAGGCGAGGCTGCCCTCCCCTTCCGCGCTCTGCCCCTCCCCGCTCTGGCCCGGCCACTCGAAGGCGATCCCGATGCCGATCTCCTTCGTCGTCCGCCGGTGGTCGGTGACGAGGATCTGAGCCTCCCAATGCATGCCGCCGGTGCCCCTGTCGGCCCGCTGCTGGCTCCAGGTCCGAAGATAATCGCGGAAACTCTCCGACTGACGATCCAGCCGCACATAGCTGGACCGGTCGGTGACGGCCGATGCCAGCCGCGTGGTATAGCGCGCCTGGGAAAGCGCCCGCGTCACGTCGGCACACAGTTCCTCGATCAGCGCCAGGCTACGCCGCACCGTATCGCTGAGGGCGGCCGCAAGCGATGGACCAGTCAGGGCCGCCGCGGCGTGGTCCTTGCGGTAGATATCGAAAAGATCGTCCGGATCGCCCATCGCCGTCCCCACGCAACCGCCAGCCGGCGGACCACTGCGACCAATCCACCAAAAACAAATTAATAGCCGGTGAAGCGATGAAAAAATGCGTCGGCGCAAGCACGCAATTTCCAAAACGCCGAAACGCCCCGGCTGGTATGAGCCGGGGCGTTTTCGATGTGTGCGAAGATGCCAGCGTTTATGCTTCGTGTATGAGCGTCTCTTGAGCCTGAGTGACCTGGCGGCGACCTACTCTCCCACGTCTTAAGACGCAGTACCATTGGCGCGGAGGCTTTTCACGGCCGAGTTCGGGATGGGATCGGGTGTTTGACACCTCGCCATGACCACCAGGTCACCAAGGCTCAAGACCGACGCTGTTCCGAAGCAATCGCTGTTCAGTGCAAGTGAGGGAGGATGTATCGAACTGGCGGTGTTGCGTCAAGCAGGGCCTTTGAACAGGCTTGCTGCTGCGCATGGCGCGGTTTGTGGTGTCGAGATCAAGCCGATCGAGCGATTAGTAAGGCTTAGCTTCAGACATTGCTGTCCGTCCACATGCCTCCTATCGACGTGATGGTCTGTCACGGCTCTCAAGGGAGCTCTGGTTTAGAGGTGGGTTTCCCGCTTAGATGCTTTCAGCGGTTATCCCGTCCATACTTAGCTACCCGGCCATGCCACTGGCGTGACAACCGGTGCACCAGAGGTATGTCCATCCCGGTCCTCTCGTACTAGGGACAGATCCTCGCAAAACTCCGACACCCACGGCAGATAGGGACCGAACTGTCTCACGACGTTCTA
>NZ_CDRMUA020000006.1:432500-450753 GCF_977007025.2 Azospirillum largimobile
GCGCTTTTTTCCGACACCGCCGATTTTTCAGGCGAGCCGCTCGCGCAGCTCCGATCCGATCTGGAAAGAGCGCAGCCGGGCGGCGTGGTCGTAGATCTGGCCGGCCAGGATCAGCTCGTCCGCCTGGGTGGCGCGGATGACCTCCGACAGCTTGGCCGCCACCTGATCCGGCGTGCCGACCGCCGCCATGGTGCCAAGCGCGCGCTCCACCATCATCTTCTCGGCCGGGCTGCTCCACCACGCCTCGATGTCGTCCACCGGCGGGGGCAGTTTGCCCGGCGTGCCGCGGCGCAGGCTGGCGAACTGCTGCTGGGCGGAGGAGTAGATGCGCCGCGCCTCGGCCTCCGTATCGGCGGCGAACAGGTTGACGGCGACCATCGCGTAAGGCTTGTCCAGCGTCGCCGACGGCTCGAAGCGGGCACGGTAGATCGCCAGCGCGTCCATCAGCATGTCGGGCGCGAAGTGCGAGGCGAAGGCGAAGGGCAGCCCCAGCATCGCCGCCAACTGCGCGCTGAACAGGCTGGAGCCCAGCAGCCACAGCGGCACCTTCAGCCCGGCGCCCGGCACGGCACGGATGCGCTGGTTCGGTTCCGGCTCCTCGAAATACATCTGCAGCTCGACCACGTCCTGGGGGAAGCGGTCGCCGCTGTCGGCCATGTCGCGGCGCAACGCGCGAGCCGTCATCATGTCGGTCCCCGGCGCGCGGCCGAGCCCAAGGTCGATGCGGCCGGGATAAAGCGATTCCAGCGTGCCGAACTGCTCCGCCACCACCAGCGGCGCATGGTTGGGCAGCATCACCCCGCCCGACCCGACGCGGATGGTCGAGGTGCCGGCGGCGACATGGGCGATCACGACGGCGGTGGCGGCGCTGGCGATGCCCGGCATGTTGTGATGCTCGGCCAGCCAATAGCGCTTGTAGCCCCAGCGCTCCGCATGGCGGACAAGATCCAGCGTGTTGCGGAAGCTGTCGGCGGCGGTCGCCCCCTGCACGATCGGGCTGAGGTCGAGGACGGAGAAGGGGATCATGGCGCAATCCATAACTGGGGCCGTAAAGGGGGGCGGCCTTGCGGCCAATGGTTAACAAGCAAGGTATGATCGGCAGGGGATGAGTTCCACGCCGGCGCCCGCGCGGCTGCCTTGCATCAGCCGCCCCCCGTACGCCCCGCCCCGCCCCCCTTGCCGCCATAAAGCCGCCGGCCGATCGACTCCAGCGTCAGACCTTGCACCAGGATGCTGAAGGCGACAGCGGCATAGCAGACCGCCAGGATGGGATCGCGGTAAGGACTTTCCGGCAGGGACAGCACCAGCGCCACCGCGATGCCGCCGCGCAGACCCGCCCAGGTCAGGACGACCAGCGCGCTCGCCTTGCCGGTGCGCCCCATATGCATCAGCAGGGCGGGCGTCAGGCTGAACAGCCGGGCCGCGAGGGACAGCGGGATCGCCAGAAGCGCGGCCAGCAGGGCCGGCACGGTCCAGGAGATGCCCATGGTCGCCTCCAGCCCCACCAGAAGAAACAGCAGGGCGTTCAGCACGGCGTCGATCATTGCCCACACCACGCGCAGATCGCGGCGGCTCCGGTCGCTGCTGACATGGCTTTCGGTCGTGTAGCCGATCAGCAGTCCCGCCACCACCACGGCAATGGGTCCCGACACGCCCAACTGGTTGGCCAGCGAATAGGTCCCTAGCGCCAGGGCCAGCGAGACCGTCAGTTCCACCGTGCTCTCGTCGACCCTGCGCTTCACCTGATACGCCACCCAGCCGCCGGCGAAGCCGAGGGCCGCACCGCCGAACGCCTCCTTCAGGAAGTCGAAGGCCACCTCGCCCGCCGTCAGGTCCTGCTCGCTGCCGGTGGCGAGATGCAGCAGGGTCACGAACGCCACCACCCCGACCCCGTCATTGAACAGGCTTTCGCCCGAGATCACCGACCTCAGGGTGTCGGGAACCGGCAGCCGTTCCAGGATGCCATGCACCGCCAGCGGGTCGGTCGGGGCGATGGCCGCCCCCAGCACCAGGCACCAGATCAGCGGAACGCCGATGCCGACCAGCCCGAAGACGACATGCAGCCCCACCCCCATCAGCGCGGTGAACATCAGGACGCCGAGCGTCGCCAGCGCCAGCACCGTCCATTTCCGCTTCAGCAGGGCGCAGAGATCCTCGTTCACCGCTGCGGCGTAGAGCAGCAGGCTGAGGATTCCGTCGAGCAGGATGTCCGGCAGACTGATCTGTTCGATCAGGTGGCGCAGCCAGTTGCCGATGCCGAGTGTGCCCGCCACGCTGTCGGCGCCGCTGACCAGCAGAGCCAGGACCAGCCCCTCAAGGAACAACGCAATGGTGCTGGGCAGCTTCAGCCAGCGGTAATTGATGAAGCCGAAGGCCGCCGCCAGGGTCAGCAGGATGGCGGAAAGGTCGAACGGACCCAAGGGCTTTCTCCGAAGAAACGACATGGCAGGGAACCGCTGCCCGGCCGAGGGAGGAAAGCGTGCCTCGACAACCCATATCAGGCGGTCGGGTCGGGAACTCCCGTCACACCATGACCGGAACAGCACAAGAAACCGATGGCAGTCGCAATGATCTCGACAACATCGGCAGTGACCATGATGTCACGCCGGCATGACGAGCCAAGAAACCTACTCCCAAATGGCTACAGGACCTCGATTGCCACTCATCGGACGATTGAATATTCTCGCGCCATGATTCGGAACAAATCCCACATTTTTTGTCGGAGCATTCGACATCGGCGCCCGGGACCGGCGTCGTTCGATGTGAATGGCTTGTGGATGGCCACCTCCAGGGTGTTCGGCACATGATGGCCGATCGGGTCTGGGAGGATGCGGCCCGGCTTCGGCACGCCGGCAGCCGCGATATGGACGGCGAAGGCATCGGGAGCCCGGGCATGCCGGGGGGCGCGCCGGACATCTTCACCGGCGGCGGCGAGGTGGGCGCGCGGATGCGGGCGATGGATTGGTCCGCCACCCCGCTCGGTCCGGCGGAGGATTGGCCGCAGTCGCTGCGCACCCTCGTCAACCTGATGCTGACTTCCAGTTTCCCGATGTTCGCGGTCTGGGGACCGGAGCTGACCTTTCTCTACAACGACAGCTACCGCCCGATCCTGGGCGACAAGCCGGAGGCGCTGGGCCGTCCCTTCGCCGAGGTGTGGGCCGACATCTGGGAGGATCTGTCCCCGCTGGTGGTGCGGGCCCTGGCCGGCGAGGCGACCTACCACGAAGACCGGCTGCTGGTGATGCAGCGGCACGGCTATCGGGAGGAGACCTATTTCACCTTCTCCTACAGCCCGGTGCGCGACGAGACCGACCGCGTCGCCGGCATGTTCTGCGCCTGCACCGAAAACACCGCGCGGGTGCTGGCCGAACGGCGGTTGACCTTCCAGCTCGATCTGGCGGAGCGCCTGCGCGGGCTGAACGACCCGGTGGGGGTCACCGCCGCCGCCGCCGAGGCGATCGGCCGTCATCTGGGGGTGGCGCGGGCCGGCTACGGCCGCATCGATCCCACCGGCGCGACGGTATCGGTGGAGCGGGACTGGAACGACAGCGGGATGACGAGCCTGTCCGGGGAGACCCGGCCGCTCGACGGCTTCGGCCCCGCCGTGATCGCCGAATTGCGGGCCGGATACACGCTGCGCGTCGACGATGTGACGACCGACCTGCGCACCTCCGGCAGCGGACCGGCGGCTGCCTTCGCCGGCATCGGGGTGCGGTCGCTTCTCGTGGTGCCGCTGCTGAAGGCCGGGCAGCTGACCGCCATCCTTTACCTGCACGAGGCGAAGCCGCGCCATTGGACCGAGGCCGACGCCGCTCTGGCGGAGGATGTGGCGGAGCGGACCTGGGCGGCGGTGGAGCGCGCGCTGGCCGAAGCGGCGTTGCGCGCCGCCAATCAGGCCCTGATGCGCGAACGTGCGGCGGTGGAGGCGGCCAACGCCCGGCTGGCGGCGGAGGGGGAGCGGCTGCGCACCCTGTTCCGGCAGGCGCCCAACTTCATGTGCGTGCTGCGCGGGCCGGACCATGTCTTCGAACTGGCCAACGACACCTATCTGCAGTTGGTCGGCCATCGCGATCTGGTCGAACGCCCCGCCCGCGAGGCCCTGCCGGAGGTGGAGGGACAGGGCTTCTTCGAACTGCTCGACCGCGTCTATGTCTCCGGCGAGACCTTCGTCGGGCGGAACATGCCGATCCGCTTCCAGCGCCGGCCGGACGGGCCGCTGGAGGAACGATTCCTCACCTTCGTCTACCAGCCGATCAAGGACGAGGCGGGACAGGTCACCGGCCTGTTCGTGGAGGGCAGCGACGTCACCGAGGCCAAGCGCGCGGAGGAGGAGCTGCAGCAGCTCAACGCGACGCTGGAGGCCCGCGTCGCCGAGGAGGTGGCCGAGCGCGAGCGCGTCCAGGTGGCGCTGCTGCAGACCCAGAAGACGGAGGCGCTGGGCCAGATGACCGGCGGCGTCGCCCATGACTTCAACAACCTGCTCCAGGCCCTGTCCGGCTGCCTGCACATGATCGAGAAGCGGGCGGAGGGAACGCGCATCCAGCCGCTGGTCGATGCCGGCCGGCAGGCGGTCGACCGCGGCGCCAAGCTGGTGCAGCAGTTGATGGCCTTCGCCCGCCGCCAGGCGCTGCGGCCGGAAACGGTCGATCTGCGCGACCGCGTGCTCGGCATGTCGGAACTGCTGAACCGGGCGCTGCGCGCCGACATCCGGCTGGAGATCGACTTCACCACCGGACTGTGGCCGGTGGAGGTCGATGCGACGCAGCTGGAGTTGGCCCTGCTGAACCTCGTCGTGAATGCGCGCGATGCGATGCCGGAGGGCGGGGTTCTGACCCTTCGTGCGGACAATGCGACGCTGGAGCCGGGAAACCCGCAGGCGCCGGACGGGCTGTCGGGCGACTTCGTGCGGCTGACTGTCAGCGACACCGGCACCGGCATGCCGGCCGAGGTGAGGGCGCGCGCCTTCGATCCGTTCTTCACCACCAAGGAGATCGGCAAGGGCAGCGGGCTCGGCCTGTCGCAGGTCTACGGCTTCGCCCGCCATTCCGGCGGCACCGCCTGGATCGACAGCGAGGAGGGGCGCGGCACCACCATCGGCCTGCTGATCCGCCGCTCCGGCACCGCCCCGCAGGCGGAGGCCGAGCCGGCGGCCGAGGCGGCCGGCGCCACCCGCGTCGGCGGCCATGTGCTGGTGGTGGAGGACGATCCGATCGTCGCCCTGACCGTCGCCACGGCGCTGGAGGATGCCGGCTTCACCATCACCCGCGCCGCCACCGCGGACGAAGCGCTGCCGCTGCTGGCGGCCGGCCGGTTCGACCTGCTGTTCAGCGACGTGGTGATGCCCGGCACCATGAGCGGCGTCGATCTGGCGCGCACCGTGCAGCGCCTCTACCCTGGCCTTCCGGTGGTGCTGGCGACCGGCTACAGCGAGGAGGTGGCCCGCGCCACCGGTGTGATGGTTCTGCCCAAGCCCTACCGCATCGAACATCTGGTCGGCGTGCTGGACACGGTGCTGGCCGAATCAGGGCGCCCGCGCTCCGGCTTCGGTTAAGACACCGGACCGTTCGATGATTGAGCCAGATTAAAGACGCCTCCCCGGCCCGATGCTCTAATAATGGGGTTCAACCAGGGAGGCACTTCATGGCACCGCTGGCCGAATCAGGCTCAACCGCCCGAAGGCCCACCCATATGCCTGCCGCCCCCCCGTGGCATGCGCTCGACGCCGACGACGCCGCCGCCCGGCTCGGCAGCCCGGACGAGGGGCTGAGCGGTGCGGAGGCCGCGGCACGGCTGGAACGCTTCGGTCCGAACCGGCTGACCCCGCCGAAACGGCGGCCGGCCTGGATGCGCTTCCTGGCGCAGTTCCACAACCTGTTGATCTATGTCCTGCTCGCCTCCGGTGCGGTGGCGCTGCTGATGCGGCATTGGACGGACGCAGGCGTGATCTTCGGCGTCGTGCTGGTCAACGCGCTGATCGGCTACATCCAGGAGGGCAAGGCCGAACAGGCGCTGGAGGCGATCCGCAACATGCTGTCGCCCCAGGCGGTGGTGATGCGCGACGGCCATGCCGTGACCCTGGCGGCGGAGGAGCTGGTGCCGGGCGACCGGGTGTTCCTCGCCTCGGGCGACCGGGTACCGGCCGACCTGCGGCTGGAGCGCACGAAGGGGCTGCTGGTGCAGGAGGCGGCGCTGACCGGGGAGTCCGTGCCCGCTGCCAAGGCGTCCGCCCCCGTTGCCGCCGATGCGGCTCTGGGCGACCGGCTCGGCATGGCCTATGCCGGCACGATGGTGGTCCAGGGCCAGGGCACCGGCATCGTGGTGGCGACCGGCGATGGCACGGAAATCGGGCGCATCGGCCATCTGCTGGCATCGGTCGCATCGGTGGAAACCCCGCTGCTGCTGCAGATGGCGCGGTTCGGCCGCTGGCTGACCGGCGGCATCCTGGTGCTGGCGGCCATCACCTTCGCCTTCGGCCGGCTGGTGCATGGCGAGCCGTGGCAGGACATGGTTCTGGCGGCGGTCGGGCTGGCGGTGGCGGCGATCCCCGAAGGGCTGCCGGCAGTGATGACCATCACGCTGGCGGTGGGCGTGACCCGCATGGCCAAGCGCAACGCCATCATCCGCCATCTCCCGGCGGTGGAGACGCTGGGCTCCGTCGGCACCATCTGCACCGACAAGACAGGCACCCTGACCCGAAACGAGTTGCTGGTGCAGTGGGTGGTGACGGCCGACGGCACCTATCGGGTCGGCGGCAGCGGCTATGCGCCGGAGGGGGAGTTCAGCCGCGACGGCAGCCTTGCCGACCCGTCGCGCGAGCCGGTGCTGCTGGATCTGGCCCGCGCCGCGCTGCTGTGCAACGACGCCGACCTGCACCGAGGCTCCGGGGGCGGCCCCGGCGGTGACTGGCTGCTGGCCGGCGATCCCACCGACGGCGCGCTGCTGGCGCTGGCGATGAAGACGGGGCTGGAGCCGGCCGACGAGTTGGGCCGATGCCCCCGCCGCGACGCCATTCCCTTCGAATCCGAACGCCAGTTCATGGCGACCCTGCACCACGACCATGCTGGCCACGGCATCCTGGTGGTGAAGGGCGCGCCGGAACGCGTGCTGGCGCTGTGCGAACGCGAGCGGCGGGCCGGCGGCAGCGTTCCGCTGGACCGGGAGCGCTGGTCCGCCCTGACCGCCGATCTGGCCGGCCAGGGGCAGCGGGTACTGGCGCTGGCGATGCGCCGCACCTCCATCGACCTGTCGGAACTGATCGTCGACGACCTGGGGGACGAGGGGCTGGAGCTTCTGGGCCTGTGCGGCCTGATCGACCCGCCGCGGGAGGAGGCGTTGCGCGCCGTCGCCGCCTGCCGCCAGGCCGGAATCACGGTGAAGATGATCACCGGCGACCATGCCGCCACCGCCGCTGCCATCGGCCGGACCTTCGGCCTGCCGGACGGCGTCACCAGCGGGCCGGAGCTGGACCGCATGGACGAGGCCGGCTTCGCCGCCGCCGCCCGCGCCAACAGCGTCTTCGCCCGCACCACGCCGGAGCACAAGCTGCGCCTGATCGCGGCGCTCCAGGCGGATGGCGGTACCGTCGCCATGACCGGCGACGGCGTCAACGACGCCCCGGCGCTGAAGCGCGCCGACGTCGGCGTCGCCATGGGCCGCAACGGCACCGAGGCGGCGAAGGAGGCGGCGGCGATGGTGCTGGCTGACGACAATTTCGCCTCCATCGTCCACGCGGTTGAGGAAGGGCGCACCGTCTACGACAATCTGCGCAAGACCATCCTGTTCATGCTGCCGACCAACGGCGCCCAGGCGGCGGTGATCCTGGCGGCGGTTCTGTCCGGCACCATTTTGCCGATCACGCCGGTGCAGATCCTGTGGGTCAACATGGTGACGGCGGTGACGCTGGGTCTGGCGCTCGCCTTCGAAGCGCCGGAACCCGGCGTGATGGCCCGCCCGCCCCGCCCGCGCGACGAGCCGATCCTGTCCCGCCTGCTGATCCGCCGGATGCTGGTGGCGCTGGTCCTGCTGGTGGCGGCCAGCTTCGGCTTCTTCTATTACCAGCGGATGCAGGGCGGCGGGATCGAGGTGGCGCGCACCATGGCCGTCAACGCGTTGGTGGTGGGAGAGATCTTCTTCCTGCTGAACGCCCGCGGCCTGCACAGCCACGCCGGCCTGCTGGCCGGCATCGCCGGCAGCCGGCCAGTCTGGCTGTCCATCGCGCTGATGACCGTCCTGCAGCTGGCCTTCACCTACGCCCCGCCGCTGCAGTCCCTGTTCGGCACCGCCCCCATCGGCGCCGCCGCCTGGGCAGCCATGATCGCCGCCGGAGCCCTGCTGTTCCTGCTGGTGGAACTGGAGAAGCGGCTTTCGAGGGGGTAAGCCGCTCCCGGCACCCATACCTCTGCGCATACCATCCCCCCTGCCCGCCGAGGCCCGGCAAGGTTGCAGCTTAGGCAATATACTAGTATCCCGAGGTGACAGCCGCCGTCAGTGCCGGCACTCCCCTTCCGGAATCCTCCCGTCCGATCATGACCCTCGCCTTCCACATGATGCCGCTCGTCGGCACGATCCTGCTCCTTGCCTCCCGCCGCGTCAGCCTGCTGACGGCCGGGCTGGCCGGCATGACGCTGGCATTCGTGACGATGATCGCCGCGCAGGCTCCGTCGGATCTGATGCCGGGTATCAACGTGCCCGACATGGCGGCGCTGACCATGGCGGCGGTCAAGGCGGGCGAAGGGGCATGGCTGGCGTGGCATGCGATGTCGATCATCGCCGCCGGCCTGCTGTTCCACCGCGCTTACGAGGCCCGCGGAATCCCCGCCGCCGCAATCGCGCAGGAGAATCGCCGGCGCGCCGTCTTCGTCGCCTGCTTCCTGGTCGGCCCCTTCGCGGAGTCGGTGACGGGATTCGGCGTCGGTCTGGTCGTGGCCCTCGCCATGCTGCGCCACATGGGGCTGCCGCCGGTCCAGGCCGCCGCCCTCGGCCTGTTCAGCCAGGTGTTGGCGGCCTGGGGCGCCATGGGTGTCGGCACGCGGGTCGGGGCCGAGTTGATCGGCGTGTCCTTCACCGAGCTCGGGACGGCCAGCGCCCTGCTGATGGCGGTCGTGCTGCCCTGCCTGCTGCCGGTGTTCTGGGGGCTGATACATAGCTGCGGGCTGCGCTCCGGCCTGCGCGACCGGGCGGCCGACGTCGCCCTCCTGCTCTGTCTGGCCGCACTGATTTGGCTGACCAACCGCTTCGTCGCTCCGGAACTCGGCGGCGGGCTGGCGACGGGCGTTCTTCTGGTGCTGGTGGAGGGGCCGCGCCTGCTGCGCAGCGACGCCGGGCCGCGAATGGCGATGGGGGGGCTGATGGAACGGCTTTGGCCCTATGTGCTGCTGATCGCCGCGCTGATGGCGACGCGGCTGCTGCCGCCGCTGTCGGACTGGACCGGGATCTATCTGGTGCTCGACCCGTTCGGCGGGCTCGCCCCGCTGGCCCTGCTGCGCCATCCCGCGACATGGCTGGTGGTGATCGCCGCCATCCTGCTGGCCGGACTGCCGGCCGCCAAGGCGGGTGAGGTGGTCCGCGGCGCCCTTCGCGCGGCGCTGGTGCCGATGGCGGCGACGCTGGTCTTCGTCGAATTCGCCGCCTTCATGGCCGCGTCCGGCGGTGCGGCGATGTTCGGCCAAGCCTGGCGCGAGGTCGCCGGACGCTTCGCCGTGCTGGCGACCCCGGTGTTCGGTGGCGCCGCCGGCATGCTGACCGGCTCCAACACCGCGTCCAACGCCCTGATGATGCACATCCAGTTGAGCCTCGCCGCCGAAAGCGGCCTGCCGCCGATGCTGACTGCGGCGATCCAGACCGTTTCGGGGAGCATCTGCACCATGCTGACCCCCGGCCGGATCGTACTCGCCGCCGGCCTCGTCGGGCTGCAGCAGGCGGAAGGCGCCATCTACCGCCGCGCCCTGCCGATCGGGCTGGCGACGATCCTGTCGCTGCTCGCCGTCGTGTTCCTGATGGCCGGGGCCAAGGCCTGGGGTCTGGTGTAGGTCCCGGCTTACCGCCGGATCATGTGGCGGATCAGCGGGATCCGGCCCAGCCGGTTTCCGGTGGCTGCGGGGGCCATGCCGGTTACCGAGCAGGCATGCCGGTAAGCCACGGCGAGAACCCCCATGGCAAAAGCGGGATCCATGGGTTGGGACAGCATCTCGTCGCAGGAGTATCCAGATCCGAACACCTTCGTCCAGAATGTGTCGTCGTCCAGGAACATCACATTCATCGCCCAAACCCCGAACCGCCGCCGTGGCACGTCCTGCTCGGAATAGACGATCTCGATATGGTCGTGGCGCGTGTCCCGGTAGATGCGGTCAAGTGTTTCGGTGACGTCACGGACCTGTCCTTCGAGCGACTGGAGGAACACGCCGCCGCATTCCACCATGAAGCCGGAGACGCCCGACTTCCTGTTGTTCCGCGCCGCCGCAAGACATAGCCGCTGGATGTCGAGGTAGGAGAGCAGAGTCGTCAACTGGCTTCGGAAGACAACCTGCAGCATGCTCGCGTCTCCACCGGAGAAGTCTAAACAATTCGGACACTGACGTGACTCCTTGAAACTATTCCAACCACGAACAATGTCACCGCCCAAAAAGGCAGATTAGCTTTCCGTGCGAAGCCGCCAACGAACGGCTGTGGCCGACCTGTCCAAACGGTCAGGAACGCAATGGCCGAAGGTGCCGCCCCCGGCAGGTGGGAGCGCTGCTCGTACACGCTGGCCGGTGCCGGGGAGACGAGAGAGACCGCCGGCTTGAAGACCTGCTCCGGCAGGTTCATGGCAATGCTGCCGACCGCCACCGGCACCAGCCACAGCCACGGCCACGGCCCAAGAAGAGCCGATCTTTTGCACGGCCTCCCCTGCCCTCCCTCGGGGCTACCGAACCGGTCCCCATTTGGGTGTTCGCGGCAGGCGCCGCGGTAAGCGCCTGCGCAGGCCCGGCTTGCGGAATGATCGGAAAAATCGGTCCGGCACCCTTGTTTTAAGCGGCCAAATCCTCATTTGGAGCAAGGTCGGCGGTGACGCCGAGCTTCCCCAAAATCCTGGCCCGCAACCCTGGTCGGATACCCCGTGTCGACCCCATCCCTGGGACTCCACGGCAACTTTGGTGATTTCCTTGATCTAAGCTCTCCAGTTCGGCGCTCCCTGTTCGGGCATGCCGACGCCTTCCTCTCCGGCCTGATGATGAGCAGGCTGCCCGACTCCCCCCGGGATCTCCTCCCCCGGGATCAGGCGCCGCCGGCCGGGCCGGAGAGGGCCCCTCATATCTGCATCCTGTGGCGATGCACGCACTCCGGCAGCGTCGAATGCCGGATTTTTGCAGCCTGCCCACGCATCCGATGCCGGGCCGACGAAGGAACCCTATGGGTACGAATCCGCACATCGACACGACCACCATCGAAACCCCGCGCTCCAGCCTGGGCCGCGCCCTTGTCCTCCACCCGGTCCTTCGCGGGACCGAGGCCGACCGCAGCCCCGAAGCCTCGCTCGAAGAGGCGGTAGGACTGGCGGTGGCCATCGCGCTTGCGGTGGTGCAGGCCGCCGTCGTGAAAGTCAACCAGCCGCGCCCTGCCACCCTGCTGGGCGGCGGCGCGATCGAGCAGTACGCCAAGCTGCTGGACGACGCACGGGAGGCGGGCGAGGCCATCGACCTCGTCATCGTCGACCATGCCCTGAGCCCGGTGCAGCAGCGCAATCTGGAGAAGGCGTTCGGGACCAAGGTCATCGACCGCACCGGACTGATCCTGGAGATCTTCGGCGCCCGCGCCCGCACCCACGAAGGCCAGCTTCAGGTCGAACTGGCGTCGCTGAGCTACCAGAAATCCCGGCTGGTGCGGTCCTGGACCCACCTTGAGCGCCAGCGCGGCGGCTTCGGTTTCCTCGGCGGTCCCGGTGAATCCCAGCTCGAACTTGACCGCCGCCTGATCGGCAACCGCATCGTCAAGATCAAGCGGGAACTGGACGACGTCCGCCGCACCCGCGGCCTGCACCGCAAGGCGCGCGCCAAGGTGCCGTACCCGGTGGTGGCGCTGGTCGGCTACACCAACGCCGGCAAATCCACCCTGTTCAACCGGATGGCCGGTGCCGACGTGTTCGCGAAGAACCTGCTGTTCGCGACGCTCGACCCGACCATGCGTCAGGTGGTGCTGCCATCGGGCCGCAAGGTGATCCTGTCCGACACGGTCGGCTTCATCTCCGACCTGCCGACCCATCTGGTCGCGGCCTTCCGCGCCACGCTGGAGGAGGTGCAGTCGGCCGACATCATCCTGCATGTCCGCGACATCGCCCATCCCGACACCGAGGCCCAGAAAGCCGATGTGGAGGCGATCCTGACCGACCTTGGCATCGATCCGGAGCGCGATCCCCGCGTGGTCGAGGTTTCCAACAAGATCGACCTGCTGGACGGGGCGGAACTCGACGCCGTGCTTGCCCGCGCCGGACGGTCCGGCAACGCCTGCGCCGTTTCGGCGGCGACGGGGGACCGGCTGGACACGCTGTTCCGCATCCTCGACGACCGGATGACCGCCGGCCGCGAGCTGGTGGAACTGGATGTGGAGCATGGCGACGGGGCGACCCTCGCCTGGCTCTACGCCCATGGCGAGGTGGTCGGCCGCCGCGACGACGACAGCCACGCCCATCTGCAGGTGGCGATCGAGCCGGCGGTTCTGGCCCGCATCGCTCCCCTCGCCCAGGCGCGCGCCGCCGCCTGATCGGGTATCCGTCATGATGTGGGACGTCTCACATCATGACGGATGACGGCAAACGAAACGGGCCATGTGAGACGTCTCACATGGCCCGTTTTCGCTTGTCAGGTTCCGGTCCGGACGGACCTTCGCCAGGAAAGGCTCCTCATTCGGCCGGGGTGGCGACCATCGGGACCTCCAGGGCGCGGGCCTGGAACAGCTCCCGCCACTTCTTGAGGGCGGCGATCAGGATCACGAAGCCCAGCGTCAGCATGATGATGGAGATGCCGGCGTTGAAGGGGTTGTAGCCCTTGGCTGCCTTGTTCAGATAGACGTTGGCGATCATCCAGTAGCCGGCGACGTTCACCGTGACGAACAGGTAGGCCAGCGGGACCAGGCAGGTCAGCATGTAGACCCGCTTCTGCGCCAGCCGCAGGATGATGGTGGCGCCGATGATCAGACCGACCGAGGCCATCAGCTGGTTCGACACGCCGAACAGGGCCCAGACCGAGTTGATGTCGCCCGAGGTCAGCAGATACCCCCAGGCCACGCAGGCGATGACGCTGGCGATGATCGAACCGGGGACCCAGTCCAGCCGCTTCATCGGGGCATAGACGTCGCCCAGCAGGTCCTGGATCAGGTAACGGGCGACGCGGGTGCCGCTGTCCACGGCGGTCAGGATGAACACCGCCTCGAACATCACGACGAACTGGAAGAAGTAGGAGGCGAGGCTGTTGAACCACGGAACGCGGGTGAAGATCTCGGTCATGCCGACCGCCAGCGTCACCGCACCGCCGGTGCGGCCGTAGAGGTCGAGACCGATTTCCTGGCTCAGCCGCGGCAGGTCGACGACGGTCATGCCCAGGGCCTTGAAGGCGGCCGGCGAGGAGTTGATGGCGAAGTAATCGGCCGGATGCAGCGAGGTGGCGGCGATCAGCGCCATGACGCCGACCAGGCATTCCGCCAGCATGCCGCCGAAGGCCACCGGACGGATGTCGCTCCACTTGTCGATCAGCTTGGGCGTGGTGCCCGACCCGATGAAGGCATGGAAGCCGGAGATGGCGCCGCAGGCGATGGTGATGGAGATGAAGGGCCAGACCGGGCCGTTCAGCACCGGGCCGCCGCCATGGATGAAGTCGGTCAGGGCGGGGAAGCGGATTTCCGGGTTGATGAAGACGACGCCGACGACCAGGGCGCCGAACACGCCGACCTTCATGAAGCTGGACAGATAGCCACGCGGCGTCAGCAGCAGCCAGACGGGCAGGGCGGTGGCGAAGAAGGCGTAGATGGGCAGGATGACGGCGACGGTCTCGGCATGCAGCGTCAGCCACTGGCCCAGCAGCGTGCCCTGGATGTACGGGCCGGCGAAGACCGAGGCGGCGATGGCGGCGATGCCGACCTGGGTCGCGCCCTTGGACGATCCGGTGAGCTTCTCATACAGGCCCAGCGCGATGGCGATCGGGATCGTCATGAACACCGCGAAGGCGCCCCAGGCGTTCCGTTCCAGCGCATGGACGACGACCATCGACAGGCCGGCCATGGTGATGGTGATGATGAACAGCATCGCCAGACCGGTGCACCAGCCGGCCACCGGGCCGAGTTCGGCCTTGGCGACTTCGGACAGCGACTGGCCCTTGTGCTTCATCGAGGCGAACAGCACGACCGTGTCGTGCACCGCGCCGCCGATGACGCAGCCGATCAGCAGCCACAGGAAGCTCGGCAGATAGCCGAACTGCGCGGCCAGGACCGGACCGACCAGCGGGCCGGCGGCGGCGATGGCGGCGAAATGCTGGCCGGCATTCACCCACTTCTTGGTGGGCACATAGTTCTTGCCGTCGGCCAGGATATGGGACGGGGTGACTTCAGAATCGTCGGCACGAAGAACCTTGCGCACAAAGAACACGCCGTAGAAGCGGTAGCAGAGCGTAAGGATGCAGAGTGTCGCGATCACAAAGGTTAGAGCGTGATCCATGACGGCTCTCCTGAAAAGGACGTGCCATCGGTCTACGCCGCCACCTTGATCCCGTGGGGTGGAATGCCGCGAGCGGCGGTCAGGACGTGCCGAGCGGCAGCCGGCAGGGGGCGAGCGGCGCCGCTCAAGTCGCCATAGCACCGCTCGGCGCCATGATGCCGCCGTTCGCCGGGAATCGGCCCATCGCGCAACGGCACGGCGCTAGTGTGGGACGTCCCACAGTGCCTGACGCATCCCGGAGGCCCACACATGTCTACCCCATCCGCCCCCTGCCCCCGCACCCCTCTGCGCAAGGCGTTGGCCAACCTGCGCCGGCTGTTCAACGACGATTCCTACGAGCGCTACCGCGAGGCGCAGGCCCGCTTCGCCCCGGACGAGCCGCCGCTCGATCGCCAGACCTTCAAGGCGCGGCAGATCCTGATGACGCTGGGGCGGGGCTGCTGCGGCCGATAGGGGGATGGCTGATAGGAGGCCGGTCGATAGGAGGATGATGCGACCGGCTGCCCTTGCGCTCCGAATAGGCGCGGGTCAGTTCCGCCCCGAACAGGAAGATGACGGCCGAATAATAAACCCACAGCAGGATCAGAACGAAGGATCCGGCTGCGCCATAGACCGTTACCACCCCGCTCGTGGCGATATAGAGGCCGATCAGGAACTTGCCCACCGCGAACAGGAAGGCGTTGACCGCGGCACCCAGCCACACGTCGGTCCAGCGGATGCGCGCGTCCGGCAGGATCCGGTAGATCATCGCGAACAGACCGGTCAGCACCGTCCAGGAAACCACCACGTCGAACAGCCACAACAGCGACGGCATCGCCGGCAGATAGCCGGCGGCCCAGGTGCCGACCGCCGCCAGGGCGGCGCTGACCACCAGCGAGACGATCAGCAGGAACCCGATCGCCCCGATCAGCGCCAGCGCCTTCAGCCTCACCCGCACCAGCCATGTGATGGTCGATTCCTGAGGTGCCGCCACCTTCCAGATGCGGTTCAGCGCGGTCTGCAGCTCGACGAAGACGGTGGTGGCGCCGACGATGATGGTACCGATGCCGATGATGCTCGCAACGACGCCAGTCTCCCGCGCACCGGCCCGTGCGATCAGGTCCTGCAGGGTCTCGCCGGCCTCCCGCCCGACCAGCGCGGACAGCTGGTCGACCAGCGCGCCCCGTGCCGCCTCGTCGCCGAAGACCAGACCGGTCAGCGCAATCACCAGGATCGCCAGCGGCGCCAGCGAGAAGATGGTGTAGAAGGCGATGGACGCGGCCATGCTCATCGCATCGTCGTTGATCCAGCCATAGGCCGCGTCGACGACAATCGCCCACCACCGCCGCAAATGCTCCATCACCGCCCCCCAAATCCCGCGTCACCGGTCAGGTAACACCGGCGGTGGCATTTCGGTTACGGCGGCGGGCGTGGATAGTCGCCACGAACGGGAACGGGCCGCCCGTCGCCGGGCGGCCCGCTTTCCAAGTCATGTGGTCTGAACTGACGGGCCGATCAGCCCAGCAGTCCGATGTCGTCGTAGGGGATGTGGTCGAAGCCCTGCCCATAAACGGGCGAGCTCGACGACAGGCTGAAGTCGTCCGCACCCGGATTGACGAAGCCCGGGTTCAGCGTGACCGAGCCCTTGTCGTAGCCGGCGGCCTGCCACTCCGCCAGATGGCCCTTGCCGCCGCCGGCCATCACCTGCGGCCAGACGTCGAAGAGATCCTTGGACGCGTCGAGGTTGCTGTAGAAGTTGTTGTGAATGTTGCCGACGCCGGCCGGGCCGTAGATGTGGACGGCCATGCCCTCGCTGACATCGACGACGTTGCCGGAGATGTCGTTGCCGCTCATCTCCTTGCCCTTCCAGCCGCCCCAGGCGACGGGCTGCTGCAGGCCGATCTGGGCGCCGCTGTTGCCGGCGATGACGTTCTCGGTGACCGTGTTTTCCCAGCCGCCATGCAGGAACACGCCGCCGATGTTGTCGTGGACGACGTTGCCCTTCACCGTGGCGCCGCTGGTCCAGTCGTCGAGGTAGATGCCCCAGCTCGCCACGTCGCCCGACGGGTTGGTCGCGGTGGTGCCGGACACGTCGTTGTTGACGATGGTGTGATCGGTCAGGTCCTGCTGGCGGTTGATCAGGTAGATGCCGCCGCCGTCGTTCGATTCCAGATTGGCGTTGACCACCTTGTTGAAGGCGATGGTCGCCCGGTAGGTCGCGTCGCTGCCGTCCGTCTGGACCGAGCCGACGGCGATGGCCTTCTCCGGCGAGTTTTCGATCTGGTTGTGGGTGATCTTGACGTCGGAGCTGCCGTTGACCCAGATGCCGGCGTCGCCGCGGTCGGCGGCGTTCGGATGCTTGATCAGGTTGTCGGACACCACCGTGGCGTCGGAACCGGCCTTGACGAAGATGGCCTCGGCGCCGGTGCGGTCGAACTGGTTGCCGACGACTTGGCTGTTGGCGCTGTTCTGCACCGTGATGCCATAGCCGCCGCCGGTCACGGTGTTGTTGGCGAAGGTCAGGCCGGCCGCATTGTCGGCGAAGACATAGTGGCCGTTCGCGACGCCGCCGGTGAAGGTCAGGCCTTCGATGGTCACGTCCTTGGCGCCGCCGATGCCGAACGACACGGAGGCCTGCGCGCTGCCGTGGATCACCGCCTTCTCGTTGCCGTAGCCGGTGAAGGTGACGCCCGAATCCTGGCCGTCCAGCCAGATCGGGTTGTTCGGGTGATAGTCGCCGCCGCGCACATAGGTCGTGTCGATGTCGCTCGACCGCATAGCGGACTGAGCCTTCTGCAGCGAGGCGAAGGGACCGTCGGTGCCGTCGGCATTGGGAGCCGCCAGCTTGCCCGACCAGCTGTCGTTGCCGTTCTTGGCGACGTAGAAGCCGGGGCCGCTCGGCTTCGGCACGCTGGGCGTGGGCTCGGTCGGTGTGGGCTCATTCGGCGCAGGCTGGGCGGGCGCGGGCTGAACGGGCGCAGGCTCCACCGGCGTGGGTTCGGTCGGTGTGGGCTCATTCGGCGCAGGCTGGGCGGGCGCGGGCTGAACGGGCGCAGGCTCCACCGGCGTGGGTTCGGCGGGCGCGGCCACCTCGTCCCCGGCGAAATAGCTCTTGCCGGCATTCACGACCAGCGCGCCGTTCCACCACAGGCCGTCCTGCCCGTCGACCACGTCGCGGCCGTCCAGCGCCCCCTTGTCATAGGTGACGATGTCGTCGGTCGGCAGGACCGATTTGCCGTTGATCGTGATCTCGTTGACGATCAGGTTGCGGTCCGTGCCGTTCACATATCCGTCGTTGTCGTACTGGACCTGCACCTTGTGGGCTTGGTCCTCTGCGAGATCCGTCTTGAAGACGAAGTCCTTGGCCGTGGCACCCGTGGTGCCATCACCGATCTTCTTGCCGTCGACCAGCAGGGTGAAGTGCGCGTTGGCAGTGCCTTCGGCGGTCACGATGATGGTCGAGTTCCCGGAGGTCGTGGCCATTGATCCGTATCCTTAGCGGTTGCGATGCGGCGCCACGATGGTCGGACGGCTGGGGCATTGGTGAGGCATTTTTCCTGGAATCATCGAATAGGTGGTAAATTCTGTTAC
>NZ_CDRMUA020000007.1:0-291585 GCF_977007025.2 Azospirillum largimobile
GTAGAGTTGGCAGAACCAATACAGCATCTCGTCGAGCGCTTCGCGCTGACGCCGGTTCGGGTAGATGCGGTATTTGTAGCTGAGAAGCATAAGCGCCGTGCTGTTCTGCGTTTGTTCTTATATATGCCCGCCCGAGCGCTTCGCAAGTTTGCGGACCGAATTCCCCTGCCGGCTAAAGCAAGCAGTCCCCTTCGGCGTCCATGATGGGAGGGATGCCGTAGGCAGAGAGCGGCTATCGAGGTGGCTCGATCTCGGACGCCGCAATCCGTTCTCATCGCCTGACCGACCAGAGGAAGCTGAGGCCTCCTTTGCCTCTTCCACCTCCATGCAATACGCTGCCGCCCGGCACTATCACGATCAACGCTTTCTTTCCACTTCGATGTCGAAGATGAATGGCGGGCTGGCTGTGGCGATGATGCATCACGGTCGGTGACACGACGGCGCGGACAATAAAGGCACAGCACGGGCATGAGCATCACGGGATTCGACTTGGACACGGCGCTTCGCCAGATTGAAGCGCTTGCCGCCCAACCCCTGCCCGACGAGCCTTACTGGTATGGGCTGGGGTACCACATCCTCGACATGTGCGAGCTGCCGGCAACCTTCCCACTGCGCTTCCAGATGCATCACGGCCCCATGATCGACCCGGAACCGTTTCGAATGTACACGGAGTCGCGGCTGCCCATCCTTATCTGCCACGAAGGTTTCGCCAAAACCCTTCAAGGGCAGCCGGGGCGCAAGATCATGGTACTTGGGGCGCCTCAGGTCCGTTACCGCCGCTACCAGGGCATCGTTCAGGACGCCGATGCCTGCGGTACCGTCGCCTTCCCCTGCCATTCCACCCATCACATTGACACGGAGTTCGACCACAGCGTCTATGCCGAGCAACTCCGCGCCCTGCCGGAGCGGTTCCAGCCGGTTTCAGTGTGCATCTACGCCCTGGATCTGCTGAAGGGGCGGCACAGGCCCTATCTGGAGGCCGGTCTGCCGATCCTCTCCGCCGGCCACATGGCCGATCCGGGATTTACCACCCGGTTGTACGATTTTCTGCGTCGTGCCCGTTTTACCACCGGCAACGAGATCGGAACCCACTCCATCCTATCGCTTGAGATGGGTATCCCATACTTCCATTCCGGCCCGCAACCGCTTTACCGACCGGGAGCCGGTGCGGCCGAGCACGCGAGCATCGCCGATACGCTCGGCAAACCGCTGTTGAGTCCGACAGACTACAACCGGCCGAAGTCCGCCCGTCTCCGCGCCTTGATTCCGACCGCAACCGACGACGTCGTCATCTCCCCCGACCTGGCGGCGCTGATCCAGGACATTCACGGCTGCGATGACGCGGCCAGCGTGGACGACGTGCGCCGCTTCATCCTGGATGCCTATGTGAGCTTCTACCCGGCCACCCAGACCGTTCTGCGCCATGCACGGAAAACGGGAGATTTCCTCGGAGTGTGATGGCGGCCATCGCCGTCAAGGTCCTTAACCGCATGCTCGATCTCGGACGCCCGCAATCCGTTCGCGTCGCCTGACCGACCAGAGGAAGCCGGGGCCTCCTTTGCCTCTCCCTCCTCCATGCAACACGCGGCCATGTGCCCGTCCGCCAGAGACGCCACGACCGGACGGGCACACGCCTCCCAGCTTGCCATTCAAACGGCACTGTGAGGTAATCCCCGCGGATGCCGATGCCCGGCATCTCGCCGCACGCGCCACCCATGGCTTCTGGAGTTGGACCCGTGGACTTGCCACCGGACTATGATGCGGCGTTCCTGCCGGTGTTCGATGTCGCGCGCGAAGCGACCATGAGTTCGTCTTCACGCATGTATGCATTGTACAAGGCAGTCCACCACGTTGTTGATGCCGGCATTCCAGGTGACTTCGTGGAGTGCGGGGTGTGGCGTGGCGGCTCTGTAATGGTGATGGCCCTTGCATTATTGCAACGGGGGATCACGGATCGGACCATCCATCTGTTCGATACGTTTCAGGGCATGCCGCCGCCGTCGGACCGCGATGTGTCCCTTCTGAATGAATCCGCAGCCCACCTGCTGGATACACAGGATCCGCAGGACCCGAAGTCCGTCTGGTGCCTGGCTAGCCTCGACGAGGTCAGGCGTAACGTCTTGTCAACCGGCTATCCGGAAGACCGATTCCACTTCGTCCCGGGTCGGGTGGAGGACACCATTCCGGCAGCGGCCCCCGCCGGCATCTCATTGCTTCGGCTCGATACGGACTGGTACGCATCGACCCGGCATGAGTTGGAGCAGTTGTATCCGCTACTGGCGCTTGGCGGCGTGCTGATCGTCGATGATTACGGTCACTGGCGGGGGGCACGCCAAGCTGTTGACGAGTACTTCAGCACTCATCCCCCCATACTGCTGAACCGCATTGACTACACGGGCCGGATCGGCGTGAAGACGGTGCTCTGACGGGCGCACGGGTGTGTTGACACGGGTCGGCGAACGCGTGCGGATTCGTTGACAAGTTTGCCCAAATACGCATGGATTTACCCAGAGCCCCCCTAGCGTGGGCGGGCAGAAGGAAGTGCGATGGGCAGGGAAACATTCTCAGGTCTGCTGGTCGAAGGTCGGGCAGCAGTGGCGCGGGGAGACGAAGCGGCGGCAGAACGCTGGTTTGCCCGTGCCGTGGATGCAGAGCCAGAGAATTCTGAAGGTCATGTCGAACTCGGCCGCTGCCTGAACCGGCAAGGCGATCGCCTGGGTGCCATCCGATCCATGAGCCGGGCTGTGGGCATCGATCCCGAGGCCCACGCCGCGCTGAGCCGGCTACGCTGGCTGCTGCGCGACGAGACGCTGTACACGCCCTCGGCTCTTGCCCGTATCGAGGCCCGCGGGCTGAAGGTGGAAACCGTTTTGGACGTCGGTGCCTCGGATGGATCCTGGTCGCTGAAGGCCCGGCCCTGCTGGCCCCAGGCCCGCTACCATCTGGTGGAAGCCTTTGGCCACTGGCGGGAAAAGCTGGAGACTTTGTGCGGGGCCGAGCCGCAATTCAGCCATGTCATCGCCGCTGCCGGCGCCGAGGAGGGGGAGATCTGGTTCACCAATGATCCCGGCGCCCCCTATGGCGGAGCGGCCAGCAGCGAGCCGGGGAAGGGGTGCTGGTCGGTGCCGCAGGTGTCGCTGGCCGGAGAGGTGGCGCGGCTGGACTTGCCCGGCCCCTATCTGATCAAGCTGGATACGCACGGGTTTGAGCGCCCCATCCTGGAGGGGGCGGCTCCCATTCTGGACCGGACCAGCCTGGTGGTCATCGAGACTTACGTCTTCCACATCCATCCCGACGCCATGTTGTTTCACGAAATGTGCGCCTATATGGCCGAACGGGGATTCCGGGTCATCGACATGTCGGAGCCTCTCTGGCGCGACCATGACCAGGCGCTGTGGCAGGTCGATCTGTTCTTCGTCCGGGCGGACCGGCCGGAGTTCAGCCACAACGGCTACAGTTGATCCATGTGTCCCCGCCGGACGGGGCCGCGTCTGGCCCTGTTGAACCCCATAGATCCCACCCATCCCGTCGCAGAGCGCGAACTGGCCTTGCGCATTGCCCGGGCCATCGAAGGCCTGGGCTGGGAGACGGCCATCCTCAGCCGATCCTTGCAGGTGGAAACCATGGATCCGGACGGGGTGCTGTGCCTGCATCCGCAAGTCACCGCCAAGCTGACCCATCATCCCTGGCTGGCCTGCTACTGGAATCCTCCCTCTTTGCTGAAGGGGGCGAGCGACACGGCCCGGGTTCATGGCGAGGCGTTCGAGCTGACCTTCGATGCCTATCTCGTCTCCGGCTCCGGGCTGGAGAGCCATCTGGCCGGGCTGATGGCGGAGCTGGGGCGTGATCCCCCCTGCTTGCCCTTTCATGTCAGCTCGCCCCGCTCCGCCCTGACGCCCAACCTGGGGCCGCACAGCCGCCTGTTCTATGTCGGCTCCAACTGGGATGGAAAACGCTATCCCACCTTGCTGCGCCGGCTGGCTGAGGCGGACGCCCTGGCCCTGCACGGCACGCAGGAACGCTGGTCGCACCTTCCCGAGGCCTACCAGGGTCCCTTGCCCTTCGATGGGCGGTCGGTGATCGGGGCGGCCCACCATTGGGGCATGGGCCTGTGCCTGCATCTGCCCCAGCACCGCGCCTACGGCGTGCCCAACATGCGGGTTTTCGAACTGGCTGCCGCCGGCGCCGTCATCATCGCCGACCGCCACCCCTTCATCGAGCACTGGTTCGCCGACAACGTGCTGTATATCGATACCGACAGAGGGGAGGAAGAGACCGCCGCCCGCATTCTGGATCGCGTTGCCTGGATCCGCGCCCATCCGGCCGAAGCCCGGACCATGGCCGCCGCCGCGCAATCTATTTTCAACCGCCATCTCTGCCTGGAAAGGCTGCTGGAACCGCTGCCCGGCCTGTTGGCCGCCCTGGCGCGGGGCCGGTCCCGCCCCCGATCCCGACCCGTTCATGTCGGAGTTCTGCTGCCTGGCACCGGCGACCTGGCTGAACGTTTGGAAAGCCTGAACCGGCAAAAAGACGAAGGCTGCCTGTCCTTGACCGCCTTGATCCCGGCTGCCCAGCTTTGCGCCGACAGCACACACCTTGCGCCGGGATCGACAGGACTAGCGATCCGTTCCCTGGCGGAGCCTGCCGGACCGGCGACTCTGCAGGCGGCGCTGGACGGGATCGACGCCCTCGCCATTTTGCCGGAAGGCATCGAGTGGCATCAGGGGCATCTGGCCGGACTTGTCGCCGCGGCAGAGGCGGAGGGAGGCGCCATCGCCGCCGGCATCTGGCCCGCTCCCGAGGAGCCGACCGGCTTCCCCATCGACCCGGCCGAGTCCCTGGCTCTGCCTCCGCCCGACGACGGACAGGTGCCAGAGGGGCGGCGGCTGGCCCGCGCCTGGCTGCGGGCCGGAGGATTCTGTTGCCGGGCGGAACGGCTGGACGGACTGGCGGCGGAGAGCGACGACTGGCTGGCATTGGCGCTCAACCTGCCTCCCGCTCTGGCCGAAGCCGGCGAACTGTCCCTGCAGCCCGTGCCGAGCCTGACCCTGCATCGTCTGCCTGCCCCCACCCTCGTCCCGGCGCTGCGCGCTTGGCCCAACACGAAGGAACCGGAAAGCCGCGACCGGCCACCCCGGCTGGCGGGGATCAACGACCTGAACCCGGCCCTGGCGGCCAGTGTGCCTTTCCTTTGGCACCCCAGTGATTTCGAGCAACTGCCGGCCGTGGGACCGCTGTGGCTTTACGGCGCGGGGCAGGGGGGCGAGCTGGTGCATGACGGGTTGCCCGCAGCTGTCCGTACCCGGCTGCGGGGATTTCTGGACAGCCGCCGGCAAGGGGAAATGCTGGGCCTGCCCCTGCTGCGCCCCAGCGACCTGGATCCGGCCGAGATGGCGGCAACCACCATCATCATCGCCGCGCAGTACGTGTCCGACATCCTGCTGACCTTGCGGCGCGGACAGATGGCTCCGGCCCGTATCGTGAACGCCTATCCCTACATCGCAGCCCGCCAGGAGGCGATGGCGAGGCAACTGGCCGACCACCCGCCGCCCTGATACCGCCTTGGCCCAAGACGTTCCGGGTGATGGCCGCCAGAAAAGGCTCTCAGCCCTGGCGTAGGTCGGTGTAGAGGCGGATATGCGGGCTGGCATCGTGGATGTGCTTCACACCCAATGCACGCAACGTCGCCGTCATCGCCGCCACATGCTCGCTGGCAATGATGAAGAGCCCATCGCGCAGATGATCGGGCGGCAGATCGGCCGGGCGTAGCACGGGGAGCCCGAACGCCAAGCCTGACCGGCTGCTGTCGAGCACGGCCGTAACCGTCAGGTGCGGATGCTTCGACACTTCGCCCAGCACGATCCGGCCACCGCCCCCGCTGCCATAGACATAAAGCGGCCGCCCTCCAGGCAGGGCATGGAAATCCTGCGGCTGTGACAGTGACGGCAGAGCCGGCTTCTCAGCCGGCTGGCCCCAGGCCGGGACGAGGGGCTGTCCGTCCTCATCGCCCCAGCGCAGGGCGGCGGCGGCGGGATCAAGCCGTTCACGGTCGGCAATGCGGAGCATGGCCTCCGCCCGGCCCTCCGCCCGGAAGGCCGTGTTGTCCGCTCCGCCCTGACGCCAGTGGAAATCGGTGCTGACCCGCCAGGACGAAGCCAGCGGCGCCACACGGGCCAAACGGCGAACCAGCCAGGTGTCCTCGGCAAAATCCAGCCCGGGATCTGGACCGACCGCCGAAAGTAGGGTCGAAGGCGCCAAAAAGGCGCTGGAATGGATCGCGATGCGTGAGCGGAACAACGCCCGCTGGTCGGGCGGCGGCAAGGCATGAAAAGTCCGATGCTCGCTCTTCGAACCGGCAGGCGGAACGGGACCGCTTTCATCGTCCCAGACCTGCACCGATCCGGCAACGGCCAACGCCCCGGCCAGGGCAAGGGGAGCTAGGCTGGCGACATGGTTGGGATGAAGCGCATCGTCATCGTCCAGCATACCGAACAGATCGGCCTCCACGGCGGCAAGCCCAGCCCAAAGGCAGGTGCTGCGCGCCGCCGGAGCGGGACTATCGACCAGGACCATACGACGAAGGCGTGGACGCAGCCGTTCCATCTCTGCGTCTAGCCCCGACACGGGGCCATAGCGGACGAGAATGACCCCGACGCCGGGGGCTGTCTGAGCGCTCAGACTATCCAGGCAGCGGCGGACGAAATCGATGCTCCGCCCACCCACACGGACGATGTGGTCGACCGACGGTCCCGATGCAGGGATGGCGAAGCCGGCCGCGTCACGCATCGCCTCTAGCAAACCGGCCAGAGCCGGGGGGGTCAAACCGTCGATCGGCAGCAGATGGGCCGGCCGGCCCGTCGGCGCCAAGCTGTCGGTCAGGAAAGCGGCCTGTTCCGCCGTTCGTGTCAGCCAGCCATCCTGCGACAGCACCGCATCCAGCCGCCGCCGGTCGCTGCGAAGCCTGCCGGGATCGTCATGCAGCACACCCAGCCAGGGATGGCCCGTGCGTTTGCCGGTCTCCGCCGTCAGCGACAGCACCACGTCCGGCCGGCATGCTTCCACATCCCGCGTCAGCCGGCAGGGATGCAGCTCCCAGCCGGCGGCGCGCATCCCATCGCACAGCGGTGCGAGCTCATCTGGAAACGGAGCGCCTTCGGGCTGGAACAGGGCAAAGCGGAAGCTCACGGCCAACAGCCCATCATTCCACCATCCTTGCGCCGCAAAACTTGCATCTGACTCATCTCATTCGCTTCGTCCCTGGCGCATACTCAGCGCGCCAGAGGGTGCCATGACGCTCCGCGCCCCCCGCCGGTAGCGCCCGCATCTCTGCTTCCTCACCCGACCGCCAGCACCGGATAGCCGTCGGGCAAATCCACCACCTGCGGCTCCGGCATCGGCCCCAGCTCCGCCACCATAGCGCCCCAGGACCAGCCCACCCCGAATCCTGCCATCAGCGTCTTCACCGGCCCGGCCGCTAGCTGCTCCCCCATGGCGTGGCAGATCGCCAGCGGGATGGAGGCGGAGCTGGTGTTGCCGAAGCCCTGCATGTCGATGACGAAGCGATCGGCCGGCGCCTTGATGCGCTTGCGCAGATGCTCCAGCATGAAGGCGTTGGCCTGGTGCAGGACGAAGCGGTCGATGCCCTCGACGTCGGTGCCGGCATGCTCCATCGCCTCGCGCAGCAGCGGCGGCACGGCGCGCAGCGTGAAGGAGAACACCTCCGCCCCGTTCAGCGTTAGGCGGGAGTCGCGCTCCAGCTGGGCGGCAGCCGCCTCGTCGGCGATCCGACCGGCGGTGCCGACCGGCGGGATCAGGCAATGGCGCTTGCCGCCGGCCTTGACGAAGATGTGCGGCGCGCCGGCGCCGTCGGTGCCGATCACCACCGGGATGGGCGGAGCGGCGGCATCCACCTCCAGGGCGGTCGCCGATCCGGCATCGCCGAACAGCGGCAGGGTGGCGCGGTCTTTGGGGTGCAGGTAGCGGGTCGGGTTGTCGCCGCACAGGACCAGTGCCCGCTTGGCCGTCGATCCACCCAGCAGCTTCGCCGCGATCCACAGGCCGTAGACATAGCCCGAGCAGCCCAGCGGCACGTCGAAGGCCGCGGCACTGGTCGGCAGCCCCAGCCGGTGCTGCATGATGCAGGCGGTCGCCGGCAGCACGTAGTCGGCGTCCTGCGACACGAAGACCAGCACCTCCACCGTCGCCGGATCCCAGTCCAACTGCTGCATCAGCCCTTCCGCCGCGGCAAGGCAGAGGTCCGACGCGCAATAGGGCGGCGGCAGCACGCGGCGCTCCTGCACGCCGATGGTGGCGGCCAGCTTCTTCGCCTCCTCCACCGTGAACATGCCCGGATCCTCGACGAAGGAATGGCGCTGGGGCGGCACCACCGCGCGCAGGCCGGCGATCCGGATGCCGTCGATGATGGCTTTCATGGCTGTCCTGTCCTTCGCGTGTTCAAGGGCCCGGCGGGGCCTCTTCGGAAATCGGTGGCCGGCACCATAGCGCAGAGTGGCGCCGGATTGGTTTCCGGAAGATTGATTGCGGACAATTGCAGCAGACGGCACCTCCGGCTAGGTCCCATCCGCCGCTCAATCGAAAAAGCCGCAGCGGGGAGCGTGTCGCGCCTGTGCTATGGTCCGCGTCCCCATACGCCACCAGCCTGGATTTTCCCGCCATGACAGCCGCCTGCAACCCGGCCACCTACAACCCCATGGACCTGACCGGCCGCCGCATCCTGGTGACCGGGGCATCGGCCGGGATCGGTCGGGCGACGGCGGTGGTGCTGGCGAAGCTGGGGGCGCGGCTGGTGCTGAACGGCCGCGACGAGGAACGGCTGGCTGAAACCGCAGATCGTCTGGACGGCGATGACCACGCCATTGCCCCCTTCGATCTGTCGAATCTCGAAGCCGTGCCCGGCTGGGTAAAGGGGCTGTGCGCCGACGACGCGCCCTTCGACGGCATCGCGCATTGCGCCGGCATCCAGACTCTGCGGCCGATCCGCATCTTCTCCGCCGCCTTCTTCGACGAGGTGATGCGGGCCAACCTGGGCAGCGCGTTGGCGCTTGCCCGCGGACTGCGGCAGAAGGGCTGCCATGCCGAGCGCGCGGCGATGGCGCTGATCTCCTCCACCGCCGCGACGGCGGCCTCGCCGGGCAACGTCGTCTATGCCGCCAGCAAGGGCGGCATCATCGCCGCCACCAAGGGGCTGGCGGTGGAATTGCTGAGCGACGGCATTCGCGTCAACTGCGTGGTCCCCTCCATCGTCGAGACCGAGCTGATCGAGCGCGGCAAGCAGAAGCTGACTGCCGAGCAATACGAGCATCTGCGCACGCTGCAGCCGCTGGGCTTCGGCCATCCAGACGACATCGCCCACATGATTGCCTATCTGCTTGCCGATACCAGCCGCTGGATGACCGGGTCCATCGTCACGGTGGACGGCGGCCGCACCGCCTGAGGCACGCGATGGCCAACGGCCTTCCCGTCTTCCACCGCTCCACCGCCGCCTATCTGATCGAGTCCGCCAGCACCGTGATTGCCGAGGACTGCCCGGTCTGCGAGGCGGTGCAGCAGGGCCGGCTTGGCATCACCGACCTCCCCGGTTTCACCGGGATCTACGGTCAACGCAAACGCCGGATCCTCGACTTTCATTAGACAATTCTGCGGCAATTGGGAGAAACAGTGTGAGCGGTTCCCTGACCTTCATCGAGCCGACAGAGAAGCACGCCCAGCTTCTGCTCGACTGGCGCACCCGGCCCGACATCGCCAGCCAGATGCTGACCACCGTGCCCTACGACGTGGAGCGGCAGAAGGCATGGCTGCGGCGCTGCGCGGAACGGGACGACTATGTCCACCGCATTCTCTGCGTCGACGGCGTGCCGGCCGGGCATGTCTCCATCACCGTGACCGAACCCGTTTGGAAGATTGCCACCATCGGCGTGCTGATGGGCGAGCGGGCGGGGCGGATAGGGGCGGCTCCGCTGAACTTTGCCTACATGCTGAACCACATCTTCTTCACCATGGGGTTGCGCAAGGTGGTGAACCATATCCTGGGCACCAACAGCCCGCGCTTGCTGAAAGGCCAACCGATGATCGGCTACCGCCTGGTCGGCGTGCTGAAGCGCCAAGTGGTGAAGAATGGGCAGGAGATTGACCTGCATATCTTTGAAATGCTGATGGAAGATTGGTTGGCAGTGCGAGATCGCTTCGGCGTCTACCAAGACATGGACGGGCGGGAATGGAGATGAGGCCAAGGGCCTGATGCCTTCCGCCAAGCTGACAAAGCTTCGAGCCACGGTCTCAAAGCGTTATATGTGGCTAAGATGCCACTCACGCGATCCAGCAGCCCAGAATCTTCAGGAAAAAAACCTTCGCACATGCAGATCTGGAAGTTGGCGAAACAATCGCAAGTCCAGCCCACTCGCACTCTGGATTCTTCAATAAGGGTTGCGCATTGCGCGTGATATGAAAGGAACGGTTAAGTTTTAAGGTATATTTATTTTTCCTTCATACAACACAGTCTCATTGCTGGATTCGGAATCTATGGGCAAATCAAAACAGGAGCAAGGCTCCAGTGCCTGGCGGTTTTCCGTAAAGATTGCCGCACCGATTTTCGCTATGACCGTACTGGTATTGGGCTTGACAGCCGGCGGTATGCTCTGGGCAACGAAACAAACCGACAAAGCGTCAATCGAGCGACAAGTACGGATGGTCGAACACGATATTCGCACAAGCATTGAACGTTTAGCACATGAGCTTGAGGTCGTCGCTGTATGGAATGATGCCGTCACCTATTCTAATCCAGATGGTCTCAACATCGCTTGGCTCGACGAAAACATTGGTATCTGGATGCACAAGATGTTTGGGCATGACCAGATTTACATTCTCAACGCTTATGATACCGCTATTTATGCTATGCGCGACGGCGCTCAAGTCGAGGCTGATCGTTTCATAGGAATCAGGGCTGACGTTGCAGACTTGCTGGACGACGTGCGTGGTGATGGATCGATTTTGCCCGATCGCACGCAGCGCAAATCCACCGGACGAGCGATCCACGCTTCGGCCTTACATCGGATCGGTGAGCGGCCGGCAGTGGTCAGCGTTATGCGCATTGTGCCCCACGCGGATGAGGGGCCTGTCGCCCCGACCGGCAATGAGACCCTGCTGCTCGGCGTTCGCTTCCTTGACGGCAGCTTTCTGGAGGACCTTCGCGACGAAGACTTGATCGATGGAGCACGCTTCTCAAGCACGCCCAACCCTCAAAATGGTGAAACCACTTTTCTGTTGAAAGACAAGTTCAACAAATCTATTGGATACCTTATTTGGCGGCCGGAGACACCAGGCAAATATATCCTCAGCCATCTTGCATGGACGTATGCCGCAATGGCGATTGGGATCATTTCCATTATGATGGCTCTGATTCGTATTCTGTGGAAATCCACCAGCGAGCTTCAGACAAGCCAAGCACACGCGCAGCATCTTGCCTTTCATGATGTCTTAACCGGACAGCCCAATCGAGCGCGTCTGATGGAAGGATTGGGACAGGCTTTGGGGTGGACGAGACGGAGCGCCAACAGCACCGAAAGCCGCTTTGCTTTGCTGCTGCTTGATCTTGATCGATTTAAGCAGGTCAATGATACGTTGGGCCACCAAGCTGGGGATGACCTGATCCGGGAGTTTGCAAACCGGCTCTCGACGTTGGTCCGGCGAGGGGATCTGGTCGCCCGTCTTGGCGGCGATGAATTTGCCATCATCCAGTTCGGCATTTCTGATGACGCGAGCACAGTGGCGCTGTGTCAACGCATCCTAGACTGCGCTGCTCAGCCTTTTTCCCTTCTTGGAGGTCTGCAAGCCAACGTCGGTGTCAGCATCGGGATCGCCATTGCTCCAGATGTGGGGCATGACGCCACGACCCTTATGCGCAAGGCGGACATCGCGCTCTACCGCGCGAAATCTGAAGGACGGAACCGTCATTGTCTTTTCACCGAAGGAATGGACGAGACGGTGAAGGAGCGAGGGCGGTTGGAGGCCGATCTGCGGGCCGCCCTCGACAGGGAAGAACTGGTTGTCCACTTCCAACCGCTGATGTCAAACGATGGCCAGACACTGACCGGACTGGAGGCTCTTGTCCGCTGGAATCATCCAGAACTGGGACTTTTGCCACCCTCCAAATTTCTGCCTATCGCGGATGATTGCGGCCTATCAGTGAGAATAGATGAGTGGGTCCTCGCCTACAGCTGCCGTATTATTCAGCGTTTGCCTGCAGTTCCCATTTCCGTCAACTTATCTCCTGCTCAGTTTTACACTGAAGACGTTTATGAACGCCTTATTGGAACCGTGCGGCGTTATGGCATCCCTCCAAGCCGCATCGAGCTTGAAATCACCGAAAAGGTCTTGCTTGATGACAATGAGAATTGCCATCAAACATTGAAGAAATTGCGCAACGCCGGATTCCGGATCGCTCTTGACGATTTCGGCACAGGATACTCAAGCCTAAGCTATCTTCGCCGTTTTCAGGTGGACAAAATCAAGATCGACCAGTCTTTTGTCCGGAACCTCGGGCAGTCAGACAACTCGTCCTCACTGGTGCAAGCTATCGTCAACATGGGACAAGCGTTAGGGCTTGTCGTAACAGCCGAAGGCGTGGAAACGGTTGAGCAGCTTCAATTCCTTGCACAAACTGGATGCGAGCAAATACAAGGATTCTTGTTCTCACGGCCAGTTCCTGAAGAAGAGCTTTCCGCCGCCTCTCGAAGCTACACCAATGAAACAGGGTGAGGCGTCGCTTTCACTCCTCTGATGCAGTGACGCTACCAACCAGTGCCCGCCACACCGCATGGAACTGCTGGATGCGTTCCTCGTTCAGGCCGAGCAGGGCAGGGCGCTCCGTCTGCCGGCAGCCCCGGAAGGCCAGTTCCGACACCTCTTGGTCCTCGCGCAGCAGGGCGACGTTGAGGTCGCGCGCGCCCTCCTCGATCAGGCGGCGGGCGGCGGGACCACCCCTGCCGGCATCGCCGTCGGGATCGGCCAGGAACAGGCGGAGGGTCAGCGCGCAACGCTCGGGGCCGAGCGGGTCGTAGGTCTGGACGCTCATCACCGCGCCGCGGGTGAAGCCGATCTCCAGGTTGGGGAAGATGTGCAGGTGGTCGTACTCGCGCAAGGCATGGCTGGGGCGGAAGCCCAGCCGTTCCGACACGCCATCCCACCAGCGCGCGCTCTTGTCCGATACGCTGGTCACGCCGCGGGAATGGGCGCCATCGTAATCACAGTGCCAGTCGCCCTTCACCAACTTGCGGAAGGTGGTGGGGTGGGTGAGGTCGGCGTGGTAGACCTCCAGCACGCTCTCCACCCCCATCTTCCAATTGGCGGCCCATTCCATCGCCTGCTCGTCGAAGGGGCGGAGGAAGATTTCCGAGGCATGGCGCAGCACGTTGCCATAGACGCCCAGCCAGTCGTCGAGGCTTGGTCCCTCCGCCGCCACCCGCAGGAAGACGAAGCGGCCGCACACCCCCACCGCCACCGGCGTCAGGGCACGGCCGCAGCGGCCGGCCTTATCCAGGCCGAAGTTCGCCTCGTTGCCGGGGATGCCGTAGGGAACGCCGTCGCGGTCGAAGGTCCAGCCGTGATAGCCGCAGCGCAGCATACCGTTGCCGCGCGGCGCCCGGTGGATCATGGCGAAGCGGTGGGTGCAGACATTGCGGAAGCCCCGCAGCTCCCCGTCGAAATTCTGAACCAGCACATCCAGCCCACCGATCCGCCGGGTCAGATAATCGTTGGGCTTGGCAAGATCGTCGGTGAAACCGGCGAAGATCCAGGACCGCCGGAAGATCCGCTCCTCCTCCGCCCGGAAGATCTCCGGGTCGTGATAGGCGGCGGGGTCGATGCCGGGAGCGGCCTTGGCCGGAGCGAAGGGGGCGGGAATGCTTTTCATGATGGCGAAGGGTAGCCCGCGCCCCGCCGGCTGGTCCAGGGCACAGCGGGTCGCAGGGTTCAAGCGCCGTCAGGGCCGGAACAGCGTCGCCTCGATCCCGCGCGAGCCGGTGGCGTCGCAGATGTAATAGGCGACCATGGCGCGGCCGTCCGGCAGCGGTGCCGCCCAGGGGTAGCCCAGATCCGGCGCCGGCCCGTCGTCGCGCAGCACCAAGTCCGGCACCTCGTCCGGCTGCTGGCGGCGCGGGTCGTAGAGGCGGGCGCGCACGCCGTAGGGCGCATGGCGGTAACCGCCGACCAGCAGCAGCCGGCCGTCCGGCAGCGGGCAAGCGTCATAGGGATGGCCGACCACCGCATGGCGCCGCCACGGCTCCCAGCTGTGGCCCAGGTCGGTCGAGCGCGAGGTCGCCAGATGGTCGTCCAGCCCGGTGGTGCGGTGGAAGGCGTGCAGCACGCCGTCGGCATCCAGATGCAGCGCCGTCTCGCAGAAGCCGGCTTTGGCCTCGCGGTCGATGGCGATGATCGCCCGGTGCACCCAGCTCTCCCCCCGGTCGGTGGAGGCGAAGAGATGGCTGGCATAGGTGCCGGTGGAGGGGTGGTGGGTGTAGCCGGTCTGCAGGATGGTGCCGTCCGGCGCCTCCACCGCCCGGCCGCGCACCGCCCCGCCATGGAAGGGCCGCTGGCCGGGCACAAGGTCGGGATGGCCGGGCAAGGGGGGCAGGTCGCGGTGCGGGGTCCAGCTCCGCCCGTCATCGTCGCTGTGCCGGCTGTAGCCGCCCCAGAACAGGTAGAGGTCGCCGGTCTTCTGCGGGCTTCCCGCCAGCCCGAAGCCCAGCGCGCGCAGCGCCTCTCCGTCGGCCGCCGGCACCGGATACCAGCGGAATCCGGTCAGCAGGATGCGGCCGTCGCGCAAGCTGAGCAGGCTGGCGTCCTGGTCCGCCGCCTGCGGGTCGGGGGGCAGGGCGATGGCTTCCCCCAGCGGTTCCACATCGGGGCTGAACCGCAGCAGGACGGTCTGGGAGCGGGAATCGAGATGGTCGACATGGTTGAAGCCGGCCTCTCCTGCCCGGTACTTCGCCCCGCGCAGCCAGCGATGGTCGCGCGCGCGCCGGAAGGCGAGCAGCACCGAACCGTCCCACCTCGCGGTCAGCGACGGGAAGGACGCGTAGAAACGCGGGTCGCGATACAGCACGCGATGTTCGACACCATCCATAGCCATCGGCTTTCTTTCCCTCTTCATTGGAAACGGCGTCGTCATGGCGCTGAAGGGTGTCCGCAAGGGGCTTCAGCGCAGACAAGCCCTCTCAGGCCACTCCGATCCAGAGGAGGAACGCCCGATCACCGCCCGCATGCTCCCATTCTCCAGCCCTCCGAAATCCGTGCCCCGTTGGTGAACCAGATCCATATGACGCCGCAAGAAGCCGGGCCGCTTCAGTACATGTTCGACGCCGCCGCGTATCCGAGTTGGTAATAGAGATCCGCAATCGCCCGCAAGCTGGCTGGATCGAGCATCTGCACGTCCAATGCTACCAGCTTGCCCAGGCTGAGGCTGAAGTCCTGCGGCAACTTGCTCAGCCCGTAACGACGGTGAGCGATATAGTCCGAGATACCCTGGAAGAACATCCGCCGCAAAACCCAGGCCCTGTCGAGCCGGTCAGGATGGATGCAGTGCGACACGCGGGCACCGGGCACGTAATAGGCGGTGGCGCCGGCGGCACGCAAGGCGGTGAACAGCATGCCCTCGCTCGACATCAGGCCATCGCCGCTGCGGCCGAGATCGGTCGGAAAACCCTGTCCGTCCAGCAGCCGCTTGCGGAAAGCGCAGTTGCCTTCGCCGAACCATTCGCCGGGCTTGAGGAAGCGGGATTCCGTGTCCCAGCCCCAGCGGCAGGAAAAAACGTGCAGCAAGTCATCGGTCAGCCAATCCGGACGGGGATGAACGCCAAAATCAGGATCAACCTCGCCGGCGACCATGTCGACACCCGGGTCGGCGAAGGGCTTCACCAGCGCCTCCAGCCACCCGTTGCAAGCCCGCTCGTCGTCGTCGATGAAGACGATCAGCGCCCCCGCCGCCTCGGCCACGCCGCGGTTGCGGGCAAAGCTGACGCCGTGGTGCTCCTCCAGGACATGGCGCAACGGCACCCCCCGCAGAGCGAAGGCAGCCTGCCGGCTCTCGACGACCGGCCGTCCTTCCGCCAGAGCGGAATTGTCGATCACCAGGATTTCGTGAACAAAGCCTGGAGAACCGCCACCCACCCGCTGCCCGACAAGGCTGTCCAGGCAGGCGCCGAGCAGTTCGGGCCGCCGATGGGTGCAGATGACGATGCTGGCCGCGATCTCCAGGCTGTCGATGGCGGGTCGTTCAATGGTCGACATGATGCTTCGCCTGTCAGTGATCGGCATGGACGACACGCAGGTCCGGCAGGCCCCAGGCGGAGACCCCGATGTCGCGCGCCATCGCCGCCAGTCCTTCCGTCTCGATGTAGCCGCGATGGCTGTAGGGGGGAAAACACAGACCCTCCCGGTGAAGGTCCGCGCGCACCAGCAAGGCCGTACCGCCCACCCCGTGCAGCGGCACGGCCTTCTCGCCGGGAAAATCGCCCAGGTAACGCCGTCCGGCGCCGCGCGGCGGCTGGAAGATGCCGTCGACCAAATGGCGCGGGTCCTCCTCCGCCACCTCCGTTCCATCCAGGCGGAAGCTGTTGAGGTCGAAGGTCCGCCCGTCGGGCAGGACGCAATGGGGGACGACGATGTCGCGCCCGGCGGCGAGCAGCCGGGCCAGCAGGTCTGGCGGGTAATCGACCAGATCGGCGTCGAGCCACAGCACCCAGTCCTCGTTCCCCAGCGCGCCGGACAGCAGCCGGTTGCGCGCGCGCGCCAGCACCTCCCGCCGCCGCCGCTGGATCGCCGGCGCCCAGCGCGGGCCGTCGGGCCGGAAGCCGTGATCGTGGCGCAGCAGGGTCACCCGGCGGTAGCGCTCCCGCAGCTCGGGCAGCCGGCCGGCCAGCCAGTCGTGGGTCCCGTCGCGGCTGTCCCCCTCCAGAAAGCCCAGCGACAGGCGGGACGGATTATGGTCGAGCCGGCCGAGCAGCTCCAGGTAGCGCGGCAGATGGCCGACTGCATCCTTCACCGGGGTCAGCACCAGCACGCGCTCCGCCCCCCTTCTCACCCGTCCAATCTCCACAGGCCGGGCCGCCGGCCGGACTGGCGGGTTGGAGCGCGACGACATCAGGACGGACAGGCGGTCGCGCATCCGGGCACCGACGGCTTCCGGGCTGAAATGGGTCCGCATCCGGGCGGCCGCGCGCTCCCCCACCGCCCGCGCCTCGTCGGGATTGGACGCCACCCGGCGCATCAACCGGGCGGCCTCTTCCAGATCGGGATCGGCCCAGACGGTGCCGCGCCGGTAATAGCCGTTGTCCGCCTTTAATATGGCAGTGTGGCAGGACACGAGGTAGGCCGTATCCGGTGTGGTGATGTCCATCGTGCCGGAATAGGCGGTGACGATGACGGGTTTGCCGCAAGCCATCGCCTCGGCAACGGTCAGTCCAAACCCCTCCGCCCGGTGCAGCGAGACATAGGCATCGCACGCCTCCATCAGTGCGGCGATCCGCTCCACTGTCCAGGGTTCGTTGACGATGCGGATGTCCGGCCGGCCGCCGGCCAACGCCTCCAGCGCGCGGCATTCGCCATCCGAGAGCTTCTTCGCCTTGATGATCAGCAGAGTGTCGGGCGCAGCGTCAGGAAAGGCGGCGCGATAGGCCCGGATCAGACCGGCCGGGTTCTTGCGGGTAACGTTGCTGGTCGCGTCGAACAGGAACAGAAAGCAGACCGTACCGTCAGGAATGCCGAACGCTTGCCGGTCGAAGGCGGGCGGACCTGGCGAGACCGTGACGGCGTGGGGCATGACGATCACCGGCAGCGGAACATGGGGTGCCACCGCGGCTGCGGTGAAGGCGCTGGGGACCCAGATCTCATCAACCAGCGGCAGGCAATCTCGCCAGGGCTCCGGGATCCCCGACGCCCCCTCCCAGGCCCAATAGCCGATGGTGAAGCGGTCAAGCAGCCGGCGGGGATCGAGGCCGCTCTCGGAAGGGGGGGCGTTCAGCGACTGGCGCAGGGTGTCCGGATTGGTGTGGACCAGCGTCACCGCGAAGGCACCAGAAGCCGCTGCCAAGTCCGGTTCATCCGGCGGTGTTCCCGAGGGAAAAGCGGGCAGCGGAACGGGATGGGTTTCGTCGAGTGGCAAGTCGATCACCGTCACCGGCAGCCCTAATGCCCGCAGCGCAGTCACCGTCCCGCGGACGGCGCTTCCCAGCCCAATCGCCGCGGTCAGATGCCCGGCGACCTCGACATCGATGTGCCTGCTCGTCGGACTGCTTGCGGAAAGAGCGTTCATGACACCACGCGCTGCCATCCGGCGGTAGCCCTCCACCGGCAGGCGCTTGCCCATCTCCTCCAGCACGGCCCGGCAGCGCCCGCCGTCGAAGCGGGCGGTGGCCGCCTGCCAGTGGGCCTCAAAATGGGAGACGGTGAAGGTGTTGCCGCCATGGACGACATAGGTGTAGAGCCGCGGCAGGTCCATCCGCACGACCCGGGCGCTGCGGCGCAGTTGCTCCACCACCGGCGTGTCTTCGCCGCGGCGAAGGGCCGGATAGCGGGGCATCACCGCCCTCTCGCACAGAAGCGAGCCTTCCCAATCCCGTTCACAGGATACCGCCAGCCGGTCCTCGGCCGGCCACCAGATCATCCAGCGGCCGAGCAGGCAGGCCTGGGCGCCGGCGGCGGCCAGCACCCGCTGCTGCATCTCCAGCCGGCAGGGGTCGTAGAGGTCGTCATCGTCCCACTGGCAGACATAATGGCCGGCCGCATGGTCGACGGCGATGTTGCGCAGCTCACCCAGCGTCACGCCCCCTTCTCGGCCGGCCGCATTCACCCGGACCAGCCGGACGTTCGGGCAGTCCGCGGCACGGATCGCCCGCTCCAGCGGATCGTCCAGAAGCAGCGCTGGGCTGTCGCAGACGATGACCAGTTCGCGGTTGGGATAGGTCTGGTGCGCGAAGCCGTCGATGGCGAACTCTAGCAGCTCCGTCCGGCCCCTGGTGACCATCAGACAGGAGATCAGCGGCAGCCCCTGCGTCTTCGCCACGGGGGAGCGGGCCTCTTCCAGCCGTCCGTCGGTCACCACCGCCGTGACCTGCCGCGGCAGGACGGCCCCCGGCCCAATACCGCGCGCCGCATCGCCGCGAAACCAGGTGCCCTCCCAGTAATGGACCGCGTAGGCCTGACGCGTCGCCCGCTCCCAGAAGACGGGATCAAACAGGCGGCCACTCCAGCAGTCCTCCTTGGTCACAGGATAGAGTAACTCCGGCGGCAGCACCGTCACCGCGCCACCCTTTCCTTCATACCCAGCCTCATACCCGTCATGGGCGCGGGTCAGCAGAAAGGGGCCGGTGGCGTCCAGCACGTCGGGGCAGTACTGCGCCTCGACCAGCCGGGCCAGCAGATGGTCCCAGAAGGGATGGTTAGGAGCGGAGGCGAGGAAGGACGGGCAGAGGATGCGCGGCAGCCCGCGCTCCGCCGCCTTCGCCAGCCGGCCATGCTCCTCCGGCTCCATCCCGACGACGAAGCTCCGGTCCTCCAGCAGTCCATCGATCGGACGCAGGCATTCGAAGTCGAGATCGGCATAGACCCCGCCGAAACGGCGCAGGATCAGGTAGCGCGCCAGATCGATGCGCGCGATGGGGTCGGCATAGCCGCGGAAAACCGGCAGCAGTGCCGGATGCTCCTCGGCTACGAAGCGCTCGATGTCGTCGTCGGTCCAGAACCGGTAGGCGAAGCCGGGATTGTGCCCGGTCCAGCTGCGCTGAAGAACCTGGAATTCCGGCGGGACGTTGCAGGTCTTCCAGGTCTGGTGGATCAGGCGCGGAATGGGGGAATTGGCTTTGGTCTGCATGGCTCTTGATGGAAATGGAGCAAGAACCGATAAGCATTTTGCCGAAGAGGCTCAATGCCAATGGATAATCAGAATAAATGTGGCAAAATCCGCTTCATTTGACACACGCAAACACAGAATAAATCATCAGCTTTCTCCACAAATATTTTTCTCATTTCCCGAGGCACGACCCTGCAAGTGGAGAATTTTCATTAATCTTTATTTAAATTATCAGCCACATTCAGAGAAAGCACCGTCCTGTCACCAAATTAGCTAAGTCGACTAATATACAGTCCACTTCTATGATCCTTGGGAAAGATTGGAGGTGCCGAATGCGGCAGGTCACCATTCATGCGGCCAAGACCAACCTGTCCAAACTGATCGAGGCGGCGCTGCGCGGTGAGGAGGTCGTCATTGCCAAGGGGAGCAAGCCCGTTGTGCGGTTGGTCCCGGTCACCCGAGGGGCGTTCACCATCGGCCTGCTGAAGGACAAGCTCGGCACCGGGCCGGACTTTTTCGAACCGATGGATAATGCCGATCTCGGCTCCTGGGAAGGAGGAGCCTGAGGGATCCATGACGGCAGTTCTGCTCGACACCCACGCCTGGGCCTGGAGCCTGTCCGGCGACGCTCGCCTGTCGAGTCCAGCCGTCGCCGCCATCACCACAGCCGACATAGTCCTGGTCAGCCCGATCACCTTCTTCGAAATCGCCCAGAAGGTCCGCCTCGGCAAATGGCCGGAGATGGACCTTTCGTGGAACGGCTGGATACGCTGCTGGCCGAGCAGGGCGGGCTGGTCGCCGGCTTCGACCCGGCGGTCTGCCTAATCGCCGGCCTGATGGTCTAGCCTCACCGTGATCCTTTTGACCGTCTGTTGGCGGCCACGGCAATGCACTACAAGCTGCCGCGGGTCTCCGCCGACGCGGTCTTCGACGGCATCGTCACGCGGCTATGGTGACCGCCCCCGTCACAGAACAGGTCATCTCATGCCCGGACACCGCCCCTACCGCCTTCACCGCCCCTGGACCGTGCTGGGCAGCCGCGAGTTGCTCGACGCCGATCCCTTCCTGAAGGTGCGGGTGGAGACAGTGGAACTCCCGGACGGGCGACGGATTGATGATTACTACCAGTTCGACCAACCCTCTTTCGCCTGCATCTTCGCCGAGACCACGGACGGACGGATCGTCACCTACCGCCAATACCGCCACGGGCCGCGCAAGGTCGGTCTGGTCTTTCCCGGCGGCCACCTGTCCCCCGACGAGTCCCCGCTAGCCGCAGCCAAGCGGGAGCTGATGGAGGAGACGGGGATGGAGGCCGAAGACTGGACCGATCTCGGCGCCTACATCGTCAACGCTAACCAGGGCGGGGCTTGGTCGCACATGTTCCACGCCACCGGCTGCCGCCGCGTTGCCGATCCGGTGGCCGACGACCTAGAGGACACCGAGATCCTGTTCCTGACGCAGGCGGAGTTGCTAGAGGCCATCGGTCGCGGCGAGATGCACCTGCTGACCCAGATCGCGCTGGTCAGCATGATCTGGCAGGCCGACATCGCGCGGGTGCTATCCCGTTCCAACTCACCGGACACACCCAGCTGAGGAAAAGCCCGATGCTCAGCTTCGCCCATTTCGCCCTGATGGCCGCCCTAATGCCCGCCCTCATCCTGCCAGCTGCCGTTTCCCCGACCGCCGCCGAGCCGATGAAGGGCCAGTACGAGCTGCGCTGCCAGGATCCGCAGACCCGGCAATGGACCGTCGCCGGGCAGGTCGCCAACCCGGAGATTGTCGATCTGCCCGCCACCGGCGGAAAACCCGGCGGACGCGAGGTGCGCGGCACCGGGGCAGACGGCAGGCCGGTGGTCCTGCCCATGCCATCCGACCGCACCTGCATGCTCAGCGCGCGCTGACCAACGGACAGTCGCGCCCTATCAAACAGGGGCGCGACCGTCAAATTGTAACATCCCCGCGGTAGCCTCCCGCCGCTCGCCAATAACAAGGCTGCGTCGTCCGGCATCCTAAACGGCCCGGCGGCGCGGCCACGCCAGCCGCTTGCCCTGATGAGGGTTCGGGAGAGACCAGTCATGACCAATCCGTCCGCCAATCTTCCTGAGACGTCGCGCCGCTCTGTGCTCCGCGCCCTCGCCGGGCTGCCGCTGCTGCCGGTCGCCGGCATCGGCGCCGGAGAACTGCTGTTCGCCTCGGGCGCCGAAGCAGCCGCCGCCAAGGGCGCGCCGGTCGCCGTCGAGTTCGTCGGCATGGCCGCTCCCACTGCCGCCGCCGCGCAGGCCAAGACCATGGTCGAGTCCAGCATGGTCGTGACCTGGGCCGACGGCACGAAGCAGAGCTTCGCTCTCGGCTACCAGCCGCTGTTCATCACCGGCGATATGGTTCCGGACGGCAAGGGCGGCACCATCCTGGCCGGCGGCTATACCGACATCAATGGCAAGCCCATCCTCGACCAGTCGATGGCGACCCCGGCGCAGTTCTTCTCCGACTGCCCGGACGGCTGCAACCTGCTGAACCCGATCCCAGGCGCCAAGGTGGCCGGTGTTACCGGCAACACCCTGTTCGCCGTCGTCCAGTTCGAATATGCGAGCCGCGATTCCAAGGATGCCTCGATGTACGGCAAACTGCCGTCGCCGATCGCCGTCCTGACGCTGGACCAGAACAAGGAAACCGGCGCGCTGAAGCTGGTGCAGTACCACAACGTCGACACCAGCCCGGCGCACGGCCTGTGGATCACCTGCGGCGCCAGCCTGTCGCCCTGGAACACCCACCTGTCGAGCGAGGAGTACGAGCCGGACGCGACCGCCCTCGACGACCAGTTCCGCACCTACAGCAAGAACCTGTTCGGCGACGAGGCCAAGGCCAACCCCTATCACTACGGCCACATGCCGGAAGTGATCGTGAACCCCGACGGCACCGGCACGATCAGGAAGCACTACAATCTCGGCCGCATCTCGCACGAGTTGGTGCAGGTGATGCCGGACGAGCGCACCGTGCTGATGGGCGACGACACCACCAACGGCGGCCTGTTCATGTTCATCGCCGACAAGGCCAAGGACCTGTCGGCCGGCACCCTCTATGCTGCCAGGATGGAGCAGGAAGAGGGCAAGGACATCGACAAGGGCGGCGCCTTCGCGCTGAAATGGGTCAAGCTGGGCCACGCCACCAGCGCCGAGATCGAGAAGCTGGCCGACAGCCTGAAGGCCGCCGACATCGTCGAGGTGAAGAAGGAGGATCCGAAGGACCCGTCCTTCACCGCCATCGGCTTCAACGGCAAGACCCAGTGGGTCAGGTTCAAGCCGGGCATGGAGAAGGCCGCCGCCTTCCTGGAAACCCACCGCTACGCCCCGACCGTGGGCGCCACGCTGGCCCTGTCGAAACTGGAAGGCGTCACGGTCAACGCCAAGGACAAGACCGCCTACATGGCGGTGTCCTACATCTACAAGTCGATGAGCGACGGCAAGAGCGGCATCAAGGTGAAGGCGATCAACGCCGGCGCCGTCTACCAGCTGCCGATGAAGGCCGGCCAGACCGACCTCGCCGGCGGCGCCATCGCCAGCGAGTGGGTGCCGGTGCATTTCAGCCCGGTTCCCGCCCTGGTCGGCCGCGACCTGTCGACACCGGACGCGCTCGGCAACACCGCCGACGCCGACCTGATCGCCAACCCGGACAACCTGAAGTTCTCCGAGAAGCTGCGCACGCTGTTCATCGGCGAGGACAGCGGCAACCACGTCAACAACTTCCTGTGGGCCTACAACGTCGACACCAAGCAGCTGGCCCGCCTGCTGTCCTGCCCGGCGGGGGCTGAATCGACCGGCCTGCAGGCGGTCGACGACGTCAACGGCTTCTCCTACATCATGAGCAACTTCCAGCACCCCGGCGACTGGGAGAAGGGCCTGCACGACAAGGTCAAGGACAGCGTCGCCTCCCTGATCGACGATGCCTACCGCAACCGCCGCAGCGGCGGGGTCGGCTACATCCACGGGCTGCCGCAGGCGGTCTGATCACCATCCCCGGGGCAGTGTGCGCGCATGCCCTGAACCTTTCCGGGGGGCGGCTTCCAGCCGCCCCTTCCGGTTTGCGAACTTGCCCGGCAAGACGCGGCGCGAAGAGGCGCGCGAAAATATTTATCCGACCTAATTCTTGAAACAGAAATATAATATCTAATTAGCTCCGAAAAGTTTTCCGGATTATACTGTCCGCTTCCGATCATCTCCCATTGAAGGGGGGCGGCGATGTCCTACGATTTCGAACGGGAGCGGTATGAGGAGCGGCGGCGCTGGGCTCGCGAAGCCCGACGGGAGTACGAAGACGCTCTGGACACAGCCCAATTCCCGCCGGTGGTCAGCAAAGCACTGGCCCGATGGAGTGCCGCCTTCACGAACGCCCTGCGGCTCTGGGACCAGAGCCACGACTGGCGGCTCTACCGATCATGACGGCAAGGCCCCGGGAATTCCCGGGGCTTTTTTCTGGCAGCTTGCGGACCGCACCGCCACCACCCTCGAAAGAAGTAATCCTACCGCCAAATTGCGAAGCGGCGTTCGGCAGCGTTTTTCTTGGAAGTGGTAATCACCAATCGACCAAGGACCAATCGGTGATCTTAACACCTCGTTAACTGGCCGGATGGCTCAATAAGCTCATCAGAACGGGCAAAAGCCTCCGCCACGAATACAGGGATCGCCGCCATGTCCAAGACCGATTGCGCCGCCGAGATCTTCAATTCCGCCGCTCTTCACCTGGATGTCGTCGATGAATTCATCGCCATCGCCCAGTCGAAGCTGAACGGCGCCACCAGCGAATTCGCCCGCGACAGCCTGACCGACCTGCTGTCGGGCCTGAGCGAGCAGCGCGAGACCTACCGCGCCGTGCTCGCGACTGTTCAGCCCGTCACCGCGCTCGCCGCCTGATCCTGCCGCTCCTTCCGTCTTCTGTCTCTCTCGAAAGACCGCCATCATGACCGCCCCCATCGCCAAGGACGTCCTCGCCTCCGCCACCCTGCACCTGGAAGTGCTGGAGGAGTTCATCGGCGTCGTGCGCCGCAAGCTGGCGGGTACCACCGACACTTTCGCCCGCGACAGCCTGACCGACCTGCTGCTGAGCCTGACCGAGCAACGCGACGGCTACCAGGCCCTCGCCATGCCGGAGGCCATCACCGTCTGACAGCATGTTCGGCTCCCTCGGACCTTGCGCGGTTCCATGTTGAAGGTCCGGACATTCCTTGAAGCAGGTCTGCACCGATGCGGCGAGGACCGGCTTGCTCACCGATGATTTGGCTGCTGGACGAGGTTCCGGTTCACCCGCCCTCGTCTTCGGGATCAAGGGCTGAGTGAGCCGCCGCCCTGCCTCTTCAGGCATTTCCCAGCAGCAGCGTCTCCATGCAGTCCAAGCGGGCCAGAGCCTGCTCGAAATTCTCCGCCTCCACCACCTCGGCTTCGGGCAGCGGAAACAGCAATTTGGTTCCGCACATCACCATCGCGCGTTCGCGCTCCAGGAACTCATGGCGGAAATGCCAGGGCAGCACCAGATAGAGGTCGGGCCTGAGCGCGCGGGACTCAATCTCCGAGACGATCGGGATGCCGGTGCCAGGCGTGACGGCACCGATCTTGTCGAGGTTGCGGTCGGCGGCACACTCGACGAGGTCCTGGTCGATGCCGCACCATTGTAGAAGCACATTGCCCTTAGTGGAGGCGCCATAGACATGTACGCGCCCGCCCGCATCCCGAACGGCGCGCAGATGGCCGACCACCTCCTCCCGCAGGGTCTCCGCCCGCGCTTGAAAGGCACGATAAGGACGGTCCGTCGCCAGCTCCATCGCCGCCTCCCGCCTGCGTAGCGCCTCCAGAAACGCTGCGTCCTCGGCTGTGCCGAACCGGTCGTTCGCGGCGTGGCAGGCGAAGCAGCGGATGCTGCCGCCGTTCATCGCGTTGACCTCCGCCCGGAAAATCCGCAGACCGACCCGCCGCATCACGGTCTCCAAAACGGCGAGGCTGTAATATTCCAGATGCTCGTGACAAACCGTGTCGAAGGCGTTCCGCAGCAGCATGAGCGGCAGGTAGGACAGCTCCAGCACCCACAGCCCCTCCGGAGCGAGCAGCCCGGAAATTGCGGCGGCTGCCCCGCAAGGGTCCTCGATGTCGTAGAACATGGCGATGGAGGTCACGATGTCGAACCGGGTGCCGGCGAGTTCCGTCAGGGCGGCGGCGGAGGGGAAGAAGGCATTGACGACGGTGACGTCGCCACCAAGCCCGGCGGCGATGTCGGACGGGTCGACCCCGACCCGGAGCGACGCAACGGGGTAGGAGAAGAGCAGGGTCCCATCATTGCAGCCGATGTCGAGCACCGCGGGCGCCGGCCGGGCGACCAGCGCTCCAGCCTGCTCGGCGATGCCACGCAGGTGATCGCGCATCGTCGTGTTGAGGCCCGAGCGGTACCAATAGGTCCGGAACAGCAGTTCGGGAGGGACGCTGAAAGCGGTCTGCAGCAGCCCACAGGCTGCCGGGTCCTGGTCGGCGCCGCAGCGCACGAGCCGCATAGGAAGGGTCACCTCGGACGGCGCCGGCCGCCCCGGCTTGGCAAAGGCTCCCTGCAGGACCTGCAGGCCGAGATCGATGACCGGCAGCAGGATCGACGAACCGCAGACCCGGCACGTCTGACGCGGGCGAAGGGGCATACCGAGACCTCGGATGAGCGTGAACCCAGAGGCAAGGGAACATGGGGTGGAACACGCCAGCGAGGCAAGATGCCCGCGGGATTGGCAAGACCCAGTCGATGATACAGGGTCGATGCCCTGAGCGATGAATGGAGCACACCGCCGGCTCCCACTTCAGGCATTCTGCTCTTCCCCAGTCCCTTCCCCACCGCGGGAGAGGAACGCCGGCCGGGATATGATCGGTGCATCCTGTCACAATTGGGCTGGTCCTGTTTCGGCTCTCCCGCACCTTCGAGACAGGCAGCAAGGGCGGAAAACGCGGACGGGTCGGACAGTTAACTGGGTAGACAGGCGGGGTTGCTTTTGTGAAGCTCCCGCTTGCCCGTTTTCACCCCGACCGGCCAAAGGGTTATGGATCCGCTTCCGTCCTCCACCGAAGGACGCCTGCTCCTCGCGGCGTTTCTCATCCTCCTGACCCTGATCGGCCTTTCCGTGCTGGGAGAGCGCACCCTGCCGCTGTTCAGCGGCAACCGCGATCTTGCCGCCCGGGCCTACAAGGCGCTGTTCGTCGGGCTGGGCGGCGGCATGCTCGGCCTCGCGGCCCCGGCGCTCGTCACCGGCTTTGTCGGTCGCCTGCGCGCCCTTTTCACCCGGATTGAGGCCAAGGGCGTCATCGCCGACGCCATCCTGCGCGACCGCGCGCTGGATCAGGCACAGACCGCCGGCTTCACGCTGACGGCGCTGTTCGCGCTCGCGGGCGCCGTCGCGGCGGTGTTGGTCTGGACCGGCATCCTGTGGCCGGGGGAGCGCTGAGCCATGCTGCGCATCTCCGACCGGCAGCAGGACCAACTCTACGCCACGCGCGCCGACGCCTTCCATGACCGCCTGCGCGCCACGGCGACGGCGATGATGGCGCGGGAAGCCCCCGAAATCCCGGCTGACGAGGTCGCCGCCCGGATCGAGGCGGCGCTCGCCGCCGCTCCCACCCACGGCATGGAGACCGAGCGGCAGATCACCCGCTACGTCCACATCTTGGCGGCCTTCCCAGCGGACCATGCCCGACGGGAGGAGTTCGCCTGGCTCGGCGCCCTGCTGGACGGGCCGGGCGGCGCCGACGCGCGGCTCGACCAGATCACCGCCGCCCTGACTGCGGCCCCTCGCACGGCGGGGGGCGCACGATGACCGTGCATACCGTCCAGCGCGGCGAGACGCTGTCCGCCATCGCCCGGCGCAACGGCACCACCGTGGCCGAGTTGCAGCGGCTGAACGGCATCTCCAACCCCAACATGATCGCATCGGGCCAGCGGCTGGTCGTGGCGCCGCCTCCGGCCCCGCCGGCAGCCCCCGCCGCGGCCCGCGCCGGACAGGCGGCGGCGCAGACGGCGGCGCCTGCGCCGCCCGGCACGCCGGTCGCCCCCTGCCCGAAGAAGCCGGCCTTCCTGAAGCGGGCGGGCGGCGACGACAATGTCAGCGTCCTCTACGCCATGGCCGACGGCGAGGCGAAGCGCCAGGGCCTGCTGGGGCAGGCCAAGGGCGAGGTCGGCGTCGGCATGGTGAAGATGGAACATGCCGGCCATCTGGGGAATCGCTATGTCGGCGGCTCCCATAAGATGGAGCTCCTGACCGCCGAGGCGAAGGCCGCCGGCGGCATCGTTCATGGCGCCGGCGGGACCGCCTCGGCCAAGGCGGTGATGGTCGCGCAGGAAGGCACGCTGTTCGCCGGCACCGACCAGAACAACCCCTGGGCCGAGGCCGGCGGCGAATATTCGCTGATGCAGGCCGAAGCCAAGGTGGACGGGCTGATCGGCTCCGACGGGCGGCGGGCCGGCGTCGCGCTGGGCGCCAAGGCCGGTGCGGCGGCGGCATCGGGCGACCTGAAGGGCGAGATCAACATCCCGATCCCCTTCACCGACTACACCCTCAGCCTGCGCGGCAAGGGCGGCGCGTCCGCCGGCTCGGTCGGGGCCGGGGCAGCCGCCTATGCCTTCAAGGATCTGGAGAGCGGCCGCTACCATATGGGGGCGGGGGGCGAGGCCGCGGCCTTCTTGGGCTTGAAGGCCGATGTGGACCTCAGCATCGGCCCCCGCTACACCGGCCGGGAACGGAACGCCGGACCATGAGCCCGGCGGCCCTCGCGAAGGAAGAGTAGACCATGGATCCCAGACTGCCGACCCTGCTGACGGCGCCGCTGTCGCCGCGCCCGGTGATCGAAGCCACCTATCTGGACGTCCTGGTCCGCGACGGCCTGCCGGCGGGAACCGGCTTCTCCATCGCCCTGCCGCGGGGCTGGGCGGTGGAACGCACGGCCACCGCCGCGCCCGGTCCGGAGGCGCCCCTCGTCCCGCTGGCCCGCTTTCATCCGGGAGAGCCGGAGGCACCGGGATCGGCGGAGGGGGTGGAACTGGTGGTCTGGGCCGCCTTCCTGCCGCGCGAGATGCATGGGGCGGACTGGCTGCGCGCCTGGATGCGCTCGCAGGGCTACCGCGAGCTGGATTTCCGCCAGGCGCCCGCGCCGACTGGCATGATGGGCGACGCGCTCGCCGCCGGGCGCCATGACGGCGGCTTGCGCCTGCACCGGCTGCTGACGGTCAAGGACGGCGACCTGCTGTTCCTGATCGACGGACGCATGATGCAGGGGGGACCGTCGCGGGGCGGGCAGGCCGACCACCGGGTGATGCAGGAGATCGTCCTGCTTGCCGCCATGCGCTTCCGGCTGGCCGAGCCGACCGGCCAGACCTTCGCCGAAGGGTTCGAGTGGACGGAGCTGAAGGGGGCGCACGCCGTCCGCTTCCTCGCCTCCGGCCTGTGGCGGGAGACGCCGGGCGGCGACGCCCCGCCGGACGGCGCCTCCCTGGTGCTGGACCATGTCGGGCCGGATGGCTCCACCGGCCGCGGCAGCCTGATCGCGGTGCTCGGCGCCGCGGAGGGGACCGCCGCCGCCGCCCTCGCCGCCGCCGCGGAGATCGAGCGGACCACGCTCGCCAAGCTGGCCAACCAGGGCTTCACCTTGTCCGCCGATGCCGAGCGCGTCGCCGAGGAACGGACGGCGGAGCGCAGCCTCCTCCTCCACCGCCGCAAGGCCCGCCGGAGCGGGACCTCCATGACCATCCTCGCGGCCCGCATCGCGCTCAGCGAGACCGGGGGGGCGGATGCGCACAGCCTGCCGGTCTGCCTGATCCTGCTTTCCCCCGACGAGGACACCGCCTTCGAAGCCTGGGCGATCAACCGGCGGGCCTTCGAGATCGCCCTGTCGACGGTACGCTGAATCGGCTCCACGGCAATTTCATTTGGGCATGATTCGCCAATAAAGCCCCTCTCCCGCAAGGGGAGAAGGGCATCCTGCGATAGCTGTGGAATCGACCCTGCGCTGAGCCCTTAGAACGCCTTCAGCTTCTTCCAGGCGAAGACCACCATGCGGGCCAGCAGCCAGCCATGGGTGAAGCGGGAGATCTGCGTCTCGCCATAGCTGCGGTCGGCGTAGCGCACCGGCACCTCGACGATCTTCAGGTTCTGCTTGGCGGCACCGAAGATCAGGTCGAAGTCGCCGAAGGGGTCGAAATCGCCGAAGTAGTGGCGATTGGCAACGATGGTCTCGTAATCCTTGCGCCACAGCACCTTGGTGCCGCACAGCGTGTCGGTGAAGCGCTGGTTCAGCAGGAAGGAGAAGATGCGCGCGAAGGCCCGGTTGGCCAGGAAGTTCAGGAAGCGCATCGCCTCCGGTGCCATCGGATAGACCAGCCGGGTGCCGTTCACGAACTCGCCGCGCCCCGACACCATCGCCTGGTAGAATTTCCCCATCGTCTCCGGCGGCACCGTCAGGTCGGCGTCCAGGATGATCAGGATGTCGCCGCGCGCCACGGCGAATCCGGCGCGCACCGCGTCGCCCTTGCCCTTGCCGGGCTGCTTCATGACCTTGATGTCCCAGTCGGGATAGGCGTCGCGGACGCGCAGGCATTCATCGAAGGTGTTGTCCTGGCTGTTGCCCTCGACATAGATCACCTCGACGTCGGGGGCGAAGCGGGGCAGGCGGCGGATGGCGTTCTCGATGTTGCCGCGCTCGTTGCGGCAGGGGATCAGGACGGTGACCGAGGCCGGCTTGCCGTCGACGGTGACCTCCTCCACGGTGGGCTGCGGCCGGGCGACGACATAGTTGCGCACGCACAGCCGACGGATGCCGGGCAGGGGCGCGATGTAGCGGTTGACCAGCGTGCCGAGCCCGAACAGCCGCTTCGGGATCAGCTGGCGCCATTCGCGGCGCACCGGCTCCCAGCCGGCCAGATCGAGCAGGTTGACGATGTCGCTGGTCGACAGCCAGTTCTGCTGGCCCTGCGGCATGCGCATCCCCAGCTTCTCCGCCGCCCACAGGATCGGCTCCCAGACGCGGGAGTGATAGCTGACGATGATGCGGGTCCTGGGATCGGCGACCCGGCGCAGCAGGCGCAGCGTCTCCTCGATGTCGTCGAGGAAGCCGATGGTGCCCGACAGCAGGATGTGGCTGAACGGACCCTTGATGGCCTCGATGGTCGCCGGGTTCTCGGCGTCGGCGGCGATCAGTTCCAGCTCCGGGTGCCGCGTCTTCGCCACCGCGATGGTCTCCGGGCTGAGATCGATGCCGACGCCGCGCGACGGCTTCAGCGCCGCCAGCGTGTCGCCGACGCCGCAGCCGATCTCCAGCACCGCCGCCCCTTCCGGGATCAGGAAGCGCAGATAGGCGCGGTCGGCCTCGTGGAAGGCGTTGTTGCGTTCGGCCCAGCGGTCGCGCAGGGGGGCCATGGCGTCGAACAGCCCGCGGATGCGCTCCTGCCGGGGGGAAAGGGCACGCGGCGCTGCGGGTTCCAAGGTGGCGGCCTCCGGGGTGGCATCCATGGCGGCGGTCCGGTCGAGCGTCGGAAGGGGCTGGTCGGTCATCGGGTGGAATCCGTGGGAAGGGCATCGGGCTCGGCCGTGTCGGACCGGGCCATGTCGGGGCGGGCCAAATCGGAGCGGGCCAAATCGGGCCGGGAGGCGGTCTCGTTGCGCAGCAGCAGCCAGAACAGGCCGCCGGGCAGCGACAGGACGGCGATCGACAGCCCGATCAGCAGCGAGACCAGAAGCGCCGCGTCGGCATCGAAGCCGAGCAGCGCGAAGCCGGCGACCATCGCCCCCTCGCGCACGCCCCAGCCGCCGAGCGAGACGGGCAGGGCTGCGGCGACGATAGCGGCCGGCACGATGGCCAGCCCGTCCAGCCAGCCGAGCGGCAGGCCGACGGAGCGGGCGAACAGGATGGTGGCGGCGATGGTGGCGAGATGGACGCCGACGCTGTGGCCCAGCGCCGCCCAGGCGGAACGGTTGCCGGCCATGGCCCGCAGCTGCGCCACCGCCCCCCAGGCGGTCCGCACCAGCGCCCCGTCGCGCAGCCGCTTCGGGATCGGCAGCCGGTCGCGCGGGATGCGGCCGGCCAGCAGCAGCAGCCCCATGGCCACGGCCAGGACCAGCGCGCCCGCCAGCACGGTGCCGGCGACGGCGGGCGGCGCCACCGCGGCCAGATGCGGCAGCCCGACCAGCCCGATCAGCACCAAGCCCAGCAGCGCCATCAGCCGATCGACCAGCAGGGCCAGCATCACCGGACCGGCCGGGTGGCCGAGCCGCCAGGTGAACCAGCCGCGCAGCAGGTCGGCTCCCACCGATCCCGGCAGGATCTGCCCCAGGAATCCGCTGGCCATCTGCAGGCGGAAGGCGGTCCAGCGGGTCAGCCTGAAGCCCGCAGCCCGTCCGACCGACCGCCACCGTTGCGAGGCGAAGGGCAGGGTCAGCGCCTTCACGGCGAAACCGGCGGCGAACAGCCACGGGTCGGCGGCCGACAGGCGCGCGGCGATGCCCTGCCAGTCGGCCCCGGCGGCGAGCGCGCCCAGGATCACGACCGTCACCGCCAGCTTGACCAGCAGCGGCCACCGCCGTCCGTCCGCCTTGCCCGGACCTTTTCCCAATGGGCCGCTTCCCAACGGAGTGGGTTCGGCCGGCTGGGCGAAGGGGGTGTCGAGAAGAGCCTGAGCCATCATCCCCGCATGGAAATCCGGGTGCCGCGGGACAGCGGCGCCGAACGGGCCGTTTTAACGGCTCACGCCCGGCTTGTCACCCGATCAGGCGGGAGAGGGGCAGGCTCTCCCCCCTCACCCCATCCCGGCGGCCAGCATGGCGCTTTCCGGCAGCAGCCCGGCCGCGCGGGATGCCGAGGCGGGACTCAGCGCCCGGCCCTCCAGCCGGCCGTTCTGGATGTAATGCCGCATCGCCGCCGTCAGGTCGCCGCCGGTGGCCGCGGCAACGTCGCCGTTGGCCGCCAGATAGGCCGAGGCGTTGAAGCCGGTGGCCCGCCCTTCCGTCCGGCCGGTGCCCAGGTAATGCAACCCGGCCCGGGTGGTATCGGTGCCGAAGGCGGCGGCGAGGTCGGCATTGGCCGCCAGATAGGACAGCGGGTTGAAGGTGACCGTCCGCCCCTCGGCCCGGCCGCCGGTGATGTAATGCATCGCCGCCGCCGTCCGATCGGTGCCGAAGATCGCCGACAGGTCGCCGTAGGAGGCGAGATAGGCCAGCGGGTCGAAGCTGACCGTCCGCCCCTCGGTCCGGCCGCTGGCGATGTAGTGCATCGCCGCCGCCGTCCGGTCGGTGCCGAAGATCGCCGACAGGTCGCCGTAGGAGGCGAGGTAGGCCAGCGGATCGAAACTGACCGCCCGGCCCTCCATCCGGCCGCTGGTGATGTAATGGGCGGCGCCCGCATCGCCGTTGGTGCCGAAGACCGCCGACAGGTCGCCATGGGAGGCGATGTAGGCCAAGGGATCGAAGCTGACCGTCCGTCCCTCCGCCCGGCCGCTGGCGGCGTAATGCGCCGCACCGGCGGCGGCGTTGGCGCCGAAGAGCGCCGACAGGTCGGTGTAGGAGGCGATGTAGGCCAGCGGTGAGAAGGCCGGCCCGGCCGCGGCGGGCGCGCCGCCCGTGCCGGTCGCCGGGGAGCCCCCGCCACCCGGCCCACCGCCGGCACCGGGGGCGGGAATCCCCGGCACCGTCAGCGGCGCGCTGCCCATCCGCGCCCAATCCAGGTCACGGATGCCCAGGGAAAGACCGAGCCCCGCCGCACCGCTGCCGAGCCGGAAGTCGCCGGCCGACGGGTTGACGAACAGCCCGGACGACACTCTGTCGCCGCCGGTCAGCCCGCGCATGCCCTGCAGCAGGTTGCTGGTGACGGTGTAGGCGCCGGGGGTCCAGAACTCCCAGTAATCCACGCCGGTGGAGGAGGAGATAACGTTGCCGGTGACGCTGTTGTTGGCGAGCAGACCGATGTTGCCGGCGCTCGGCACCCATTCCAGCCGGATGAAGCGCTCGCGCGGGTTGGACAGGACGGAGAAGTTGTTGGTGACGCTGTTGGAATCGCCGCCATGGATGAAGACGCTGGCCCAACCGGTGTTCTGGATGAAGTTGTCCTGGACGGTGACGCCGTTGGCCATGTCGTCCAGATAGATGCCGAAGCTCTTGTGGCGGTCGAGCCAGCCCGACCCGTCGGTCGCCAGCCCGCCGACGCCGCGGATGTCGTTGCCGCGGATGACGGTGCGGGTGTCGACGTTGGACCGGCCCAGCATCTCGATGGCGCCGCCGTCGGCGGTCTCGGTCATCGTGTTGTAGATGCGGTTGTATTCCACCACCGTGTCGGTGTTGACGGTGGCGCCGTCCCAGTTCTTGATCGAGACGCCGTAGCGCGTGCCGTTGCGGATGTCGTTGCCGGAGATCAGCGTGCCGCTGGTGCCGTAGAGCTGGATGCCGGCCACGTCCTTCAGCACCTCGCCGATGCCGTCGATGCTGTTGGCGCTGATGCGGTTGCCGTTGCTGCCATAGGCGACCTTGATGCCGCCGGCCCCCAAATGCTCCATCCGGTTGGCCTCGATCGCGTTGCCGGACGAGCCGGTCAGCGTCATCCCGGTGCCGGCATTGACGAAGCGGTTGCCGGCGATGCTGTTGCCGGACGAATTGGTCAGCGTCAGCGCCGAGCCGTCCCAGGCGGTGTCGGCGAAGGTCAGCCCCTGCAGGGTGACGCCGCTCGCCCCATTCAGCGACAGGAGCGTGCCCAGCCGCGCCACCACCGCCCCCTGGGCCAGCAGCGCGCCGGGATCCTGCGGCTTCACCACCAGCCGGCCGGTCTCGGCCTGCCAGGCGAACTCGCCGGCGTCGCGGATGAAGGCGTCGTCGTTCAGCAGGCGATAGGTGCCGCCGCTGCGCAGGGCGTATTTCGCGCTCTGGGTAAAATTGATGGTCCGGCTGCCGGCATCGGTGGAGGCCACGCCGACGATGTTGTCGGACAGCCGCTCGGTATCGAAGGTCTGGATCATCGTGCCGGGCTGGACCCCGGCGGCCAGCACCGCCGCCATCGCCCCGTCGCCGGCCCCGGCGCGCAGGCTGGTCCTGCTGGCGCCGCCGGAGGCCGCCTCCAGGACCGACCAGCCGGAGCGCGGATCGCCGGCGTTCCAGTCGCCGGTCTGCGCCACCTTCTGCCGGACCCCGCCGATGGAAAGGTCGAGGCCCGTCGCCGATGTCGCCGCGGCGTACAGTCCGCCGCCGATGGCGGTGAAGCCGCCGACCCGCTCGCCGCCGCTGAAGACCGGGGTCTCGCCCGGATAGGCCATGATGCGGACGCCGTTGTCGGCCCCGGTCAGCGTCACCGTGCGCGCCATCGCATGGGTGCCGCCGCGCACATAGGTGTCGCGGATACCGGTTGCCCGCATGGCGCCCTGCGCGCGTTCCAGCGTGGCGAAGGGGCCATCGGTGCCGTCGGCATTGGGTGCCGCCAAACGCCCCGACCAGGAATCGTTGCCGTTGGTCGCGACGTAGAAAGCCTGCTGAGTGTCTGTCATTGCCGGATTGCCTTGCCCATACGAGGCAATCACACGGCGGAAGTACTTAATAAAGAGGTATTCTCATCCGTTCTGATGTAGACTTTTGTACGGGTGTTCTGTGTTCATTGCGTGACAAATGCTGACCTGGATGCAGTTGTCACTTGCATCACCTTTCCTGTTGTCTTGGGCGTGTCCGGCTCAACCTCCATTCAGCGCACCTCCACCCGCCGTTCTTCCCGCAGCACCGTTTCATCGCCATGGCGGAGCGTCACCGTCACCCGGTAGGGGCCGGGAGCCCAGGGACCGGGGGCGGGCTTCTTCACCTCGGTGCCGAAGAACAGCACGGCCAGCGGGCGCGGCACCGCCCCTTCGCTGCGGAGCAGGCGGCGGCCATCGGGGCCGGTCACCTCCAGGGTCACGCGGTCGCCCTGCCGCCCGCCCATCAGCTCCGCCCAGACGCCCAGCGTCGGCGTGCCGGCCGGCAGGGGCCTGCCGTCATTGCCCCCGCCATAGCCGCCGTCCCGCGCGACCTCCGCCTTCGGCGCCTCGGGCGCCAGACCGGCGCCGAGCAGGGCGCTCGGCCGGTAGGCGAGCGTCCGGCGAGTCTCGGCGCTCCACAGCGCAGCAGGAGGAAGGGCGGCATAGCCCGCCCCAGCGGCGCCCCGGTCGGCAGTGCCCTGGTCCGCAGCACAGGACGGCGCCTCGCCGCCGCCCACCTCCTTGGCCGTATAGGGGTCGAGCGTGCGGCCGTCGTGACGGATGCCGAAATCGACATGGGGAAATTCGGTGTTGCCGGATAGGCCGATCTGGCCCAGCGGCGTGCCCGCCTCCACCCGGTCGCCCGGCTTGACCGCGACGCTGCCGCGCTTCAGGTGGCTGTACTGGGTTTCCCAGCCGTTGCCATGATCGACCACCACCGCGTTGCCGGCCTCCCGCCCGGCGGGAGAGCCGCCGTTCTGCCGGATGCTGACATCCTCCACCCCGTCGCGCACGCGGGCCACCGTACCGGGAGCGGCCGCCACCACCGCCACCCCGCGCCGCATCGCCTCCAGGTCGGGCAGGCGGAAATCCGTCCCCTTGTGCCCGTCATAGGTCAGCCGTCCACAGGCGAAGTCCCTCATCCCCGGCCCCGGATCGGTGTCGACGTAGTTCTGGACGAAGCAGTCCGTACCGATCCGGCAGCGCACCGGCAGTTCCAGTGCCGGCGCCCCGGTGGGAGGGGCGACAGGAGATTGAGCGGCGGCGGCGAACGGCAGGAACAGCAGGGCGGCGAACCCCCAGCGATAATGGACCGGCACCCTCATCTAGACCCCTCGCACGGCACTGCTCCGCCTTGCCTGACCGTCCCTCTACACGTGGGCCGCCGCAGGAAGAGAACCAGACCCGCCCTTATGCGCCGTCGCATAAGAGGTGGCCCATCCCAAAACAGCCCCGTCCTTATCATCCGAAGGCCACACCGCCCGCCTTCATACTCCGCCCGGCTTTTCATCGATGGCAGACAGCGGGGATCGACAGCATGGCGAACAGCACCCACACCGGCAGCGGCAAGACGGTCGTCGTCATCGACAGCGGCTGGTCGCCGACCTGGGAGCCCGCCGCCTCCGTGGTCTACCAGCACGACTACGCCGACAACGACGGCGATGCGCGCAACCCCAACGCCGACACCCACGGCGCCCTGGTGACCTCCCGCATCCTGTCCCAGGCGCCGGACGTCGGCATCATCGCGCTGAAGGTGATGCCGGACGGCTCCACCACCGCATCCGGCGCGGCAATCGAGCAGGCGCTGCAGTGGGTCGTCGCCCATGCGTCGGACTACAACGTCGTCGGCGTCAACCTGTCGCTGGCCGGCGGCTCCGCCTCGTCGGAGACCACGACCATCCTGTCGGACGAGTTGGCGAGCCTCGCCGCCAAGCGGGTGCTGGTGTCGGCCGCCGCCGGCAATGCCGGGCAGAACGGGACGGCGACCGACGTCTCCTATTTCGCCGCCGACCACAACACGATCTGCGTCACCGCCTCCACCGGCGACGGGACGCTGCCGGGCTGGGCCCAGCGCAATCCGGGCATCACCGACCTCTGCGCCGACGGCACCGACATCCGGCTGACCGACCTGGCGGGCCGGACGGTGACGGCCAACGGCTCCTCCTTCGCGGCGCCGACGGTGACCGCCGCGGTGGCGCTCGCCCAACAGGAGGCCCTGGCGCTGCGCGGCAGTGCCCTGACCCAGGACGAGTTCCTGTCGCTGGCGAAGCAGACCGGAACGCCGATCGGCGCCACCGGCTACACCGACCTGAACACCCAGACGCTGCTGGCGAAGATCGACCAACTCTACGGCGCGCCGGAGACGCCCGACACCGGACCGGGCGCGCCCGCGACAGCCGCCGCCACCATCCTGGTCAACGCCAAGGGCACGGCCGCCGCCGGGGTCAACGCCCACTTCACCCTGCTGGTCGACGGCCAGGCCGTCGGCAGCGCCACCGTCGGCAGCGCGGCGAAAACCCACGCCTTCACCACCAGCGTGTCGGCCGACAGCGCCCACAAGGTGCAGATCCAGTACGACAATGACGGCTTCGCCGGCGGCCAGGACCGCAACCTGTTCGTCAACAGCGTCAGCGTGAACGGCCACGGCTATGCCGCCACCGACGCCGCGGTGACCTACGACAAGGGGGCGCTCGACGGACGCGACGTGGTCAAGGGCCAGAGCGGGATGTGGTGGAACGGCACGCTGGTGGTCGCCGCCGACAAGAGCCTGTTCGGCGCGCAGGCGCAGGTCGCCGATCTGCAGGCCGGCGACCTGCTGGGCCACGCCGTGACGGCCAATGCGACGTCGCACGGGATCGCCGACACCATGGCCGCCCGGATGCCGGAGACGGTTTCCGGCTTCGAGGACGCCGCCCACGGCCTGCACGCCTGGTACGACGCGCACGATCTGGCACACGGGCTGGCGGCGTAACGAGGCCCGAAGGAGGAGTGGGGGCTTGCCTCCACCCCGACCCTCCCCCGCTCCCCGCCGGGGAGGGGGAGGGGGAGGTTACCGCTCGTGCATGGCTTCCTGAGCGCTGCGCGAGAGGGGGGAGAGCAGGTAGTCGGCGATGCGGCGGCGGCCGGTCTTGACCTCGGCGGTCACGGTCATGCCCGGCTGCAGCCGCGTCTCCTTGCCGTCGACCTCCAGCGTGTCGCGGTCCAGCGCGATGCGGGCGGCATAGACCGCTCCCGCCTCCGGCGCCTTGGCGCCACTCTTGTCCGTCCCCCTGTCGGCCTGCTGCTGCTGTTGCACGGCGTCGCCGGACAGCGAGGCGACGCGGCCGGGGATCAGGCCGTATTTGGTGAAGGAGAAGGCCTCCACCTTCACCTCCGCCACCTGTCCGGTCTGGACGAAGCCGATGTCCTTGTTGGGGATGAAGGCCTCGACCTCCAGCCGGCTGTCCTCCGGCACGATGACCATCAGCGGCTGGGCGGTGGTCACCACGCCGCCCACCGTGTGGATGGCCAACTGCTGGACATAGCCGTCCACCGGCGCGGTCAGCCGCAGCAGATCCACCTGCTGGTCGGCCTTGGCAAGCTCCTGATCCAGCGAGGCGGCCTTGCGCTCGGCCTCGGCCAAGCCGGTGTAGAGCTGGCGGCGGAATTCGGCCTCGGTCTGGCGGCGCTGCTCGGCGGTGGCGGCGATGGAGGCGTCGGCCTCCGTCAGCTTGATCTTCTGGACCAGAAGCTCCTGCTCCTGCCCGACCAGATCCTGCTGGAGCTGGAGATACTGGAAGCGGGACGAGGTGCCGCGCTTCGACAGGTCGAACAGCGCCTCCGCCCGTTCGCGGATCAGCGGCAGGGTGGCGTTCAGCTTGGCGATGGTCTGCACCACGGTGGCGCGGTCGGCCTCGCGCCGGGCCTGCTCGCGGTCCAGAGCGGCCAGCTTGGCGCGCTGCTCGGCGATCTGGCTGGCCAGCAGCTGGCTCTGCATCCGCGCCAGTTCGGGCGACAGGCCGGCGGGAGCGGCGAAGACGGCGTCGGGGTTGCCGGTCACCACCTCCAGCGCCGCCCGCAGCCGCGCCACCTCGGCCCTTGCGGCCGACAGGTCGGAGCGGATGCGGTCGCGGTCGGCGGTCGCCCCGGTCGGGTCCAGTTCGATCAGCGTCTGGCCGGCCTTGACCAGCTGGCCGTCCTCGACGGCGATGGCGCGCACGACGCCGGTCTGCATCGGCTGCACGGTCTTGGTCCGGCCGCTCGGCACCACCCGGCCCTGGGCCACGGCCACCACGTCGACATGGCCGAACCACGCCCAGGCGCAGGCCGCGGTGAAGGCCAGCATGATGACGGCGGTGAAGGTCCGCGCGGTGGGCGAGGGCGGCCGTTCCAGGATCTCCAGCGCGTCGGGCAGGAAGTCCATCTCGTCGCGCCGCCGCTTTTGGGTTCGCCCCTGGGGCCGGGTCGGCGGGCGCGGCTCGCCGGGGGTGCCCGGCACGTTGGCGGGCGGCTTGACGCCGGCAGGGTTGACGGGCGCGGCGGGATTGGGGCCATTTGGATCGGAAATGGCGGGATCGGGGATGGCGGGGGTGGTCTTCACCGCGGCGTTCGTCTTGCTCATGGCGCTCATCCCCCTCAGCCCGCGGCCCGTTGTTCGATCAGCCCGTCCGCTGGCGGCGGGTTCCCCCCCGGCAGCTGCCCCATTTGCCCGCGGAACAGCGTCGCGTAACGGCCGCCGCGGCGCAGAAGCTCGTCGGGCGCGCCGTCCTCGACGATGCGGCCGCGCTCCACCGTGACGATGCGGTCGGCGATGGCGACGGTGGACAGGCGGTGGGCGATGATCAGCACGGTGCGGCCGGCGCAGATGCGGCGCATGTTGGCCTGGATGATCCGCTCGGACTCATGGTCGAGGGCCGAGGTCGCCTCGTCGAAGATCAGGATGCGCGGGTTGGTGACCAGCGCGCGGGCGATGGCGATGCGCTGCCGCTGCCCGCCCGACAGGCTGGCGCCGCGCTCCCCCACCACGGTGTCGTAGCCGTCGGGCAGCTCGACGACGAAGTCGTGGGCGCCGGCCAGCTTCGCCGCGGCGACGACGCGGCCCATCTCCATCGTCGGGTCGGTCAGCGCGATGTTCTCGCGGATGGTGCCTGAGAACAGGACATTGTCCTGCAGCACCACGCCGATCTGCCGGCGCAGCCACACCGCGTCGGCGGTCGAGAGATCCGTGCCGTCCACCATCACCCGCCCGCGCTCCGGCACATGGAAGCGCTGGAGCAGCTTGGCCAGCGTGCTCTTGCCCGAGCCCGACGTGCCGACGATGCCGACCACCTGCCCCGCCGGGATGTGCAGCGACACGTCGCTCAGCGTCTCCGGCCCGTCATGGCGGTAGCGGAAGGTGACGTGGTCGAAGGTCAGGTCGCCCTTGATCGCCGGCATGGCGGCGCGGCCGGGGCTCTGCAGCGGTTCGGGCGCGGTGTTCAGGATGTCGCCGATGCGGTGCATCGACAGCCGCACCTGCTGGAAATCCTGCCACAGCTGGGCGATGCGCAGCACCGGCTGGACGACGCGGCCGGCGAACATGTTGAAGGCCACCAGCTCGCCCACCGTCAGGCTGCCCTCGATCACCAGCTTCGCCCCCAGCCACAGCACCAGCATGGTCGAGATCTTGGAGACGAACTGCACCGACTGACTGGCGATGTTGTTCAGGTTGCCGGCGCGGAAACCGGCGCGGACATAGCCGGACAGCTGGTCCTCCCAGCGGCGCTGCATGCGCGGCTCCACCGCCATGGCCTTGACCGTCTCGATGCTCGACACCGTCTCGACCAGGAAGCTGTGGTTCTCGGCGCCGCGGGCGAACTTCTCGTCCAGCCGGCGGCGCAGGATCGGCGTCGCCACCAGGCTGATCAGGACGTAGATGGGGAAGGAGGCCGCGACGATCGCCGTCAGCATCGGGCTGTACAGCAGCATCACGCCGAGGAAGACCACGGTGAACAGCAGGTCCAGCACCAGCGTGATGGTGGAGCTGGTCATGAAGTTGCGGATCGTCTCCAGCTCGCGCACGCGGGCGACGCTGTCGCCGACCCGGCGCGCCGCGAAATAGCCCATGGGGAGCGACAGCAGCCGCTGGTACAGCTTGGCCCCCAACTCCACGTCCAGCCGGTTGGCGGTGTGGGCGAAGGTGTAGGTGCGCAGGCCCCCCAACACCGCCTCGAACAGGATGACGGCCAGCATGCCGACCATCAGCACGTCCAGCGTGCCCAGGCTGCGGTGCACCACCACCTTGTCGACCACCACCTGGAAGAACAGCGGCGTCACCAGCGCGAACAGCTGGATGAAGAAGGAGGCGAGCAGCACCTCGCCCAGGATGCCGCGGTATTTCCAGGCGACCGCCCCGAACCAGCGGGCGTCGAAGCGCGGCTGGCCCATGCCCATCGTGCCCTTGCGCCCCAGGCAGAGCAGCCGGCCGGTCCACAGCGGCTCGAACCCGTCGCGGTCGAGGATGCGGGTCTGGTTGGTCGCGGCGTCATGCACCAGCACGCGGTCGTTGCCGGCCTTGGCCAGCACCAGGAAGCCGCCGTCGGGGCCGGGGACCAGGGCGGGCAGCGGCGTGCGGTCCAGCCGCTCCCATTTGGTCTTCACCACGCGGGCCTTGGCGCCCAGCCGGTGGGCCTGGCGGACCAGACCGGTCAGGTCGGGGGATTCGCCGCCGCAGGCATGGCGCACGCCGTCGTAATCGGCCGGGATGCCCAGCATGCGCAGCGCCGACACCAGCCCGGCGATGCCGGGATCGAGAGGCGGGCCGGGCCTTGGACCAGGATTGGGGCCGGGGTTGGAGCCGGAGTTGGGGTTGGGGCCGGGTTGGGAACCCTCGGCCTGAGGCTGCCCTTTGGAGGAGAGGGGGGAGGAGGGGTCCCGCGCCGGATCGGCCGGCGATCCGTCTCGCATCTGTTCCATGAAGGCTTCCCGGTTCCGAAACTCTAAGGGGTGGCGCCGAACGGCTGCGGCCAACCCAAGGTGTGCATCGCGCCGACGGGCGGCCACCCGAACGATGGGGTACCCCGCATCGTTGGTGGTCAAAGGGGTTGATAGCCGAAAAAGCACCCCCCTCCGGCCGGCGGCTTTTCCTGGACCGGACGGCGCGCTTGGGAGTAGGCATGCGGGGAACGCCGGGCCGACGTGACCGGTGCCGTTTCCCCTTCGCCGGACGCACCCCGCCTTGTCGCCGATCTCCCAGCTGCTGCGCCTTCTGCTTCTGCTGCTGACGCCCATGTGGCTGTCGCTGGCGGTGGAAGGGCTCGGCCTGCACGGGTCGCTGATGTCCGGCCTGCGCCGCACCCCGCAGATCGACAGCGCCCTGGCGCCGCCGACCGGCTGGCGGGAGCGGGGCTATCTGGCCGCCAATCCCGACGTCGTCGCCGCCATCCGCAGCGGGCAGGCCTCCAGCGGCTACGCCCATTATGTCCAGCATGGTCGCGCCGAGGGGCGCACCGGCGGCTTCGTCGAACTGGGCAAGGAACCGGCCAAGGCGGTCCCCCCTGCGCAGGCCGCCACCCGGCCGCCCGCCCAACTGGCCGCCCAACCGGCCGCCGCCCAGCCCGCGGTTTCACAGCCTGTCGCCTCCCCGGCTCCGCCAGTTCCAGTTCCCGCAGCTCCGGTTCCGGCGGTGAAGCCCGACCCCCGGGGCGACGCAGCCCCCGCCCAGCCGGTCAGCTTCCAGCCCGCAGCCCGCCCCGGAACCCAGCGCCCCGAAGCTCAACGCCCCGAGGGCCAGCGTCATGTGGAGCGGATCCGCACCGCCAATGGCGGGGACGGGCTGCGCATCGTGCTCGACCTCGACCAGGACCCGCGTTACGAGACGCCGGTGCGGCGCCCCGACGGCCGGCTGGAGGTGAGGCTGCCCGGCACGCTGTGGCAGGCCGCCCCGTCCGGCCGCCTGCCGGCGACGGCGCTCGGCTACCGGGCAGAGCGGGACGGCGGCGGCACCCGCCTGCTGTTCAGCGACGAGGATGGCGAGGACGACGCCAAGGGCGCGCCGGTGCGCCTGCTCGCCGTCTCCACCTTGGCCCCGGACAAGGACCGCGGCCACCGGCTGGTGATCGACGTGGCGCTGCCGTCCATGGCGAAGGCCGAGCGCGCCAGGACCGCCGGCGGCCGCTGACGGACCGGACCAACGGAAAGCGGCGCCGGGGAAGCCCCGGCGCCGCCATCTTTGCGCAAGACCCTATCCAGAACCTCCGCGCCGCTCAGGCGGGAAGCTCCGTCCGCTCCCGGCCGGACAGCCCGCCGTCGCCCGCCGCCAGCGTGCCGAGCGCCGTGCCGGAGAAGGACGGGTCGTGGAAGCCGCTGCCGATCCCCAGCGCCTCCGATCCGGTCATCCCCGCCGCCAGCATGGTGACGGCGATGGGCGCCGTCGCCATGGCTGCGGGCATGGCCGCCGTCTCGGTCGAGGTGCTGCGCTTGATGTAGGCAAGCTCGATCGCGGCGTCGCTGGTGCCGAACTCCGCGGCGATCTCGGGATTGCTCGCCAGATAGGCGGCGGGGTCGAAGGCGGTCAGTGACCGGCCCTCGGCGTAGCCGACCTGGATGTAATGGATTTCGGCCGCCTGGACGTCGGGACCGAAGGCCTGGATCAGGTCCGGGTTGCTGGCGATGTAGCGCAGCGCGTCGAAGCCCTGGGCCGGCCGCCCCTCCGACAGGCCGTTCTGGATGTAGTGCCGGGCCGCGGCATCGGGATCGGCACCGAAGGCGAGCGCCACGTCGCGGTTGGCCGCCAGATAATTGTAGCCGTCGAAGGTGACGCTCCGACCCTCGGCGTAGCCGTTCTGGATGTAGTGCCGGGTGCCTGCGTCGGCGTTGGTCCCGAAGGCGGCGATCAGGTCCCGGTGGGAAGCGATGTAGGCCAGGCCGTTGAAGTTCGGCTGCCGCCCCTCCGCCCGGCCGAGCTCGATGTAGTGCCGGGCCGCGGCATCGGCGTCGGTGCCGAAGGCTGCGATCAGTTCGGGGAAGGAGGCGGTGTAGGCCAGCGGGTCGAAGGTGACCGTCCGCCCTTCCGCCTGTCCGCTTTGCAGGTAATGCCGGGTGCCGGCCTCGGCGTTGGCGCCGAAGGCGGCGATCAGGTCGGGGTGGGAGGCGATGTAGGCGAGCGCGTTGAAGCCGGCCGGCAGCCCCCCTGCGGACGGCGCCTGGGGAGTGGAGGCGGGGTCGGCCGACGGCGCCACCTGCAGGGCCACGCGCTGGGCGACGGCGCCGCCATGGCCGTCCTCGACCCGGTAGGCGAAGGCCCCCGCGTCGCCCGACATGCCGTCGGCGGCCAGGAAGGTCAGCGCCGGCAGGTCGGCCGCCGACAGGGTCTGGTTCACCGCCACGGCGCTGCCGTCGGCCAGCCGCACGGTGCCGCCGGCGGGAAGCCCGGTCACCGTCACCGTCAACGCGTCGCCGTCGGGATCGGTGGGCGCCGCGATGCCGAGCGACACCGCCGTCCGATCCTGGACGGTCATCGTCTTGTCGGCCTGGACCACCGGGGCGGTGTTGACCGCCGGCTCCACCACCGGATCGGGCACGGGATCGGGAGTGGGGACGGGCGGCGGCGGAGGGGGCGGGGGCGGGGGAGGCGGAGGAGGCGGGGGCGGGGGCGGCGAGACGACCGGAGCGGCCTCCACCGTCAGCGCCACGCTCTGGGTGTCGATGCCGCCATGGCCATCGTCGACCCGGTAGGTGAAGGCCCCGGCATCGCCGACCGTGCCGGACGCCGCGGTGAAGGTGAGGGCCGACAACTGGGCGAGCGTCAGGCTCTGATCGGCGGTCACAACGGTGCCGTCGGCAAGCGTCAGGGTGCCGCCGGTCGGCAGCCCGGTGACGGTGACCGTCAGGGCGTCGCCGTCGGCGTCGGTCGGGGCGGCGATGCCGAGAGCGACGGTGCCGCCGGCCTGGGCGGTCAGCGTCCTGTCCTCCTCCGCCACCGGGGCGCGGTTGGCCTGAACGATGGTGACGCTGCCGCCGCTGCCGGCCCGGAACTGGCTGGCGTCGAAGCTTCCGGTCAGGGTCACGGCCAGACCGCTGCCGAGGCGCAGCACGGTGGAGCCGGCGGCCGTCTCCACCTGCATGCCGGCGAGGTCGGCGCCCTCCATCACCAGACGGTCGCCGATGGCGGCGTCGGTAACGGTGACGGCACCTGTGGTCCCGGCGGCGATGCGGATGATGTCGCCGCCGCCGTTGCCGGTGACGGTCGTCCCGGCCCCGACCGTCAGGTCGTCGTCCCCGGCGGTGCCGGTCAGGGCGACCTGCGCGAAGCCGGTGGCCGTCGACAGATCCACGGCTGCCCCATTGCCGGACGCCGCCACCGCGAGCGCGTTGCCGTTGCCTGTCAGCGCCAGCCCGGCCAGCTGCGAAGCCGCGAGCGTCAGGGTGGCGCCGCTGCCGGTGACGTCGATGGCCTCGATGCCCGACAGGGCCACCGCCGACAGGTCGGCGCTGCCGGCGATGCGCAGGGTGTCGGACGCCGCACTGCCGGCGATGGCCTCGAAGCCGGCCGCCTGCGCGCCCGTCAGCGTCACGTCATGCGCCCTGCCGCCGGTCAGCTCCAGCCGCTCCACCCCGGCCAGCGTCATCCCCGTCAGGTCGATCGTGGGGGAGGCGACGGCGGTGTAATATTCCAGGTCGTAGCCGTTGAAGCTGCTCAGGTCGTCGGAGCGGACCTCCAGCGTGTCGGTGCCGGTGCCGCCGTCGAAGCTGACGGTGCCGGCGTCATACTGGCTGACGACGATGTAGCGGTCGTTGCCGGCCTCGCCAAAGATCGTGTCGGCCTGGGTCTGGGCATAGCTGCCGGCGGAGACGATGCCGGCCAGGATGGTGTCGTCGCCGTCGCCGCCATGGATGGTGTCGCGTTCCCAGTCGCCCTTCAGCAGGTCGTTGCCGGCATCGCCATGGATCAGGTCGGCACCGCCGCCGCCGGCCACCGTGTCGTCGCCGAGTTCCCCATGCAGCTCGTCATTGTCGGCGCGGCCGTAGAGCTGGTCGTTGCCGCCGCCGCCGAAGACGCTGTCGTTGCCGTCGCCGGCCTCCAGCGTGTCGTTGCCGGCCCCGCCATGCTCGACGTCGTTGCCGCCATGGCCCCAGAACCACACAGCCGTATCGCCCGCCGTCATGCTGTCGGCATACTCGGAGCCGATCCAGCGCTGGATGTTCTCGAAGCTGTCGCCGGCCGCCTCGCCGGTGTTGTTGGCGCCGTCGATCAGGTCCAGCGTGATGCCGGCGGTGGCGTCCTCGTAGGTGACGATGTTGAAGCCGCTGCCGCCGACATAATGGTCGGCGCCCAGCCCGCCATTCATGGTGTCGCCGGCCGCGACGCCCGTGTTGCCGCCGCCGGCCAGCGTGTCGTCGCCGGCCCCGCCGACCAGGCTGTCGTCGCCGCTGCCGCTGGCGATGCTGTCGTTGCCGGCCCCGCCGTCGATGATGTTGCCGGTGTCGTCGCCGACCAGCGTGTCGTCGCCGTCCGACGGGGTGCCGCTGTAGGCCAAATGATGGACCCAGTCGCCGGTGCCGGAGAAGGGCAGGGCGGCGGCAACCGGCCCGGTGGTCACGTCGAGGTCCCAGGAAGCGCCCAGCGACGGATGACCGACCGGATGGCTGGCGGCGGCGACCCGTGCGCCGGTCGCCCGGGCGAGCGCCGCGGCGAAGCGGCCGCCGTCGGCCCCGACGTCGCAGGCATGGATCAGGATCTCCGTGTCCGGCGCCTGCGGCCAGGAACGCCTGTCCGCCTCTGCAGCCTCTTCCCCGGTCCCCTCCAGCGCCGCGACATCGAGCGGACGGGCGCCCAGGCGGACCGCGCCCGGCTCGCCATGGGCCAGCAGATGGATGGCCGCGGGCCGCCCGGCAAGCGCATCGGCCAGGGCCTTCCCGCCATCCTCATCGGCCGCCACCCGGACGACCCGAACGTTCGGCCGGCAACGGTCGAGCAGCCGGTCCAGATCCGCGAGGCCGGCGTCCGCAATCAGTACGTCGCGCACAGATGGTCCTCCTTGACGGCGGCAGGGCGGCATGACCGGGACGGGGGCATTTCCCGCCGGCTGCCGGACACGCAACCGCGCTCCGGTGATGATTTGTTGGGCCAATCGGCCGTATTCACCCAAATATGAGGAGGAAACCGCCGCCCACAACTCGATAAGTCGGGGTATCACCGGCTAGAACGGGCGATCCTTCCAAGTAAAGCGGAAGAAGCATGGAGAAATTTCACCCGGTGATTTCGGCGGAACTCCGCATTCACCGGCGATTGCTCAAAATTGCCGCTCTACGGGGAACCGCCATTTTTAGCGCACGAAAAAGGGGTGGTTTTCTCGTCAGCCTTCTCCGTCGGCCGGCAGGCCCGGCGGCACCGCGACAAGCTTCCAAACCACAAATCCATAATTTTTCATCATGATTTCATGCCATGAAAAACACATAATGAGCCTTATGGAAAACGGTCACGCTTCCGCTTATCCGCGATCTCCGACAGGTCCGATCACCGCCTGCCCGCGGGAGAGGTCGGTGACCATGCGGGTGAAATCCTCCGCACGGTCGCGGGGCAGCGTGACGCGAAGCTGGACGCCGTCGGCGGTGAAGCCCGTGGTTTCGACCTGGGTGCCGGGAAAGGGACCGAGGCTGGAGCGGATCCGTGCCTCCTCGGCAAAGGCGCAGGCGACGGACAGGATGGCGTAGTCGACGATCGGCTCGCGCTCCGCCGCCTTCAGGCAGCTGGCCGCCGTGCCGCCATAGGCGCGCACCAGCCCGCCCGCGCCCAGCAGGATGCCGCCGAACCAGCGGCTGACCACCACCGCCACGCGGTCAAGGCCCTGCCCTTCGATCGCCTGCAGGATCGGCCGCCCCGCAGTCCCGCCGGGCTCGCCGTCGTCGCTGAAGCGGTAGATGTCGCCGATCCGGAACGCCCAGCAATTGTGGCCGGCATCCGGGCTGCTGCCGGCGGCGATGACGCGGCGCGCCTCCTCCTCGCTGCCGGCCGGGGCGGCGTGGGCCAGGAAGCGGCTTTTCTTGATCTCCTGCTCGAACCGTTCGGTCCTGACGAGGGTGAACATCATGAGGGTGGCCGCCGCGCGCCTACAGAACGAAGTCGAAGGCGGAGAAGGTGTAGTTGGCGATGTTGACCTGGATGCGGAAGTCGGCCGCGCGATCGCCGTTCACGTCGCCCTCGATCAGCGTCACCGTTCCGGACGTCTGATAGCGCAGCTGGCCGGCCGCGGTGAAGCCGGCGGTGCCGACGAAGGTGAAGGCATCGTTGGCGGTGGTGCCGGTGATGGCGTCGATTTCCGAAAGGTCGATGCGGTCGCCTTCGGCCCCGACGGTGGCGTAGCTCGCCAGCCCCTGCAGGGCCTGCTGCGCCACGACGGCACCGTTGAAGGTGATGATGGCGTCGGGGGCGGCCAGGGTGGATTCGTTCAGGTTGCGGATGGAGAAGACATCCGCCCCCGCTCCGCCGTCCATCAGGTCGGCGCCATAGCCGCCGACCAGCGTGTCGCTGCCGGCGCCGCCCAGCAGGACGTCCTCGTAGACGGTGGTGGTGTCGGCGGCGTTGACCGAGATCTCGTGGCTGCGGTCGGAATAGACGTCGCCGAACAGCACGTCGTCGCCGCCGCCGCCGCGCAGCACGTCGCCGCCCAGCCCGCCATAGAGCGTGTCGTTGCCGACGCCGCCGTCCAGCCAGTCGTTGCCCGCCCCGGCGTCGAGCCAGTCGTTGCCGTCCTCGCCCAGCAGGGTGTCGTTGCCGACGACGTCGATGACGTCGCCGCGCAGCAGATCGTCCCCCGCTCCGCCGAACATCAGGTCGTTGCCCGCCCCGCCCTCCAGCTGGTCGGCGCCGTCGCCGCCCAGCAGAACGTCGTTGCCGGCATTGCCGAACAGCGTGTCGTTGCCGAGGAGCCCGGCAATGGTGTCATTCCCCGCCCCGCCGCCGATGGCGTCCCCCATGATCCCGCCCACCAGATAATCGGCGCCGGTGGAGGCGGAGGTCGAGACGGTCAGGCCCGTCAGCGACGGCTGGGAGAAGCCGACCAGAGATCCCACCGGATAAACCCCGTCGGTGGCCTGCAGCAGCTCGATGCCGGTCAGCGTGTCGGTGCCGTCGGGACCGCCGACCACGAGATTGCCGTTGGCATCGATGGCCAGAGAGTAGGAGGCGAGCGCGCCGGTCAGCACGAAGCTGTCGATCCCGGCCAGCCCGTCCACCGCGTCGGTGATCGGGTTGCCCAGCGCGTCATAGGCGGCGCTGCCGCTCAGCGTGTCGTTGCCGGCCGTCCCGGTCACCACGACCGGCACCCCCTGCGGCGTCCCAAGAGATGTCCCAAGAGATGTCCCTTGGGGCGTCTCCTGCGGCGTCCCCTGCGGCTCCAGGAGTGCGGCGGCGGCCGGCATGGCCGATCTCATGGAAGCGGCCCTCATGGAGGCCGCCGCCGGGGACCGGCCGGGGGTCACCCGCAATGGCCGCCCCTCGCCGAGGCCGAAGGCGAGGTAATGGAGCTTGGCCGCAGCGGCGTTGCCGCCGGTGGCCGCCGCCACGTCCGTGTTGGCCGCCAGATAGGCCGCCGCGTCGAAGGTCACGCTGCGCCCCTCGCCCCGGCCGTGGCGGGCATAGTGGAGCACCGCCGCCGCCGGATCGATGCCGACGGCGGCCAGCACGTCGGGGTGGGAGGCGAGATAGCCGTAGGGATCGAAACCCGCCGTCCGCCCTTCGCGGGCGCCATAGGCCAGGTAATGCTGAACGGCGGCCCCGGCATCGACGCCGACGGCGGCCAGCACGTCGGGATTGGCGCCCAGATAGCCCAGCGCGTCGAATCCGCCCAGGCTGCGCCCCTCGTTCCGGCCGTTCCAGGAATAATGGGCGGCGGCGGCCACCACATTGTCGCCGAAGACGGCGGCGAGGTCGCGGTTGGCCGCGAGGTAACTCCGCGCGTCGAAGGCGAGCGCCGCCGGGGCGGCGGTGCGGCCGTCGATGCTGACCAGCTCGACGTCGGTCAGCGTATCGGCGTTCCGGCTCGACACCACGGCATGGCGCCGGCCGCTGCCGTCGAGCGCCACCACCACCGGCGTCTCCGCGCGGTAGGCGCCGCCTTGCAGGGCATAGCGGCGCGGGTCGGCGGTGTAGATGGCACGGTCGATGCCGCCGCCGCCGTCGAAGCTGCGCCCGCCCGGCACGCCGAGATGGACGCTGTCGTTGCCGTCCGCCCCGACGAAGCCGTCGATCTGCTGGAAGATGCGGGCGCCGAGCCGGTCGAGCGTCCCGCCGGTCAGCGCGACGTCCAGCCCCTCGATCCGGTAGCGCAAGAGCCCGGCCGCATCGCGGTCGCTCAACCCGGTGAAGCGGACGGCCGCCGCGGCCCCGCTGCCGGAGGCGGCATAGTCCAGAAGGGTGGCGTGCGCCCGGCCGGCGACCGTGCGGGCGACGGTCAGGCTGCCGGCACCGGCGGCGATGGAGGAGGCGTCCGGCACGGTGGTGAAGGCGTCGGCGACGAAGCCGTTCGCCAGCCGGGCCTCATCCAGATCGAGGGCGAAGCCCTGCCCCGCCACCAGCCGCGCCATGCCCGCTCCCTAAACTCCCGCCGCAAGACGGCACTGCCCGCCGGACAATCGTCCAGACCGGCCGTCCAGACTGCCCGGTCAGATGACCTGGAGATAGGCCGGGTCGAGCGCGCCGTGGCGGAACGGGATCCAGTCCTTGTGGTCGGCGCGGTACTGCAGGCCGTAGGGGTTCTTGAAGAAGATCTTCTGCAGCGGCTGGCCGCCTTCGGCGCGGGTGCGCTCCAGGTCGATCAGCGGCGAAGAGGCGAACACCTTCTCCCACAGCTCGGTGTTGTCCACCTCGCGGCCGGCGTTCTTCACATAGTCGCGCGCGGTGTCGCTGAGCTGCCAAGCCTCTTCGACCATCGCGTAATAGTCCACAGTACCCTCGGCCATGGCCTTCGAACTCCAACCAGCGTTGCACAGAGTTTCCGCTCACATAGCGCATTTCCGGCGGCAAAGGAACCACCCGCGCAACCGTGTCTTGACGAGGTGACGTTACATCCGGTCGGCCGCGGTTCCGTCGATCAGCCGGGCGGCGCGGGACTTGCGCAGCGGGGCGGACAGCTTCTCCCAGGACCGCGTGCGCAGCAGCCGGCCGGCGACGCCCAGGCCGACGGCCAGCAGGCCGGTCAGGCTGATCGCCGCCCCCACCGGCCCGCCAACCAGCAGCCCGGCCGTTCCCGCCGCTCCGGCCAGCAGCGCGCGCAGGCCGATGGTCAGCGCCACCGCCCCCGTGCCCGGCGCCACGCGCGGCAGCAGGACCAGCAGAAGCCCGCAATCGACCGCCGTGCGCAGGCTCCAGGCCGCGGCGGCGCCGACGGCGCCATAGCGCTCGGCCAGCAGCCACAGCACGCCGAGATAGACCGGCAACTCGGCCAGCTGCAGCCGGGCGGTCACATCGACGCGCCCGACGCTCTGGATCAGGGTGTTGGGCACATAGGCGGTGGCGTTGAAGAAGACGCCCAGCATCAGGATCGATAGGACCGACGCGCTGTTGGCGGCGAAGGCCGGACCCAGCCACAGCCCCAGCGCCGTCTCGCCGCCGACGATGGTGGCGGCCTGCATCGCCAGAAACACCGCCAGCGTCAGGTGGCCTCCGGCGTCCAGGATGCGGCCCAGCGCCGGCGGATCGCGCCGGAACAGGCTGGAGGCCAGCGGGAACAGCGCCAGCGACAGGGCGCCGGGGATCACCATCAGCCGCGACAGCAGCTCGAACGGGGTGGTGTAGAAGGCGACCATCGCCGCCGGCACCAGGCTGAGCAGGATGAAGCGGTCGGCATAGAGCATCGCCGGGCCGACCAGGTTGTTCAGCATCATCCAGGCGCTCATGGTGAACAGCCCGCGCAAGCTCGGCCGGCCCCAGCGGATGGGGCGCAGCAGGTCCGGCATCTGGCGCACGGCCAGCACGCCATAGCCGACCAGCCCGATGAAGCGCCCCGCCGCGATGGCGGCGATCACCGGCACCAGGCTCTGGCTGAAGGGCAGCACGCAGAGCGGGCTCAGGTAGTTCAGCACCCCCACCGTCATCCGCACCAGGCTGATCGGGCGGAAGCGCTGGTGGGCCTCCAGCACGCCGCGCAGGCCGGCGGAGACCAGTGCGATCGGCACGATGGCCGCGGCGATCAGCAGGCTCAGCCGGATCTCGTCCGGCGAGGTGCCGGTATCCAGCTGGAACCGGTCGGCCAGCAGCCCGGCGCCCAGCGCCACCGCCCCGCCGGTCAAGAGGCCGATGGCCCCCATCAGGGCGATGGCCGGCCCGGCGATGCCCGCCGTGCCGCCGCGGCCCTGGTCATCTCCGGGTTTGTTTTCCGGACCTCCCTCATGGCCCGCATGTCCGATCCGGTCGGCGACCACCTGCACCAGCGACCGTCCCAGCCCGAGGTCGAGCACCCCCAGATAGCCGAGCAGCGCCCAGATCAGGGTCAGCGCGCCGAAACGCTCCATCCCGACGGCGGAGATGAGCAACGGAATCGACAGGAGGGCCGCCAACATGGGGAGCCCCTCGCCAAGCAGATTCCAGAGCGTGTTGCGAAGCAAATTCGGAGGTCCGTACGCGAAGCACTGTGGAGCGGCGTTCGGGATGACCCGACCCCGGCCATGCGGCTCTACAGCCGTTGGACCTAGGCCTATGCCGTCCTGACGACGCCATTGTTATCCGTCCATCCTGTCCAAAACGCTAACGGAATCGCTTGGACGAAACGGTCTGGACACTGATCTTCCGTCAGGATGGCCGGCTGGACATCCGTCAGGACAGGACCCGTTCCAGCGCCGCGGCGACCCTGTCGACATCGCCGTCGGCCATGGCCGGGAACAGCGGCAGCGACAGCGTATGGGCATAATGGGTCATGGCGCCGGGCAGGGCGAGGTCGCCGTAACGGCGGCGCCAGTAGGGTTGGCGATGGACCGGGATATAGTGCACCTGGGTGCCGATGCCCAGGCCGCGCAGGGCCGTCATCACGGCCGAGCGGGTCCGCCCCGCAGCATCGAAAGCAGCATCGAAGCCGATGCGCGCCGCGCACAGGTGCCAGGCCGGCCGGCACCAGGGCACCAGGGCCGGCGGCCGCACCAGCGGGGCCAGCGGCGCCAGCCGCTCCGCATAGAGCGCCATCAGCCGCGCCCGCCGTTCGACGAAGCGGTCGAGCCGGCCGAGCTGGCTCAGCACCAATGCTGCATGGATGTCGGAGAGGCGGTGGTTGAAGCCGGGCTCCGCCATCTCGTAGTACCAGGGGTTGGGCTTTCCCTCCGCATCCAGCGCGGCGTCGGGGTCGGCGAAGCCCTCCCCCGGTTCGGGCACGCGCATCATGCCGTGGTTGCACAGGCGCCGCACCCGCGCCATCAGCGCCGGATCGCCGCCGGTGACCGCCCCGCCTTCCCCGGCCGCGATGGTCTTGACCGGATGGAAGGAGAAGACGGTCAGCGACCCCGCCTCCACCTCCGCACGCCCGGCGCCGACCGGCGTCTCGCCATCCGGGGACAGATCCACCGTGCCGATGGCGTGGCAGGCATCCTCGACCAGCGCCAGCCCCTCCGCCTGCGCGAGTGCCGCCAGCCCGGCCGCCCCGGCCATTTGGGCGGTCTGCCCGGCATAATGGACGGGGGCGAGGGCGCGGACGCGCCAGCCGGCTTTGCGGGCGCGGGCGATGGCGGCCTCGGCCTCGGCCACGCCCATCAGGCCGTTGTCGGGATCGACGTCGGCGAAGGCGACCTCGGCCCCGGCGTGGCGGGCGGCCGACGCCGTGGCGAGGAAGGTGTTGGACGGCACCACCACCGCGTCGCCCGGCCCGATGCCGAGCGCGGCATAGGCCAGCCGCAGCGCCGCGGTGCCGTTGGCGCAGGCCACCGCATCGGCCGCCCCCACCCGCGTGGCGAGCGCCCGCTCGAAGGCGGCGACCGCCGGCCCCTGGGTCAACCAGTCGCCGCGCAGGACCGCCGCCACCGCGGCGATGTCCTCCTCCTCCACCGACTGGCGGCCGTAGGGGAGGAAGGGCAGATCCGCCGATAGGGCATCCGCCGCTAGAGGATCCGCCATCAGGGCGCTTCCGCGAGCAGGTCGCGCAGCCGCTCGCCGTCCAGCCAGTCGTCGTTGCCGTCGCTGGCATAGCGGAAGCCGTCGGCCACCGGACGGGCGTTCAGCCGCTCGTACGGCGCATGCTGCCAGAAGGCGAAGGCCGGCTCGATCACGTAGCGGTCGGCCAGTTCGTAGGTCTGGCGGGAATCATCCTCGGTGATCATCACCTCGTGCAGCTTCTCGCCCGGCCGGATGCCGACGATCTTCTGCGGCAGGTCCGGCGCCATGGCGCGGGCGAGGTCGGCGATGCGCATGCTCGGGATCTTCGGCACGAAGATCTCACCGCCCTGCATCATGGCGAAGCAGGACAGCACGAAATCGACGCCGTGCTGCAGCGTGATCCAGAAGCGGGTCATGCGCTCGTCGGTGACCGGCAGATGGTCGGCGCCGTCGGCGATCATCTTGCGGAACAGCGGGACGACGCTGCCGCGCGAGCCCACCACGTTGCCGTAGCGCACCACCGCGAAGCGGGTGTCGAGCGCGCCTGACAGGTTGTTGGCGGCGATGAAGATCTTGTCCGATGCCAGCTTGCTGGCGCCATAGAGGTTGATCGGGTTGGCCGCCTTGTCGGTCGACAGCGCGACGACGCGCCGCACCCCCATCGACAGCGCCGCCCGCACCACGTTCTCCGCCCCGTAGACGTTGGTGTGGATGCATTCCATCGGGTTGTATTCGGCGGCCGGCACATGCTTCAGCGCCGCGGCATGGACGCAGAAATCGACGCCGCGCATCGCCAGTTCCAGCCGCTCGCGGTCGCGCACGTCGCCGATGAAATAGCGCAGCGTCGGTGCCCATTCCGCCGGCATGCGCTGCTGCATCTCGTACTGCTTGAACTCGTCGCGGGAGAAGATGATCACCCGGCGCGGCGTGGCGTGGCGCATCACCGTCTCGACGAAGCGGCGCCCGAAGGAGCCGGTCCCCCCGGTGATCAGGACCGACCGGCCGTCCAGCATGCGCAGGCCGGCCTCCAAGCCGGTCCCGGACAGGGCGGACTCCTCCGATCCATCCGCCGGAGTCCCTGGCATGGCCCCGCCCGCTTTGCTGGAGTGTGTCGTCACCGCCGGTTCCGTCCATTGAAGCCGCATCGTTCGAAACCGCCGGGCCGGACCCCGCCGGCCGGATGCTCCGGGGCGGGCGCCGCATCGGGATCGAAATGAACCCCGACCGTAACCGGTGCTTTCTGACGATCGGGTTAATTCAGGATGACCGCCCTTGCAAGGCCTGTCGGCAGGCGGCGCGGGCGGATGGACACGCCCCAAAGGCGATACTGTTTGACGGATGTCGCGTCTTGTGGGTGCCGGACCCGCTTCTCTATGGTTTCTAGCCGCCCTTCTCCCCCACTCCACCGGCCATCATGATTTCGCGGCGGGGAATGCCGGCTTAAGCCGGCAGCGGAAGCCGCGCCTCCTTTGCTGTTGCGTTAGTTTTCTGGCAGAAGCATAATCTCTCGCATGACGACGCGCTATGCTAAGAACGCCGGGGCGGTATTTTCGCTGAAATACCACATCATATGGTGCCCGAAATATCGGCGCCCCGTACTGACGCCACCGATTGACGACCGGCTTAGGGAAGTTCTTGGCGAAGTGGCGTCCGAGTACGATATGACGTTCCACGCGCTGGAAGTTATGCCCGATCATGTTCACGTCTTCGTTGAGGCTGATCCAACACTTGGTGTTGCCGAAATCGTCAACCGCCTGAAGGGAAAGTCCAGCCGGGTTCTTCGTGACGAGTTCCCAGCGCTGCGGTCCAGGCTTCCAACGCTCTGGTCCCGCAGCTATTTTGCCGCAACGGTCGGCAGCGTCTCGGAAGAGACGATCCGCCGCTACATCGAAAACCAGAAGGGCAAGTGACCGATGCCGGTCCTGAGCTACAAGTATCGCCTCTACCCGACCACGGCGCAGGTTGCCGGGTTCGAGGCGATGCTTGGCGCCTTCTGCGACCTGTACAACGCTGCCCTTCAGCAGCGGATCGAGGCGTACCGCCGGGCCGGGAAGGCCCTGCGGTACGTCGATCAGGCCGGCGAATTGAAGGATGTCCGGGCGGCTGACGAGCGGCTGGCCGGCTACAGCTTCAGCGCCGAGCAACAGGTGCTCCGCCGGCTGGACAAGGCGTTCGTGGCGTTCTTCGGTCGCGTGAGGAAGGGCAAGGCCGGGTTCCCGCGCTTCCGCGCCAAGAGCATGTTCGACAGCGCCGAGTTCCGGGTTGGCGACGGGCTGACGATCCGCAAGAGCAAGCGCCTCAGTGTCGTTGGCATCCCCGGCGAGGTGAAGGTGAAGTGGCACCGCGATCTTCCGGCCTTCGCCAAGGTTGGAGCCGCCGTGCTGTCGCGCGCCGCCGGAAAGTGGTTCGTGTGCTTTCAGATCACGATGCCCGACGAAGAGGTTCAGCCGCGCGACGGCGCGTCGGTCGGCCTCGATCTGGGCCTGTCGTCGCTCATCGCCACCTCGGACGGGGAAACGGTCGCTGCTCCGCAATGGACAAAGGGTGCGGCCAAGAGACAGCGTCGTCTTCAGCGTGCGCTTGCCCGCGCCAAGCGGGGCAGCAAGCGCAGGCTCAAGGCGAAGCGCAGGCTGGCGCGTCACAGCGCGGCTACGGCCAACCGGCGCAGGGACTTCCTGCACAAGCTGTCCCGCTCGCTCGTAGACCGCTACGCCGTCATTGCCTTGGAGGACTTGGGCGTTGACTGTCTGACCCGGTCGATGCTCGCCAAGGCCGTTCACAACGCCGCATGGGGCCAACTTCGATCCTTCCTCGACTACAAAGCTGCGAACGCTGGTGTTCGGGTGGAAGCTGTCGATCCGCGCGGAACCTCTCAGACCTGCCCGGAGTGCGGGGCCGTCGTCGCCAAGACGCTCGCCGACCGCACGCACCGCTGCGACTGCGGATGCGTGATGGATCGGGACGTTGCGGCAGCGAAGGTCATCCTGCAGAGGGCAGGACATGGAACAGGGCCGGGACACGGCCTTCGGACGCCAAGTCAGCGGGATGCCGCATAGCTGGTCCGAGAAGCCGTCGCCCTTCAGGCGACGGAGTTGTCACGTCCACAGCTCGATCATCGGCCTGCCGCACCGCTTCGGCACCACCGCCGCCACGGTGCCGCCGCCGGCCCGCCTGACCGTCCCGGAGGAGGCGCGCGCCAAGGCCGCCCGGCTGCTGGGGGCTCGCGACGGCCGGCTCAGGGTCGGCATCGTCTGGTCCGGCAACCAGGGCTTCAGCGACAACCACATCCGCGCCGCCGGGCTGGAGCGCTTCCTGCCGCTGCTGTCGGTTCCCGGCACCGCCTTCTACAGCCTGCAGAAGGGGCCGCCGGAGGCCGAGCTGCAGGCCCTGCCCGATCCGCCCATCACGGCACTGGGGCCGGAGATGCAGGACTTCGCCGACACCGCGGCGGCCCTGGAGGAGTTGGATCTGGTCATCATGACCGACAGCTCGGTCGCCCACCTCGCCGGCTCGCTGGGGGTTCCGGTGTGGAACCTGGTGCAGCATGTCCCCTACTGGGTCTACGGCCGCACCGGCCCCGCCACCCCCTGGTACCCGTCGATGCGCCTCTACCGCCAGGGTCCGGACGGAGGATTGGACGCCGGTGTTCGAGGCGGTGCGGAGTGACCTGGAGAGGTTGGCGGCGGGCCGTTAGGTCCCCTTCCTAAAGGCCCGGCATCCGCCCGGCCTGCACGTCCTGCAGCAGGCGGATCTGTGCCGGCAGGCAGACGGTGGCGAGGTCGAAGCGTTCCACCGCCGTGCGCCTTGCGGCGGCCGACAGGGCGGCGCGCAGGTCCGGATCGTCCAGCACCGTCTCCACCCGGTCGGCGAGCGCCGGCGGATCGTAGAAGTCCGTCAGCAGCCCGTTCACCCCGTCCTCGATCACCTCGGCGACCGGCGGTGTGTCGGAGCCGACGATCACGGCGCCGCAGGCCATCGCCTCCAGCATCGACCAGGACAAAACGAAGGGGAAGGTCAGGTAGATGTGGGCGCGCGAGACGCGCAGGACCGACAGGTACTGCTCATAGGGCAGCTTGCCCAGAACATGCAGCCGCGCCGCCTCATGCTTGGGCGCGCCGGCGGCGTCCAGCATCGTCTCCCGCCACATCCTCTCGCGCCAGGTGCCGCCGCCGTCGGGCGGGGCGCCGTAGCTGACCTCGTCGCCGCCGACCATCAGGATGTGCAGCTTGGGCCGGCGCCGCAGCAGTTCCGCCGCCGCCCGCATGAAGGTGGGGAAGCCGCGGTAGGGCTCCAGGTTGCGGGCGACATAGGTCACCACCTCGTCCTCGCGCGACAGGGTCCGGCCGTCGGGCAGGGTGACGGTGGCGGCCGGATCCGGCCGGCAGACCGCGGTGTCGACCCCGTCATGGATCACCGAGATGCGCGGGCGGAAGGCGTCGGGATGCTGCCGCCGCTGCCACTCCGTCGGGCTGACGCCCCAATCCATTGCGTCCAGCCCGGTCAGCAGGGTGGCATTCTTGGTGCGGATGCGGCAGCGCGTCTCCAGCGTCACTGGCCGCTCCGGATCGAAGCCGACGTCGGAGCCCTCGGCCCGGTAGAAGAACTCGCAATAGAGCAGCAGGCGCGCCTGCGGGAACAGGTCCTTCAGGAACAAGGCCTCGCCCCAGCCGGGATGGGCGCAGATCACGTCGGGGGTGAAGCCTTCCTTCTGCAGGGCCAGACCGGCGCGCACCGCGCCCTGCCCGTGCAGCACCTGCCCCTCGAACATGCGGATATAGGGATGGGTGGCCTCGCCCGGCTCGCGCGTCGGCCGATAGAGCGCCAACTGCACCCCGGCCGGCAGTTCGCGCCGGACCTTGCCGATGAAGGCGACCTGATGGGCCGGATCCGCCGCGAAATGGCGGACGAGATGCTTGTATTGGCCGGGGGTGTTCTGGTGGACGAACAGGATCCGCATGGAAGGACGATGCCCGGAAGACGGAGAACGGGGGCGACAGCCTGCAACCATCCATCGCCGCTGTCGATGCATAAGACCATCCGCTCGATCGGGACGGCCCGACTGGCACATCCCCCGGAAAAAGTTTAAGAACTGAACGGAACCACAACCGAACGGCCCGCCCGCCATGCAGTCCCTCCATTATCTTCAGCGCATTCTCCCGCCACCTGAAGGAGGCGGGGGAATGCGCATCACGTTTGGCGCTTGACGCCAAGCGTGAACAAAACTAGAACAGCCTGCATGTCCTTTGTGTCCTCGCAGGAGTTCCGGGTCTACCCAAAGCAGCGTCAGGCCGACGGCCTCCACGCTATGCTCGCTGACTTCTGCGGCCTCTACAATGCCGCCCTCCAGCAGCGCGAGGAAGCCTGGAAACGCCGGCGCGTTTCCCTCTCCTACGAGGATCAGGCCAACGAACTGCCGGCCCTCCGCGCCGACATGCCCGATCTGGCGCGCTGGTCCTACACCGCCCAACAGCAACTCCTGCGCCGCGTCAACAAAGCCTACCAAGCGTTCTTTTGCCGCGTGAGACGCGGCGAAAAGCCCGGCTTTCCACGCTACAAGGCGCGCTCCTGGTTTTCCTCAGCCGAGTTCCGGTTCGGCGACGGTTTGACGCTGCGCACCGATAAGAAGACCGGCCGCACGCGCCTTCGCATCGCCGGCATTGACGGCGGCATGCGACTGTTCCTGCACCGGCCGCTGTGCGGTAAGCCGGTAACCGCGGTGCTCACAAGCCGTGTCGATGGTTGGTTCCTCATCGTCCAGTGCCGGCACGACGGCGACGTCGGCCCGCAGCCTCTCCTGCCCGACCTCGGCGTGGACCTTGGCTTCATCGACCTTGTGGCCATGTCGAACGGTCTGACGGTGCCGCGGGAGCGGTGCTGGGCCGAGGAGCAGCCGGTCGTGGCGACGCACCAGCGCGCGATGGCCCGGCGGCGCCGACCGGGCAAGAAACACTCGCAGCGTTACCGGAAGGCAACGCGGCTTGCGGCCAAAGCGCAGCGCCGGGTGGCACGCCGCCGCAAGGACCGCCTGCACAAGGCCAGCCGCTTGGTGGTCAATCTGGCTGGTCGTCTCGGTCACGAGGCGTTGAACGTGAAAGGGCTGTGCCGCGGCATACTGGCGCGCAGCGCGCATGACGTGGCTCTGGGAACGCTGATCGCGATGGTCACTTACAAGGCAGCATGGGCCGGTAAGGTGACGATCCCGGTTGATCCGAGCGGCACCTCGCAGACCTGCCCGGTCTGCGACGGTCGTGTGGAGAAGGCGCTAAGTGAGCGCGAACACCGCTGTCTGCATTGCGGGTACACGGCCCACCGGGACGTGGCCGCAGCGCAAGTGGTGGAGTATCGTGCCTTTGGAACCCGGCCCGGACAGGGCCTGCAGCGCGCGGCCTAGGCCGCGCGCTGCGAAGCCTCCGTCTTCAGGCGGAGGAGGATGTCACCCCTGGCAGCAGGTCACCGTCGGCAGCGGCCTGATGCTGCACGCCCCGCTGACCGTCCGCGCCGACCCGGTGCCGCTCCAGCGCGAGTTCGCGGCCCTCGACGCGGCGACGGGGGATGAAGGGCGCATGTTCATGGCCGGCGATGGCAGCTGGTCGTCGATCACCCTGATCGAGGAGGGGCTCGGCCCCGACAACCTGCGCGCCGCCGGCCGTCCGACCCCGGCGCTGGATATGATGCCGAGCGCCCGCGCCCTGCTGGAGGGGCTGGGCTGCCGCATCCTGTCCTGCTACGTCCACCGGCAGGAACCCGGCGGCCTGCTCCGCTGGAATTACGACGGCGCCGGCCTGCAGCAGCCCGAAGCACGGCTGATCGTGCCGATCATCGCCCCGCCCGCCGCCGTCACCTGGATTGGCGACAGCCCCGCCGCCTATCCGGCCGGGACTCCGTGGGCCGGCGACTTCACTTTCCCCCACCAGGTGGAGAACGCTCCCGACGAGCAGCGGATCGTCCTGCTGGTGGACGTGGTCAGCGACGACCGCGCCCGCTCCCTCGCCCCGCCGGAACTGTACGGCCGGCTGCCGCTCCGCTCGGCATTGGCGGAGCAGGCGATCAACAGTCTCATAGCGAACCGGGAGCCGGTGCCGGCCTGAGAAGCCCCGGGGCTTTCCGGAAGCATCCGTTCCGCCCCTGCCCTCTTGCGCCTATAAGCTGTCCGTCCGCCGGACGATGCCGGCCCCACCGCCGACCCCGAGGAGGTGCGATGATGCGGATCCGCCCGGCGCTGCTGCTCGCCGCGAGCCTGCTCCTTCACATCCCGGAGACCGCCGCCATGTCGCCCCTGCCCTTCTTCCAGCGTGTCGAGCGCGTCGGCCTGCTCTGCGCGGTGGACGCCGACGGCGGGCCTGTCCCGGATTTGGGTGACGACGCGCTGTGCGGCCGTGCCGCCGCGGTGCTGTCGGGGCTGCTGGCCTCCGGCCCGGCGGTCACCGCGCTCGCTCCCAACGATGCCCGCATCGCCGATCCCGGCACCCTGCTGCTGCTGGTCCATGCCACGTTGCGGCCGGAGGGTAGGCAGCAGGGCGGACGCCTCCTGGCGCTTGCGGCGACCCTTCAACGCAGCGGATCCGCCGGCGGAGCGCCCTTCTTCATGACACCGCCCCAGTCCCTGGCACTGTCCGGCAGCCTGGACGAAAGTCTTTTGGATTCAATGCTCCGCCGTCTGCTCGATCCGCTGGCGAAGGCGTTGCGCGCCAATCCCTGAGGGGCGGAGTTTGGAGTCTTGTCGCAGGGGGAGAAACCGGCGCTGCAGGCTTGAATGTCTGCAAGCCGTCATTCCCGCGAAAGCGGGAATCCAGCCGTTTCAAATGCTTGGAGTGGTAGCCTGGATCCCCGCCTTCGCAGGCATGATGGTCGTGCAGACGAAGCGCCGGCTCCGGTTGGCCGGAAAGCTGACAAGCCGGCGCTCCGAAGGCAACGTCACCGGCAAAGCTGGGCGAACTTGCGCTCCGGGATCGGCGGCGGCGAGGGGTGCAGCATCAGCCCCTGTTCCTCCACATCGACCCGCGCGTCGGGATAGACGGCGAGCGCCAGCTGCAAGGCCTCGATGAAGCGCTTGCGGAAATCGCGCAGGCGGCTGTAGCCGGCGCCGAACTGTTCGAACACCGCCGGCCAAGTGATGGGGGTGGAGCGGTTCAGGCTGTGGAGCCGGTAGGCCAGCCAGATATAGATGTCGATGCTGGTGCTGTTGTTCTGGATGTGGCGCAGCGCCGGCTCCCAGATCGGCACCGGGTGGGCCTTCAGCTCGCGGAAGAAGGCTTCCGACAGCAGGACGCGGTCTTCCCACAGCGACCCCTGGCCCGGCTCCGCCCCGGCATTGGCCGAGAAATGGATGCCGCCCTTGACGATCGACCCCTTTTCGAAGCCGATGCTGTGGGCGTCCTCCCAGGCGAAGGTCAGGTTGCAGGCGGCGATGCGCGAGGCCTGCTCGCGGATGTCGCGGTAGGTCTGGCCGCCCACCGACAGGCCCATGCGGTCCAGCCATTCGTGCATGCTGCGGCCCAGCTCGACCTCGCGGCTGTCGGTCTGGATCGCGCGGGTCTGCAGATACAGCAGGATCATCCGCGCGCGGCTGCCGTAGGGAACGCCGTAAAGCTTAAAGCCACCGTTGCGGATCGGCAGTCGTCCAGGCTCGATCAGCAAGCGGATCTTATGTCCGCGCCGCTCCCACGGCTGGTCGTCGGGAAGACGACGATGGGGAAGCGCGGTCAGCGCGAAACCCGAATAGGTGATGCCAAGCTCCTGCCGCTCCTCTTCGAGGACGGCAGCGGCGACATCGACTAGCGAACGCTGATCCGGATCGGTTTGGAGCGCCTTCGCCTGGTCACGTCCAAGCTGGGTGATCAGGGTATGTATCTGTCCCATAGCGAGCTGACCTTGGCACGACTTTGCGAGGAACCCTATATCACGGCCGGTTAGTGCCAGCAATTTGGAGTCTTGTCGCTCAAACTATTTGTACGGTTATTTGATTCAGTTAATAGTTTGCGCGACAAGACTCCAGTAGAGAATCGCGAGTCGCGCGACAAAACTCCAGAACTCCCGCGACAAGACTCCAGCGGATAGTCCGCATTGCCTGTGGATTTTTCGGCCGACGCGACAAGACTCCAGGCGGGACATTTCGATTCGACCCCGAATCGCTTCCGATTCGCTCATTTCCGAGTCGTGGAGGCGAATCGGCCGCGACTCGCTCTTGATTCACGGCTCCACATCGATCCGATCCGGGGCCGGTTTGGAGTTCTGTCGCGCCCCTCTCCCCTCAGGTTCTCCCCGATCACCCGCCCGATCCCGGGCTGAGGGGGCCGCCGGGCAGGGGGCGCGACAAGACTCCAACCTCGGACCTGGCCGTTGGCCCGGCGGCCGGATGCCGGAGCCGCCCCGTTTGGAGTCTTGTCTCGCCTCATTTTGGAAGAGGCGCCCCGGTCGGGTGAACATTCCATCACCTTGATAGCGATAGCTTCTCGGTCAAGCTATGCGGCAGTCCGCTGGCTTGGCGACCGAAGGCCGTGTCCCGGCCCCTGTTCCTGTGCCCGTTGCAGAATGACCATTGCCGCGGCGATGTCGCGATCCATCACACAGCCACACGAGCATGTGTGCGTGCGCTCGGCGAGCGTCTTGGCGACACCAGCTCCGCAGACTGGGCAGGTCTGACTTGTCCCACGTGGATCGACGACCTCCACCCGAACACCGGCACTTGCAGCCTTGTAGTCGAGGAAGGAGCGAAGTTGGCCCCACGCAGCATTGTGGACCGCCTTGGCCAGCATCGACCGGGCCAAGCGGTCGATGCTCAAATTTTCCAAGGCGATGACGGCGTAGCGCTCCACCAGGGAGCGGGACAGCTTGTGAAGAAAGTCGCGGCGCTGGTTGGCGGTCTGGGCGCTGTGGCGGGCAAGCCGTTGCTTGGCCTTGAGCCGGCGCCGGCTGCCCGGCTTGCAGCGGGCGAGGGCACGCTGAAGGCGACGCTGTTTCTTGGCCGCGTGCTTCGTCCATTGCGGTGTCTTGACCACGTCGCCGTCCGAGGTGGCGACAAGGGAGGTGAGGCCGACATCGATGCCCACCGACGCGCCGTTGCGGGGCTGACCCTCCTGGTCAGGCACCGCGACCTGGAAGCAGACGAACCATTTGCCAGCCGAGCGGGACAAAACAGCGGCCCCCACGGTCGCTCCGGCCGGAAGGTCGCGGTGCCACTTCATCTTGATCTCGCCGGTGATGCCGGTGATGCCGAGGCGTTTGCTCTTGCGGATCGTCAGCCCGTCGCCGACGCGGAACTCGGCGCTGTCGAAGCGGCTCTTGGCACGAAACCGCGGGAAGCCTGCTTTGGCCTTGGCTTTCAGGCGGCGGAAGAATGCCGTAAAGGCCTTGTCCAGACGGCGGAGCACCTGTTGTGCGGCGGAATAGCTGAGGCCGGCAAGGCGCTCGTCGACGGCGCGCACCGCCTTCAACTCGCTGGCTTGGTCGAGGTAACGCAGCGTCTTGCGCTGACGGCTGTAGGCTTCGATGCGCTGCTGGAGGGCGGCGTTGTAGAGATCACAGAACGCGCCCAGCATCTCAGTCAGGGCCACGCTCTGGGCCTTGCTCGGATAAAGCCGGTATTTGTAGCTCCGCTGGGTCATGTGAGAAGCCTACATAATGTTCATGATTTGTTCAAACCAAATGGTGCTTGCTCCTCCCTGACTTTCCTTATGCCCCCTGAAGGCGGTAACCCTTAGCCGGAATGTCGGATGGGTCTCGGAGGGGTGCTTGTGGAGCGCGGAAAGCGCGGTCTATAACGAACCGCCATGGCGCCGGCCGCTGGTTTCGACCGTCGGCTTTCCGGTGCCCGGTCACAGGTTCACCACAATGAATGGCGGCAGGATGAACGGCAATTCCGCGCAGAAGATCGTCCCGGTGCTGCTGTCCGGCGGTACGGGGTCCCGTTTGTGGCCCTTGTCGCGCGAACTGTATCCCAAGCAGTTCCTGCCGCTCTGCTCCGACCGGACGATGCTGCAGGACACCGCCTTGCGGGTCAGCGCGCAACCCGGTTCCACGCAGCCCGGCGCAGCCGCGGAGGCCGTCTTCTCGGCCCCCCTGGTGATCTGCAACCAGGAACACCGTTTCCTCGCCGCCGAGCAGCTGCGCCAGTCGCGCTGCACCCCCCGCGGCATCATCCTGGAGCCGGCCGGCCGCAACACCGCCGCCGCCTGCGCGCTCGCCGCGCTCGCGGTGACGGCCGAGGATCCGGACGCGCTGCTGCTGATCCTGCCGGCCGACCACGAGATCCGCGACGCCGACGCCTTCCACCGTGCCATCGCCATCGCCGCCCGCGCAGCGGCGGCCGGCCGGCTGGTCACCTTCGGCATCACCCCGACCCGGCCGGAGACCGGCTACGGCTATATCCGCCGCGGCCATTCCATGGACGAGGCCGACGGCGCCTACAACGTCGCCGCCTTCGTCGAGAAGCCGTCGCTGGAGGTGGCCGAGCGCTACCTCGCCGAGGGCACCTATGCCTGGAACAGCGGCATGTTCCTGTTCCCGGCCGCCCGCCTGCTGGCCGAGCTGGAGCGCCATGCCCCGGCGGTGCTGGCCGCCTGCCGCGAGGCGCTGGATCAGGGCTCCAAGGACCTCGACTTCTTCCGCCTGGATGCCGCCGCCTTCGCCAAGGCGCCCAGCATCTCCATCGACTATGCGGTGATGGAGCGCACCGACCGCGCCGCCGTCGTCCCCTGCGAGATCGGCTGGACCGACGTCGGCGCCTGGTCGGCGCTGTGGGACGTCGGGACCAAGGACGGGGAAGGCAACGTCGTCGTCGGCGACGTGCTGCTGGAGGGCGCCCGCGACTGCTACGTCCGCAGCGACAACCACCTGACCGCCGTGGTCGGGGTGGAGAACGCCGTGGTGGTGGTGGTGGACGACGCCGTGCTGGTCGCCGACCGCTCTCAAGCCCAGGACGTCAAGCGCATCGTCGACCGGCTGAAGGCCGAGGGCCGCAGCGAGTCCGTCAGTCACCGCCGGGTCCACCGGCCCTGGGGCTCCTACCAGTCGCTGCACACCGGCGACCGCTTCCAGGTGAAGAGCCTGACCATTGCGCCGGGCTCGCGCCTCTCCTTGCAGAAGCACCACCACCGCGCCGAACATTGGGTGGTGGTCAACGGCACCGCGCTGGTCACCCGCGGCGAGGAGCAGGTGATGGTCTACGAGAACCAGTCGATCTACATCCCGATCGGTACGGTCCACCGGCTGGAGAACCCCGGCAAGGTGCCGCTGACCATCATCGAGGTGCAGTCCGGCTCCTACCTGGGCGAGGATGACATCGTCCGGCTCGAGGACGTCTACGGCCGCAACTAAGCGGCCCACCAACTCCGCAGGGAGACATGAAGCGCAAGCGGCGCTTGTGTTTCTTTGCGGATGCGGGCATTGGCGGCTTGGTCCGGATCGCCGCCTTCCGGTAGAAAGAGGTGCGAGGGTGCCGCAGCGGCGCCCCGCCTTCTGCTGCCGGGACCATCATGACCATCGAGCCGCCGCCGGACGACCGCATCCCCGAACTCTATGCCGACGGGGTCTTCGACATCGGCTTCGGCAACGGCATGGTCCGCATCGACCTGTTCAGCCTGTCGGCCCTGCGCAAGGACGACAACGGCCAGCCGCTGCCCGCCATCCGCCAGCGGTTGGTGATGAGCCTGCCGGGCTTCATCGCCAGCCTTTCCGCGCTCGAGGGCATGCGCCAGCGGCTCGAAGCCGCGGGCGTGCTGGCGCCTGGCGCCGCCGGTGCGGCAGCGTCCGGTCCCGTCCCCCCGCTTCCCCACGGCGCCTCCGCCGCCGGCCATCCGGCGGCCCAGTCGGCGGCTCATGCACCGGCCCAGGCACCGGCCTCCCCACCCCTCCGGCCCGGTCCGCCGCGCTCGCCGAACTTCGGCTGATCGCCATGCCGGACGCAGGTTCGACGCCGCCCGCCGCGGCCTCCGGTGCCGGTCGTGGGTCGGATCACGAACCCGCGCATGGTCCCGGACACGATCCGGACACCGCGCTGCGCTGTCTGACGCTGGTGGCGCGCCACCATGGCCTGTCGGCCTCGCCGGCTGCCTTGCGCCCCCGCGTCGCTCCCGGCCGCGGCGAGCCGTCGACCGCCGACCTGCTGCGCATCGCCGCCGCCACCGGCTTCAAGGCAACCGCCCGCCGGCTGGATTGGAAGGCTCTGAAGGCTCTGCCCCCGGTCTTTCCGCTGCTGGCGCGGCTGACCAACGGCAACACCGTCATCCTGGTCGGGCTGTCGCGCCCGGCCAAATCCGCCGGGGATCCTGACGGGGAACCCATGGTCGGCGTCGTCGATCCGCTGGCCGACCGGCTGGAGCCGATCGACGTGCCGCGCGACCGCTTCCTGGAGCGCTGGGACGGCGAACTGGTCTTCCTCAAGCCGCGCCACGGCCTCGCCGACCCGCACCAGCCCTTCGGCCTGCGCTGGTTCGTGCCGGAGATCCTGCGCCAGAAATCCGCCTTCCGCGACGTGGTGGCGGCGGCGCTGGTCCTGCACGCGCTCGCCCTTGCCGTCCCGGTCTATTTCCAGATCGTGATCGACAAGGTGCTGGTGAACGAGACCATCGCCACGCTGCAGGTGCTGACCATCGGCGTGCTGGGCGCCCTGCTGTTCGAGGCGGCCTTCCGTTTCCTGCGCCAGTTCATCCTGCTGGCGGCGGCCAACCGCATCGACATCCGCCTGCTGAACCGCACCTTCGGCCATCTGCTCGACCTGCCCATCACCTTCTTCGACGGGCATTCGGCCGGCGTCACCGTGCGCCACATGCAGCAGGTGGAGCGCATCCGCGAGTTCCTGACCGGCAACCTCCTGTCCACCGTGCTCGACAGCCTGGTGCTGCTGGTCTTCCTGCCGGTGCTGTTCTTCTATTCGGTCAAGCTGACGCTGGTGGCGCTGCTGTTCGCCGGATTGATCGCCGGCGTGATGGTCGCCCTGGTGCCGATCTACCGCAGCCGGCTCGGCGACCTCTACAATGCCGACGCCGAGCGGCAGGCCATGCTGGTGGAGACCATCCACGGCATGCGCACCGTCAAGTCCTCGGCCCTGGAGCCGCAGCAGCGCCGCAGCTGGGACCGCAAGGCGGCGCGCGCGGTGACCAGCCATTACCGGGTCGGCCGCATCTCCATCGCCGCCCGCACGGTGACGGAGTTCCTGGAGAAGGCGATGATGGTGGCGGTGGTCTCCGTCGGCGCCTTCGACGTCTTCGACCGCCAGCTGTCGGTCGGCGCCCTGATCGCCTTCCAGATGCTGTCGGGCCGGGTGGTGACGCCGCTGGTCCAGATCGTCTCGCTGATCCACCAGTACCAGGAGACCGCCCTGTCGGTGCGCATGCTGGGCGAGGTGATGAACCACCCGGCCGAACCCAGGCGCGAGGGCAGCGGCGCCTGCCCCGCCCTGATCGGGCGGATCGAGATCGAGGGCCTCGGCTTCCGCTACGACCGCAACCGGCCGCCGGCACTCGACGGCGTCACGCTGACCGTGCCGGCCGGCTCCGTCGTCGGGCTGGTCGGGCGCAGCGGCTCGGGCAAGAGCACGCTGATGCGGCTGCTCCAGGGCTTCTATCCGGTGCAGGACGGCACCATCCGCTATGACGGGCTGGACATCCGCGAGTTGGATCTGGGTCATCTGCGGCGTTCCATCGGCGTGGTGCTGCAGGAGAATTTCCTGTTCCGCGGCACCATTCGCGACAACATCGCCATGACCATGCCCGAAGCCAGCCGCGAGGAGATCGTCGAGGCCGCCCGGCTGGCCGGCGCCGACGAGTTCATCCACCGCCTGCCCGACGGCTACGACACGCTGGTGGAGGAGGGGGCGAGCAACCTGTCCGGCGGCCAGAAGCAGCGCATCGCCATCGCCCGCGCCCTGCTGCCCCAGCCGCGCCTGCTGATCCTGGACGAGGCGACCAGCGCGCTCGACCCCGACAGCGAAGCCATCGTCATGGCCAACCTGCGGCGCATCGCCCATGGCCGCACCGTGCTGATCGTCACCCACCGCCTGTCCACCCTGACCGGCTGCGACACCATCGCCGTGCTGGAGCAGGGCCGCCTGCTCGACCTCGCCCCCCACCCAATCCTGCTCGACCGCTGCGCCGAATACCGGCATTTGTGGCAGCAGCAGAACCGGGGGCGCTGAGCCATGCCCGACGCACGCATACCCGAAGCGGATCAGGACGCCGTGCAGACCGAGACCGGCCGCGAGGTCGTCCCGGCCAAGGCCGAGCCGGTTCCTGCTTCTCCTCCTGCCCGGCGCCGCGCCGCCCTGCCCGCGCCGTCGGCCCCGCCGCCGGGCTTCGCGCTGGAGTACCTGCCGGACGGCGCGGCCATCGAACATGCGCCGCTGCCCTGGTTGGCGCGTTCCACCCTCTATGTGCTGGCCGGGCTTCTGGTGGCGCTGGTGCTGTGGGCCGGCTTCGCCCAGGTCGACCGCATCGTCACCGCCGGCGGCCGGCTGGTGACCACGGCGCCGCTGGTGGTGGCCCAGCCGCTGGAGACCGCGGTGGTGCGCGGCGTCGACGTCCAGGTCGGCGACCGTGTCCGCGCCGGCGACCGGCTGGCGACGCTCGACCCCACCTTCGCCGCGGCGGATCTGGCCGACCTGACCGCCAAGCTCGCCAGCGTCGAGGCGCAGCTCGGCCGGCTGCGCGCCGAGCTGGACGGCAGCGACTTCACCCCCGCCGCCAACAACCCCGATGCAGCGGTCCAGGCCGCCATCCTGGAGCGCCGCCGCGCCGAATACCGCTCCCGCCTCGCCTCGCTGGACGAGAAGGCAGGCCAGCTGGACAGCGCCATCGCCGCCAGCCGACGCGCCCAGGCCGGCCTTGCCGAGCGGCTCGCCGTGGTGGGCGAGGTGGAGGACATCCGCCGCCAGCTTCAGGAACGCCAGACCGGATCCCGCCTGACCTGGCTGGAGGCGCGGGTCGAGCGGCTGCGCATGCGCGACGACCTGACCGCCCTGCAGGACCGCGAGCAGGCGAGCGCGCACGAGCTGCGCGGCATCCAGGCCGACCGTGCCGCCTTCATCGACGAATGGCGGCGCAAGACGGCGGAGGAGCTGGTGGAGCAGACCCGCCAGCGGGCCACCTTGGTGGAACAGATCGCCAAGGCCGAGCGCCGCCGCTCGCTGGTCACCCTGACCGCTCCGGTCGACGCGGTGGTCCTTGAGGTGGCCAAGCGCTCCGTCGGTTCCGTCATCCGCGAGGCCGAGCCGCTGGTCACCCTGGTTCCCGCCGACGTGCCGCTGGAGGTGGAGGCGGAAATCCCGTCCCGCGACATCGGTCTGGTCCGGGTCGGCGACTTCGTGCGGGTGAAGCTGGACGCCTTCCCCTTCCAGCGCCACGGCACCCTGCCCGGTGAAATCCGCACCATCAGCGCCGACGCCTTCACCCACGATCCCCAGGGCACCCAGGCCGCCGCCAACCCCGACGGCCCCCGGCCAACCGCCGGCGCCGTCTTCCGCACCCGCATCCGCCTGACCGACACCCGGCTGGAGGCGGTGCCCGCCGGCACCAACCTCAGCCCCGGCATGGTCGCCTCGGCCGAGATCCGGGTCGGCACCCGCTCGGTGCTGTCCTACTTCCTCTACCCCGTCATCCGCGTGCTCGACGAAAGCATCCGCGAACCGTAAGGGACTGGCTCCGACCACACCCCTTCCTGCCGCGTCACAGTTTCCAGGTGACGCCTGTCCGGCGGATGGAGTACCCACCACCAGCCCATTCAGCGACAGGTCTGGTGATGCAGCGGATAGGTCCTTTTCTCTTCGCCGTTCTGGCCACCATCTCGGCATTCTTTCTGGTCTGGAGCCTTCCGCCCTTCCAGACCGCCGACGAGCCCGCCCACATCTACCGGGCCAACATGATCACCCACGGCTACTGGGTGGCCGCCAGGGTTCCGACCGACGGGCGGATCGCGGCGGGCGGTCCGTCCGATGTCGCGATCATCGAGGCCTATTTCCCCTTCCACCATGTTCCCTTCAAGCCGGACGAGAGGGCGAACCTGGAGGATTACGCCAAGGCCTTCACCGCCCGCTGGGACGGCCGGGTCTTCAACGTCGCGGCGGAGAACACCGCCCCCTACCCGCCCTTCTTCTACCTGCCGCAGGCCGCCGCCATCGCGATCGGCAAGGCGCTCGACATGCCGGTGGTGCAGACGCTGTATCTGGCGCGGGCGGCCAACGCGCTGACCTGCATCCTCGTCGGCTTCTTCGCCCTGCTGCTGGCCGGGCGGGCGCATCTGCCGCTGTTCGCGGTGCTGCTGCTGCCGATGTCGGTCTCCCTCTACGCCTCGATGAGCCAGGACGGGCTGGTCATCACCGTCACGGCACTCGGCATCGCCTTCCTGGCGCGGGCGCTGTCCGAGGGCCGGCCGCTGCGCAACGCGGAGGTCTGGGCCAGTGCCGCCTGCTTCGCCCTGGTGGGGATGACCAAGCAGCCCTACGCCCTGCTCTGCCTGATGCCGCTGGCGGTGCCGGCCGAGCGGGCGGCGGTGAAGCGTCTCGCCGTCGCCGCCTCGCTGGCCGCCGCGATCGGCTGGGCGGTGTGGATGGCGCTCGCCGTGCAGACGCCGCTGATCCGCCAGGACGCTCCCACCGACGCCATGGGCCAGCTCCGCTTCCTGCTGGACAATCCGCTGGCCGTCCTCACCATCGCCGTGAAGACCTTCCAGGTCTGGGGCCACGAGTATTACCAGCAGTTCGTCGGCATCCTCGGCTGGGTCGATACCCGGCTGCCCAGGCCGTATTACGCCGCCGCCTACCTGTTGCTGCTGCTGTCCTTCCTGCCGATGCTGCTCGGCCGCCGCGCGGCGGACTGGTATTCCGGGGCGCCCGCGCGGGCCTCGGCGGTGACCGTTGCCGTCGTGCTGGCGACCGGGGCGCTGCTGTTCGGGGCGCTCTACATGGTGTGGACGCCGGTCGGCCAGCTGTGGGTCGACGGCGTGCAGGGGCGCTATTTCCTGCCGCTGGCGGCGCTGCTGCCGCTGGCCTTCGCGAGCGGCCGGCAGGAGCCGGGATTCGGCTGGTCTTCTGGCGTGACGGGCGTGCTGGAGCGCGGCCTGACCTGGATGGTGTGGCTCTTCCCGATCGTCAGCATCCTGGTGCTCCAGCGGACGGTCATCCTGCGCTACTACCTCGACTAGGCCGCTCTTCCCGGCTCCCTCCCCATCTGGTCGGAGATCGGGATCGGGCCGGGGCGTTGGAGGTCGTTCGAATGATGTCGTCCGTTCGGCGGAAAAGCCCGCAGTGCAGCATGGGCGGACGACTATCTTCCGACTCTGACCCGACCGACCCCCCAATCGCCCCCAAGGCAAAGACGAAGAGCGGACATGACCACGAGCGACAACGCGACCGTGCTGGTGACCGGCGGCGCCGGCTATATCGGCTCCCATGTGGTGCTGGCCCTGCGCGACCAGGGGCGCGCCGTCGTGGTGCTGGACGATCTGTCGACCGGCCGGCGCTCCGCCCTGCCCGACGGGGTGCCGCTGGTCGAGGGCGACGTCGGCGACAAGGTCCTGCTGGCCGAGACCTTCGCCCGCCACGAAATCGGCACCGTCCTGCATTTCGCCGGCAGCATCGTGGTGCCGGAATCGGTGGAGCGGCCGCTCGCCTACTACCGCAACAACACGGTGAAGAGCCACGCCCTGATCGAGGCCTGCGTCGAGGCCGGGATCGGCCGCTTCATCTTCTCCTCCACCGCCGCGGTCTACGGCATGCCGGAGCGGCTGCCGATCGACGAGCAGACGCCGACCAAGCCGATCAACCCCTACGGCTCCTCCAAGCTGATGACGGAGTGGATGCTGCGGGACACCGCGGCGGCGCATGACCTGCGTTACGTCGCGTTGCGCTATTTCAACGTCGCCGGGGCCGACCCGCAGGGCCGTTCGGGGCAGGTGTCGAAGGTCGCCACCCACCTGATCAAGATCGCCGCCCAGACCGTCACCGGCCAGCGGGCGGAGCTGCAGATCTTCGGCGACGACTACGACACGGCGGACGGCACCTGCGTGCGCGACTACATCCATGTCAGCGACCTCGCCGACGCCCATGTCGCGGCATTGCGCCATCTGGAGGCGGGCGGCGCGTCCGAGGTGCTGAACTGCGGCTATGGCCGCGGCTATTCGGTGCGCGAGGTCCTGGCGATGGTGGAGCGGGTGACCGGCAAACCGCTGCCGATGCGCATCGGCCCGCGCCGCGCCGGCGACCCCCCGGCCCTGGTGGCGGGGGTGGAGCGGATCGGCCGCACCCTGGAGTGGACCCCGCGCCACGCCGACCTGGAGACCATCGTCGCCTCGGCGCTTTCCTGGGAGGAACGGCTTATGGTCCCCTCTCCCCAGGGGGAGAGGGGGGAATAGATACCCTCACCCGAAGAAGCGCCCGCGGAAATAGGCGATGGTACGGTCCAGCCCCTCTTCCAGGGGCACGACCGGTTCCCAGTCCATCAGGGCCCTGGCCTTGGCGATGTCGGGCTGGCGCTGCTTGGGGTCGTCCTGCGGCAGCGGCTTGTGTTCGATCTTGGAGGCCGAGCGGGTCAGGCGGACGACCTTCTCGGCCAGTTCCAGCATGGTGAATTCGCCGGGGTTGCCCAGGTTGATCGGCCCGGTGACGCCGGCCGGCGTGTCCATGAAGCGCAGGAAGCCTTCGATCAGGTCGTCGACATAGCAGAAGGACCGTGTCTGCTGGCCGTCGCCGTAGATGGTGATCGGCTCGCCCTTCAGCGCCTGGATGATGAAGTTCGACACCACGCGCCCGTCGTTGGGGTGCATGCGCGGGCCGTAGGTGTTGAAGATGCGGATGACCTTGATGTCCAGCTTGTGCTGGCGGTGATAGTCGAAGAACAGCGTCTCGGCGCAGCGCTTGCCCTCGTCATAGCAGGCGCGCGGGCCGATGGTGTTCACGTTGCCCCAATATTCCTCGGGCTGCGGATGCACCGCCGGGTCGCCGTAGACCTCCGAGGTCGAGGCCTGCATGATCCGCGCGCCGACCCGCTTGGCCAGCCCCAGCATGTTGATGGCGCCATGCACGCTGGTCTTGGTCGTCTGCACCGGATCGTGCTGGTAATGGATCGGCGAGGCCGGACAGGCCAGGTTGTAGACCTCGTCCACCTCGACATAGAGCGGAAACGTCACGTCGTGGCGCATCAGCTCGAAATGCGGGTTGTCCAGCAGGTGCAGGACGTTGTCGCGGCTGCCGGTGAAGAAGTTGTCGACGCACAGCACGTCGTTCCCGGCCGCCAGCAGCCGGTCGCACAGATGGGATCCCAGGAAGCCGGCGCCGCCGGTGACGAGGACACGCTTTCGGTTGGTGAGGGCCGGCAAGGCTGCCTTCCTGTCTTTGCTGGTTGGCGTTGGTGGCGCTCCGGCGGCCGTCAAAGAACGGACCGCCGGCCAACCACGAAGGAACAACGCGGCAGGAGGGCCGCTTGATCCTTCAGCTTAGCAGCCCGAGCAGATAGCGTCCGTAGTCGTTCTTTTTCAGCGGCTCGGCCAAGCGGCGTACCTGTTCGGCGTCGATCCAGCCGGAGGTGTAGGCGATCTCCTCCGGGCAGGCGATCTGCAGGCCCTGGCGGTGCTGGATGGTGCGCACGAACTCCGCCGCCTCCAGCAGGCTGTCGTGGGTGCCGGTGTCGAACCAGCCATAGCCGCGGCCCATCTGCTCGACCGTCAGCTTGCCCATGTCGAGATAGGCGGCGTTGACGGACGTGATCTCCAGTTCGCCCCTGGCCGACGGCTTCACCGCGGCGGCGATGTCCAGCACGTCGTTGTCGTAGAAGTAGAGGCCCGTCACCGCCCATTTGGAGCGCGGCTTGACCGGCTTCTCCTCGATGCTCAGCGCCCGGCCCTGGCCGTCGAACTCCACCACGCCGTAGCGTTCGGGGTCGCGCACGGCGTAGGCGAAGACGCTGGCGCCCTCGGCCTTCTCGCCGGCGGCGCGCAGGATGTTGGTCAGGCCGTGGCCGTAGAAGATGTTGTCGCCGAGAACCAGCGCGCAAGGGTCGTTGCCGACGAACTCGCGGCCGATGATGAAGGCCTGGGCCAGCCCGTCGGGCGAGGGCTGGATGGCGTAGGTCAGGTTCAGGCCCCACTGCGACCCGTCGCCCAGCACCGTCTGGAACAGCGGCTGGTCGTGCGGCGTGGTGATGACCAGGATGTCGCGGATGCCCGCCAGCATCAGGGTGCTGAGCGGGAAATAGATCATCGGCTTGTCGTAGATCGGCAGCAGCTGCTTGCTGATCGCCCGGGTCACCGGGTAGAGCCGGGTGCCGGACCCGCCGGCCAGGATGATACCCTTCATGGTCTTCGTCCTCACGCCTGCGGCGGGTTGGTGAACAGCTCGTCGATCACGCGGTCCAGGCTGTCCTGCCACGGCGGGCAGGCGACGCCGAGCATCTCCCTGGCGCGGGAGCAGTCCAGCCGCGAGTTGGCCGGGCGGCGCGCCGGGGTCGGATAGTCGGCCGTGCCGATGGCGGTCAGGCGCGGCCGCTTGCCGGTGGCGTCATTCAGCCGTTGGAAGATGTGCTCGGCGAAGTCGTGCCAGGTGGTGTAGCCGCTGCCGGTCAGGTGGTAGGTGCCCCAGGCGGCGCTGCCGGTCCTCTCGATGGTGCCGGCGATCTGGACGATGGCGGCGGCGAGGTCGGCGGCGGCGGTGGGGGAGCCGTGCTGGTCGGCGACCACCCGCATCTCCTCGCGCTCCTTGCCGAAGCGCAGCATCGTCTTGACGAAGTTGTTGCCGTAGGCGCTGTAGACCCAAGAGGTGCGCAGGATGACGTGGCTCGGGGTCGCCGCGCGCACCGCCTCCTCGCCCGCCGCCTTGCTGGCGCCATAGACGCCCAGCGGGTTGATGGGGTCGTCCTCGGTGTAGATGCCGTCCTTCGTCCCGTCGAACACATAGTCGGTCGACACATGGATGAAGGGGATGCCGCGCGCAGCGCAGGCGGCGGCCATGGCGCCCGGCCCGTCGCGGTTGACGGCGAAGGACAGGTCCACCTCGCTCTCGGCCTTGTCGACGGCGGTGTGGGCGGTGGCGTTGACCAGCAGGTCGGGCGCGTGGGCGGCGACCGCCTTTTCCACGTCGCCCGGCCGGGTCACGTCGAACTCGGGATAGGGCAGCCCCACCACATCGGTGCCGGGCGCCCAGTTGGCCCGCATCAGCTCGAAGCCGAGCTGGCCGTTGCTGCCGAGGACGAGGACCTTCATGGGGCCCTTCATTGGGCAGCCCCTTCTTCCTTCAGGCCGAGCCGCTCGCCCTGGTAGGAGCCGTTCAGGATGGCCTGCCACCAGTCGCGGTTCTCCAGATACCAGGCGACCGTCTTGCGCAGGCCGCTCTCGAAGGTCTCCTGCGGGGTCCAGCCCAGTTCGCGCTCGATCTTGCCGGCGTCGATGGCATAGCGCTTGTCATGGCCGGGGCGGTCGGTGACGAAGCTGATCAGGCGGTCGTGCGGAGCGCCGGCCGGGTTCATCTCGTCCAGATGCGCGCAGATGGCGCGGACGACCTCCAGGTTGGTGCGCTCGTTGTGGCCGCCGATGTTGTAGCTCTCGCCGATCCGGCCCTTCTCCAGAACCAGCCGCAGCGCGCGGGCATGGTCCTCGACATAGAGCCAGTCGCGGATGTTGTCGCCCTTGCCGTAGACCGGCAGCTTCTCGCCCGCCAGACCCTTCAGGATCATCAGCGGGATCAGCTTCTCCGGGAAATGGTAGGGGCCGTAATTGTTGGAGCAGTTGGTCAGCACCACCGGCAGCCCGTAGGTCTCGTGCCAGGCGCGGACCAGATGGTCGCTCGACGCCTTGCTGGCCGAATAGGGCGAGTTGGGGCTGTAGGCGGTGGTCTCGGTGAAGAAACCGTCGTCGCCCAGCGTGCCGAATACCTCGTCGGTGGAGATGTGGTGGAAGCGGAAGCGCTCCTTGCGGTCCGCCGGCAGGGCCGACCAGTAGCCGCGCGCCGCCTCCAGCAGGCGGAAGGTGCCGACCACGTTGGTCTGGATGAACTCGCCCGGCCCGTCGATGGAGCGGTCGACATGGGATTCGGCGGCCAGATGCATCACCGCGTCGGGCTGGTGGGTGTCGAACACCCGGCGCAGCTCGGCGGCGTCGCAGATGTCGACCTTCTCGAAGGCGTAGCGGGGGTTGCCCTCGGCGCCCGGCAGGGAGGACAGGTTGGCCGCGTAGGTCAGCTTGTCGACATTGACGACGAAGGCGTCGGTTTCGGCAAGAAGCTGGCGGACCACCGCCGAGCCGATGAAACCGGCGCCGCCGGTGACGAGAATGCGCGTCATCAAACCACCTTACCGCCAAAAACGGGGCCCAAAGCCCCACCGGGCAAAAAAGAGCCGAAATCCAATAGCGCCGTCAGAACCAGTCGCCAAGCTGGGCGAAGGTCGGATGCTTGTGGTCCTTGTCCGACAGCTGCGCCTTGTCGGCCGACACCGGCCAGTCGATGCCCAGTTCCGGATCGTTCCACAGCAGGCCGCGGTCATGCTCGGGCGAATAATAGTTGGTCACCTTGTAGATGACCTCGGTGTCCGGCTCCAGCGTGCAGAAACCATGGGCGAAGCCGATCGGCACCAGGATTTGGTTCCACTCCGCCGCGCTGATCACCGCGCTGACATGCCGGCCGAAGGTGGGGGAGCCTTTGCGGATGTCGACCGCCACATCCAGGATGGCGCCGCGCACCACCCGCACCAGCTTGTCCTGGGCGAAGGGCGGCAGCTGGAAATGCAGGCCGCGCACGGTGCCGACCTCGGCCGACAGCGACTGGTTGTCCTGCACGAAGTCGTAATGCAGCCCGGCCGCCTCGAACGTCTTCTTGGTGTAGGTCTCCGAGAAGAAGCCGCGATGGTCGCCGAACTTCTTCGGGCGGATGATCTTAACGTCGGGAATGTCGAGGGAGACGACGTCCATGGCTCAGATGCTTTCCTTCAGGCGCTCTTTGCGCAGTTCGGGGCAGGTCTTGCGCAGCCAGGGCTTGACCGTGCGCGGCGGGAAGGCCAGCCCGAAATTCTCGGCGTCCAGCGTCAGGTTCGGGTTGTAGTACGGGTCCGCCAGCAGGCTGTCGCCCCAGCGCTCCTGCATGTAGGCCACCTCGCCCATGAAGCGCTTGACCTTGTCGGGAGCGGTGTCCGGCCCGCGCGAGGCCGATTCCAGGTGGTACAGCTCGGCGAAGGGCGTCCAGACGACCAGATGGCCCTTCTCGCGGATGCGCAGGCAGAAATCGACGTCGTTGAAGGCGACGGCCAGCTTCTCGGAGTTCAGCCCGCCGACCTCGTCGAAGATCTCCTTGCGCAGGATCAGGCAGGCGGCGGTGACGCAGGACAGATCCTGGGTCAGCTGGGCCCGGCTGAAATAGCCGTAGGCGTCGCGGGTCAGACCCTTGTGGACATGGCCGGCCACGCCGCAGATGCCGGTGACGACGCCGGCATGCTGGATGGTGCCGTCGGCGTAATAGAGCTTGGCGCCGACCGCCCCCACCTCCGGCCGCAGGGCGTGGGAGACCATCTCGGCCAGCCAGCCCGGCTCCATCACCTCGATGTCGTTGTTGATCAGGCCCAGCACCTCGCCGGTCGCCTCGGCGGCGGCGAAGTTGTTGATCGAGGAGTAGTTGAAGGGTGCCTTGTAGGTCAGCACCCGCACCCGCGGCTCGTCCTTCAGCGTGTCGAAATAGGCGAAGGTCGCCGCTTCCTCGCTGTTGTTGTCGACGATCAGGATTTCGAGGTCCGGATAGTCGGTGCGGTGCAGAAGCCCGTCGACGCAGCCCTTCAGCAGATCGACCTTGTCGCGCGTCGGCACGATCAGCGACACCCGCGGCAGCCTGGCCGGCAGGGCGTAGCGGATGCGGGTGAAGCGGGCGGTCGACGGCGAGGTCTCCACCGTGGCGGCGACGCCGCGGCGCTGGAAATGCTCGGTCAGCGCCTTGTGGGCGGCGGCGGTGGCGCGCGGCAGCTCGACCGTGGAGAAGGCCGCGGATTCCGGGAAGACGCGCCAGTGGTAGAGGATCGCCGGGATGTGGCGGATGCGCGCCGCTTCCGTCTGCTCGACCGCGCGGAGGGTCAGGTCGTAATCCTGGCTGCCCTCGAAGCCCAGGCGGAAGCGCCCGGCCCGCTCGATCAGCGAGCGGCGGAAGACGCCCAGGTGGTTGACCATGTTCTGGCCGTGCAGCAGGTCCAGATTGAAGTCCGACTTGAAATGCGGGTCGTAGCGCTCGCCGTCGGCATCGATCTTGTCCTCGTCGGAATAGAGGATGTCGGTGTCGGGATGCAGCGCCAGCTCGGCCGCGACCATGTAGAGGGCGTGCGGCGGCAGCCGGTCGTCATGGTCCATCAGCGCGACGAAATCGCCGGTCGCCAGATCCAGCGCGCTGTTGCTGGCGGCGGAGATGTGGCCGTTGGCCTCGCGCCGGACCACCTTGATGCGGTTGTCGCGCGCCTTGTACTCGGCCAGCACCGTCTGCACATGCGCAGCGGTGCTGGCGTCGTCGGCGATGCACAGTTCCCAGTCCGGGTAGAACTGGGCCAGCACGGAGTCCAGCGCCTCGCGCAGGTAGGGCTCCGGCGTGTTGTAGACCGGCATGACGACGGAGAAGCGCGGGCGCGCCGGCAGCCGGGCGATGTCGGCCTTGATCGCCGCCCCGTCCTCCGGCGTCAGGGTGTCGTACATCCGCACCCAGGACTTGTAGTCGGCCGACCAGCGGTTCGGCTGCAGTTCCTGCAGGACGCGCTGCTTGGTCGCCTGCCAGCCGTGGCGGCGCAGATAGTCCAGCACGCGCGCCGGCTGGTTCTGCCGGACATAGTCGAGCAGGATGTTGGTCTTGCCGATCTCGCGGATGGTGAAGTCGGCGATCTCGAAGGACACCGGCCGGGTGGCCGGGTCGAAGCGCAGCGCCTTGACCGTCTGCGGCAGCAGGGCCAGCTGGCGGAACTCGCCCACCGTGTCGACCGGCAGGCGGATCATCGTCCGCTCGTCGAAGCCGTTGCCGGCATCGACATAGATCACCGGCACCAGTGGGGCCGACGCGCGGACCACCCGGTAGGAGATCACGCACCAGTGGCCGGGCAGCCGGCCGCGGTCGGAGCGCAGCAGGAAGGCGGGGTCGCTGCCGGTCGCCTCGTAGCCGCCCTGCGGGCTCGGCACCACGTCGTGCAGCGGCTCCAGCGTGATGCTGTGCAGGCGGCGGCGGTAGAAACGGCCGGCCTTCTGGGTCAGGCGGCCAAGCTTGCGCACCGGCGCCGACAGCTTCCAGGAGGTGGAGTTGACCAGGCTGTGGATGTGCTGGTCGCGGCTGGCCACCACGCCGTGCAGGTGGGCGATCGCCTGCTCGCGCGCCGTCAGCTCGCGGGCATGGGCGGCGAGGTTGCGCTCGCGGTCGGCCAGATCCTCCGCCATCTCGGCGAGCGCATCGCCCTGGCGGCGGATTTCGGCCTGATGGTCGGTGAGCCAGCCCTGGATCAGGGCGATGTCGCGGTCGCGCGTCGCGATCATCCCCTTGAGATCTTCGCTGTGGGCGATCTGGTCGTCCAGCACCTTGCGGACCATCGCCACCTCGGTGCGCAGGTGCTTTTCCTGCTCCTCCAGGCGCTGGATGGTCTCGGCCTCGATGGCGGCGTCGCCCAGCCGGTCGAACCAGCTGCGGACAGCCCGCAGCCCTTCGCCGCCGGTGGCTTGCACCGCGAACAGCTCGCGCACCGCGTCCGGCAGATCCTCGCCGACGCCCAGCACGCCCAGCCCGTTGGAATGCAGGAAGCTGAAGGACGGGCGGTCGCGGGTGATCTCGTCCCACAGGCGCCAGACGCCGAAATCGCCCTTGCGCACGTTGATGTCGTGGAACAGCACCACGCCGCGCCGGCTCATCTTCGGCAGCCAGGTCTCGAAATCGTGGCGCACCGCCTCGTAGGTGTGCAGCCCGTCGATGTGCAGCAGGTCGACGCTGCCGTCGGCGAAATGGACCAGCGCGTCGTCGAAGGTCATGCGCAGCAGGCGCGAGAAGCCGGCATAGCGCGGGTCATGGTAGGCGGCGAGCGTGTTGTAGATGTCGTCGCCGTAGAATCCGGCCTGCGGGTCGCCGGCCCAGGTGTCGACGGCATAGCAGGAGGTCGGCAGCCCGACATGGCGGACCGCCTGGCAGAAGGCGGCATAGGAGTTGCCGGTGTGCGTTCCCAGCTCGACAAGGCTGTCCGGGCGCAGCGCCTCGACGATCCAGAAGGCGAAGGGCACATGGCCGAGCCAGGAGGCCGGCGCCGTGACGAGATCCGGGGTCAGGAGCGTGATCGGCCGGCAGATACGACGGAGAGTGTCCGATCCCTGGTCCTTCAAAAACGAATCCACCTGCGCCTCTTCTTCTGCCTGGCTCCGCGGCGGGGTGCGGCCCATCGGGCACCATTTTCCAGGCCCGTCGGACGGCCCCGTCACAGCCGCCGACACACATACGCTGACACCCCGCCGGAATGCAAGCCGCTGTCCGGAACCCGCTTTGCGGTGCCCAACAATGCCCGGAACTGCGGTTTTCCTGCCTCACTCCGGGGGTATTGGCAGCCTGTCCTTATTTTGTCGCGGGCGCCGCCCGGGGTGCCGCCCGGGGCGCCGAGGCCCCCTCCGCCTCCAGCGTGATCGCCAGCATCGGCATGCCGACCAGCCCGCGCACGACATGGCTGGCATGGACCTTGAAGAACAGCGCGTCCTCGACCCAATGGTGCTGGACGTGGTCCTCCTGCGTGCCCTCGGCGAGCGCCACGGTGATGGAGAAGTCGCCGCTGGGCAGATAGGGCATCTGGAAGCGGAAACGGGCGGCGAAGTCCTGCCCGGCCGGGATGGTGACGGGATCCAGCTGATAGGTCAGGAAGGTGTTGTCGCCGAACAGGTTCTGGCCCAGCTTGTCCTTCACGTAGAAGCCGATGATCGGGCGATGGACCTGCTGGTCGGCCCGGCAATCCACCTTCAGGACGATCACCTCGCCGCCCTCCAGCACGCTGAGCGGCTGTTCCTCGGCATCCAGGATCGAGACGTTGGTGATGGTGGCGCCGCGGTTGCCGAACCAGGGGCCGCTGTCGTTGAAGTCGAACAGCTCGATGGCGTTTCGGTGCTGGGATGCCTTCAGCAGCTCGGCGCGGGCGTCCTCCACCGGCTCCTCGCGCTTGGCCTGGGGCAGCGCCTGGCGGGCGCCGCCGATGCGGAAGCCGCGCGAGGTGTCCTGGTCGCTGTAGAGCGCCGCCAGATAGTCGTGGCAGACTTCCCGTGCCGGGCCGATCGCCCGCACCGACCCGTTGTCCAGCCACACCACCCGGTCGCAGAGGTTCACCACCTGTCCGGTGTCGTGCGACACGAAGAACAGGGTGCCGCGCTCCTTGAAGCGGTGGATGAAGCGCATGCATTTCTGGGTGAAGGACGCGTCGCCGACCGCCAGGATCTCGTCGACGATCATGATGTCGGCATCGACATGCGCCGCCACCGCGAAGGCCAGGCGGGCGTACATGCCGCTGGAATAGAGCTTCACCGGCTGTTCGATGAAGTCGCCGATGCCCGCGAACTCGGCGATGGACTGGTAGCGCTCGGCGATCTGTGCGTTCGACAGGCCAAGGACCGAGGCGGCGAGATAGACGTTCTCGCGGCCGGTGAATTCCGGGTTGAAGCCGGCGCCCAACTCCAGCAGGGCCGCGATGCGGCCATCCACCGCAATGCGGCCGGAGGTCGGCGTCAGCGTGCCGCAGAGAAGCTGCAGGAAGGTCGACTTGCCCGAGCCGTTGCGGCCGATCAGCCCGACCGTCTCGCCGCGGCGGACCTCCAGGTCGACGCCGCGCAGAGCCCAGTACTCGTCGTAATATTTGCGCCGGCCGCGCACCAGCATCTGCTTCAGCCGGTCCTGCGGGCGCTTGAAGATGGCGTAGGCCTTGCCCAGCCCTTCGGCGCGGATGACGACAGGGGTGTCGGCGGCGGGAGCCTTCGTGGGGGTATCGGTCTCAGACGACATCGGCGAACCCCCGGCGGGTCTTCATGAACCAGAGATAGCCGAGCCACGCCACCACCCAGGCGGCCAGCGTCGCCAGCCCCCAGTCCACCGGCGACGGGATGCGGCCCCAGAACAGCAGGTCCTTCGACTGCTCCAGGATCGCGGTCATCGGGTTCAGGTGCAGGATGGCGCGGAAGCGCTCGGGAATCGCGGTCATCGGGTAGAAGATCGGGCTGAGGAACATCAGCACGGTGACGCCGACCCCGACCACCTGCCGGATGTCGCGCAGGAACACGCCGGCCGCGGCGAAGAACCAGCTGAGCCCCAGCGTGGTCAGGCACAAGGGCACCAGCACCAGCGGCAGCAGCAGCGCGGTCAGCGGCGGTAGCCCGGCGACTGCCAAGTGGAAGACGACCAGGATGACGAAGCCGATGCCGGCGTTGAACAGCGCCACGGCCAGCGACACCAGCGGCAGGATCTCCAGCGGGAAGACCACCTTCTTGATGTAGCTGACATTCTCCAGCAGCAGGCCGGGCGCCCGGTTCAGGCATTCGCCCAGCACGTTGAACAGGATCAGGCCGGAGAACAGCAGCAGGGCGAATTCCGTGTTGCTCTCGCCTGTCGTCCCCCAGCGCGCCTGGAACACCACCGAGAAGACGAAGGTGTAGACCGCCAGCATCAGGATCGGGTTCAGCATCGCCCAGACGATGCCCAGCATCGACCCGCGGTACCGGGCGTCGATCTCGCGCCGGGCCAGCCGCAGGATCAGCGACCTGTGGTGCCAGGCGGTCTGGAAAAGGGCAAAGGGACCGGCGCCGAAACCCGCCACCGTGGGGTTTCCCGACTGAGAGTTAAACAATTTAGAGTATTCCCCGTCTGCGGCGGGCCGACCATAACCCCCGCTCCGGCAGCGTTCAAGCGAAAGCATCCCGGCCAAGCGGGAGGCCAGGCGGGAGAGTGGTCGTCCCGCCATCCTGCCGGAAAAAAGAACGGGCGGGGGCACAAACCTTCGGTCCCACCCGTTTACCCGAAAGATCGAAGTACCGGCGATTCCACTCAGGAACGCCTGTTATCCAGCGGGGAAACATTTGAATAAAAAAGCTGGATTTTTTTACCTCAATAGGTAATTCCACAGAATAAGCAGGAAAAGCTTCCTTCATGCGTATCAATAAAGACCAAGTGACGATCAAAATTGTCTTCTCTACTTGCAAGATAGGGACATCGAATTCAATGACGGGTCTGTGTCATGCGCCTCCTACCATTGGGGATCGCACCCGCATGATTGTAAGACCATGGGGTTAGCTCCGGATTAGAACTAAAAAAGCCAAACCGATAGGACCATAACAAGGTGTGGGAGACGGCGATTGCCGAATTTGCAGAAGCGACGCATCGACCGTCAAAAAAACAGGAAAATCCGAGATGCCCAGCGCAGAGGTGACGCAAAAGGAGGCCGTTGTGTTTCGGAATGCGAAGACCCTGACAGCCGATCATTATGCCGCATCTTTTCGAAACCATTTCGGAGATGGAGCGGTTCATCGACTTCAAAAGGAGATCGGCTTTGTCGGAAAACGGCTTCTTCGGCTCCCCAGCACGGAACGGTCGAGTTTCTTCGATCCCTGGTTCGGGGAAGAGAACGCCCGTCATCTGAGGGCGGTGGCGCAGTCGGTCCGCGGGCTCCCGCAGGACGCTGCCGCTGCCACCGCCGGCGACGCCACCGGCAGCGCCAGCCCGCGGCGCGCGCCGCGGATCGTCTTCCTGCAGGGGGTGATGCCGCGCAGCGGCACCAACTATCTCCAGAGCCTGCTGGAGTTGCACCCCGACGTGGTGGTCAACCCCTACGGCATCCGGGAGCTGCCCTTCCTGAACACGGTGGAGGATGCGCGCGCCTATGAGGGGCGCTTCCTGCGCCTCTACCAGCGCAACCGGGAATCGTTCCGCGACCTGGAGACTTTCTGCTATATAGTGAGCGGCTTCCTGCGCCGCATCGAGGCGGAGTTTCCGGCCGACAAGACGGTGGTGATCAAGTCGCCCCACACCAGGATGATGCGGTACTTCCCCTACCTGTTCCCGGCGGAGCGCTGTCTGATCGTGCTGCGCGACGGCAAGCGCGCCGTGCAGTCCACCATCGACACCTGGCCGCTGCGCTTCCTCGGCCGGACCTTCGCCGACGTCTGCCGCGAATGGAGCTTCGGCACCGAGGCGGCGCTGGAGGCGCAGAGCCGCATGAGCGCCGACGCCTGCCGGCTGGTGCGCTTCGAGGATGCGGTGGCCGCCCCCGACGGCACGGTCCGCGACCTCATGCGCTTTCTGCAGCTGGATGACGGGCGCTATCCGTTCGAGCGGATCGGCGACCTGCCCATCCTGGGATCGTCCCGCGCCTCGCGCAGCAATGGCGAGGTCAGCTGGACGCCCGTCGAGAAACCCCAGGGCTTCGATCCGTCGAAGCGCCCGATCGAGTGGTCGCGCAAGCGTCGGACGGTATTCGATGCCGTGGCCGGAGACATGCAGAAGAAGGCTGGCTATGCTTCTTGATCCGCTGATCGACATCCGCCCCGCGGCGAGGGAGCTTCCCCAGCCCGGTCCCGCGACCGGCCCAGAGGACGGCTTGCCTGCGATCCTGACCACGCCCGCCCGCCTCACCCACCTGCAAAGGCTGGAGGCGGAGAGCATCCACATCATGCGCGAGGTGGCGGCCCAGTTCCACAAGCCGGTCATGCTCTATTCGGTGGGCAAGGACAGCTCGGTTCTGCTGCATCTGGCGATGAAGGCCTTCCATCCGTCCAAGCCGCCCTTCCCGCTTCTCCATGTCGACACGACCTGGAAATTCCGGGAGATGATCGAATTCCGCGACCGCATGGCGCAGGAGTTGGGCATCGACCTGATGGTCCACATCAACCAGGACGGCGTGCGCCAGGGCATCGGCCCGGTCACCCACGGCTCGGCCGTCCACACCGACGTGATGAAGACGCAAGGGCTGAAACAGGCGCTCGACGCCCACGGCTTCGACGCCGCCTTCGGCGGGGCGCGCCGCGACGAGGAGAAGAGCCGCGCCAAGGAGCGCATCTTCTCCTTCCGCACGGCCACCCACCGCTGGGAGCCGAAGAACCAGCGGCCGGAGCTGTGGAGCCTCTACAACGGGCGCATCCACAAGGGCGAGAGCATCCGCGTCTTCCCGCTGTCGAACTGGACCGAGCTGGACATCTGGCAATACATCCACCAGGAGAACATCCCGGTGGTGCCGCTCTATTTCGCCAAGCCCCGCCCGGTGGTGGAGCGCGACGGCACCCTGATCATGGTCGACGACGACCGGCTGCCGCTGAGGCCCGGCGAGGTGCCGGAGATGGCCTGGGTGCGTTTCCGCACGCTCGGCTGCTATCCGCTGACCGGGGCCGTGCGCAGCACCGCCGCCACCCTGCCCGAGATCATCCGCGAGATGCTGCTGTCCACCAGTTCGGAACGGCAGGGCCGCGTGATCGACCAGGACGCCGCCGCCTCCATGGAGGCGAAGAAGCAGGAAGGCTACTTCTGATGCTGAAGGACCTCGATCCCGCCACCGTTCCTGTGGATGCCGCCCCCATGGATGCCGTCAACGAGGTGCAGGAGTATCTGGCCCGCCAGAACGGCAAGGACCTGCTGCGCTTCATCACCTGCGGCTCGGTGGACGACGGCAAGTCGACGCTGATCGGCCGGCTGCTCTACGACTGCAAATGCCTGTTCGAGGACCAACTGGCCAGCCTGGAGGCGGACTCCGGCCGCTTCGGCACCACCGGGGCCGGCCAGCTCGACCTCGCCCTGCTGGTCGACGGGCTGGCGGCGGAGCGCGAGCAGGGCATCACCATCGACGTCGCCTACCGCTTCTTCACCACCGACCGCCGCAAGTTCATCGTCGCCGACACGCCGGGCCACGAGCAGTACACCCGCAACATGGTCACCGGCGCCTCCACCGCCGACGCCGCGGTTCTGCTGGTCGACGCGCGCAAGGGCGTCCTGACCCAGACCCGGCGCCACAGCACCATCGTCTCGCTGCTGGGCGTGCGCAATGTCGTGCTGGCGGTCAACAAGATGGACGCCGTTGGCTGGGACCGCGAGACCTTCGAGCGGATCGCCGCCGACTACCGCGTCTTCGCCCAGCGCATCGGCATCACCGACGTCACCTGCATCCCGGTCTCGGCCCTGACCGGCGACAACGTCACCCGGCCGTCGGAGTGCATGGGCTGGTACGGCGGCCCCACCCTGCTCGGCCATCTGGAGAGCGTCGACGCAGCTGCCGAAGAAAAGCTCGGCGCCTTCCGCATGGCGGTGCAGTGGGTGAACCGCCCGAACCAGGATTTCCGCGGCTTCTGTGGCACGGTGGCCGGCGGCGCGCTGCGCGTCGGCGACGACGTCGCCATCCTGCCCGGCGGACGGACCAGCCGGGTGGCGCGCCTCGTCACCATGGACGGCGACCTTGAGACGGCGCTGCCCGGACAGGCCGTCACCCTGGTGCTGGCCGACGAGGTGGATGCCAGCCGCGGCGACATGATCGTCGCCGCCGCCGGCCGGCCGGAGGTGGCCGACCAGTTCGCCGCGCACGTGGTGTGGATGGACGAACAGCCGCTGCTGCCCGGCCGCTCCTACCTGCTGCGGGCCGGCACGGCGACGGTCGGCGCCCAGGTGACGGAGCTGAAGCACACCATCAACGTCAACACCCAGGAGCATGCCGCCGCCAAGCATCTGGACCTGAACGACGTCGGCTTCTGCAACCTGGCGCTCGACCGGCCGATCCCGTTCGATGCCTATGCCGACAGCCGCGAGACCGGCAGCTTCATCCTGATCGACCGGCTGACCAACGCCACCGCCGGCTGCGGCATGATCCGCTTCCCCCTGCGCCGGGCCTCCAACATCCACCGCCACGCCTCGAAGGTGGACAAGACGGCGCGGGCTGGCGGCCTGCAGAAGCCCTGCGTGCTGTGGTTCACCGGCCTGTCCGGTTCCGGCAAGTCCAGCGTCGCCGACCGGCTGGAGCAGGAGCTGCATCGGCTCGGCCGCCGCACCATGATCCTGGACGGCGACAATGTCCGCCACGGCCTGAACAAGGATCTGGGCTTCACCGACGAGGACCGGGTGGAGAACATCCGCCGGGTGGCGGAGGTGTCGAAGCTGATGGTGGAGGCCGGGCTGATCGTGCTGGTCAGCTTCATCTCCCCCTTCCGCGAGGAGCGCCGCATGGCGCGGTCCCTGGTGGAGGACGGCGAGTTCCTGGAGATCTTCATGGACACGCCGCTGGAGGTCTGCGAGGCCCGCGACCCCAAGGGGCTGTACAGGAAGGCGCGTGCCGGCCAGCTCCCCCATTTCACCGGCATCGACAGTGCCTATGAGCCGCCGGAAGCCCCGGAGATCACCTTAAAGGGCGCTGAACATGGCGCCGACGAGATGGTCGCCCAGGTGATCGGAGAGCTGCGGGCGCGCGGGGTGATCTGACGCCCCGTTCCGTGGCGATCTGGAAGGGCGGCTCGGAGCCGCCCTTTTCTTTTTACGCGACGGGTCTGAAGGACAACTGGAAGAAAGTCCCCTCTTCCACTCTTTTCATGGCCGATAGAGCGTATTTCAGGCAAATCCAAATTTGGGACCGGCGGTCGGCATCGACTTGGGCATTGCCAAGCCGATGGTGCTGTCCACGGGCGAGGCAGTCATGCTACCGCGCATCACAAAACAAGAGCGCCGCCGGCTGGCAGCGTTGCAGCAGTGGGTTGCCCGCCGGAGGAACGGATCGCGCAACCGGCAGAAAGCCTGTCTGGGCGTCGCCCGGTTCCAGGCGCGTCTGGCGCGGCGGCGCAAGGACGCCGCGCACAAGGCGACGACGAGGATTGCCAAGAACCACGGCATCATCGTTGTCGAGGATTTGAAGGTGCGCACCATGACGGCAAGCGCGGCCGGCACCGTCGATGAGCCGGGACGCAACGTTCGGGCCAAGGCCGGACTCAACCGCTCCCTGCTCGACGTGGCCCCGGCGCAAATCCGCGCCATGCTGGACTACAAAGCGGCCTGGTATGGAAGTCGCGTCGTCGCCATTCCTGCCGCCTATACCAGTCAGCGGTGCTGCCGATGCGGTCATGTCGATGCGGACAACCGCGTCAGCCAGTCGGTGTTCTTGTGCCAAGCCTGCGGGCACGTCGAAAATGCCGATCTCAACGCCGCAAAGAACATTCTGAGGCTTGGCCTCGCAACCGGAGGACCTCCGGGGTTGGCCTGCGGATCGAACCGGGCGGCCGGTCGGAAACAGGATCGTCGCGTCGCGAGGCGCGGAAGCTCGGCTCTTCAGAGCCGAGAGTAGTCACCGCCAGCGTTATCCGCGCTCACGCCCATGCCGCCGGGGCGCGACGTGCGTCGGGCGAGCAGGCGCTTGGCCGCTCGCGCGGCGGCTTCTCGACCAAGCTGCACCTGCGCGCGGATGCCCATGGACGCCCAGTGGCGCTGCATCTAACCGGCGGCGAACGCCACGACCTACTCGGCGTCGGTCCGCTGTTCGAGCAAGGCGTCCTGCGCATCGGCAAACGCGGCCGACCGCGCTGGAAGCCCAACGCCGTGATCGCTGACAAGGCATACTCAGCTGCTTGGCTGCTTGAGGCGTTGCGCCGCAAACGCATCATGCCGATTATCCCCAGCCGTGCCGATCAACCGGGCAATCCGGACTTTGACCCTGCCGCTTATCGGCGGCGGAATCTCGTCGAGCGGCTGGTCGGGAAGCTGAAGCAGTTCCGCCGCGTGGCGACCTGCTACGATAAGCTGGGTGCCCATATCTCGCCTTCGTCCAATTCGCCTCGATCATCGTCTGGCTGCGCAGCTGTGGCAGAACCTAGCCGGCGTATCCGCCCTCATCCAGGTAGCGTTGCTCCTCCGACGTCATTGGTCGGTCGAGCAGTGGGTTGCGGTGAGGAAAGCGGCCGAAGCGCCTGATGATATCGCGATGCCGCCGGGCATGCTCGAGGTTGACGCCGCCGAGATGGTCAATGAGATCAACCGCGCGGTTCTGGTCAGCCAAAGCCTCCGAATGGGCGAAGGGCATGTACACGAAGATGCGCAATGCAGGCTCGATGACACGGTCTTGCCCGTGCGCAACAGCCATCTTGGCGATCTCGCGCGCCTGTGCATCGGTTCCGTACATGCGGGGCGTGCCGCGAAAGGCGTTGCGTGGGTACTGGTCTAGCAGAATAATCAGAGCCAGCGATCCCACCGGTGTCGCCGTCCAGTCGGCCAACTCGCCGCTGGCAGCGGCCTCGTGAAGGGTGAGGAAGCGGTCGCGGAAGCGCCGGTCGAACTCCGCATCCTTGGCGAACCACAGGGATGACCCCGCCGCGCGCCAGAACGCCACGATATCCACCGCCGGCACGGGTGTCCGGGCGTCGCCGTCGTGATCAATGGAATCAGCGTGTGTGTTCCGGCGCACCCGCGACATGTGGGCCTCGGCGTTGAGCAGGAAGTAGTAGGTGTAGTCGTCCATTTCTCTTGTCCTTTTCTGGGATGCCAATCGACCTTTTCAGTCCTCCCCGTCGAGGGGGACAAGAGCAAACGACGAATATTTACTGATGTGCTGAACGGAACTGAATGCAATGCTGGACGATTCCGTTCAGCACGGTGCTGAATTTCCGCCGCTGGATGCAGGAGCCATTTCCATGAGAGAAGGCGAACTGTAGGAGGACCGCGCCCTTCCAAGCCTTGGATCGAAAGGAACACGCCATGGCTCCGTCCGCGAAGGTGCTTGCCGCACCGATCGTCGCCGGCCCGGGTTCGCCGCCGTTGGCGGTGCTGGGAACCTCCCTGATCATCCGGGAATGGAGCGAGCCCGGTCCACGCTACCTTCACGTCCACCGGTCTGACGACGAGGCCTGGTACGTGCTCGAAGGAGCGCTCCGGTTCCGCTTCGCCGATGGCGAGGTCGAGGCCCCGGCGGGAACGACCGTCTTCGTGCCCGCCGGCGTGGCGCACACCTACCTGATCGCGTCCGAACCCTGCCGCTACTTGATCGTCCTCACGCCCAACCTCGACCGTCTCATTGCCAAGCTGAAGAACCTGCGGGATGAAGCCCAGATCTCCACGACGCTTGCCGAACACGACACCGTCCAGTTCGGCCAAGCCCAGGCGCCGGACCGGGACCAATGATAGAGCCCGACCTCTCGCGCGCCGACCTCAACCTCCTGGTCCTGTTCGAGGTCGTCCTGCAGGAGCGCCATGTCGGGCGCGCGGCCGAGCGGCTGAATCTATCGCCCTCGGCGGTCAGCCACGGTCTTGGGCGCCTGCGCCGGCTCCTCAACGACCCGGTCTTCCTGAGAACGCCCAAGGGCGTGGTCCCGACTGCGCGCGCGCTCGAGCTGGCCGGGCCGATCGCCGATATCCTCGCCAGGGTTCGGCAAGTCGTGACGAGCGCCGAACCCTTCCACCCCGCGACCACCAGCCGCCGCTTCATCATCGGCGCGCCGGACGGGGTCTCGGCGGTGCTCCTGCCCACTCTGCTTGAGACGCTGGCAACACGCGCCCCCGGCGTTGACCTCGGGGTCCGGCAACTCCTGCCCCTGCCGGGCATCGCGGACGTCGCCCGCGCGTGGCAGGCCGCCTTGGACGATTTGGAATCCCGCGCGATCGACGTGGCGGTCGTCCCGGTCGAGGAAGTGCCCGCCCGGTTCGTCGCGCGGACTCTGTATGAGGAGAACTTTGTCGTTGCAACACGCGCAGAGCATCCCTTCGCCGACGACCCCACACTGGACCGGTACTGCGAGATGCGGCACGTGGTCGTCTCGATGACGGGTGATGCGGAAGGCCTGTTCGATGAAGCACTGGCACGGCTTGGCCGCTCCCGGCGAATCGCTTTGACAGTGCCGAACTTCATGCAGTCGATGGGGCTCGTGGCAGCGACGGATCTTGTCGCTGCCCTGCCGCAGAAGCTCGTTGAGATGCACGCGGCGCGCTACGGCCTCAGGATCTCGGCGCTGCCAGTATCCTCGTGCCCGAACAGGATCCAGGCGATTGCGACCAAGGCCTCGCTCGCTGACCTGGGCGTCGAGTGGCTCTTCGGCATCCTGCAGGCACCAGGGTGAGAGGCTCGGTCTCAAGCAAGCATGGGCCTGATACTCCGACTTCGGCGACTGAACCTAGCCGGAATACCGTGTCGTTAAGGATCACCTTGAAGATTGCGGTACTTGGGCCGGACGCTGGGTCGTTGGCAGTCCACCCAATGATTGAAGGCGTTTGGCTCGAGGGCGTGGTGGCGGCAGTAGTCGTCTCGCGATAGGCCGCTGACACGCCACGCCCTGACATGCTGACGGTCCGGTGTCACGGCACGGCGATCTCCCGTGGTGGTTGGCAGTTCAGCCGCAGGTACTGGTTCGGGCGTTTTGGGAAGGGGAGCCGGCGGCTGCAGGTCAGTGGGCGGTAGGACGTGAATGTGGTCCTCATAGCTCCAGCGGCGATGGTCCGTGGCGGCGGCCCGGCTGCGGGTCGGAAAATTGCTCATCTTGCGTTTCACCACGCGCGGATTGTGGCGCCCGCGGCTCCGTTCCGCGGGCACCGCCCAGATTTCAGCCAGGACCATCACCAGCATCCGTTGCCGTCGCCGAGGGGGAAAACGCCGCGTGAAGCGGCAAATGGCGGCGCACCACACGCACCGTGTGCAGGAAGGACAGCATGTCCGGATCGCGGGCGTCGGCGGCCCCGAGGGCTTGGCTGATCGAGGAGGTGACGATCTGGCAGAACCGGCCCCTGGACGCGCGCCCCTGACTGCCCCCTGACGTCACCAAAGGCCACTTTGTGATACCAGCATAGAGCTGAAAAACAGCAGATATGACCATCAAATCATATAGGTTACCGAGGTGTAATGCTCGAAAAATCGATAAAAATTTCACAGTATTTCTCTCTCCAGTGTATAATTGGGTCTCTTTTGGAACGGAGGTCGTTATGGTCGACGGCAACTCTCTCGTGCCTGGACAGCATTACGAAGTCGACTGGCCTAACCGCTACTCCCCTCCGGCACCGGGGATGGTTCTCCTCGACCAACGCCACACAGCCGATGGAGGGCGTGCGATGTTTGTGTGGGGGCTGGGCTCCGGCTGGCGGGAGATCGTCTGCTGGTCCGAACCCGAGGGTGCTCCGGTCACAGACAGCCTGTGCGCTTGCGATTGTGGTCTGGGGACAGCGGTGGTTTGGACGACGACCTGATGTATCGCCCCCCCAGCGACTGCGCAGCGGGTGGGTGAGGTGGCATGCTCCCTGAGGCCAACAGCGGCCATAGCACAGGCAAGGAGACTGCGCAGCCCCCCTCCTGGTCAGGCGGAGCGGGAGCGGGCGGATAATGCCTTCCCCCGTTTGGCGATCCGGTCGGCATTGAAGTCCCTCAGGCGTCCTTCGGCCAGATCGGCCATGCCCCGGTCGATGTCCGCCTTCAGCGATGCGAATTCCTGGCGTTGCAGGGCGCGCTTCACCGCCCAGTCGCGCAGAGCCTCGCGGATGACCTCACTGTTCGATGCATAGTCGCCGCCGGAAACGGCGCCCTTCACAGCCGCCGCCATGGCGGCCGGCAAGGTGATGGTCAGACGCTCGATCTCTGCCACGACGAGTCTCCATGGAGTATTTGATCATACTTGATCATACCCATGACAGCCGTCAACCCGCCCCTTCCACCAGTTCCCGCGCCCGCCGCAGGTCGGCGACGAAGTCCTGATAGGCCAGTTCCGCCGTCTCCCCGGCTGGCAGGCGCAGCAGGTAGGACGGGTGGACGGTGACGAAGCCCTCCCAATCGCCGAACCCCATCCGCCCGCGCTCCCGCAGGACCGAGACGCTGCGCCCGGTCAACGCGAGCGCCGCCGTGGCGCCCAGCGTCACCACCAGACGCGGGCGGACGAAGGACAGCTCCTTCATCAGCCACCAGCGGTAATGCTTCACCTCGCCGGCGGTCGGCGACTGGTGCAGGCGGCGCTTGCCGCGGGCGACGAACTTGAAGTGCTTCACCGCGTTGGTCAGGTAGGCGGCGCCGCGCTCGATCCCGGCCTCCTCCAGCGCGCGGCTCAGCAGCTGTCCGGCCGGGCCGACGAAGGGACGGCCCTCCAAATCCTCCTGGTCGCCGGGCTGTTCGCCGACGATGGCGATGGCCGCCCCCTCCGGACCCTCGCCCAGCACCGCCTGGGTGGCTCCCGGTACCAATGGATCCGCGCTGCGGATGATGCGGTTCAGCTCGGCCAGCGTCGCCGGCTCCTGCCGGGCCATGGCGGCGACGGCCTTGTCGGGGTTGCGGTGGCGGGGGGCTGCGGCCTCCGCCTCGATCATCGCCTGCACGCGGGCGGGGGCGGAGCGGATCATGCCGGGGATCGCCGCCGCTTCCGGCAGGTTGGCCCAGTATTTCCGCGGCATCTCCGCCCGCATCGCGGTGGGGTTCACCCGCGCCGGGTTGAAGGTGCTTTCGTAATAACGCTGCCAGCCCTCGGCGAAGCGGTCGTCGCGGTCGAGCCCCTCCGGCCTCAAAGCCGCCGGTCCGACGGTCAGCGACCGCCGGTCCCAATGCAGCGATCCGACCGGCGTCAGGATGGTCCAGACCAGGCTCTCGAAGCGCTCGACGAAGAAGGGGGCGGTGGCCTCGACGATGAAATGGTCGGGCTCGAACCACGCAACGTAGCGCTCCCCTCCATCCGGATCGCGCACCTCGCGGAAGCGCAGGAAGGCATGCATCTTGTGCAGGTCGCGCCGCACCGCCTTGTCGAGCAGCGCCAGCCGATGCACCAGCGGATCGGCATGGTGGTCGAGGATGTCGCGCTCCCCCCGCAGCACCCGCCGGACCAGCCGGTGCAGCAGGGCGTAGCGTTCCGGATCGCGGTGGCAGACCACGGTGCCGATCAGTTCGCCCACCGGGCGCGGCAGCGGAACCGGCGGCGCGTCCGCCGGCAAGGGCACCTCATCCCCGAACAGCGACGGCGCCGCCCCGCCGCTCCACACCACCTCGTCCGGTGCGACGCCGAGTGCCACCAGCCCGCGCAGCGCGCGGCGGAAGCCGTCCAGGTCGGCGCCGTCCTTCAGGTCCACGCGGTACATGGTCAGAACAGGCTGAGCTGCTTGGGCGGCGCCACCAGCCTTTGCCGCAGGTCGGCGCGGTCGGTCAGCCCGCCCGGATGGTGGTCGGCGGCGATCAGGAAGGCGCGCGCCCGCTTCAGCCCGGACGACAGCCGCGCCACATCCTCCAGCCGCAAGGTGGTGTGGCGCCGCGCCTCGACGATCTTGTCGACCGCCCGCGCCCCCAGCCCCGGCACGCGCAGAAGCATCTCGCGGTCGGCGCTGTTGACGTCGACCGGGAAGCGCTCGCGGTTCTTCAGGGCCCAGGCCAGCTTGGGATCGATGCCCAGATCCAGCATCCCGCCCTCGCCCCCGGCGGCGATCTCCTCCACCGTGAAGCCGTAATAGCGCAGCAGCCAGTCGGCCTGGTACAGCCGGTTCTCGCGCTGCAGCGGCGGCGGCTTGGCCGGCAGGGCGGAACTCGCCTCCGGAATCGGGCTGAAGGCGGAGTAATAGACCCGGCGCAGGCCATAGCGGCGGTAAAGCGTGTCGCTGGTCTCCAGCACCGACAGGTCGGTGGAGGCGTCGGCGCCGACGATCATCTGGGTGCTCTGCCCGGCGGGGGAGAAGCGGCGTTTCTCCTCCTTGGCCTCCAGGATGCGCTCGCCCACCTGCCCCATCACCGCCTTGATGGCGCCGCCGTCCTTCTCCGGCGCGAACTCCTTCAGGCTGCGGTCGGAGGCCAGTTCCAGGTTGATCGACAGACGGTCGGCCCACAGCCCGGCCTGCTCGATCAGCCAGGGGCTGGCCTCCGGGATCGTCTTCAGATGGATGTAGCCGGCGAAGCCATGGTCGCGCCGCAGCGTGCGCGCCACCAGCATCAGCTGCTCCATCGTGTAATCGGGCGAGCGGATGATGCCGGAGGACAGGAACAGCCCCTCGATGCAGTTGCGCTTGTAGAAGCCCAGCGTCAGCTGAACCACCTCGTCCACGCTGAAGCGCGCGCGCCGCACGTTGGAGGAGCGGCGGTTGATGCAGTAGGCGCAGTCGAACAGGCAGTAGTTGGTCAGCAGGATCTTGAGCAGCGAGACGCAACGCCCGTCCGGCGTATAGGCGTGGCAGATGCCGGCCCCGGTGGTCGAGCCGATGCCGTCCGGCCCGCCCGTCCGCCGCTTGGCGCCCGAGGACGCGCAGGAGGCGTCGTATTTCGCCGCGTCGGCCAGAATCCCGAGCTTGTCGAGCAGCGCGTCATCCACCGTGGAGGCTTCCCTCTCCCTTGAAGATGTTCGCAATATGTTCTTTTGAAAGCAAAAGGCAAGCCGAGTGATCACTCCGCCGGCTAAAGCGCGGCGGCTTTTCGGACAAGCTACGCGGCAACCCGCCCGCTTGGCGTCCGAAGGCCCGATCCAGGCCTGAATTTGTTGTGCCCGAAGGCCCGGAACTCGATGACGGACGCGGCCGCCACGTCGCGGTCTTCGACCAGACCGCATTCCGGGCACCGGTGCACGCGATCGGCCAAAGTCTTTTCGACCTTGGCGCCGCAACACGGGCACTCTTGCGACGTGCCGCGCGGATCGACGGCGACCACCAGCTTACCGGCTCTCTCGGCCTTGTAAGCGATCAGCGCCCTCAACAGGCCCCACGCAGCGTCCAACACGTCCTTGGCCAGCATCGAGCGGGCCAGGCCTTGAATCTTGAGGTCTTCGACCGCGATGCGGTCGTAGCGGGCGACGATGTCCGCCGCCAGCTTGTGCAGGTAATCGGCGCGGCGGTTGGCGGCCTTGTGGCTGTAAGCCGCCAGACGCGCCTTCGCCTTCTTCCGGCGTTTGCTTCGCAGATCCGGTTTGCGGCTGCGAGACACCGCCCGCTGGCGCTTGCGCAGCCCCTTGGCGGCCTTCTTGGTCCAGTTCGGCCGCTCGACCAGAGCGCCGTCCGACAGCGCCACCAGCGCCAACAGTCCGGCGTCGAGGCCGACGGTGACCGGCCCGGTCACCGAGTGGGCCACCGGCGCATCGAGCTGGAACACGACATACCACTTGCCGGCCTGGCGGGTGATGACGGCCGCGCCGCACGCCGCACCCGACGGCCAGTCGCGGTGCCACTTGACCTTCACCAGGCCTGGAATCCCGACGATCGACAACCGTCGCCCCGGCTTCATCGTCAGGCCATCACCAAAACGGAAGTCGGCCGCGTGAAAGCGGGCAGACGCCTTGAAGCGCGGAAAGCCAGCCTTGGCGGCACGCTTCACACGACCGAAGAAGGCATTGAAGGTCTTGTTGAGCCGGCGCAGCACCTACTGCTCGGCTGAGAACGAATAGGTGCCCAGCTCCGGCACCTCGGCGCGCAGCAGCTTGAGTTCGTCGGCCTGGGCCTTGTAGTTCAGTGAAACGCCCTGCCGGCGATAGGCCTCGATGCGCTGTTGAAGCCCGGCGTTGTAGAGCTGGCAGAACCAATACAGCATCTCGTCGAGCGCTTCGCGCTGACGCCGGTTCGGGTGGATGCGGTATTTGTAGCTGAGAAGCATAAGGCTCTAAGCCAAAATAAGTGCGTTTATCTCTGCTCGGGGAGCGATGTTGTAGTTCCACTCGGGATGGAAGGCGTTTCGGGTGATGGCGAGAGCGTCCATCTCGGCGTCTGCTACCTTGATACCCTTGGCGTAGTCTGCGGTGTCGAGTTCGCAGGCAACCGTCAGGCCCGTTTTGGTGGTGGTGGCGGCGATCAGTTCGACGATGGCGAGCCGGCTGGTCAGTGGGCGAGCGCGCCAATTCTGCGAGATGTGACAGAAGAGGCGATGCTCGATCTTGTTCCACTTCGAGGTGCCCGGCGGGTAATGGCAGACGCTGATGGTCAGGCCGGTTTCGTCAGCCAGCTTCTGCAATTCCACCTTCCACAGCCGGACCCGGCTGCCGTTGGAGCCGCCACCGTCTGCGGTGATCATCAGGGTGCGGGCCTGCAGGTAGCGGGCCTGTCCCATCGTCTGCCACCAGCGACGGATGGACTGGACAGCAAACTGGGCGGTGTCGTGGGTCACCCCGACACTCACCCACCCGGCGTTCTCGGCGACGTCGTAGACGCCGTACGGAATGGCCTTGCCGCGCTCCTTGTCTTCGAAGTCGTGCACGTTCACTCGGCGCGGCTTCCCCTCGGGGCACCAGTCGGTTCCAGCATTCTTGTAGGGGCCGATCAACTCCTTCTTCTTGGTGTCCACCGAGATGACCGGAGCGCCGGCGGCCTGGAAAGTCAGCACCTGGGCATTGATGTGCTCGAACTGTGCGTCGCGGTCGGGATGGCCGCGCCCCTCGTTGGCCTTGCGGTTGCCCTGACGGGAAAAGCCGAGCCGACGCAGCAGGCGGCGCACCGAGTTGGCCGACACCCGATGACCTCTGTCCCGCAAGGCCGCCGCCAGCTTCTCCAGGCTCTTGGACACCCATAGCAACGGCCGCTCCGGACAGCCCAGCGTCATCGGCCCGACCAACTCCAGCAGGGCGCGCTCCAGCAGCGGATCCCTGTCAGTCAACCGCTTGCGCCCACCGCCCGGCTGCCGTAACCGTGGCCCAGACGGCGCTACGCCAGCGGCGATCTCCTTCAAACCGCGCCCAATGGTGCTCGGTGCGATCCCGGTGGCCCGTGCCACCGCGGCGATCCCGCCACGGCCGAGCGCCTGCGCTTGGGTGGCGGCGAACAGACGGCGGCCCCGCTCGTCCAGGCTCGGACGCAAAAGGGCATATTGGCGGCGCAGCACGGCTTCATCAATCATGCCGACGAGTCTACCGACCCCGACGCCCCCTGAGAATCCCCGACCGCACAGCAAGCCCGGTCGATTCATCTATTTTGGCTCAGCTCCTAAGCGCCGTGCTGTCCTGCGTTTGTTCTGATATATGCCCGCCCGAGCGCTTCGCAAGTTTGCGGACCGAATTCCCCTGCCGGCTAAAGCGGACAGTTCCCTTCGGCGTCCATATGGCGGGAGCAAAATCGCGCCTCCGGCCCGTCCCTTCAGCCCTGCCGCATCGCCTCGCGCAGGTCCCGCAGCACGCCGTCCCAGTCGCCCGGCGCCGTCTGCCGGAACAGCCGGACCGACGGATACCAGACCGTGTCGTGGCGCCCCTGCATCCAGCGCCAGTCGGCGGCGTGGGGAAGCAGCGCCCAGGTTGGGTGCCCCAACCCGCCGGCGAGATGGACGGTCGAGTTGTCCACCGACACCACCAGATCCATGGCGGCGATCAGCGCCGCCAGCCCATCAATGTCGCCCCAGGCGTCCAGCCCCGGATCGGCGATGCCGGCGGCGGCAACCTCCGCGGCGACGTCGCCATATTGCAGGCTGACCAGTTTGACATCCGTCCCGTCCAGTGCCCCGGCCAGCCGGTCGAGCGGGATGGAGCGCAGATGCCCGACCGAGGCGTTCTTGCTGCTCCAGGAAAGCCCGACCAGCCGATATCCATGTCCATGGCCGTCCCCGATCCGCTGCCGCAGCTCCGCCACCCGCTCGGGATCGGCCTTCAGGAAGGGGGGCTGGCGGCCGGCGAAATCCTCCATCCGGCGGCGCATCAGGCGCGGCAGGCTGCCGGCCGGGATTTGCGCGGCCACGTCCGGCGCGGTCAGCCGGCCGCTCAGCGGTTCGGTGCGTGCGACCACGGTGACGCCCGGCTGGGTGTTGGGCAGGCCGCGGGCGAACAGCGGGGCCAGCCGCGCGTCGCAGTCCAGCACCACCCGCACGCCTTCCCCGGCCAGCTGTGGGATCAGGCTGGCGAACATCACCTCGTCGCCCAGCCCCTGTTCGCCCCACACCAGCAGGCTGCCGTCGCCCCGCCCGCCATCGGCCAGGGGCTGCCCGTCCCAAAGCGGCTGGGGAAATCCGACTCGCGGGAACCGGCCGGAGGCCACGGCCCAACCCTGTTCATACTCGTCCCACCCCTCCGCCAGCCGGCCGAGCGTCAGCAGGGCGATGGAGCGGTTGAAGCGGGCCTGAGCGTGGTTGGCCGGGTCGGCCTGCATCGCCTGGTCATAGGCGTCCAGCGCGTTCCCGGCATCTCCCCGCGCCATCAGGGCGGAGCCCAGCGTGTTCCAGCCCATGGCGAAGCCGGCGTCCGCCGCGACCGCGGCCCGCGCGTCCCGCTCCGCCCGCTCCAGCCTTCCCAGCTTCAGCCAGCCGTCGGCGCGGTTGTTCAGCAGCACGGGATTCCCCGGCAGCAGGACCAGCCCGCGGCCATAGCCGGCCACCGACTCCGCAAGGGAGTCCCCCTGCCGCCCCAGGCCCTTCAGTCGGTTGCCAAGCTCGTTCCACAGGACGGGGTCGTCGGGCGCGAGCGTCACGGCGATGCGTGCGGCCTCCGCCGCCCGCTCCGGCAGCCCCTCCCCCGCCAGCAGCGTGGCCAGGGTGGTGAACGGCCAGGCATCAGACGGGTTTCCCAGGGCGATCATGCCGCGACGGTGGATGGCCAGGGCGGCACCGTTTCGCCCCGCCCCCTGCTCCATGGCAGCAAGCCGCAGCAGCGCCTTGGGGGACGCCGGTTCCAGCATCAGCACCGTGCGGAAGCCGTCCCGCGCCCTCGAAGCCTGCCCCTGCGCCTCGCACAGCAGCGCACGGTTCAGGTGGAGGTCGGCATGGAGTGGCGCCGCCGCCAGCAGTACCTCATACTGCTCCTCTGCCTCGGCCAGTCGCCCCAGTTCCTGGAGCAACCCTGCCAGTTGGAAGCGTGTCCCCGCCTCGTCTGGCCGCAGGGTGACGGCATGGGCGTAATGCCGGGCGGCCCGGTCGGGCCGGTTCAGCGCGGCCTGGACCCGCGCCAGATTGACATGGAAATCGGCGACGTCGGGAGTGACGGCGATGGCCTGCGCGATCCGGCCTGCGGCTTCCTCCGGCCGTCCGGTCAGCGCTGCCAGGATGCCCCATAGGTGAAGCGCATGGGGATGGCCGGGGGCGGCATCGAGGATGCGGCGATACAGGATATCGGCTTCGCCGAAGCGCCCGGCCTCCTGATGATCCAGCGCTGCGATCAGCGCTTCCTGCAATGTTGCCATGGCCTCTTATAGGATGGGGAAAATCGCCGGTCCAGGCCCCGCTCCAAGCCCGGCCCCCTTGGGGCGCAAATTGTGCAGGTGCCGTCTTGACAGGAAAGCGGGACGGGGCCACGTGCTCAACACCTGGATCCGGGCCCCTCTGGCGACTTAGACGTGGTCGCGATGTCGGATCTCTTCACCTGCTTTTGCGCCGACGGGCGTGACCTTGGCAGCATGCAAGTCCGTGGCTTTGGCCATGGGAGCAGCGCTGCTTCGCCGCAGGCGAAATCGCGGGGACGTTGGCTAGGGAGGCGCTGTCTAATAGCGACAAGCGAGCATCGTTCGAAGAACAACGCCGTCGAGTCCTGTACTTCGCCTGCACCGGCGGCGCGGCGCCGCTTGCCGTCATTACGCAGACCATTGACAACCAGAGGAATGTCAAAGCTATGCGCGCCGCCACCCCGTCCTTCATTGCCGAACTTCCACTGTGCACCAACGCGGCGGACGAGCGTGTATTGGCGGTGCGTTTTGAGGCGGCACGCCACATATACAATGCCTGCCTGGACGAGGCGCTGAAGCGCCTTGCCCTTATGCGCCAGTCCAAGGACTGGCAGGCCGCCCGCGCCATGCTCAAAGGAAAGCAGCGCACGGCGTTGTTCAAGGCGACCGTGCTGCGTTTCGGCTTCTTCCCCGCATCGATCCAGAAGCACGCCGAGGCTTGCCGGGACGCTTGCTGGATCGGCCAGCACCTCGGCAGCCACGACACGCAGACCACGTCCTTGCGCGCCTTCAAGGCGGTGCAGATGCACGCCTTTGGCAAGCGGGGGCGCCCCCGCTTCAAGGGCAAGAACCGCCTGCACTCGGTCGAGGGCAAGGGCGACGCGGTGATCCGCCTGCGCTGGCAGGACGAAATACCCGTCGTGCTGTGGGACGGCCTCGTCCTGCCGCTCCTGCGCGATCCGCGCGACCGCGACGGTTGGCAGGAGCAGGCGCTGTCGTGCCGGACCAAGTACGTCCGCGTCCTGCGACGGAGCGTGCGCGGCAAGACGCGCTGGTACGCCCAACTGGTGCAGGAGGGATTGGCGCCGCGCAAGGAGCGCCTTCCGGTCGGCGCAGGCATCGTCGGCCTGGACCTCGGGCCAAGCACCCTCGCCGCCGTGTCGGACACGGATGCCACGCTGGAGCCGTTCTGCCCAGGCGTGGCCGACATGGACCGGGCGATCCGCCGTTTCCAGCGCGCCATGGACCGGTCCCGCCGCGCCACCAACCCCGACGCCTTCAATGCGGACGGCACGTACCGCCGGGGTGCGCGCATCGCAGTGCGCTCGCGCCGCTACCGCGTCCTGGCGGCCAAGAAGGCTGAGGTGGAACGGCGTCTGGCAGCGGAGCGCAAGCGTGCCCACGGCGAACTCGCCAACCGGGTGCTGGCGCAGGGGAACACCATCAAGACGGAGAAGGTGAGTTACCGGAGTTTCCAGAGGAATTTCGGCCGGAGCGTGAAGCGTCGCGCGCCGTCCCTGTTCGTCTCGATGCTGAAGCGCAAGGCTGCGAGTGCCGGTGCTTCGGTGGTCGAGTTTGCAACGCGGACGACGCGGCTGTCGCAGATTAGCCACGACACGGGCGAGTACGTGAAGAAGCCGCTGTCCCAGCGGTGGCACGTGCTTGCTGATGGCAGCCGGGTACAGCGCGATTTGTATTCGGCGTGGCTGGCGCGCTTTGTCGAATGGGACAGGCTCGACACATCCCAATGCGCGGTGCATTGGGCGGCTGCGGAACCGCTGCTGAGACGGGCGGCGTCGGGCTTCAACCAATCTGCGATTGGGGTGGGCTTCGCCCTTCCCAACGTCCGAAAGGGCGTCGGAGCGGATCGCCCGTTGCAGGGGGAGGGCCGCCGGACCGAGGCTGCGGATGCTGTAGCGCAAGCGAGAGCCGCAGAGAGGTCCGGCGCAGGCACCCCCAGAACCCCCGGCGTTAGCTATGGGGAGGTTCAGCGCACTTGGAGGGACTATCTTTGCTGAAAAACCGACAGCCCCGCACCGAAGCGCGGCACTCCCCGCCCCTACCCTGGTCCAATCCCGTCTTTCACTCATTCTGCGGATGCAGGCCCGCGCCAGCGTTCCTGCCTGCCGACAGGTGCCGAGGGGTGACCGAACCAGGGGCCTTTTTGTTCCCTTCCTTTTGCAACCCTCTTTGAGGACCAGCATCGCCATGGACCACACCGAACGCCAGATCATCGACGACTTGTTCGCCAAGCTGCATCAGGCCGAGGCGCAATCCGGCCCGCGCGATCCCGAGGCCGAGGCGCTGATCCGCGAACGGATCGCCCGCCAGCCGGCCGCCCCCTATCTGATGGCGCAGGCCATCGTGATGATGGAGCAGGCGCTCGCCGCCTCCCAGGGCCGCAACGAGGAACTGGAGCGCCAACTGCGCGAGCGTCCCGCCGCTGCAGCCGCCCCGGCCCAATCCGGCGGTGGCGGTCTGTTCGGCAGCCTGTTCGGCGGTGCCGCCAAGCCCGCTCCGCAGCCGTCATATCCGGCGGCCGCCCCGGCCGCTGCCGCCATGCCGTCCGGTTCGCCCTGGGGCCGTCCGCCGGCTGCTCCCGGCACTCCCGCCTATGGCGACCCGCGCGTCGCCGCCTATGCCCAGCAGCCGCGGGCCGGCGGCGGCTTCATGGCCGGCGCCATGCAGACAGCGGCCGGCGTCGCCGGCGGCATGCTGATCGGCAGCGCGCTGTCCAGCATGTTCTCGGGCGGCGAGGCGGTGGCGGCTGAGGCCGCGACCGCCGCCACCGACGCGGCCACTGCCGCCACCGACCATGTCGAACAGACGGTCGAGGACAGCGGCTGGGGCGATTTCGGCGGCGAAGAGGAACTCTGAGCCCTGCACCGGTTCGCGGCAGGGGGCCACGGGAGGGAGGCGGCCGGCCCTCCTCCGGCGGCCCGGGTTTCCTCAGGCCTTGACGATGCGGTCGGCGAAGCCCTTGATGCCCTCGACGGTCCGCATCGCGTTGCGGGTGTCGACCACCAGCGGGCAATGGGCGGCGAGGCTTGGATAGTCGATGCCGTCATGGTCGGTGACGATCACCGCCGCGTCGAACCCCGCCAGCGTTTCCGGTTCCCAGGCGATGGAGGTCCGGCCGGCGAGCGCCGCATGCTCGCGGGTGACCGGCAGCACCGGGATGAAGGGGTCGTGGTAGTCGACCGCCGCCCCACGCTCCAGCAGCATCTCCATCAGCCGCAGCCCCGGCGATTCCCGGCTGTCGTCGACGTTCTTCTTGTAGGCCATGCCGACCAGCAGGATGCGCGACCGGCTGAGCCCGATCCCGGACTTTCGGTCGAGTGCCAGGGCGAGGCGGTCCACCACATGGCGCGGCATCATCGTGTTGACCTCGCCCGCCAGCTCGATGAAGCGGGTGGAGATCTGGTACTCGCGCGCCTTCCAGGTCAGGTAGAAGGGGTCGATCGGGATGCAGTGGCCGCCCAGGCCGGGGCCGGGATAGAAGGGCATGAAGCCGAAGGGCTTGGTCTTCGCCGCCTCGATCACCTCCCAGATGTCGATGCCCATCGGCTCGAAGACGATCTTCAGCTCGTTCACCAGGGCGATGTTGACGGAGCGGAAGATGTTCTCGGTCAGCTTGGTCGCCTCCGCCGCCCGCGTGCCGGAGACGGGGACCACCTGCGGCACCACCTGCTCGTAGAGCGCCACCGCCAGCCGCCGCGCCCCCTCGTCGTCGCCGCCGACCACCTTGGGGATGGTGCTGGTGGTGAAGGTGATGTTGCCGGGATCCTCGCGCTCGGGCGAATAGGCCAGGAAGAAATCCCGCCCGCTGGCCAGCCTGGTCTCCTCCAGGATCGGCCGCATCACCTCGTCGGTGGTGCCGGGCCAGGTGGTCGATTCCAGCACCACCAGCTGGCCCGGCCGCAGCCGGTCGCGGATCAGGCGGGTGGAGGCCTCGACGAAGCTCAGGTCCGGTTCGCGCTGCGGCGACAGCGGGGTGGGGACGCAGACGATCACGGCGTCGCAGGCGGCGAATTCGTCGGCATCGGTCGTCGCCCGGAACCGCCCGGTCGCCACCGCCTCGGCGATGCGCCCGTCGGCGATCTGCCGGATGTAGGAGCGCCCGCCATTCAGCGCCGCCGCCTTCGCCGGGTCGATGTCGAAGCCGGTGACCGCGAAGCCGGCCCCGGTCAGCGCCAGGGCCAGCGGCAGCCCGACATAGCCGAGCCCGATCACCGCCACCCGCGCGCTGCGGCCGCGATAGGCGCTTTCCAGAGACTGGATGTCGGGCGCCTGGAGATCGGGTGCGGTGTCCGCTGTGCTCATCATGCCGTTCCGTTCGAAAGGACTGGGCCGCCCGGACGGGGATCCCGCCTGCGGCAGATGAATGTGTGACGGCCGGCACGGCTTTGCGCAACCGTTGGTGATTTAATCATCAGACATTTCAGGCCTGACTCGCCAGGGCAACGGCGCCCCCGACTTGCTGGGAGCCGGACCCGGTCCTCTCCGCGCGTCGGCTCCGTGTCCGCTGCGCAGGCCCGGCGTTGCTGGATAGTTTCCCATCCGACGCCGCCCCGGTCCGTCGTGTTCCTCCAGCCGACCGCCGCGGTCGAACGGCACCATTGCCTTCCGCGGATAGCCTTCGGCCAGCGGCCCGCCATCGGCTGAACACATGCCTCGCGCGCATCCTTCCAGGTGCGTCGAGGGTGCCATCCAGCATACAGACGAGACGCTCTCCGAATCCTTGAGCACGCCGGGCGATCACCAGAGCTGCCGCCTCATGGCGCGTCATGGCTCGGCCCGTTGCGTATTTCAGTCCCCCGATGACCGAGGTGAACGCGGGGTTGACCGCGTGCAGATCGATCCCCTCACGAGCACAGCGTGCCGCCAGCGCCTCGTAGAACGCCTTGTAGGCGAACGACGACAAACGGCGGGCGTGCTTGCGCCCGTATTCCTTCGGGGCGGCCTTCTCGCGGCCGAAATCCAGCTTCTCCACGGCGACACCGGCGCCGTGCTTCAGCGCCAACGCACACAGGTCGCGCGCCGCATCGCCGATCATCGCCGCAGCCACGTCCGCCTCGGTCCCCGCCTCAGGAAACGGCAGCCGCAGGCGGTCGATCGGATTGCCGAAGCGGTCGGCAACCACGATGGCGAGATGGTCCACATTCAGGTCAACACCCAGACAGGCAACCCGCAGATCGGTGACGACCTCGGCCGGGTCCTCGTCGAAGGACACGTGCGCGTGCCAACGGTCATGCTCGTCGCGGAACAGCAGCCAGGTCAGTGCAACGCCTCGATCCACGGCTGCAGCCACGCGGTCCTGGCCATAGCGGAACCGCACGCCGTCCAGCACGATGCGCCCATGCCGGTCGAAACGGTCGCCGTGCTCAGCGCGCAACTCCTCGATCACGGCGTCCGGCGGACGCAGCGTGAGTGTGCCCTTGACCGGATCGTACTGACAGGTCTGGTTACCGCCGCTCTCGTCCTTGGAGCCGACCAGCAGAAAGCGGCTGCTCCGCTTGACGCGCCATGCCTCCGTCTCGCCGTCACGCAATAGCGCGCGTCCGCCGAAGCAGACCTGCGGCGCACCGCGCAGGTCGTGGTTCACCTGAATCAGCGCCGCCTGAAGCGTGCCGATGTGGAGCTTCTTCTGGTGGCGCGTGAATTCCTTCTGGTGACGCTTGCGGTCCGACGTCTTGGGATCAGCGATCTGCCGGTCGAGGCGGGCAACGCGATCGCCGACCGCCTCGAGGCGATCAGACAAGGACTGCCGGCGGTGCTCCAGCGTGCCGCGCCAGGCGTTGACCGCCTGATCGAGATCGAACTCGTTGGCCAGCGCATGGCGCTTGGTCAAGCCGAACCGGGCCTGCGCGGCCTTGCGAACGGTGAGTTTGGCGCACCCGCGGATGTGCAGTTCGCGGAACTGCCAATGTCGAGCCCGAGCCATGATCGCGCCGAACGGCGCCAGAACGGCGTCGGCAAGCGGATCGCGGACAAGGGCGCAGAAGGTGCGGCTCACGGATTGAGCGCCTCCAACGCCCGCTTGGCACGATTGCGCGCAGAGCGGCGGCCGTAAAGACGAGCCGACAGACAGGTTATCAGGTCGACCATGTCGTGAACGAGATCATCTTCGACCTCTCCAGGGGCAACGATGATGATCCTGCGCCCCGTGGCCGCGAGTGCGGAGTGGAGGTGTTCGAAGCCAAAGTGGGTGAGCCGATCCTTGTGCTCGACAACGGTGGTGTCGACGGCGGGATCAGCGAGGAGCTTGGTAAGCTCCCGACGCTTGTCGTTGAGCCCGGAGCCGATCTCCATGACGACTTTGCCAACCTTCAGCCCCGCGTTGGCGGCATGGGTGGCGAGTCGGGCGATTTGCTGGTCGAGGTCGGCCTTCTGATCGTGGGAAGACACGCGGGCGTAGAGCGCGGCGTACGTCTCCGGTTCCGGTTCCTCAACCTCGACGATGAATTGCCCGTTCGGCTTCTTGTAGGCGCCGGGGATCTTGCCGGCCGTGGGGTAGTGCCAAGCGGTCAGCTTGCTGATGCCGTTCTCCGCTACCCATTTAGAGAGTTTTATCACACGTTTCGCCATGAAGCAGAATATAGAACATTACAGGAACATCCTCAATCCCCCGTTCCTTATGGTATCACGGTGCTTCGGTGCGGCGGATGGCTGCCGGTCGTGCGTAGTCTTTGTTATGGTTGAGCGTTGCTGAAGGGAACGATCATGGCGACGGTCGGGCAGGAAAGGGGCAAGCAGGAGAGCCGAGCTTCCGCAGCGGAGGTGCCGAACGAGCTTCTTCGTCCGGTCGTGGAATATTTCCAGCCGCGCAAGGTGATCCTGTTCGGTTCGCAAGCCCGTGGCGATGCGGGGGATGACAGCGACTACGACCTCTTCATCATCGTCGATGACGATACGCCGCCGGAGCGGCTGTCCTGGCGAGGCAAGTACGAGGCGCGCAAGACCTACCACCGCGCGGTCGACATCGTCGCGTGCCGGGAATCGGTGTTCGAGCGCAGGCGGGGCGTGGTCGGGTCCTTGTCCCATACCGCCGATCAGGAAGGTGTCGTCGTCTATGAACGGCACTGACCGCAAGGTTGTCCTGGAGGCGGCGGGGCGTTGGTGGGCCGTCGCTGCCGAGGATCTGCGTGTGGTTCGGGCCTGCCTTTCCATCGAGCCGCCTTCCCTGGGGAACGCCGCCTATCATTGTCAGCAGGCGGCGGAAAAAACCATGAAGGGCTTGTTGATCGCTGCTGGCGTAGGTTTTCGCAAAATTCATGACCTTGACGAGTTGGCGGATGCCGTGGCGCCGTTGCATCCGATGTTGAGCGCCGATCTCGATCGATGCCGGCCGTTCACCGCCTGGGCCACGGACTATCGCTATCCGCCGGAGGATGAATCGCCCCCGCCGTCCAGGGAAGAGATTCTTGAGGCGTTGGATATCCTCCAACGTCTGCACGCAGCGGCCACGGCAGGCTGATCCCTGCGATGTCGCCACCGCTGCACTCCCCGCCCCTCCTGCCCCAGCAGATCGCCCCGGTGGACGAGCGCCAGTCGGCGCTGACCGCCCGCCACCTTGGCGGCGATCCGGCTGCCCTCTACGGCTATTTCATGGCTCTCCGCGAAGAGAGCGACCGGGCGCTCGCCGGCCTGCCGCCGGCCGGCGGCAAGCCCTATCCCTATGGCCGCTGCGAGGAGATCACCCGCGACCTCTTCGCCCGCCTGTCGCAGCGTCTGGTCCAGCCTGCCGGCCCGGTGGAGCGCGCGCTGCGCGCCTTCGTCGAGGAGGGCGGCGTGCTGCAAAGCGTCTGGGGCGTCCTGCGCGAGCAGTATTTCCAGAACGCGCTGCAGATCGGCGCGCTCTATGTCGACGTGTCGAACGACACGGTGGTGGTCACCAAGCCGAAGGTGGAGATCCTGCCCATCGAGGTGTCCGGACTGGTGCCGGTGCGCGACCTCGACCATTTCCGGCAGACGGCGGAGCGCTATTGGGGGGCGACGCTCTACGCCAACCATCTGGCGCCGACCCTGGCGCCCCTGCTGCCGGTCCTGTCGGTCAGCCCCGGCCGGCTGGCTCCCGGTCTGCAATCGGCCTGCGACTACATGATCGGGCTGATGTGCCGCGACCGTTTCCGGGATGCCGAACGCTGGCTGGAGACCGCTCCCGCCCCGCCCGCGGAACTCGCCGCCGCCTGTCTCGCCGCGATCCCCGCCGACCTGCGCCCGCTGACCGGCCAGCCCCGGCTGGAGGCGGTGGCCGCCTGCCGCCGCGCGCGGGAAGCCGCCTGCTGGGCCGACCCCGACTGGCGCACCGCCCGCGTGCTCGACTATCTGCGGCTCATGCGCGGGGCGGGGCGTTAAGCCGCCTTGCCCAGATTCGGCAGCGGCTTGATGGCATCCAGCGCATCGCCGATTTCCGCCCGCGCGACCTTGGTTTCGAAGATGCCCTGCAGGTTGGTCCAATAGCGGGCGTCGGTTCCGAAGGCCTTGCCCAGCCTCAGCGCCATCGGGGCGGTGATTCGGCGCTCGCCGTTCATGATCTCGGTCACCGCGTTGGGCGGCACGCCGATATGCTCGGCAAAGCGCCGGGCGCTGAGACCCAACGCTTCCAACTCGTCACGCAGGAACTCGCCGGGATGGATGGGCGGCAGGTTGTCGATGGCGGGATGGCTCATGGCGACCTCAATGGTAATCGGCGATCGTGACGTCGTAGGGCTCTCCTGGAACGGTCAGGAGGTCGGCATCCGCCTGGGTGTCTCCAACCACGGCCCAGCGGAAGCAGACTCGCCACTGGTCGTTGATCCGGATGCTGTACTGGCCTTTCCGTTCCCCGCCCAACGCTTCGAAGCGATTGGACGGAGGGTGCCGGAGATCCATCAGCCGGGTGGCCGCCTGAAGCTTGGTCAATGCCTTGGCGGCTTGACGCTCGAAGGATTGGAACTCCTTCACCCGCTTGCCGGCCAGGAAATCCGCTGTCCGCTTGTCCGCACAGGTTCTTATCGGCATCCGCGTCCCCTTGCGGATGAGTATGTGTTATGTAACGGATAACGGTCAAGCCTGCTCCCCTCACAGCCGGTCCGTGCCGAAGGTGTCGCAGGCCTCGATCCGGCCGCTTTCCAGGCCGGTGCGGAACCAGCGGACGCGCTGGGCGGAGCTGCCGTGGGTGAAGCTGTCGGGGCTGACGGTGCCGCTCGCCTGACGCTGCAGGCGGTCGTCGCCGATGGCACTGGCGGCGGTCAGTGCCTCTTCGACATCGCCGGGTTCCAGCATCTTACGGTCGCGGTTGGCATGGTTGCCCCAGAGTCCGGCGAAGCAGTCGGCCTGCAGTTCCAGCCGCACCGACAGGGCGTTCGCGTCGGCCGGGTTGCGTGCCCGCTGTTGGGCCGCCTGCACCTGCTCGGAAATGCCCAGCAGGGTCTGCACATGGTGGCCGACCTCATGGGCGATGACATAGGCCTGGGCGAAGTCGCCCGGCGCCTGGAAGCGGTCGCGCAGCTCGCGGTAGAAGCCGAGATCGATGTAGAGCTTCTGGTCCATCGGGCAGTAGAAGGGCCCCATCGCCGCCTGGGCCCGGCCGCAGCCCGACGACACCGTGCCGGTGAACAGCACCAGCGTCGGATCCTGGTACTGGCGCCCCATCTGCTGGAACAGGCCCCGCCAGGTGTCCTCGGTGTCGGCCAGCACGACGGAGACGAAGCGCTTCAGCTCGTCGTCGGCCTGGCTGCGCGGGGCGGCCTCGCCGATCTGCGTCCGCCCGGCCGTGCTCTGGTCCGCCGGGTCGCCGCCGTTCAGCAGGACCGTCGGGTCGACGCCCAGCACCACCGACACCAGCAGCAGCACGACGACCCCGCCGATGCCCAGCCCGCCCTTGCCGATGCGGATGCCGCCCCGGCCTCCGCCTCCGAACCCTCCACGGCCGAAGCCTCCGCCGCCGATCCCGCCCTGGCCGCGCCGGTCCTCGACATTCTCGCTTTCCCGTCCGCCCTGCCACCGCATCGCCGCCCTCCTTCCGGCCATCCTGCGCGACGGACCGGTGGAGACGAAACCATGGGGCCGCCCGCGCGTTCCCTGGAGGCCCCTTAGCCAGAAGGAGGAGATGAGCGGAGCAACTTGAAAAAACCTGTCCCCACCCCCATCTCGGAACATGGCCGACACCGCATTCGCGGTGCGCTTCCCTGCCCCCTCCGGTTCATCGAGGGGGAGCTTTCCTCGGGAACGCCGGTCTTTTGGGGGCATGCCCGTTCCGGGGCCGGTCCCGCTTATCGGAGCCTTGCCGGGCGGTGTCCGCCGCAAAGGCTCCCGTTTCAAGACGCCACACTCACAAAGAGCCGGCCGGCCCCCGAGTCCATCGGTCCGCCCATCCGGCCTGGAGGATTTTCATGACGACCCCGATCTTGTCGACCGCTTCCCATTCCACCGGCCATTTCGCCGCCCAGTCCGCGCTTGCGCCGGCCCATCTGGCCGCCACCCGCCGTTCCACCCACTCCTCTGCCGGCCAATTCGCCGCAGTTGACGGCAAAAAGTCGGATTTCCGCTCCAATCCGGAGCCGTCCGGCTTGACCCGGGGCGAACTGCGGCAGATTGTGCTCGACATCCTGGGCTGAGACTCTTAGCCCGGGCTCGTCCCTTTCTACCCCTCCACAGCCATAGGAGATCACCATAGCCAAGCTCTACGACGCGGACCCCGTCCGCGAAGGCCCGCGCCTCAACCGTGAAATCACCGCCCGGATGGTCCGCCTCGTCGGCGCCGACGGCGAGATGGTCGGCGTGGTGCCGCTCCGCCAAGCGCTGGAAGCCGCCGCAGATGCCGACCTCGACCTCGTCGAAGTGGCGCCCCAGGCGGATCCGCCTGTCTGCAAGATCCTCGATTACGGCAAGTTCCGCTTCGAGGAGCAGAAGAAGGCCAACGAGGCGCGGAAGAAGCAGAAGATCATCGAGCTGAAGGAAATCAAACTTCGGCCGAACATCGACGATCACGACTACGACGTGAAGATGCGCTCCGCCATCCGCTTCATCGAGGAAGGCGACAAGGTCAAGATGACCATGCGCTTCCGCGGTCGCGAGATGGCGCACCAGGATCTCGGTCTGAACGTGCTCGTCCGCGTGCGCGACCAGCTCCAGGACATCGCCAAGGTCGAGCAGATGCCCCGGGTCGAAGGCCGCATGATGGTCATGGTGCTGGCCCCGCGCTGAGCGCGGGTCCGGTCCTTGCCAAGGGGACCATGCGGGGCGGTTCGCCGCCCCGCCCCTTTTTATCCCGCCTCTTTTCCCCCCACCTCTTTTCCCGTTGCCGGACCCTTTTCCGACCGGCCGCGGTCCCGGCGATTGAAAATCCCCTTTCAAAATTCCCGAGGGCTCTTTTAGGAATATTTCGCGTGATGCAGCGGAATAATACCTGACTATTCGCATTGGGTTATTGACCCTGTCGGCATCGACCGCGGATCATCGGTGGCCTTGTTTCCTCTCCACCCGTGTTCCGGAAAGTCGTTGTTATGAAGGTTGAACACGCCACGTCCGCCTGGGAGCCCATCTCCGGCGAACGGCGGTTCCAGCTGCTGGTCGACAGCGTCGGCGATTACGCGATCTATCTGCTCGATCCGAACGGGATCGTCAGCAGCTGGAATTCCGGGGCCGCGCGTTTCAAGGGCTACACCGCCGACGAGATCATCGGCCGGCATTTCTCCAGCTTCTACACGGACGAGGACCGCGCCGCCGGGGTGCCGCAGCGGGCACTCGCCACCGCCTTGAACGAGGGCCGCTTCGAGGCGGAGGGCTGGCGCGTGCGCAAGGACGGCACCCGCTTCTGGGCCAGCGTGGTGATCCGCGCCGTCCGCGACGAGACCGGCACGCTGATGGGCTTCGCCAAGGTCACCCGCGACATCACCGAACGCAAGATCGCCGAGGAGGCCCTGCGGCGCAGCGAGGAACAGTTCCGCCTGCTGGTGCAGGGTGTGGTCGACTACGCGATCTTCATGCTCGACACCACCGGCCGCATCAGCAGCTGGAATGCGGGTGCGGCGCGGATGAAGGGCTACAGCGCCGACGAGATCATCGGCCGGCATTTCTCCAGCTTCTACACGGACGAGGACCGCGCCGCCGGAATGCCGCAGCGGGCGCTCGCCACCGCCTTGAACGAGGGCCGCTTCGAGGCGGAGGGCTGGCGCGTGCGCAAGGACGGCACCCGCTTCTGGGCCAGCGTCGTCATCGACGCCATCCGCGACGAGACCGGGGTCTTGCGCGGCTTCGCCAAGATCACCCGCGACATCACCGAACGCCGCAAGGCGCAGGAGGCGCTGGACGAGGCGCGCGAGGCCCTGGCCCAGGCGCAGAAGATGGAGGCGGTCGGCCAGCTGACCGGCGGCGTCGCCCACGACTTCAACAACCTGCTGCAGGCGATCAGCAGCAGCCTGGAACTGATCGAACAGCGGCTGGAGGCCGGCCGCACCGACATCGCGCCCTTCGCCGCCACCGCGCGCGCCGCGGTGGATCGTGCCTCCACCCTGACCCGGCGCCTGCTGGCCTTCGCCCGGCGCCAGCCGCTGAAGCCGGAGCGCGCCGACCTGAACGCGCTGGTGGTGGGGCTGTGGGACCTGCTGCGTCGGTCGGTCGGCGAGACGATCCGGCTGGAGCGCCGGCTGGAGGAGCCGCTGTGGCCGGTCCGTGCCGACGTGAACCAGATCGAAAGCGCCCTGCTGAACCTGGTCATCAACGCCCGCGACGCCATGCCCGGCGGCGGAACCGTGACGGTGGAGACCGCCAACGCCAGCTTCGCCGCGGCCGACCTCGTCAACGATCCCGGGGTGGCGCCCGGCGACTATGTGGCGATGACCGTGCGCGACAGCGGGACCGGCATGCCGCCGGACGTGCTGGCCCGGGTCTTCGAGCCCTTCTTCACCACCAAGCCGATCGGCCAGGGCACCGGCCTGGGGCTGAGCCAGCTCTACGGCTTCGCCCGCCAGTCCGACGGCTTCGTCCGCATCGACAGCGCGGTCGGCCGGGGCACGGCGGTGCATCTGTGCCTGCCGCGCGATCACGCCGCCCCTGCTTCCGCTCCCGCTCCCGGCGACGGAACCGGACCGGCCGAACTCCCCGCACCGCCGCCGGAGCGGGCCGGGGCCGGCCGGGGCACCGTGCTGGTGGTGGAGGACGAGGAGCTCGTCCGCATGCTGCTGGTGGAGGTGCTGGAGGGCGACGGCTACACCACGCTGGAGGCCGCCGACGGCACCGAGGCGCTCGCCCGGCTGAGCGAAGCCGAAGCGGTCGACCTTCTGGTGACCGATGTCGGGCTGCCCGGCCTGAACGGCCGCCAGTTGGCGGAGATGGCGCAGGCGCGCGATCCCGACCTGAGGGTGCTGTTCCTGACCGGCTACGCCTTCCAGGCCCTGGACGACCGGCCCGGCGACGGCGCCGACGGGCTGGGCCGCAACACGCGGGTGCTGGTCAAGCCGGTGGCGGTCGACGCCTTCCGTGCCATGGTCGGCTCCATGCTGTCCGGCCGGTGACGCCCGCCGGACAGTCCAGCCCCGCTCCGCCCTGCTCTGCCTGTCCTTTCCACCCCATGAGGGAAACCACAAAGCCGACAGCGCCCGTGCCGCAGCGGGGCTGCGCCAACCGCCGGACCTGAGACGATGCCCCTGCTCGCCCGTGCTTCGACGCCGCCGCTCTCCCTGGCCGCCTTTGCGGTCCTGTCGGCCGCGGTCCTTCTGGTCTCGGCCCTGCTGGTCTCGCAGCCGGCCTGGGCCAAGGGCAGCCGCAAGGCCGATTGGGCGCCGGTCGCCGCGGAGATCCTGATGGAGGCTGGCAGCGGCAAGGTCCTGCAGGCGCGCAACGCCGACACCCTGACCTATCCGGCATCGCTGACCAAGATGATGACGCTGATGCTGACCTTCGAGGCGCTGGATCGCGGCACGCTGCGGCCGGACCAGCGGCTGGTGGTGTCGCAGCATGCCGCCTCGATGCCGCCCTCGCGCCTGTGGCTGGCCCCCGGCAGCACCATCACGGTGGAGCAGGCGATCCTGGCCCTGGTCACCCGCTCGGCCAACGACGCCGCGGTGGTGCTGGCGGAGGCGCTGGGCGGCAGCGAGCCGGCTTTCGCCGGCAAGATGACCGCCCGTGCCCGCGCGCTCGGCATGCGCCGCACGGTGTTCCGCAACGCGTCGGGCCTGCCCGACCGGCTGCAGCGGACGACGGCGCGCGACATGGCGATCCTGTCCCGCGCGCTGATCCGCCGCCATGCCGGCCACTACGCCTATTTCCAGCGCCGCAGCTTCGACTGGCAGGGCACGACGGTCCACGGCCACAACCGCCTGATGGCGCGCTATCCCGGCATGGACGGCATCAAGACCGGCTACATCGCCGCGTCCGGCTTCAACCTCGCCGCCTCGGCGGTGCGGGACGGCCGCCGCCTGATCGCCGTGGTGATGGGCGGCCACAGCGCCGCCATCCGCGACGACCGGGTCGCCGATCTGCTGGACATCGGCTTCAAGCGCCCGACCAGCCCGGCCAGGCCGGCGCCCGCCACCCCGGATCTGGTGATCACCAGGAAGAGTTCGACGGCCGCCGAACGCAGCACGGCGGTGAGCGTCGCCGTGCCCTCCGCGAAGCCCTTGGCCAAACCCACGGGGGCCGTTGCCGGCTCCTGGTCCATCCAGGTCGGCGCCTTCGCCAGCCGTGCCGCCGCGGCGCGCAGCGCCGGCGACACCGCCAGGCGCCTGGGGGCGCTCGCCGCCGGCACCAGCCCCGAGATCGTCCGCTCCGGCGGCCTCTACAAGGCCCGGCTGACCGGCTTCCCCGCCGCGAATGCCGACGCCGCCTGCGTCGCCCTGAAGGCCGCCGGCCATGGCTGCTTCGCGGTGGAGGGGCGGTGATCATCGCGCGGGGGCCCATCGCGCAGGGGCGCCGACCGCGGATCCTGTCCCTTACAGCACCGCCGTGATGTGCCCGATCAGCGCCGAGGGCGGGATGGGCTTGGACAGGATGCGGATGCCGGGTTCGGCGCCCAAATCCTGCAGCACCGCCTTCTCCGCATAGCCGGTGACGATCAGGACCGGCAGATCGGGGCGGTGGTGGCGGGCGAGGCGGGTCAGATCGGCACCGGTCATGCCGGGCATGGCGAAGTCGGTGACCAGGATGCCGATCCCGCCATCCTCCTCCAGCAGGGCCAGGGCTTCCTCGCCGGTGGCGGCCTCGGTCACCGTCATTCCGGCTTCGGCCAGCACCGCGGCGTTCGCCATGCGGACCAGGGCGTCGTCCTCCACCAGCAGAACGCGGGCGGGGCCGGCCGACAGGGGCGGCGGTTCGGCGGCGGTGGAAGCGCCATCGGCAGGCGTTCCGGCCGGAGGATGGGCCGAAGAATGAACCGGAGCATGGGGCAGGTACAGGGTGACGGCGGTGCCAAGCCCGAGATGGCTTTCCAGGCGCATGCCGCCGCCGGACTGGGCGGTCAGGCCATGCACCATGCTCAGCCCCAGCCCGCTGCCCTGCCCCACCGGCTTGGTGGTGAAGAAGGGTTCGCAGGCCCGCGCCAGCACGTCCGCCGGCATGCCGGTCCCGCTGTCGCGCACGGTCACGGCGACATAGCCGCCGGGCGCCAGGGCAGGCGAAATCCCCTCGTTCGCCGCCGTTTTGCCTGCCTCCTCCACCGACAGGCTGGTGACGGCGATGGTCAGGGTGCCGCCGTCCGGCATGGCGTCGCGGGCGTTGATGGCGAGGTTCAGCAGGGCGATGTCGAACTGGTGCGGATCGACCAGCGCCGGCGGCACGGCGGACGGCATGGCGGCGTCCCGGTCGATGCGGATGCGGATGGCGCCGCCCAGCGTGCGTTCCAGCAGCGTGGCCATCCCCGCCACCTGGGCGCCGAGGTCGACCGGCGCCGGGGCCAGCCGCTGGCGGCGGGCGAAGGCCAGCAGATGCTGGGTCAGGGTGGCGCCGCGGTCGACCGCCTGGCTTGCGACCTGCAGCGCCCGGCGGGTCTCCGTCCCCCGGATCTCGCCGCCGGCCTCCAGCAGATGCAGGCCGGAGCGGACCGCCTGCAGCAGGTTGTTGAAGTCGTGGGCCACCCCGCCGGTCAGCTGGCCCAGCGCCTCCATCTTCTGCAACTGGCGGACATGCTCCTCCGCCTCGTCGCGGGCCTCCACCGCCTGCCGGCGCTCGCTGAGCGCGCGGTTCGCGGTCTCGTAGGCGAGGAACTGGCGCGCCATCGCCCACAGCATCAGGGCGAGCGCCACCGCGCTGACCAGCCCGGCGGCGGCGATGACCATCGCCGAGCTCTGCCAGCGGGCCAGGATCTCCGCCCGCGTCCGGCTGACCCCGACCACCAGCGGATAGTTGCGCAGCGCCTGGAAGGACAGGATGCGATCCTCGCCGTCGACCGAACGGGGAGACGCATAGGTGCCGGCCTCATGCCGGGCGATCCGTTCGGCGACCTCGGGGCTGGTGGCGATGGTCCCGACCTTGTCCGGCACCGCCGGGAAGCGCGCCAGCAGCATGCCGTCGCGCCACCACAGGCTGAAGCCGCTGCCCGGCGTGACATGGAGCCTGCGGTAGAACTGCTCGAAATAGGACAGCCGGATGGCGCCGACCGCCAGCCCCGACAGCCCGCCGTCGGGGCTGTTGACGCGGCGGGCGATGTAGAGCGTCCATTCCCCGGTGGCCATGCTCTTCGCCGGCCGGCTGACGTGGACCCGACCGGGATCCTTGTCCTTGAGCGCGCGGAAATAGTCGCGTTGCGACAGGTCGAGCGTCGGGGCCGGGAACTGGCGGGTGAAGTTGATCAGGCTGCCGTCGGCGGCGACCAGGCTCAGCGCCTCCAGCTGCGGCAGGCTGGACGCCTTGGCCTGCAGGATCTCGTAGACCTGCCGGTCTCCCTGCAGTCGCTTGAAAGCTTCCGGGCTGTGCCGGTACTCGGCCGGGATCTGCTCGGCGATCCCGTCGACGGTCAGCGCGATGCCTTCGATGGTGCGCGCCGTCTGCTCGGCCAGCGAGGCGTTGAGCGTGCGCAGGCCCAGCGTGGCCTCCGCCACCGTTTCGTCGTGCAGCCGGTCCAGGATCGCCACGGTGCCGCCGCACAGTGCCGCCAGCACCACCCCGCCGAGCGCCACGATCCGCTGGAGCGGACGGTTGGTCCTCAGAAGCCGCAGCATGACGCCCGCGCCCGATCCGCCTTCACCACCGTCCCGCACCCCTGTCCCAGCCCTGTTTCCCGGCCTTTACCGTCGCCATGGCGATCAATTCCCCCATGCAGTCCCTGTGCGGGATCCGGCGTGCGGGACCCGGCGCCCGCCTGGCCGGAGGCACGGAAGGTTTCGACACTCCACGGACCCGACTATAAACACCCCCATCGGCCGGGCAACCGGCTCCAGGTCATAGGGACCGCCGGATGCTGCGGCGCTTTGCCCCGGCGGCACCCGATACCCGCTCTCAGTGCCGCTCGTGCAGGCAGTGGGCGTGGTCGGCCAGCACCTCGATCACGTGGCAGCTGCGCACCTGATCCTGGGCGCAGCCCTCCACCATGCGCCGCACCTCGTCGCGCAGGGCCTCCAGCCGGGTGATCCTGGACTCGATCTCGGCCAGATGAACACGGGCCAGCACGTCGGCCTCGCGGCAGGGCTGGCCCGGATCGTCGGCCAGGGTCAGGAGCTGGCGGATCGCCTCCACCTCGAAGCCCAGCTCGCGGGCATGGCGGATGAAGCGCAGGCGGCGGACCGACGCCTCGTCGTAGGTGCGCCGGTTGCTGCCGGTGCGCGGCGCCTCCGGCAGCAGGCCGATGCTCTCGTAATAGCGGATGGTCGGGATCTTCACGCCGGTCCGCTTGGCGAGCGCGCCGATGGCCAGGCTCGAGGCGGGGGGCGAGGTGCGAACTGAGCTGGGCATGGCGGTCCTTTTCCCTCTTGATCCTCCAGTCGCTGGAGATTTTAGGCTCACACGACGCTGCCGACAACGCATCATGATCGAGGAGCTTCGCCATGCATGGAATGGAGGACGAGGTCCGGACCGGGGACATCGCCTTGCGCACCAGCCGCTACCGGGTCTCCGGCATGGATTGCGGGTCCTGCGCCGCCAAGATCGAGACCGCCTTGCGCCGGGTGCCGGGCATCCATGAGGTGCGGGTGTCGGTGCCGGGCGGAACGGTGACCATCTCCCACGAGGCGGCGCTGGGCGCGGACGCCGTCGTCCGGCCGCTGTCCGCACTCGGCTATGGTGCCGCTCCTGCCGACCCGGTGGCGGAGACCGCAGCGCCGGCCTGCGGCGGGGGCTGCTGCGGGACTGCCCACGCCGATGCCGCCCATACTCATCCCCATTCCCACGCCCATTCCCATGCTCCCGCCGATCCGGCCGAGGCGCACTGGTGGCGCGGGCGCAAGGCGGCACTGACTTTGGCGGCCGGCGCCGCGCTCGCCGCCGCGACGCTTCTCGGCCTGGTGGTGCCGGAGACGGAGGGCTGGGCCTTCCCGCTGGCGCTGATGGTCGGGCTGGTCCCGGTGGCGCGCCGCGCCCTGGCGGCGGCACGGGCCGGCACGCCCTTCTCGATCGAGACGCTGATGACGGTCGCCGCCGTCGGCGCGCTCGTCATCGGCGCGGTGGAGGAGGCGGCGACGGTCCTGGTCCTCTTCCTGGTCGGCGAATTGCTCGAAGGGGTGGCGGCCGGCCGGGCGCGGGCCGGCATCCGCGGCCTGACGGCCCTGGTCCCCGACACGGCCCTGCTGGAGCGGGACGGCGCCGCCCCGCAGACCGTTCCCGCCGCCGGGCTGGCGGTCGGTTCCGTCATCCTGGTCCGCCCCGGCGACCGGGTGGCGGCAGACGGGATCGTGCTGTCCGGCAGCAGCGCCGTCGACGAATCCCCCGTCACCGGCGAAAGCGTGCCGAAGCCCAAGGGCGAGGGCGATCCCGTCTTCGCCGGCACCATCAACGCCGACGGCGCGCTGCGCGTCCGCGTCACCGCCGCGGCGCGCGACAACACCATCGCCCGCATCGTCCGGCTGGTGGAGGAGGCGCAGGAGAGCAAGGCCCCGACGGAGCGGCTGATCGACCGTTTCGCCCGCTTCTACACGCCGGGCATCGTCGCGGTGGCGGCCCTGGTCGCCGTCGTCCCGCCGCTGGTTTCCGGCGGCAGCCCTGGCGGTAGCGACTGGACGGAATGGATCTACCGCGCCCTGGCGGTCCTGCTGATCGGCTGCCCCTGCGCGCTGGTGATCTCCACCCCGGCGGCGATCGCGGCCGGCCTGTCCAACGGCGCCCGGCGCGGCCTGCTGCTGAAGGGCGGCGCGGTGCTGGAGGCGCTCGGCCGCATCACCACCGTCGCCTTCGACAAGACCGGCACCCTGACGGAGGGCAGGCCCCGCGTCACCGACCTGATCCCCTTCTACGGAAGCGAGGGCAGCGGCGAGGCGGAGCTGCTGGCCGACGCCGCGGCGCTGGAGGCCGGGTCGAGCCACCCGCTGGCCCGCGCCATCCTGGCCGCGGCGGCGGAGCGCGGCATCGCCCCGCCGGCGGCGGACGAGGTCACCGCCCTGCCCGGCGCCGGGCTGCAGGGCCGGGTCGGGGGGATTGCGGTGGCGCTGCTGTCGCCGCGGGCCGCCGCCCCGTCGCTGACCGCGGAGCAGGCGGAGCGGGTCGCGGCCCTAGCGCAGGCGGGCAAGACGGTTTCGGTCCTGCTGGTCGACGGGAAGGCCGCCGGTCTGATCGCGCTGCGCGACGAACCGCGGGCCGACGCCCGCCAGGGGATCGAGGCGCTGGACCGTGCCGGCATCCGCTCGCTGATGGTCACCGGCGACACCGCCGAGACCGCCGCGGCGGTCGCCGGCATGCTGGGGGTGGAGGCGCATGCCCAGCTGCTGCCGGAGGACAAGCTGCGCATCGTCCGCGACCTTCAGGCCGGTGGGCAGCGGGTCGCGAAGGTCGGCGACGGCATCAACGACGCCCCGGCGCTCGCCGCCGCCGATGTCGGCATCGCGATGGGCGGCGGCACCGACGTGGCGCTGGAGACGGCCGACGCCGCCATCCTGCACGGCCGGGTCGGCGACGTGGCGGCGATGGTGGCGTTGTCACGCCGCACCATGGCCAACATACGGCAAAACATCGCACTGGCCCTGGGCTTGAAGGCGGTGTTCCTGGTGACCACCGTTCTTGGCGTCACCGGGCTGTGGCCGGCGATCCTGGCGGACACCGGCGCGACCGTGCTGGTCACCGCCAATGCCCTGAGGCTTCTGTCCGTCCGGTCCTGAACGGATGAGACAAGACCCTGATTTGATTTGGAGAGTTTCGATGAAGATGACGCGGCGGACGATGGTGTGGGGGGCGGCTGCCGCCGTCCTGACGCTCGGCCTCGGAGCCGTGGCGCTGCCGGACATGGTCCGCGCCGCCGCCCCCGCCGCCGGTGCGGCGGTGGAGGTCTGGAAGTCCGCGGGCTGCGAATGCTGCGACGGCTGGGTGCGGCACATGCGCGCGGCCGGCTTCGACGTCACCGTCCACACCGTCGACGACATGACGCCGGTGAAGCAGGCCGCCGGGGTGCCGGACGAGCTGGGCTCCTGCCACACGGCGCGGGTCGGCGGCTATGTGCTGGAAGGCCATGTGCCGGCGGCCGACGTCATGCGCCTGCTGGCCGAACGGCCCCAGGCCCGCGGGCTGTCGGCGCCCGGCATGCCGCAGGACGCCCCCGGCATGGACATGGGCACCGGCCAGCCCTATCAGGTCGTGCTGTTCGGCGGTGCCGGCGGGCCGCAGGTCTTCGCCCGCCATTGATGCCGGCAGGGCCAAGAAGAGGCGGCGGTCACGCCGCCTTGATGATTGCGGCGGTCACGCCGCCTCGGCCACCGGGCTGGCCGGAGCGGCCTTGCGCGAGCGGACCAGCAGGCCGTTGACCATGGCCTGCCCCGGCAGCTCGACGAAGCGGTAGGTCAGGGCCGACAGGCCGATCACCGCAAGCAGATAGCCGACGCCGACCAGATCCATCATCCAGGCATCGCCGAAGGCGATCAGCCTGTCGGTCTCGCCGTCGATCCGGCGTTCGACGAACAGCGGCCGGCCGAGGACCCCTTGCGCCACCATCGTGCCCTTCTGCAGCACGGCGATCACCAGGGCATGCACCATGTAGATCGAGTAGGACCAGGCGCCCAGCCGCTGGAAGGGGGATGTCGCCAGCAGGCGGGAGACCGGCCCGGCTTCGAAGGCGAACACCAGCACCACCAGCCCGAACAGCAGCGGCGCCGCCAGCGACAGGGCGTTGCCCCCCGCCGCCGAGACGAAGGCGACGACCGCCAGCAGCGCCCCCGCCTCGGCCAGTCCGCCGGCAGGGCGGGACATCCGCCTGTCGCCGATCGCCTGATGCAGCCGATAGACGACACAGCCGGTGAAGAAGCCGTACAGGCAGCGGAAATAGCCGTAGTCGATGCTGGTGTCGATGTGGTTGGCGGAGAACCCCATCACCACGCCGGCGCCGAGGGCGGCAAGCGCCACCATCGCCGCGATCAGCACCCTGGTCTTCCGCACGGTCAGGAACAGGATGGCGAAGGTGATGTAGACGAAGAACTCCGCGCTGATCGACCAGCTCGGAACGTTCCAGGTCCATTGGTCCTCCACCCCCAGCGCATGGACCAGCGCCAGGTTGCTGACCAGGGCCGACGGGGCGAAGGCGCCGGTGAAGGCGGCATTCCCCGCCGCAGGTCCGGAGAGGGCCTTCATGCATTCCAGCGCCACGAACGCCAGCAGCACCGCCGCATGCAGCGGCCAGACCCGGCCGAAGCGGCGGACGAGGAAGGAACCGGCCGATGCGGACCCGCCGATGCGGCCGGAATAGGCGTGAGTTATGACAAAACCGCTCAAAACAAAGAAGAAATCGACAAAAAGGTAACTGCCGCGCACGAAGCCGAACAGGTGGAAATGATCGAGTGTGTGCAAATGATATAGAGCCACGCATAACGCGCACAGACCGCGCCATCCGTCGAGTACCGGGAACCGCATAGGGAGCCTCCGGATTTTGTTCAAAGGCGCTTCTTGGGAAACCTGCTTGTAGGGGCAGAAAAACCTACGACTGATTGCGCATGACCGGAAGGACGCGGGAGGTTTATTCCAAAGGATTGCCGGCCCTACCCAAGGCGGCCGAGATCGCGCTCCCCTCTCGTTCGGGTGGTATCGGGTCTGTGGTCCCGATGATCGCCGCTCCATGGTCGCCGGGCTCGACGGGATGCCGGGGTTCGGGGTACAGCCTTTCACCCTGCCTGCCGTTCGGCCGATGGGAGGGACCACAACCGGACATCAGCGGCATGACGTCGAACGCCGAAGCATCGACACTGGCACGCGCCAAAACATGGGCACGCGGGATCAAGCGTGACGTGCTTGCCGTCTATCTGGCGGCGCGCGACCCGCGGACGCCCCGGCATGTCCGTCTGCTGGCGATGGCGGTTGCCGCCTATGCGCTGAGTCCGATCGACCTGATCCCCGACTTCATCCCGGTGCTGGGTTACCTGGACGATCTGCTGATCGTGCCGCTCGGCATCCTTCTGGTCGTCCGCCTGATCCCGCCGCAGCTTCTGGCCGAACACCGGGCCGCCGCCGCGGCGCGCCAAGCCGCCCGGCCGGTCAGCGTCGCCGCCGCGGCGGTGATGGTCGCCCTGTGGCTGGGCGCCGCCGTCCTGCTCTGGCTGTGGCTGTCCCCCTGGCTGGGTCCCTGGCTGGAGGCGTGGCTGCCCTAGCGGACGGCCTCGACCTCCGCGCCGCTCCCGGAGCGGGGCCCGGGGCGTGCAAGAATGTCGGCGACCAGCGCATCGAGATCGCCGCCGTGGTAGAGCGTGCCCTCGATGCCCGCCCGCTGCGCCGCCTGGACGTCGGTCTCGCGGTCGCCGACCAGGAAGCTGCCCCGCGGCTCCACCGGCCACTCCGCCATCGCCTGCAGCAGCATCCCCGGCTCCGGCTTGCGGCAGCGGCAGTCGGTCCGGTAGGGCGGCTCGCCGTGATCGGGATGGTGCGGGCAGTGGTAGAAGGCGTCGACATGGGCACCGACGGCGCGCAACTCCTCCTGCATCCAGCGATGCAGCGTGCGCACATGCTCCTCGCTGTAGAGGCCGCGGGCGACCCCGGCCTGGTTGGTGACGACGAAGACCAGGAAGCCGGCATCGTTCAGCCGCTTCACCGCCTCCCTGGCCCCCGGCATCCAGGTGATCTGGTCGGGGCGGTGCGCGAAGCCGATGTCCTCGTTCAGCACGCCGTCGCGGTCGAAGAAGGCGGCCCTGCGGCGGCCGTCCCCGGCAGCGGCGCTCCGGGCCGGGGCGAAGTCGTCGGGCATGCGCATCTCCTCGCAGAAACAATCGGTCCGGCGATCCGGCCGGGTCGAAAAGCCGCTGGGGCGGGGATCTTGTCAACCCGGATGTCGCCAAGGAACCGGTATCTCCTGTCCATGGCTCCCGTCCACGCCCCTCTTTCCACGGCCCTCTTTCCATGGCCCGGGCGATCATCAGAACAGCATCAAACAATATGACATGGTTTCATGAAAACATTTGGAGTCCATCGACGCCCCGTCAGCTCCGTCCTCCTTCGATCCGGCGCACGCAGTCCAGCAGCAGAACGTCCAGGTTCAAAGGCGCCGGGTCGATGTGGATGGTGTCGAAGCCGCGGTCGCGTGCCCGGAGCATCAGGTCGTGGTTCGACGCCGCGATGGACAGCAGGACCGGGCGCGCCGTGCCCCGGATCGCCGCCAGCCGGTCGAGAACGGAGGGCCAGGGCGTAGCCGCCCCCCGGCGCTCCGCCTCCCCCAGCACGATCAGGTCGGGAACGATCTTCGGGGGTGACAACTCCGTCGCCTGAAGGGCGACGGCTTCTCGGACCAGCTATGCGGCAACCCGCTGGCTTGACGTCCGAAGGCCGTGTCCCGGCCCTGTTCCATGTCCCGCCCTCTGCAGGATGACCTTCGCCGCCGCAACGTCCCGATCCATCACGCATCCGCAGTCGCAGCGGTGCGTGCGGTCGGACAGCGTCTTGGCGACGACGGCCCCGCACTCCGGGCAGGTTTGACTTGTCCCACGTGGATCGACGGCTTCCACCCGAACACCAGCGTTCGCAGCTTTGTAGTCGAGGAAGGATCGAAGTTGGCCCCACGCGGCGTTGTGAACGGCCTTGGCAAGCATCGACCGGGTCAGACGGTCAACGCTCAAGTCCTCCAAGGCGATGACGGCGTAGCGGTCTACGAGCGAGCGGGACAGCTTGTGCAGGAAGTCCCTGCGCCGGTTGGCCGTAGCCGCGCTGTGACGGGCCAGCCTGCGCTTCGCCTTGAGCCTGCGCTTGCTGCCCCGCTTGGCGCGGGCAAGCGCACGCTGAAGACGACGCTGTCTCTTGGCCGCACCCTTTGTCCACTGCGGAGCAGCGACCGTTTCCCCGTCCGAGGTGGCGATGAGCGACGACAGGCCGAGATCGAGGCCGACCGACGCGCCGTCGCGCGGCTGAACCTCTTCGTCGGGCATCGTGATCTGAAAGCACACGAACCACTTTCCGGCGGCGCGCGACAGGACGGCGGCTCCGACCTTGGCGAAGGCCGGAAGATCGCGGTGCCACTTCACCTTCACCTCGCCAGGGATGCCAACGACACCAAGGCGCTTGCTCTTGCGGATCGTCAGCCCGTCGCCAACCCGGAACTCGGCGCTGTCGAACATGCTCTTGGCGCGGAAGCGCGGGAACCCGGCCTTGCCCTTCTTCACGCGACCGAAGAACGCCACGAACGCCTTGTCCAGCCGGCGGAGCACCTGTTGCTCGGCGCTGAAGCTGTAGCGGGCCAGCCGCTCGTCAGCCGCCCGGACGGTCTTCAATTCGCCGGCCTGATCGACGTAACGCAGGGCCTTCCCGGCCCGGCGGTAGGCCTCGATCCGCTGCTGGAGGGCAGCGTTGTACAGGTCGCAGAAGGCGCCAAGCATCGCCTCGAACCCGGCAATCTGCGCCGTGGTCGGGTAGAGGCGATACTTGTAGCTCAGGACCGGCATCGGTCACTTGCCCTTCTGGTTTTCGATGTAGCGGCGGATCGTCTCTTCCGAGACGCTGCCGAGCGTTGCGGCAAAATAGCTGCGGGACCAGAGCGTTGGAAGCCTGGACCGCAGCGCCGGGAACTCGTCACGAAGAACCCGGCTGGACTTTCCCTTTAGGCGGTTGACGATTTCGGCAACACCAAGTGTTGGATCAGCCTCAACGAAGACGTGAATATGATCGGGCATGACTTCCAACGCGTGGAACGTCATATCGTACTCGGACGCCACTTCGCCAAGAACTTCCCTAAGCCGGCCGTCAATCGGAGGCGTCAGGACGGGACGCCGGTGTTTCGGGCACCATACGATGTGGTACTTCAGCGAAAATACCGCCCCGGCGTTCTTAGCATAGCGCGGCGTCATGCAAGAGATTCTGCTTCCGCCAGAAACCTAACGCAATCGCAAAGGAGGCGCGGCTTCCGCTGCCGGCTTAAGCCGGCAGTCCCCGCCGCGAAATCATAATGGCAGGGCCGACACCGCCAGGAGGCCGACATAGATGCCGATGAACAGGCCCAGCACGATGCCGTAATCGGCTTCGGTCATCGGGTTGGAATCGGGGTCGAACTGCCGCATGGATACGCCTTCTGCACCGTCTGTCCTGCCTGAATAACAGTGGGCGGCGCGGTGGCGTTGCGACATCGGCGGGGTATCGGGGGCAGGCGGTATCCGAGGCCGGTCCTGGCGAACCGGCCCCATCGTTGTGGATCAGGTGGAGCTTTTCGCCTCGCCGGTGATGGCGGGCTTTGCCGGCATATCCTCGGCAAGCGCGCGGTAGGCCAGTCCGCCCACCAGCCCGCCGGCAAGCGGGGCGATCCAGAACAGCCAGAGCTGCTGCAGAGCCCATCCGCCGACCACCAGCGCCGGGCCGGTGCTGCGCGCCGGGTTCACCGACGTGTTGGTGACCGGGATGCTGATCAGGTGGATGAGGGTGAGCGCCATGCCAATGGCCAGCGGCGCGAAGCCGGCCGGCGCCCGCCGGTCGGTGGAACCCAGGATCACCAGCACGAAGAAGAAGGTCAGCACCAGTTCGATCGCCAGGGCCGAGGTGACGTTGTACTGGCCGGGCGAATGCGCCTCGTACCCGTTGGCGGCAAGCCCGTTGACGGCCAGGCTGTAGTCGGCCTTGCCGGTGGCGATGACATAGAGGACCAGGGCCGCCGCGAAGGCCCCGACCAGCTGGGCCAGCACATAGGGCAGGATGTCCTTGGCCGGAAACCGCCCGCCGGCCCACAGCCCGACCGTCACCGCCGGGTTCAGGTGGCAGCCGGAAATGTGGCCGATGGAATAGGCCATGGTCAGGACGGTGAGGCCGAAGGCGAAGGACACGCCGAGCAGTCCGATCCCGACCTGCGGAAAGGCGGCGGCGAGCACGGCGCTGCCGCAGCCGCCGAAGACTAGCCAGAATGTCCCGAGAAACTCAGCGGAGCTGCGCCTTATCATACCCATGCCAACCTCCCACTGCTGTCACGGTTGCCGAAGTCCGGCCATCGCCGGCACGCGGACGAGCATAAATCCACCGCGGCGAGAGGGAGTTCGCGCGTTCGGACAGGGGGATGAGGCAGAAGAACAGGGCGGGTGGAAAGGCATGGGCCGGCAGGCCGCCGGCACCTGTCCGATCCTGTCTGCAACTTACGCCCGCTGAAGGGGGAAGCGTGCTGCTATGCTCCGCGAAATCCGGTGCGGCAGAGGGCAAGGTCAGGGGGAAGAGGCATGGGGAATGGTGGTGACGAAGTGCCGGCGCTCCGCCATGCGCTGAGCGAGCGGCTGGACCAGGCTGTGCGGACGCCCGGCGATTGGCGTGTGCTTCAGGCCGAGGACCGCCGGGATTTGGATCCGGGCGAAGTTCCGTTGATTCTTCTCGGTGCCGGGTCGGTGATGGCGCAGCCCCTCGTGCGGCATGCCGTTGCGCATTGGAAGGTCGTCGGGATCGTCGACAACGCCCGCGCCGGCCAGCCTTCGGGGGACGGGCCTTCGGGGGACGGGACGATCCTCGGCGATGACGGGCTTCGCGACCTGCTTCGGCGTGAACCCCAGGCCGTCGGCGTCATGTGCTGCAGCTCCGACGAGGCCGTCGCCCATTTCCACGCGCTGTGGCAGCCCAGCGGCCGGCCGCTGCTGTCGCTGTTCGAGGCGATGCGGTCCGCCGGGTTGTGCCCGCCCGGCATGATGGGGACCACCGGGCAAATCGCCGCCTTGGCGGAATGGGAGGCGGACTGGAACGGCTTCGACGACGATGCCAGCCGCCGCTGCTTCCTGTCGGTGATGCTCTATCGCCTGACCTGGGACGCCCGGTGGCTGGAACCGGTCCGGCTTCCCTACCGGGACATGTATTTCTTCACCGATGCCCTGGCCGTCGGCAGGGATGAGGTGCTGGTGGACGGCGGGGCGTTCGACGGCGACACCGTGGCGGCCTTCGCCGCATGCACAGGGGGCGGCACCACAGGGGGCACCCATCGTCACATCCACGCGTTCGAAGCGGACCCCACGAACCTCCCCCGCCTGCGGGAGCGCGTCGCCGCCCTTCCCCGCGTGACCATTCACCCAATCGGTCTGTGGAGCCATGCGGACACATTGCACTTCTCCAGCGGCCACGGGCCGGGCGGGCGGCTGGACGAGGGGGGCGATGTGAGCGTTCCGGTCCAGGCGCTGGACGATCTCGGGCTGGGGCCGGTGAGCTTCATCAAGCTGGACATCGAAGGGGCCGAGATGCCCGCCCTGCGCGGGGCGGAACGGACCATCCGGCACCATCGGCCGAAGCTGGCGATCGCGGTGTATCACGACATCGGGGATTTCGCGGCGATCCCCCGCCTGGTCGAGACGATGCGCCCGGGCAGCCGCTATCGGCTGCGCCATCACAGTCCGATCCACCACGACACCGTGCTCTACGTCGAATAGGGGCGTCGGTTCGCGGCCGCTGGCGCCGCTGCCCCATACGCTGCCCGATCAACTCCCCGATCAACTCCCCTGCGGCGGGGCGGAAGCGGCCCCGGCCCCGGCTTCGACAAGGAGCAGTCCCTGCGCCCGGGCACGGTCCAGCAGGTTCTTGACCGACGCCGCCGCCCAGCTGCGCCCGCCGCGCGGCGTGGTCTCCCGCATCGCCTCCAGCTGGGCGCCGATGGCCCGCAGCGACAGCTTCGGGTTCGCCCGGGCGATGCCGGCGACCAGCACCATCAGCCGGTCGTCCCCACGAACGGAGCCGCGCACCGCCGGCGCCTTGTCGAGCAACGCCCGCTCCGCCAGCCCTTCGTCGACGAAGGCGCGGACGGCGCGGCGCAGCCGTTCGGCGGTCCAATGCCGGCCGGGGGGCAGCCTGGCGTTCACCGCCCGCGTCACCGCCGCCCAGGAGCGGGCCGGGGAGTGGGCCAGCCGGAGCCGCCGCACGGTGGGCAGCCATTCCTCCGCCGTCCGGGTCAGCTCCAGCAGATAGAGCTGGCGCTGCCGCTCGGCCAGACGCCGTGCCGTCGCCGTGTCGCCCTGCTTCAGCTTGGGATTGCCGCCGACCCGCCCCCGCGCCTTGGCGGCCATCAGCCCGGCCCGCGTGCGCTCGCGGATCAGCGACCGCTCGTACTCCGCCACGGCGCCCAGCATCTGCAGGACCAGCGTGCCGTGCGGGCTGGCGGTGTCGATCGGGCTGGTGAGACAGCGGAAGTGGCAGCCGCGGCCGCGCAGATCCTCGATCACCTCCAGCAGGTGGGCCAGCGACCGGCCGAGCCGGTCGAGCTTCCAGATCACCAGCGTATCGCCGCGGGCAAGACGGGCGAGCGTCCGCGCCAGCTCCGGCCGGGCGCGCGAGGCGCCGGAGGCCTTCTCCTCGAAGATCGTGGCACAGCCGGCGGCACGCAGCGCGTCGATCTGGGCGGCGGTGGTCTGATCGTCGGTCGAGACGCGGGCGTAGCCGATGAGCGCCATGGCGGAGTCCAGGCAGGTCGGGGAGCGGGCGGGTCTTTGTAAAGTTTCTGCAGATACGAGTAAACGACCGTTTCGGAGCAGACCGTTTTCTTTACAAAGGCCCGCCGAACGGGGACCGGTCGACCTGGGTTTGCCTCGCTCCTGCCGCTCGCATCCACAGCCGGCCGATGCCACGCGACAAGACGCCAAGCCGCTCCCTCGCCTTGTGCCTAGTGATCAAGGCTGTCATGGAAGCAGGCCGCACTGGGACAGTGACCACACTGCTCAGGATAGTTCGCATGGTTTCAATAGGATGAGGCAGTCGCCGCATCTCGCCGGGCGGACTTTTCGCGTGAACCGTCAACTTTTCGCATGAACCGGTTGGCAGAAGGGTGGCTGCAGGGAGCTCAGAACACCGGAAATCCGACTTTTCGCATCAACTGCCTTACAACGACACGCGCAGTCCAAAGCGTTTGAGGTCGTTGCTTCTCCCTTGACTGGAGATATGGCGCTGATGCGACTTCGAACCAGCCTCACAGACCTGCCGCCTTGGTGAGATTGATGCGGAAGCGGTCGCGGCGGCGCTGGTAGCGCCGGGTCATCTCGGCCGAGGCATGACCAAGGTGCCGTTGGACGAAGCGCTCCTCCGCCTCGGCGGCGGTGGCCAACCCGGCGCGCAGGGAATGGCCGGCGAAACGGTGGCGGCGCTCGCCCTCCGGCAGGTCGCCGCGAATGCCGGCAGCCAGGGCTGTCGCCTGCACCAGGCGGGCGACATGCTTGTCGGACAGCCGGTCGGTCAGAGCCCGCTTGCCGTCGCGGGCGATGCGGCGGAACAGCGGCCCATGGGCGATGCGGCCCAACTCCATCCAACGCGTCAGCGCCGTCACCGGGCAGCTCAGCGGCGTGCTGCCCGGCCCGACTTCGACCTCCCGCCAGCCGGTCTTGCCGCGGATGTGCAGGACCAGCCCGCCCTCCATCACCTCGACCCAGCCGCGGCCGTCGGCAGTTTCCTCGGCGCCATGGTCGAGGCCGACGATCTCGCTGCGCCGCAGCCCGCCGGCGAAGCCGAGCAGCAGGATGGCACGGTCGCGCACGCCGCGTAGGTCAGTGGTCAGACAGCCGAGCATGCGCAGCAGGTCGTCAGCGAGCAACGCCTCCTTCTGGACGGGTGGGCGGCCGTGGCTGCGGCGGATGCCGGCCAGCACCTCCTTGATGTGGCGGTCACTGCGGTCGAGTGGACAGCCCCGCTGGCGGAAGGTCCAGGCCAAGCCGGACAGGCGGCGCTCGACCGTTGCCGCAGAGCGCGAGCGGCGGCCAACCGATGCCGTCTCGGAAGCGAGATCGGCGAGATAGAGGCCGATTGCCTGCGGATCAGGCGGCAGCGGGGAGACGCCGCGGCGCATACACCAGGCGCTATAGTGGCGCCAGTCGGCGGCGTAGGCGCGCTGCGTGTTCTCGGCCTTGGCGTTGCGGGCGTAGGCCCGGGCTTTGTCGGCCAACTCGGACAGATGGTCGAGCGCTTGGTCTTGGGTCGTGGAGGGAGCAGGGACGGCGTCCGAGATCATGGTGGCGGGGCATCCGGAGCGGAAAAGCAGGTCCGCGAGTGTAGCCGGAGGCCGAACCTTTGTCATGTCCGATAGGGCAAGATTATCGGACATAATTGACGCATCCTTAGCTCCGGCGCTTTCCTGTGCTATAACCCGGAAAAAGCGCCGATCCCCGTCCGGCCGATCCCAAAAATGCTGTCCCCCCGCCTGCCCTCCTCCCCCTGCCCTGTCCTGGTCCATGACGCCGCCCTCCCCCACCGCCGTCCTCCCGCTGCACCTCCCTGCCTGGGCGACCCGCTGCCTTCCCGACCGCGGCGGAGCGGACCACCCCACCCCCGCCGGGCCCGCCCAGCTCGGTGCCGCCCTCGCCGTGCTTGATGCCGCGGTCACGGCGGCGGCCCCGCACGCCGGCGCCTGGGCCAACCGTCTGGCGCTCGCGGCCGCGGCCGCTGCCATTGCCCGCAGCGGGCGTCCCGAGGACGAGGCGGCCCTGCGCGATCTCGTTGCCCTCAGTCCGGCGCCGCCGGCCGGCCCGGCCGCTCCGGTGCTGGGCGCCCATCTCTGGCTGGCAGACGGTTCGCCGGTCCCCCGCTGGGGTGAGCTGCCCGCCCTGATCGCCGGGCTGGGCGCCCGCAGCGACGGCCTGCCGGACGCGCTCGCCCAGGCGCTCGCCACCGCCGCCGCCCTCCCCTGCCCCCTGGCGGCGGTGTCCGCCGCCCTCCAGCCGGTGCTGGCGGTCCGCCCCGACCGCAGCGCCCTCACGGTGTGGGCGGCCGACGTCGTCCTTGCCCGCTGGCTTGGCTGGCCCTTTGGCCTGCCGCTGGTCTCCCTCGGCCTGCCACGAGGCAGCATCGACCTCGCCGGCCTGGATGGAGCCAGGCTCGCCGCCGTGATACTGCGCGGCAGCGCCCGGGCGCTCGACCGCTTCGCCCTGCTCGGCCACCGCGCCGCCGCCCTGCAGGCGGTGCGGCCACGGCTGCGCGCCCGTGCCGCCGGGCGGGTGGTCGACCGGCTGCTCGCCCGCGACGCGCTGTCGGTGGCCGGGGTGCGCGACCTCATCCCCGAGCGCGCCGCCCGCCGGCTGTTCGACCGGCTGGTCGCCCTCGGCGCCATCCGCGAGCTGACCGGCCGACCCACCGCCCGCCTCTACGGGCTTTAAGCGAGGGACCATGGCACCGCCTCCCGCAAAGGCCTCTGATGACCTGCCGTTCGACCGGGCCTTGGCCGACCTGCCGCCCGAGCTGCGGTGGCGCGAGTGGATGAGCCGGGTCGAGGCGGTGATCTTCGCCTCGCCAACCCCGGTGCCACGGGCGGTGCTGGCACGGGTGGTCGGCGACGACTGCCCGCTCGACGCGGTGATCGCCGACATCCGCGCCGAGCTGCGCCCCCGGCCCTACGACCTGGTGGCGGTCGCCGGCGGCTGGCATCACCGCACCCGCCCCCACCTCGCCCCGGTGCTGCGGGCGGTGCGCCCTGGCGGCCCCGCCCTGCCCGCTCTCGGCCCCGCCGACCAGCTGCTGCTCGTCACCATCGCTTACCACCAGCCGCTGACCCGGCGCGATCTGGAGCGCCTGCTCGGCCGCACCGTCGATGCCGACGCTGTTGGCCGTCTGCGCGCGGCGGGGCTGGTGGGGCCGGGGCCGCGCAGCCCGCGTCCGGGGGCGCCGCTGACCTTCGTCACCACCGACGCCTTTCTCGACCAGTTCGGCCTGGAGAGCTTGGCCGACCTGCCGGACTTGGACGACCTGCGCGCAATGGGGCTGGCCGACACCGGGGTGCTCGACGGCACCCCTGCCGGGGCACCGGCCTCGCTGGAGCCGGTGGACCGAGCACCGCTCCCACCGATCCGGCGGCAACCCCGCGCCAGCCCATCGACCATCGACCTCACCGGCCTTCTCACCACAGTGGCCGTCACGTCGGCCCGTGTGACGGCACGGCTCCAGGAGTTGAGGTCTGATGCTGAAGCTGCCCCCACTGACGAGACCGGCTGACCGCAGAGGCGGTGAGGATCGGCGGAAGGCTGCGCCCCGCACCAAAACGGCAGACAGCAGTCTGGCTTTCCTCTTGTGCTCGCTTCAGTGTTGGCGGCAAAAGGAGCTGGGTTTTCTGGTCGTGGATAGCGTGGTGAAAACCTTGCGGAGCTTTCGCTTGGGTTTCAGCAGATCTTCTGGTTCCTCCCCAACCGCAGCGCCTGATGCTCCTCTTTCTTCTGAAAACACGCCTCTGCAGCAGGCTAGGGATCAACAGGGGACGCCGGATGGCGAAAGGACGCCACGGCTGCCGCGCCGTCCTGCGACCATGAAGCTGCCCTCACGGACACGACCTGCTGAGGGCAGGTGATCGACCTTGAGATTGGCTCCGGAAAGCCTGGCACCAGCGGAGTGGTTGCCGCCCGCTGGACTGTCGTGCTGGGACGGCGATGCGATGCCGGTGACCGAGCGCTGTTCGACCGGCTGGAGGAACCGGCCCTCACCGTCCGTCAAGCAGCTCGGCAGTTCGGCGGCAGCGTGTACATGGCGCAGAAGCCGCTGATCCAAGGATGTGGCCAGGATTGAGGGGCGTGAAAATTCTCAGGGAGAAAATGACACCAGGGCAGTGCCGACCGTGTCACCCAACTGGAATACGGTGCCGTTATAACGAACCAACCGTCTGTTCCACTTGGAAGCCGGTGCCTGCGAAGCCGATGATAAAATTGCACTCACTTCGATAATGGCAACCAGGTCAGGATTGAAGGTGCTGTGGGTGGTTTCCACCCGCCCGCCAAAACACAGAGCTTTGCTGTTGAGCACAAACATGACTCTGCCCCTGCTCCTATCTCAATAGTAAGTTGGGCAAGATTTGTGCGGGCTGACAGCTGACGCTTCAGTATGTGATCAAAAAGGAAAATGTGCCTTAAGATGAAATCAACTCTCAAAATTGCGCAATACTGCATATCTCTGACTGGATCATCCAGGCGCAAGAATTTCAAAGGAAGCGCTGATCGCTTTTTGCCGTCATTCGAGTTCTTTGATGCAGTTTCAGTTGAGGATCTCAGAAAAGGCTTTTTCATCGAAAACGTAAGGGTCGATGTCACCGATCTGCGCTGGACAGATTTTGAACGCCACGATCCACGTCGGCAGAACGGCCCACTGATGTTCACAGAGATCGCCTGCGCCTATTCGCATATTCAGTGCTGGCGTCAAGCCAGAGACAGGGGATTGGATTATCTGGTGGTGTTCGAGGACGATGCCGTTCCCTGCCGGAGCTTCGAGAACATCTCCATCCCGAAGGATGCCGACCTCGTCTACATCTCCGACAGAATGCCGCAGAACAGCAAGGGCGAAGCCGCTGGATATGGCTGCGGGATGGAAGGCTATATCATCAGCCGGACCGGTATTGAGAAGTGTTTGAAGATCTTCGAAATCGTCTACATGCCGATTGATCTTCAAATCCTCGCCCATCAACGATCACAGATCGCTTTTGGGCACAGCCTTGCGGAATATAGAAGGAGTCTTCAGGACTGCCAGTATATTTCAGCTCATGTGACGCCAACCCCCTATTGCCTAAATTCCGGTCAGGTTAAGTCGCAGATTTACTAGAAACGAAAACCCGTTCATTGGGTTGCGCACTGCGCGGTCAAACCCTTGCCCATGGGGGTGAGATTGACGGCGTGCCCGCGCCGCTGGGCGGGTCGTCGACCGGCTGGCCGCCCTCGGCGCCATTGTTGAGCTGACCGGCTGCGGCAGCCCCCGGCCGTCCAGGCGATGCTGAGGAGGCGGTAGGGCGAAGCCAAGTCGTGCGGCTGCCGGACCAGCCTGTGCGCCGGTCCAGCACGCGTGTCAGCATCGGATGGCTGAGGGGCCGTGCTCAGCGGTGCGCCTGCCGGCGCGCGACCACGGCACCCTCAACCGGCGCGGTAATCTGGTAATGATCCGCCTGGGTCACCTCCAGGATCAGACGCGGCCGATAGGCGACGGCATTGATGCCCCCGTGGTGGCGTAGGCTGTCGTAAGCGATGCCGGCAGCCTGCCCTGCCTGGCGCACCGCCTCGCCGAAGGCTTGAGCGGCACGGTAGTCTCCCGCCGCGGACAGGTCGGGCCGCACGCTGCTCTGGCCGCGGATGTCGAGGAAGTTGCCGTCGAGACGGGCGGTGTAGAGACGGTAGGTCAGCCGCATCTCGGCAAGCCGGCGGTGAACAGCTTCACGCCGGAGGTGATGGGCGACCTCGGCAATGGCCGTCTTGAGCGTCCACGCCCCGTACCAGGCGCCGAGATCGCCGCCGTTGAAGCGCCCACCGGCGGGAGCGGCGTGCAGGAAGGCGGCCATCACCACAGAGGCGTTGGGGACACCAAAGACCCACTGGTCGCGAGGAAGCCGGGCGACCCGTTCCTGGACCAGACGGTCGTTGGTCCAGCCCTCCAGTTCCATGACAGCCTCCAGATCGTCCGGCCGCGTCACGCTGTCGAAGGCGGGGATCGGTGGGAACTGCGACGGGATCAGGCGGTGCGTCGGGTGCGGTATGGCAATGGTGCTCGTCACGCTCTCACACGATCACGATGTCGTCGTCGCTATAGGGCGTGCTCGCCTCATCCAGCGGGCCGGGCGGTCCGAAAACGCCTCCGCGCGCGGCATCAAGGTAGCGTCGCACCAGCATGGGACCATCCATGGTGCCGTTGGTGACCAGGGCCATCGGCGGCTGACCGCCGAACGAGGGGGCATCGTGCGGGCCGGTCAGCCAGTCCAGACCGGCCGATCCCGAGCCGAACAGGATCATCAGCGCCTTGTGGATGCCGAGGACGGCGGAGATGCGCAACAGCACGTCGACTGGCAAGGTCAGTTCCTGGCCGTCACGCGCCTTGGCGGCCCAGCCGAAGTAGGTCGAGCGGCCGGGTGAGCCCAAAACCAACAGGCGCTCGGCCTCCGTCCAGCCCCAGCGGTCGGCGATGGCCAGAAAGGTCCGCAGACCCGGCGCGCTGAGGTGCCGACGCTTGGATGGGGCGAACCGGTCAGGGCGGAGGAGAGATGGTCCTGCGGTAACCGGGGCGGCGATGCGGTTGGCGCGAGCGGGCATGGCTGGGACTCCAGTGGTCCATAATTGGACTATATCGTCCAGATATGGACATTGTCAAATCCACCCATCGGCCGGCTCCGTCCTGCCATCACTTTGCCGATTGCCCCCTCGTATGAGGGCACCTTGGCTTTCCGCAGGGCCTGGACCTCCGCCGAGAAACGGGTATAGGCGCACCGTCTGCGCCAAGGCGACGGCGCAGCCTTCGTCCGGCTCGGTGCCGGCGACGACCTTCAGCCGAGAGCGGGCAGGCCCAGCCTCAGCCATCGGGGTCCTGCCGGATGCGGGAGGCCAGTCAGTCCCCCTCGCCGGTCGTGGGATCGTCAAAGCCGGACGCCAGCCCGGCCAAGGCAAAAAGGGTGGCGACGGGCTGGTTTATGGTCTGCGTCCTCGGTGTCGCGCATGGACGCTGATGCGAGGAGGCAGGTCTCCCCCTGGTGGGAAGAAGACCTCGCCACCAGGGGGACTGTGTGTCGCGCCTGCCTGTGTGTTGTCAGGCCAATTTTTTGATGAGGGTGAGGACAATGATCAGGGCGCCCAGCACGCCCACCAGCTTGAGCTGATTGTCCATCGCCCGTCTGAGGTCGAGGCTATTACGTCGTATCTCGCTGACGATCTCGGCTTTGGCCAAGTCGAGGCGGGCACTGAGCCTGAGCTCAAATGCGTCGAGCTTATGGTCGAGGGCGGAAACGCGGGCATCGAGCTTGTCGACACTGCCCTTCAACTCGGTCACGGAAGCCTCCATCGCGGACCTCTCTTGTCTGAGCCCCATAAGAACGCCTCGCAACAGGACCTGTTCAAAAGCCAGTCCCATAGCGTGGAACCAGCACGCCACGAACAGGGCGCCGTTGTGCCCCAGCTCTGCGATCAACATGCCTGCCCGCTGAAGTGTGCGGTGCCTGTCCAGGGGGCAAGGGGACGTTCACGCGCCTCCTGTTTCCATCATAGCGATTTTCCCGGAAACGCAAGCTCTCGCCCCATCCCATTCAGAGATCGGGGGGTGCGGCCTCCCCTGCGGCCCTCTGCTGTCGCGCCACCTCCTCGACCTGATGGTGGCTCGCTGCGAGCCCAGCCATCTTCGCGATCATCGTGCTTCGTGACGGCAGAGGGCCGAATTCCACTTCCAGGCCACTGATGAGCGCCCTTTCCCCAACCTACGCATCAGGAAAAGACGTCAGCGGGTTCGGGCCGTTCTGCCTCACAGCCCGCTCTCGTCCATCCGTCGGCAGTTTGCCTTCGGCCCGAAGACCTGACTTTCACCCATCGGATTGAGATCGTCACAGTCCGGCGTACCACGTGCGCCAGATAACGGTTGTGCTGGGATGGCGGTTCTACCGCGCGGACACGCTCACATTCCATGGAGAAGCGCGTTGCCAATACCCGAGCTTCGGCTCCCGCAGTGCTTTGGTCTCATCTTCAAGGGTCATTTTTCCTCAGGGGGTCGGTGCCAATATCTAACCATTGGCACTGGCTCACCCCCCCGTGCCAATGGGCGAAATTGCCCTATTAGACCTAAAATGGTAGGGTATCAGTGCCAATAATGAGTGGCACCGGCATAGGTACCGGTGCCAATGCTGCGACCATTATCGCAATTTCTCACCATTACAAGATGGATCGGCGCCAATAATGATTGGCACCAGCATGGGTACCGGTGCCAATGGCAACAGCTGCTCAACCTGCAAGTTCGCCTGCTTTCTCGACAGCTTCTCCAAACTCCACCGTCTCAGTGCCAATGCTAATTGGCACTGAGACCACTCCGGTGCCAATGGCCCTCTGACCTTGCATGGCATCGCGTAACCCTTGGACACTCCACCCTACTCTTCAGCGCCGTTTGCTCCTTCGACAGCTCTCGCCAAACAGCCTGCCAGAGGAACAATAGCATGAGCTTCACCCTCCGGTACCGCCAGAGCACTGCCAGAGGCACTTTGCGCCCGGTAGCCAGGGTCTAAGGCTGTGCTCCACCGCCTCCAATACCGCCAGAGCACCTCCAGTGCACTTTACTCCCAGGAGCCGAAAAGGGCGTCGATTTCCATCGTCTTTCGGTGGCGCGCCGAGCGCTTCGAAATTGCTGGCATGGCTCATAGGTTGCTGCAGTGAACCGCCAGAGCAACTTCCAGAAATGTGCCGCCATGCTCACCATCGGGCTCGACATTGGATACTCGACCCTCAAACTCGCCTTCGGAGAGGTATTGAACAACGGGTTGGCAAGGCTGTCTGGGCGACCGGCAGCTGGAAGTGGCGCAGGACCGAGCGCACATGGCGGGCGGCATCGGAGAGCTCCAGCACGTGGGCCAACAGTTCGTCTTGATGGGCATGGTAGAGGGGCTGAGCGTCAGCGCCTCGGCCGTGCCGAGTGAACCGCGGCCTGCTTACGGTCTGGCGCCGGGGGGCGAGCGTCGTCCTGCAAGCGGCTCCGATGGAGACGCCGTTGTTCGTCCTCGTCACAGCCGCCGAGGAACCGCGGTCCCCTCATTCAGAAGATCGCTGTCCGACAGCGCGGGAGACGGTTCCAGGCCGGATCGAGATAGACTTGCGAAGCGGACGGCCCGTGTTCTATGGCGCGGTTGCCCCCAAGGCTCAAGATAGGACGGAATATCGGCGTCGGAACTCCTGTTATAGGCTTGGCGCTATGGCAACGGCCGGGTGGTGGCGCGGGCCTACTCCTTTGCCCACATGCGTGATAGTATAAAACTTTGCATAAAAAGGAAATTTTAACAAAAACGGTCCGTCTTACCCTTAATTCGATGTTACATAAAAGGAAGTTTAAGATAATGATGACGCAGGTTCCACCCATTCCAGGCGTATATTCGGAAAATCAGGATCTGAGATTTGATCATATTTCTCCTGTCTATCAGTCTTTTATAGATAATTATCTAAAAATTTATGACTTAGATCCAAAGCGATTTTGCCGCCCTCTCCCGTTCAAAGATGAAATGTTCTTCAAAGCTATTTTGCCAAATTATGAGAATGATGCTTCAATTGGATGCTACAAATTTGTTGAATCTGTTCTTCGTCATTTTGATGCTTACCGACAGATCGTTGATGGTGCTTTTGGTGGATTTTCATCTTTGGGCTCCGTCATGGACTTTGCCTCCGGATGGGGCCGGTTGACCCGAGTGCTCGAGCAAAAACTGCGTCCCGAACAAATTTGGGTATCTGACATTTATCATGAGGCCATCAACTGGCAAGTCCAGAATTTCTGTGTGAATGGTGTTGTGTCAACATCACATCCTGATGCTCTATATCATGATACAAAGCACGACTTTGTATTTGTCGGATCTCTTTTCTCACACCTTCCAGCCACCTTGTTCAAGGCATGGCTCGCAAAACTCTATGGTATGCTGACACCAAGAGGGGTTCTGGCCTTCAGCGTCCATGACATGACCATCCTACCGGAGGGAGAAGGCATGGACGGCTCAGATTTCAGATACTATCGGTTCAGCGAGAGTGGATCACTTGATCCAGATATCTATGGAATGTCGTATGTGACAGAACCCTTTGTCGCCAGTGCCATTCATGATCTTCGACCCGATGCTACACTGAGTTGGCGACGTTATCCCAAAGGCCTTTATGAGAACCAAGACCTCTATGTTGTCGGTGCTCCTGGCCGAAGCGTGGAGAAAATGAATGTCTTTAGTCCACCTATGGGAGGTTTTGAAACGGCTACGCTGCTCACGAATGGCGATGTAGACTTCACCGGTTGGGCAATTGAACGGACACCGGGGTTCCAGATCAAGCGGCTTGTGGTGCATGTGAACGGCCGGGCAGTGTTGGCTTTCACGCCGACCTCATATCGCCCCGATGTTCTGCGTCATTTCCTCGGAGCCGCGAATACACCGGTCGGATGGCGCTTTAGGCTGCCAAGGCCCTCAACGCCACCAGGCGCAGTTGTACGGCTTCATCTGGAGAGCGGGTCCGGTCTCAGCGGGTATTGCTACACGCAGTTCCCTGCGGAGCATGCCATGACTTATTCCGGATGGTCACGCCGTGCACTGCGCGGAATGAAATAATGGAGAATTGTTTGCGGGTTGCGCATGGTTTTCCTTTCCTTGTACTGGTCTACGGTCCCGCTTCCAATTCCTCATCCCAATGCTGACAGCTGTATGGTCCCCCTTATACCAGCACACTGTAGCAGCTTTAGCCCACCCACATTGGCGTCATCGGCGCTGCGTCACCCAGCAGGAATTGCGCACACTTGGCATTCAGCGTAGTCAGATCGTGGTGAACCGGTTCAGGTGCACAATCTTCCCTCTCCTCCAGGCCCACTGCTTGCGACGTCAGAATCGCTCTGGTACAACGCGCCTCCTCCGCACAGGCCGGTATGGTGGGCGGCATGCAGCGCTACCTCAAATTTCCCGATGTTGCCGACGCTCTGCAGTCGGCAATAACGGACAAGCGCCCGTTCTCCTTGATTCGGCTAGGAGATGGCGAAGCCCGAATCATGGGGTATCCGACGCACAGCAGCTGGCTGTCAGTGTCGGAGATGATGAAGGTGTGGTTCGGCCATCCCTTCTTTTCCGACACCGCTATCCAGCAGATCCAATTGGACCTCAAAGCGGCTTGCCTCACGGCTGACATTCTGGGGTTGCCTGATCCGGCGGCTGTGTCGGAGGCGGATCGCTCCGACTCCTTTAAGGCCGCTACCCTGTATGCCCGTGAGTTCGGTTATCTTCCCGAAGCCCCTGTTCTTACCTCTCCTGGCGTTCACGTTGCGCTTGAAGCGCATAAGGCATACGAACGCCTTTTCAGCGGTTTGGACGAGGTGGTTTTGATCACGTCGCGCGATGTGGCTGCCACCGTTGCCAACCGCTTCAGCATCCACACGGTCACTCCTTTCCTTATTCCGCCCGAGATGCAGTATTCCGACCTTTCGGCAGCTGCGAAGTTGGAACAGACGCTGCTCACACCCCATTTCCCGACTCGCTACTTGGAGGTTGCCGCATTTATTGGCGACCATGTGCGGCGCCGGCCGGGCGTGCCTGTCCTGGTCGGGGCCGGAATTCTCGGCAAAATCTATTGTTGCTGGGCGAAGTCCGTTGGCGCGATCGGCATCGACATTGGATCGGTTTTCGACCTCTGGGCTGGATTGCGGACGCGGGCAAACCCGATCTTCAGTTCTGCCCGGCTGGTGCAGGATCCAAGCGGCCGTCCCCCTTGGCTGCTCGGGCTAGGGGATGATGGGGAGGCCCCCCCTGTTTTCCCTTCTGAGACTGCCGTTCCGTTGCCAACGAACGTCCTGCCGCAGGAAGCACCCAAGGTCACTGAGAATAAACAGACCATCCTAACATTTGACGGCAGTGTCCGCTCTGATGGTTTCGCCAAGCCTATGCAGTTTCGATGTCACGTTGACGGGGTTTTGATCGGTGGCTTCCCGGCTGGCGACCTCATTGGCATCGCCGTTGTGGAGCAGCCGGATGCTGGAACTGCCCTACCCCCGCAGGTCGGCTTCCGGGTGGCGTTCGCGATGGATAAAGAGTTTTTGCCAACTGGCCACAGCGTGACGCTGGAGGCGCTGGACCGACGGGGCGACTGGGTTGCGGTCGATGCTTCGAGTTCGCATTCGGCCTTTGCCTCTGTTGTCTGCGTTCGTCACCGGGTAGTGCGCTTTGCCGTTCCGCCGGAGGTCGGAGCAGGGCAGAACCGGGTGCATGCCATACTCCGCCTGCCCGATCTCATCGTGGCCGGGTATCACGAGGACGATAGACTGACCCCCCTGCCTCCTGTTGAGCCCGGATGGGATGATGGGAGCGTGCTCATCCGTGTCGTTATCAGTCTCTCCACTCTGTGCAATGATCAAGCTGGCTTTCTGCTGCCGGCGTCCTGTGCGGACAGAGCGCGGTTGGAGTTTTTTTACCCTCCACAAGGCCAATAGATCGAGGCTCGATGAGGATTGGCCGTCATTTCGGTCCGAGCGGCTTAGACAGGCGTTCCTGGAGCAGTTGCAAGACCCGGTCACGCTGCTCGGTTATTGCCCGCAGTTGCTCGTCTGTCCGCCGCCACAACTCGAACCGCTCCAGCGATTGGACTGCCAGGGTGTCCACTTGCTCCCGCAGATCATCACGTTCACGGTCAAGCAGAAGGGTCCGATAGGTCCGGACCTGATGGACAATCTGGTTGCGCGCTGCATCAATTTCCTCCAACAGCGTCGGCCGTCCGTCATCGTCGCGCAGGGCAGCCAGGAGACCATACACCCGGCCGACATCAAAGAGTTCTTCTTGGTCGTCATCGCCACGTGGGCCAGCGGCGTGAACCCTGTCGGGACTGATGGTGTCCTGATGCAAACCGCCCGCAAGGCCGGCCCTGTCATCCTCCGGTAGGTGGTCTGAGATCGCCGACAAAACGGCGGTGTCGCCTCCAGCAACCATAGCGTCAAAGTCCAACCACAGCCGCGGTCGATTGCGGGTGTGCAACTCCGCCTCCAGATTGGAAAGTGCCCACAGCAGATGGCTGTGCGCTGTGGGCAACCCGTCGCGTCGTGTCAGCGACCGCGCCACGGACCAGGGATCCCGAACGATGTGCAGGTAGTGGATGCGTGCCGACAGAGCGTCCAGGAGTGGAAGCCAGAAGGGCAGTGTTCGGCAAAGGCGGGGGTCCTTCATAAACCAAAGCCGACGATCGCGCCCAAGGGCTAATAGGAAGGCCTGTGCCCGGTCCGACAGTGCACCGCCGACTTTCTGAACGTGCTCGGCTGAAACGGCGTCGATTGTGCGCCAGTCCGTTCCGGTCGCGGACAGCAGATGCTCGTTGATGGCAACGAGTTCCTCATGCTCCCAATAGCCGTCCGGATTGTTCGTGTCCGCCTCAATGAACCGATCGCCGTGACAGATCCCGCGCGCGCCGAACCATCCAGCCAGGGCTGAGGTACCGCTGCGGTGCATGCCCAGCACTACAAAGCCGTCCGAGCCGCTCTTGGCGATTTCCGGTTTCTCACGGCTCAGCCAGTCGAAATAGGAGCCTCCAGCCGTTTGCAGAGGTTTGGGGAAGGCGGTGGCCAGGCCTAGGTCGTCGCGCAGGAGGCGACGCATGGGCTTGGAAACCGGTACCCCATTGTCGAACCGGCCATAGGCCCACCAGTCGCGCGGAATGGCGGTGAGTTCCTGGGCAGCGATGGCGCGCTTGTACCAGTGCCAGATCTCATGGACATGGATGTTGCCAGCCGCATAGCGTTCGGTCATGGCGTCACCGACCGAGTTGACCTTGGTGAAGTGGTAGAACTTCAAGGGGCTGCCGTTGACCAGAATGCTGCCGTCGCGCCCGATTTCGATCTGCCGCCGGCTGAGGTTCCAACTCGCGACGTTGCAGCCCGGGTCGCGTTCAATGCGCACACCGTCGAAGAAAGCCGGGACAAGGTCACACCACTTTTGATCGGTGAACAGCCCATTGGCTGGATCGTCATAACAGGCGAGATGCAGCATGTCCGCCCACCAATTGGCGAAACGGTGCCCTTCCGTGCCGTTGCGAACGGCAATGAATCCGAGATTGTAGGTTCCATGCTTCAGCGCTCCCAACTCGTTGTCGGCAATGACAGCCATCGTGTTGTTGGGGTCTGTTTGGTGCGGCGTGAGTAGGATCGAAGCACCGTCGAGCCGTTCGAGTGTGCGGGTGAGAGGCGAGAATACCGCAACATCTGGATCGAGATAGACCACCGTCTCACACCCCAGTTTCAGCATCTCCACCAGCATCCGGCCTTTCACGGCGGTGCAGGCCTCCACCACGTCGTGGCGAAAGATCCAGTTATCAAAGGAGGGAATGCCGAGATCGCGGGCAAAGACCACTCTGTCAAACCCGGCATGAGCTTCCGCCGCCGACACCCCAGCCGGCAGTTCATCAACGATCAATGCCCAAAAGGTCCAATCCGGATGCACGCTGCGCAAGCTCTGGGCCAGCACACGTGCCCGTGATAGATAGGTGTAGGTGAAGCTGGTGAAGCAGTGGACGCCGCTCATGTCTCAAGCCTTTACCTGTTCAACGACTGCCGCCGTCGTTCCGCAATGATCGAGCGTGCCCACCGGTATTCCGTCCCGCAGGCGGTCGCGGATATACTCGACCGCCGTGAAGCTGGTGAAGAAGCCCAAGAGATCGCGTTCGGTATTGAAGACGCGCCCGCGTCCCAGCCGTGAGATGGTCGCGGCGACGTTGCCGCTGGTTTCCAACGCCACCACGTCCGCTCCTGCCGCCAAAGCCTCATAGGTGGTGAAAGAGAAGGTTTCTGGTAGAACGGTCAGCATTAGAACCAGATCGATGCTGTGCGCAGCCAAGGCCTCGACCATGGCATGGCGGTCGATAGCGGTCACCGTGACCGCAACCTCTGTTACCCCGGAAAGCTGACGGAAGGCCTCTGGCGCGGCAAAATGGTGGATGTGGTAGCTGAAGCTTCCCTGAAGCGCCGTGACCAGTTCCTCGAACAGCCCCCAGCCCTTGTGGAAGGTCGGAGCGCCGACGAAGGCGACACGGACGGGGGTTCCCGGCAAGCCAAGGGTGGAGCCATCCTCAAGCATGGTGCGAACACCCTGTTCAACGAAGCGGCAATGTTCGATCACGCGAGTTGATCGTGTGGGCAGTGGCATGCTTTCGCGCCAAAAATCGAGAGCCACCTGCGACGGCGCCAGCACGTGGAAATCAATGGCTGCGAACAGTTGCTCCATGCTGCGGAGGTGACGATGGCGAGCATCCCCATGGACGCAGATGCCGCAGGCGACGCTGTTGGGCGGCGGCGCCCCGCAGAAGGAGACATCGTTGCGCAGCAGGGTGTGGTTCGCACAAACCGACGAGAAATCGTGAATCCAAAACCAGCTGCGCGACGCCTTCACCGCGCGCTGTAGGGCGATTACCCCATCCACGCGGTGGCCCAACACGCAATGGAGCGTGAACAGGCGGTCGCCGGGTCGATCGGAAAAGCTCTCGCTGAGCGCCCAGGCCACATCCGCATAGTCCGACATCCCAACACTGACGCCGTCAACCGCCAACTCCACCAGATCCCCAGCCGGTCCATTGCGATCGACAAACAGCGACGGGGCGCCGGGACATACGTGGATGTAGCTGTAGCCCAGCGCATTAAAGCGCTTCTGTTCATCCGAAATCAGGATTTGCGTGCCGCCGACGAAGCGGGCATAGGAATCGTGGCTGACGGAGACGACCACGCCGCGGGTGCCGGGCTGGGGTCCGCCGGGCTGGGGACTTGGCGATCGCAATTGGACGCCGGCGGTCATCACTTCGACCAGACGTGCGCGGCGCAGGCGGATCACCGTGGCGGGAGGCGGGGCGCTGCGCTGCTTTTGCAAAAGCGGAAGGTCCCGCAAGATGGTCCGCCGATATCTATCCGGCGGCTGACCATAACGGCCTTCGGCTTTTCCGGTGACGGTGTAATGCCAGAAGGGGTTTATTCCCGCCTCCGCCACGTCTGGATTTGCTGCCAAATAGTAGAGGCTGTTGAAGGTGGAGCTGGGATTGCGGCCCTCGCGCCAGCCAGCCCCGCAATATTGCTGCAGCAGAGCGGTGTCAGATATTGCGGTGCCGGAGGCTAGAAGGTCGGGATAGGCCGCCCGATAAAAGCTGGGGTCGAAATAGGGCGCGATCGCCGCAGCCACCGGATCGTCCGGTGAGCTGCCTGTGAGCTCGGACTGCGCCGCAGGGAATGCACGGCCGATCGAGGAGGGGGCAATCGCCATGGCGTGGCCAAAGGCCAGGGCGCGGGCAAGCGGCAGCCCCATTGCCCGCAGATGCTCAACGGTGAGCAGAAGTGCCTCCTGCGAGAAGGCTGTGGGCGAGTAAACCGGTGCGACTGGTCCCTCAATCCAGACATCGACCGCCTCTGACCGGCCATCTCGGTGCAGCACCCGCATCTCCGCCCACCCGGCATCGATCTCTCGCTGGGACAGCGGTAGGACAGTGCATATGTATGGCTGGAAAGGGTGATTTTTGATTGAGACTGAAGCAGCGATGATGTGACTGAACAGTCTCTGGGGTGTTTTCAAAGATAGATCGTCAATGAAAAGCGGGCCAGCGCGGTTCGATGTGGAAATCATGACAAGTCCACCGGCATAGTCGGCGAAGCATGTAGTGTTTACGGTCTTTTTGCGAATGTTTCTTGACATGATCGGTTTTAATTATAGGAATGTCTTTGATGTTTATGGATCAACGCGCTCCGCTCTCTGAGTATTCCGGGTGGGCGGGGTGAAAAGCGCCCTGTGATAGGGGGGCATGACCAATTCTGGCCAGTGTCCGCTTGCTCAGAGGCCAAAAGTAACATCTTAGGTAATGCCCGCTCTGTTTGACGTAAAATATCTGCTTATATAATATAAATCAAGAAAGTGAACTTGAGTTGAGGGCACTGGAGATGGGGCCGGATTTCGTCGGAATTGGAGCGCAGAAATCTGGAACAACTTGGATATATGAAACTCTGCTGTCTCATCCTAGTGTACGTTTTCCCGCAGGAAAAGAAATACACTTTTGGGATGCGCGCCGTGAGATGGGAGTGACTTGGTGGCTGAACCAGTTCGGCCATCGCGATCCCAGCACCCGCGTCGGCGAGATCACCCCCGCCTATTCCATCATCAGCGACGACGCCATCCGTGAGTTGCACGATTTGTGTCCGGAGTTGCGTTTGTTTTACGTCTTGCGCAATCCGGTTGAGAGAGCGTGGTCGGCTGCGCGCATGGCTGTCTTGCGTGCCGAGATGACTGTGGAGGAAGCGTCCGACCAGTGGTTCCTCGATCATTTCCGCTCGGCTGGTTCCAGGCGGCGTGGTGCCTATGCGCAGACGATCATCCGCTGGCGCTCTGCTTTCCCAGATGAGCAGTTGATGGTTGCTTTCTTCGACGATCTCACGGCTGAGCCGCGCACTTTCCTGGCGCGGCTGTGCGACCACATCGGCATTGATAGCCACGTCTATGACACTGTGCCGGACGATGTCCTGCGGCGGCCTGTGTTCGAAGGGCCAATGGCGGCCCTGTCGCCCCGGCTCCAACGCGCCCTCATTGACCAGTACAGAGAACCGGTGGAGACATTGAGCCGGCTGCTGGGAGTTGACTTGTCGCACTGGTTGGCCGATCCCGGGCCCTGAGCGCCGACGCCAATGCCCCATCACCGCACGCCACCGCTCAGGGCAAGGCGAGTAAAGGGGGCTGCATGGCGGCTGAAATGAGGATTGACGAAAGAAGTAGGATCCAGCAGGTCCGGCCAGTGTTCGGCCATCTGTGCGACCACACTACGCGTCATTGCCAAGCTCTCCTCGCCAGCCATCGGATCGCGCGTTTTCGACTCAAAATGGTACAAACATACCTCAGGGTCGTAGGCAATCCGCAGGCCGGTCCGGCGCACCGACAGGCAAAATCCAATATCGCTCCAGTTGGTGGGGAGCTCGCCGCCCAACCCGCCGACCGCCTCATAGACTGGGCGCCGGGTGACGAGACAGGCGCCAGTCACCGCTGCTGCAGAGCGTAGCACCCGGTTGCGACCGAGATAGCCACCATCCTCTGCAGGCAGCCCGACCCCCTCATGCACCGGCCCCTGCTCAGGGCTGACTACCACCCCGGCATGCTGAACGCGGCCATCGGCATAGAGCAGGCGCCCGCCGACCGCTCCCACCTCTGGCAGGGTCAGCGTGCCTGCCGCCCGCCCTAGCCAGTCGCGTTCCAGCGCCACCGTGTCGTCGTTCAGGAAGGCCAGGATTTCGCCGGTCGCGGATCGCACTGCCAGATCGTTCATCACTGCCCAGTTGAATGGTCCTCGAAATGGCAAGACGACCACGCCATGGCGCGCACGCATATTCTGTAGCAGTGCAACACTGTCCGAATCCTCGTTCTCATGGTCGATGACGAGGATTTGCATCGGTGCACCGTAGTGCGCCCGCACCCGCAGCAGCGAATCCAGGCAGCCGCGCAGCAGCGCTGGAGAATTTCGGGTCGGCACGATCACACTGGCTGGTGGCGGGGTTGCCACCCTTGCCTCCACCATGCAGGGCTCGAACAGCAGCGGTTCATCATCCCTGCCAGCACTGGTCACCAGGGTATTCCGGACGGTCAATAACAGCCCGTTGCGCGCCGCCCAACGCTCCACCGCCGCCGGCTCGCCGGATAGAATGCGTGGCACCAGCGCCGCGGTGGTCAAGGCGGCCGGCTGGCGCACGGTATAGAGCACCTCCGCCAGATGCGTGAAGTCTTTGGCGCCGACAGTGTCGATCAGCGACAACAGCAGCGCCTGACCAGTCAAGGAGGCGGTAGGGTCAGATGCAAGCACCTTCAGAAGAGCAGCGGTGGCGATGGCGTACACCGGTCCGGCAATGTCGTAGGCCAGCGCCATCAAGGGATCGATGTCCGGCTTAAACACTGGCACCAGCGCCCCTTCGCGGCCATCGTGCAGTTGCTGACGCACATCATGATCTGCGTAGGCCACCCCATCGCCTGCGGCGAGCGCCAAGCGCCTGATGGCACCCGGCTCCAGATCGACCGTGGCGCCGATCAAGATTTGGATACTGGCATTCCTCAGCCGTGGGTTGGCGAGCAGCGCTTCGGCCAGCGACTGGGAGGTTGTGCAGACCAGCCGGCCGGCTTCACGCAACGGAGCCAGCACCGTCGCCCTTTCATCGGACCGTGCGACTGCATCCTCCTCCACCAGGACCAGAGTCCAGTCCGTGAGATGCTGCCGTGTCAGCCCGTCGAGCATCCGCCGTAACTCGGCCGGTTCCATCACCGGGTTGGTCAGAAGGATGTTGATGGGCTCAAGATTTGGCATTGATGGCTGCGACTGTGAATGGTCGGCGTGCAGCCTGCGGAACTGCTCATAAGCCTCCACTGGCGGGGACAGGTCGGAGAGGAGGGAAGGAAGTTGTCGTTCGACCCGCTCCAGCGCCGCACGCAGTTGCGCGACTTGAGCGCTCAGTCGAACAAGGCTGTCGAGATCGGCAGGTAGGTTGTCGCGGATATAGAGGTCGGGGGCAACCTGCTGTTTGGATTGAGCATCCCGAACACGCAGCATCGCTCCATGACTGACGAGATCGCGGTGGATTGTTGGAATGAGGAAGGCCAGCCCGTGCCGGTCGGTACCGCCGATGTGCTTGTCCAGTCCGGGCACCGCAGCATCGCTGCGCGCAGCGCCGACAAAGCGGTTGCCCAGGAAGATCTCCAAAATTACTGTTTCACTAGGATCGTTCAGGTTGGCGCACCAACCCGTCAGCCGGCCTGCGCCGGCATAGCGGATTTCGCCGGAAAGTTGCCGCACCTCAGTGACAGCGGCGACCCGCTCCTGCGTCAGCAGGCTGGCACCCTTCAAGAGAAGGCGCACTTGCTCCGGCAACGCGGCGGTGAATTCTTCATCGAGGAGAAGTCGGGGGAGCCAGAAGCGCCAGGACCGGCTGGTGGCGAGTCGGTCCCGCGTTGCGGTCGACAGCGGCAACCGCTCCAACGCCCAGCGTTGCAGCCCCACGTCCATTTCGACCCCAAACAGGGTGTGCGGAGTGGTCTGCCCTTGTTCCATACGGTTTAGGACGTTGATAGCGAACTCTCGCTCAGTGAGCAGCGAGACTACGAGATCGAGAATCGCCCCCTCGGTCGCCATCGTCAGTTCCCCCAGATCCCTAGGGTGGCGCCCCAGGAACAGGCGGTAGGCGTTGATCGCGTCCTCCAGGGACGCCAGGGCTCTCTGTGTCCTGGAGTTGTTTAAATCCACGATAATGCTATCCAAGCATGCGTTGTGTGAAATAACTGATATCCTGCTTTGGAGGATATGCTGCAGTCAACAAGATGACGTTTTCTACATCAAGTCTAAAACTGTGTTGTCACCGCATGAGCGCTCGCCAAGATATGTCCATATTATTCATAAGGATAAATATGACTTATTGGGTAATTCTATTTAGAGATTTTGTCAAAATTCTGGTCTGAAACACTGAAACTGTCGACTCGCCTCTACCTCAAACCGGTCGTGATTCGCATTCTCAGATCAGAGATGCTGTTCCACTACCCAGGTTTAAACTTTCTTTCGCAGCTCATCTCCTAGTAATATGGGAGTTCATATCGGTTTTTAGCCAGAAGTTTTAGAGGTGATAATATGAGGCAAGCTTGTAGCGGATGATCCCATTTGCCAGAACGGGCTCGCGTAAGAAGATGGCATTGTGTTGCAGATCGTATTCAAAGTCGCGTGCCACTGGGTAGAGGCCATGCGCCATAAGAAAATCCAGGACCTGACCTGAGCGCCACTGCGACACCCAGAATTCCGCGTCCTCCATCTCGATGAAGAGCGATTGGACATCCTGGAGAGCGTGCGAGGCTCCTTTCAAGACCAGTTCCGACGCCCCTTCCACATCAATCCAGGCCGAGATTGAGCGTCCGCGCAGCCCTTCCGCTGCATGGAAATCATCAAGTGTCGTCGAGGCCACCGGCAAAGGCTCATACGAGATGTTGTCTTCTCTCCGCCGCAGAAGGGAGTTGTTCCCGCGAAGGGGCGACACCAGGGCGCCATCAACGATCTTCTGGATCTGGAACTCTGCGGTGCCAGTGGCATCAGTCACTGCGAGGTTCAGATAGCGGATGTTTAATGCCTCGAAATCATAATTCCGTGACATGCGTTCAAAGGCATGAGAACTGGCTTCGAAGGCATAGATTAAGCAATCCGGATGTCGATGCCTAGTCTCTCTTGAGAAAGTCGCCTCTCTGGCACCAATCTCCAACACGCATTGGGGCTTGATGACGTCTTGGATATCATGGAACAGACGAATAAGATCGTCATTGGACCGCTTGCGGTCGTTTTGATCAGTAATGTCGTACTTTCTTCCGGTCAATGATAGTAGACGAATCTCGCTCTCAAGACGAAGCGGTGTATATGTCATAGTCATCCTCTTATATCTGTAGGAAATTTTATCTTATTACGACATAGTTTCCTCTGGGGCGCCAACTCACATTGCCGGAGATATGAGCGTACAAGGCTGGGTGCTGGGAGGTCTTGCCGGCGTGGATCGAGGATTGGAACTACACTTCCCTGTCACCCGAATTTACGGCTGTTCCGCCAAGTCATTTTTGGAAATAGGGCGGGTACGGGTCGAGGTGATCAGGGTGCCGTGGTCCGTGGTGGGGGCTTATTGAGGGCGAACCGACCGGCATGCACGAGGAGTCCCCTTGGCTAAGTTAGCAAAGAGGGACCGTCCGTTCCATCCCTGTGGCGGGCGAGCACATAGAGAGTCTTGAGACAGGCTGGCGCCTGTCCTCAGATCCTGAGTGCCACCACCTGACGTAGGGCCTGTTCGGCGGCGCCGAACACGCTGTCCCAGTCGCCGGGCGTGGTCTGGCGGAACAGGCGCATCGACGGGTACCAGGGGGTGGTGTCGCCCTTATCGCCTCGGCCGTCGCCATAGACCCAGTAGGGCATGAACTGCAGCAGGTTCCACACCGGACGGCCGAGAGAGCCGGCCAGATGCGCTACCGAGCTGTCGGTCATGATCACCAGGTCGAGCCGCTCCAGCACCGCCGCGGTGTCGGCGAAGTCGTTGAAGTGCGGCCCCAGCGGCGTGATGAGTGTCGAGGTGCCGAGCGTCTCCAGCTCCGCCTCCGGCGGGCCCTTCTGGATGCTGTAGAGCCGCACCTTCGGCACATCGAGGAAGCGCAGGAAGCGGCTGAGCGTGGTGGCGCGGCGCGCGTTGTCCTTGAAGGTGACGCGGCCGGACCAGATGATGCCGACCTTGATCGTGCCGTCCGGACCGGGAACCAGCCGGGCGGCCTTCTCACGCGCGTCCGCCGGAACGGTCAGGCGGGTGGGCGGCGGCACCGTGTCGATGGTCGTGCCCAGCCGGTGCGGCAGGCTCATCAGCGGGCAATGGACGTCGTAGGCCGGATAGGCGGTGCCGGCGCGCACGAAGCCGTCGATGCCCTCCAGCCCGGATAGCAGGCGCTGCAGCTCCGGATGGCATTCTAGCAGGACCCGACCGCCGCGCGCCTTGACCAGCGGCACGTAGCGCGCGGTCAGCAGGACGTCGCCGAACCCCTGTTCGGTGGTCAGCAGGATGGTCTTGCCTTCGAGCGGCCCGCCGTCCCACATCGGACCTTCCGCGATGCGGTTCTGGTAGCTGGGCAGCGACAAGCGGGAGTCGTAGTCGCGGAAGCCTTCGGCATAGCGGCCGACCTGCAGCAGCGTCAGGGCGCGGTCCCACAGCAGGCCCGAGTCATTGGGCCGCGCGCGCAGGGCGACGTCCAAGATCTCGAGCGCGCGGTCGAACCGGCAGCCGTGCCGCAGCGCCACCACCATGTTGGATAGCAGATTGGCGTTGCCGCCCGACAGCACCACCGCATGTTCCTGTGCGGCGATGGCCTCGTCATAGCGCTCGACGTCGCCCAGAACATTGCCGAGGTTGGTCCAGGCGCCGACATGGCGCTGGTCGATCTCCAGCGCGCGCCGCTGGCAGGCGATCGCCGCTTCTGGTTTGCCGGCCTGCCGCAGCAGGGCGCCGAGCGCGCTCCACACGTTGGGGTCCTTCGGCTGCTGCTCCAGCATCCGTTCCAGCATGTCGATGCTGAGGCCGTGGGATCCCGCCTGGCCGGACGTCTGGGGCGCTGCCTTGGGAGCGGTCGCTTGGGCAGGCGCCGGGCCGGACGATACCGGACGGGGCGAGGCCTGAAGGGGCGAGGCAGCCTCAGGGGACGGCGTCGGGGCGGCCTGGGTGATGTTTGCCTTCATCTCGTCGTCACTGGTGGTCGGCAGTCGGTCTGGAGCGTGTGCAGGGCATAGACGGCTACTCTTGGAGAGTCAAACCGTCCCTTCGGTCACGCCTGTGTGCATTGTGTGTCGGGCCGAGAGCCTCAGCGCCGCCGCAGATCCTGCAAATCGATGTCATCGATCCGGAAGCCCGCCTGCCGCAATGCCTTCAGGACAATCACCTTCTGGGCGGTGCCTTCGCGCGCGGCGGCTTGGCGCAGTTCCTCCACCAGATAGTCCGGCAGCATCGCCTGCCACGGCCGGGTGGCCGCCGGGCGGACGATGGTGGGGGCCGGCTGGAGCTGCGGGGTGGGCTGGGGGGTGGATTGGGCTGCGGGCTGGGAGATGCCGGCTTGGGGGGGCGCAAGCGGCTCCGTTTCGGTCGGCAGGAAGCCCTTGCTCAATCCGTATTGGCGGATCGGATCGATATCATGCGTGCCCAGCCCGCCGATCCCGATCCCGCCCAACGGAGGACGGGCCGGCTTGGCGGCGGGCTTCAAGGGGGGCTTGGCAGGGCTGTCGGTCGACATGAACACTCCGGGAAGAACTGTGCCGGCAGAGAGGCCAGCCGGATAAGCCATGAAGCAATATCATGACTTGGTGTCCTGTCTTCACGGCATATGGCGGGTGCGAAGCGCGCCTTGGCGGAAAGCCGGCCGGCGTGGCGCGGGAAACACAGGGAACTGCAGGCAGGCCATGTCACCATATGGGATCATAAAGTAATGCCATGAAAACATGGAAAATATCGTGACCACTCACGGGGAGATGGGAAAACCATCGGTTGGACCATCGGGAGGGGCAAGTGGCCTTGCTCTTCTTGAACGAACGGAAGCATGGCCGATGCCCGATCTCGGGCATGACCTGATGGCTGGGACGGCCCCGTGGGATCGTGATGAGAAACTCGCGCATGATTTTCGGTCATGAAGCCAAATCATGAAATACTGGAGATTATTACCTTCATGGCTGGGATCGCGGTCTCCTGCTCAGAGAGCGGTATCTCAGCTTCGGCGCTGGAGGAGGTGCCTGTGTATTTGCGGCATCCAGACCAAAGGAGAGGCCTGTCGCTTCCCTGCGCCCCATATTGCCTCAGTTTTCAGCCAAGCGATGGGACGATCCGATCAGAGCGGTAATCGCAGCAATGCCGTCCGACGGGAGCGCGGTGTGTGGAGATCGCGAAATGATAAGAAGCTATGGTGGCGCCGAAGCCGCTTTGCAGTTGCCCCTGCAACTCCGGTGCGCCAAGCGGTGAAGGGGTCCTCCGGCATCGCCAACCCAGCTCTGACATAACGAATCGATATCGTGTCATGATATCATAACTTTAAATAACATCATGACTTTTGTGTTGCGTTCGGCAAAAGCCCTCTCCGTCTGACTACGTTGAACCGGCCCTGCCCACCTGATTGAGGCACCAATCCGGCAGGCAATAAGAGCGCTTTGCTCTGTCGAAAGCCGCGCGGTCTGAGGGCGGTAAAGCCCATCTGACGGGTATCACGGAAAATCATCTGCTGTGCTTTGTGCGGTTCGTTCTTATTGTGGCGCGCTACGCGCTTCCTGTGCGCCTGAGCAACTACGCCCTCCCTGCCTACCGCTCCTCCAACCTATTTGCCGCTCTGCTCATGAAGAAGAATCTCCGCCTGAATTATCCGGCTTGGAAGACCTGCTGCGGCTCTCGGGTCACCTACGCCTGTCCTGCTTCCTGAGTATGCACGAACATTCCATCTTCTGGTGGTTCGCCCGCCGCTGGCTCAGTGAGGAACTGTTGGCGTCTGCTTTGGTGGAGACTGTGCGCCGGGCCAAACTCGAGCATGGTCAGCGTGGCTGGCTGAAGTGGGCCTTGACCACGTTGGTAGGCCCGCAAATGCTCCTGGCCCAGCGTGTCCGTCCCGGACCAGCCGACGACTTTCCCGATCTGGTCTCACTGGCGACTGACGCCTCCGGTGATGACCTTGAACGATATGACCGCAGACGCCGGATACGACAGTGAGGCCAATCATCGCTTCTGCCGTGAGACATTGGGCGTCCACTCCCTCATCCCGGCCAAGAAGTGCCGCTCGAAAGGTCATCGCAACCACCCCATACCGGCAGGAGATGCACCGCCTGATCAATGATCCAAGTGATGCCGCCAGCAAATGTACTTATCAGGAGCTCCGGAAGGTTGAAAATTCATGTTGGATACGAAGGGGGGTGAGTGCTGACTCAGTCAGCTGGCGCCGACATCACGCAGTGTTCGCAGGGCTTGCTCAGAGGCGTCGTCTATAACGTCAGCAGCTTTGTTCCGCTTGGCGTCTCCGCTTCAGGGTTTTTGACAGAGTAACTGTCTGTTACAAGAATTTTCCTATGATATTATGCAATTCCACCCTCTACCATCCATGGGCGCAGCGTGATATGTCTCAGCCGTAGCCCAAGCTTGCGCGCTCTTCCTGAGGAAAGGTCATCCCTCTACATGTCAAAAACAAACGGGTTCTACGAAGCCTTAAATAATGTCGGTATCCTCAATTCAGGAAGCATGGAGCAGACTGGAGAGAAATACTTCTTAGAACGTTATTTGCCTATCCGACAAAATCCTACTGTTTTCGATGTAGGAGCATGCGATGGCAGCTATTCAGTCGCCGTGCGCGAAATTAGTCCTTCTGCTCGATTGTTTGCCTTCGAACCGCATCCAAGTTCTTTTGAACGCCTGAAGTCCATTCTGTCTGGAACCGGCGCCACTCTGATCAAGACCGCGCTAGGTGACAAAAACGGGACGACACACTTCTACGACTATGCCGATCAGGATGGCACCTCGCACGCCACCCTATACAAGGACGTCATCCACCAGATCCACAAGGGTACATCGAAGACGATCGATGTTCCAATTCGTAGGCTGGATGATTTGCTGCCACAACTAGGAGTTAATCATATCGATTTCTTGAAGATCGATACCGAAGGGCACGAACTGTCCGTACTTCATGGAGCCGCTAAGGCCATCGCTGACGGCCGCATCGATGCCATTCAGTTCGAATTCAATGAAACTCATGTCATCTCACGAACTTTTTTCAAGGACTTTTGGGATTTCCTCCCCGATTATCGATTCATGCGCCTGCTTCCCCGTGGCGTGATCACAATCCCGGACTACAATCCGATTTTCTGCGAGATCTTTGCGTTCCAGAATATCGTCTGCGTCCGCAAGGATGTCTACGCTAGACACTTCCGTCAATGATGGCAGCAGAAAGAACAAGAGCGCCAAACACGATCGTCTTTGGACGAAATGCCAGCAGATGATGGCTGCAGCGATGCGCCGCCTTCAACTCTGGTTTCAAGATGAAGCGCGCATCGCTGGTGGGAGCGCGGGCAGCGTCCGCTCGGGCTGTGCGACAAGCGCTTCACCTCGACCTATCTCTATGCCGCCGTCTGCCCGGCCAGCGGCGCCGACTTCGCGCTGGTGATGCCGACCGTCTCCACCACTGCCATGAGCCTGTTCCTGGACGGCTTCTCCCGGAGCCTGGAAGGCGGTGCTCGTGCTCGACCAAGCCGGCTGGCACGGATCACGGGCGCTGGTCGTGCCGGACAATGTCGCGCTGGTGCCGCTGCCACCTTACAGTCCCGATTTGAAACCCGTGGAGAGTAGGTCCTCGACCGCGACACCGGATATGGCAACCTCCCAAAGCCTGCTCAACAGGCGGGAGGTCGATCATCGCAACTGTAATGCTGGCCACAGACCGTCGGCTTAATGTCCATGAGAGCAATGCCATGAAGTCATGATGTAAATTCATGGCATGCTTCCGTTCGCCGCTTCCCTGGCTTCGGCTTCCTTGGTTTTCCTGGGAACCGATCCTCCTATTCCCTCACCCCCGCGGGATCAGCGGGTTGGCCGGGGAGGATTCCAGGAAGGCGACGAACTCGTCCGTCAGCGCCCGGACGTTCAGGTCGGCGTTGCTGTTGGGGTTGACCTCGCCCGGGCCGTGGCCGGTGTAGGTCATCTCCTTTAAGAGAGAGCGCTCGATCAACTCGGTGCGGAAGGCCGGGACGCCATGCTCGTCTAGCAGGCCGCGGGCATGGCGGTCGACGCGAGATTCGATGGCAGCCTGGGTGCGGACGATCACCACGCTGGAGGCCGGGGTGTGCTTCAGCACGCCGACGGAATCCGCCACCACCTTGAAGGTGCGCACCGTCTCCTTCACGTCCATGAAGGACTGCTGCGTCGGGATCAGCACCCCGTCGCTGACCGAGAAGGCGTAGAGCATGGTCAGGTTGCCGAAGCCGGCAAGGTCGATCAGCGTGTAGTCGAAGCTCGGCGCATTCTCCTGCACCGTCTGCCGAACATTCGATTCAGTGATCTCGTCGAGTACCCGCACGCGAGCATCGTTGCGCCGCCGCGCCCATTCGGCCAGATGGCGATTGGGATCGCAGTCGAGCAGCAGCACGCTCGCCTCGCGCCGGCGCAGTTCGGAGGTGAGCGCCATGACAAGACTGGTCTTGCCGACGCCGCCCTTGGTGGAGGCGAAACTGATGATCCGAGCCATGCGGTGGTTCCCGGTTGCTGGGGATGGAGACTGGGCTAAACCCGAGCGGAAGCTTCGCGGATTTACACGCAAGATCAGGAAAGATGGAAGTGGTTTCACGTCATGAAGAAGAAGCATGAAATCATGATAATAAGGTTTTTCATGGCGCCGTGGCTCCATCGGCCCGCCTCTCCGGCGCTTGCCAGCCGTGGCATCATCATGGCATAGCCACCCGGCTATTGCGGGCATTGCCGGCGCGCCTCAAGGCCAAGCCGCCTTCCTCCGGTCGCTGCCCGGTCCCTTCCCCGTTCCTCCTTCAGGACCCGCCGCATGACCGACCCCAGCTTCTCCCAGGCCCGTGCCGATGCCGAATCTGGACGTGCATGGCATGCCATAGAAGGGCTGCGGCGCATCCTGGAGCGGGACTCGGCGAATGCCGATGCGGTCGCCCTGTCGCAGGCGGTGCTGACCGACATCTTCGCGAAGGGGAACCAAGCCTACAAGGACGGCCGGCTCGGACCGGCGGCTTGGTGCTTCGCTCTTCTGGCGGAGCATGGGGCGCCGCGCGAACAACTCAGCGCTAACCGCGACGCTCTGGTCGCCATGATCCTTCGGCGCGCCACCGAGGATGCGAATGCCGGACGCGGGAGCGAAGCCCGGCGCGCCTGCCGTCTGCTGCTGGTCCTCGATCCGGTGAATTTCCAGGCGCTTCTGATCGCTGGACAGCTGGAACGCGGTGCCGATGGCGATGGAGCGGCGGCGGCCATGTCGATCGCTCGGGGGCTGCGGCTCGCCCCGGCCACGGAACAGGCCGACCAACTGCGCGACACCGCCCTGCAGGCGGGCATCCGCGCCCTTGCCGACCGGCTGGTTCAAGGCCGGCCGACCGCTCCTCTTCTGAGTACGCTCGACCGCCTGTGCCCGCCCGGCCAAACGGAGGCCCTTGCCCGTTGTCGGATGATGGCGCTTCAAGCGGAAGGCTGGGGGGAAGCAGGCAAGGCGGAGGCGCTGCGTCAGGCAGCCTCGTCCGCTCTGCACTGGCTGGGAGAACTGCGGCAGGAGCGGCAGCGCTACCGAGAGGCCTTCGACGCCCACAGGCAGGGCTTCGACTTGTGGAACAGCCCGGCCGGGCTGGCGCGCAAGGCGCAGGCGCAGCAATATCTCGTGGTCGAGGACTTGCTGGAGAGCCTGAAGGGCTTCGCCTACGCCTACGTCTACGACATGGACGGGCAGGCGGCGGCGCGAGCCTCCTTCGACAGCCTGTCGGCAACGATGGAGCGCCTGCTGGAGGCGCCCGGCATCGACAATTGGACCCGCACGCAACGCTGGACCACCCTGCTGGGCCTGCGCGCCCTCGTCGGCTATGCGGCGGCGCTGGGCCGCAACCCCGTTCTTCCGCTGTCCGGCAACCCCTTCGCCGAAGAGGCAGACCCGTCCATTCCGGCCGTCCCGGCGGAACCGGCGTCCCGGCGGATCTTCGACTGCTGCACCTTCTTCAACGAGGCTGAGATCCTGGAGGTCCGACTGGCCGAGCTGTACGACGTGGTCGAACGCTTCGTGGTGGTGGAGGCGACCCACACCCATTCCGGCGAGCCCAAGGCGCTGACCTTCGGCGATCATCACGAGCGGTTCCGGCCCTATATGAACAAGATCCGCTATGTGGTGGTGGACGAACTCGTCGGCACCTTCTCCTGGCAGCGGGAGGCCTACCAGCGCGATGCCATCCTGCGCGGGCTGGACGGCTGCCGGGACGAGGACATGGTCATCGTCTCCGACGTCGACGAGATCCTGCGGCGCGAGGTGGTGGAGCGGCTGCGCGGCGGCGGGCCGGCGTTCGACACCGTCTTCACCACCGAACTCGACCTCTTCTTCTACCGGCTGAACTACCGCTTCGCCCGCAACTGGCGGGCCGCCGGCGCCGCTCCGTTCCGCTTCATCCGGCAGACCGGTCCCAATGCCGTGCGCTACCTCGCCAAGCAGGACATCGGCCATCTCATCCGCGACGCCGGCTGGCATTTCAGCTGGATGGGCGATCTGAAGCGCTTCGCCGCCAAGCTGAACGCCTACGCCCACCAGGAGCATGCGCAATCCTTCGGCGAGCGCAGCATGGCCGGCGTCGCCAGCTTCCTCGACGGCGGCAGCGCCATTCCCGAGGGCGCCCCCGGCGCCCGCGAGGAGTACGAGGTCGTGCCGCTCGACCGTCACCCGCGGCTGGTGCGCGACAACCTCGACCGCTTCCGGACGATGGGCTGGATCCGGTGAGGCCCGCGTCAGCCCGGCTTGACGTCGGCGGTGGTGCCGGCCCGGCGCTTCAGCCGGTGCACCGCATGCTGGCCGCCGCCGGTGGCGCGGACCGAATAGAAATAGGCGCTGTCGTCGGTCCAATAGCGCCCCTCGCCGTCGACCATCACCGTGCTGCTGTGGATGTCGGCCGGATAGACGGTCAGGCGCGGCGCCGCCTCTGCCGTGAAGCCGGCCAGATGCACGGCGGCAAGTGCCGCTTGGTCGAGGAACCAGACCGGCATTCCGCGGTCCAGGAAATGGCGGATGTAGCGCCGGGTGAGGTCGAGGAAGCGCAGCGCCCCCATGGTCGGCCGGATGTGCAGCACGTCGGCGTAGAGCAGGCTCCAGATGTCCAGCCGCTTCAGCGCATGGCTCATCATGCCGAGGTCCGACCGGGCGGACGCCGCCAGCAGCGGGTTCAGGTCGCGGATCGCCAGCAGGTCGACGTCCAGCATCAGCACCGGCCGCTTCCAGCGGGCCAGCAGGTCGGGCAGCACTAGGAAGCGGCTGCAGGCGTAATAGGTCTTGGCGTCGCCACCCAGCGGCGTTAGGTCGATGGTTTCGCGCAGGACGATGAAGCGCCCGGCGCCATGGGCTGCGGCCAGGGCCGCCACCGTCGCCTCGGCCTCCGCGTCCGGGTTGATCAGGTGCAGGGCGATGGCGCAGTCCAAGCCGCTGTCCTCGACGATGGAGCGCACCATGGTCGGCAGGAACTTGCGGGCATAGACCGCGTCGCAGGATGCGTAGACCACCAGCGGCCGCTCGGCGCTTCCCGCCCCTTCGGCAAGGGTGGCGCGGATGCCGGCGGGCGGCGGTCCTTCGCGCAAGGCCGCCAGGAAGGCGGGAGCGGTGCGGGTGACGCCGTCGCGTCCGCCATGGCGCTCCGCCGCCTGGAGGAACAGGGCGTCGGCCTCTTCCAGCCGGAGCTGTTCGGCGCACAGGCAGGCGAGGCGGCTGAGGGTGAAGGAGACCTCCGGATAAAGCTCCAGAGCCCGGCGGTAGGCGCGTTCGGCGCGCAGTCCCTGCCCGTCGCGGCGCAACGCGTTGCCCAGCGCCACCAGCCCGACGCAATCGTCGTGACCCTGGAAGCGGGCGACGTCGCCGGCATCGCCCAGATGGGTCAGCAACTGCCACAGGTTGGACCGGCGGGTCGAATCGGCAGGCGTCAGCTTCCAGGAGGCGAGCGCATGGCCGGCGGCCTCCGCCATGTCCTGCCCCACCAGCAGCCGGGCGAGCGCGTCATGCGCCGCTGCCGCGTCTCCGCCGCCACTACGTTCCAGCACCCGGCGGTAGAGCGCGATGGCGGCGTCGCGCCCGGCCGTCCGCTCGGCGTCGCGTGCGGCATCCAAATCGCTTCGCAGGTCGGCGGGGGTGGCGGGGGGCGGAACGGGGGGCATGGTGATCGGCCTCGCAGGCTAGGGCGGGTTTCATCCCATGACACACCTCTGCCTGACAAGCCGTCGGCATGTCCGCCTCCTTATCCTCCCGAGTCGCGGTCTGCCGGCTCCGTATGGCCCGTGGCGGGGGATGGCCGGTACTCCAAATCCGGGTTTGCCACCACCCTGCGGAAATATAAAGGTTGATGACAAGCCCAAACGCGGCCGTTCGGGAGAAGGCGCTTGAACAGTTCGCAAAACATCATCAAATGTCTGTATGGACCCGGGAAAGGGTTCCAGCCGAAACTGTGCCACGCCGGTCGCTCCGGCGTGGCACTTTTATATTTGCAGTCCCGAATGTGCCGGCCTTCGCGTTCGGCGAGCTGGAACCCTGCGGATTCCGCGTCCGAACTCGGTCCCCTGTTCCGTCCCGAAGACCGGCGGAACTGGCGCTTATCCGGCGGCGCGCGTGCGCAAGGCGCGTTCCATGCGGTCGATGGTGTCGTCCCAGGAGGCTGGGCGGTCCTGCCGGAACAGGCGCATGGTCGGATACCAGGGGCTGTCCTCGCGGTCGAGCATCCAGCGCCAGTCGGGGGCGAAGGGGATGAGCACCCAGACCGGAACGCCGAGCGCACCGGCGAGATGGGCGACGGAGGTATCGACGCAAACTACCAGATCGAGGCCGGCCATGATGGCGGCGGTGTCGGCGAAGTCCTTGATGTCGGGCGACAGGTTCAGCAGAGGGAAGCCGCTGGGCGGGTTTGCCGCCTGCCCCTCGGTCGGCCCCTTCTGGATGGAGACCAGGCTGACGCCGGGGATCGAGGCCAGCCGGGCGAAGGGAGCGAGGCCGATGGAGCGGTTGCGGTCGTTGCCGTGGGTCGGCGATCCGGCCCAGACGATGCCGACCCTCAACCCGCTCAAACCCGCCAACCGCTCGCCCCAGCGCTCGACCAGATCGGGCTCCGCCGTCAGGTAGGGAACGCGGGACGGCACGGTCTCCAGCCGGGTGTCGAACAGCGCCGGCAGGCTCATCACCGGGATCTGGACGTCGAAGTCGGGCAGCGGCCCCCCGGTCAGCGCCAGGGTGACCCCGGGCAGGCCGCGCAGCACCGGCAGCAGCGCATGCTGGCATTCGAGGATGATGGGTTGTCCGCCGGCCGTCCCACCAACCGCTTGCGCCAGCAGCGGCAGGTAACGCACGAATTGCAGCACGTCGCCGAAGCCCTGCTCCCAATAGACCAGCAGCCGCCGCCCCCGCAGCGGCGACCCGTCCCAGCGCGGCTTGGCGAAGCCGCGCTGCGGCGAGGGCAACTGGCCATGCTTCCAACGCCATTCATAGCCCCGCCAGCCACGGACGAAATCGCCCAGCAGAAGCCGGACCAGCGCCTCGTTCCAATGGGCGCCGGCGAAATCCGGGGTCAGCGTCGTCGCCCGGCGGAACGCCGGCAGCGCCGCCCAGAAGACACCCCTATCCTTCACCGTGGAGCCCAGATTGCTGTAGGCCCCGCTGTGCTGCGGATTGAGCACGATCGCCCGGCGGAAGCAGCGTGCCGCCTCCTCCAGCCGCCAGTCGTTGCGCAGCATGGCACCGAGGTTGTTGGCGTATTCCGCCTCCATCGGGTCCAGCCCCGCCGCGCGGGCGAAGGCCTCGCACGCCTCGTCCGGGCGCTTCAGCCCCTCTAGCAGAAGGCCCAGTTCGTTCAGCACCGCCGGCTGGTCGGGCCTGAGCTTTGCGGAGATCCGGTACACCCGGGCCGCCTCCTCCCGCCGGCCGAGTTGGATCAGAAGCGATGCAAGATTGTTCACGCTGTTCAGCGACCCCGGAACCAGCGCCAACGCCCGCCGGAAGAGGGCGACCGCCGTCTCGTTCCGGCCGGCGGCGGCATGCAGCAGCCCCATGTTGTTGACCGCCGGAGCGAAATGCGGATCGCGGGCGGCGATTTCCGCATACAGCCGCCCGGCCTCGTCGGCACGGCCGGCTTTCTGGAGGCCGACCGCCGTCGTGAAGGCTTGTTCGATGGTCATGGAGGCCGTGGCGCTTCGGTTGGGGAATGGCGGGATCAGTAGCATGAAGATGCCGGCACCTGCAAAGAGCCGCCCTTTGGGTCTGATCCACTTGGGGGAACCGTCCTGCTCGTCGTGATGCCTGTTGCATCGCCGTCCCCGCCCCCGCATCAATGGCGCTCGTCGAACGGGGAGTGTGGCGGGCGGCATGGCGCGGCTTCTGCTGATCAATTACGAGTTTCCGCCGCTGGGCGGCGGGGCGGCGAACGCCACCGACAACACCGCGCGCGAGCTGGCCGCCTTGGGCGAGGAGGTGCTAGTGCTGACCTCCGCCTTCGGTGGGCTGCCGCGGGTGGAACGCCGGGCCGACGGGGTGGAGATCCGCCGCATTCCCACCCTGCGCCGCCGCCGCGACCGCAGTTCGGTGGTGGAGATGCTGGCCTTCCTCGCCAGTTCGCTGGTGATGGCGCCCTGGATCGCCGCCCGCTGGCGCCCGGACGCCACCATCGCCTATTTCGGCCTGCCCTGCGGCCCTGCGGCCTGGATGGTGAAGGCGCTGTCCGGCATGCCCTATGTCGTCAGCCTGCGCGGCGGCGACGTGCCGGGCTTCCAGTATGACGGCATCTCGCTCTACCACCGGCTGGCCGGGCCGGTGATCGGCTGGCTGTGGCGCCGGTCCTCCGCCGTCGTCGCCAACAGCGAGGGGCTGGCCGATCTCGCCCGCCGCTTCGCTCCCGACCAGCCGATCGCCATCATCCCCAACGGCGTCGATGCAGCCCGCTTCTCGCCCGCCGATGCGACGGGTGCCGGCGACCGCCTGTCGCTGCTGTTCGTCGGCCGGGTGGTGCGGCAGAAGGGGCTGGACGTGCTGTTCGAGGCGCTCGCCTCCCTGCCTCCCGAAGCGCAGGGCGCCATCGACCTGACCATCGTCGGCGACGGCCCCGCCCGGCCGGAGCTGGAGGCCCAGGCAGCCCGGCTCGGCCTGTCGGGGCGGGTGGCGTTCCGTGGCTGGCTCGGGCGCGACGAGTTGCCCGCCGCCTACCGCGCCGCCGACGCCTTCGTCTTCCCCTCGCGCGACGAGGGCATGCCCAACGTCGTGCTGGAGGCGATGGCCGCCGGCCTGCCCGTGGTTGCGACCCGCATCGCCGGCAACCGCGATCTGGTGGTGGAGGAGGAGACCGGCCTGATGCTGGACGCCGACGACACGCCGGCGCTTGCCACGGCACTGGCCCGCTTGGCTGAAGACCCTGCCCTGCGCCGCCGGCTGGGCGAGGGCGGCCGCCGCCGGGTGGTTGAGCATTTCTCCTGGCGCGCCGTCGCCGCCGCCTACCGCGATCTGGCGCTCGCCGGGCGCACCGCGGCGGAACGGGGCCGGCCGGCGCAGGCGGAGTGAGAGCCACCGCTTGACGTCCTGTTGACATCCGGCGGCTTTCGGGAGCGTATGGCGGCGCGGCAGAGTGGGCTCGGACAGCAAGGGATCGGACAGCGTGGCGGAACCGGTGAAGACGGCGGAAGGCGGGGGCGGCACCCCGGCCGGGACATCCGCCCTGGCCTTCGATTTCGGCGAGAACTGGGACCATTACTCGCGCACCGTGCTGGACGAGCCGCGGCTGGTGGCGGCCATCGACAGTCTGAAGGGGCTGGTCGGGACCGAGCGGCTGAAGGACGCCAGCTTCTGCGACGTCGGCTCCGGCTCCGGCCTGTTCACCATCGCCGCCGGCAAGCTGGGCGTCGCCCGCGCTCTCGGCTTCGACGTCAACCCCACCGGGATCGAGGTCGCCCGCCGCAATTTGGGCCGCTTCGCGCCCGAACTGGCCGACCGCATCGAATTCCGCCGCGGCTCCGCGCTGGACAGCGGCTTCGCCGGCTCGCTCGGCCGCTTCGACGTGGTCTATGCCTGGGGCTCGCTGCACCACACCGGGTCCATGTGGCCGGCGATCGAGACGGTGGCCCCGCTGGTGGCGCCGGGCGGCACCTTCGTGCTGGCGCTCTACAACCGCCACTGGACCTCGCCGATTTGGACCCTGATCAAGATCGTCTACAACCTGTCGCCGGGCTTCCTTCGGAAGATCTGGGACTGGACGCTGGGATCGCTGATGTTCCTGGCGACCTGGGCGATCACCGGCTCCAACCCGCTGCGCAAGGAGCGCGGCATGGAGTTCTGGGTGGACGTGACCGACTGGCTCGGCGGCTACCCCTACGAATATGCCAGTGCCGACGAGGTACGGGCGCGGATGGACGCGCTCGGCTTCGACATGCTGGAGGTCCGCCCGCCGCGCGTGCCGACGGGCTGCAACGAATTCATCCTGCGCCGGAGGCCCGCATGAGCGACGACGCATTCAAGTCCGCCAACACTCCCCTCGCCACCCCCTTGCCCGCTGCTGCGGCCGATCACCCGGGTGGCGTCGACTACGACGACAGCTGGGAGCGGCGCTGGAACGACATGCGCAAATACGGCCCGACCGGCCGGCATCTGCGCCGCATCGTCACCGAGATGGTGCGCCCGCTGAACTACGACAGCCTGCTCGACGTCGGCTGCGGCCAGGGCTCGCTGCTCGCCACGCTGATGCCGCTGAAGCCGCAGGCCAGCTACACCGGCCTCGACTTCGCTGCCAAGGCCATCGACGTGGCGCGCCGCCGGGCGCCCAATGCCGAGTTCGGGCTGCTCGACGTCGCCGCCGGCCATCTCGACCGCCGCTTCGACCTGGTGGTCTGCACCGACGTGGTCGAGCATATCGAGGACGATGTCGCGGCGCTGCGCAACCTCGCCGCCATGACCGGCCGCTACCTGCTGGTCTCCACCCTGCAGGGGCGGATGCGGGATTTCGAGCGCACGGTCGGCCATCACCGCAACTATGCCCGTGGCGAGCTGCAGGCCAAGATTAAGTCGGTCGGTCTGGAGATTGAGCGGGTGGTGGAGTGGGGCTTCCCCTTCTTCTCGCCGCTCTACCGTAACGTTCTGGGGGCCGCCAGCGGCCAGGGTACCGAAGGAGACTACGGCCCCGGCCGGCGCTTTCTTGCCGAGGCGCTCTATCACATCTTCCGCCTGAACTCCTGGTCGCACGGCGACTACATCTACGTGCTGGCCCGCCGGCCGGGGGCGTGAGTGCAGGGGCGGAGCCCGCTGCCTACACCCTCTCTTACCCTCGGCCGGCCGAGGGTAAGAGAGGGGCATCTAGCGACACTTCTTCAAATAAAACCCTCCTATCACTTCATGACTTCATGAAGGGGCGTCCTTAAATGTGTCCCCGCCTGAAAGCCTTGGTCAGCGCGCTGCTGGTCGCCCTGCTGCTGTGGCGGGTCGACGTGGCGGAGGTCGGGCGGGTGTTGGCGGTGGCGTCGCCGGGGCTGATGGCGCTCGCCGGCCTGCTGTTCTTCCTGATGCATGTGCTGAACGCGCTGAAGCTGCGGGTGCTGTTGCCGGAATTGCGGACAGGACGTCTGCTCGCCTACACGCTGGTGGCGCAGCTCTATGCGCTGGTGCTGCCTGGCCAGCTGGCAGGGGAGGCGGTGAAGGCCTACCGACTCAGCCGAGATGAAGGGCGTGGAGAGGGCGACGGCGGCCGCATCGTCTCGGCCGTCGCCTTCGACAAGGTGACGGGGATCGCCGGGCTGCTGCTGCTGACCGGCGGCGGTCTGGCGGTGCAGTCGGCGCGCTTCGGCGATGGGCTGATGGTCGCGGTCGGGCTGGTGTTGGCCGGGCTGGCCTCGGCGACCGCGCTGCTGGCGTGGGCACCGGCGCGGGCATGCCTCCTGGCTCTGCTGGGCTGGCGCGCCGGACCGAAGCGCGAGGCTTGGCTGCTCGGACCGTTGCGCCGCTTTCTGGAGGCTTGGCGCGACCAAACACGCCGGCCGGGGCGGGCATTGCTGTCGATCGCCGGCGGGATCGCGGTCCAGCTGGCGGCGGTCGCTGGCAGTCAGGCCTTGGGGCTGGCGGTCGGCATCGACCAGCCTTTTTCGGTGTGGAGTGCGGTGATCGGGCTGATGTCGGTGATCGTGCTGATGCCGGTCACTATCGCCGGCATCGGCCTGCGCGAAGCATCGCTGGTCGGATTGCTCGATCTGGTCGGCGTGCCGCACGCCCAGTCGCTGGCGCTCGGCTTCGGCATCCTCGCCTTCCAGGTAATGGTGGCCCTGCTGGGAGCCGTCATCGACTTGACGGTGCTGCGTGGCCGGTCACAGGCCGATCCGCGTGAGGGCATCGGTCGATAGACAGGACCGCGCGGCTTCCCGAAGGATTCTGGTGGACGATCGATAACCACCCGGAAGGCTGTGGTCGGGGAAGTGGACACGGCTGTTGTCTTGAGCGATGACCGAACCCGGTTAATCGGTGAGGCCAATCGGTGAGGCTAAATTTATAGGGTAAGCAGGATGAAAGTATCATTGGTTGTCCCATGCACACACAGAGACATTGCCTGTGTTCCCCGTTTGCTACAGACCTATGCATCGGCGCCTGTGAAGCCAGATCAGGTGATCGTCTCGTTGAGCTTGGCACCTCTTGCATCGAAAAGTGCCTTGTCCGAGGTTGGCGCAATCGGAGCTGCTTTCGACGACTTCACGCTGATCAAGCATGAAGGACGCATGCGGCATGGACCGAATCGGCAAGCAGGCTCAATAAGAGCTATTCATGAAATAATTTCTTATCAGGATGCCGATGATGAAGTGCATCCGCAGCGTATCTCTATAATAAAGGCTATGTTCGAGACGCAGGATATTGTTCATCTGAATCACACTATGGTCATGGATGGGGAGGATTTCCCAAAATATGATACGACAACTAGCTTTAACGTTCGTCGCAATCAGGACATATTCAATGAAAATTTTGGTGGAGGCTGGTTTGTATCATGTAAAGAAAGGCAAAACATATATGGCCAATTTACGGGATGGAAAGTGGCGTCAGGTCTTCCTACCATTAGGAGAAGTGTACTTGAACGGGTGAGGTGGAAGGATTGGAATGAACTTTATCTCGGGGTTGCGGAAGATTACGAATTCAATACAGAGACATGCTTCGCATTTAGGAAGTCGATGATAATCGATGCAGCATTAATCAAATACACTCCATTCGCACGTCGTGAAACAACCGACGAGCTTTTAGGAGTAGTGCCTCCAACTCCGTGATGTGATGTGGCATTCAATCTGTAGCGGTCGCTGCATAGCCGGATTTCCTAGCCCCAGGTCGGGTGTCCATGCCCGGTTCGCGACCCAATTATCCGTTGCGCTTGCCGGACCCAGCGGCCATACCATGGCCCGGCATCGCCCCATAAATGACTCCGCAGCCTCCGGACCCTTTCGATGACCTTCCTGCTTACCCCCGGATCCGCCGCCACGGACACCGGCACGGTTTCCGTCTCGGTCCTGATTCCGGTCTATAACGAGGAGGACAACATTGCCCCCTTGTGCGGCCGGCTGATCCCGGCGCTCGACGGGCTGGGGCGGAGCTTCGAGGTCATCTTCGTCAACGACGGCTCCACCGACGGGACGGAGGCGGAGCTGCAGCGCGTGGCGTCCGACCGCCGCATCCGCGTGATCAATTTCCGCCGCAACGTCGGCCAGACCGCGGCGATGATGGCCGGCATCGACCATGCCCGCGGCGACGTCATCGTGCCGATGGACGGCGACCTGCAGAACGACCCGCAGGACATCGGCGGACTGCTCGCCAAGCTGGACGAGGGGTACGACGTGGTGTCGGGCTGGCGCGCCGACCGGCAGGACGGCTTCCTGCTGCGCACGCTGCCGAGCAAGATGGCCAACAAGCTGATCTCCACCATCTCTGGCGTGAAGCTGAACGATTACGGTTGCACGCTGAAGGCCTACCGGCGCCAGATGCTGCAGGGCTACCGGCTCTACGGCGAGATGCACCGCTTCGTGCCGATTTACGCCCGTTGGCAGGGCGCCAAACTGACCGAGATGCCGGTGCGCCACCACCCGCGCCGCCACGGCCAATCCAAATACGGGCTGGAGCGGGTGCTGAAGGTCGTGCTCGACCTCGTCGTCGTGAAGTTCCTGACCCAGTACGAGACCAAGCCAATCTACATCTTCGGCTTCGCCGGCCTGATGTTCATGGGGCTGTCGGTGCTGGCCGGCATCTATGCCATCTACCTGAAGCTGGTCGACGGCATCTCCTTCATCCTGACCCCGCTGCCGCTCTTGGTGACGATGGGGCTGGTCACTGGCGTGATGTGCATCCTGATGGGGCTGCTGGCTGAGCTACTGGTCCGCATCTATTTCGAGAGCCAGGGCAAGAGCCACTATTCCATCAAGACTATGCTGAACTTCGACGAGCCGCCTCCGCCGAACCGCAACATCCGGGACTGACGATCCCGATCAAGGAAAAGGCCCCGTACCGTTCCCGGTGCGGGGCCTTCTGTTTGTCAGGGCGTCGCCGCCACCCCGCCGGGGGGCGTCAGCTCCTTCAGCCCGCCGTCATGGCCCAGCACGAACAGCCGCACCCGCTGACCGGCCAGTTCGGGCGGAACTGGCAGGCTGAAGCCGCTGTCGGTCATCCGCCCATCCTTCAGCACGGCGGCGACGTCGGGCCGCGCGCCGCCGGTCGGGGATGTTGCCACGATGCGGTCGCCCACCCCCAGCAGGACGAAGGCGGCCGGCGCCGGCATCGCCGCATCGACCGCCCAGCCGAGCGCCGCCAGCGAGCCGGAGGGAAGCCGCACGAAGCGGTCGAGCGAGCCGAGCAGTCCGCTGTCGCGCGGCGGCACGTCCAGCCGCAGTCGTGCCGAGGCTTCGTCCAACTGGCCGGCCCGCAGCAGGGCGGCCAGTGTCCCCCGCTCCGGCCGACCCGCCGTATCGACCAGAATCGCCTGCACGAAGCCAGCCTTCAGGTCGTGGGCGGCCTGGAGGAAGGGCGCGATGTTGCGCGGCGAGGTGGAGGGGCAGACCAGCGGCTGACTCCAGTCCATCCCTGCGGGCGTGCGGATGGCTTGCAGGTGGGTGGCGATGCAGCGCTCCGCCGCCGCATCGCGCTCTGCCACCATGCTGTTGAGGCCGGCGACGCTCCAATGCCGCCAGAAGGCGTCCGTGCCCGCGCCGTGGCCGATGGCGAGCGCCGCCACCAGCGCCATGCCGGTGATGGTCCCAACTCCAGCCCCCACCCCCGTCCGGCGGCCGAGCAGCAGCGTCCAGCCGGCGACCGCGGCGGGGAAGGCCAGCAGCACCGGATAGGCGTAGCGCGGGATGGTGCCGCAGCGCATGGCGGCGGCGATGCCCTCGCCGCACAAGCCGGCCCGACCCAGCGCGGTGGTCATGGTGACGATCACCGCCCCGGCGATCAGCCCGGAAATGGCAAGCGCGGCGTTGCGGTTCTCCCGCCCGGCGCGGCCGAGCAGCAGGCCCGCCGCCGGAGTGAGGCAGAGCCCCAGGGCCGCTGCCCCCGCCGCCAGCGACAGCGGCGCGCCCACCGCCTCCACCGGCAGCCCGGCGGCGGTGGCGAAGGCACCCAGTAGGAAGGCCCAGAAGCCGCTGTGCCAAGGCAGCACCAGTGGCTGGCCGGTGTGGTTGGCGTAGGAGCCGCTGAAGGTCATCCACAGCATCACCGCGGTCAGCAGCAGCCCGCCGCCGACCGCCACCAGCATCCGGCCATCCAAACGCTCCCGCCAGCCCCCGCCCTGGCGCAGAGCCAGCACTGCCCCGGCCCCCGCCGCCCCAAGGGCATAGCTGGCGCCGAACACCCCGGTGGAGCCGAAGGCCAGCAGGAACAGAGTCGCCGACACCAGCCGCCCGCGGGCCAGCATGTGCAGGAACAGGAACAGGCAGGTGAAGAAGATCGGCTGGGCCAGCCCCATGTGCTGGTAATAAAAATACTCGTTGTTCAGCGTGACGGTCAGGAACAGCCCGGCCGCCGCCACCGGCACCGCATCCCAGGCCGACCGCACGCAGTCCCGCAGCAGGACCAGGGCGCAAGCGGCGAGCATGGCGGCGAAGGCCAGCCAGCCGACTAGCCGGAAGGTGAGGAAATCGACGCCGATGGCCTGCCACAGCCCGTGGGTCAGCAGCTTGAAGAGGGGCGCGACATGGTCGCTGTCCTTGGCGAAGATCGACTGGAAGGTCAGCGGCTGCTGCACGCCCTGGGCGGCGCCGAAGAAATAGCCCCAGTCGTCCCAATAGGGCAGGCCGGTGCTGGCATGCATGTTCATGCCGAACTGGTAGGCGACGATCAGCCCCCCGAGCCCCAGCAGCAGCCCGACCAGGATGCGGGGGAAGGACGAACCGCGGCCGGTGGGAACATCGGAGCGGGCAGCATTGTGCAAGCCCACCCCCCCGCGCGTTTGGGGGAACGGACGATCCAGACTGTCTAGGCTCATGCGGCGTTTTCCATCGGTGCCGGGGTCTTGGCCGGGCGGTCCAGCGCGGTGGCGAGCGCGGTCCAGGCCCACAGCAGGCCGCGGTGGTCGGCCTGTCCGCTGCGGTGCTCGTCCCACCGCGCCGCCAGCCAGGCGCCGTCCACCCCGATGCGCGCCGCGGTCTCCATCGGCGGCTGGGGCAGGTGGCGCAGCCAGCGGCTAAGCGGGATGCCGAAGCCCTTCTTGGGCCGCGACAGGATCGCCGGCGGCAGCAGCGGCGCCATCGCCTTCTTCAGGATCCACTTGCGGGTGCCACCGCGAATGCCGTTCGGCTGCAGCTTCACGCCGGCCGGCAGGCGGCTGACGAAGGCGACGAGGTCGCGGTCGAGGAAGGGCGAGCGCGTCTCCAGCGAACAGAACATGCTGGCGCGGTCGGCCTTGATCAGCAGGTTTTCGCCCAGATAGAAGCGGCCGTAGAACTCGATGGAGCGGTCGACGTCGTGCCGGCTGGCGCCCGACCGCCACAGGGCGTCGGCCTCGTCATACAGCTCGTCGGCGGTCAGGTCGGTGCCGAACAGCCGCGACACCTCCTCCACCGAGGCCGGACCCAGCCAGGCCGGCATCCAGTGCGCCGGCCGGTGCCCCAGCCCGCGCAATGCCCGGCGCAGCTTGAAGTCGAAGCTCATGTTGCGATCCGACCGCGGCAGCCGGTGGGCCACCGCCTCTGCCAGCCGGTGCAGCGGGCGGGGGACGGCATGATGGTAGAGCCGCGCGGTGCGCAGCGCGTCGAAGGTGTCGTAGCCTGCGAACAGCTCGTCGCCGCCGTCGCCGGTCAGCGCCACCGTCACCCGTTCGCGGGCGAAGCGCGACAGCAGATGCGTCGGCAGGATGGAGGGATCGGCGATCGGATCGTCCAACCGGCCGAGCAGCTCCGGCAGCATCCCCGCCGCGGTGTCGAGGTTCAGCGTGCGGCAGGCATGGTCGGTGCCGTAATGGCGCGCGGCATCGGCGGCATAGCCGCTCTCGTCGAAGCTCGGCTCGTCGAAGCCGATGGTGAAGGTCTTCATCGACGCCGGGTCGCGGTGCTTTGCTGCGAGCGCCACGATGGCAGCGCTGTCGATGCCGCCGGACAGGAAGAAGCCGACCGGCACGTCGCTCAGCATCCGGCGTTCCACCGCACGGTCCAGCAGCTCGCGCAGTTCCTCGGCCCACTGGTCGGGACCGCCCGGCGGCTGGTCGTCCACCACCATGCGGTATTCCCAGTAGCGGCTGACCGACAGCCGCCGGCTGGTCAGGTCGTAGACCATGCTGCAGCCGCCCGGCAGCTTGCGCACCGCGGCGTGGGCGGTCAGCGGCGCCGGGATGAAGCCGTAGGCGAAATACTTGACCAGCGCGGTGCGGTCCAGCGTGTCCGGCACCGACGGATTCGACAGGACGGCGGTGACCTCCGACGCGAAGACCAGCCCGTCCGGCGTCTCGGCATAGAACAGCGGCTTCTTGCCGAAACGGTCGCGCCCGAAGACCAGCCGGCCGCGGCGGCGGTCGTAGAGGCAGAAGGCGAACATGCCGTTCAGCCGCTCCAGCATGTCCAGACCCCATTCCCGGTAGCCGTGCAGCAGCACCTCGGTGTCGGAATGGTCGGTGACGAACCGGTGGCCGGCCTGCTCCAGCGCGCGGCGCAGCTCGGGCGCGTTGTAGATCTCGCCGTTGTAGACGATGACGAGGTCGCCCTCGGCCGTCGCCATCGGCTGGTGGCCGCCCTCGATGTCGATGATGGCGAGGCGGCGGAAGCCCAGATGGACCGGCAGCGCGCCGCTGTTGTCGGTCCTGCTCTGGTCGGCATAGACGCCGTCGTCGTCGGGGCCGCGGTGGCGGATAATGCTGGTCATGACGGCGAGGTCGCGCTCGCCGCCGGGTCCGGCGAAGCCGGCGAAACCGCACATGGGGCTGCTCTCCCGGAGGGACTGCCGAAGGTGGCGACGGGCCCTAGGTGTAGCGCCTCCCCCGTCCCTGTGCCATGGTGAAATGCCGAACCCGGAATGCCGGAGATGCGGCGGCAGGGTGCGCGGGCGGAAAGTCGTGGCTTCCGATTCCTGCTTTGGTTACAGCAGAGGCCATGGGGTGCGGCCATTCCGGTCGGGCCGGATGGGAGCAGGCGGATGATCGACGGACCGGTGGATCTGGAAGGCGGCTTCAACCGCATGCGGCCGTGTCGTCACGGCTTGATGGTCTACAATCGCAACGACCGCTATGTCGGCCGTTCCCTCGATCTCTACGGCGAATATGCCGAGCATGAGGTGGCGGTGTTCCGCTCGGTCGTGCGTCCGGGTGACGTCGTGGTCGAGGTTGGGGCCAACATCGGCGCCCAGACCCTGCCGCTCGCCCGCATGGTCGGGCCGTCCGGCTTCGTCATCGCTTTCGAACCGCAGGAACTGCTGTTCAATCTTCTCTGCGCCAACATGGTGCTGAACGGGGCGGACAATGTGCGGGCGCGGCGCATGGCGGTGGGGGACGAAACGGGATCCATTCGGGTGCCGACGCTCGACCCGAGCCGCTCCAACAATTTCGGCGCCCTCGGCCTCGGCGGCTGGGACCATGGCGAGCTAGTTCCGCTGGTGACGCTGGACGGCCTGGACCTGCCGTCCTGCCGACTGCTCAAGGCCGACGTGGAGGGCATGGAGGAGGCGGTGCTACGCGGGGCAGGCGGGCTGATCGCGCGCCACCGGCCAGTGCTGTATGTGGAGAACGACCGGCGCGACCGCTCGCCCGCCCTGATCGGGCTGATCCGGTCGATGGGCTACCGGGTCTGGTGGCATACGGCTCGCCTGTTCCATCCCGGCAACTTCGCCGGCAATTCCACCGACGTGTTCGATGGGGTCGGCGCCGTCAACCTCATCGCCCTGCCGCCGGGCAGCGACATCCACATCCCCAATCCCGAGATTACCGACGATCACGACTGGTGGCAGTGAGGCGGTTCAAGCCCCCGCCCGGTCGGCCTCCTGTTCCAGAACCTCGCGAACGGCGGCGGCCATTCCCTGCCAAGTGAAGCGCTTGCTCCGGCCGAAGCCGGCCTGGATCAGGGCGTTCCGGGTCTCGGGGTGGCGGACGGCGCGCAGGGCGGGGACGATGCTGTCCGGGGACCGCGGGTCGATGTAGAGCGCCGCTTCGGCGCCCACTTCGCGCAGCACCGGCAGGTCGGAGGCGACGACCGGGCACCCGCAGGCCATCGCTTCGATCAGCGGCAGCCCGAAGCCTTCGTAGAAGGACGGGAAGACCAGGGCGGTCGCTGCATTGTACAGGCGGACCAGCGCGTCGTCCTCCGCCCGCACCAGCCGGACCTCGACGCCCTCCGGCAGGCCGTTCAGCTGGTCCGGCGACGCATGGCGGCTGGAGCACAGGACGGGCAGGCGTTCTTCCGGCGGCATTTGTGCCAGTGCACGGACCAGGGCTACGCCGTTCTTGTGCTCGTGCAGGCCGCCCACCAACAGGAAGAAGCCATCGGGACAGCGCACCTCGGCTCGCAATGCCTGGCGGTCGGATTCCGGCAGAACGCGGAAAGAGGAATCGACCCCCGGATAGGCGAGGCTGGTCCGCCCCGCCGTTTCCGGGTGCAGGCGCTCCAGATCGGCGCGGGTGCTTTCGGAAATGCAGATATAGCGCCGGGCATAGGCGATGGCGGCTCGCTTCTCGACCCACATCGGCTGTGCCAGGTTCATGTTCAGCATTTCAGGGATCATGTCATACACCATCATCACCGACGGGATGGTGAGGGGAGTGGTGTAGTAGGTCGAGATGAAGACCCCGGCTTTCTCCTCCTGGCCGCACTGTTCGATCAGCCGCCGCTGGCGCTGCGGATCGGTATAGTCGTGCGGCTCGATCATCCGGTAGTCGATGCCCGGCACCCGCGGTGCCCAGCCGTTGCGGTCTAGGACCAGAAGCCGCTTGGCGAAGTCGGTGCCGCTCCACTCCTTCAGCAAGCTGTGCCAGACACGGGCGATGCCGGTGCGCTGAAGCTGGAAGAAGACGGAATCGATCATCACCCGCGGCTTGGCCGGGGAGCGGCGGATTTGGAAGCGCAGGCGATCCTGGGTCGGCGCGGCTGTGGGACGGGTGGAGCGCAAACGTTCCAGCACGGCCTGCGCGTCGGTGGCGACATGCTGATAGGGAGCCTGCCGGACATGACGCTGCAATCCGCGAAGGCCGCTGTCCAGCAGCCCCGCCGGATCGGAGAGCGCCTTGCCCATCGCATGGATCTGGTCCGGCGAATAGCGCAGGTGCTTGGGGTGCTCCCGGTAGAAGACATGGGTCTGGCCGTTGCTGTGCAGCCGCATGCCATGGCGTTGCGCCACCATGTCGAGGGCGCGCAGCGAATAGAAGAAGACGTGCTGGCCGTTGTCGGGGGACAGGTAGAACCAGTCCGGCCCCTCCCCGCGGTAAAGCTGTGTCGTGGTGATGACGATGTCGGAGTCCGCGGCGAAGATGCCGTCGAGGTCCTGGGTCGGATTCGGCAGGTGTTCCAGAACCTCGAACGCCGTAGTGACCGGAAACACGGAGGTTGCCGTATCCTTGCGTTCGAACCCCAGCGCATAATGATTGTCGACGTATTTGTCGTGCAGGAAGAAGGCGAAGCCCCGATCCCGCATCATGCGGGTGAACAGGCCGTTGCCTCCGCCCCAATCCAGGCACGGCGTTCCCGCCCCGACGCCGAGCTGCTCCAGCAGGGGCGGGACCGTGAGCGACAGCAGGATGCTGCGCTGCACGATGCCGACGTCCTGCATCATGCAGTCTGGCGTATAGGCGTCGTCCAGCCAATGGGGAGGATCGGTCTGCAGGGAACCGCATTGGGTGCATTCCCAATAGCCGACCTGATGCCGGCCGAGAAGCGCCGTCTCGAAGACGCGGATCGCGCTGCCGCCGCACAGCCGGCAGGCACTGGTGGGGACTGTGGTCATCGTGGGGCTGCTCACGCCGTATGCCGGTGCCGTATGTCGGCCTGGATGGTCTCCCATACCGTGCCGAAGACGGTTTCCCAAGCGTGATTTGTCCGGATCTGTTCGACCACGCCGGTGCTGCGTGCCTCGTATTCCGCCGGGCTCATGGCCATCGCCGCAAGGATGATCTCACGGTTTCTAGCAGGATCCTGGGTGAGATAGATCGCATGGGGGGAGCGGAAGCCGCTTTCCGGAGTGACGATGGGCACCAGTCCGCGCGCGCAATTCTCCAGGATCGCAGTGGCCTGTGCATCCAGGGAGCTGGTGTGGATGTAGAAGGCGCATTGCTCCTTGACGAAGCGGTCCACCTGCGGATTGCTGTTGTCCATCCAACCCAGCGAGATGACCTCCTTGTCGCGGATGCGGACCCGCTGGTTGGCGTGGTTGCGCAGGCTGCCGCTGCCCAGATGCAGCCGCATCCGGGCGGGGTCGATGCTGTCGAGCAGCATGTCGAACCCCTTGTGCGGCTGGAGGTCGCTCAGATGCAGCAGGCCGTTCATGCTTTCCGGGCTGTAGCGGCGCGGCGTTCCAAACAGGCGGGCTTCGCATCCCATGTCGATGCGAACCAGCTTGTGCTTGATCCGGCCGATCGGCGTGTCGGCCGGCAGTGCTTGGATCTGCTCGTACCAGTAATCGCCGCAGATGCCGAAGATCAGCCGGGCAGCGTCGAACTGGCTGTCGACGAAAGGGGACCATTTCTTGTGCTCGGCGATCTGCACGGGCAGGATCGGGACCATGAGGTAGGTGTTGGGGTGGCAGGGCTCGCCGGACGCCAAGGCGTTGTCACGGACCCAATCGTCGCTCAACCCCCCGACCGGATCGAAGGTGGTGTGTCCGAGCAGGATATCGGACGGGTTGCGGGTCACCCGGGACGCTGTGAAATTATCCAGATGGACGTCTGTGTATTTCCCGAGAACTCGGCGTGCATATTTGCAGATTTCGGCATTGTTCGCTTCGTATTTTCTATAAGAGTCTTCCCTGAAGATGTATGGTGACCAGAAAAAGTGAAGCATCAACATCTCCATGGGTGTGCAAGGCTTATTATGCTTTGTTCGAAAGCGGAGCGGATCGGAATCAGAGCGTCTTGAGACGTTTCATTCTGTCGCGCCAATGGGATAGGAACAGGATGCCGTCGCGCTTGGCGAATCCTTCCATCGTTCTTTGGCGCCTGTCTTCTCCATCCCGGATTTCCGCGGCGGTCCGTATCTGGGACCAGTCGGGAATCACGGCGCACCCGCAATCGTGGTAGAGCGGATCCAGGATGCCCGATGTGACGATCGGAACGGCGCCCGTTGCCAGACTCTCCCACACACGGATCGTGTCCACCCCGTTGCCCTGGGGACAGAGAACGAACTTGGACATTCCCATGAGAGCCAGATAGTAACGATAATCCATCCGGTTCTCGCAGATGAACACGCCATCGCTGGGGAGTTCGCTTCTATCCACCGATGTCTTGGACAGGAAGGTGCATAGGATCTCAATGGGGCGATCATTCCAGGGCAATCCGCCCGCATGGTCGAGGATAAGGGATTGCCGGCCATAGGGCCGCTGCTTCTCGGTGAATCCGATCGGAAGCTGATGAACGGACGATGACCATTTCGGCAGATTGCAGCCCCACCATTCCCGTATCCTGGGGTCGTTGAGCAGATGGCGGTGGGCGTCTGGCGTGATGTCGCTCACGCCAGTGACCAGAACGAAGGGATTATTGATCAGGTGCAGGACGTTGCTCTCGAAGAACGGTAGGAGATCCGTCTTCACGAAGACGGTATCGCCTGCCTTCACCTCGTGAGGACGGAAAGGTGGGTTCGAGTGGAGGGGCAGGACTCCGAACGGCTCATAATATTCCTTTGCGCAATCCAGGATGTGATCGCACAAGAGCGGGATCGAATTGTACCGGAGAAGACCGATTTCTTCATCCATGCCGCACCTCCTTTGGAAAACGGTATAAGACAGGTCCGACTCTGGACGTGATCGGTCTCATGGCGGCTGAGCTTCAAAGCCGAAAGATGGTCATCCGCGCACCCAGGCTTGGTACAGCCCGCCGAAGATCATTGGGTGTTCCGCCTCCAGCCGGTCCCAGCGGGCGAGCGAGGTCATCGCCGGGTCTTCGGGGAAGCGCTTGCGGTAAAGCGCGGCCACCGCCGGATCGGCCAGCCGGAAGCCAAGGAACTCCAGCTTCAGCGCGGCAAGCGCGTCGGCTAGCCAGGGCAGGGTGACGTGCAGCTCGTGGACATGCATCAGCAGGTCGCGGCAGGCGCTGGTGCCGTAGAAGTCCGAGGAATGGACGACGGCGCGTGCGGGATGATCGTCCGGCAAGCCCAGGATGTCGCGGCGGACGTGGCGGATGCCGTCCAGCGTAGGCGGGTGGCCGCGCTCGGCGATGAAGTGGCGGGCGGCCAGAACCGGTCGACGGGCGGTGGCGCTGTAGAACCCCACCTCCATCACGCCATACGGGCGCAGCAGCCCGCGCAGAACGCGCAGGCCCGCCATCGGGTCCTCCATATGGTGCAGGACGCCGACGCTGTGGATCACGTCGAAGCGGCGGCCCAGCGTCCCCAGTTCCAGCAGGTCGGCCTGGGCGAACTCGATGGTGCTTAGGCCCAGCCGCCGGCTTTGCCGGGTGGCATAGGCGAGACTGCGGCGGCTGAGGTCGACCGCCAGCACCCGCGCGTTCTTCAAGGTGGAGGCGGCCCAAACCGCCTCGCGCCCGGTGCCGCAGCCGGCGACCAGCACCTCCGGCGCCTCCCAGCCCGGCGCGTCCCAGGCCGGTGAGGCGGGCAGGGCAGCATGCGGAAACAGGGCGTGCAGGAAGCGGGGCAGCGGCACCGGATCCGGCAGCAGGCCGGTGTTCATCCAGCGCGGATAGGGGTTTTCCTCGTACTGGGCGCGCACGCCGACCGACACCGGATTGCCGATCGGCGTCAGCGCCGGCAGTTCCGCCTGGATCGCCGCCTCCGCCCGCGGTTCGGCGACCTGCCGGTTCAGCAGCTGGGCGATCTCGTCGGGCCAGGACAGGGCCTGCAGCGCGGCGGCCCGTTCCCAGCGGTAGAGCGGCCGGTAGGCGCCGAGCAGGGCGACCAGGACCGTCGGCGGCGGGTCGTCGCGGTCCAGCGCCGCTTCCGCCGCACGGACCAGAACCGCCAGTACCTGGAACTCGCCGTCGGTCTCGGCGAAGACGTATTCGTTGAGGAAACACTGCTCGGCGATGGCGGCGCACAGGGCCCGCCAAGCCGGCCGGTCGGGCAGCCCGGAGTTGGTCAGCGCCAGCAGCAGCACCCGGCGCAGCCGGGTCAACGCACGCTCCAGTGCGGAATCGCAGACCGGGGCGGCGCGTAGATGGGCCAGCAGCAGCGCATCCTCGGCCAGCCCGGCGAGCGAACCGTCGGCCAGCAGCGCCAAGCTGGCGCCGTCCAGGGACGGGCCGGCATCCTCCGGCAGGGCGGCGAGGGTCTTGAGGATCGGTGAGGCCATCAGGACGCCGGCGATGGCGCGGGACAGTCCGGCGCTCTCCACCTCCGGCCGGGCGAGTGCGGCCAGCAGATCGGCGCGCAGTCCCTCGTCCACTCCCTCTTCGGGCTCCGGCGGTGCGGCATCGCGCAGCGCCTCGGTGAAGGCGATCCAGTTGCGCGGCACGTCGGGGGCGAGGCGGATCGCCTTGCGCACATAGGGCAGGGCTTGGTCGCGCCAGCCGCCCTGCAGGAACAGGGCTGCGATGCCGAAGCACAGCTCCGCATCCTCCGGTGCCGTGCGGGCGATGCCGAAGGCCTCGGCCTCCGCCTCGGCGGTGCGGCCGGCGGCGACCAGCAGCGACAGCAGGGCGCGGCGCAGCGGCAGTGGAAGCGGCTGGTTGGCCGGCCGGCTGGCGGTGGCGCGGCGCAGCTCCTCGATGGCGGCGTCAGGGTTGCCGGTTTCCTGGTGCAGGCGGGCGAGGTTGTTGTGGACCTCCGGCAGGTCGGGGGCGAGGCGCAGGGCTTCGCGGTAGGCCTTCAGCGCGCCCGCGGCGTCGCCGCCGGTCTGCAGGGCAGCGCCCAGATTAGCCAACAGCGGCGTCCGGGCGGGATCGTCTGGGTTCGCGATGCGCGCCAGCCCGTCGCGGCAGACGGTTGCCGCTTCCTCCCAATGGCCGGCGATGCGCAGGCTGTCGGCCAGGCGCAGCCGGGCGTCGAGATGGCCGGGATCGGCCGCCAGCACCCGGTGGAAGGCGGCGATGGCCGATTCCGGCTGGCCGGCGCGGTGGTGCAGGGTGCCGATCAGGTGCAGGGTTCCTGTCAGCCGCGGACGCAGCGCCACCGCCTGTTCGGCCTGCTCCAGCGCCTCCTCGTCGCGGCCCAGCCGGGCCAGCAGCGAGGCGTGGTTGCCCAGGATCTCCGGCAGGATCGGACGGTGGGAGAGCGCCCGGCGGAACAGTGCCTCGGCCTCCTCGGCCCGACCCTCCAGCATGCGGACCAGCGCCAAGGTGCCCAGCGTCTCGGCCTGTGCCTGACGCAGCGTCTGGGCAGGCTGGGGCGCACCGTCGGCAAGGCGCAACGCCTCGTCGCAGGTTGCCGCCGCCTCGGCCAGCTGGCCGCGGCGCAGCCGGGCGAGCGCCTGGGCGCGGTGAGCCTGGATCGACGCCTGGACATCGGCCGCTCCGGTCCCTGCCCGGCGCAGCGCCTCGGCAGCCGCCGCGAACCCCTCGTCGGCACGGCCGGCGGCGACGAGCGCGATCGCCAGCACGCTCCAGCCGTCAGCGCTGTCCGGCTGCGCCCGCACCACGGCCTGCGCCCAGGCCACGGTGTCGGCCGGCCGGCCCAGGATCCGGGCGGCTTCGGCCAGCGACAGCAGCCCGGCCGCATCGCCCGGCGGGTTGCCGCAAAGCTCGCGGTAGGGCCCCTCCGCCTCTTCCGGCCGGCCGGACCGGCACAGATCCAGAACCTGTGACAGAAGCTGTTCCAGGGCACGATGCTCCGGGGCGCTTCGGTCGGTCGGAAGGCCAGCGGTCCCGGTTGCGGTTTCGGCGGTCATGGAGCAGGACCCTTCAGTTGCAGGGGATGAGAGCTGCCCGGCCTCAATAGAGCTGGTAGGATTTTTCCTCGACCAGCTCGGAGCCGAGCAGGCGGTTCAGATCGCGCTTCAGCGCCGCGCGGCGGTCGTTGGTGTGATAGACCTGCCGGGCCAGTTCCACGAAACGCGGGCCGAAATCCTTGGCACGCTCGCAGTCGCGGATCTCGTCCTCGACCTCCCACAGGGTGGTGTTGACCGCGCGCAGATCGTCGATCAGCGTCGCCACCTCCGCACGCGCGGTGTCGGCCTGCGCCGCCACGGCGACCAGCGCCTCGCGCTCGCGCCGGACATTGGCCAGCTTGTCGGCGTCGGGGATGCGTTCGGCCTTGATGTCGAGGATGGTGATCTTGTCCAGCAATTCGCCCCAGGAGACGGGCGCCAGGATCGGCATGTCGGAAGGTCCGGTTCGGGGGTGGGGGGAAGAAGCGGCGCGTCCGCGCAAGGCGCGTTCCATGCGGTCGATGGCGTCGTCCCAGGAGCCTGGGCGGTCCTGCCGGAACAGGCGCATGGTGGGATACCAGGGGCTGTCCTCGCGGTCGAGCATCCAGCGCCAGTCGGGGGCGAAAGGGATGAGCACCCAGACCGGAACGCCGAGCGCGCCGGCGAGATGGGCGACGGAGGTATCGACGCAGACCACCAGATCGAGGCCGGCCATGATGGCGGCGGTGTCGGCGAAGTCCTTGATGTCGGGCGACAGGTTCAGCAGGGGGAAGCCGCCGGGCGGGTTTGCCGCCTGCCCCTCGGTCGGTCCCTTCTGGATGGAGACCAGGCTGACGCCGGGGATCGAGGCCAGCCGGGCGAAGGGAGCGAGGCCGATGGAGCGGTTCCTGTCGTTGCCGTGGGTGGGCGATCCCGCCCAGACGATGCCGACCTTCAGGCCCCTCAGTCCCCGCAGCCGCTCGCCCCAGCGCGAAACGAGATCGGGCTCCGCCGTCAGGTAGGGAATGCGGTGCGGGATGGTGTCCATCTGGGTCCCGAACACCTCGCCCAGGCTCAGCATCGGTAGATGCAGGTCGAAGGCGTCGGTGGGGAGCTGGCCGCTGACGAAGCGCTCCACGTTGGGCAGCCCGGCCATCACCCGCTCCAGCGGTGCCGGCAGGCCCAGGATCACCCGGCCGCCGCGTGCCGCCACCAAGGGGACATAGCGGCAGAACTGCAGGGCATCGCCCAGACCTTGTTCGCCGTGCAGCAGGATGCGGCGGCCATCCAGCGGTTCGCCGTTCCAGCGCGGCTTGGGCATGGCGGCGTGGGTGGGGGCATCCTTGCAACGCAGCCGCCATTCATATTCCCGCCAGCCCTCCTCGAAGCGACCGGCGACCAGGAGTGCCATGCCGAGGTTGCGGCGGGCATCCGGCCCGGCCGGGTCGATGGCGACGGCGCGGCGAAAGCCGGCGATGGCCTCAATCGGCCGGTTCTGGTTCAGCCGGGCGTTGCCATGGTTGGCATAGCCGCCGGCGAAACCCGGATCGATGGCGACGGCGCGGGCATGGGCGTTCGCCGCGTCCTCTAGCCGGCCCTGTTCCTGAAGGGCTAGGCCGAGGCTGCTGTGGCCGGCGGCGAAATATGGGTCGAGCGCCACGGCGCGGCGATGCCAGGCCGCCGCCTTCTCCGCCCCGGCTTCCGTCTTGTCCAGCCCGCGCAGGGCGATGCCGAGGTTGTTGCAGACGGCCATATGGGTGGGGTCGAGAGCGATGGCGCGGGCATAGGTGGCGACGGCATCCGGCAGGGCGTCGCGTTCCTGCAGGACGTTGGCCAGCCCGGCATGGCCCTCCGCCCCGGCGGGGGCGAGGAGGACCGCCCGGCGATAGGAATCCCGAGCATCGGCCAAGCGGACCAGCCCGCGTTGCAGCCCGCCCAAATTCTCATAGGCGGCGGCGAAGTCCGGGCGCAGGGCGATGGCGTCGCGATAGACCGACGCCGCTCCGGCCGCCTGCCCCTGGTCACGCAGCAGGTTGCCCATGTTAAGCCGCGTTTCCGCCATGGCCGGATCGATCCGCAGGGCGCGGGCAATCAGGCGGAGCGCCGCTCCCCCCTGCCCGGCGCGTCGGGCGACCAGCCCCAGCAGATGCAGGGCGTCGGACTGGGCGGGCGTGATCTCCAGAATACGACGGTAGATCCGCGCTGCCGCGGCCAGATGGCCGCTCTGATGATGCCGCACTGCTGCGGCGAGCGCGTCCTGAATGGTCGCCATGCTCGATCGGTCGTCCCTGGCCCTTGGGTGTCTTCGTGTGGTGGCTGTCCGGCAGCGCCTGTCGCCGCAAGGGAATAACGGGTGTTCCCGAATTCTCCAAGCGCATCCTCGCTGCGGCGGTAAACGAAATACAGCCCGTGTTATCAACTTGTAACAACGCAGCCATCACCATCGAAGCCAGGGCTTGGCCGGGGATGGGTGGCCAAGTTGTGCAAGTCACGCAAGTCTTTGTCGTCTTGTGCTCGATTCGAGTTCGCCTCCCCTCCTTCCTGTGGCCAAGCTTCTGTCCGGAAACCGATAGAACAGTGGGTACCACCAACTTCACGGGCCCTGTTGCGATTTCGTCATACCCGACGTTTCTCAAGCCATTGCAAAGACTTGGGAGAAGCGCACCCAGCCATTCGGGACGTCCCTTCCAGAGAGCGCCGCAGTACCGGCCAGTCCGGTCTACCCACTTCGGTAGAAACGGATTGCCATAGGCGCAGTCCTTCGGATAACAAGGGCACGGTGTGTTAGTTCGCGCTAGGACTGAGTCTGTCTGCCTGCATCCAGTGTGACGCACACCTTAGAATGGTTCATCTGCCGGCGAACCAAACCTGAAGGGGATTACTAATGGCTGGACCCTACACCGTAGGCGTAACTACGGGTTCAACCCTAACATTGGGGCAGTATTCTACAATTATCGGTAACGTTGGTACCGATGTCATCACGCTCGGAACGGCCGGTAACACGGTGTCGATTTCGACGCTTGAGACCCTGATCGGCAGCACCGGCACCGATTTCATCACCCTGACTGCCGGTTCTACCCTCCAGGTTTCGCTGCTGGAAACCCTGGTGGGCAGCAACACCACCGACGTGGTCACGATCGCCGCGTCCGGCTCCACCATGCTGGTGAACCTGCTTGAGACGATCACCGGCGGTGCGGGGAGCGACGTCGTTACGCTGGGCACGGCGGGCAGCACCCTGCTGGTTTCGGGTCTGGAGACCCTGACCGGTGGCGTGGGCACCGACGTCGTCACCCTGGGCTCGGCCGGCAACACCATCCTCGCCAGCCTGCTGGAGACCATCAGCGGCGGCGCCGGCTCTGACGTGATCACGCTGGGCTCGGCCGGTAGCACGGTTCTGGCCTCTGGCCTCGAGATCCTGGTCGGCGGCACGGCTTCCGACGTCGTGACGCTGGGCACGGCCGGCAACACGCTGACCGTCCGCGGTCTCGAGATCCTGACCGGCGGCGTCGGCACCGACGTCGTCACCCTCGGCGACACCACCAACACGCTGACCGTCGGCGGCATCGAGACCCTGACGGGCGGCGCGTCCACCGATGTGGTCACGCTGGGCACGGCCGGCAACACCCTGCTGGTCACCCTGGTCGAGACCCTGACCGGCGGTGTCGGCACCGACGTCGTCACCCTGGGTTCGGTCGGCAACACCGTCCTCACCAACCTGCTGGAGACGATCACCGGCGGCGCCGGCTCCGACCTCGTCTATCTCGGCACCTCGGGCAACGCCGTCCTGGTTTCGGGCGTCGAGGTTCTGGTCGGTGACACCGCCAGCGACACCGTCACGCTGGGCACGGCCGGCAGCACGGTTCTGCTGCGCGGCATCGAGGTTCTGACCGGCGGCGTCGGTACCGACGTCATCACGCTGGGCAACACCGCCAACACGCTGACCGTCGGCGGCATCGAGACCCTGATCGGCGGCACGACCACCGACATCGTCACGCTGGGCACGGCCGGCAGCACCCTGCTGGTCAATACGGTCGAGACCCTGACCGGTGGCGTGGGCACCGACGTCGTCACCCTGGGCTCGGCCGGCAACACCATCCTCGCCAGCCTGCTGGAGACGATCACCGGCGGCGCCGGTTCCGATCTCGTCTACCTCGGCACCACGGGCAACGCCGTCTTGGTTTCGGGCGTCGAGATCCTGGTCGGCGGCACGGCTTCCGACGTGGTCACGCTGGGCACGGCCGGCAGCACGGTTCTGCTGCGCGGCATCGAGGTTCTGACCGGCGGTGTCGGCACCGACGTCGTCACGCTGGGCGACACGGCGAACACGCTGACCGTCAGCGGTCTTGAGACCCTGATCGGCGGCACAGTTTCCGACGTCGTCACGCTGGGCACGGCGGGCAGCACCCTGCTGGTTTCGGGTCTGGAGACCCTGACCGGTGGCGTGGGCACCGACGTCGTCACCCTGGGCTCGGCCGGCAACACCATCCTCGCCAGCCTGCTGGAGACGCTGACCGGTGGTACGGCGATCGACGTCGTCACGCTGGGCACGGCGGGTAGCACCCTGCTGGTTTCGGGTCTGGAGACCCTGACCGGTGGCGTGGGCACCGACGTCGTCACCCTGGGCACCGCGGGCAACACCCTGGTCGCCAACCTGCTGGAGACCATCAGCGGCGGCGCCGGCTCCGACCTCGTCTTCCTCGGCTCGGCCGGTAACACGGTCCTCGCTTCCGGTCTGGAGTTCCTGATCGGCGGTACGGGCAGCGATACGGTCACGCTGGGCACGGCTGGCAACACGGTCATCGTCCGTGGCATCGAGAGCCTGACGGGTTCCTTCGGCACCGACGTCATCACCATCGGCGATACCGGCACCACCACGGTGGTCTCGGGCATCGAGACGCTGGTCGGCGGCGCGGCGACCGACGCCATCACGCTGGGCACGGCTGGCAGCACCCTGCTGGTTTCGGGTCTGGAGACCCTGACCGGCGGCTTGGGCACCGACGTCGTCACCATCGGTTCGGCCGGCGGCACGCTGCTTGCCAACGCGCTGGAGACGATCACCGGCGGCACGGGTTCGGAACTGGTCTTCCTCGGCACGGCCGGGTCGACGGTCTCGGTGTCGGGCATCGACATCCTGATCGGCGGCGTGGGCACCGACGTCGTCACGCTGGGCACCGCCGGCAACACGGTGCTGCTCCGCGGCATCGAGACGCTGACCGGTAACGTCGGCACCGACATCCTGACGCTGGGCGACACGGGCAACACCGCGACGGTTTCGCTGTTCGAGACGATCGTCGGCGGCGCCGCCACCGATGCCATCACCATCGGCACGTCGGGCAACACCCTGTTCGTCTCGGCTGTCGAGACGCTGACGGGTTCGGTTGGCACCGACGTCATCACCATCGGTTCGGTCCTCGGCAACACCATCCTGGTGTCCGGCCTGGAGACCCTGACCGGTCAGGTCGGCAACGACGTCGTCACGCTGGGCACCGCCGGCAGCACCATCCTGGTGTCGCTGCTGGAGACCCTGACGGGCGGTGTCGGCACCGATGTCGTCACGCTCGGCACCGTGGGCGGCACCCTGCTGGCCTCGGGCATCGAGACGATCACCGGCGCCTCGGGTACGGACCTCGTCTTCCTCGGCTCGGCCGGTAACACGGTCCTCGCTTCCGGTCTGGAGTTCCTGATCGGCGGTACGGGCAGCGATACGGTCACGCTGGGCACGGCTGGCAACACGGTCATCGTCCGTGGCATCGAGAGCCTGACGGGTTCCTTCGGCACCGACGTCATCACCATCGGCGATACCGGCACCACCACGGTGGTCTCGGGCATCGAGACGCTGGTCGGCGGCGCGGCGACCGACGCCATCACGCTGGGCACGGCTGGCAGCACCCTGCTGGTTTCGGGTCTGGAGACCCTGACCGGCGGCTTGGGCACCGACGTCGTCACCATCGGTTCGGCCGGCGGCACGCTGCTTGCCAACGCGCTGGAGACGATCACCGGCGGCACGGGTTCGGAACTGGTCTTCCTCGGCACGGCCGGGTCGACGGTCTCGGTGTCGGGCATCGACATCCTGATCGGCGGCGTGGGCACCGACGTCGTCACGCTGGGCACCGCCGGCAACACGGTGCTGCTCCGCGGCATCGAGACGCTGACCGGTAACGTCGGCACCGACGTCCTGACGCTGGGCGACACGAACAACACCGCGACGGTTTCGCTGTTCGAGACGATCATCGGCGGCGCCGCCACCGATGCCATCATCATCGGTACCACGGGCGGCACCCTGCTGGTTTCGGGTCTGGAGACCCTGACCGGTAGCACGCTCTCCGACGTCGTCACCCTCGGCTCGGCCGGCAACACCCTCGCGGTGACGCTGATCGAGACGCTGAGCGGCGGCACGGGCATCGATGCGATCACGCTGGGCACGGGCGGCAACACCCTGCTGGTCTCGGCTCTGGAAACCATCACCGGTTCCACCACCACCGATCTGATCACCATCGGCACGGCCGGCAGCACGCTGCTCGCCAACCTGCTGGAGACGATCACCGGCGGTTCGGGCACCGACGTGATCTTCCTGGGCTCGGCCGGTAGCACCGTCCTGGCCTCGGGCATCGAGATCCTGGTCGGCGGCACCAGCACCGACGTCGTCGCGCTGGGCACTGCCGGCAACACCCTGATCGTGCGTGGCCTGGAGACCCTGACGGGCTCCGTCGGCACCGACGTCGTCACCATCGGCGACACCGGCACCACCATGCTGGCTTCGGGCATCGAGACTCTGGCCGGCGGCGCAGGCCTCGACCTGATCTCGCTGGGCACGGCGGGCAACACCCTGCTGGTTTCGGGTCTGGAGACCCTGACCGGTGGCGTGGGCACCGACGTCGTCACGCTGGGCACCGTGGGCAACACCCTGGTTGCCAACGCGCTGGAGACCATCACGGGCGGCACGGGTTCCGACCTCGTGTTCCTGGGTTCGGGCGGTTCGACGCTGCTGGCGTCGGGTCTCGAGATCCTGGTCGGCGGCACGGGCGTGGATGTCGTCACCTTCGGCACGGCCGGCAACACGGTGCTGCTGCGCGGCATCGAGACGCTGACCGGCGGCGCGGGCACCGACGTCGTCACGCTGGGCAACACGGCCAACTCGCTGATCGTCGGCGGCATCGAGACGCTGATCGGCGGCATCGCCTCCGACATCGTCACGCTGGGCACGGCGGGCAACACCCTGCTGGTGAGCGGCGTCGAGACGCTGACCGGTGGCGTGGGCACCGACGTGGTCACCATCGGCACGGCCGGCGGCACGCTGCTGGCGGTTGGCATTGAGACCCTGATCGGCGGCACGGGCCTTGAGGTGATCCTCACCGGCACGGCTGGTTCGACCCTCACCGTCTCGGGTGCGGATTTCGTGGTCGGCGCTGCCGGCACCGACGTCCTGACCCTGGGTACGGCTGGCAACACCACCACCATCCGCGGCATCGAGACGCTGATCGGCGGTGCGGGTTCCGACCTGGTGTTCCTGGGCGACACCGGCAACACGCTGACCCTGGGTGCGAACCTGGAGATCCTCGTTGGCGGCACCGCCACCGACGTGGTGACCATCGGCACCTCGGGCACGACCTTGCTGACCCGCGGCATCGAAACCCTGACCGGTGGCGTGGGCACCGACGTGATCACCCTGGGTGACACGCCGAACACGATCACCGTGGCGGGCATCGAGACCCTGGTCGGCGGTGCGAACACCGACGTCGTCTTCACCGGTACGGCCGGCGTGACGATGACGGCTTCGGGCGTCGAGTTCCTGGTCGGCGGCACCGGTTCGGATGTCGTGACCCTGGGCTCCTCGGGCAACACCGTCATCACCCGCGGCATCGACACCCTGTCGGGCGGCGCGGGCAGCGACCTGGTGTTCCTGGGCGACACCGGCGTCACCATGGCGCTGGGTTCGGGCATCGAGATCCTGGTCGGCGGCGCCGGCAGCGACATCATCAGCCTCGGCACTTCGGGCAGCACCCTGCTGACCCGTGCGGTCGAGACCCTGGTCGGCGGCGTGGGCACCGACGTCATCACCCTGGGCGACACGCCGAACACGGTCACCGTAGCGGGCATCGAGACCCTGGTGGGTGGCGCGAACACCGACATCGTCTTCACCGGTTCGGCCGGCGTGACGATGACGGCTTCGGGCGTCGAGTTCCTGGTCGGCGGCACCGGTTCGGACGTCGTGACCCTGGGCTCCTCGGGTAACACCGTTATCACTCGCGGCATCGACACCATGATCGGTGGTGCGGGCAGCGACCTGGTGATCCTGGGCGACACGGGCGTCACCATGCGGGCCGAGAGCGGGATCGAGATCCTGGTCGGCGGCGCCGGTTCCGATATCGTCAGCCTCGGCGATGGCGGCAACACGGTTCTGCTGCGTGGCATCGAGACCCTGACCGGTGGTACCGGCAACGACGTGATCACGCTGGGTGACACCGGTGTGACGATGTCGGTCTCCGGTATCGAGACGCTGATCGGCGGTGCCGGCACCGACTCGATCACGGTCACCAGCGGCTCGGGCATCCGCTTCCAGGGTGGTTCGGGCGACAGCCTGACCCTGGCTTCGGGCAGCGGCACTGACACGGTCGTGTACTCGTCCCTCGACATTGCGTCGCTGGGTTCGAACACCGGATTCGTCTCTGTGTCGAACTTCCAGTCGGGCACCGACAAGGTGCAGCTGACCGGTACGGCCCGGACCACTGCGGACCGCAACGGCGATGCCTCGCTGTCGACGGCCTCTGCGGCGACCAACGGCGTGAACGTCAGCTCCAATGAGCTGGTGAGCCTGACCTCGGTCGTCAGCGGCAGCCTGACGGATGCTTCGCTGGCCAACTTCCGCACGGCCCTGGGTACGCTGACGAACTCGTCGGCTGGTGCAAGCACGCTGGTTCTGGCCAACAACGGCACGAACTCCGGCCTGTACCAGGTGGTCGACACCAACGGCGACGGCCAGGTGGCCGCCACCGAGGTTCGCCTGCTCGGCGTGTACAACGGCACGGTGCTCTCGCTCTCCGACATCAACCTCGGTTGATGACTGGGGGCTTAAGCCCAAGTACCGCGGTAAAGGGAAGGGGCGCCCGCAAGGGCGCCCCTTTCTTTTTGTGCGGACCTTCTATGGTAAGCCGTGTTCCGAGCTCGCGGAGGACGGAGTGGAAAGCCTGGAAGAAGCTGGCTAGGGTCCGTTATGGGACCGCACAGGTGATGGCGGTCCGTTCCGCCTTCACTGCTCTGGCTCCTGATGGCTTCGATCCAAGATGTTTTCACCCATGCCCAGCAGCTTCATGCCGCCGGGCACTTCGCCGAGGCAGCAGCGCTCGCGCGGGCGGTTCTGCGGCTGGCGCCCGATCATGCCGTCACCCGGCACATGCTGGGCACCGCCTTGTGCGCGTCTGGCCGGGGCGAGGAGGGGCTGGCCCACATTGGCACGGCCATGCTTCTTGATCCGGGCCAGTCGGTCTATGCAGTGAACCGGGCCATCCTGCTCCATTCCCTTGGTCCCAGGGCCGATGCGGCGGCGGCCTTCTATCGTGCCTTGCGGCTGCGGCCGGCCGATGCTCGGCTGCTCGATGGGTTGGGAAGCTGTCTGAGCGACCAGGGCCATAACCCGCAGGCGCTCATTCCCTTCAGGCATCGGCTGGCGCTGGAACCCGGTATGGCGGAGGCCTACCGCAAGGTTGCCATCGTTGCCCAGCGTGCCGGCCAGTTGGACGAGGCGCGGCGGGCTTACCGCCAAGCTTGGTGGCTGGGTGGCGGAGATGGGCTTCTGGTGCGCGAAGCGTTGAGCTTGTCGGTCATTCCCCACTCAGCGGCTGAGATCGAGGAAAGCCGCACCCATTGCGCCGCGGTGCTGCTGCAGGCGCGCGAGCACGGCCTGCGCATCGCCGACCCGTTGCGGGAAGTCGGTGTCACCTCCTTTTTTCTGTCCTATCATGGGCTCGACAATCGGGCCTTGAACAGTGAGTTGGCCGCCTTGTATCAGGAGGCTTGCCCCTCCTTGCTCTACACCGCCGAGCATTGCCGGGAGTCCGGGGGAACCGGTAGGGCGGAAGACAGGGCCGAACGGCGGCTGCGCGTCGGCTTCATCTCCGACTATTTTTGCAGCCACACCATTGGCATGCTGAACGAAGGGTTGATTGAGCGGCTGTCGCGTGAGCGCTTCGAGGTGGTGCTGTTCTTCACACCTGGGCCGGACGACGACCTGCGGCGCCATCTGCGCATGGTGGTGGACCGGGCCGTCGACATTCCATGCGATCTCGATACAGCACGGCGGATCATTGCCGAGTTGCGGCTGGATGTCCTTTACTACACCGATATCGGCATGTCGCCCTTCACCTACTTCCTCGCATTCGCCCGGCTAGCGCCGCGGCAATACCTGACCTGGGGGCACCCGGATACCACCGGCATTCCCACCTTGGACTGCTTCTTGAGCTGCGATGCGATGGAGCCGGAGGATGGCGAGACTCATTACAGCGAACGCCTGATCCGATTGCCAGGCCCGACCATCTGCTACCGGCGCCCGCGACTGGCTGAGCCGCGCAAGACCCGCATCGATTTCGGCCTGCCCGCCGAAAGGCGGCTCTACCTTTGCCCGCAGAGCCTGTTCAAGATTCATCCCGACTTTGACGAGGCCCTGATCGCGATTCTGCGGCGGGACCGCGACGGCATCCTCGTCTTCGTCGATCCGCGTGGCCAAGGCGCCGCTTTGATCCCGCGGCTGGCCGCCAAGGGACCCGATGTGACCTACCGCATTCACCTGCTGCCGGGGTTGGGAGCTGAGGATTTCATCGCATTGACCGCTGACGCCGATGTCATGCTCGACCCGTTCCATTATAGCGGCGGCAAGACAAGTCTGGATGCCCTAGCCTTCGGCACGCCGGTGGTGACCTGGCCCGGTGCCTTCATGCGCGGACGCCACACCTTGGGCTTTTACAAGCTGATGGGGCTTGACGACTGCATTGCGAACGATCTGGCCGATTATGTCAACCGGGCGGTCCGGCTTGGCACCGACCCGCTGCTACGCGCCCAGGTCCGGCAGCGCATCCTCGAGCGATGCGGCGTCCTGTTTGACGACGAGGCGTCGATCCGGGCGATCGAACGCTTCCTTCAGGAGACGGCCTGACCGGAGCGCGACCAGCCGTTCGGCCGGGCGGGGGGGATCAGTGCGCGGGCAGTGCCGACAGCCGGTCGGCCATCCTCAGGACGCCCTGGGCCAGCCGGACGATGGCGGGAGAGCCGATGAACAGCTCACGCAGAGCCGCCCCTTCGCCGAAGCGCAGAACGAAGCCGTTCGGGTTGAAAACCACCGCGACCTTGGCAGCCTCCGACAGGACATGCTGGGTGCGGCCCTGGAACACGGCGTCCAGGATCGACCGGGCCAGCTCGCGGGCGTCATTGACGTCCAAGCAGGCTATCTCCGGCCCCAGCCGGCTTTCATTGAACAGGAAGACGCCCTCCAGCCGCACGGCGTCGTCGTCTTCTGGCGTTTTGCTTTCATGCAGGGCGATGTGGGACAGGAACTTGCCGTCCGGGAACAGGACGGTGCGGTCATCCACCTCGATGTTGATGACGAGCTTGCTCCTGGCCGACATGGGATGGGCTTTCTCTGAAAAGGCTGTGGAGATCGGCCGCCGGATTCTCAGGCTGTCGACCGGCGTGCCATTTCGGCGTCGGCCAGGCCGCTGACCACCTCAGCCATCCGGCGTTCGGCCCGCCATCCCAGCAGCTGTTCCGCCTTGGCGGAGTTGCCGACGCTGAAGGCGATGTCCGACGGGCGCAACAGGTCCGCGTTGCTGACGACATGACGGCGCCAGTCCAACCCGAAACAGGAGAAGGCCTGGGCGACGAAGTCCTCCAGCCGGCTCGCCTCGCCGGTGGCAATCACGAAATCCTGGGGTTCGTCCAGGGCCAGCATGCGGGCCATGGCGTCGACATATTCAGGCGCCCAGCCCCAGTCGCGGGCGATCGACAGCGTCCCCAGCTCCAGGGTATCGGCCTTGCCCTCGGCGATGTCGGCAGCGCCGCGGATGATCTTCTGCGTGACATAGCGGGTCGGCCGCAGCGGCGATTCATGGTTGAACAGAATGCCGGAGCAGGCGAACAGGCCATAGGCATCGCGGTAGTTGGCGACTGCCCAATAGGCGGCGGCCTTGCCGACGCCGTAGGGGCTGCGGGGATGAAAAGGGGTGGCCTCGTCCGCCGGCGCCTCGGTGTTGCCGAAGCATTCGCTGGAACAGGCGCTGTAGAAGCGGGTGTCCAGGCCGAGGAAGCGGATCGCCTCCAGGATGTTGATGGTGCTGGTGATGGTGCTATTCAGCGTCTCGACTGGCTGGTCGAAGGACAGCCCGACCGAGGCCTGGCTGGCGAGGTTGTAGATCTCGGCCGGGCGGACGCGGGCGATCACCTCGACCACGCTGCGGAAGTCGGTCAGCACGGCCGAATGCAGGGCGACGCGGCCGAAGATGTCGAGCAGCCGCAGGTTGGCGAAGCCCGACATCTCCCGGTCGCGCGAGGTGCCGTGGACCGTATAGCCCTTGCCCAGCAGCAGCTGGGCAAGATAGGCGCCATCCTGGCCCGAGACGCCGAAGATCAGTGCGGTCTTCGGTTCGCTTCGGGTCATTCCTCCAATGGTCATGGGACGGCGCCTTGAGCGGTCACGGGGCGGTCTCGGGTGGCGGGCGGGGATGGCGTCAGCGGTGGTCGTCCCCATCGGCGGTCAGCCGCATGTCGGCCTCGACCATCTCGCGGACCAGATCGCGGAAGGCGGTGGTGTGGGTCCAGCCCAGCTTCTCGCGCGCCTTGCTGGGATCGCCCAGCAGCAGGTCGACTTCTGTGGGGCGGAAGTAGCGTGGGTCGATGCGGACCACCACCTTGCCGGTCTTCTGGCAGATGCCCTCCTCGTCCACGCCCTCGCCGCGCCACTCGATGCCGCGGCCGATGTGGCCGAAGGCCAGCTCGACGAACTCGCGCACGCTGTGGGTCTCGCCGGTGGCCAGCACGTAATCGTCGGCCTCATCCTGCTGCAGGATGCGCCACATCCCCTCGACATAGTCGCGCGCATGACCCCAGTCGCGCTTGGCGTCCAGGTTGCCGAGATACAGGCAGTCCTGCCGGCCCTGTTCGATGGCGGCGACCGCGCGTGTGATCTTGCGGGTGACGAAGGTCTCGCCGCGCGTCGGGCCCTCATGGTTGAACAGGATGCCGTTGCTGGCGTGCATGCCGTAGGCCTCGCGGTAGTTCACCGTGATCCAGTAGGCGTACAGCTTGGCCGCGGCATAGGGGCTGCGCGGGTAGAAGGGCGTGGTCTCGCGCTGCGGCGTCTCCTGCACCTTGCCGTACAGCTCCGAGGTGGAGGCCTGATAGAAGCGCGCGGTCTTCTCCAGGCCCAGAATGCGGATCGCCTCCAGCAGGCGCAGCGTGCCGATGCCGTCGGCGTTAGCGGTGTATTCCGGCGTCTCGAAGCTCACATGCACGTGGCTTTGCGCTGCCAGATTGTAGATCTCGGTCGGCTGGATCTGCTGGACCAGACGGATCAGGTTGGTGCTGTCGGTCAGGTCGCCGTAATGCATGAAGAAGCGCACGTCCTCCTCATGCGGGTCGCGGTAGAGATGCTCCACCCGGCCCGTGTTGAAGGACGAGGAGCGGCGCTTGACGCCGTGGACGACATAGCCCTTCCCCAGCAGAAGCTCGGCAAGATACGCGCCATCCTGGCCGGTGGCGCCGGTGATGAGGGCAACTTTGCTCAAAGGACCGACCCTTGATGTGTACGGCGTTGATGATCGGGCACTATCCTCAAAGGATCCGGGCAAGGCAAGGGGCGTTGCGCCACGGTCCCAGAGAAGGCACGGGCCATGGCGCCGTGCTATCGGGTCTCCGGCAGGCCAATGGAGAAGCCGGAGTGCGGCACGAACGGAGTTGAAGCGCCTATCGCAGAACGATAGGGTGCGCGCCGAACGGGCCGGCCATCCCCGGCGGCCCCGGTCGGGCGCGACCGCGGGGCCGGGGCCGGGGGCCGCACAGCACGGATCGTCATGGCTACCGTTGCCGAAGCATTGCAGATCGCCGTTGGATTTCAGCGCGCCGGCCGCCTAGACGAGGCGCGCGCGGTATACCTGCGCATCCTGGAGGTCGATTCGCGCAATGCCCACGCCCTGCATCTGCTGGGGCTGATCGAACGGCGCCATGGCCGGCAAGACAAGGCGCTGGAGTTGATCCGCGCGGCTCTCGGCATCGCGCCGGACATGGCGGACGCCTCCTGCAACCTCGGCAGCACCCTGTCCGAACTAGGGCAGGTCGATGCCGCCGCCGCCGCCCACCGCCGGGCGATCCAGCTTGCCCCGGCGCTGGAAGGCGCGCATCTGGCGCTTGCCTCCCTGCTGGGCGGGCGCGGCGGTCCGCGCGACTGGGAGACCGCCGCCGTGGCTTTTCGACGCGTGCTGCGGCTGAACCCCGGCCGTGCCGACATCCATCACGATCTCGGCATAGCGTTGCGCCAGGACGGCGCGCTGGAGGAGGCGCAGGCAAGCCAGCGAAATGCGCTCGCCCTGCAGCCGGACTTTGCCGGCGCCCATATGAACCTGGGCAACCTGCTGGTCGAGCTCGGCCGGATCGACAAGGCGCTGACCTGTTTCCGCCGCGCCCTGCTGATTCAGCCGGGGGAGGGGGGGGCGCTCTATAACCAAGCCAACGCCCAGCATGCCGCCGGGCTGGCCGAGGCGGCGATCGAAAGCTATGCCGGAGCTGCGCGCGCGGGTGTCACCCTGGCGCTGACCCGGCTGGCCGATGTGCTGACCAGCCTTGGCCGCGAGGCCGAGGCGGAGCAGGTGCTGCGGCTGGCGCTGACCACGGCCGGGGCCGACATTCCCGGCGCCATCGACATGCTGTCGGCTCTGCTGGCGCGCCAGGGGCGGCACGAGGAAGCCCGGCGCTTCTTCGCCGACTACCGCTATCCGCATATCGCCGATCCCAACGCCTTCCGCGTCGACTGCCTGACCGCCGTTGCCGAGAACTGGCTGGCCGCCGGCGAGGTCGACCGCGCGGTGGAGGTGCTGGCCGGCGTGCACGGCCATGGCAGCCGCTTCTTCACCATCAAGTCGATCGCCGGGCTGAGCCAAGCCCTGGCCCGGCAGGGCAAGCGACTGGAACGGCCGGCCAACCCCGACCCCTCTACGCCGCGCATCTGTTCGTCCACGCTGGCGACCCACGGGCGCTTCGCCCACAATGTGCTGGAATATGTGCTGGTGCGGCTCTACGCCGAGAAATTCGGCTACCGGCTGGAGACGCCGGACTGGGTCGGCGGCTATTACTTCGAACTCGACGACCCCCGTCCCAGCGGCGCGCTGAAGCCGATGCATTTTGCCCGGCGCATCCTGAACGATCTGGTGACCGGGCGGCGTGACGATCCGCGCCCGGACGCCGACATCCTCTCGCCGCTGTTCCTGTTCGACCATCGCGAGGAATGGCGCGAGCGGGTGCAGTCCTGGTTGCGGCCGAGACCGGAATGGCTGGGCCACGTCGATCCGGTGATGCAGGCACTGAAAGCCCGCGGCAACACGGTGGTGGCGCTGCACATCCGCCGCGGCGACTTCGTCTGGTTCCGCTACACCATCACTGAGACCTCCTGGTACGTGGACTGGCTGAAGGCGCTGTGGCCGACGCTGGACCGGCCGGTGCTCTACATCGCCACCGACGATCCGGCGACCATCGGCGACTTCGCGGAGTTCGCGCCGGCCTCGCTGAGTGATCTGGCGAAGGATGGGGCGGTGGAGCCGTGGGCGGGGCTGGAGTTCCTGCAGGACTTCCACGTGCTGATGAATGCCGACGTGCTGGGCGTCAGCGCCCAGAGCGGCTACAGCCAACTGGCCTCTCTCCTAAACCGCAACGCCCGCCTGTTCGTCGAGCCGGATGCGGCGGCGCAGCGGATCAGGCCCTATTCCCCCTGGACGGCCTCGTCCAAGACCCCTTAAGAGACCACCCTACTATCACGACCGAAGGACGCCCTCAGCGGGCGGGAGGGCAGCCCCATGGATCTCGCGACCAAGGAATTCTACGACGACTTCTGGCCCCGTTTCGTGCCGATCTACGACGAGACCAAGAAGTACATGCTGGAGACTCTGACCGAGCGGCAGATCGGCCGGGCGCTCGATGCCGGCTGCGGCCACGGGATCTGCTCCGTCATCCTGTCGGAAATGGCCGAACAGGTGGTGTCGGTCGACGTGTCGTCGGACAGCCTCGCCACCGCCCGCCAGCAGGCCGAGCGCTTCGGCCGCGACAACATCGAGTTCCACCACCAGGACCTTCAGGAATTGGACCCGAACCTGGGGCCGTTCGATCTGGTCTGGTGCTGGGGCGTGGCGATGATGGCGCCCGACCCGATGAAGGTGATGCGCAACCTGATGGCCGTCACCAAGCCGGGCGGCACCGTCTATCTCGGCCTCTACCTGAAGACCTGGCTGTCGCCGGTGCATGAGGGCGTGCGCCATTTCTGCCGCGCCTACATGGACACGCCGGCCCGGCGCAAGCTGGTCGGCGGCTTCTTCACCGGGCTGACCAAGGTCGCCTGTGCGCTGAAGGGGCAGGAGATCAACCGCCGCGCCGACAACGTGTCGATCCAGGCCCAGGTCGAGGACTGGTACTATCCACCCTACAAGACCTTCTATTCGATCGAGGAGATCGTGGCACTCTTCGAGCGCAACGGGTTCAAGGCCGAATGCATCCAGGACCGGCTGGGCCGGATGAAGAGCGCCACAATCTTCGTGATCCGGGCGACGAAGAATGCCTGAGGCGGCGGCGGGACAGCAGGATCGGACGGCCCCTCCCGATTGGGAGGAGTTGGGCCGGCTGCTGTCCCGCGGCTACATCGACAGCGGCTTCATCGGCGGCGTCACCCGCGTGCCGGTTGCTGACGTCGTGCGCGACATGCTATCGGAGGCGCGCGCCGACGAGCAGGTGGCGGAACTGCGGCGCACCGCCGCGGCCGCCGGCGTCGATGCCGGCAAGGCGCGCATCCTGGAGGTCGGCTCCGGCTGCGGCATGACCGTGGTGCGCGGGCGCACGGCGCATGGGCTGGACATCCACGGCATCGAGCCCAGCATGGGCGAATACAGCTCCACGCTCGACGTCTGCCGCCGGCTGATCGACCATTACGGCCTGCCGGCCGATGCGGTGCGCGACGCCACCGGCGAGGCGATCCCCTTCCCGGACGCCAGCTTCGACATCGTCTATTCCTCCAACGTGCTGGAGCATGTCGGCGACCCGGCGGCGGTGCTGGACGAGGCGCTGCGCGTGCTGAAGCCGGGTGGTCTGCTGCTGATCGTCGTGCCCAACTACGGCTCCTGGTGGGAGGGGCATTACGGCATCCTGTGGCTGCCGCGGATGCCGGCCGGGCTGGCGAAGCTCTATGTCCGGCTGTTCGGCCGCGACCCGGCTTACGTCGACACCCTCAACCTGATCGACCGCCCCTGGTTCGACCGCTGGCTCGGCCGCCATCCCGGCGGGCTTGAGGTGCTGGACTGGGGTTGGGGGGTCTTCGAGCAGCGACTGCGCACGCTGGGCTTCGGCGACTGGGCGGCGCTGTCGGTCGCCAAGCGCATCGTCACCTTCGTCCACCGCTCCGGCCTGCTGGAACCGGCGATCTGGCTCGCCCGGCGCCTGCACTGGGAAACGCCGATCATCTTCGCGGCGCGGAAGCGCTGAGCATCATGCAAGCGTCACCCATCGTGCCGTTCAGCTCATAACCAATCTTGGATTTTGTATTTCTAAAACAATAAGCCAGTAATTCCATGTATATGGAATGAAATCACAAAGACCTTGATAGAGATTGCCAATATAAATTTGATGTAAACGGAAGGCCGTGTGTGGTTTCTATCGGATCATTCACATATTTTTCCTCGCCTCTTGAGCTTGTTACGTACGGCGAGTCTGGAAGGGTTGAAATCGGAAGATTCTGCTCAGTCGCAGATGGCGTACATATTTATTTTGGCGGCATGCATGCCATGGATGGCGTGTCAACCTATCCGGCAGAAATGCTGGCGGAGTGGATGCCTGAGCTTGCCGGGCCGAACAGCACGTCCGGCAAAGGTCCCATCATCATCGGCAATGACGTATGGATCGGCGAAGGGGCATCCATACTCTCCGGCGTTGCAGTGGGGGATGGAGCCGTCATCGGTGCGCGCGCCGTTGTGTCCCGGGACGTCCCGCCCTATGGCGTGGTGGTCGGGAACCCGGCAAGGGTCGTCCGTAAACGCTTGCCGGACGCCGATGTTGATTTCCTTCTGTCGATACGCTGGTGGTCCTGGCCTAAAGACACGATCCTCAGACTCGCTCGCCAGATATTCGGCGGCGATGTGGAAGCGCTTCGTCTTGCCGTAAGTCGTGAGCCCGATATCTTCCGGGATTGATTTGGGTTCTGCGTTCCGGAGGAGCCGATGACGGGTGTGCGTCCCGGTCGGCCGGGACGCGCATCGTCCACCGGCAGCATCGCCGGGATGCCGCGAATGCTCGAACGCGGGATGCGTCAGCGCCCCGTCCGGTACAGGGCGATCAGCGACTTCCATTCCAGCGCCCGGTTCTCCCAGCGGTAATTGGCGGTGATCGCCTGCCGCTGGTGCCGGAGCGAGGCGCGGAGATCCGCGCCGTCACCGTCGCGCCACTGCCTGATCCTGGCGATCAGGGCGGCGGTGAAGGCCGCTTCGAAGTCGCCGCCACCCTCGCCGTAGGGAACCATGGTGGCGAAGCCGGCCGCGCTTTCCGGAAGCGCGCCGCGGTCGGTGCATACGAGGCTGCAGCCGGCGGCGAGCGCCTCGATCGGCGCGATGCCGGAGGTCTCCTCGAATGCGGTGGGGTAGGCGACGATTGCGGTGTCCAGCAGCCGCTCGGTCAGGCGGGCATGGGACAGCGGGCCGCGATAGTCGAGGCCCGCCATGGCCGTGCCGCTGAGTTGGTGGTGGATGTGGTCGTCCGCCTGCTTGACGCCGTAGATCGACTGCCCGGAATAGACGGCCAGCGTCGCGGCCGGGCATTCGGCCCGCACCGCCGGCCAAAGCTTCAGCAGGGTTTCCAGCCCGCGCGTCGGCGCTGAGACATAGGCCACTTCCAGTGCCGCCCTTTTGCGGTCGAACAGCGCCGCCTCGTCGTCGCGCTGCCGCAGGACGAAGGGGTTGCAGGCGTTGCGGATCACATGGCATCGGTCCGCTGGGACGGTGTCCTTGAACGTCTTCAGGAAAACCCGCTTCTGCCATTCGCTGACGAACACGATGCCGTCGGCGGCGCGCGCATGTTCGGTGTCCAGGTAATGGGCCAGGCATTTCAGGTCGTGGAACCACACGTCGTGCTGGATGTGGACCCATAGGAAGACGGGCACGGAGGGAAGAAACCGCTTCACCGCCGTCACGTTGTCGGCGTTGTTGCTGACGATGACCGCATCGGTCCCGGTCAGGTCACCGGCGGTGACCTTGGTGCAGTCGACGATCCTGACCCCGCTGCGGCGCTTATCCGGCTCGCCGGCGATGGCGAGCATGACGTCGTGCCCCTCGGCGGCGAGGCAGTCGGACAGGTAGATCAGCGACGAGGCGATCCCGCCCATTCCTTCCGTTTCGCTGTAGGCATCGCTCGCCTTCGTCACATGGGAGTCGATGATAAGGAGCTTCATGGGTCGAAAGGCCTTTTCGGAAGGGCATCAGGCTGAAGGTCCGCCGGACGCCGGTGATGCTGGCGGCGGTCCGGGAGTTATAGGCCGCCTGCGTGCCGGTTTCATAGCGTCTGCATTTGCCGGATGAAGGGGCGGATGACGGGCGCTTCATGTTGAAAAGGCGGACGGACTGTCAGAGATTGCCCCCCTCCCGCACGCGCCCTCCGCCACGACAAGGCGGGGCGACAACTTCCGCAAAAGTCAGGCCGATCGATGCGTCAGCGCCTTCAGTTCACCGCCCCGGGCCAGTTCGAGACCCTGCTGAGGCAGTGCGTCCACCGCCTGTCCGTCGATCCGGCCGATGCCAACCAGTGGTTCGTCCTCGCCCAGGGGCTGGAAGGCGTCAGGCGGGATGGGCAGGCGCTTCGCCTTGCGCGCCGGGCAATGGCCCTGCTTCCCGGCCAGCCCGTGCTGCTGCGTTTCGCCGGGGCGCTGTCCAAGCGCCTCAACCGGCTGGACGAGGCGAAGGATTTCTACGGCGAACTTTCCCGTCTTCTGTCCGGCGACGAGGAAGCCCTGGCCGAGCTGGCCGATATCGACAGCCGGCAGCGCATCGTGAACGCGCCCCTGCGGGTCCGGGCGGAGCCGAAGGGGACGCCGTCCGCTCCGGTCACCGTCAACCTGCTGTACAAATGGTGGAACCAGCCCTGGCTGCGGCAGACCCCCGGCGGCACCGGGCGCTGGGGGAACCACCAGTTCGTCGCCAACCGGGAAGGCGGGCAGTCGGACTGGGTGGTGGTCTGCGAGGATCTGGATGTGCCCAGGACGGTGACCTGCCGGCAGGGGAACCTCGTCCTGGCGACCGGAGAGCCGCCGTCCCTCTCCCGCTACAGCCGCGGGTACCTGGACCAGTTCGATCTGGTCGTCACGTCCCACGAGGATTTGGTCCATCCCCGCGTCCTGCTCTCCCAGGTTCCGCTGCCCTGGCATATCGGGCTGTCCAATGCGGAGGCGTGGCCAGGATCGGGACCCATCGACTACGACCTGCTGTCCGGCGTGACCGGGCTGGACAAGGCCTTCGCCGTCTCCGCCATCGTGTCGGACAAGGTGCTCACCGAGGGGCATGTCGTCCGCGGGGAGTTCCTGCGGCGGTTGAAAGCCCTGATGGGAGACAAGCTTCATCTGTACGGCCGGGGATATTGCGAGGTCGCCACCAAATGGGCGGCGATCGCTCCGTACAAGTTCCATCTGTGCATGGAGAATTACCAGAGCAGCCATTATTGGACGGAGAAGCTTTCCGACGCCTATCTCGGCTGGTCGATTCCCATCTATCATGGATGCACGAAGATCAGGGAAGCGTTCGACCCTTCGACCTTCTGCGGGATCGATATCCGCGATCCGGAGGCGTCATACCGGCGCATCATGGATTTCATGGAAATGCATAGGGACACCGACGTCTCGGCCCTGCTGGCGCGGCAGCGCGCCGCCGTCCTGAACGGCCACAACATGTTCAACCGCCTGGCCGAGATCTGTGCCGGCGCCTCGGGCGGCACCTGGCGCCAAGTGACCCTTCATCCCGAAATCTCCTTTCAGAAGGGCCGTTGAGGGCCCGCCCGGGGCTGATTGACCGGCCAAATTGGCCTGTGCTATCCCGCCGAAAGTGCCGAAGGTCGGGCAAGCTGCCGTTTTCTCCACCTATTTTTTCTCTGCCCATTTTCTTTGCCTGAGCGCCTCTCCCCCACCTTTTCCGGTCAAGGCCACGCCATGGAACGAGACACCGCCCGCGCCATCGACCTTTACAAGGCCGGACACCACGAGGAGGCGCTGACCCTGGCGGAGCAGGCGATGCGCGCCGATCCTGCCGACAGCGCCGCCTTGAATCTGGCAGGCGTCATCCTGTTCCAGACCGGCCGGCTGGACGAGGCGGAGCAGCGGCTGCGCCAGTTGCTGGCGCGCGAACCGCTGTTCGCGTCGGCCCGCATTAATCTGGCCGTGGTGATGCTGGAACGCGGCGCCCGGCGGGAGGCCGCCGCCCAGTTCCGTGCCGTCTGCACGCTGACGCCCGACGACGCGGAAGTGCAGAGCCGGCTGGGCAGCCTGCTGCACGGTCTCGGTGACTATGACGGAGCCGTGCGCCACCTGCGCATCGCCGCCCGGCTTCGTCCCTGGGATCCCGACCGGAAGGTCCTGCTTGCGGTGGCGCTGCTGTCGAACGGCGCCCACACCGATGCCGTCGAGGTGCTGGACGAAGCGCTGGTGCAGCATCCCGGCCATGCCGATGCCCGCGGCCATATGGCCGCCGCCTGGCTGTCTCTCGGCCGGCCGGATCTGGCGGAGGGGGTCCTGTCGACAATGGGCCAGAGCCCGGCCGGCCAGAGCCTGGTCGGCGAGAGCCCGGCAGGGGGGGAGGCCGCGGCCACGCTGGCCCGTGCCCGGCTCTACCGGCGGCTTGCCGAGGAGGCCTGCCGGCCGCATGCACCCGAGGGGCTGCTGGTGCGGGCCCCCTTTTCCGTGCTGTCGGGCTATGGCGACTTCGCCCAGCATTTCGTGCGCAGCCTGATGGAGCGTGGAACGACGCTGCGGCTGGCCGGGCTGAAGGGGGAGGAAAGCTGGCGCCCCGCCTTTGCCGATCCGGTCCTGCAGGCGGCAGCCCGGCGGCTCGGCGACCCGGTGCGGGCACGGCTGGCGCTCACCGTGCTGACCCCGCCGCTGGTCGAACCGGTTCCAGGCCTGCCGACGGTCAACTACACCATGTTCGAGGGGCCGTGCATCCCCGCCCCCTGGGCCGCCTGCAGCCGCGGCCATGATCTGGTCGTCGTGCCGACCGAGTCCTCGCGTCTGGCCTGGATCGCCGCCGGCCATCCGGAAGACCGCATCCGCGTCTGTCCGCCCGGCATCGCCCCCAATCCCGCCGATGCGGCGGCACAGCCGCTGCCCATCGCCGGCCCGCGCGGGCGGGGGGTGATGGACTATCGGGTGCGGGTCCTCAACATCTCCGACTTCGTTGCGCGCAAGAACCTGGGCGGGCTGTTGCGGGTCTGGCTGCGCGCCACCCGTGCCGGCGACGACGCGATCCTGATCCTGAAGGTGGGCAAGGGCGGGGCATCCCTCGTCGGCGAGATGCGCCGGCTGGTCGAAGGGAGCATGCGCGCCACCGGCCGGCGGCTGGAGGAGGCCGCGCCGGTCGCCCTGCTGACCGACCGCTACGACGAGGCGGGAATCGCCGGCCTCTACGCCGTGGCGACCCACTATCTCAGCCTGTCGCATGGCGAGGGCTGGGACCTGCCGATCACCCGGGCGGGCTGCCTGGGCGCCGGGCTGATCGCGCCCCGGCACAGCGCCTACACCGCCTATCTCGACGACCGCGTCGCCCACCTGATCCCCTGCACCACCGGCCCGGCGCTGATGCCCTACAGCAGCGACTATTACCCGCCCTTCCACGGGCTGGACTGGTGGCACCCGGACGAGGACGCCGCGGCGGACATCCTGGCCCGCGTCATCCGCGATCCCGAGGGCGAGCGCCGCGACGCCGCCCGCCATCTGATGGACGGCTTCACCTGGGACGCCGCCGCCCGCCGCCTGCTCGATGTCCTGGATGGGGTGGGGAGCGTGAAGCGCTAATCCTCCTCCAGCACGAAACGGCGGCCGTGCAGGGTCAGGCAGGGGCGGAGCCCTTCATGTCCGACGCTGCGCAAGGCCCGGAGGCGGCGTTCCATCTCCTGCGCATCAATGTCCGGCGGCAGAATGCGGAGCGCATCCAGCGCCTTCGCCGTGCAGCGGCGGCTCTGGTCCCAGGCAAGCTCCGTGCGGGGCAGCGGCCGGTCGGTCGCCGCCAATTGCGGCGCCAGCATCACGAACAGCTGGATCAGCGCCGTGTGGGTCTGGTCGATCAGCCAGACCGGGTCGGGATCGGCAGGCAGGGCGAAGGCGAGCGCGCCGACGATCGGGCCGGCATCCACCCGCTCCACCATCTCGTGGGCGGTGACCCCATACTGCGTCGCTCCGTCATAGAGCGCGAAGGTGAAGGGGTACCGGCCGGGATAGGCGGGCGGGGCGGGGTGGAAGTTGTAGGAAGGACCTGACACCCGGCGCAGCATCTCCGTCGGCACCACGCAGTTGGTCCGGAAGGCGACGAGGCGGTCGACCTGCCCGCAACCCGCCATCGCGCCTTCCAGCTGGGACCGGTCGGCCGCTGTCACAACGGTCAGGTCACGGTTGGCGCCGGCGAGGATGGCGGCGAGATGGCGCGCATCCTCCCGCTGGCACAGCAGGACCAGGGTGGCGGGCATACCCGGACTCCCTCCTTCAAAACCCCGGCGAAAGCTCCGCCCTTACTGCGTGGCGTCGACGAACGCCTTAGCGAAGGCGCGCCAGCTGCGCTCGGTACGGATGAAAGCCTTGGCACGGGCCGCACGCGCCTTGGCCGCGGCACGATCGGCGTAGAGCCGTTCCAGCGCCTCCACCAGCTCGTCGACCGAGGATTCGCCCCAGCCGAAGCGGCTGCCGTCGCGGTCGGAGACCGGAACCTGACGGTCAAGAGTCAGGCACAAATCGTCGCCCTGGGTCGGGCTCTTCAGCAGGTCGCGGTGGCCGGTGTTGTTGGACAGCACCACCGGGACGCCGCAGGCCATCGCCTCCATGGCGACGAGGTTGGTCGCCCCTTCGCAACGGTTGGGGAAGACGGCGGCGTGGCAGTCGGCCAGCACGCCGGCGATCTGGTGGCGGCCGAGGAAGCCCAGATCGACGAAGCCCTCCTCGTCGGCGCCATTCTCCATCGCCCAGGTCTTCACGTCGACCATGTTGTTGGGCAGGATGCGCGGCGGCTTCGGCGCCAGCGGCGATTCCGCCATGGTCATACCGACCTCCGGCCAGGCATTCTGCCAAGCGGTGACCAGCAGCGCGTCGGGATGGCGCTGACGGAAGGCACGGAAGGCGGCCAGCACGATGTCCTGCCCCTTGCGGAACTCCAGCTTGCCGCCGGAGAAGATCACGAAGCGGTCGCCGAATTGGCCGCTCGGGGCGGCTTCCACCATCTCGGTCGGGTCGATGCCCTGGAACGCGAGGCCGACATTGTCGAAGCCCCAGATCTCCAGAAGCTGCCTGTTGTAGGTGGAATGCACGACGATGCGGTCGTACTGGCGGGCGCGGGCCATTACCTCGGGCGTGAAGCGGGTTTCCTCATAGGCGATGACGCCGATGTTGCGCCGGCCGCGGAACCGCGCCGACGGACCGCCGGCGGTGAAGCCGTTGCCCAGCGCGTGTAGGACGTCGAACTCCTTCAGCAGCAGCATGTGGCCCTTGGCATTGTCGGCCATGGCGGCGACCTGCTGGTAGGGGCCTTCCAGGGGCTGCAGCTTGGCGCGGTTCTCCGGACGCAGGGTGCCCATCAGCGGCTTTTCCAGCAGCAGCGGCGGCCGGCCCTGATCGGCGAGGTAGAGGGCGGTGTGAACACCCACCAGCCCCCAGCCGTGGACCTCCGTGAGCTGCCAGGTGAAGGCCAAGTTCGATATCATGATGGAAACCCCGGTTCTGGGCGCAAATCAGGCCGCCCAAGCGGCCGGACGATCCCGCGCCGGACCGGCGCTTGTCAAGTCGGGCGGAGCGGGCTGGATTCCCCGGCAGCCCGATGCTACGACACCACACGGCTTTTCATAGCGGCATGGGGCGCACGGTGCGGACGGAATCGCTTTTCTCCCTGGAGGGCAAACGGGTCTGGGTGGCCGGGCATCGCGGCATGGCGGGCGCGGCCATCGTCCGTCGGCTGGAACGCGAGCCGTGCGTCCTGCTCACCGTCGGCCGCGACCACGTCGATTTGCGCCGCCAGTCGGAGGTCGAGGACTGGATGGCGGAAGCGAAGCCGGATCTGGTCTTCGTCGCCGCCGCCACCGTCGGCGGCATCCTCGCCAACTCCACCCGGCCGGCCGAGTTCCTCTATGACAACCTGGCGATCGAGACCAACATCATCCACGGCGCCTACCGGGTCGGCGTGAAGAAGCTGGTCTTCCTGGGCTCGTCCTGCATCTATCCCCGGCTGGCCGAGCAGCCGATGCGCGAGGACTCCCTGCTGACCGGCCCGCTGGAGCCGACCAACGAGTGGTATGCCATCGCCAAGATTGCCGGCATCAAGATGTGCCAGGCCTATCGGCGCCAGTATGGCTGCGACTTCATCTCGGCGATGCCGACCAACCTCTACGGCCTGAACGACAATTTCGACCTGCAGGGGGGCCATGTGGCGGCCGCCCTGCTGGCCAAGATACACCGCGCCAAGGTGGAGGGGCAGCCTTTCGTCGAGCTTTGGGGGACGGGCGCGCCCAAGCGCGAGTTCCTGTTCGCCGACGATCTGGCCGACGGCCTGGTCTTCCTCGCCCGGCACTATTCGGACGAGCCGCACGTCAATGTCGGCACCGGCAGCGAGGTGTCGATCCGCAAATTGGCCGAACTGATCCGCGACGTCGTTGGCTATGAGGGCGAGTTCCGTCACGACACCTCCAAGCCGGACGGTAGCCCGCGCAAGCTGATGGACGTCAGCCGAATGACGGAGATGGGCTGGACCGCCCCCACGGCCCTGCGCGACGGCTTCGCCGCCACCTACCGCTGGTTCCTGGAGAACGTCGACCGCGGGGGCCTGCGGGGACTGTGACCGAGGTCAGGGGAGCAGGACCTGCACCTGCTCCTGCTCCTCCGGCCAGCCGGCGGCCACGTCGTCCGGCGTGCTGAACAGCAGGTTGGGGAAGTGGCCGGCGCGGATCGCGGTGCCGGCCGGGATCAGCTTGGGCAGCGATCCGTTATGGTTCAGCAGGAAGGACGATGTCGACGACCGATATGAAGGGGATCTCCCGTAAAAAGCGGGTGTTCGTCGGGATACCCTTCATAACGATTGTGAGCGGTGCCGGCAATGCCCCCCCCGGGGGCCGGCAGCGCTTCTGCCAGTCAGGTCGGCAGGCTGCGGGCCACCCAGTCCTGCCACATGGTGCGGTAGGCTGCCTCGACCTCGCGGGCGAAGCCCTTGTAGTCGGTCAGCGGAGCGGCGTTTAGTCGGTCGCGCATGGTCCGGCGCAACTCCGCCAGCCGGTCCGCGTCGCCGGCGAGATCCACCGCGGTGGCGATGTAGCCCGCCTCGTCGATGGCGATTAGGTCGGTCAGTCCGCAATGGGTCAGCAGGCTGGCGCCGACGCGGGCAACATGGTTGGCGCCTGCCACCGTCACCACCGGCACGCCCATCCACAGCGCCTCGCAGGTGGTGGTGGTGCCATTGTAGGGGAAGGGGTCGAGCCCGATGTCGATGCGGTCGTAGGCGCGCAGGTGCCCGTCGGCGGCATCGATGCGGGCCAGCAGCTCGATCCGGCCGGCGTCGACCCCGAACTGGACGAAGGTGTTCAGATAGCGCCGGCGCGTCTCCTCGTCGCCCATCTGGGCGCTCTTGACGATCAGGCGGGAGTTCGGCACCCGCTTCAGGATCTCCGACCAGACGCGCACCACCTCCCCCGTCACCTTGGAGGTGTTGTTGAAGGAACCGAAGGTGACATGGCCGTTGGCGCGGAACGGCGGTTCGGCCGGCGGGGCGACGTCCACCGGCGGGCGGTAGCTGTGGAAGCCGTTGGGCAGCCGGACGATGCGCTCCGTGCTCAGCCGGTCGGCCTCGCCCGGGGGCTCGGCGACGGCGTCGCTGAAGCGCCAGTCGATGGCGCGCATGCCGGTGGTGTCGGGATATCCCAGCCACGTCGCCTGCACCGGCGCCGGCTTGCGGGCGAACAGGGTCAGGCGGTTGTTGGCGGTGTGGCCGGTCAGGTCGACCAGGATGTCGATACCGTCCTGTTCGATCAGCACCGCGGCGCGCGCGTCGTCCACCCCGACCAGAGACCTCCAGCCGTGGGCCATCCCCTTCAGCCGGTCGGTGACGACGTCCGATCTTGCGGCGGCGTGATAGCAGAACACCTCGAACCGCTCGCGGTCATGCTCGCGGATCAGCGGCTCGGCGAAGAAGGCGACGGAATGAGCGCAGAAATCGGGCGAGACATAGCCGACGCGCAGGCGGCGTTCGGGATCGCGCGGGTTGGCGTGGCGCTTGCCGGCGGGCAGCAGCGGGTCGGCATGGCGCTGCGCCCACGCCGCATGGGCCTTGAAGATGGTCTCGGGCGGGACGGCCGGAGTGTAGTGCAGGGCCAGCAGCAGGTTGGAATGCATCAGGGCGTGGGTGGGGTGGGCCTCCAGCCCCTTCTGGAAGATGGTGATCGCCTCCTCGATGCGGCCCATCTCCTTCAGCGTCTCGCCCAAGTTGTTCCAGGCTTCGGCCGATTTCGGGTCCGCCTTCAACGCGGCGACGAAGCATTCCACCGCGCGTGCGAGTTCCACCGCTCCCTTGTGCAGGTCGCCCAGGTTGCACAGGGCCGCCGCCATGTCCGGCTTCAGGCGCAGCGCTTCGCCGTAGGCGGCGCGGGCAGCATCGCGGTCGCCTCGGTTCCGCAGGATGTTGGCTAGGTTGAAATGGGCTTCGGCATAGTCGGGCTTCAGCCGAACGGCGGTGCGCAGCGCCTCCTCCGCCTCCGCGGGCCGGCCCATGTCCAGCAGCAGGCAGCCATGGTTGCTGTGGACGAAGGGATCGCCGGCGTTACGGGCGAGTGCCCGGCGGTAGCAGTTGAGCGCCTCCTCCCAGTCGCCGCGGGCGCGCAGGATGATGGCGAGGTTGTTGTTGGCGTTGGCGTGGCCCGGATCGGCGGCCAGCACGGCGCGGTATCCGTCCTCTGCCTCGGCCGTCCGGCCCTCCCGGTGCAGGGTCAGCGCGCGGACGAAGCCGGCGTCCGCAGCAGCGGTAGCGGGGGCCGCGCTCCGCAGGGTAGGGGCCGGAATGGCCGGGTGTTTGGCCTTGGCCTGCTTGCGTGAAGGCTTTTTCATCGGGCTGCCCGCTTGGCTTTCAGGTCTTCGTCGGCAGAAGAGCCGTCCTGCCGGTCGATAGCAACGACCATGCAGGATCCGCAAGCGGCATCTCGTCTCCGGCCAATGTGCCACAACGGACACAGCGGGTGGAGACATATGATGGATGGCGGATGGACCCTGGGACAGATGGCTTGCCGCTGTTGGGCCACTTCTGCTATCTCAACGGAATCGCGTGGATATGCATCGTCCGCAAGTAGCGGACGCGAACCGCGCTTCGTCGCGCCCCCCGGCCCAAGGAGCGCATGGTCGATCGAGACCGGGTGACCGAACGGTATGAAGACCTTGCTTTCGCGACGCATTTCACATTTTTCACGGCGGTTCCCATGACCCTTGCTGCGGAAGTCCCCTGCGCCCACACCGGGCTGCATTCCCTGGCCGTGGTCGCGCGTCAGCGCGGTCTCGACGTCTCGGCCGAGCGGCTTCAGCACAGCAACGTCATCGGGAACGAGGAACTGGATACCGCCCGTCTGCTGCGCGTTGCCAAGTCGATCGGCCTGAAGGCCGAGGCGACGACGCTGGAGTGGGAGGATTTGGGCAAGCTGCAGGACGCCTTTCCCGCCATCCTGCGCCTGCGCAACGGCAACTCGATGGTGGTCGTCGGCTTCGGCAAGCAGGGCGACACCGACGTCGCCATCCTGCAGGACCCGCTGGCAGGCCAAGAGCTCATCCTGCCGGTCGACCGCATCCGCCTCAGCCAGGCCTGGGCCGGCGAGGTGGTGCTGCTGAAGCGCGACTACGGCCTGACCGATGCCGAGCAGCCCTTCGGCCTGAAGTGGTTCCTGGTGGAGATCCTGCGCCACAAGCGCATCTTCCGCGACATCGGCATCGCGGCGATCCTGATGAGCCTGTTCGCGCTTGCCGTGCCGATCTTCTTCCAGCTGGTGGTCGACCGCGTGCTGGTCCACCGCAGCATGGGCACGCTCAGCGTGCTGATGGTCGGCATGGTCGGCGTCATTCTGTTCGAGACCGCCTTCTCGTACCTGCGTCAGTACCTGATGCTGTATGCGACGAAGAAGATCGACGCGAAGATGAACGTCCAGGTCTTCAACAAGCTCGTCGGCCTGCCGATGCATTATTTCGAGCGAGTGTCGTCGGGCGAGATCGTCAAGAACGTCCAGCAGGCCGAGCGGATCCGCAACTTCCTCACCGGCCAGCTCTTCATGACGCTGATCGACACGGTCTCGCTGGTCATCTTCCTGCCGATCATGTTCATGTACAGCGTGCCGCTGACCTTCCTGGTCCTGGCCTTCTCCATCCTGATGGCGATCAACATTGGCATCATGATTCCGCTGATCAAAGGTCGGATGAAGGATCTCTACCAAGCCGAGGTGCGCCAGCAGTCCTTCCTGATCGAGAACATCCACGGCATGCGCACGGTGAAGTCGCTGGCGCTGGATGCCCGCCAGAAGCAGGAGTGGGACCACCGCGTCGCCCGCGCCGCCGAACAGCGCTTCGACGTCGGCCGCATCATGATCATCGGCCAGACGGTGGCCATGCCGCTGAACCAGCTGATGATGGCCTGCCTGCTGGGTTTGGGCACCTATCTGGCGCTGAACGGCGACATGATGATGGGTGCCTTGATCGCCTTCTACATCCTGGCCGGCCGCGTCACCCAGCCGCTCTTGCAGATGGCCCAGCTGGTGCAGCAGTTCCAGGAAGTGTCGATCTCGATGCAGATGCTGGGCACGATCATGAACCATGCGCCGGAAGAAGGGCGCACCGGCCGCGGTCTGCGCACGCCGCTGCGCGGCACGGTGGAGTTCCAGGAGGTGCGCTTCCGCTACGCCCCCTCCTCGCCGCCGGCGCTCGACGGCGTGACCTTCACGGCCGCCGAGGGCACCATCCTGGGCGTCATGGGCCGCTCCGGCTCGGGCAAGACCACCGTGACCCGGCTGCTGCAGGGGCTGCACCGGGCGCAGGAAGGCCTGATCCGCATCGACGGCCGCGACTTGCGCGAATACGACCTCGACCATCTCCGCGCCTCGATCGGCGTGGTGCTGCAGGACAATTTCCTGTTCACCGGCACCATCCGCGAGAACGTGTCGGCCGCCAAGCCGGGGGCGACGACCGAGGAGATCCTGAAGGTCATCCATCTGGCCGGCGCCGACGAGTTCGTGGAGCGGCTGCCCAAGGGCCTCGACACCATGCTGGAGGAAGGCTCGTCCAACCTGTCCGGCGGTCAGCGCCAGCGTCTGGCAATCGCCCGCGCGCTCCTGACCAACCCGAAGATCCTGATCATGGACGAGGCCACCTCGGCGCTCGACGCCGAGAGCGAGGCCATCGTCCAGGCCAACCTGATGAACATCGCGCGCGGCCGTACCGTGATCATCATCTCGCACCGCCTGTCGTCGCTGGTGCCGTCTGACACCATCCTGGTGATGGACCGCGGCAAGGTGGTGGACAGCGGCCGCCACGACGAACTGCTGGAACGCTGCGACATCTACCAGCATCTCTGGCACCAGCAGAACCGGCACATCTAGGAGCGCGCGCCCGTGACCGCACAGAAGCTTGCGACCATCCAGACGACGCGCGTTCCCGCCAACGACGTGGCGCCGCAAAAGCCGGGGCCGTCGCTCGACAAGCGAGCCAAGGCCCGCGGGAAGGCGGCGATCGGCGCCTTCCAGAAGGACACGGAAGCGATCCAGAACGCCCCCGATCCCTTCCTGGCGCGCATCACGCTGCACCTGCTGGCCCTGTTCGTCATCGGGGCGATCACCTGGGCGTCGCTGTCCTATCTGGACAAGATCGTCGCCTCCCAGGGCAAGGTCATCTCAACCGAACCCAACGTGATGGTCCAGCCGCTGGAGATGGCGGCGATCAAGCAGGTTCTCGTCCGTGCCGGCGATGTCGTGCATCAGGGGCAGGTGCTGGCGACGCTGGACCCGACCTTCACCCAGGCCGACGTCCTGCAGCTGGAATCCCGCCTTGCCGCCGCCGACGCGCAGATCGCCCGGCTGGAGGCCGAGCATGACGGCAAGCCCTTCGTGCCGACCGCGGACCGCTATGGCTACGGCACGCTGCAGCAGGCGCTGTGGCGTGAGCGCCAGGCCCAGTACCAGTCGCAGATGCAGAATTACGAGGAGAAGCTGGCGCGGCTGCGGTCCAACGTCTCCAAGTACGAGATGGACCGCGTCCATCTGAACGAGCGGCTGAAGGTGGTGCGCGAGATCGAGAGCATGCGCTCCTCGCTGATGGCGACGCAAGTCGGCAGCAAGCTGAACCTCCTGCAGGCGACCAGCGACCGTATCGACATCGAACGCAACCTGGTCTTGAACCAGAACGAGCTGCAGGGCAACCGCCACGATCTGCAGGCTCAATTGGCCGAGCGCGACGTCTTCATCCAGCAGTGGAACGGCAAGATCATTGAGGAGCTGACCACCCAGAGCAACGAGCGCGAGGCATTGCGCGAGCAGCTGACCAAGGCGCGCAAGCGCCAATCGCTGGTCCAGCTCGATGCGCCGGTCGATGCCATCGTGCTGGAGGTCTCGCCCAAGGCCACCCCCGGCTCCATCGCCAAGGAGGCCGAGCCGCTCTTCACCCTGGTGCCGGTCGGGGCCCCCTTGGAGGTCGAGGCCAACATCGACGCCCGCGACCTCGCTTTCGTCCAGATCGGCGACAAGGTGCGCGTCAAGCTCGACGCCTATCCCTACATGCAGCACGGCTCGCTAGAAGGCGAGGTGGCGACGATCAGCGAGGATTCCTTCTCCAACAAGGACAGCGCGAACGGCGTCCTCTTCTACCGGGCGCGGATCAAGCTGCTGACCAAGATGTTGGACGACGTGCCCTCCAACTTCCGCCTAATCCCCGGCATGCCGCTGACCGCTGACATCAAGGTCGGCGAACGCCGGATCATCACCTATTTCCTGCGCCCCATTCTGCGCGGGTTCGACGAAAGCCTGCGGGAGCCCTGATCGTGTTCGGCAAGCGGAAACGCACCACATCCACCCCGTTCAAAAAGCCGGACTTCCAGCGTGGCCTGGCCGCCTTCGAGGCGGAGGACTATGCCGCCGCGGTTGCCAATTGGCTGCCGCTGGCCGAGCGCGGCGATGCCGAAGCGCAGTTCCGTCTGGGCCAGCTCTATGCCCGCGGCCAGGGGGTGGTGCGTGATTTCGGCGATGCCGCCCACTGGTTCCGCAAGGCGGCCGAGCAGGGCCATAGGGAAGCGCAGTTCTCGCTCGCCCTGTGCTACGCCAACGGCGAGGGCGCGGCGCAGGACAATGCCCTGCCGGTGCGCTGGTATAAGACCGTCTCCAAGGCCAGCCCGCCGACGGCTGAGGCGAACCTTGCCCTGCTCTACCCCAACGGGCTGGGCATCGCGCCGGACATCGCCCAGGCCCTGCACTGGTACCGGCTGGCCGCTGAAGCGGGACATGCCGAGGCGCAGCACCACATGGGCCTGCTTCATGCCTTTGGCCAGGGTGTGCCGCAGGACCATGCCGCCGCCGCCGACTGGTACCGGCGTTCGGCCGAAAACGGCTATGCGGTGGCCCAGCATGCGCTCGCTTCCCTCTACGCCAACGGCCAGGGGGTGGAGCACGACATCGCCCAGGCGGTTTCCTGGTATGGCCGTGCCGCTGAGCAGGGCTATGCCAACTCCCAGCTGGCGCTCGCCATCATCTACGAGCACGGCACCGGGGTGGAGGCCGACCCGGCCCGGGCGGCGGAGTTCTACCGTCAGGCGGCGGAGCAAGGCCATCCGGTGGCGCAGGTCAATCTGGGCCTGCTCTATGCCCGTGGTCACGGCGTGCCCAAGGACTACCGCGAAACCCTGAAGTGGTGCCGCCTGTCGGCCGAGAAGGGCAACGTCAACGCCCAGTTCAATCTGGGCCTGATCCATTCCAACGGGCTGGCCGGCACCCCCGATTACGCCGAGGCGGCCGTCTGGTACCGCAAGGCGGCGACGCAGGGCAATGTCGGCGCCCAGGTCAATCTGGGCCTGATGCTGATCCATGGCTGGGGCGGGCGGCCCGAACTGGTCGAAGGAGTGGACTGGCTGCGCAAGGCGGCAGCCCAAGGCCACACCGGCGCCATGAGCAACCTGGGTGCGCTTTACGCCGACCAGGGCGGCAAGGCCTACAACCCGGTCCAGGCCTATGTCTGGACCATCATGGCCGCCGCCGGCACCCAGCCCGGGGCGGAGCGCGACGAGCTGGAGGCCAAGGCCCATGCGCTGGGAGCCCGGTTGACCAGCGAGGACCGCCATAAGGCCCAACTCATCATGGAAGAGTGGAAGAAGAACCCGAAGCTGATGGCGACGGGCTGATCCGGAACCGAGGCCGTCTTGGCAATCCAGGGCAAATTCGAGGCGGTTGAGCGGCTTCCCGGGATCGGCTGGGTCGCCAGGGGCTGGGCCGTCGATGGGGAAGCGCCGGACGAGCCGGTGCGTCTCGCCCTCACCTCTGAGCGGGGCGTGCTGGGCGAGTTCCAGGCCGATCTGCTCCGCCCTGAGCTGGCGGCTGCGGGAGGGGGCTCTGGCCGGCACGGCTTTGCGGTCAAGCTGCCGGGCGAACTGCTGGACGGCCGTCCGCACCTGATCCGCATCCTGGTCAGAAAGGACGGGTCGGCCCTGGCGCGGGACGGGGAGGAGATTTTCTTCCCGCCACACCTGCACGGCCAACTCGAGAGCGTCGAGCACGCAACCTTGCGCGGCTGGGCGTTCGATGAGCAGGCGCGCGAACGGCCATCCCTGCTCGAGATCGAGGTCGATGGCAAGCATGCGGGCACGGTGCGGTGCAACCGGTCTCGGCCGGAGTTGGCCCAGTTCGTCGGGAGCAGCGGCCGCCATGGCTTTTCGTTTCCCCTGCCGGCAGCTCTGTTCGACAGCCAGCCGCATCGGGTTGCCATCCGCTTTGCCAACACCGACCGCCATCTCGCCGGCAGCCCGGTGGAGGTCCGGCTTCCGGCGGAGCTGCTGACCACGCGGCGCCGCCGGCTCGACCGGCTGGTGGCCGAGCGCGGCGTGGCGCTGGATGAGGGGCTGGCGGCGCTGGCGGCTGAGCCGCTGAACCGGCTGAACGATCCTGCCGCCTACCAGGCGTGGCTGGAGCAACATGAAGAAGCGATCGCGGCGGCGCTGACCGCGGCCAGTGGACAGGCACAACCGCCGATCGTTGCGGTGATCCCGCTGCCAGGCCCGGAGGTTGGCGTAGCTGACTTCGCGGCGATGGTGGCCGGCAGGGCGGCCGATGCGGTGGTCTTCGTGGAGCTTGGTGCCCGGTTGCACCCGGCCTTCCTGCCCTTGGTCCAGGCCGCCTTGGCCGAAGACGGCGTCGGCCTGGTCTACAGCGACGAGGACTGCCAAGGTGCCGATGGCGGCCGGACTCAGCCGCATTTCAAGCCCTCTTGGGATCCCGACCGCTACCAGGCGTTCCCGTATGTTGGCTTTGCCTGCGCGATTGCCCGCAACCATCTGGATCAGGCGATTGCCCTGGTGGCTGAGGGGGAAACACCGGTCGATGCCTGGGCCTGGGCGCAAGCCGTGGTGGATACCGCGGTGCTCTCGGCTGCGCCGGAGCGGGTCAGGCACTTGCCCTTCGTGCTGTATCACCGCGGGGCCACGTCTGTGGCGCGTCTGCCAAGGGCGGTGCCGGAGCGAGCAAGCCGGGTCCAGGCTCATCTCGACCGGATCGGCGCCCCAGCCGATGCTCACGGGGATGGGGATGTGCGTGTGCGTGTGCGGTGGCGGCTGCCGGCTGCCCCACCCCCGGTGACCCTCATCATCCCGACGCGCGACCGGGTCGAGCTGCTCGAGGCCTGCCTGGAAAGCGTGCTGTCCAAGACGACCTACCCACGTTACGACATCGTCGTCATCGACAATGACAGCCGGGAGCCGGCGACGCTGGCCTATCTGGAGGACTTGGCCCGACGACCGGGTGTCTGGGTCCGGCGCTGGCCGCAGCCGTTCAATTATGCGGCAATGCACAACGGGGTGATCGAGGACATCTCCAGCCCCTATGTGGCGCTGCTCAACAACGACGTCGAGGTAATTGCGCCAGCGTGGCTGGAGGAGATGATGGGGCATGCCGTTCGCCCGGAGGTCGGGGCGGTCGGCGCCAAGCTGCTCTATCCGGACGGCACGATCCAGCATGGTGGGGTTCTCGTCGGCCAGCATGGGGCGGCCGATGCCGCCCAGCGAGCCTTCTCGGGTGATGAGGACGGCTATTTCCACGCGGCGATGTTGGTGCAGAACGTCTCGGCGGTCACCGCCGCCTGCCTAGTGTGCCGGCGGGATGATTATCTGGCGGTTGGCGGCATGGATGCCAAACGCTTTTCCATTGCCTTCAATGATGTCGATCTTTGCCTGAAGCTGCGGGCGCTTGGCCGGCGCATCCTGTGGACGCCGCATGCGCTGTTGTACCATCATGAATCGGCGACCCGGCAGACCAGCCACTCGCCGGACGCGCAGGCGCATGAGCAGCGCGAGGTCGCCCATCTTCGCGTGAAATGGGGGACGGAAACATTCCTCGACCCCTTCTACAGCCCCAATTTGACGCGCGGCCTGCAGACCCATGTCGACTTCAATTGGCCGCCTGTCTCCCAGCCCCTGTAGTGGAGCAGGCATGAGCAATGCGGAACCGATGGGGCGGGGAGGGCGAGGTCCTTGACTCCTTCAACCTGCTGCGTGACGGTTGTGGTGATCTGCGATTGACCAGCGCAACCGTAATGGCCTCTGGTGGCTCAGGAGCCGCCCAGTCTTAACGAGCGGCTGTGGGGAGCTGGGACAGCATGGTTTGCTGAGGAGACGGGCTCCAGGCCGGAGTGGCGACCATTAGGGGGGAAGGGGCGCGCTGTAGGGGAGCGGAGGAGCGGGTTGGTGGGAAGACATCGCCGGAGTGCCCCCGCATTCTCTTTGTCCCCAATTTTCTAAAAAGTACGACTTTGCTGTTTCTTCCATTTTTTTATAAAGTTCTGCATCAGTGTTCGACTGATGGCCGCCGTTGCTGGCGTTTGTCCAGCCGTGGATTGTGTGATCGTACCAGTTCAAAAAGCGGTACCCATGCAGGACAAGCTGACGGAACCAGTCCACTCCGGTGTCGATGCCCATCATGCCGATGGGATGAACCTCCCCCTTGGGCGAAACCACATCCCGGATTTTGCTGATGTTGATCAAGCAATAAAACTCGTTCAGCCGGCATTCGGGCAGTGGCATCGGCTGCTGGCGATCCACCGTGTCGGGTGAGGTCCGTGGCGACGGGTGCTTTGCAATCAGATCGCAAACTTCTTCATAGGTCGGCGTGTAACTCTCATAGCGGGACCCATCACAAGCACCGCCATGATGCGCCGGGCAGTTCCAGCATTGGCCGATCGGTCCGACGCCGGTGTACTCGGAGCTATCGAGCTTCGAGAGCATGTCTCCGATGATGTCATAGGAGAACCGACAATCGTTGTGCATGATGAACAGGTAATTTTTGTCGGTGTTTTCCCAGGCATATTGATACCGAATGGAGGTCCGGTAATCCTCTTCTGACAGCCTGTTGACATCGTTTGGATGCCAACCATGATGCATTGACGGGACATAGTGGATTATGTCCGCATCAGTGACGTACGATCTGATGAATGAAAAATCAGAGTCGAATGGTTGGCTTTTTTCTTCCTGAAAATAGATCTTGTCGATGTGTGCACCGCTGTGGTCCAGCAGGGACAAAAGCGAAACAGCGGTATGGTATGGCTTTCCATACGCGCAGATCGCAACATCGACTTTCTTCAACGCCGTTCCCCTGAACCAATCACAGATCGGATGCGACACCCCCAATTGGGCGGTCCAATCCCCCCTTCACTCGCGCCAATGTAGGCCGACCGCACCTCAATCGGAAAGCGGAATGACGGTGATCTGTGCAACGCTTTCAAGTCACAGTATGGACGGTTTGGTCGGCATGGAAACCAGATCGCCGCCAGCGCCATCGTCCTGCTCGCCGCGACTGGCACCCGTCGCACCGAGGCGATGAAGGCGAGATGGGAGCACGTCGATGTCGAGCGGCGGCTCTGGGTGGTGCCGGTCTCCAAGAACGGCCGGCGCCGGCACATCCCGATGCCCGACGCCGCCCTGCGCATCCTCGCCCGCCAGCCGCGCCCGGACGGCTGCCCGTGGGTGTTCCCGGGCAAGAACCCGCAAAAGCACATCGGCTGCCTGCGCAACGCGTGGCGGAGCGTCAAGGAGCAGGCCGGGCTGCCGACGGACCTGCGCCTGCACGATCTCCGCCACACCTTCGCCAGCACCCTCGTGTCCAAGGGGCGGACCCTCTACGAGATCAGCCAGCTGCTCGGCCACAGCTAGATGTCGATGACCATGCGCTACGCCCACTTGGCACCCCAGCGCCTGCTGGAGGCCGCCAACAAGGTGCTTCCGGACCTCAGCTCATAAGGCGCCCCCGGTTGTGACAGGACGAATTGCGGACTGGACACCAAGTGCACCCGGAGGCCTCGGCTGCCGGGCACTCTCCCCGTGTCCTTTTGGGTCGCACAACAGCCGAGGAACGCAGGCGGCAGCTTCCTGGCTTTGCCTCAAGTGCCGTGGTATGTCGCTACCCGCGAGGACGCCGCCAGGCGATCACGACGGAGAGACGGGTGCGCTTTCAACCATCGGCGAGCAATCAAGGGCGGGTTTGTACGTGAGCGGCGTTATGCCGGGGAGAGCACCGTCGTGAACCCGAAGGACAACGAGGCACTCGCTCTGACGGAGTTCAAGTCCGGGACCAGCGTGGTCACGAGCACGCCGGTCATGGTGACGCTGGAGACCTCATCGATCTGCAACCTGCGTTGCGTCATGTGCCCGCACAGCATCGACGCCGTCGAGCGGCCCAAGCACCTGGAGGAGGCACTTGCCGAGAAGGTCGGCGGTTTTCTCGGCCGGGCGAAGAGCGTCCAGCTCCATGGCATCGGGGAGCCGCTGGCCAGCCCCGCATTCTGGTCCGTGTTGGAGCGGCTGCCCGAGGGCTGCGACGCTTCGATCAACACGAACCTGACGCTGCTGGACGAGCGTCGGCTCTCGCGCCTCGTCGCCTCCAACATCGCCCTGATCAACGTCTCGGTCGACGCCGCGACGGCGAAGACCTACGGCAAGATCCGCGGGCACGCGTTCGAGGAGCTAACCCGCAACGTCAAGCGCCTGATCGCGGCTCGCGCCGACGCTGGCAAGTCGCGCCCGTTCGTGTACCTGAACATGACCCTCATGCGGGCGAACATCGAGGAGGCGCCGGCGTTTGTCCAACTCGCGGCGGACCTCAGCGCCGACGCCGTCTGCCTCTGGCATCTGAACCGCTGGCCGGAGGATGAGATGGCCCGCTATCGCACAGAAAAGGGCGATTGGGTCTTCGACTACGCGGCCGAGGGCCTATGGGGCCACCCGGCGCTGTCAAACCGGTGTCTTCGGGAGACGGTGGAGGTGGGCCGGCGTCTCGGCTTGCCGGTGCATCTCGACCACAACAAGGGCGTCTTCTTCGACGAGGAAGGCTCGAGCCATGACTGAGACCGTCAAGGACTGCCACTATCCCTGGACGTGGATGATGGTCACGGCCGACGGCGCCGTGAAGCCCTGCTGCTTCGCCTCCGGGTTCCTCGGCAACCTGCACGAGGCCTCGGCCGAGGAGATCTGGAACGGCGCCATCGCCGTGGAGCTGCGCCGGTTCCTCAAGGAGGATCGTGTCCATCCCGTCTGCGCCAAGGCGCCTTGCAAGTACGTGCAGAGCATGCAGGTGGCCGTGGAGGAGCTTCCGACGGTGATTCCGGTGGCGGACACACCGGAGCAGTTCGATGAGGCTTGGTACCTTGAGGCCTATCCAGACGTCGCCGAAGCGGTGCAGTCAATGGCGTTCGCATCTGGCTGGCAGCACTACTGCCTGCACGGGCGGGCCGAGAAACGACGTCCGACGGCGTAAGCCGCCGCTTCAGCCTCTCTCATACCGGCTCACGCCTGAACTGACTCTCGGGCTGTACGGGATTCCCAAACCAGGGCGAGCATGTTTCACTGAAGCTCCACCGGCAGTGGGGGTGATCATGTCGACGAGCCTCAAGATTGCGGAAGGAATGACGGCGGGGGACCTGCGGCATTGGGCGCGGCGGTGCGGCAACGGGCGAGCGGCGGCGCGGGCGTATGCCATTGCCAACGCTCTTGATGGGCTGAACCGTGCGGAAGCGGCGCGCTTGGCGGGCATGGAGCGCCAGGCGCTGCGGGACGCGGTGCGGCGCTACAACACGGAAGGGGTCGCGGGCCTGTTCGACCGGCCGAAGGGGCACCGGGCGGAGTGGCTGACCGACGCGGAGCAAGCAGCCCTGAGCGCCGTGGTGTTCAAGGGTCCGAACCCCGCTGTGGATGGGGTCTGTACCTGGACCTGCGAGGCGCTGGCGGTGTGGATCGCCGCCAAGTTCGGCAAAACTTTTCATCCGCACAGTGTCGGCCGAACGTTGCGACGGCTGGGCTTGTCGCGCCAGAAGGCCCGGCCGGTTCACCCGAAAGCCGAGAGCAAAGCGCAGGAGCGTTTCAAAAAAGGGGGCTTCGCCGCGCCCTGACGGAGGCCGCCGAAGCGCACCCGGACAAGCGCCTGCGCGTGTTTTTCCAGGATGAGGCGCGCTTCGGGCAGAAGGGGCGGCTGTGCCATCGCTGGTGGCTGAAGGGCCAGCGCCCGGCGGGAGTGTCAGGAATTCCGTGCTTGGCAGGGTTATCCTAGAACTGAAGGAGACCCGCCATGGCCCGACGCAAAGAGCCTGTTATCCCGGACGCGATCCTCGACCAACTGCTTGCTGGAGCTGACGCCAAGACGGCCTTCGATCAGAACGGCTTGCTCGACCAGCTGAAAAAGGCGCTGACGGAGCGAGCCCTGAAGGCGGAGCTGGATCATCACCTGGCCGGTGACGAGAGCGGCAACCGCCGCAACGGCTACGGCCACAAGACAGTGCTGACCGAGGGTGGCTCGATGGGCCTATCCATCCCCCGCGACCGGACGGGGACGTTCGATCCGGCGCTGATCGGCAAGTACCAGCGCCGCTTCCCCGGCTTCGACGAGAAGATCGTGTCGATGTACGCGCGGGGCATGTCGACGCGGGAGATCACTGGGCACCTGCGGGAGCTCTATGGCATCGAGGTCTCGGCCGACCTGATCTCCACGGTGACGGATGCGGTGATCGAGGAGGTGACGACGTGGCAGAACCGGCCTCTGGAGGCGATCTATCCCCTGGTGTTCCTTGATGCCATCCGGGTCAAGATCCGCGACGAAGGCTTGGTGCGCAACAAGGCCATCCATGTTGCTATTGGCGTGCGCGCCGACGGCGCCAAGGAGGTGCTGGGGCTGTGGATTGAACAGAACGAAGGCGCCAAGTTCTGGCTGCGCGTGCTGAACGAACTGAAGAACCGCGGCGTGGAGGACATCCTGCTTGCGGTGGTCGATGGGCTGAAGGGCTTTCCCGAGGCGATCGCCGCCGCCTATCCCGAGACAATTGTCCAGACCTGCATCGTTCACCTGCTTCGTCACAGTATGGAGTTCGCGTCCTGGAAGGACCGCAAGGCCATCGCCGCCGCGCTGAAGACGGTCTACGACGCTGTCGACGACAAGGCCGCCGAGGTAGCCTTGAGCGCCTTCGAGGACGGCCCCTGGGGTGAAAAGTATGCGGCCATCGGCAAGGCATGGCGGCGGGCTTGGCAGGAGGTCATCCCCTTCTTTGCCTTCCCCCGCGAGGTCCGACGCATCCTTTACACGACGAATTCTATTGAAGCGCTCAACTCGAAGCTGCGCCGGGCGGTGCGGGCCCGGGGGCATTTCCCCAATGACGAGGCCGCGCTGAAGCTCCTCTTTCTCGTCTTGAACCGCGCCGAGAAAGACTGGAAGATGCCGCCGCGGGAGTGGACGGCGGCAAAGGCACAGATGGCCGTCATCTTCGGAGAGCGCTTCGCAAAGGCGATGTATGGCGCGACAATCAGGATGGAGAGCGCGACAATCAGGATGAGACGGTCTGGGGTCGCGGCAAGAGCATGATTGACGCTGCAGTAGGCGGGTTTCAAGGGTTCTGTCGCGGAGCGTCAATCAGGTTGGAGTTGATTGTCGCTCGCGAGGGGACGTCCGGGGCCGCGTTTTCTCTCCAGTGCTGCTCGTCGCCGGTAGCTTTCGACGTTCATCTCGAAGATGGTGGCGTGATGAACCAGCCGGTCGATGGCAGCCAGCGTCATGGCTTGGCTGGGAAAGATCTTGCCCCAGTCGCCGAAGGGCTGGTTTGCCGTGATCAACAAGGAGCGCCGCTCGTACCGGGAGCCAATCAGCTCAAAGATGACGCTGGTCTCCGCTTGATCCTTGGCGACGTAGGCGAAGTCATCGAGGATCAGCAGGTGGTATTTGTCCAGCTTGGCGATGGCCGACTCCAAGCTTAGGTCACGTCGGGCGATCTGCAGCTTCTGCACCAGATCGGTAGTCCGGGCGAACAGCACGCGCCAGCCATTTTCCACCAGGGCGTAGCCGATAGCGGCGGCCAGATGCGACTTGCCCCCGCCGGGTGGCCCGAACAGGATCAAATTGGCGCCTTTTTCCAACCAGCTGTCGCCGGCAACCAGGGCCATCACCTGGGCCTTGCTCACCATGGGCACCGCGTCGAACTCGAAGCTCTCCAGGGTCTTGCCGGGCGGCAGGCGGGCTTCGTCGAGGTGACGCTCGACACGCCGACGGGCGCGCTCAGCGATCTCATGTTCGGTTAGGGCGGCCAGGAAGCGGGCAGCAGGCCAGCCCTCCTTGTCGGCTCGTGCGGCAAAGTCGGGCCAGATCAGCTTGATGGCCGGCAGGCGCAGATCGCCGAGCGCCAGCGACAGGCGAGCGGCGTCGATAGGATCGGCCGCAGTCATGCTGGTTCTCCCGGGCGAACGGTGCCCAGCTCGTCATAGACGCTGAGCGGCACAAGATCGACGGTGACGGTGGTGAGGGCGGCGGTGGGAGCCTGGAAACGCTCGCGCAAATCCTGCAAGTCGGGCAACCGGCCGGCCGCCAATTCGATCTCCAGGAGTTGGGCCAAAGCGGCTTCGCAGCCCCGTTCGTGGGCCAGCGACAGCAACTCCACCGTGGTGGCGCAAGCCCGCCGCTCGTCGCCGGCAGCCAGCAAGGCCTCGAAGGCCCGGGCGTAGGCTTGGCGAGGGAACAGCTTGTCACGGTAGACGAGATTGAGCAGCGCCATCGGTTTGCGCCGCAGGGCGTGGATGACGTGGCGGTAATCCACGACATGGCCATGCTTGCCGTTCCCGCGCGAGCGTCCACGCGGCAGGCTCAGCACGTGCGTCCCTCCCAAGAAGCAGTCCAGCCGATCGTCGAACAGATGAACCCGCAGGCGATGCCCGATCAGGCGCGAGGGCACAGTGTAGAACACCTTGCGCAGGGTGAAGCCGCCGCTGGAAGTGACACAGACGATGGTTCGTTCGAAGTCGCGGCTTCGGTCGGGGGGCAAGGGTTTGAGGGCGTCCCGCTCCAGCGCGACTTCCTTCATCCGGCGGGCGTTCTGCTGGCCAACCACCTCGTCGATGAAGCGGCGGTAGGCCGCCAAGTCGGCGAAGTCGCGGGTGCCGCGCAACAGCAGCGCATCCTCCACCGCGCGCTTGAGGTGGCCATGGGGGCCTTCGATGCTGCCGTTCTCGTGAGCGACACCGCGGTTATTCCGGCTGGCGCTCATGCCGTAGTGGGCGCAGATCTCTTCATAGCGGCGAGTGGCATCCTCGGCAGCCTCGCGATCCAGGTTGCGGAATGCGGCCGACAGGCTATCGCTGCGATGATCAGCCGGCACGCCGCCGAGCGACCAAAGAGCGTTCTGCAGTCCCTCGGCCAGGGCGACAAAGCTTTCCCCGCCCAGCACGACGTGGGCGTGCTCCCAGCCGGAATAGGCGAGGCGGAAATGGTAAAGGCGGTGATCGAGCGGCTGCTGGGCGATGGTAACTGCCAGGGTCGCCATGTCAGTGAAATCCGATAGGCCCATCCGGCCGGGTTCGTGATCTTGGCGGAAGATGACGTCCTGATCTGGGCCATTCACCGCTCGCCAGGCACGGATGCGGCGCTCCAGCGTACGGCGAACGCTCTCGCTCAGGTCCGGATGCCGTCGACGGATTTCGGCGAACACGGCGATCGCTCGTAGCCCCGGTGCTGCTTTGAGCATCGGCACCACCTCGCTATCCCAGAAGTCAGCCAACGGATCGGGACGCCGCCGCCCCCGTGGTGTCTTCTTGGTCGATGGCGGGCTGGGATCCTGGTCTATGCGATAGGCGGTCGCCGGGCTGAACCCGGCTTTTGCTGCCGCAATCGCGGGGGTGTTGGAGGACCGGTATTTCATGTAGAGCCTCATTTGCTGGTCGGTGATGTGTCGGCCCGGCAAGGTCGGGGTTCCTCATTGGCGTGAAGACCCTCGATCCTGGCTGCGTTCACTGCTTCCGCCAGCAGCGCCTTTCCCAAACAGAAAGACGCCGATGCCGCCGTCGTGCCTCCGGCCGGGCTACGCCCGTCCTCCGACACGACGGCGGCATTCCATTCTCATCCTGATTGTCGCCATTCTCACTGTGATTGTCGGGCCATAGCGATGAACGCCTGATACTCAACTTGCCCCGCCAAGCACGGAATTCCTGACACTCCCCCCCCCGCCTGTGCGACCAGAGGTTCGACTGGACTTACCTCTATGCCGCCGTTGAACCCAGGACGGGGGACGGCTTCGCCCTCGTTCTGCCGACGGTGTCCACCATCGCCATGAGCCGCTTCCTCGCCGACTTCGCCGCCACCCTGGCCCCGGACGACCATGCCGTCATGGTCCTCGATGGCGCCGGTTGGCACGCCAGCAAGAGCTTGATCGTGCCCACCAACCTCACCCTCGTACCGTTGCCGCCCTATTCGCCCGAATGCAACCCGGTCGAAAACACACCGGCAGGGAACCTCTGAAACGACGGTTCTGTTGACACCACGGCTGGGGCATGAGGCTCTTCATGCTCTGGCCGTCTGGATGGCGCGACATCATGAGCAGTTCAAGGCAGGAAGCGATCCAGTGGCTGGAACTGCCGCCCGACCGGCGGCGGCGACTGATCGTGCTGGTGGCCAGCCTGATCCGAAGCCGCCTGGTTGCGGCCCAGGAGGCCAGTGATGAACCAAGATTCGCCTCTAACCGAGCCGCCGTTCCCCGACAAGGTCCGATCCCGCCATCGTGATCGGCAGGCGGTGGTCTATGTCCGCCAGTCAACCATGCGGCAGGTCGAGCGGAACCAGGAATCGACCCGCCTGCAATATGCGCTCGCGGAGCGGGCTTGCCGGCTCGGATGGCGCCGCGAGCAGGTGATGGTCATCGACGATGATCTCGGGCGCTCCGCCGTCTCCACCTTGGACAGACCCGGCTTCCAGCGCCTTGTTGCCGAAGTTGGCCTCAACCATGTCGGCCTCGTGCTCGGCATTGAGGTGTCCCGACTGGCGCGCTCGTGCCGCGACTGGCACCAACTGCTGGAAATGTGCGCGCTCTTCGACACCCTGATCGGCGACGCCGATGGGATCTACGACCCGTCCATTTACAACGATCGTCTGCTGCTGGGGCTGAAGGGCACGATGAGCGAGGCGGAGTTGCACATCCTGAAGGCCCGCATGCTCGAGGGTCGGCGTGCCAAAGCCGCGCGTGGCGCCTTGGTCGTGGGCTTGCCGCGTGGTTTCGTCATCCGACCGTCCGGCGAGGTTGCCCTCGATCCGGATGAGCAGGTCCAGGCCGCCGTCCGGCTGGTTTTCGCTGTGTTCGAGCGTCGGCGCTCGGTGAACGGGGTGCTGCGCTATCTGGTCGAGCATGATCTCAGGCTCCCCGACCGCATCCGAACGGGACCGCGCAAGGGTGAGGTGCGCTGGAGCCGTCCCAACCGGGCCACCATCGGCGACATGCTCCATCATCCCGCCTATGCCGGCGCCTACGTGTATGGCCGGCGGCGACAAGATGCCCGACTGCGGCAACCGGGCAAACCCCACAGCGGCCGGCGCCTCGTGCACGATCCCGCCGCGTGGACGGTACTGCGCCGGGACTGCTGGCCGGCCTATATTGACTGGAACACCTTCGAGCGGAATCAGGAGCAGATGGCTGCGAACCGCTCCCGACAGAATGGCGTTCCCCGCGGTGGACCGGCTCTCCTCGCGGGGCTGGTGCGGTGCGGCCGATGCGGGCGGCGCATGTCCATGAGCTACCGCGACGGGGGAACCGAGGCGCGCTATCTGTGCTGCCAACTCCAGACGACGTTCGGTGGACCGCGCTGCCAATCGGTCAGCGCCCGACCGGTGGACGCGCTGGTCGCCGCTCTGATGCTCGAGGCGCTTGCCCCCTCGGCGATCGAATTGAGCCTCCAGGCCGCCGAGGACCTCGAACTCGAACGCGAGCAACGGCACCGGCAATGGCGGCTTCGGCTCGAGCGCGCCGATTATGAGATGACATCGGCGCGACGGCGCTACGAGGCCGTGGACCCGGAAAACCGTCTGGTTGCCCGCACCCTGGAACGGGACTGGGAGGCGGCCATCGCCGCCAGAGATGCCGCGCAAGCCGAGCATGACCGAGCCTTGGCGCGGGAACCTTTGCGCCTGAGCGAAGCCGAAAAGCAGGCGGTGCATCAGTTGGCCGCGGACGTCCCGGCGCTGTGGAGAGAGGCCACGACCACAGCAGCGGATCGGCAGGCGATCGCACGGGCCATGCTGGACCGGGTGGTCATCCGCGTCGAGGAGGACACCGAATGGGTCCGGGTCGAATGCCACTGGGCCGGCGGCGTCCAGACTCACCATGAGGTCACGCGCCCAATCCGCCGTTTCAAGCAGTTGAAGAATTATGAGCGGCTGATCGCCCGCTTGAGCGAACTGCGCGGTGAAGGGCGAACGGCGGAGGTGATCGCCGAGGTTCTGAACACGGAGGGCTGGCGGCCAGCGAAACGGGCGATGTTCAACGCGCCCATGGTCCGCCGTCTGCTTCAGCGGCACGGGATCGCAGCCCTACGACCAATCTGGTCACAGGACGTGCCGCGAGGCGCGGAGGACGAGTTGACCCTTCAAGAGGTTGCCGAACACCTGGGAGTGCATCGCCAAACGGTCTACGGCTGGCTCCGACGCGGACGCATCAAGGGCCATCTGGCACAGGTCGGCGGCCAACGGATTTGGCTTGTCCGCTTGCGGGATCTCCCAACTCAGGACGCCTCCGTTACCGGCTGAGCCCTTCAGCAGGAACCCAACAGAGAGAGGTCCCATGGCAAAACTATCGAGCGGGTCTGGCTCTTCTTGCGTGAGAAGCTGATGTCGCTGCGGGTCTTTCCCGATCAGGGCGCCATCATCGACGCTTGCTGCGACGCCTGGAACGCCCTCGTCGCAGAAACCGGCCGCATCAAATCCCTCTGCTTCCCGCCTTGGCTCCAAAAGGTCATTCCATAAGAGACTCGGTATCAGTGGCTGTTGAGAAGAAAATAGAGCAAATGCAGTGTTGAAGTTGGATTGGGATGCTGAGCCCAGGTGCCCTGTTGATAATGCATGCTATGTCGCCGCCATAGGAGACAATCGCATGTCACCGAACCGATATCCATCAGGTCTGACCGACGAAGAGTGGGCTGTCGTCTCAAAACTCTTCACGAAAAGTGAGCATCGTGGAGCGCAGCGGAAACATGATCTGAGGCGCATCATTGACGGATGCCTGTATGTCCTGCGTGGAGGCATCTCCTGGCGCATGATGCCTCATGATCTACCACCCTGGGCGGACGTGTACGACCACTTCCGTCGCTGGCGCAAAAGCGGGAAGTGGGAACAGGTCAATGCGGTGCTGCGCGAGCAGTATCGAACCCGGCGTGGCCGCAAAGCCCAACCAACGGCGGCAGCCATCGACAGTCAATCTGTGAAGACAACCGAGGCCGGGGGGCCACGTGGCTATGATGGCGGCAAGAAGGTCAGCGGGCGGAAGCGGCAGACCTTAGTCGATACGGAAGGTGATCTTCTGAAGGTGCGGGTGCATCCGGCCGATCTTCATGACAAGGCCGGGGGCATGCTCCTGCTGACAGGCTTGCACCTGTGGTTTCCCACGATCCAGCTCGTGTGGGCGGACACGCATTATCAAGGGCTGAAAACCTGGGCCAAAGATCGGCTCGGCTGGACCATCGAAGTCGTCAAGCACTGGTGGACCGGTATTCAGGGCTTTTGGCTCGCCCCTGGCCAGCAACCTCCAGAAATTCCCAAGGGATTTCATGTTCTGCCGCGCCGCTGGGTCGCGGAAAGAACATTTGCGTGGCTTGGCAGATATCGCCGTTTATCAAAAGATTACGAACGTCTTCCGGAGTCGGAGGAGACATTCATTTACATGGCGATGAGCCACATTCTCGTGAAGAGACTTGCGCGCCCGCCTTGGGAATTGCGATGAATCTGCTCAGTCTTCTTCTTAACAGCCTCTCAGTGGTATTCGCATGGATCCTTGGTCACGCCTCCTGATCTACATGTGACAGCTGTCCCGGCGCCGCATCAACCGCGCCGAGGTCATCATCTGGGCTGTGGTGCTCGTCGGCGGAGGTGCGTTGGCGCTGTTCGAGTGGTACTTTGGCTGGCCGGAGGCGCTGACGGTCAACACCATCCGACCCAGGCTTCCTGTCACAATACGCTGAGCAGCATCCTGCGCTCGTCAGTGGGCTGTTCTTAACACCGATCCGGCGCTCTCTGGTCGGCCGGCCGATGGAACTGTAGATGAAGCCGGCCTATAGGCTCTCGGGTTCCTTTCTGATCGTATGGTGTGGCGGCCGCAGGCTAACCATGGAAGGAAGCATGAAACCGGCGACGTGATCCACGGGGGCTTGACTGCCAACGGCCCATTACGGAAGCAAATACCGTAGGAGAGCTGGATCGTGCACTTCTCGGCCAGGCTGGCGGCGACGACGTTCTTCGCCAGATAGCGCGCCGCGTAGGCGGCCGAGCGGTCCACCTTCGTCGGGTCATCGTAAAGCGGATGCGTTGGGCCGCGATCATTAACTGTGACAAGCCCCAGCCTTGGCCGAACGCGCAAGCGCTCGGCACCCGAATGGGCTGGGAACAGGTGCTGATAAGCACCGCAGCGTTGCACCGGATTATAGAACACCCCTTACGCTTGGCCAAAAGGGCCGGGCGGCAACACGCCCTCAGTCACTCCCCTAAACAGCTACGTGATTACTGAGCAAAGGCAGGCTGATTTTCGCAAGCATCGATTCCAGCGACTTCATAAAGACAGGCTCGTTTTTCAAAAGGCAAACTGCTCTAGCATGGGCAATAACGGCCATTTCAATTCGTCCGCGCTCTGCTTCAAAGAGTCCAAGGTAATGGTAAGTCCATCCATTGTTGATGTTTTTAGCCAGGCAATCGCAAAAAACATCTTCGGCTTCGTTGAAGCGCCTTGCTTTCATTAGCAATTGAACTAGGGCGTGCCTTAGCCCCATGTTGTCCGGTGAGGCTAACTTCACAGCTAAATAACAATATTCAATCGCCTTAGGCAGGTTGTTTGCCCTATTATGCAGTTTCGAGAGATGGTAATGAAAATGCGAGCTATGCGGGCGCCCCCTTATAGATAATTCAGCATACTCAATAGCTCTGCTAATGTCCCCTTCTAGGGCATGAATGTTGCTTTCCATGTAAAAGTACCCAGTCGAGTTCTCTATGCAGTCAAGGCCAGAAAGAGCTTCTTTACTTATTTCACTAACTTCTTCAAAAACGAGCTCCCTAATGAGCGCGCGCAAATCATAGCGCCCCTTGAAATAGCTCGCTGTATTGTGATCCGCTTCCGGCACGAGCCGAAGCGTCATAGGCATTGTGTTCACAATTCTAAAAACATGCCAGACATCAAGCCAGTCGTTTTCTCCGGCAAAAACGTATACATTCTTCGCTCTTGACTTTAACGATGCGAGGTCTGCAACTGGTGGCGGCTGATCTTTTGAGAAAACGTCATCATATCGGCGGTCTATTGAGTTTGTTGGCTCAACTCCAACTATGGTCTGAGGGGAAAAGGCAACAACAACGTCAAGGTCCATCATTGACGACAAAAAGAGTGCGCCGTACCCCCCCATACTAAGCCCTACGCTAGCAACATGGCCAATACGGTTCTCGGCAATATACATCGAGACGAAATCGAAAATCCGTGAAAATTCTTTGCTGTCACTGTACCACCTGCAAGAGTTATCTCGAACAAAAATTACGTGAGTGTCTGTGTCACCTGAGAACGTTCCTTCGAACTCCCAGCCAATTAGACGAGTTCCCGGTTCTGGACCGTCTCTGCCAATACCAGAAAAAGACACAACTAGCCGCGGAGTGTACTCACTGCTAGCGGTGCGCCCACGTTTAACATACACATCGTAAGCTCCGAAGTCATCGGCTTGTATATTTTCCATTGCATCCCTCAGTAATTCTATCTTTTTTACGCAACAAGGCTCATCAATCCAGCAAAAGACTCTCAATTTGGCGATAATACAAGAGGTTAGCGCTTCTGCATTCTTCGAGTGCACCATCGTAAATTCGTGCAAGCTTGCTGAATCTTCTCCAATCCTCAGGATCGCAAAGTGGCACCGGATGCTTTAGTGAGTAGTATTTGGATGATGACGGGAACGCCACCACTTTTTTCCCAAGCAGCGTTGCCCAGTAAGCACCATGGTAGCTATCCGTGAGAATCGTCTCGCCAGACCTCAAGAATGAGATAACTATATGGAATTCCGAGCTATTGCTCATCATGGGAAACTCATTGCGAATAGCTTCAGTCCAAACAGGATTAGCTGATATGCCGTCTGCCGTCAGATAGAGTGCAAACTCATGTTCCACTGAGCCATGATCGTCCAACTCATCTGCCATGCAGCTTGCACACGGAACCCAAGGCATGACCTCCCCTGCGTCGCGGACGCCGATCTCATCAAAAGGGTACTTTTTCCAGTCGATGCGTTTTTTTATAGCGCGCCAGTCATTTACATCCCACTGATTGTGGCCAGCCCCCCACAAAATTATTTTCTGGTGTGACTGGCGAAGAGAGAAGATGTATTGCAGACTTCTCTCGAAGAAATCAATCTCCAAAAGGCCGCCGCCACCTATTATAATGAGATCGGAATCTCGAAAAGTCTCATGCCATTTCGCGCGTTCCTGCTCATCTGGTTGCTCCCATTTGTTCCATCCTAGAACATCGAGAAGAACTATCTCAGCATTATAATATTCAAAATATCGCATTGGAGGAGACATCAGGTCTCCAATGTTATTAGTAAATTTCCTATACAGATTCAATATCTTAGGCATCTGGCGCTCTTGCCTTCCACAAGTGATAGATATCATAGATTACCAACAGTAAACGGGATCTGTCTTAGAGATCCCGTTGATTTGTGGTGGTATCATATACCGCTTGGCGGCAGCATAGGATTCACTCTCAATCAGGTAGGCTATAAGGCTTACTGTCTAGAGCGCTTATTTTTCCCTTAACGCCTATTATTTCATTTTCAATATCTTTTAGTTGGATTACCTTTGCCGCCCATTGTTTTTGCTTTTCATACAATTCTTGGCGCAGCTCTCGTATCATCCTCGCGTTGAGCGCCGCCTTATTAGGAGAGCTTAAAAGAGACCGATACACGGGACCAGAAAGTCCTAGGATAACATTTTTTATATCTGGGTAATTACTGAAGAAATCAGTTTCAAGCAGAATATGACACAGAAGATCTTTAGAACCATCCAAGCGCACTAGAAGTTCTTCCGCATCGCTGTCAGAGAGTTGCGCGTCTGTGAAGGTATCAAGTGCCTGAGCTAAGGCGCTCCGATTTAGCTTCATCATACGACTTTCTCCAACACCTTGTTTGCGGAAGCAGCGGCTTTCTGAAAGGACAAGTAGGCACCCTCAATGCTATCAACCATTTGCTCTAGCGTATATTTAGACAAGAAGGTGCGCCGAGCTTCATCGCCAAGCTGTAGGCGAAGGCTACGATCACCAGCGAGCCTGAGGATAGCTTGGGCAATCTCACCAGAATCATCTGGGTTAACGAGTAGTCCAGTCTTCATTTGGTCAATAACTTCTGCTAGTCCGCCGACATTTCCGGCGACGACAGGCTTGCCGTACCGCATTGCCTCGATCGCTACAAGGCCGAAAGACTCGAAGCGCGAGGGCGCCAGGAAAATGTCGCAGTCAGCGTACGCATCATTGAGCTCGTCGTCCGGCAAATACCCTTCAAGCGATATCCGCTTCGCAAAGGCGGGCGGTGCGCTCTCCATGAAGTCGCTGATTGCTCGCTTGCAGTTTTGGTCGTCCGTAGGAGAACCAATGAAGCGAAATACGATATCAGGCGCTTGCGTGCAGACCTCAAGGGCCGCTTTCAAAGCTGTATCAAATCCTTTACGGGTTTCCTGCCGCCCAACAAAAAGCACTGTAACAGCATCATCTTTTTTCGCTTTGCAACACCTAGCTGGAGAGGTGACCCCATGGGGAACAACAATTGTTCGTGACGAAATATCTACGCCATAGGCCTGATAAATTTCGTTCACAACTGCGTTCGTGTTGCCGAGGAAGTATTGTGCTTGCTCGAATAGGAAATGCTCAGCTTTAATAACTCTCTGAACATGGTTGAAGTTGTACAGAGGTCGCTTCCAATCTGGCTTGTGTGGGCAAGCGAGCTTATAGGTGGTGTGTAGGGATGTCACTACAGGGATAGGAGAGAGTAGTAGTGGAATTAGACCTTCAACATCCCAGATCGGTGCTGAGACGAGGTCAAGGTTCGAGAATCCAATATTGCGCAACTCTGCGAACACGCCAGCTGACCAGCGGGCGAGGTGATCAGGAAGGTCAATTAGAGCGGTGACTGAACGGAGTTCTCCTCCGTCAATGGGACGTACTTTATGGACCCAAACTCCATTATTGTAATCAACGGTGGGCTCAGTCTCGGCACGTGTAATGACATGAACTTGGTGGCCCTTTGCTGCCAAGCCATTAGCGACATGGTCAGTCCAGCGCGCAATGCCAGCAGTGTCGCTCGGAGGAAATCCTTGCGAGATCAACGCTATTCGTAGTCTTTTCGTACCATGATTATTGAAGCCCTTGAAAGATCTCTTGGTAACCCCCGCGACTCGGTCCGCCAGTTTAGTGGGGGCAGGAAGTCGAGCAAGTGTGCGGCCTTCCTCAATGCCAAATTCGACATCCTGATTGAGGAGGGCTTCAGCGGTCGGGCTCAAATAGTTGTGGTCACGAAGCCACCTGTTATCGCGACGAAGGCCATCGCGATACTTAACCACTTCATCCGTAATTGTGATTTCATCCAATGTCGAAGTGCCGTGGCGATACATAAAGTAAACTTTGCTGCGCGACGGCACATGCAACGTTGTGGGCACTTTGTTCAGATTGCGGAGATGGCTTGGCGCGTAACGGTGGTAGATGAGCGCCTCGGGAGCATAAACAATTTGCCCGCCCCGGTCGACGAGCCTCAGGCAGACGTCCGTCTCGTCGAGAAAGTAGGCAAACGTTTCGTCGAAGCCACCGATCTCTTTCAGAGCCGCGGCACGGAACGACGAGTTTGTGCCCAGCAGGGACGGGAACATGGGAGAACCTGGAAAGCAGAAGGCTTCCTGCGAGATTCCGCTTGGCACTGTGTAGGCGTTGCCCAGCCTGTCACAGAGCGTGGCGGTCGCCTGATAGCGCTTTCCGGTATGGTCTATCGTGAAGCCACCCACACCTATGACGCTGCGGCAGTTGTACTTTTCAAGAATTTTCTCAAGCCAACGCGGGTGAACCACAGCGTCGTCATCGATGAAGGCGATGATCTCGCCTACCGCGTTTGCGATTCCGATATTCCGCGAAATCGAGAGATTCCTTTCCGTGCATTCTACATACGTAATACTCTCCCTGTATTCTTCGCAAACCGCCTTAGTGCCATCCGTCGAGGGGCCATTTACGACGACCACCTCAAACTGGCCGTGAAGGTTTCTAAGTGCACGTAGGCAGTCGCGGAGCTGAGGAGCCCGATTGTATGTATTGATAACGATTGAAGTTTTCATGTCAATTTCCCGCAAAATTAGCGTGGATCAAAGATACCAAATCCATGTTCTTCTCATGGAACTCTGGGGAACGAAAAAGCGCAGCAAACAAGCTGTCTTTTGATTTGTGAACGGAAAGCTGATGATTGATTGCATCTTCACTCTCCGGGTACCTGTGGAAGAGCAGAGAGAATACTGCGATAACGTCTTCGCGAGTTATTCTGCCCGGTGGAAGACAATTCTTCAGAATTAGTTCAATTAGTAAGTACTGCTGCTCACCTGACTGAATTACAACCTTCAGCTCTTTCTCATCGCCTTTTGGCTTCAGACGAACCTGAAAGCCAACGTCGGCCCTCGGCACACCAGCCTCGCTAACGTCAGGTCGTGCCATATCCGCTTTCCCACGGCCGATTACTCTTTCTTCACTAAAGACTATTATGTCAGGCGCAGTATCCGGATTCCCCGCATCAAATGCCCAGCCGCAGATCACTGATGCGTTATCATTTAGATTAAGTCCATCAAAGTTTGCATAGATTTTTGTGCCCTTAATGTGAGGAACCGTAAATGGGATTGCCTCCAATCCCTCAAGTATTTGCTGCATTTTCCTGCTCACTTGCGTCAAGTTCGAATATGGGAAAGAACGTTACTTCTCTACGACTGGGGCGACAGGTATGCGACCGTATCGATCTTCTAACCGCACGATGTCGTCCTCGCCGAGGTAGCTGCCGGACTGCACCTCAATCAGGTGCAGCGGCACCTTCCCTGGGTTCTCCAGCCGGTGCACCGTGCCCATCGGGATGTGGACGGACTGGTTCTCGTAGACGAAAAGTTGCTCCTCGCCGTACGTGACCAGCGCCGTTCCCTCGACCACGATCCAGTGCTCGGCCCGGTGGTGGTGCATCTGCAAGGACAGACGCTCGCCCGGCTTGACGGTGATCCGCTTGACCTGGAAGCGGCTGCCGCGGTCGACGCTGCGGTACGAGCCCCAGGGCCGGTGCACGGTCGTGTGCAGGGCGTGCTCGTCGCGCCGCTCCGCCTTGAGGCGGTCGACGATGTGCTTCACGTTCTGTGCGTGGGCATGGTCGGTGACCAGGACGGCATCGTCGGTGGCGACCACCACCACGTCCTCCAACCCAACCACGGCGACCAGATGCTCGTCGGAGCGGACGTAGACGTTGCGCGCCTCGTACAGGACGGCGTCGCCCTGCACCACGTTACCGCTGGCGTCCTTCTCGCCGATGTCCCACAAAGCCGACCAGGCGCCGACGTTGTTCCACCCCATCTCAACCAGCACCACGGCCGCCCTGCTGGTCTTCTCCATGACGGCGTAGTCAATGGAGTCGGGCGGCGAGGCGGCAAAGGCATCCATGCCAAGCCGGCAGAAGGTCAGATCCCGCTCGGCGTCCGACAGAGCCTTGCGGCAGGCTTCGACCATGGCCGGGTTGCTGCGCTCCAGCTCGGCCACATAGGCGCCGGCGGAGAAGAGGAAGATGCCGCTGTTCCACAGGTAGGAGCCGTCCGCCAGGTAGGCCTCCGCCGTCGTCTGGTCGGGCTTTTCGACGAAGCGCTCGACGGCGTGGACACCCTCATGGGCGTCGAGGCGCGGCCCTGCCTTGATGTAGCCATAGCCGGTCTCAGCCCGCGCCGGGGTGATGCCGAAGGTGACTAGCGCGCCGGCAGCCGCAGCACCGGTTGCCTTCGCGACCGCCTGCAGGAAACGATCGGGAGCGGCGATGACGTGGTCGGACGGCATCACCAGCATGAGGCCGTCCTCGCCCGTGGCGAGCAGCTTGAGGGCGGCGATGCACACGGCCGGCGCGGTGTTGCGCCCGACCGGCTCGAGGATGATCTCGGAAGGGCGGCACGCCTTGGCACGAAGCTGTTCGGCGACGAGGAAGCGGTGCTCCTCGTTGCAGATCACCAGAGGGGCGGCGAACCCATCACCGGCGACCCGCAGCGCGGTCTCCTGGAGCATCGTCAACTCACTCGCCAGCGCCAGGAACTGCTTCGGGTAGAGCGCCCGCGACAGCGGCCACAAGTGGCTCCCCGAGCCGCCCGATAGGATGACCGGCGTGATCACGCCCGATGGCATGGTATTCCCCATGACGCTCCCCCCTAGTCTCCCCAGTCATCCGACCGCCCCCTCCCGTGCCGACTGGCCTAGCAGGGCGGCGTATCCAGCACCAACCGCTGCCGGCGCGTAGGTCGCCGCCGTCAGTCTCTGCCCCTGTCCTGCCAGCCGCTGGCGCAGCCAGCGGTCCTCGGCCAGCCGCTTCATCCACCAGGCGGCGTGCCCAACGTCCGGTTCCGCCCACAGCTGCCCCTCGGCAAACGGGTATTCCTCCGGCGACACCGGGCGCAGCCGGTGGTCGACCAGCGCCGCGCTGCCCGGGGTCGTGAAGTCCAGGTTGCCTGAGAAGCCGGTGACGACCACCGGCTTGCCCAGCATCATCGCCTCGGCGATCCCACGCCCGAAGCCCTCGGCCCGGTGCAGCGACACAAACGCATCGCACGCCCGGTAGAGGTCGAGCACCGCGCCCCGGCTCAGCGTCTCGGCGACGATGATGATGCGCCGGTCGGCCCGGGCCTCCTCCAGGAGCGCTTGCCACACCGGGTTGTCCGGCGCCGCGCGCATCGCCTTGACCACCAGCCCGACCGGCTCATGCCCAAGCGGAAAGGCCTGCTTGAAGGCGCGCACGCAGGCCTGCGGGTTCTTGCGGGCCAAGCTGGACAGCACGTCGAAGGAGAAGACGAAGAGGAAGCGGTTCTCGGGCAGGCCGAAGTCGCGCCGCTTCAGTCCCGCGGTCGCGTCCACCGTGACGGTCATGGGGAGGTGCCGCACCGGCTTCGGGCTGCTCTTGGCGAAGGCCTCGTAGGTGTAGCGGCTCGACGCCCAGACCTCGTCGACGAGCTCGTAGGCGTGGTGCCACTCTTCGGGCCACTCCGGCAGCTCCCAGGGCCAGTAGCCGATGGTGCGGCGCCCATCGAACAGCGCTGATCCCTCCACCGCGGCGAGGCGCGCCGTCTCGATGCCGGTGGTGCACAGCAGATTGACGGCGTAGGGCAGCCGGTCGCTGATCAGCGCCTCGACGCTGTCGTCGCCCTGGCACACCTCGCGCCCGGGCTCGACGTTGTAGAGGCTGAAGGGGATGCCGGCTGCCTGCATGGCGAGTGCCGCCATGCGGACGTCCTCGCCGATGCCGAACTGACCGCGGGCGTAGCCGATCAGGTTGACGCCAAATGGCAGGGCGCCGTGGCTCACGTGGACCGCGGGCGCCTTGACACTCTGCGGCGTGACCATGCCGGCCAGCTGCTTGAGGATCGGGTACTGCTCCGTGCCTTCAGCGTGCCCCCATTGGGCGAAGGCGGGGCTGAGCGGGTCGGCGAACCGTGCCTGGATGGCGGCGTCGGTCGACCAGATCATCGCCAGGACCGGTGGCAGCTGCGGAGCGCCCGGGACGGGAATGAGAAGGGCGTGTGCTTGGCGGTCGTCGACGAGGTCGGCCAGCTGCATCTCGGCGAGGCCGTGCGTGAAGTACCACACCAGATAGCCAAGGCGCCCGGTGTGGGCATCGAGCGGGAAGCGCTCCTGAACGTCCGGGCGCTTCAGCCACAGCTGCACCATCAGGCGGGTGATCGCAAGGGTGCCGATCGCGGGCGCGCGCTCGTCCGGCTCATTCAGAACGTGCTTCTGCTCCTCGGTGACGAAGCGGCCAAGGCGCAGCTCGGCGGAGCCCTCGATGAAGTACCACCAGACGAAGCCCTGCTGGCCCTCCACCGTCCGCAGGTCGAAGGCGCCCTGCAGGTCGGGCCGCATGGTCCAGACCAGCCGCATGAAGCGGGTCAGCGTTGGGCGCACCTCAGGCAGCGCCTCGGCCGCCGGCTCGCTCAGGAGGTCCTGCGAGACGGTGAGCTCGGTCTCCGCCAGCGCGCGGTACTCGCGCGCGCCGTTCAGCAGCAGCCACCACTCGAAGCGCTCCTGATCGCCCTCGCAGAGATCGCGCAGGTCGGGCCGGGTCAGCCAGATGGTCCGCTTGACCCCGTCCAGCCGCGGGCGCGCCGAGGCGCTCGTGCGCTCGGCAGCGGTCTCCGACGTCTCGGTCGAGGGCGTGTGGGTCACGGAATTGTCCATCAGGCGGGTGTCCAGTGGCGCGGCCGCGGCTACGGCGCGCTCATGCGCAAACGCGCAGAGGAGTGCGGTGGGACGCCCCTCCGGCGCTGCTGTCGGTTTTGGCCGAAGCCCAAGGAAATCATGACCGACTCACCACTCCCTGCGCGCCCGTCCCGCTGTTTAAGAGACCGACGCAAAGCTGGCCCGCAGCAGAGCCCCCTAATTGCTCAGAGGTCTCGAACACATGCATCCTTCCCGCTAGACCCTGTCTCACAGCGCTATCCTCACAAAGGGCAAATCTTTGCGATGGAAAGCAGGGTTGTAGAAAGGGTCGTCCAGATGCTCCTTCCAGTCGACCTGTAGCCGGCGCAGTTCCGTTTGGTAGACATCCTGGCCTGTTTGACCAAGCAGGTAGCCGCGCGTCTTCGATTCATGGTGATAGAGGCAAACCCTCGGATCATAGACCACCCGCCAGCCGACCTTGCGCGCTGCTAGGCAGTAGATGATGTCGTTCCAGTTGACGGGCCAACTGGCATCGAAGCCGCCAACGGATTCGAACACGGCCCGGAACGTGATCAGGCACGCACCAGTAACGGCGGCAGCGGAATGCGGCACAAGGTTGCGGCCGAGATAGCCGCCCTCATGGCCGGGCATCCCGATCCCTTCATGCACCGCCCCCTGCTCCTGACTGGTCACCACACCAGCATGCTGGATGCTGCCGTCCCCATAAAGCAGGCGGGCCCCCACCACACCGACATCCGGCAGACCAAGCGTTGCCACGGCGCGGCTGAGCCAGCCAGGGTCGGCGGCCAGGGTGTCGTCGTTGAGGAAGACCAGCACCTCGCCGCTGGCCTGTTCGGCGGCGAGGTTGTTCATCATCGCCCAGTTGAAAGCGCCTTTGTATGGCAGGACATCGACGCCGCGCTGGGCCTGCATGGCGGCGATCAGGGCGACGCTGTCGGGATCCTCGTTCTGATGATCGATCACCAGGATCTGCAGCGGCCCTGGATAGGACGAACGGGTGCGCAACAGCGAGTCCAGGCAATTGCGCAGCAGAACCGGCGAATTGCGGGTCGGCACGATGATGCTGACAGCCGGAAAGCTGGCTGGGCGGATCTCGATCTCACAAGGCTCAACCAGCGTCTGGCTGCCCTCCTCGTCTTCGCTGACCACCAGCGCCTGCCGTACCTCGGCCGCTATCCCCCAGCGCTCGGCCCAGCTCGTCACCGCCTTAGGCTCACCCACCAGCAGCCGCGGCAGGCCGTCGGGGCTGCGTAGGTCGGTGGGTTGCTCCAGGCTGTAGAGCACTGACGGGATGTGGCGGATGGCGCTCGCCGGCACACAGTCGCCCACGCGCAGCATCAAATCATGCAGGCTTGACGGCGGCGCTCCATTGGCAAGAGCGCATGCCTTCAGCAGGGCCTCCGACGTCACCAGAACCATCGGGCCGGCATAGTCGTATGCCAGCAGCATCACCGAGTCGAAATCCGGTTTGAAGATCGGAACCAGTTGCGCCGGCTTGCCGCTGTGAGCGCCGACCAAAACGTCATGGTCGCTGTAGGCGACAAAGGTCGGAGTGGCCGATCCCGGCCCCAGGGCCGTCAGGAAGGCCGCCAACGCGTCGGGGCGCAAGCTGCCGCAGCGGCCGACCACCAGATGAGCCGTGGCGGCGGTGACGATGGCGTGGCTAGCCAGCAAGCGCGGCAGGGCTGTCGGTTTGGCCATCACCGCTCGGCCCGCAGCCGTCAGCGTGTGGATCAGCGCCCGGGTCTCGTCGCCAAGCGTCTCGCCGTCAGCCAGCACGGTCAGCGTCCAGCGCTCCTGCGTCTGGCTGTCCAAGGAGGCGAGCAGGCGGCGCAGGGAAGCGGGCTCGAGTGCGGTTTCCAGCAGGATCACATTGACGGTGAGGCCGGCCACCGCCGCGGCGGCTTCTCCGTCCAGCGGACGATGGCAGGCGAGCAGCCCCTGCGCCTTTAAGGCGCCATAGGCCGACAGCGGCGGATTGAGCTGCCGGAGCGTTTGCGGAAGCTGCTGCTCAATGCTGGCGAGCGTCTCCTTCATCGACCGGATGGCGCCGAGCATCCGGCCGAGATCATTGAGAGCGGCCGGCAGGTTGGTCTTAAGGTAGAGGTCCGCGCCGAAGGGCGCCTTGGAGTGGGCATCACGCAACCGCAGCATCGCGCCGCGGGCGACCAGATCAGCATGGGCGGCGGGGATGTCGAAGGCAAAGCCGTGGTCGCCGCTGCTGCCGATGCGCTCGCCCAAGCCGGGGACGAAGCGCTCGCAGCGCACCGCGCCGATGAAGCGCTCGCCCAGATGCAACTCCAGCACCACGCGTTCGGACGCATCGCTGGCGTTGGCGCACCAGCCCATAATGGTGCCGGCCCCATTGTGCGAGGCCTCGCCGATCAGGCGGCGGGTGGGAGCGAGATCAAGCGTGGCCAGCCGGGCCTGCAGGCCGGAGTTCGTCAGCCAGTCGGCCACCGCGGCTGGCAAGCCGGCGCGTAAAGTCTCGTCGCGCAGGATGGTCAGCAGCCAGAAGCGCCAGGAGCGGCTGGTGGCAAGCCGCTCGCGCGCAGCCGCCGACAGGGGCAGGCACTTCAGCGCCCAGCGCCTCAAGTCCTCGTCCGGAGCCGGAGCCAAGGCGATGTGCGGCAGCACGGCCGTGCCGGTGAGGCTGGCGACAACGCCGTTAAGGAACTCGCCGCGCATCAGGTAGTGGCCAAGGAATTCGCCAAGCGTGCAGCCGGTGGCAGCCGTGATCTCCTCGACACTGGCCGGATGACGGCCAAGGAAGAGGCGATAGCCGTTGAACGCATCCTCAAGGCTGGTGGGCGCCACAGCGTCGCGGCCTTGCGCCGGTACCGCTGTGTTTTCAACCAGGGTCAGACCGCCATCCATCCTCGTGTTCCCCACCCCAACGGTCAGGCGCGATCCCAGCGGAGGCCATACCGGAGGCTGCGGCTTCCGGCCTCCCACACCTCTGTTTGAGGGTCAAGAGCCGCTTTGCCGATCCTGTTGCGAGTCCTTCGCTCTAGGCGAAGGCTTTAACTAAAATGCCAGGGCAATCCCTAAACGCTATATACCCAATTCATAAAAACAAAATCAACTTTTTTGTGTGGTTGTGTAAGCAATGTCACAACACCCGCGCATTGAATATATAATTATCAATCTTAGGTGAAGATCGTATCCTCTACAGGCCAGGAGGATGATGAGAGAACCGTCATGAATAAGGGGCGAAACGTGGAGAGAGGTTGAAGGAATCTTTCCAGCTTTTATCTCGAATTGAACAATATAGCGGGAGTGGGTGTGCTGCCGCGTGGCATGCGGTCGCAGCGTTTTTAACAGGATCACACCTCAGCCATGGCTGAGACGGCGCTTTCCAACACGGCCTGAAGCCGAGCGGCATAGAGCTCCTGCAGCACCGGGCGGGCAAAGCGGCTGCGGACGAAAGCAGCCCCGGTGGCAGCTCGCCGCCTTGCTTCCTCCCGGTCCTCCCTCACCCGCCGCATTGCCTCGGCGGCCAAGCCGACATCTGGCTCGAACCAGCGGGCCCCGGGGGTGACGGCGAGATACTCGTCGCTCTCCAAATAGCGCTCCTGGCCACCAACCAGAAAGGCGGTCTCGTCCGTCATGTAGTCGAGGTTGGCCGAATAGGCAGAAGCGATGACCGGTTTGCCCATCATCATCGCCTCCACCATGGTGTAGCCAAAGCCCTCCGCCCGGTGGAGCGAGACATAGGCGTCGCAAGAGCGCATCTCGGCGAGCGAGTCGGCGTATGACAGCTCGCGGTCGCGCACGATGATGCGGGGGTCGCCCTCGACCAGATGATCGAGCTCCAGCTTATGGGCAAGATCGGCGACGCTCCGGCTGGTCTGCCGATAGCGAATGCGCAGGACGAGCCGCACCCCGCTCTCACGGGGGAAGGCCCTTTGGAAGGCGCGAGCCACCGCCAGCGGATTCTTGCGCGTGTACCAGCTGCGGGCATCGAAGCAGAAATAGAAGGTGAAAGGCTCAGCCTTCGGCTGCGCGCCGGCGGTGGCGTTCAACACGCGCTCGTCGACGCAGTTGGGCACGACATGAATGGGACCGGTGAAATGCTGGGCCAGAGTGTCGACGCAGAAGCTCGACATCGTCCACAGCTCGTCCATCATCTCCAGCGCCAAATGGGCCGAGCGGGGCAAAGCACTGGTTTCCCACAGAAAAAAGCCGATGTTGTAGGCCCCGGCGAAGCGCTCTAGCCCATGGTTGAGCATGTCGCCTGGGGTGCCCAGCAGGCCGAAATGGATCAGGTTGACCGGGTAGAGCTCCTCGCCGGCATGGTGGCCGGGCAGCGTCATCATCGGCATCGTCACGCCAAAGCCGGCATCCTTGAGGATGTCGCGGGAGAACAGGGCGTTGCGGCTGATGCCGGTGCCGCCATCGAAATAGCCGAACAGGTTGACGCCCTTGGCTTGGGCGGTGCGCGGCAGGTGGCGGACCACTGGCGCATGCTGGCGCTGGCACAGAGCTGAGAGACTCAAAGTCTGGGCGCTCGGGACGCCCAGGCGGCTGTAGAAATAGCCAAGCCCGGTCATGACCTGCCCCTCGTGCCGGACCGGGGAGTCCAAGAGCGCGCGCACCTGCGGGACCAGGAACAGATCGTCGAGGTTCCAGCGCACCAGCCACAGCGAGACCGCAAGCAGCGCAGGCAACAGCGCCCGCTCGTCACGCAGGTCGAAGGTTGCAGCCAGATCGGGGTCACGGGCGTGCATGCCGGCATAAAAGCGCGAGATCAGCCCATGGGGGTCGATCCCAGCTTGTGCATTCAGCTCCTCCACATGCCGGGCTGCCAGAGCTTCCTTGGGCAGGCGGGCCTTGCCGAACATCCAGTGGGTCAGCTGGCACAGCGCATCCACCCCACTGTCAACCGTCTCGCCTGTCTGGGCCTGATAGGCCGACAAAAGGCGCGAGCGGAAACGGCCGGTGGCGTCCTCCTCGCCTGAGGTGAGGTAGGCGATCACATCAACCGGCAGCGGACACCAGGCATGGTCGGCAAGATTGAAGCGGTCGGCACAGCGCACCAGAAAGCGCACCAGATCGCCAGCGCTACGCAGATGGAAAGTGTGTGCTTCCCCCAGCCGGTGGAGCTGGTGGGCTAGGAAGCTGCCGACGGTCAACTCGGCCCCCTCAAAGCCATCAGCAGGGCGGAGAAGCCGTGCATCCGCCATTCGTTCCCAGCCGCGCTTGGTCTGATTTGCCGTCTCCGAAAGCGCCCCCACGCACAAGTCCTGGCGCTCCGGTGTCATGCCGGAAAGGGCGGTGTCGATCACCGCCCGGTGGAGGCTGGTGACAACGGGGGCGCCGGGGATCGACATCCTGGTGCCGTGGATTTTGACATCGACGCAGCAGTCATCAATCGAGAGAAAGCCGGTGGGCAATGGGATGTTGAAGGCAACGAAGCCGTTGCGTCCCGGCAGTCCGCTCAGCGCCTTGTGATGCTCGTTGCAGGCATGGGTGCCGAGAAAGCGGCCGTCGACATAGAGGTCGACCAGACATTCCGCGGCAGGGTTGCTCTGGTTGTGCAGCCAGCCGTAGATCTTGCTGGTCGTCACGAACTCCAACCGGCCCTGGTAGGTGGCGCCTGCCTCAGCCGCCGGCTTGACCGGACTGATCGCGTTCATCGCTCCCCTCCCGGCACGGTGGCCATGCCGCAGCAGGGGTGGCGCAGGAGTGGATCAGGCAAAGAATGGCCTGCCGTGTGAAGAACCGCGGATAGGGGGATGGCAAAAAAAAGGTTAGGTTTCGAAGTATCGCTAGGCATTTGATCAGCCACACCAACAAAGAAATATTCTTGCGAGGTATGGTAGCAAGGACGCCGATGATCGAGTTAATGCTTTTGTCTTATGTTACATCTGTGAAATTTGCAGGAGGGTCGCAATGCATACTTGAATATGCATTGCCACGGGGGAGGCTTGAGGGAAGGAGCGCCTCTGTTCCCAGTGCTCCTTCAGCCCGCCGGCAGGATGAAGCCCTGCGGTGGCTTGCCGGCCTTGTGCAGCGACCACATGACCTGATAGGCCCGTTCCAGGTTGCGGGTGAAGCGGTGGCTGTCGAACAGCGGCGCCGTCATCCGCCCGTTTTCCAGACGCTTGCGGAAACCCGCGCGCCGGGTGGGGTCGCCGGCGAGCGCCACCGCCAGCTCCTCGTACTCCGCCAGCGACCGTGTGATGGTGTCGGGCAGGCCGGCGGCGTTCAGCAGGCTCGCCGCCACCCTAGACGCGAAGGTGCCGCCCAAGCAGGTCACCACTGGGCAGCCCGCCCACAGCGCGTCGCTGGTGGTGGTGTGGCCGGTGTAGGGGAGGGTGTCGAGCGCCAGGTCGGCGACCCGGTAGCGGGCGATGTGGTCGGCCAGCGGGCGGGGCGGGGCGAAGACTAGCCGGGCGGGGGCGACGCCCTGGGCCTGGGACTGGGCCTTCAGGTTGGCGGCGGCCCGCGGGTTGGCCTCGAACAGCCACAAGACCGATCCCGGCACGCGCTTCAGGATGCGCATCCACAGGGCGAACATGGTCGGGCTGATCTTGTAGGCGGTGTTGAAGGCGGCGAAGACGACGCCGTCCTCCGGCAGGTCGCAGTCGGCCCGCGACGGTACCTGCTCCGGCAGTGGGCGGCGGCGATCGTTGATCTGATAGGCGTCAGGCAGGATCGCCAGCCGCTCAGCATAGAAGAGCTGGTGCTCCGGCGGGGTGACGAAGCGGTCACCGATCACATAGTCCATGTGCGGGCAGCCGATGGTGCCGGGATATCCGAGGTAACTGACCTCGACCGGCGCCAGCCGGCGCGACAGCAGGTCGAGCCGGGTCTGCTTCGTGTAGCCCTTCAGGTCGATCATGATGTCGACGCCGTCGTCGGCCATGCAGCGGGCGACGGCGTCCAGCGGCACGCTGCGGATGTCGCGGAAGCGGTCGAAAGCCTTCACCAGCCGCTGGCGCATGGCGCTGCCGTCGTCGGGGCCGTAGGAGTAGGCCAGCACCTCGAAGCGCTCGCGGTCGTGCAGTTCGAACAGCTCGGCCGCCAGATAGGCGGTGGCGTGCTCGTGGAGATCGGCCGAGACATAGGCGATGCGCAGCCGGCCCCCGGAGCGGTCGTCGGATTGGGGGGCGGGCCGCGCCGGCATCGGCGGAGGGGAGGGACGCTTGACCAGCCGGTCGTAGAACAGCCGGGCGGAGCGGTCCTGCTGGGCCGGGGTGGTGTCGATCGACAGGGTGGCCAGCGGGATGACGACGCCACCGTCACGGTCGATGATCTCCGTCACCCGCGCGCACAGCCGGTCGTAATCGTCCCAGGCGCACAGCGTCTGCTTCAGATAGAGGTGGTAGCACAGCGCTTCGGTCTTGGCCGGCGTCAGCGTCACCGCCCGGGCATAGGCGGTCTCAGCCTCGTCCAGGCGGCCCAGCTCGCGCAGGGCGTGGGCGTGGCCCAGCATCGCCTCGCCGTTGCCGGGCTCGACGACCAGCGCCCGGGTCAGGGCGCGGAGCGCCTCGGCCATCCGCTGCCCCTCGCGCAGGGCCACGCCGAGATTGGCGGCGGCGAGTGCGTCGATCGGCCGCAGCCGCAGCGCGCGGGCGAAATCGGTCGCCGCCCCGTTCCGGTCGCCCAGCGCCAGCCGGGTCGAGCCGCGGTTGAGGTAGCCCTCCGGCGTGCCGGGCGTCAGCTGGACGCAGCGGTCGTGCGCGGCCAGTGCCTCGCCCATGCGGCCCAGCGACTGCAGCACCGTGCCGAGATTGCCGTGGCTGTCGGACAACTCGGGCTTGGCTGCGATCGCCTGGCGCAGGATGGTTTCCGCCTCCTGCGGGCGGTTCTGCATCATTACCACCGTGCCCAGCAGCTGGGTAACCTCGCCCTGGCCGGGAACGGCGTTCAGGATCGCCCGGCACACCTGCTCCGCCTCGGCTGCGCGGCCGGCCCGGAAATGGTCCAGCGCCAGCCGCAGCGCTTCGTTCAGCGTCATTACCGGGCCTCCCCAGCAAGGGCGACGTCCCGGAGGTTCGCCCCGGCCCCGCTCCTAGCCGCCACCTCCGCCGTCACCCTGGCCATCACCTCGGCCCAATCGTCGGGACGGGCTTGGCGGAACAGGCGCATGGTCGGGTACCAGGGGCTGTCGAGCCGGTTGCGCATCCAGCGCCAGTCGGCGAACCATTTCAGCACCACCCAGGTCGGCCGCCCCATGGCGCCGGCCAGATGGCAGACCGAGGTGTCGCAGGTGACGATCAGGTCCATGTTGGCCATCACCGCGGCGGTGTCGAGGAAGGCGTCTGGTCCGGCGTCGAAATCCGCCCCCAGCTCCGTCACCGCCACCCGGTCGCGCAGCCGCTCCAACTGGTCCAGGCCCGATACCTTCTGCAGGCTGTAGAGCCGGACGCCGGGCAGTTTCCCCATCGCCTCGAAGCACTCCAGCGGGATCGACTTGCCGGTCTCGTTGCCGTGCCAGTTGATGCCGATGCGCAAGGCCGGGCGATTGCCGCCCTCGAACCGGTCCAGCCGCTCCGCCCAGCCGGCCTGCAACTGCGGCTCGGCCCGGATATAGGGCACGCCGCCGGGGACGCTGTCCAGTGTGGTGCCCAGCCGGTGCATTAGGCTCATTAGCGAGATGTGGTAGTCGTAGGGCGGCAGCGGCTCGCCCAAAGCGAACAGCCCGTCCAGGTCGGGGGCGGTCGACAGCACGCGCTTTAGCGCCGGCTGGCATTCGTAGAGCACCCGCGCGCCCATGCGCTTCAGCACGCCGGCATAGCGGATGTATTGGAAGGAATCGCCCAGCCCCTGTTCGAAATGCACCATCAGGGTCTTGCCCGCCAGAGGCTGGCCCTGCCACAGGACGCCCGGCATGTTGCGCTTGCGCCAGACCCCCTGCTCCAGCCGGCCCTCATAGGCTACGGTGCCGTTGGCGTAGTCGCCGGCCATCAGCAGGCAGGTGCCGAGATTCTTGCGGTATTCCGGCTTGCCGATATCGATGGCGAGCGCCCGGCGGTAGTTCAGCGCCGCCTCCGACAGATGGCAGAGGCTGAGGCTGACGGCGCCCAGGTTGTTGTAGTTGACGGCCACGTTCGGTTCGACGACCAATGCCAGCCGGTAGACGGCGCGCGCCCGCTCGCCGTCGCCGCTGAACATGAAAAGGTTGCCCAGCGTCAGCAGCGCGCCCGGATAGTCGGGCTTCAACTTCACCAGTTCGCGGAAGGCGATCAGCGCATGCTCGATGTGGCGGCGGTCGAGCAGGATTCCGCCCAGCGCGTTCAGCGCATCCAGATGATCGGGCTTCAGCCGCAGCGCCTGGCGGAGCGGCTCCATCGCCTCGTCCGGCCGGCCGGCGCTGCGCAGGCAAAGGCCCAAGGCACCATGCAGGGTGGCGGCATGCGGCGTCGCGATGTCCAGGTTTTCGTCGATCAGGCGGCGGTAGACGATGGCCGCCTCGTCGAAGCGGCCGGCCTTGAACAGCGCTGCACCGGTGTTGTAGGCCTGGATGAAGGCCGGCGAGAACTCGGAAATGGCAACCCCCAACGCTTGGCCGCGCAAAATGACCGGCGGCGCGGAAACGGGGTTTCTTAACCCAAGACCCCGGTCGTCAGCAATAAAGGGCTGCCTCTTTCACTTCTTTGATCTTACCCCTGCGGCTTCCGGCCGATGGCCGCCCAGGAGATCTCGTTAACCCAGGCAAGGCGCACGTCCTCCAGCCCGGCGCCCGTCATCAGCGCCTCCACCTCGTCGCGGCGCCAGTAGTTGGCGATCTTCGGCAGCATCTGGTCGAAGACGATGGAGCGCAAGTGGGCGAAGTCGAAGCGGCGGATCAGGCGGAAATATTCTAGCCGGTCCAACCCCAGCCGCAAGGCCAGCCACAGCACGGCGGTCGGCGGCAGGGACAGCGCATGCACCAGCCCGATCGGCAGGCGGCTGAACAGCGCCTTGCGCAGCGGGTCGGCAAAGCGGACGATCCAGCCGTTGTTCTCGCGGCCATAGACCCAGATCATCACCCGCCCGCCCGGCTTCACCGCGCGCACCATGTTGGCGAGCGCCGTCTCCGGGTGGGCCAGATGGTGGATGACGCCGATGGAGAAGGCGAGGTCGAAGCGCTCCACCTCGTCCAACTCATAGGCGCTCTGTCGGCGCACCTCCATTGCCGGATGCGGCGCCAGCGTCGCACGGGCGGACGCAAGGCTGCGCTCGTCGATGTCGATGGCCAGCCCGCCGGCCGCGCCATAGCTCATTGGCCAGTGGCTGTTGCGCCCCATGCCGCAACCGACGTCGACAAAGGTCAGGCCGCGCCAGTCCTCCGGCGCCATGAAGGGCGTCCAGCGGCGGAACTGCTCCTCGTAGATGCCCTTCAGTTCGGCATATCGCCCCCACTCGTAGCCGAAGCGGTCAGCCGACCCGCTGTGCACCGCAGACGCGGTGTCGGGGGCAGGGGAAGAGGGCGGCGCTTCGCTCATCGCGGCGGTCCGGTGTGGTGGCGGGGAAGGAGGCGCTATCGGTAGAAGCCGGAGGGCAGGCTTGTCAAGCGAGGGGCAAAGGAGGAGGGAACGCGACTCTTGGCAGAAAGTGCCCTGCATTGGCAATCTTTGCCAAGCGCTCCAGCCTCATGATGAAAAGCAGGAGGTGTCTCATGCCCACCATGAATGCCAGCCTTCCGGAGACCCTTGCCAGCTTCGTCGAGCGTCAGGTTGCCAGCGGCGGATATGCATCGCAAAGTGAGGTCCTGAACCTCCCCATGGCTAAAGCCAGGGGGTTCTGGAGGTGCCTACGCCGGATCTCTCTGCGGCTCTCGCTTGCGCTACAGCATCCGCAGCCTCGGTCCGGCGGCCATCCCCCTGCAACGGACGATCCGCTCCGACGCCACCCCTGTTGCCAGGGCGGACGTGGGGACGGGCAAAGCCCGCCCCGCTCGCAGATTGGTTGAAGCCCGACGCCGCCCGTTTCAGCAGCGGTTCCGCAGCCGCCCAATGCACCGCGCATTGGGATGTGTCGAGCCTGTCCCATTCGACAAAGCGCGCCAGCCACGCCGAGTACAGATCGCGCTGCACCCGGCTGCCATCGGCGAACACATGCCACCGCTGCGACAGCGGCTTCTTCACGTACTCGCCCGTGTCGTGGCTAACCTGCGACAGCCGCGTCGTCCGCGTTGCAAACTCAACCACCGAAGCACCGGCACTCGCAGCCTTGCGCTTCAGCATCGAGACGAACAGGGACGGCGCGCGACGCTTCACGCTCCGGCCGAAATTCCTCTGGAAACTCCGGTAACTCACCTTCTCCGTCTTTATGGTGTCGCCCTGCGCCAGCACCCGGTTGGCGAGTTCGCCGTGGGCACGCTTGCGCTCCGCTGCCAGACACCGTTCCACCTCAGCCTTCTTGGCCGCCAGAACGCGGTAGCGGCGCGAGCGCACTGCGATGCGCGCACCCCGGCGGTACGTGCCGTCCGCATTGAAGGCGTCGGGGTTGGTGGCGCGGCGGGACCGGTCCATGGCGCGCTGGAGACGGCGGATCACCCGGTCCATGTCGGCCACGCCTGGGCAGAACGGCTCCAGTGTGGCATCCGTGTCCGACACGGCGGCGAGGGTGCTTGGCCCGAGGTCCAGGCCGACGATGCCTGCGCCGACCGGAAGGCGCTCCTTGCGCGGCGCTACCCCCTCCTGCACCAGTTGGGCGTACCAGCGCGTCTTGCCGCGCACGCTACGTCGCAGGACGCGGACGTACTTTGTCCGGCACGACAGCGCCTGCTCCTGCCAACCGTCGCGGTCGCGCGGATCGCGCAGGAGCGGCAGGACGAGGCCGTCCCACAGCACGACGGGTATTTCGTCCTGCCAATGCAGGCGGATCACCGCGTCGCCTTTGCCCTCGACCGAGGAGAGCCGGTTCTTGCCCTTGAAGCGGGGGCGCCCCCGCTTGCCAAAGGCGTGCATCTGCACCGCCTTGAAGGCGCGCAAGGACGTGGTCTGCGTGTCATGGCTGCCGAGGTGCTGACCGATCCAGCAGGCGTCCCGGCACGCCTCGGCGTGTTTCTGGATCGACGCCGACGAGAACCCGAAGCGCAGCATCGTCGCCTTGAACAGCGCGGTGCGCTCCTTGCTCTTGGGCAGGCGACAGGTGGCCTGCCAGTCCTTGGACTGGCGCATCAGGGCAAGGCGCTTCAGCGTCTCATCCAGGCAGGCGTTGTAGATATGCCGCGCCGCCTCCAAGCGCACCTCCAGCACGCGCTCATCCGCCGCGTTAGTGCGCAGCGGGAACTCGGCGATGAAGGAGGTTCGGCGATGAAGGAGGGGTGGCGGCGCGCATGAGTGCAGCGTACTCTGCCTGGAACGATTGGTGAACACATTTCGCCTTCGGCGAAGGCGGCGCTGTCCCCATGGCTGAAGCCAGGAGCTTGCGCACCGCCAAGGTTCCGTTCTCGGTCATGGATGCGTTGCGCCTGCTGCACCGCGAAAAGGCGGCGGAGCAGGAGAAGCTGGAGATGCTTCGGCGGGCGGTCATGGTCGGTTTTGAGGATCAGAGGGAGGGTCGCCTGAACGATCCTCGACGGGTAAGGCATGGAGGTCTGATAGGCGGCCAGCACCGGCGGGCAACACCCGTGTGACGGCAGGCTTGGCCAGTCCATTGTCCGACACCTTTCCGAAGGCGAGTTTGAGGTTCGAATACCCAATGTCGAGCCCGATGGCGAACATGGCGGCACAATCCTGGAAGTTGCTCTGGCGGTTCACTGCAGGAACCTATGAGCCATGCTAGCAACTTCAAAAGGCCCGGCGCGCCGCCGAAAGACGACGGAAATCGACGTCTTTCTCAGGTGCGCGGCGCAAAGTGCCTCTGGTGGTGCTCTAGCGGTGCTCGAGCGGTATCGGAGGCGGCGGAGCACATCCATGGGCATCTGGTCGGGCTGCAGGTAGGCCCATTTTGGTATTTAGCCGGGGCCAAAGGAGGCGCTAGCTGAGGCAGCGCCTCATAACGTGCCTTACACCTTGAGGGTCCGATCTGCGCAGCCCCCCCGGTCTGCGCAGATCATGATCTGAGCAGACTATGGTCGTTCTCGTGCAGATGACAGGAAGAACAACCATGTTTCGGATTTATTGGTGGTTTCTATCTGCGCAGCCCCCCCGGTCTGCGCAGATCATGATCTGAGCAGACTACCCTTGAATATACTCCGGGGTAGTGATAGCGTGGCTTTATCTGCGCAGCCCCCCCGGTCTGCGCAGATCATGATCTGTGCAGACCCCTTGGCCCCCGTCTCTTTGACATAGCCCTGCGCCCATCTGCGCAGGGGGGTGGGTCTGCGCCGATGGTTAGGTATTTGCGCAGACCCCCCCGAGGAAAAATGACCCTTGAAGATGAGATCAAAGCTCTGCGGGAGCGTACCGGAGCGAGTTTTACGGACCTGTTGAGAGCTCTATTGTTGTCCGAGGGCGATGTGCTCGAAACTGAGGCCCGGGGACTCTCATCGGGCTTCTACGGAGAATGTGAGCGTGTCCGCAAAGAAAGGCCGTCGTCCGAACACAACCGCTATCTGGCGCGGGTTGAGCGACGCAATGTGGCGATCTCAATCCGGTGGGCGAAAGTGAGGTTCATCGGAGCGAAAGGGAGCCGCCGCCGGATGGACGAGAACGTGCCGCGAGGCGACACGGCCCAATACCCGATGACCGCCTTCCCTGATGCGCAAGGTTGGGAGAGGGTGCTCATCAGTGGTCTGGAAGAGAGGTTTGGCCCTCTGCGATCGCGAAGCAGTGTGATCGCGAAAATGGCTGTACTTGGAGCGGCCTACCGCCAGGTTGAGGAGGGGGCTCGACAGCGTCAGGCTGCGCTGGAGGCCGACATCACAAAGTTCTAAGCGAGGCAAGGACTTGCGTTTCCGGGAAAATCCCTAGGCTGAAGACAGAGGGTGAGCGGACGGCCGCGCCCCCCTGGACAGGCAACGCACACCTCAGGAGGCAGGCATGCAGGACGCAGAGTTGGAGCTTTATGGCGATCTGTTCGTCGCGTGCCGCTTCCACGAGGTGGGCCTGACCTTCGAAGAGTTCCTTCGGCACCCGATGAAGGCGATTGCGTCGTTGGAGAATGGTCCTGCGGTGCAGCGGTGGGGACGAATGCGGGCGGTGTCCGCGACAAAGCTAGCCAAGAGTGCCTGCGGCGGTCCTCCTCCGGTCCTGACCAATGAGGCTCGCCGTCAGGCGGGCATCGAGGAACACGAACGCCTCGACGCCGAGGTGCGGCGGTTCTTTGCTCCGGGCTAAGGCCCCCCTGGATAGGCCCCTCTGGAAAGGACTGCCGCTATGGAACGTCTTGAGCTTGGCAAGATACGAGCGTGAAGGGCAGGCCCAGCTCCGCGGGCGGGCTCAGGGCGGTGTCGATCACGGCGCTGCGCTCGGCTGCGGTGTAGGTGGGCGGGCGCCCCGACCGCACCTCTTCCTCCAGACCGTCGAAACCGCGGGCCTTGAAGCGCTTGAGCCAGTGGCGGACAGTCTCGCCGCACAGGCTCATGCGCTCCTAGATGGCCGACGCGGTCAGGCCCTCGACCGAATGCAGGACGATCTGCGCCCGCTGGACGAGGCCGGCGCCCAACCTGCTCGAGCGTGCCATCGTCCTCAACTTCTCCAGCTCCTCGTCGCTCAAGTCCTACACGCGGATGGCCATGCCCCGGCTCCGGGTCGGGGGGCCTTACCAACCGCTCCTAAGCACTGGAGTTCCAATCAACTTGCCGGACGCACCACTAAGGGTGGTGGCAGCCTATCGGGTAACCGACGCGGCGAAGCGGGACTTCAGGATGGTGCTGAAGGAAACGCTGGAGCGGTTCGGGACGCACCAGCGCGAAACCTATAAGCGTCTGATCGGGAAGACGGTGACGATGTTCGCTGAGGATCTCGGCCGCGGTGGCTCGCGTGACCGGGAGACCGTCGTCTCGGGGCTTCGGGCCTTTCATCTCGAAACGGCAGCGGGCCGACGGGGTGCCGCCTCCCATTTCCTGTACCATGTCGTCGAACGTCCGTCGGACGGACCGGCCAGGGTCATCGTCCTGGGGCTGCTGCATGAAAGCATGGAGCCAGCCCGCCATTTCGCCGAGGCTCCCGATTTCGCCGCAGGTTCCGCCACGGAGGCGGATCAGCCGCTTTCCCTTTAGCCCTCTGGCCGCCGCTGATCGCACCAGCGCCGCCACATCATCCGGTAGGCGGTCTCCAGGTTGCGCATGAAGCGCCCTTCGTCGCACAGGGCCGACGCCCGCAGCCGGTCGCGCATGCCCATGCGCAGCCGCATCAGCCGGCTCAGGTCGCCGGCCAGATCGGCGGCGATGGCGGCATAGCGGTCGGGGCTGGCGGCGATCAGTTCGGGCAGGCCGACGGCGGCCATCAGGCTGGCGCCGACGCGGGCGGCATGGCGGTCACCCGCCAGCGTCACCAGCGGCGCCCCCATCCACAGCGTGTCGCAGGTGGTGATGGTGCCGTTGTAGGGATGCGGGTCCAGCGCGATGTCGATGCGGTTGTAGGCGGCCAGATGCCCGGCGGCGTCCTTGATGAAGCCGACGAGGTCGAGCCGCGCCGGGTCAATGCCGGCGGCGGCGAAGCGCGCCCTTATCATGGCGGCGGTGCCGGAGTCGGACAGCGGCCGGTCCTTCAGCAGAAGGCGGGCGTCCGGCACCCGCCGCAGCACCTCGGCCCACAGCGCTACGGTGCCGTCGGTGATCTTGGACAGCTTGTTGAAGGACCCGAAGGTGACAGCCCCCGTGGCGCCCGCCGGCAGCGGCACCACGGGCGGGGCCGCTGCCGGCGGGCGGAAGCACAGGAAGGGGGCGGGCAGCCGGACCAGCGTTTCCACCGCATGGGCGTCGGTTGGTCCGACCGGGTCGCTGATGGGGTCGACGATGCGATAGTCGACCGATTGCATCCCGGTGCCGTTGGGATAGCCCAGCCACGTCACCTGCACCGGCGCCGGGCGCCGCGCCAGCATCGGCAGCCGGTTCAGCCCGGAATGGCCGGCGAGGTCGACCAGGATGTCGATGCCGTCGGCGCGGATCTGCGCCGCCAGCGCTTCGTGGTCCAGAGGACCCACGGTGCGCCAGCCATCGGCCTGCGCCTTGAAGCGGGCCGTGTAGGCGTCGGCATGCCTGTCCGGCAGGATCGAGTAGCAGACGATCTCGAAGCGGCTGCGGTCGGCTCGCTCGAACAGGGGCGTCAGGAAATAGGCGCCGAGATGCTCACGGAATTCCACCGACAGATAGCCGATGCGCAGCCGCTTCTCCGGATCGGGGCGGTTGGCGTGCGGGGCCGGCGGCGACGGCCTGCCGAACCGTTCGTCGAAGCGCCGGTGTTCGGCCAGCAGGCGCTCGCCGGACAGGTCCAGGTAGTTGAGGCACAGCAGCCGCTGGCTGGCGATCAGCGGATCGGCGGGCGCCAGCCGTTCGGCCTGGTCGAAGCACGGGGCGGCGGCCTCGGCCTCGCCGCGCATCTGGTGGGCAACGCCCAGGTTGAACCAGAGGCTGGCATCCTGCCGTGGATTGGCGAAGGTCGCCCGGCTCCAGAACCGCACCGCCTCGTCCAGCCGGTTGGCGCCGTAGGCGCTGCTGCCCAGCCCGACCCAGGGCTTGTCGTACTCTGGCCGTACCGCCGAGGAGGTCCGCAGCGCCGCCGTCGCCTCGTCCGGGCGCTTCAGATCGGACAGGATGACGCCGAGATTGTTCCATACGTCGGCCGCCGTGCCATCCAGTGCCAGCAAGGCGCGGCAGAGCGCCGCGGCCTCCTCCAGCCGCCCGGCGCTGAAGGCCTCCAGCGCACGGCGTTTCAGCCCGTCTGGGGCATCCTGGGGGGGTGAGGTCATCGGCGGGTTCAGGCGAGGCGGGCTTCGACCTGTTCGCACAGGTAATGGTAGAGGCAGATGTGGACCTGCTGGATCAGCGGGGTGGAGCGCGACGGCACGTCCAGCAGGATGTCGCTGAGGCCTGCCAACTTGCCGCCGCCCTCGCCGGTCATGGCGATGGTGGTCATGCCCAGCGTCTTGGCCACTTCGAAGGCGGCGATCACGTTGCGTGAGTTGCCGCTGGTGGAGATGCCCAGCAGGACGCCACCCGGTTCGCCATAGGCCTCGGTCTGGCGGGCGAAGACGCTGTCGTAGGAGTAGTCGTTGCTCCAGGCGGTCAGCACGGCGGCGTTGGAGCTGAGGCAGATGGCCTTCAGCCCGCGGCGTTCCTTCAGGAAGCGGCCCACCAGTTCGCCGGTGATGTGCTGCGCGTCCGATGCCGAGCCGCCGTTGCCGCACACCAGCAGCGCCTTGTTGGCGCCCAGCGCCGTCGCGACCACATCCACTGCCGCCTCGACCCGCGCCGGATCCAGGCTGTCCATGGTACGCCTCAGAACATCGATGGCGGAGGTGAGGCAGCCGTGCAGCGACGGGGCGGAAGCCTGGGAGGCCATGGGCGTGATACCTTGTGCTTGTAGCGGAGACGGGAGCAGCCGGAGGCAGGGAGAATACCGGTGGACGGCTCCGATCGGAGGCGCAAAGTGCATCCTACGGATCACCCGGCTCTGTCAACTCCGTGCCGCGCAATGACCGCTTTCCCGCACCGGACGGAAGGCTTATTTTCGCTTGATCCCCGGACGGCGGGGACCGGCAGAAGGTTGGTCCATGACGACGCGAACGGTCCGGCTGGGCCCCCTCAGCGTGAAGATGTACTGCGCGATCGGCATGATCGCCGTGTCCTGGGCGCAGCTGGAAGACATGGTGTCGCTGTGCATCTCGCGCCTTCTCGGCACCGATCATACCGAATTCCTGCCCATCGCCTCTAACATGCAGGTCAAGGCCCGCTTCGACGCGCTGAAGGCCATCGCCGGCCTGCGGCTTCCTCCCGACGAGGCCAAGGCCCTGGTCGCCCGTTGCGACGAGGCGCTGGAACTGGGGCGGGAGCGCAACAAGATCCTGCACGGTTCCTGGATCCAGGGCGAGACCGATGACGTCGCCATCCGCCTGAACTACCGCGCCCACGGCCGCATCTCGGCCGACGCCCCCGTCATCTCCGCCCGCGAGATCGCGGAGATCAGCGACCGCATCACCATGCTGACCGAAGGCTTCGCCCAAACCTTGCAGCGCCTTGGCCTGTTCGATCCCAAGAACCCCATGCGCAGCCCGGCGCGCGATCCCGGCAGGACGCCGGAGCCTCCTCCCGAGTGACGGCCCCGATTGACGCTGGCACCTCGATGCCGGCTTTTCCAGACGCACCATGCCCACCATCCACGACATCCTGACCGAGGCCGTCGCCCTTCACAACGGCGGCCAGCCGGAGCGCGCGGCGGTGCTCTACCGCGACCTCCTGGCGGTGGACCCGGCCCAGCCGCATGCCCTCCATCTGCTGGGGCTGCAGATGCGCCGTGCCGGCCATGAGGAGGAAGGGGCGGCGCTGATGGCGCGGTCGCTTCTGCTGGCGCCCACGCTTGCGCCCGCCCTCTTCAACCAGGGGCGCACCCTGCAGGATTTGGGGCGGCTGGACGAGGCGGTCGCACATTTCCGCCGCAAGCTGGAGGTGGATCCGAACTGCGGTGTGACGCTGATCCGCCTGGGAAGTGAGGCGCTCGCCCGCGGCCGGCTGTTTGATGCCGGACGGCTTCTGCGCCGCGCCGCAGTCCTGGATGGCGGCGGCGAGTACGCGTCGCGGCTGCGCCGTTCGCTGGAGCGCGTCGCCACTGCCCGCGAACTCGCCCGTGATGCCGCCGACCCGTCACTGCCACCGGGGCTGGTCGTCCGCGGCGCGTTCCGCGACAACAGCGGCTATGCCCACAAGGTCCGCCAGTTCGTCCGCCATCTGGTCGATGCCGGGGTGCAGGTCCGGCTGGTCGATCTGAACCATGACGACGTCGACAACCTGCCCGACGAGCAGATAGACCCGCTCCTGCGCACGCTCGACCGGCCGGTGCGTGCCAGAGCGGTGCTGAACTTCACCACGCCCCTGCTGGTCGAGGCGGTTCCAGGCCTGAAGACGATCAATTACACCGTGTTCGAGGCGCTCGACATCCCGCCCCTGTGGGCGGCGCACAGTCGGCGCCACGACTATGTCGTCGTCGCCACCGAGTCCTCCCGTCAGGCGTGGTTGCGTGCCGGCCATCCCCCCGACCGCGTCCACATTTGCCCGGAGGGGGTGGAACCGCTGGAGCCCGGCCGGGTAGCGCCCGCAGCCATCCTGGACGGAACGGGGCGCCGGCTGGCCGATTACCGGGTGCGCATCCTCAACGTCTCCGACCTCAACAGCCGCAAGAACCTGGAGGGGCTGCTGCGGGTATGGTTGCGCACGACGCGGGCGGAGGACGACGCCGCCCTGCTGCTGAAGGCCGGCAAGGGGGACGGGGCGTCCGGTAGCCTCCGCGACCTGCTGGTCCGGCTGACGGCGGAAACCGGCCGGACGCTGGCCCGGGCGGCACCGCTCTTCCTGATCGAGGGCAAGCTGTCGGACACCGACATGATGTCGCTCCATGCCGCCGCCACCCATTACTGGAGCATGTCGCACGGCGAGGGGTGGGACCTGCCGATGGCGCAGGCCGGCGCCATGGGGCTGACCCTGCTGGCTCCCGACCACAGCGCCTACCGCGCGTATCTGAATGCCGGCGTGGCCCACATGATTCCCAGCCGTGTCACCCCCGGCCTGGACGGCTATCGCGGCCGGGACTGGTGGACCCCCGGCGAGGAGGAGGCCGCCCGGCTGCTGCGCGCGGTCATCGACGATCCCGACGGCACCCGGCGCTCGGCCCGTAGCCATCTGCTGGAGCATTTCGGCTGGCGTTCCGCCGCCCGCCTGCTGATCGGCCTGCTGCGCGATTTGGACGCCCTGTGACGGGCAGCGAGCTTGCATCATCCGGGGGAGCAGGGCAAAGAGCCTCCCTTGGACCAAATTCTTGAATTGCACTCTCACGCAGGTGGCTTGCGCATGGATCAGCAGAAATTCCGGCAGGTGATCGGCGGCATCGCCGCCGCCTGCGCAATCGACCATGCCGCCCTCGACCGCGAGCTTTGCATTATTGAGGCCGCCGGCGACCATCAGCGTCTCTACGACGTCATGGCGCTGCTGATTTCCCGGATCGGCGACAGGTCGGAGAAAGGGCTGCTGGCCGACGCGCTGATCGACTGCCGGCCCGATGACGAGGCCCTGTATCTCGCCCTGGCGCACCGGTTGGCCTATGCCGGCATGGGGATCCTCGAACGTGACCCAGCGATCCCCCGGCAGGGCATCGCCATCCTCGGCCGGGCGCTGGAGCGTCCGGCGCCGTCCTCCCTGCGGCCCCACCTGCGGCCACAGATCCACGCCAACCTGTCCTTTCTGTTCAACGAGGCCGGCCGTCCCGATCTGGCGGAGGCCCATGGCCGCGCCGCGGCTGGCTGCAAAAACGCCATCTTCCATCTCTGGCTCGGCGAGGCCCTGTTCCGGCAAGGGAAATATGCCGGCGACGGGCTTTGTGTCATCGACCTGTCATCCTTGTCCTTGCGCCGGGCCGCCCAGACCCTGGCCAAGGCGGATGCCGCGCCGCCCTTCGCACCGACCGGCCGGCATGTGGTGCTGGTGTCGGTGGACGGCGCCTATTTCAAGCGCTACGCCGCCGCGCAGATCCTGAACCTCCATGCGCTCGGGTCCGCGGTCGCCGTCCACTACCACATCATCAACGGCGACGCGGAGGTCGCCCAACTGATCGAGCGGCTGCGGGGCATCGTCGGCGCCATGCCGGTCACCTTCTCGCACGAGAGCTGGGCAGTGCGGGGAGAGGCCATCGACAAGCCCTATTACGCCTCCTCCCGTTTCCTCATCGCGGCCGAGGTGATGCTGCTGCACAAGGCCGACGTGATCGTGTGCGATGCCGACGTGCTGTTCCGCGAGAAGCCGGAGGACATCGTCAGGCTCGCCGGAGCCGCCGACGTCGCCCACACCGACTATCGCGGCGAGCCGCTGTGCAGCCGCTACAACGCCTCCTTCGTCTATTTCCGCCACAGCCGCAGCGGCTATCTAGCACTGCTGATGATGGCGGATTTTCTGAGGGCCAACTTCGACCGCTGCTACATCTGGATGATCGACCAGGTCGCCCTCTATACCTGCGTCGAACGCGCGGCCCAACTGCTGGGAAGCGAGATGACCCACGCCGCCTGGCCGGACAGCGTCCTGCCACCGCGCGTCGGCGACGCGCTTCCGCTCGTCCTGACCGGCGCGCTCGCCGGAAAGCACGGCAACAGCCCCTACAGCGCGAAGCGGGACGAGATCCTGCGGGCATATGGTTTGTGAGGACAGGCTGCGGGCCGCTCCGCCGACCTGTCTTCTGCCGTGCATCGCGATTGCGGGTGCGGTAAGTAAGCGGCCGTCTCCATCGAGCCGGTTCGCCCAGCCTGCTCGCCCAAGCCGGCCCACCCCCAACGGAGCTTCCATGCCGACCCTCGAAGAAGCCTTCCGCATCGCCGTCGAGCACCATCATGCCGGGCGACTGGCCGAGGCCGAGGCCGTCTACGAGAGCATCCTGGCGGCGGTCCCCGACCAACCGGAGGCGATGTCCAACCTGGGCTACGCCCAGCAGATGCAGGGCAAGCTGGCTGCGGCGGCGGCCACCTACCGTAAGGTGCTGGCCAAATGGCCCGACCGTTCGCAGCCCCACGCCCGGCTGGGCGAATTGATGCAGTGGACCGGCCGCTGGGGCGCTGCGGTCGATTATTACGAAGCTGCGGTGTCGCTGGCGCCGAAGGACGAGGGATTGGCGGCACAGCTCGACCGCGCGGTGTCGCTCGCCGCCCGCCATCAGGCCCTGCGCGAACCGCTGCGTCGCGGCGAAAGACTGGATCTGCGCGATGTCACCTTCATGGTGCCCTGCCGGATCGAATCCCCGGACCGCAGGCGCAACCTGCGCATCCTCGTCACCTATCTGCGCCGATATCTCGACACCAACATCCTGATCTGCGAGGACAATCCCGAGCGCCAGGACGTGCCCGGCATCATGGCCGAGCTGGGGCTGTCCTCCGCCGACTACGGCTATATCCACCTGACCAGCAACGACAGCCATTACACCCACCGGGGCAAGCAGCTGAACATCATGGCGGCCGCCGCGACCACGCCGATCGTCGTCGGGCAGGACACCGACGTGCTGGTGGAGCCGACCCAGTATGTGCTGGCCCGGCAAGCTGTCCTCGACGGAGTGGCTCTTGCCTGTCCGTTCAACGGCCTGTTCTTCGATGTCAGTCCCGACTTCGTCCCCGGGGTGGAGCGGACGCTGGCGGTGAACCAAATCGACCTGTTCGATCCGCGCAACGAGATGCTCTACAAGAACTCCTACAGTGGATCGGTCTTCTTCGGCCGTTGGGTGTTCGACCGACTCGGCGGCTTCAACGAGAAATTCGTGTCCTGGGGCTGGGAAGATTTCGAGCTTTACCGCCGCCTGGAATTGCTCGGTGAGCGGGTGGAGCGCACGCTGGGACCACTCCTCCATCTCAGCCATGCGCGGTCGACCAACTCGGTCACGGAGAATCCCTGGTACACCCACAACACCGCTGAATACCAGCGGGTCGTGTCGATGACCCCGGACCAAATCCGTGCGGAAATCGCCGCCGGCAGTTTCCGCCGCCCGCTGGTCAGCGCGCATGCCGTCCCCGGCTGGGTGGAGCCGTCGGCCTCCTGATCCCGGGCCATGGCGCGACGGGTATCGTGTCCGCCGCGCTCCAATTCGTATCCGAGCCTTTCGCATGCCGCCGCCCCCGCAAGCCCTGTCCTTCCCCGCGCTGTTGGCAGCCGACGCTCCCCGCACGCTGTTTTGCTGCCTGGCCACGCCCGACTATTACCGCCGGCCGCTGTTCTCGGAGCGGGAGGTGTTCTGCGGCCCCGATTGTCCGACGGTGGAGACGGACGATGGCTTCGCTTCGCTCAACACCCCGGCCGGCGAGTTCGATCTGCCGTCCATCGTCGCCCGCCTGCCGGCGCACCAGCGTCCGGAGCTGATCGTCGTCAAGGCCGACGCCACCCGGCGCAACCTTGCCCGCGGGCTGGACCGGCTGCCGGGCACCAAAGTACTGCTAGTCGGCGACACCCACCATTTCGCCGGCCCGCTGCGCACGCTGCTGGCCTATGGCGCGATGGAGAGCTTCGACGCGGTGGTGCTCGACCACACCCGCCAGCACGCCCATGCCTTCCTTGAGGCGGGATTCGACCGCGTCTATTGGATCCCGGCGGTGGACTATGCGCTGCGCCGGCGAGACATTCCCGCGGCTCCCGACCGTCCTCTCACCTTCGTCGGCCAGATCGGCGCCTTCCACCCCTGGCGGCGCCATCTGCTGGACCGGCTGGTGGCGGCCGGGCTGCCGCTGACTGCGATGCGGGCACCGCCGGAAGCGGCGGCCGACCTCTACGCCGCCTCGCAGGTGACGCTGAACGTCTCGCTGAACGGCGACCTCAACCTGCGCGTCTTCGAGGCGCTGGGTGCCGGCGGCTTCCTGCTGACCGACGCGCTGTCGGAAGAGGCCGGGCTGGAGCGCTGCTTCATCCCCGGGCGCCATCTCGCGACCTACCGCTCGCCGGACGAGCTGGTGGAGCTGGCGCGCCATTACCTGGACCACCCGGATCAGGCGATGGCAATCCGCCGGGCTGGCCAGGCGCATCTGCTGGAATTCCACAGCCCGCAGGTCAAGCGTTCCCAGTTCTTCGCCGCGGTGTTCGACGACCGCGTCGATCCGGCGCTGGAGGTGCGGGGGGAACGGCGGGGGCTGTCAGCCCTGCCCGCGCAGGGCACCGGTTTCCGCCGCCGCCTTGCCGCCTATGAGGCGTTGCAGCGGCTTCAGCTGACCGCGTCGCAGCTGACCGTTCATGCGGCTGGGGAAGACGGCTTCGCCACCGACCTGCGCCTGATGGCCCGCGACCTGCCGCGGGTGGTCTTTGTTGCATCGGGCGCTGCGCCAAACGACGCGGCCAATCCTGTTCCGCTGCCGCTGCCGCCATCCCCCGATCAGGTGCGGGATGACGCGGTGGCTCTGCTGCCTTGGCCTGACAAGGCTGGGACCGACCGCCGGATGGCCCGGCTGCCCGGCGCCTTCGTCCTCTGTCCCACCACCTCGGCGCGCGACCATGCCGCGGCGGCCGCCCATCTGGCCGGCTGGGGCTTCGCGTCCACCAATGCCGGTTCTGGCGAACCCGGCGGCATCCTGTTCCAGTGCGCCGACGCCGTGCGTTATGCGGTGCGCTCGCTGTCCAATCCGGAACTGGCGTCCGAACTGGCGCCGGAGCTGCGGCAGGCCCGTCTCGCAGCGCTGGAGCCGATGCTGCGGACTGCCGACCAGACGGTCGGCGTCGCCCGGCTGGCCGCCCGCTGCGGCGAGAACGCTCTGGCGGAGCAATTCCTGCTGCGCGCCGTCGGGCTGGACCGCCAGCAGCCGGACGCGCTCGCCGGGCTGGCCCGTCTGTGCGCGGCGGCAGGACGTCCGCTGGAGGCATCCATCTATCTCGGCGAGGCCCGGCGCGCCGCCGGTCTTGCCGGAACGGCGGATCCCGCTCCGGATTTGGACGCCGGCGCGCTCGCCACCGCGGCCGGCGGCCATCCGGGGCTGGAGCGCTACCGCAGCCTGTTCCGACAGGCGGCCGCCCCCTCGACCGGGAGGGCGCGCCGCATCCTGGTGGTCACCAACCTGTTCCCGCCGCAGGAATTCGGTGGCTATGGCCGCAAGCTGTGGGAGTTTTCGGCCGAACTGATCCGCCGCGGTCATGCGGTGAAGGTGCTGACCGCCGACGTGCCGGAGCTGATCCGGCCGGGCATGGCCGGCACCGAGGACATTGAGGCGCATGTCGACCGTTCGCTGACCCTCTACGGCTACTGGAAGGACGGGCGCGCCTTCATCCACGACGATCCGGCCCGCTGCGCCGCGCTGATCCGCGCCAACATCCACCGCGTGCTGGAGACCGCCCGCGACTTCCGCGCCGACGCCTGTCTGGTCGGCAACCTCGACATGCTGGCGACCGAGTTCCTCGACCCGCTGACCCGGCAGATGGGCGTGCCGGTGCTGCATTGCCTGGGCAACCAGCATCCCAGCTACGCGCCGGAGACGGCACCCCGCTCCCCCCTCTACCGCGCCGGGCCGGCCAGCGGCTGGGTGGCGGAACGGCTGGCCGCCGGCGGCTATGGCCTGCCCGCCACGGTGATCCATCCAGGCGCGCGGGTCGATTACTTCCACCGTGCGGTGATGCCCGCGACCGACCGGCTGCGCATCGCCTTCGCCAGCCTGTTCGTCAACTACAAGGGGCCGCAGACGCTGGTGAACGCGCTGGGGATCCTGCACCGCGAGGGCATCGATTTCGACTGCACCTTCGCCGGGGAGGCGCCGGACGCCGACCTCGCCGCCCGCTGCCGCGACTTCGTGGAGCGCCAGGGCATGGCCGGCAAGGTTCGCTTCACCGGCTTCCTCGACCGCCGCGGCCTGTCCGGCCTGTTCGCCCGCTGCAACGTGCTGGTCTTCCCCAGCGTCTTCCAGGAGCCCTTCGGCATCTCGCAGGTGGAGGCGATGGCCGCCGGCCTGACCGTGGTCGGCAGCGGCACCGGCGGCAGCGGCGAGGTGCTGCGCGACGGCGTCGATGGCCTGCTGTTCCCGGCGGAGGACCACCAGGCGCTCGCCGACCGCCTGCGCAGTCTGGTTGCAGACCGCGCCGCCTGGCTGCGCATGGCGCTGTCCGGCCGCGACCGCGCCCGCGACTTCACGGTCGCCCGGTCCGTCGACCGCATCGAGGCGGTGTTCGAGGAACTGGCCGCGCAGAAGAGGTGAGCGGGGTTGCTGACGCCGGAAGGCTTCTGATAGTGTCGCCCGGCTTTTTACAGGCAGAATTCTTGGATCGGGGCAGTGCCGAAGATGTCGAACGTCCTTGTTACGTGCTGTAACTCCGCCTATTACGAATCCTGTCTTCTTCTGATCAGCACGGCCCATGCGACGAGCGATTCCACCATCGACAGGATCCTCGTCTACAATCTCGGTCTTTCGGGCGACCAGGTCGACTTGCTGAACAAGTGCCACAAGGTGCAGGTCGTGGAATTCCCGGCCTGGCTGTCCGACATTTATCCCGAGTTCCTCACTCCCAAGCAGTATGCCTGGAAGACCTTCGTCATCAAGGATGCGGCGTCCTACGGAGACAACATCTTCTATCTCGATTCCGGCGCGATGCTGGTGAGGGACATCAAGGACATCTACGAGAAGATCGAAAAGAACCACATCTTCGTCGTCGGCGATTCGCACAAGAACAAGACCTGGACGCACGATCTCTGCTTCAGGATCATGGGGGCGTCCGAAGAGGAAAAGAACGCCAACCAGATATGCGCGGGAATCCAGGGCTACAAACCCAACGGACGGTTCCAGCGCTATGTGGACGAGGGGTTCCTCTATGCCTGCATCAAGAGCGCGATTTTCGGCGACCACAAGAACCATCGCCATGATCAGAGCATCTATTCCGTCCTGGTCAAGCGCTATGGCATCGAACCCGAGGACATTGACATCTACGGCGAGTGGAAAGGCATCCTGAGGCCGGATCAGGCCATCTATGTCCACAGACGCTATTTCCCGGTCTCCAAAATCCATCTCAGGATGAAGGGATGACGGGCCGGGAATGACCGACCCGGCCGCCTCCGAAGCCCGGCTCCAAAGCCGGCGGTGAGAAAAAAGGTCCGGGTTCCCCTCCCCTTTCGATTGGGGAATGAAAGGTTGTAGAGTGGCGAAGCCGCAGATTCGCGGCGCGGATCCGCTCCCGGCCATGACGACCACCATTCCCGACCTGTCCGACGCCCCGGCCGGCACCCCGGTTGACCCAGTGCCCGCCTGTCTCTGCCTGCTGTGCAACGGCGCCGGCTGGAGTGCCGCCCCCATTGCCGCAGGGCTGGACCCGCAAGGCGGCCTGCTGCCGCAGGGCACCCTCACGGCCACCGTCTCGACCCTGCTGGCGACGGGGACGCCGCGCTGGGGCAGTGGTGCCGTCGGCAGCGGGGCGACGGTCAGCTACAGCTTCATGGAGCTGGCGCCGTCCTACGCCTCCACATCGGACAGGACCGGCTTCGCGCCGCTGTCCGGCACGCAGCGCGACGCGGTGCGCCAGGCTTTCGCCGCCTGGAACGCCGTCGCCAACATCTTCTTCGTCGAGACCTCCGACAGCGCCAACGGCGGGCAGGGCGGGTCGATCCGCATCGGCACCAACCGGCAAAGCTCCAGCGCCGCCTACGCCTATTATCCGACCGGGTCGCTCTATAACGGCGGCGGCGACATCTATCTGTCCAACAGCAGCACGGCCAACGCCAGCCCGACGCAGGGCAGCTACGGCTACCTGACCATCCTGCACGAGATCGGGCACGCCATCGGGCTGAAGCACCCCGGCAACTACAACGCCACCGGCGGCGGGGGCGAGCCGCCCTACCTGTCCACGGCCGAGGACAATTACCGCTACACGATCATGTCCTACAACCGGCACCCCAGCCTGGGCCTGAACGGGCTAGCGACGGGACCGGCGCTGTACGACATCGCGGCGGTCCAGTACCTGTACGGCGCCAACACCAACACCCGCATCGGCGACGACCGCTATGCCTTCGCCAGCAACACCATCGCGGTCGCCCAAGCCATCTGGGATGCCGGCGGCACCGACACGATCGACGCCAGCGGGCAGGCGTCGGCCGTCACCATCGACCTGACGCCCGGCGCCTTCAGCTCCATCGGTCCCAACGGCTCGGGCGGGCGGGCGGTCGACAATGTGGCGATCGCCGCCGGCGTCACCATCGAGACCGCCATCGGCGGCAGCGGCAGCGACATCCTGATCGGCAACACCGCCAACAACCTGCTGACCGGCGGAGCCGGCGACGATACGCTGACCGGCGGGGCGGGCGACGATACGCTGCAGGGCGGCGGCGGCACCGACACCGCGGTCTACAACGGCAGCCGCTCCTCCTACACCGTCACCGTCACCTCGGACGGCGCCACCATCGCTGGCGGCGGCGAGGGCACCGACACGCTGACCGACGTCGAATACGCCCTGTTCGCCGACACCCGCATCAGCCTGATGCCCCCGGCGGTCACCGCCCGGGCCGGCCGGGTTTCCATCGGCTCCTCGATCACCCTCGCCAGCCTGATCACGGCGGCCGATCCGGCCGGCGGCCTCGTCACCCAGTATGAACTGGTCGACAACACCAACGGCGCCGGCGCCATCATGGTCGGCGGGACGGCTCAAGGTGCCGGCGCCGTGGTTTCGCTGACCGCGGCGGCCTTCGCCGGCGTCACCTTCGTCGCCTCCCCCCTGACCAGCCTCGACGAGCTGTCGGTGCGTGTCTACAACGGCGTGGCGTGGAGCCGCTGGATCGGCTTCACCATCGCCTCGCGCCCGGCCAACCGGCCGCCGACCGTGCAAACCGACAAGACCGTGAGCGCCCTGGAAGGCGGGCCGGTCATCGCGCTCGGCATCGACCCGCCGAGCGATCCCGACGAAGGCGACGGCATGACGGTGACGCTGGCCCGGCTGCCCGCCGCCGGCACGCTCCGGCAGGCCAACGGCACCGCCGTCACCGCCGGGATGACCCTCGGCACCGCCGATCTGGCCGGCCTGACCTATCAGGCGCCGATCGGCACCGCGGCATCGCCGGGCTTCTTCGCCTACACCGTCACCGACAGCCAGGGTGCGGTCAGCGGGCAGACCGTGACCTTGCGGGTGAGCCCGCTGGCCGAGACGATGGCCGGCTTCGACCCGCTGGCCTATCTCGCCTCCAACCCCGACCTGGCTGCCGCCTTCGGCACCGACGCGACGGCGGCGCACGAGCATTACCTGCGCTTCGGCCTGACGGAGGGGCGGGCGACCCGGTCCTTCGACCCTCTTTCTTACCTCGCCGCCAACCCGGATCTGGCGGCGGCCTTCGGCACCGATCCTGCGGCGGCGAGCCGGCATTATCTGGCGCTGGGCCGGCGGGAAGGCCGGTCGGCCGGAAACTTCGAACCGCTGGCCTATCTGGCCGCCAACCCCGATCTGGCCGCCGTCTTCGGCACCGACACCACGGCCGCCACCCGCCATTACCTGTCCAGCGGCCAGCGGGAGGGGCGCAGCACCCGCTTCGACGGCTATGGCTATCTGGTGTCAAACCCGGATCTGGCGGCGGCCTTCGGGCTGGACCCGGCGGCGGCGGCCCGCCATTACGTCACCTCCGGCCGGATCGAGGGGCGCGGCATCACCTTCGACCCGCTGGCCTATCTGGCCGCCAATCCCGACCTTGCCGCCGCCTTCGGCACCGACACCGCCCGGGCGGCCGGCCACTACCTGTCCAGCGGCCGGCGGGAGAACCGGGCCACCAGCTTCGATGCTCTCTCCTATCTGGCGGCGAACCGCGACCTTGCCGCCTCCATCGGCAACGACCCCGTGCGGGCGCAGGAGCATTACATCCGCTACGGACGGCTGGAGAACCGGGCCACCAGTTTCAACGCTCACGACCATCTATTGGCCAACCCGGACCTGCTGAGCGTCTTCTCGGGCAGCGAGCAGCAGGTGAAGCTCTATGTCGTGCTCTACGGCAACACGCCGCGGCGCGACGCCGCCGGCTTCGACGCGCTGAGCTATCTGGCCGCCAACCCGGATCTGGCAGCAACCTTCGGCACCGACACTGCGGCCGCCACCGCCCATTACCAATCCACCGGACAGGCGGACGGGCGCCCGACCCGGTTCAACGCGCTCGCCTATCTGATGGCCAACCCGGACCTGAGCGCCGCCTTCGGCAGCGACCAGCAGCAGGCGCTGCTCCATTTCATCCAGCATGGCCGCAACGAGCCGCGGCCCAACCCGATCGGCTACGTCCGCCCGCAACCGGCCGGCTTCGCCATGGCGAATGACGGGCTGCTGGCGGTGGGGGTGGGTTAGGGGGCGGGGTCGCCCGCCAACCGTGATCCAGACGTCATGGCTTGCTCTGGCGTTGAGCGATATGGACGGCGGCGGGTTCGTTCGCGACGCTGTCCCAAACCTCTGCCAGCATCTCGATGCGGGAGAACAGGACGTTGCAGGTGTAGGTCTGCCTGACCTCGGTTCCGATCGGCACGAGGCGGGGCAGGGCTCCGTTATGGTCGAGCAGGAACATGTGATAGCCGTGATCCAGCATGAACCGGCGCAGTTCGTGCTGGGTCGTGCGGTTCCTTGCCAGTCCGGGGAGGTTCAGTTCCGCGGCGATGAAGTCGATCCTCTTCCCGCGAAGAAGGCCTTCGGCACCCTTCAGGACGTTCAGTTCATGTCCTTCGGTGTCGATCTTCAGCAGGCGGATGCCCTCAAGGCCGCTGCGGCTTGCCAGGCTGTCGAGCGTTTCGGCGCGCGCGACGAACTGCGTGATGGTGTCGTTGCTTTCCAGCGCTTCTCCCGGGGTCTTCTCGGGAACGACGCCGCCATTGCTGTCATTGGATCCGTTCGATCCGAAGACGATCTGTCCATTGCGGTCGCTGATCGCCACATTTTCCACGGAAAGATGCGAAATATCGTTCAGCGCGGCGCTGTCGCGGATCAGCTTGGCAAGGCCGGGGTTGGCTTCGGCAGTCACCACGCGCCCTTGCGCCCCCACCAGGGTCGCGGCAAGCATCGTGAAATAGCCCGCATTTCCACCGACATCGACGGCCGTATCGCCAGGGCGCAAAGCTTTCAGGAACAGCAAAGACGTTTCATGCTCGTACATTTGTCCGCTAAGAAAATGGGCAATGACATCACGCTGCGCCATATCCTGCGGGTCGAGCTGCAAAAAGAACTTCATTCCATTTGCAGCAACGATGTCAAATTTCTGAAGAGCCATGTCTTTGCTGATCCGTCGCTGAGAGCCCCGGGCAATCTATGAGGATGGACTTCATAGATCAACGCCGCAGCCATCCGGAGGACTTGAGACGAGAGGATTTCAGAACCCCGTCTCGCGGATCAGCACCGACGCGGCGATGCGCCAGAAACGCTCGGCGATGCTGCGTGCCTCGCCCGCCACGCGGACGATGCCGCGGGTCACGCGCTCCGGATTCTCCTGTACGGCACCAGCGGCGTTCGGCCCGATGTTTGCCGGCTCGACGTCCAGGGTGATGCGGTAGACCGCCTCCACCGGGGCGAGCGCGCTGCGGCCGGCACCGCCATGCGGCTGGCCCGGCTGGGGGCCCGCCTGTCCCTCCACCGCCACCGGGCCGCCATTGACCGAGGCGAGCGCCGGCACGTCGAGCACCGACACGGCGACAGGGTCGACCGCGCGCACCCTGGCCGCCCGCCGGGGAGCGAGAGGGTCGTCCGGATGGAACTCCGCCCCGGCACCCGGGCTCAGCCGGTCGAAATCGCCCTCGCCGACATAGCCGACCAGTTCGCCGCTGCCCGGCGCCACCACCATCGCCAGCGGCAGTTTCGGCCCGATCCAGCGGCCGGGGGTCAGGGCATCCTCCATGTCGCGCACGGTGCCGGACAGGGGGGAGCGCACCACCAGCCGCTCGCGGCTGTCGAGAAGCCCCTGCCGCTCGGCCAGGGCGGCGGCCAGATCCTCCTCCATCGCCCGCACGCGGTCGAGTTGCTCGCGGCTGGTGGTCAGGCGGGCGATCTGTTCCTGCATCCAGTCGATGCGCAGCTCCGTCTGGCGCAGCTTGCCCTCCAGGTCGGGGGCGGTCAGGCGGAACAGCGGCTCGCCCTCCACCACGCTCTGGCCGCGGGCGACCAGCGTCTCCTCCAGCCGCGCGGGGAAGGGGGCGTAGACGGTGGCGAAGCCCGACGCCCGCCAGACCACCGGCACCGACACGGTGGTGGTCACCGGCAGCAGGCTGAACCTCCCCATGGCTAAAGCCAGGGGGTTCTGGAGGTGCCTACGCCGGACCTCTCTGCGGCTCTCGCTTGCGCTACAGCATCCGCAGCCTCGGTCCGGCGGCCATCCCCCTGCAACGGACGATCCGCTCCGACGCCACCCCTGTTGCCAGGGCGGACGTGGGGACGGGCGAAGCCCGCCCCGCTCGCAGATTGGTTGAAGCCCGACGCCGCCCGTTTCAGCAGCGGTTCCGCAGCCGCCCAATGCAACGCGCATTGGGATGCGTCGAGCCTGTCCCGTTCGACAAAGCGCGCCAGCCACGCCGAATACAGATCGCGCTGCACCCGGCTGCCATCGGCGAACACATGCCACCGCTGCGACAGCGGCTTCTTCACGCACTCGCCCGTGTCGTGGCTGACCTGCGACAGTCTCGTCGTCCGCGTTGCAAACTCGACCACCAAAGCACCGGCACTCGCAGCCTTGCGCTTCAGCGTCGAGACGAACAGGGACGGCGCGCGACGCTTCACGCTCCGGCCGAAATTCCTCTGGAAACTCCGGTAACTCACCTTCTCCGTCTTGATGGTGTTCCCCTGCGCCAGCACCCGGTTGGCGAGTTCGCCGTGGGCACGCTTGCGCTCCGCTGCCAGACACCGTTCCACCTCAGCCTTCTTGGCCGCCAGGACGCGGTAGCGGCGCGAGCGCACTGCGATGCGCGCACCCCGGCGGTACGTGCCGTCCGCATTGAAGGCGTCGGGGTTGGTGGCGCGGCGGGACCGGTCCATGGCGCGCTGGAGACGGCGGATCGCCCGGTCCATGTCGGCCACGCCTGGGCAGAACGGCTCCAGCGTGGCATCCGTGTCCGACACGGCGGCGAGGGTGCTTGGCCCGAGGTCCAGGCCGATGATGCCTGCGCCGACCGGAAGGCGCTCCTTGCGCGGCACCAATCCCTCCTGCACCAGTTGGGCGTACCAGCGCGTCTTGCCGCGCACGCTCCGTCGCAGGACGCGGACGTACTTGGTCCGGCACGACAACGCCTGCTCCTGCCAACCGTCGCGGTCGCGCGGATCGCGCAGGAGCGGCAGGACGAGGCCGTCCCACAGCACGACGGGTATTTCGTCCTGCCAGCGCAGGCGGATCACCGCGTCGCCCTTGCCCTCGACCGAGTGCAGGCGGTTCTTGCCCTTGAAGCGGGGGCGCCCCCGCTTGCCAAAGGCGTGCATCTGCACCGCCTTGAAGGCGCGCAAGGACGTGGTCTGCGTGTCGTGGCTGCCGAGGTGCTGGCCGATCCAGCAAGCGTCCCGGCAAGCCTCGGCGTGCTTCTGGATCGATGCGGGGAAGAAGCCGAAACGCAGCACGGTCGCCTTGAACAACGCCGTGCGCTGCTTTCCTTTGAGCATGGCGCGGGCGGCCTGCCAGTCCTTGGACTGGCGCATAAGGGCAAGGCGCTTCAGCGTCTCATCCAGGCAGGCGTTGTAGATATGCCGCGCCGCCTCCAAGCGCACCTCCAGAACGCGCTCATCCGCCGCGTTGGTGCGCAGCGGGAACTCGGCGATGAAGGAGGGGGTGGCGGCGCGCATGAGTGCAGCGTACTCCGCTTGGAACGATTGGTGAACACATTTCGCCTTCGGCGAAGGCGGCGCTGTCCCCATGGCTGAAGCCAGGAGCTTGCGCACCGCCAAGGTTCCGTTCTCGGTCAGAAGTGGCGTGGAGCTGTGGAGCGGAGGTGGCGCCGAGCCAGCATCGCCGTTGACGGTGTGGGCGAAAGGAGCCAGGTTACATGTAACTGACGACAGGAGGCCGCCATGCCCGCAATCCGCCAGACCTCGCGCGAAAAGGTGAAGGCGCACCGCGCGCGGCTTCGGGCACAGGGGCTGCGTCCGGTGCAGATTTGGGTCCCCGACGTCCGCAGCCCGGCCTTCGTCGCCGAAGCCCGGCGCCAGTCCCTGGCCGTCGCCCGCAGCCCGCAGGAGGCCGACGACCAGGGCTTCGTCGATGCCGCGGGCTGGGGATCGCTGGATGACGAGGAATGAAGCGGGGCGAGATCTGGACGGTGGCCGACGGGGCCGACTATGCGGGAAAGCCGCGGCCGGTCGTCATCCTGCAGGACGACCGCTTTTCCGGCACCGCCTCGGTCACCGTCTGCCCCTTCACGACCGATCCGACCGACGTGCCGCTGTTCCGCCGGCTGGTGCAGCCGACCGCCAGCAACGGCCTGACCCAGCCCTCCCGCATCATGGCGGACAAGTTCATGACGGTCCCGCGCACCAAGATCGGGCAGCGTGTCGGCGTGCTCGAACTTGCCCATCTGGCGTGGATGGGCAAGGCCGTCCTCGTGTTCCTCGGTCTGGCCGTAGGCGGCTTTTCCGAAAAGGATGCGGCATCCGGTCAGGCTCTTGCGGACTGATGGTGGGGGCGAGCTTTCCATCCCCGGTCCCTTCCCCTCAAATTCCCAGCGACCGGCGCTGCAAGCCCGGCACCCGCAGGGAGGGATCGTCGGAAGTGGAACCGACAGCGCCGAGACCGGTGCCGTAACCAACGAGGGAAAAAAGCAATGGACACGAGAGGACGGCATCCTTCTTCAAGGAATGGAACGGCAGGGAAGGCCATCTGCGGGGGCCAGAGGTCAGATCGCCGATTCCGGTGAGCCTCGCCTATTACCGGGCGAGGGCGGCTGCACAAACGGCGCCGCTTGCGCTATAAACGGAGGACAACCCTCGGAAAAGAAGAGAGCCTCCGATGCGTGCCCACACCCGTTTCCCCCGGATCGCAGCCGTTGCGCTGCTTGCGCTGTCCACCACGTTGGCCGGCTGCCAGACCGGTTCGATGGGCAGCAAGGAAGGGTTCGGCACCGTCGGCGGCGCCGTTGCCGGCGGCCTGATCGGCTCGCGCTTCGGCGGCGGCTCGGGCAAGCTGGTGGCGGTTGGCATCGGCACGCTGCTGGGCGCCTTCGCCGGGCGGGAACTCGGCGCCTCGCTTGACCGTGCCGACCAAGCCTATGCCGACCGCGCCGCGACCCAAGCCTACAGCGCCCCCATCGGCCAGCGGATCAGCTGGAACAACCCGCAGTCCGGCAACCAGGGCGTCATCGTCCCGGTGCGCGACGGCTATGACGGCTCCGGCTCCTACTGCCGCGAGTTCCAGCAGACCATCGTCGTCGGCGGCCGCACCGAACAGGCCTTCGGCACCGCCTGCCGCCAGCCCGACGGATCGTGGAAGATCGTGGGGTAGGACAAAGAGGGCAAAAGGCCGGGAATCGGGGCTCGGCCGCGCTTTGGACACTGCTTCAGCCAGCCGATCGTCAACCCCAGTCCGGAGAGCGGAGTTTTACAACCGCCGCAGCCAGGCGTCCGGCCGATGGGTGATGTTCCGCTCCAGCCCGCTTCCATTGAAGGGCCAAACCGGCGGCGCGCGCCATCCCGGCATAGGCCTGCTCGATCGGACCGATGTCCGCCGGATCGTCCTTGCGGCGGAACTTCACCAGCCAATGCGACCAGCCCTCCGGTGCCACCAGGGCGCCATGGATCAGGGCGCCGCTCTGATCGTCGCGGCAAACCACCGCCTTCGGCCGGGCGCCGCCGGGGGAGCCGCCCACCCGCAGCAAGGTGGGGAAGAGCGCCTCGGGCGCCCCTGTGAGCACTTGGCGGCTCTGCGCAGCGATCCGGTCGAGATCGATAGCGCCGGTATCCACGGATTCCTCGGTCTCCGGCCGATAGACCAGGGCCCCCATCGCCCATTCCCCCATGTAGGCTAGCATGTCGAGCGGAGTCAGCGACAGGGGATTGATCTCGCTGGCGGCCGCCCGGCGATGGATCAACAGCCGCCCCCACCCATCGGGCAGGCTGTCGTCGAACACGCCGTGGAGGCCGGAGAACGGCGCGTCCGGCCCTTGCAGAACGCCTGGGCGCGGGGTTCGCAGAAACCAGGACAGCACCCGGCCGGAGGCGAGGAAAGCATCGTCGAACTGGACATAGGTTTTCCCGTCACGACTGGCGAGGCGGCCGACAGGTTCCTCGTTCCCCTCGCCCCAGCGCAGCGACACCGCCAGAACGCTGTCATGCTTCATTTGGCCACCGTCCGGCGCTTGCCCCGCTGGCGCTTCGGGTGGTCGATCACCTCATCGAGGCTGCGGAACTCCGGTTCCGGGAACAGCATGCCGAACGCCTCGATTGCGTCGAGCACGACGGCGACGCGGATCAGCGCATCGAACGCCAGCTTGCCGCTGGCCTCGAACCGCCGCAGCGTCCAGATGTTGACCCCGCTGCGGTCGGCGACCTCCTGCTGAGTGAGCCCAAGGGCGACCCGGCGAGCACGAGCCCGCGCGGCCACGCTCCGCGCCACATCCCCAGGAGTCATGAGGCTGAGTGGGATCATGAGACAACTTATCCCAGAAAATCTGCGCTAAGTTGGATTATTATCCAACTTAAGGTTGGGTACAAGGCAGTGCCCACTCAAAGTAGCCTGCGGCGAACCATGCCGACCGCACCGCTTGGAGGGGTCGCTGTGTCAGTCTTGGACCAGTCCGGCCAGCATCCCCGGATCTGCCGGATACGCTCGACCTCGTCCAAGCTGACCTGATCGTGGCGGCCGCAGCGCTGGGTCGTGAACTCCGACTCCACACCCGCTCTGAAGTTGGTCAAGATTGACCAATCTCTGCAACACGCTTTACAGTTGGTCAATCTTAACCAAGGAGATGTGTCATGGACTCTGTCAATCTCTATGACGCCAAGACCAACCTTTCGCAGTTGGTGGATCGCGCCGCCGCCGGCGAAGAGATCGTCATCGCGAAGGCTGGCCGGCCGATGGCCCGTCTGGTTCCGCTGCGTCGTCGGACGACGCCCCGGCCGCTCGGCCTGCTGAAGGGCGAGGTGGTGCTGGGCGACGATTTCGACGCCCCGCTGCCCGAAAGCATGGCGCGGGCCTTCAGAGGTGAAGAGCCGTGAGACTGCTGATCGACACCCACATCTTCGTCTGGATGACCAGCCAGCCCGAACGCCTGTCTACCGCTGCCGCTGCCGCGGTGGTCAACCCCGACAACGAGGTTTTCCTCAGCGCCATCAGCGTTTGGGAGATTTCGATCAAGCGTGCCCTGGGTCGGCTTCCGTTTCCTCTCGAGCGGCTGGACGCCCTGCTGACGGAGATGGGTATCGAGATGCTCGATCTCACAGCTGCCCATGGCGTCACCGCGGGCGGCTTACCGCGCCATCATGACGATCCGTTTGATCGCGTCTTGGTGGCGCAGGCGCAGATCGAGGGGATGACGCTTGTGTCCGCCGATCAGGCTGTTGCCCGTTATGGGGGGCCGGTGATCGCGTAATTGCGATGTCGGCAGCGTCAGAGGCTGACCGAGCTTGTGCGCCGATCCACAACAACCGGAAGCGACGCCGCTCTCAAAGCCGGATGCGCTCCACCTCGTCCTGGCTGACCCGATTGAACCGGTTCAACTGCGCCAGTTCCGGAGGGGCCGGAGTGTTCCCGGGCTGGAGCAGGGCGAGGCGGGATCCGGTCACGGATCGCCGCTCGGTATCGACGACGGTGCGGCCGGTTCTCGGATCGGATGTGGCGCCGGGTTGATCGTTCTGGTCAGTCATCGCGCAACAGGCTTCCGGCGGGATCGCAAGCCAGATCATGGCTTGAGCCGGCGCCGGGGACCAGCCTGATTTCCTGGGGTCTGGACCGTCGATCGCCCGTGGACGCGCGCCGAGCTTCTCCGGGCGACTGTCCCAACTCCGGTTCGCCGAAGGATAGCCATGGCGGGACATCGAGCAGGTCAGCTATTCTTTGGCTTCAAGGAATGGAATGGCGTGGTCCGGTATGCGAGTAGCGTTGCTGAACACCTTCGATACCAATGGCGGAGCAGCCCGCGCGGCGTACCGGCTATTTCAAGGGTTGGGGCGCATCGGGATCGATCGAAAGTTGTATGTGTCGCGACAAGACGATCCACACCCCGATGTCGTCGTCGTCCGTCCGGAGACACCGGCGGAGATCGCAGACTGGCAGGAGCGTGAAGCGGCGATACGCGCTGAGGAGGCCGCATACCCAGCTCTCACACGGCCTTTTCCAGCGTTCCATTCCGAACGTGCGGCCCGTGCCGAGTTGTTGGAACGGCGATTGATGCCCGCCGATGTCATCAACCTTCACTGGACCCGCGGTCTTGTGGATTGGAGCCATTTCCTGGCAGCCCGTCCGGCGGACGTGCCTCTGGTCTGGACGCTGCACGACCAGCATGTCCTAACCGGAGGTTGCCACTACACCGGGGACTGCGTGGGGTTTACAAATCGCTGCGGATGCTGCCCCGTTTTGGAGTCCGGAGATCGCGACGATCTGTCGGCCCATGTGCTGGCCCGCAAGCGCGCGGCCTTGGGGTTCTTCCCGGGGCCACTGCATGTGGTGACCCCCAGCCGCTGGCTCGCCGATCAGGTGCGGCGCAGCGCCCTGTTCCAGGACCGCCCGGTGCATGTCATCCCCTATGGCCTCGACACCGATCGGTTCCGTCCGCGCAATGCCGGTGCCCTGCGCGACCGGCTGGGGATTGGGCGCGACGCCCTCGTGCTCCTGTTCGTCGCCCATGACCTGACCGATTCCCGCAAGGGGTTGGATATGCTGCAAGAGGCGCTTCGTGCGGTTGCATGTCCCGACGGCTGTGTCCTGGTTTTGGTCGGCCAGGGAAGGGTCTCCCATTCGGCTGGGGTGCGGGTGGTCGAAGCAGGCGCCGTGACGAACGACGACGAGATGGCGATGTACTACAGCATGGCGGATCTGCTGGTGGTGCCCAGCCGACAGGACAACTACCCCAACACCGCGTTGGAGGCCCTGGCCTGCGGCACCCCGGTGCTAGGGTTTCCGATTGGCGGTCTCATCGATCTGGTGGGCGGGACCGAGCGCGGGTTTCTCGCGACCGGAGACAAGGCGGGAGATCTGGCCCGCGCCCTGGCGGACACGGTGTCCGATCGCCGACAACTGGAACTCCGGGGGCATGCCGCCCGGGACTTCGTAAAGCGCGAGTGCACCCTGGAGCGCCAAGCCGAACGCTACGCCACCCTGTACGCCGAACTCCATGCGTCGGCCACGGTAAAGCCGAGCCGACCTCAACCCGAACGGCGGCCCGGCGGGAACATGGTGGACCGGCGCGATGTCATCCTGTCGCTGACTCCGGCCCATGGGGGCATGTCAATCACCTCCTATGGCGTCTGGGATTTCATTTTCCGCACCCAGGCGGAGCAGGGCATTGCCGGCAACGGACTGGAGATCGGGGTGTTCCGCGGCACAGGCGCCGCTGCCATCTGCCTGAATCTGCGGGCGGGCGAACGTTTTTGTGGCATCGACCGGGACCTGGACCGGGATGGGGTGCTGGCCAATATCGCCGCCGCCGGCTGCAGCGGGACAGCCCGTATCGAACTCCTGGCTGCCTGTTCCCGTCACGTTCGCCGGCAGGGGCTGGCGGACGCATACAGGAGCAGCTGCCGCTTCCTGCACATCGACGGCGAGCATTCTTATGACGCCGTGCGCAGCGACCTTGATCTATGCATTCCGCTGATGACCGATGGCGGCGTCATCAGCGTGGACGATTTCTTCAATCCAGATACCGTCTGCGTAACCCATGCGGTATTCGACCACTTGCGCGACCAGCCGCACGACATAAGGTTGTTCCTGTGCGGCGGTGGCAAGGCTTATCTGTGCGCGCCACGGGACCTGCAGGCATGGCGTGCAGCCTGCCTGGACCGGCTGGTCCCCTTCCTGGATTCTGTGCACGGAACTGCGGTGCGTCTGTCCAAGAACAGCCACGCCTGGGAGTTGGACTATCTGGGACTTGCGCCGCGTGGCGACGGCGCTCTCTATCAGGAGATCGGCCGTTATCGGGACACGCCGCCTGCATGAAGGGCGCAAGGGGTGGTCTTGACCGCCCCTTCGGTCATGGCTGGGGACCGTTGGCGCATCCAAGCATAGGCGGTCGTGACTGTATCGGCGATGTCGGTGACCGTCGGTGCCCAACCCAGCGTCTTCCGCGCCATGGCCGCGTCGGCCACGAGGATCGCCGGATCGCCGGGCCGTCGCGGCAGCAGCCGGTGGGGAACAGCGCGGCCGGTCACCTGCTCCACGACCTCCAGCAACTGCAGGACGGACGTTCCGCGTTCCGTCCCGAGGTTGAGCGCGACGCTCCGGCCACCGTCGCGGAGATAGTCGAGCGCACGGACATGGGCGTCGGCAAGATCGCAAACATGGATGTAGTCCCGGACCGCACTGCCGTCCGGCGTTGGAAAATCCGTGCCGTAGACATCGAAACATGGAATCCGGCCATCCACCGCCATGAGCAGAAGCGGAATGGCGTGTGTTTCGGGATCGTGCAACTCTCCAATCTCTCCATCGGGATCGGCCCCCGCGGCGTTGAAGTAGCGCAACGCGACCGAGGCGATGCCGTAGGCTCGGCTATAGTCGGTCAGAACGTGCTCGACCATCAATTTGCTGGCGCCGTAGGGGGTGATGGGGCGTTGAGGATGGCTTTCGGTCAGCGGCACGACATCCGGAATGCCATACGTCGCGCAGGTGCTGGAGAACACCAGCATGTTCACGCCGTGCCGGCGCATTGCGTCGAGCAGCGTGAGGCTGCCTGTAACGTTGACGTGGTAATAGGGGCCAGGATTGCTCATCGACTCGCCGACATATGCGAGAGCCGCGAAGTGCATCACGCAGTCCGGCCGATACCGCTGGAACACCCGGTCTAGCGCAGTGGCGTCCGAGACATCTCCGATCTCCAGCGGTCCCCATCTTACCAACTCGCGCCGGCCACGGCTGAGATTGTCGAAAACAACGGGTTCGTGCCCGCGGCGCGCCAGCTGCTTGCACGCATGGGAACCGATGTAGCCTGCCCCTCCTGTGACCAGAACACGTGCCATTTCACCGCCTGCGATTACGCAGCCGCATCATGAGGATGGTTGTCGCGCGCTGCCGTGCGCACAAGACTATGCGACACCTGCCAATAAAGCCTTAAACACTCCGGCGGCAAACGGCCCCTCGGATCTCATTCAGGCACCGGGCACACCGCCGACTCCCAGATGTTGCGCTTGATCCATTGACCGTCAGCCTTCCGGCCCCATACCCGCGGGCTGCGAAAGCGATCAGCGATCCCATCGAACCATTCCTCCGTCCGCCCCACATAGTCCAGCCAGAAATCGAGATCCGAGGGGCGGACCTGATCGTACTTGCGAACCATGGCGATTCCCTGCTCACGGCTCATGTAGCCGTCGCGGATGTCCTTGCAGGCGTGGTCTGTGCCGCGGCCATAACCGAACTTGATGTATTTCATGAAGTCATGTGCACCGTTCTCGTATCGGTCATCCAGGTTGGACATGGTGCGGTAGGTGCGGTCGAACGCGACAGGGGAGGGTTGCCAGCCATAGCGCTCGGTCACCAGCTTGGAGTGAGCGTTGGCATCCCAGCGGTCATAGTTGCCGATGTAGATACCGCGCGTGCCATTGGCCACGATCTCCTCGTCGGACGGGTACTTGAAGCACTCAAGCTCCCCCTCCTCAACGGGGTCCTCTTCGTCGTTCACGAAGTCGTGCCAGTCGAACCCGCGCAATGCCATGTCTTTACGCCAACGGGCCGTGAACTCGGGATAGTCGTTCACCGACAACATACCGCCGACGAGTGTCCAGCCGTGCTCGCCATAAAACACTAGCTTGATGCCCATCCGGGTGGCGATCTTCATGGGAAGAGTCTGGATGCCCGCATGAGCGTGCCAGTTCATGTCCCCCGTCTTGCGGAAGCCCAACCTGTTCATGCGGATCAGCATGTCTACGGAGGGGCTTACGACAAGATGGTCGGTCTTGAAGACCTCTTTCATGCGCATCAGGTTGCGCCAGCCGGTTTCCAGATAGTTGTTGCCGTTGTAGGTCACCAGAAGTGGTCGCAAGCCCAGCTTCTCGGTGACGAAATGGGTCTGGAAATAGCTATCCTTGCCACCCGACACGCCGATCACACATTCGTAGCCGGACGGTCGGCGATAGGGTTCCACCAAGTCCAGAAGTTCCTGCAGCCGAGCGTCCCAATCCAGTTGGCTGCGCAGTCGGTGCACCCGGCATCCCGAGCAGACGCCGTTCCGGTCGAATGCCATAGGAAGAGCGGAGCTTGCGGGATAGACGCAGTGCGTGCACCATCGAAGCGCCGGCGGTTCCGTCGGACAGGGAATGCCCTCTTGGGTCATCGGATATCCTCCAGTTGGCTGCGCAGGAAAGCCTTGGCCGCGGGATAAGCGTTTTCCTTGAAGTGGAAGATGTTGCCGGCCGCCACGGCCATGGCCGGGGTTTGGCTGAGCACGGCCAGGAAATGGTCGTTGCGCCCAGCACCGCCGCAGGCGATAACAGGAATGGAAACGGCGTCCGCGACGGCGGCGATGGTGTCGAGGTCGAAGCCGCCGGCCATGCCGTCCCGGTCCATAGCGTTTAGCAGGATCTCGCCCGCGCCCAGATCCTGGGCCCGTCGAGCCCAGGCGACCGCATCATGACCGGTGTATTGGACGCCTCCCCCGGTGAAGACCCGCGCCTTGCGCTCCAGTATCCGGTAGTCGATGCTCGCCACCACCGCCTGCGATCCGAAGGCGCGGGCCGCATCCGTCACCAGGTCGGGCGATTGATCGAGGGCGGTGTTCAGGGTCACCTTGTCCGCCCCGTTCTGGATGCGCAGCGCGACATCTTGCAGCGTGCGGATTCGGCCGCCGAAGGTCAGCGGCATGCAGCACTGTCCCCCGACGCGGTTGATAAAGTCTAGCACCGTGGTCACCGGCGCGTAACGGTAGTCCAGGCGGTGGTGGTCAAAGCGCGATGCCTCCTCCCCAATGTCCAGAACGACCAACTCGTCAACGTCCCACTGCGCCATCCGCTCCACGTGGGCCACGGGGTCGCCGATGAAATTGTGGATCGCGAAGTCCTCGCTGCGTACCATCCAGCCGTCCTTCAGGTACAGCACCGCGATCAGCCGCCGCTTGTGCATCACCCGTCCTCCAGGAAGCGGGCCAGCAGATCGGCTCCTGCGGCCGTGCTTTTCTCCGGATGGAATTGGACGCCCAGGATGGCGCCGCGCCGCACGGCCGACACGAACGGCCCGCCATACTTCGTGGTAGCGGCAACGAAATCGGCGGGGCAGTCCATGGCGTAGGAATGGACGAAGTAGAAGTCCCGCCCGTCCAACGGGCCGAACAGCGGGTCGTCCGAGTGAGAGGCTCGCACCGTGTTCCAGCCCACATGCGGAACCCGAAGGGTCGGGTTGCCGGCACCCAACCGCACAACCCGGCCTGGGATCCAGCCCAAGCCCTGGTGGCTGCCGAACTCCTCGCAGGCGTCCGCCAGCATCTGCATGCCTACGCAGATGCCCAGGAACGGGGTGCCGCCTCCCAGCACCCGGTCGGCCAGAGCAGTGTCGAGACCGGCCTCACGCAGGCGTTGCAAAGCCGTTCCGATGGCACCGACACCGGGCAAGATGATGCGGTCGGGGGCAAATGCCATGAGGGCCACCCCGTCGGTCACCCGCTCGGCCGTCGCCGTCAGTCGCCGGCAAGCGTTCAGCACCGACTGGACATTTCCGATGCCGTAATCGATCACCGCGACGCGCATGCCGTACTGCTCCTCACACCACGCGCCGCGCCGCGCACCACATGTGCGATGATTGGCCGGACGCGGCCAGGAAGGATTGGAAGGGGCCGCCAAGCTCCTCCCACCGTTCGACCAGCACCCGGTGCAGGAAGGGCTGGGTGGACAGGTCGAGGACTCCGGACATTGCCTTTCCCCGCACGATGTCGGCGTCCAACTGGCCGGGGGTCGACAATTCCACCAGGGCCAGCCCCGCGTCTTCCACCATCCGCCGCATGCCAGTGGGGCTGAACAGGGTCACATGCTCGGGATAGACGGAGTCCGACGCAGATTCCAAGGTGGCAATCTCGAAACCATCGACGTTTGGCGTACTCAGCATGAGCAGCCCGCCCGGCTTTAAAAGCCGGGTCATGGCTCGGACCGCGGCGGCAGGATCCGACAGATGCTCCACAACCTCGAAGGCGGCTACGACGTCCGCCACGCCGTCGAGGCCGCATACCGACTCTACCGGCGCTTCGAGTGTCTCGATCCCGAGGTCGCGACAGGTCTGTGCTTGGACCGCGGATGGCTCGATCGCGATCACCCGGGAAAAACGCCCGGTACGGCCCGCTTCCTCGCAGAGGATTCCGTGGGCGGCGCCGACCTCCACCAAGCAACCGCCGGCGAGGCCATGACGGGCGCACAGGTCCAGCAGCCGGTCCATCCGTGGCCGGAAGATGCGCGTTCGCCGCACATCCCGGGTGGCTGGAAAAATGACGTCGTTCCAGACCCGGTACAATTCGGACCGCGCGTAGAATTCGGCGAGAGTTTCGGGCGAGGGCCGCGGATTCATGAACGCGGTCGCGCAGACGCCGCAACGGTCCCAGCGGAATCCCAGTTTCTCGTAGGCGGCGCGGTCGGCCCGGCCTTGGCAGGCCGGGCAGTTGGCGGCAGCGAACGTAGCGTGGCGCGACCGCAGCCACTCCACATCCCGCGCGCGCGCCTCCATACGCAGATCGTCGAACTGCTGCGGGCGGATATCGGCTTCGCGCATGTTCATGGGCGTTCGGACCGGCGATGGATGAACCAGCGATAGTCGCCGTCCGGGCCGTGGAACGGATCAAAGCCGGTGGCCACCAGGGGCAGCGCACGCGGATCCAGACGAAAGGTGGATGCCGGAATGCGTTCATGGCCATGCTGAACGACGCCCGGCCTATCCATGTTGTGATGGACGAACCAGCCGGCGGTGATGGTTTCGATGCGCTCGAGATAGGCGGCCAGCGGCTCCCGCCCCACCTCCGACAGGCTGAACATATTGACCGCCGCATCGACCGATAATGGCGCCAGGTCGCGTATGGCGTAGTTTGGCATGATGTATGTGTGACCGGGGCGCAACATGTCGCGCCGGGTGGGCGCCGGTCCCTCGCCGTACAGGTCCACCCGGTCGCCGCCGCGGCTGCCCAGATGGAAGAACGCCGCGATGACCGCCGTTTCCGGCAGGTCGTAGTCCAGCCACACACCATGGGGCTGATCGCGCAGGAAGAACTCCGCCAGCCCACCATAGCCGCCGCCGATTTCGGCGACGACCGGGGTGGAGAGTGACCCGACCATTCCAGCAAGTTCGCGGGCCATTAAATGGTAGCGCGAGGCCTTAGGCGCCACCACCGTGCCCTCGATCATGCAGCCCCAGGGATTGCCCACCGGCGGGGTGGCCAGGGCGGCTGTCGGGGCATTGGTCAGGGCGCGCCAGATCAGCCAATTGCGGACCACGTTGTGCAGGAAGCGGCGCGCGGCCTCGTCGTCGCCGGCGGCCAGGGCCGCGTGGGTGGCGTATTCCTTGACTATGGGCGCCAGTTCATTGCGCCAGAACCCGCTGAGGATGTCGGCGGCAGGCTCGATCCGGCCCTCGGACAAGGCGTCGTACAGGTCTGTCCGACTTCTGAGCGCGATCGCCCACTCGCCGGCCGGCAGCCAAGCTGATGGAAGACCGGCTTGGTCGCGCTTCATGGCGCGGTAGCTTTCGGCCACACGCTCGACCATCGCCAAAACCGCGGGGCCGGCTGGCTGAGACCCGCAGGGCGCCAGCCCTTCGGATAATGCCCCAGGGGTGGCGAAGGGAGCCGGGTCGAAGCGTGCCCCGTGCCCGCCACCCGGAAGAAGGGGACCGTAGGGGTTCATTCCAAATCCTCGAACCGGACGGCGGTCGACTCCATCACAGGCCGCGCCAGCCGCCGCCCCAAGACATGCGGAAGGTCCGATGGGGCCAGGGGACCGGCCGGCCGGACCACCAGGATGTCCTCCGCGCTCAGGACATGACCGACAGGCAGGTCGCGAGCAGCCCACAAGGACCGGCGCGCCCGCGTCCTTACTGCGTTCTCCTGCGGCCCCACCTTTGGGTGCCGGGGGGCGAGCGCCGCCTCGGCCGCGCGGATGTCGCCGATGTAGGCCGCCAACATCGCCGGTTCCATGGCGTAGGCGTGATCGAACCCCTTGGCCGCACGGTCCAGGGTCATGTGCTTTTCGATCCAGGTTGCTCCCAACGCCACCGCAGCGACCGCGGCCACCGAACTTTCCGTGTGATCGGAGAAACCGACCGGCACGCCGAACGCCGCTTTCAGCACGCCGACGAAACCGACGTTGGCGATCTCCGCCGGGCAGGGGTACGCCGACACGCAGTGCATCAGCACCACCTCTCCCCTGGCCCGAGTGACGACCTCGACCGCCGCCTCGATCTCTCCCAGCGCAGACATCCCTGTGGACAGCAGGATTGTCCGGCCACCGGCACACGCGGCTTCGATCAGTGCATGATTGTTGGTGTCGGTGGACGCGATCTTGATGTAGGGCGGGTTCAGCGTCTCCAGGAAGCGCAGATACGCCACGTCGAACACGGAGGCGGAGAACGGAATGCCTTGCTCGGCTGCGTACGCGGCGACCCTGTGCCATTCGTCCCTGGAAAGGCGCTGTGCCTCCCGAGCCGCCACCACCGGGTTGTCCACCAGGGCGCCGTCTTGGCGCAGCCGGGTTAGATAGAGGCCGGCAGGATCGATGAACTGGAATTTCACCGAATCCGCGCCGGCGCCCTGCGCTGCCGCGATCAACCGCAAGGCCGTGTCAACGTCGCCTTCGTGGGTGGTGCCCGCCTCGGCAACAATGTGAACGGCAGAGGTCATGCCCGTATCCTTGGAATTGCCAGTCACCGTAGCCTCACTATAGCGGAGCGGATTCGTTCCTGTCCTGGGAGAGTTCCCCGAAACGCCAGTCTCCGGCCTTCGGGCCGTGGGCTGGCATCCTGCGCCGCCATGTGCTCAGGACCGAGGGGCATGGAACGGAACGCTTCCTTCTCCATGGTCCCGGTAGGTATGCACGGCTGCGGCAAAATCGGCGAAGCCGGCGCGCATCGAACCGCGCAAGGCGGCCCACCGGGGCTGCGCCGCCGCGCGAATGGCAGGCAACGCACTCAAACGGTCCAGTCGGTCGGCGACGGCGGAGGCAACATGGGGTGTCTTCACCATGTCGATGTTCCAGTCGCCGTAGCCCGCCGTCTCCATCAAGCTGAGCGCGCGCTCATCGTAGGAGATCTTCACGCACGGTGTGCCGAAGGCAAAGCAGGGCAGCGCGGAATGCAGCCGGTAGGTGACGTTAAGTCGGGCCGACCGAAGCAAGGTCAGGAAAGTGGCGGCGTCGTCTGCATAGATGAACTCAAGGCCGTTGAACGACGCAGCGAACTCGATGTCCCGGTAGTCATGGCAGAGCAGCCGGGGTTGACCCCAGCCCCGCGCCACGAGCAGATCGACGATCGCGCAGATGTCTTCCCGTACGCGGGAGCGGGCGTCCAAGGGGATGCTCATCAGCGCGGGATTGCGGATGGACAGCAGAACCTGGCCGCGGCTGGGTTCGGGGATATCCGGCAGGCGATCGGCCAGCTCGTCCAGGAACAGGGTCGGGCAGCCCCCCAGCGCCGCCTTGGTGATGCCCAGCCCCTTCAGGTAATCGTGGGTGGCGCCGCACCGGGCGAAACTGACCAGAGCCTTTTCGTTGAGCGCGCGGACCCGGTCGTCCGGCATGGCGTTGGTCCGGCGCACCAGCCGGTCGAGGCGTCCATAGATGCGCCCCATGGACAGGCTGAACAGCATCAGCGGCGCGTCTAGGGCCGCCAGTGCGTTCTGATCGAACTGCAGCTCGCCATTCTCGTAGAGGTTTCCGCCGCCCACGATGACGCCGTGCCCGTACTGGTTGATCTCGTAGATGGTCGCCGCGTCGAGCCCGGCCTTGGCGTGCGCCTCGTACTTGGCGGTCGCCGGCAGCGAGATCAGGTTCACCATGTCGCCGAACGCCTCTTTCACGAAGGCGCGCAGGCCAAGGGCAATGATGTCGTTGCCAACGTTCAGGGCGCGGGGGCGGATGTTGAATAGGGTGATCATTGAACCTTGCCGTCGGGCTGTGCGGGCGTTCGAAGTGTCTGAGGCAGCGCGGGCGACGGCGCCGCTCCGGGCAAACCGCTGACTGGCCAATCGTCGGGAAGCAGGCGGAACAGACCGCTCGCGACCGCCTGCCTATAAGTGACCCGATCCCATGGAACGGAGCAACTGAGGGCGAAGCAGCGCAGGGCATCCAGGTCCGCCGGTTCGTCCACCGTCAGGCGTACCCGCCAGTCGTCGCGCCCGAGGTTCTGGTCCGCGCCGTCCAGAGCATGCAGGTCGGTCGCGTCCAGATGCGCGTAGAGACAGGTCGTGACATGTTCGCGGTCGGTCGGATTCAGGCTGCGCGCCAGGCAGACGCGAAGGGCTGCTGGCCGAAACAACTCGACGCTTACGCCGTAGGGATGGCGGCGCGGCCGCAGGTTGGTGACGCAGGCGGCGCGGCCCTGGCGAAAGATCCCCATCGCCCGGTGGATCAGGCCGGCGTCCAGAAACGGGGAATCGCCGTTGACCCGGAGGATCCCGTCCAGCCTCTGGGCATCGGCCGCGGCCAGGAGGCGGCCGGCGACATCCTCCGCCGCGCCACGAAACACCGTCAAGCCCAATGCTGCCGCCTCCGCCGCCAACGGATCGTCTACGGCCCGGTTCGTCGTAGCGAGGACCGGCGGCGCATCGAACAGCGGGCGGGGCAGCCGGCAAGCCACATGCCATAGCAAGGATCGATTCCCGATGCGGGCGAGTGCCTTGCCCGGCAGCCGCCGGGAGTCCATCCGTGCCAGGATGATGGCTCCTACGCGGTCCATGCGCTCTCCGTCACGGCCGCATGGGCATGCTCCAGGATAACGTCGAGGACCCGTTCAGCCCCACGCCCGTCAAACAGCCCTTGTTGCCGGGTCCGCATGCGCAGCAATTGCTGGCGATCGTCGAACAGGTCTTCAACGATCTTCTTCAAGCCAAGATGGCTGTCATTGTCGAACCGGCCACCGTCCAGGCACAGATGATCATAGTCGGTCACCACCTCGCGGGAGGGATCGTTCAGCCGGTGCATGGAGATGACGGGAAGCCCGGCATAGATCGCTTCCAAGGTGGACAGCCCGCTGGACAGGATTGCCAGGGCGCAGTTGGACGCGACGCTCCACATCGAGCGGTTGGTGCGGGCAATGATGATCTCATGGCGGTGGATGTCGCGCACCGCGCCCGCAAGCTCGTCCTGCGAATGTAGATAACCGTTGCCCAACATGACCCAGAGTAGAAGCGGTCGCTCGATATCCCGCAGCACCTCCAGCACCGCGCGGGAGTGGTTGTCGGCGTCGGCTCCGCCAAACGACATCATCACCGACAGCACCGGGGCCGCCACCGCCTCGCCGAAGCGATCTGGATCGATCGGCCGGCACCGGGCGTTCAGGATGGCGTAGCGCAGGCCGGAATAGACCCGCGGTCCCGACAGCCCGGTCGGCGGGTGGCCACGGGTGAAGAAGAGGTCGGTTTGCGCGGCGTGCCGAAACACGGGAGAGATGGAGGCGAGCAACCGGCAACAGCGGCGAACCCGTTCGAACGAGCGGTCCTCCAGTTCCACCAGATCGGTCACCACCACATCCGGGGTGAAGGCGACCAGCCGGTTGATAGCGTCTTCCTCCCGCGCCTCAAACGCCGGCGGGTGGCTCAGGCCGTGAAAGACGGAGGCGAAGAGGCTGTCGGCGATCGCGAAAACCCGAACAAAGGCCGTCCCCTCCGCCGCCTGGGCAAAGCTGAAACTGCGGTACAGGTGCCCCAGCCCTTCGCCAACGGAGCCACGGCACAGAACGGCAATACGCATCGATAACGTTTCTTGCATGTATTCCGCGGGATGGAAGCGATCGACCGGGCGAGCCGGGGACAACGCTGCCGATGCATTCCGATCAATACGACGCTATTGCTAACAAAATCATAATTCATCCGGTGGCCGGCCTCTGGCGCTCAGCGCGTGATATTGCGCTCCACAGCCATCAACTGCTCCGCCGCCCATGGCCGGCAACGGATGTAGAAGCGCGCAACCTGGGGTGACATCGACACCGCCGCGCGCATGGCCTCCTCGGCCTCCGAAAGGCGCCCGGTCTCCAGGTACACATGGCACCGATTCACGTCGATCCAGATGCGGTGCCAGGAACTGACGTCGCTGTCGGAGATCTGGCTCAAAACTCGTACCGCCTCTTCCTTCCGTCCGGCCCGCAGATGCAGAATGGCCATGTTGGAGCGATCCCGCGCGGTCGTGACGGGAATGGCCGCTGCGGCGTCAAGGCGGTTCATGGCAATCAGGCACCATTGGAGGGTCGCGGTTACCCAGGGCTGGTTGCCGCTCTCCGCGGTTGCCTTGCGCAGGGTTGCCTCCGCGTCCTCCAACCGCCCTGTCGCCAACAAGGAGAGACCGAGCTGGACCTTGGGCGGCACTTGTGGCAGGAGGCGCAGGGATTCGCGCGAGGCGGCTATTGCGTCTTCCAGGCGGTCCTGCATTTGCGCCGCGATGGCGGCGAAATGCCACGCCATGGCATGGCCGGGATTTTGCTTCAGATAGAAGTCAAGCGCCGCCGCCGCCTCGTCGATGCGCATATCCTCGGCGAGCTTCCGGGCAAGCGTCAGGCTGTGCCTGACCAAGTCGGGGGCGAGAGCGATCGCCTGGTCGGTGTACCGCTTCGCCTCCTCCAACCGGCCATGCGCGGCGTGCAGTTCTCCGATCCGCTGCAACAGCGCCGCCGCCGGTAGCGGTACCGCGCCCGGCCGCCCAAGATAGGACTTCAACTGGGCTTCGCAGGCCGCGATATCCGACAGGTCGAGGTAGATCCGGGCCAGTTCCAACTCGGCCTCAGCCAGATAGGCAGGGTTGATGGCCACGGCCTGCGCGGCTATGGCCTGCGCTTCGGCCGATCGGCCCTGATGCTCGAGCAAGCCTTGCAGTCTTATGAACGCGGCGGAACAGCCTGGATCATTGTGCAGTGCTGCGCGGTAATGGGCCTCGGCGGCCTGCGGCTCTCCCTGAGCTTCGATGGCCAGCCCCATGCACAGATGGTAGTTGCCGAAGGTCGTTTCGCGGATGCGCTGCCGCCACCTGTCGAGCGACCGATCATCGGGCAGGGCACCCTCAGCCCCTTGTGCGTCCGTCGTCGGTGCCCACTGCCCAGCTTGCATCGCTCCTACCTTCATCGTCTTTCGTGCGACAGCCGTCGCCCGCGTTGCGGGATCGATCCTAACCTAGGCATTCCAGCCCGCCAAGAGAGAGAGAGAGAACGGGCGGGCTCCGTGGGCTGTGTACCGGTGATCACTCCGCCGGCTAAAGCGCGGCGGCTTCTCGGACAAGCTACGCGGCAGCCCGCCCGCTTGGCGTCCGAAGGCCCGATCCAGGCCTGAATTTGTTGTGCCCGAAGGCCCGGAACTCGATGACGGACGCGGCCGCCACGTCGCGGTCTTCGACCAGACCGCATTCCGGGCACCGGTGCACGCGATCGGCCAAAGTCTTTTCGACCTTGGCGCCGCAACACGGGCACTCTTGCGATGTGCCGCGCGGATCGACGGCGACCACCAGCTTACCGGCTCTCTCGGCCTTGTAAGCGATCAGCGCCCTCAACAGGCCCCACGCAGCGTCCAACACGTCCTTGGCCAGCATCGAGCGGGCCAGGCCTTGAATCTTGAGGTCTTCGACCGCGATGCGGTCGTAGCGGGCGACGATGTCCGCCGCCAGCTTGTGCAGGTAATCGGCGCGGCAGTTGGCGGCCTTGTGGCTGTAAGCCGCCAGACGCGCCTTCGCCTTCTTCCGGCGTTTGCTTCGCAGATCCGGTTTGCGGCTGCGAGACACCGCCCGCTGGCGCTTGCGCAGCCCCTTGGCGGCCTTCTTGGTCCAGTTCGGCCGCTCGACCAGAGCGCCGTCCGACAGCGCCACCAGCGCCGACAGTCCGGCGTCGAGGCCGACGGTGACCGGCCCGGTCACCGAGTGGGCCACCGGCGCATCGAGCTGGAACACGACATACCACTTGCCGGCCTGCCGGGTGATGACGGCCGCGCCGCACGCCGCACCCGACGGCCAGTCGCGGTGCCACTTGACCTTCACCAGGCCTGGAATCCCAACGATCGACAACCGTCGCCCCGGCTTCATCGTCAGGCCATCACCAAAGCGGAAGTCGGCCGCGTGAAAGCGGGCGGACGCCTTGAAGCGCGGAAAGCCAGCCTTGGCGCCACGCTTCACACGACCGAAGAAGGCATTGAAGGTCTTGTTGAGCCGGCGCAGCACCTGCTGCTCGGCTGAGAACGAATAGTTGCCCAGTTCCGGCACCTCGGCGCGCAGCAGCTTGAGTTCGTCGGCCTGGGCCTTGTAGTTCAGTGAAACGCCCTGCCGGCGATAGGCCTCGATGCGCTGTTGAAGCCCGGCGTT